>JAVBNV010000008.1:0-62773 GCA_031551325.1 Alistipes sp.
CCGACCACGGTTTCCCGCCCTACAACCCCTACGTGATGGTGGTGACCCCCGACGAGCGTAACGACCTCTCGATCCGCCGCGGCCGCGAGGTGCACCTGGCCTCCACGACCTGGTACCACCCCTACGGCGTGACGGTGCTCAACCCCCCGACCGAAAGGATGAACCCGATCGCCGCCGCCAAGTGGTTCGGCAAGTACAACGACCGCTCGGACATGGTCAGCTCGTGGTACATCTCCAACGACAACTATCCCTTCGCGTTGGACGTGCCCAAGCTCGGCTTCCAGTACCTGCGCAACGTCAAGGACGGCCAGCGGTACGAAGGCAAGAAGATCGACGAGATCTTCCCCGACTTCCGCACCTGGGCTTCGACCCAGGGCAAGTGGGGCGCCCAGTGGTACGACTACAAGTGGATGTAGTAACACACCCCGCCATAGAGAAGCGGCCTCCTTCCGGAGGCCGCTTTTTGTTGGTGGAGCGTCAACATCCCGGGGCGGGGCGACGCTACCCGCGCGCCGGGAGCTCCTTCACCCGGTCCACGCACGGGGGGATCTCCTCGCGGTAGTGGGTCACGTAGACCAGGGTTTTGCCCGGCCGGCGGCAGAAGGCGTCGACCAGGGCCAGCGCCCGGCGGCGGCGCCCGGCGTCCAGGCCGTGGAGGGGCTCGTCGAGGATCAGCACTTCGGGGTCCTTGACCATGGCGCGCGCCAATAGCGCCAACCGCTGCTCGCCGAACGAAAGGCGCACGAACGAGCGCCCTGTCAGGTGCGCGCCACCCAGCGCGGCGAGCCACGCGCGCGCCGCGGCATATTGTTCTTCCGTGGGGTTGTTGTATAACCCCACCGAGTCGAAGAACCCCGAGGCGACCACGGCCAGCGCGTCGATGTCCTTCATATAGAAAGTATGCATGTCGGGATTGAGCGTCCCGATGCGGCGCTTGATGTCCCAGATGCTCTCGCCCGTGCCCCGGGGACGGTCGAACAGCGTGATGTCGTTGGCGTAGGCCTGGGGATTGTCGCCGCAGACGAGGCTCAGCAGGGTGGATTTTCCGCTGCCGTTGGGGCCCGAGAGGGCCCATTTTTCACCCGCGGCCACGGTCCAATCCACGTTTTGCAGGATCACCGACTCTCCGTATCGGACACTGACTTGATTCATTTGCAGAACCGTCCGGTAGTCCGGCACGGTGCCGTTCGGCGGCGGGAGGGGAATCTCCTGGTTTTCCGGTTCCGGAAACAATCTCTGCTGCAAGACTTTGTCTTTCAAAAATTCTTCCGGGGAGCAGACGGGCAACAGGCTGCGTTCGTACAGGGGCAGCACCCGGTCGATCCAACCAGGCAATTCGGCCGGGTCGGACAATAACAGGACGAGCTGAGTACCGCCTTCCGGCTTTATCTGTTCCAACATTTCGAAAAATTGTTCGCGCGAAGCGGCGTCCAGGCCGATAAACGGGTTGTCCAGGATCAGCAGTCCCGGATTGGAGGCCAGCGCCCGGACGATCAGCAGTTTTCGTAATTCCCCGGAGGAGAGCGAGATCACCCGCTTGCCCGGCAGGTCTTCCAAACCAAAACGCCGCAGGTAGGGCATGTAGCTTTCCTCCGGCAGGTTCTCAAAAAAGGCTCCGGCCAGGGGGACCTGTTCGCGGTCCGAGGCGTTCCAGCGCTGCTGGTAGTAGACGCCCCGCTCGTCGACGAGTGAGTAGAGGTCGCGGAATTCCATGGCCCGCACGGCCCCGTAGAGGCTTTCGGCCCCGCCGAGGTCGATTGCTCCCCCACCCCCGGCGATGCGGCCCTGTAAAATGCCCGAGAGCAGGCTTTTGCCTGCTCCGTTGGGCCCGACCACCGCCCAGGACTCGCCCGGGTGGATCTGCCAGTCGATCGGTTCGCGAAAGCGGAAATCCTCGAACCGGGGAATAAAGCCACGTAGGCGGATACCGACCATGCTACTGCTTGCCGATCAGTTCGACGCTGCGGCGGATAAAGCGGGAGAGCTCCTCGCCCTTGAGCAGGCCGTTCGACAGCAGGGCCAGGTCTATGAACTGCTTGACCAGCTTGTTGCCGCCGCCCAGGGAGCGCAGGCGACCGTCGCGCTGGGCGCGCAGTTCGCCCGTTTTCTTTTCCAGCTCCTCGCGCTTGGCGGTTTCCTCGGTGGAGATTTCGTCCGGTTTTTTGTCCTTGAGCAGCTCTTCCAAGCTGTGCTGCTCGGTCGCGGCGGCGTCGATCTTTTTCGAAATTTTCTTGAGGTCCTCGCCGTAGCCTTTTTCGACCTCGTCGAGGATTTCGGCCACCAGGGGGTGGTTGCCGTTGACGACCACGTTGAAGCTGTCGGGCATCTGGCCGTAGAAAGCCATGGCTCCGCCGCCCTGGGCCGACATCTCCTTCATGCGGCGCATAAACTCGTTCTGAGTGATCTGCACCGGGGCGTGGTCCTCGGCCATGGCCTCGAACTGGATGTTGTAGCGGACGTTTTCCTCCCCGGCGGGCAGCTGCGATTCGAAGACCGGGCGCAGGATCTCCTGCTGGGAGCTGCTCAGGGCCATCGAGCGTTTTTCCTCTTTTTCGATCAGTTTATCCACCACGTCGGCGTCCACGCGCACGAAGCGGGTGCCGGGGTTTTTCTGCTCCATCCAGCCGATGAAGTGGTTGTCCAGCGGGCCGTTCATCTCCAGGACGTCGTAGCCCTTGGCGCGCGCGGAGTCGATAAAGCTGAACTGGGCGGTGCGGTCGTTGGAGTAGAGGTAGATCACCGTGCCCGACTTGTCGGTCTGGTTTTCCTTGACCGACGCGGCGTATTCCTCCAAGGTGAAGTATTTGCCGTCCATGTTTTTGAGCAGCACGAATTCGGCGGCCTTCTCGGCGAATTTTTCGTCGGTGATGATGCCGTACTCGATAAAAATTTTGAGGTCATCCCACTTCTGCTCATAGTCCGGACGCTGATTCTTGAAAATTTCGCCCAGGCGCTCGGCCACCTTGCGGGTGATGTAGTTCGAGATCTTTTTGACGTTGGAATCGCTCTGCAGGTAGCTGCGCGAGACGTTCAGCGGGATGTCCGGCGAGTCGATCACCCCGTGCAGCAGGGTGAGGAACTCGGGCACGATGCCCTCGACCGAGTCGGTCACGAAGACCTGGTTGGAGTAGAGCTGGATCTTGTTCTTCTGGATCTCGAAGTTGTTGCGGATACGCGGGAAATAGAGAATCCCGGTGAGGTTGAAGGGGTAGTCGATGTTGAGGTGGATGTGGAACAGCGGGTCCTCGCCCATGGGGTAGAGGGTGCGGTAGAACCCGTCGTACTGCTCGGGGGTGATCTCCGAGGGCGTGCGGTTCCAAAGGGGGTCGATGTCGTTGATGATCTCGTCGCGGTCGGTCTCCACGCTCTTGCCGTCCTTCCACTCCTGGACCTTGCCGAAAGCGATGGGCACCGGCAGGAAGCGGCAATATTTATCCAACAGGGCGCGGATGCGCTGTTTGTCGGCAAACTCCTTGCTTTCCTCGCTCAGGTGGAGGATGATGTCCGTGCCGCGGGGACGTTCTTCGGCGACTTCCTCGAGGGTGTACTCGGGGCTGCCGTCGCAGCTCCAGCGCACGGTTTTGGCCCCTTCGCGGTAGGAGCGGGTGAGGATTTCGACGCTATCCGAGACCATGAAGGAGGAGTAGAATCCCAGCCCGAAGTGGCCGATGATCGCCTGGTTCTTATACTTTTCCAAAAATTCCTCGGCGCCCGAAAAGGCGATCTGGTTGATGTACTTGTCGATCTCCTCTGCGCTCATGCCGATACCGCTGTCCGAGATGGTCAGGGTGCGGGCCTCGGGGTCGAGGGCCACGCGGACGGTCAGATCGCCCAGCTCGCCCTTCACTTCGCCCATCGAACTGAGGGCCTTGAGTTTCTGGGTGGCGTCGACGGCATTGGAGACCAGTTCGCGCAGGAAGATCTCGTGGTCCGAGTAGAGGAATTTCTTGATGATCGGGAAGATGTTTTCGGTCGTTACTCCGATTTTTCCGGTTTGCATAGCGGTATGATTTTATGTTTTGATTTTTGTGTTTGGAGAAATGGAGTTGAACAAAACGTATGCCACCCGCCTCCATTCTGCCAAATTGACAGAATAGTGACGGGGAGGTGACAGCGCTGGCGGGTTTACAGGTCCGGGGAAGGGGTGCCGGAGTGCTTGAAGTCAAATTTCAGTTGGATGGCTTCGGGACGTTCCATTTCCTGGGTATTGCTGATTGTCAGGCCCAGGAGGCGGATTTTCTTTTGCGAAAAGTCGACGCCCGCGAGCAGTTCGAGGGCCGTTTGCCAGAAGAGTTCGTATTCGGTGACGAATCCGGGCAGGGTCTTGCTGCGGGTGATCTGCTCGAAGTCGGCGTACTTGGCCTTGAGGGTGACCGTCCGGCCGTAGAATTCGCGCTTCGAGGCGCGGCGCCACACCTCTTCGGCGATCTCCCAGAGGTGGAGTTGCAGCTCTTCGAGTTGGCCCAGGTCGGCGAGGTAAGTGTTTTCGGCGCCGATCGATTTTCGGATGCGGTCCGGTTCCACGGGGCGCTCGTCGATTCCCCGGGCGAACAGGTAGAACTGCGCTCCCATCTTCCCGAAGCTGCGCGTCAAAAAGTCCTCGCTGCAGGCCTTCAGGTCGGCCCCGGTGTGGATGCCCAGGACGTGCATCTTGCGGGCGGTCTCGGGGCCCACGCCCCAGAAGCGCTCGATGTGGAGGCCCTCGACAAAGGCTTCGGCCTCACGGTCGGTAATGACGAACAGGCCGTCCGGTTTTCGGTAGTCCGAGGCGATCTTGGCCAGGAATTTATTGATGGAGACCCCGGCCGAGGCGGTCAGGCCGGTCGTTTCGCGGATGCGCTGCTTGATCTCGCGGGCGATGAGCGTGGCCGAGGGCATTCCGAGGTGGTTTTGGGTCACATCCAGGAAGGCCTCATCCAGGGAGAGGGGTTCGACCAGCTCGGTGTACTCCGAAAATATTTCGTGGATTTGGGCCGAGACTTCTTTATATACCTCGTGCCTGCCGGGGGTGAAGATCAGCTGCGGACAGCGGGAGAGGGCCGTGCGCGAAGGCATGGCCGAATGGATGCCGTAGCGGCGCGCCTCGTAGCTGGCGGCGGCCACCACACCCCGCTCCCCGGCGTAGCCCACGGCCAGGGGTTTGCCCCGGAAAGCGGGGTTGTCCCGCTGCTCGACCGAGGCGAAAAAGGCGTCCATATCGATGTGGATGATCTTGCGCATGAGGGATAGCGAATGACCTATGGAAGGCGTACCTCGACCTTCCAGGATGCGGCTGTGCATAGTGTGCGTCGGATTTGGCTTATCGTCCGAGCATCAAACCGGAGCATACTTGAAGTATGTGAGGATTAACGGGCAAAAAGACGCCCGTTTTCCTCCTCCTGGCAGGGCATAGCCCGCAAGCGGTTTCTGCGCCTGCTGCGTTCGTCGGTTTGAGCGCAGGAGGATAAGTCAAAGGCGGCGTGCAATATGTGCAGCTCTTAGATTCCGGCTACTTGCTTGATCTCAGCTATAATTTTTGCAGCGAGGGCTTCGGCGGCGGCCTTGTCGCGGCTTTCGCTGTAAACGCGGTTAATCGGCTCGGTGTTCGTTTTGCGCAGGTGCACCGACTCGGTCGGATAGTCGATCTTCACGCCGTCGAGATCGGTGACGCGCTCGGAGGCGTAGCGGGCCTTCATCTGGGCGAGCACGGCGTCCACGTCGATCGCGGGGGTCAGTTCGATCTTGTTTTTCGAGATGTAATAGGGCGGATAGGAGGCCCGTAGCTCGGAAATTTTGAGACCTGTATGTGCCAGGTGGCTCAACAGCAGGCCCACGCCCACCAGGGCGTCGCGGCCGTAGTGCAGCTCGGGGTAGATCACCCCGCCGTTGCCCTCGCCACCGATCACGGCGCCCACTTCCTTCATCTTGGCCACCACGTTCACCTCGCCCACGGCGGCGGCGTAGTAGGTGCAGCCGTATTTTTCGGTCACGTCGGCCAGGGCGCGCGAGGAGCTGAGGTTGGAGACCGTCGCCCCGGGCGTGTGGGCGAGCACGTAGTCGGCCACAGCCACCAGGGTGTATTCCTCGCCGAACATTTCTCCGGTTTCGCACACCAGCGCCAGTCGGTCCACGTCGGGATCGACCACGATACCCAGGTCGGCCTTTTCGGCGACCACGCGGGCGGAGGTTTCGGTCAGGTGCTCGGGCAGGGGTTCGGGGTTGTGGGCGAAGCGGCCGTCGGGGGTGCAGTTCAGTTCGATCACCTCGGCGCCCAACTCTCGGAGCAACTCGGGGATCACCACGCCGCCCACCGAGTTGACGGCGTCGACCACCACGCGGAATTTTTTCCGACGGATGGCTTCAACGTCGACCAAAGGCAGGGCCAGGACGGCTTCTATGTGTTGTTTGTCGTAGCTGGAGCGGGTCACCTGACCGAGTTCTTCCACGCCGGGATAGGGCTGCGCCTCGCTCGTTTCGGCGTAGGCGAGGATTTGCTTACCCTCGGCGTCGTTGAGGAATTCTCCCCGGGCGTTGAGCAGTTTGAGGGCGTTCCATTGGGCGGGGTTGTGGCTGGCTGTGAGGATGATGCCTCCGTCGGCACCGAAGCCCGTGACGGCCATTTCGACCGTGGGGGTGGTGGCCAGGCCGATCTCCGTGACGTCGATCCCGCAGGCCGTGAGCGTGCCGCAGACGATGGAGGCGGCCATTTCGCCCGAAAGGCGGGCGTCGCGGCCCAGCACCACGCCGAGGCGTCCCGGACGGGAAGTGCTTTCTCTGAGCCAGCGGGCGTAGGCGGCGGTGAATTTGACCAGGTCGATGGGGGTGAGGTTGTCGCCGGGGAGGCCTCCGATGGTACCGCGGATGCCGGAGATAGATTTTATAAGTGTCATAAGATGTTCGTTTTTTAGCAGAAACAAAGTTAATGAATAAATCCGGATGCCGAAGGAAAGGAGGATCGAAAATCCGGGGAAATTTCCGTATCTTACCGTCCCTTACCAAACACGATCGACACATGCGCAAAATAGCTCCCTCCGAACTGATTATTAATGATGACGGTTCCGTCTTCCACCTCCACCTCAGACCCGGGCAACTGGCCCCGACGGTGATCCTGGTGGGCGATCCGGGCCGGGTGGAGCGGGTCTCGGGCCGTTTCGACAGCGTGGAGTGCCGGGTTTCCAACCGCGAATTCACCACCGTGACCGGCAACTACAAAGGCCGCCGGATAAGCGTGGTGTCGACCGGCATCGGCACCGACAACATCGACATCGTGGTGGGGGAACTGGACGCCCTGGTGAACATCGACTTCGAAAGCCGCACCGAGAAACCCGAAAAAACCGTCCTGACGCTGCTGCGCCTGGGCACCTGCGGGGCCATCCAGCCCGACCTGCGCATCGGGGATCTGATCCTCTCGGAAATGTCCGTGGGCTTCGATGGGTTGTTGAACTTTTACCAGGGCAGAAACGAGGTCTGCGACCGGGAGATCGAGGCCGCTTTTATCCGGGAGACCGGCTGGGGCGAGCTGCTTGCCAGGCCCTACTTTATCGCCTGCTCGCGCAAGCTCTCCGCCCTGTTCGCCGAGAGCACCCTGCCCGGCATGACCGTCTCGGCCCCGGGCTTCTACGGGCCCCAGGGACGCTGGCTGCGCTTGGCTCCGGCCGACCCGGGCCTCAACGAAAAACTCGAACGCTTCCGCTTCGGCGCACGCCGCTTCACCAACATCGAAATGGAGAGCTCGGCCCTGGCGGGCCTATGCGCCCTGATGGGCCACGAGGCGGCCACGATCTGCACGGTGATCGCCCAGCGGGTGGCCCTGGACGTGGAGCCGGATTACCAACAATTTGTTGATAAAATGATCGCTGTGGCTTTGGAAAAACTGGCCATGTAACGTATCTTTGAACAAATTATACCGTTTGTACCGCTTACAATCTTAAAAAACATACTTCTATGAAATTCGTCGTATCCTCATCCGCCCTCCTGGGCCTGCTCCAGACCACGGGTAAAGTGATCAGCAGCAAGAATACGCTGCCCATCCTCGATTATTTCCTCTTCGATCTGAAGGACGGCCAACTGAAGATCACGGCTTCGGACCTCGAGACCACCCAGGTGGCCACCCTGGCCGTAGAAAGCGTCGAAAAGGAGGGCCTGATCGCCGTCCCGGCCAAGCTGATGCAGGACACCCTGAAGGAATTTTCGGAGCAACCGCTGACCATCGAGGCCAACGAATCGACCTGGGAGATCGTCGTCAGCTGGAAGACCGGGAAGTTCACCATCCCCGGCATCTCGGGCCTGAGCTACCCCAACCTGCCCGAACTGGGCGCCGGCAAGCAGACCGTGACCCTCTCGGCCGAGTCGCTGCTCACGGGCATCAACAAGGCCATCTTCGCCACGGCCGACGACGAACTGCGCCCCGTGATGAACGGGATCTTCCTGTCGATCGAGCCCGAAGGGATCACCTACGTGGCCACCGACGCCCACAAGCTAGTCAAATACGCCGCCCCGCTCACCGAGGGCGCCACGGCCTCGTTTATTCTGCCCAAGAAACCCGCCCAACTGCTCCGCGGGGTGCTGCCCAAGGAGATCAACGACATCCGGGTGGAATTCGACGACAAGAACGCCCTCTTCACGCTGCGCAACCACACCCTGGTGTGCCGCCTGATCGAAGGCAACTACCCCAACTACAACGCCGTGATCCCCGCCAACAACCCAAACAAGGTGCTGGTGGACCGCGTCGAACTGCTCAACGGCATCAAGCGCGTGGCCGTCTGCGCCAACCAGTCCACCAACCTCATCAAGCTGGACATCGAGTCGGGCAAGATCAACCTCACCGCCCAGGACCTCGACTTCTCGGTGGCCGCCCAGGAGTCGCTCACCTGCGACTACGCGGGCGAGAGCATCGCCATCGGCTTCAAGTCGACTTTCCTGATCGAGATCCTCTCGAACATCGACACCCGCGACGTACAGATCGAACTGGCCGACTCGACCCGGGCCGGGGTCTTCCGCCCCGTCTACGACGAGCAGCCCGGGACCGACACGCTGATGCTGCTCATGCCGATGATGATCAACGCCTAAGCGGGGGTCGATGAAGCTGAATCTCAAGAAACCCGTCGTTTTCCTCGACCTCGAGACCACCGGGGTCGATACCTCCCGCGACCGCATCGTCGAACTATCGCTCGTCAAGGTGACGCCCGACGGCGAAAAGGAGGTCAAGACCCGGCGGCTCAACCCCGAGATGCACATCCCCGAGAGCGCCTCGGCCATCCACCACATCACCGACGAGGACGTGGCCGGGTGCGCGACCTTCCGCGAGATCGCCAAATCGTTGTGGAGCTACATCGAGGGCTGCGACCTGGCGGGCTACAACTCAAACCGCTTCGACATCCCGGTGCTGGTCGAGGAATTTTTGCGCGCCGGGGTCGAGGTGGACCTTGGCAAGGTGCGCTTTATCGATGTGCAGAACATCTTCCACCGCCTCGAACAGCGCACCCTGGTGGCCGCCTACAAGTTCTACTGCGGGGGCGATCTGACCGACGCCCACTCGGCCGAAGCCGACACCCTGGCCACCTACGAGGTGCTGATGGCCCAGCTGGACCGCTACCCCGACGATCTGCAAAACGACGTGGACTTCCTCTCCGAATTCTCCTGCCGCGAACGCCAGGTCGACTTCGCCGGGCGCATCGTCTACGACGAGAACGACGTGGAGGTCTTCAACTTCGGCAAACACAAGGGCCGCTCCGTGGTCGAGGTGTTCCGCTCGGAACCCAGCTACTATGCCTGGATGATGAACGGAGACTTTACGCTCCACACCAAAAAAGTGATTACGGCCATCCGCCTCCGCGACATGGGAAACAAATAAAGATGGGCTGTTTTAAGCGGGCCAGAAACTGGCGCTTTTGGTCGCTACGGCGACTCCGAATGAGCAGCCAGGTTTTACACACTGCAAAGGTATTGTTGTGTAATAACCTTTCTGCCCTCTCCGGGTGCCGGTAGGCACCGCCGCAAAACTTTTGGGCGATACTGCGTATCGCATGACTGACTTTGATCAGACTTAAGCAGGTTGACCCGGTAGGCCCCCGTTTTGATGTTGTTGCGAATCCCCGATGCAGTGCAGACGGGGGCCTACCGGGTCAACCTGGATAAAACTCAACAAGTGAATCACGGGAAACGTAGTTTCCCCTAAAAATTTTTGGGCCCTTTTTTATAAAAAAGGGCGGTTCTATGGCTTGTTTAAAACAAACGATCCTTATTTTGTCCCTCTGCCTGGGGCTGGCGGGCGTTGCCCTGGCTCAGCAACAGGGCCCCGCCCCGAGCATCGTGACGATCGGGGGTGAGAGTTACTATGTCTATACCGTTCAGAAGGGCGACACGTTCTACTCCCTGAAAACGCAGTACTCGGTGGACGAGGCGGCCATCCGGACGGCCAACCCCCACCTGGCCGAGGGGCTGCAGGCCGGACAGGTCATCAAGATTCCGGTGGTGCGCACCGCCGAGACGCAGCCCATGAGCGAGCGCAAGATGAGCCGCCTGTTCGACACCCATACGGTCAACCAAGGCGAGACGGCCTACGCCATTTCGCAGCGCTACGGCATTTCGCTGCAGACGATCATCGAGGACAACCCCGGCTTCGACCCGGCCCACCTCTCGATCGGGCAGAAGGTCAACATCCGCATCAAAAGCCAGGGACAAACGCCCCCCGAGCAGATCAAGCAGGAGATCACCTCCTACACCGAGGCGCTCAACAGCGTGTCGGGCTCCTTTACCTATTATAATGTGGGCCAAGGCGAAACGCTTTACTCGCTGAGCCGCAAGCTGGGCATCCCCATCGACACGCTGCGCGCATACAACGCCGCCGAGCTGAAGGACGGCCTCAAGATGGGCTCCATCCTGCGCATTCCCTCCTCCGGAGAGGCTTCGTCTACCACGACAGGAGGCACAGCTGCCGCCGAAGCCCCGGTGGTCCTGCCTCCCCAGCCCACGGGCGAGGGGTGGACTCCCCCCGCGCGTCCGGTGGACGAACGGCCGTTTGCCAGCCAGGGCGGCGAGTTCCGCTTCAAGGAGATCGACGTGACGGCCCCCGTGCGGGTGGCCCTGCTGCTGCCTTTACAGACAAACGGGTCGAACAACCCCCAGTTCCTGGAGTTTTACCAGGGATTCCTGGTGGCGATGGACGAGCTCAAACAGATGGGCATCTCGACCCGCATCGACCTCTTCAACACGGGACGCTCGGCCGACGAGGTGCGGGCGATCCTGCGGGACGGGGCTATCTCCCAGGCCGACCTGATCGTCGGGCCGGTCTATGAGGACTGCTTCGCCGCGGCGGCCGACTTCGCCACCGAGCGGGGCATTCCCATCGTTTCGCCCCTGGGCACGATCGACCAGATCGAATCCCCGGCGGCCTTCCAGGTCTTCCCGACGGGGACCAGCAAGAACGAAAAATTGCGCGAGGAGTTCGGCGCGGACCGCAACGTCATCGTGATCTCCTCGACCCAGGTCGACACCGAGCTCAAGGCCGACATCGACCCCCTGCTTCCCGCCACGGCCCACCGCCTGAGCCAGGGCGCGGGTCTGGCTCCGCAGATCGAGAAACTGCTCAGCGGGGAAAAAGAAAATGTGCTGGTGGTGTTGGCCGCCACAGAGGCCGCCACGGACGAGATCCTGGCCCGGATCGCCTCAGTGCAGAACAACCTGACGGCCCGAAGTCTCAAAAATCCGGTCATCCGCGTGATCGGCAGCGCCAAGTGGGCCCGCTACCAGAACATCGACCGGAGCCTCTACTTCAAGCTGAACGTCTGCTACATCACCGCCTACCACGCCGACCGGGGCAACCAGCGGGTCGTCTCCTTCGACAACCGCTACCTGGCGGCCTTCTCTTCCCTGCCCTCCCAGTACTCCTACCGGGGGTACGATGTCGGGAAGTTGTTCGTGGGGACGATCAAGTTGCAGGGGAATCGTTTTGCGGGTTTCTTGAATGACCGGGACCTGCCGCTGCTGGAAACTCCTTATCACTTTACCCGCACGGTTTCCGGCAAGAAGTACGTCAACGACGCCTGGGCCAAAGTCTGCTATACCAACAATTACACAATAGACGTAAAGTAGGGCCGGCTGCGCATATCGCACGCCATCTTTTCCTTATACACCTCTCTTCGGTGCTCACGTACTTTTAGTACGCTCCGCTCCTCGAACCGGACGATAAGAAAAACCTGACGCACGCTATGCCCAGCCGTGTGGAGCCGTCGGGACGTGACCGACCCTTTTAATCAAATGCCATGTATAAGAAACTTAACCGTGACGAAGAGAAATTGATCCGTGAGGGGACCGACAACTCCGCCCCTCCCCCCAAGCCCGGGGTTATCCTGCGGAATACACTCTTTTTTGTGCTTGGTTTTCTGCTTTTTGTTCTGATTGCCTGGATGGTATTTTCGTGGGGGTTGGCTGAGTTTTAATTTTCTTTGTCCTGTTTAAAATAAAAAGAGCCGGTCTCGTTGAAGACCGGCTCTTTCGTATGCAGGGGATATTTACTGCTGCTTCAAGGCGGCGTGTGCGGCGGCCAGGCGGGCGATGGGCACCCGGAAGGGCGAGCAGGAGACGTAGTTGAGACCGGCATAGTGGCAGAACTCGACGGACGAGGGCTCGCCCCCGTGTTCGCCGCAGATCCCGCACTTGAGGCCCGGCTTGGTGCCGCGGCCCTTGAAGACGGCTTCGCGGACCAGTTGGCCCACCCCGTTGACGTCCAGGATCTGGAAGGGGTCGTTCTTGAGGATACCCTTTTCGAGGTAAACCGGCAGGAACTTGGCCACGTCGTCGCGCGAGAACCCGAGGGTCATCTGCGTGAGGTCGTTGGTCCCGAAGGAGAAGAAATCGGCCACTTCGGCGATCTGGTTGGCGGTCACCGCGGCGCGGGGAATCTCGATCATGGTACCCACCATGAACTCGATCACCTGGTTACGTTCGGCGAACACTTCCTCGGCCACGGCGTCGATCACGTTCTTCTGGTAACGCAGCTCCTTGTGGTTGCCCACCAGCGGAACCATGATCTCGACGTGTACGTCCATGCCTTTCTTCTTGGTATTGAGAGCCGCCTCGAGGATAGCGCGGGCCTGCATCTCGGTGATTTCGGGGTAGGTGTTCCCCAGGCGGCAACCGCGGTGGCCCAGCATGGGGTTCACTTCGGAAAGCGCTTCGACCTTGTCCTTGATGGTTTCGAACGAAACGCCCATCTCCTTGGCCAGGTCCTTCATCTCATGCTCCATGTGGGGCACGAACTCGTGCAAGGGGGGGTCCAGCAGGCGAACGGTCACGGGGTGTCCCTTCATGGCTTCGAAAAGGCCTTCGAAGTCGCCGCGCTGCATGGGCAGCAACTTGGCCAGGGCCGTGCGGCGGCCGGTGTCGTCGTCGGCGAGGATCATCTCGCGCACGGCGCGGATGCGGTCGCCCTCGAAGAACATGTGCTCCGTGCGGCAGAGGCCGATGCCCTGGGCGCCGAACGCGAAGGCGGTCTGGGCGTCGCGGGGGGTGTCGGCGTTGGCGCGCACCTTCAGGTGGGCGTAATCGTCCGTGAGGTCCATCAGCTTGGCGAAGTCGCCGCTCAGTTCGGCGTCGCGCGTACCCACCTGGCCTTCGTAGATGATCCCGGTGGAGCCGTTGAGCGAAATCCAGTCGCCTTCCTTGTAGGTCTTGTTGCCCACGGTCATCGTGCGGGCCTTGTAGTCGATGCGCAGGTCGCCGGCGCCCGAGACGCAGCACTTGCCCATCCCGCGGGCTACCACGGCGGCGTGGGAGGTCATCCCGCCGCGGGCGGTGAGGATACCGTTCGAGACGTTCATCCCCTTGAGGTCCTCGGGAGAGGTTTCGATGCGCACCAGGATGGTTTTCTTACCTTGTTCGCCCCATTTCTCGGCGTCGTCGGCGAAGAAGACGATCTGGCCCGTGGCGGCGCCCGGCGAGGCGGGCAGCCCCTTGGTGATGATGTGGGCCTGCTTGAGGGCGGCGGTGTCGAAGACCGGGTGCAGCAGTTCGTCCAACTTGGCGGGCTCGACGCGCAGCACGGCCGTGGGGGCATCGATCAGTTTCTGGTCGAGCATCTCCATGGCGATGCGGACCATGGCGGCCCCGGTGCGTTTGCCGCTGCGGGTCTGGAGCATCCACAGCTTGCCGTTCTGGATGGTGAACTCGATATCCTGCATGTCCTTGAAGTAGTCTTCGAGGTGCTGCTGGATTTCGTTCAGTTCGGAGAAAGCGGCGGGCATCACTTCTTCCAACGAGGGATATTTCGAAGCGCGTTCGCTTTCGGAGATGCCCTGCAACTCGGCCCAGCGGCGCGAACCTTCGAGGGTGATCTCCTGCGGGGTACGGATACCGGCCACCACGTCTTCGCCCTGGGCGTTGACGAGGTATTCGCCGTTGAAGATATCTTCGCCCGTACCGGCGTCACGGGTGAAGGCCACCCCGGTGGCCGAGGTTTCGCCCATGTTGCCGAAGACCATCGCCTGTACGTTGACGGCGGTGCCCCACTCGGCGGGGATGTTGTTGAGCTTGCGGTAGAGGATGGCGCGTTCGTTCATCCAACTGCTGAATACGGCGCAGACTGCCCCCCAGAGCTGTTCCCAGGGGTTGGTCGGGAAATCCTGGCCGGTGACCTTCTTGACGGCCGCCTTGAAGCGTTTGACCAGTTCCTTGAGGTCGTCGGTGGTCAGGTCGGTGTCGTTTTTGACGCCTTTTTCGTTTTTGAGGTGGTCGATGATCTCTTCGAAAGGATCTTCATCCTCCTTGCTCTGGGGTTTCATGTCCATCACCACGTCACCGTACATCTGCACGAAGCGGCGGTAGGAGTCCCAGGCGAAGCGGGCGTTGCCGGTCTTCTTGGAGAGGCCTTCGACGGCTTCGTCGTTGAGCCCCAGGTTGAGGATGGTGTCCATCATCCCCGGCATCGAAGCCCGGGCGCCGGAGCGCACCGACATCAGCAGCGGGTTGGTGTTGCTGCCGAATTCCATGCCCATGATCTGTTCGACCTGTTTCATGGCGGCTTCCACGTGGGGTTTGATCAGGCGGATCACTTCTTCCTTGCCGTGACTGTAGTACTCGGCGCAGACATCGGTGGTGATGGTGAAGCCCGGAGGGACCGGAATTCCGATCAGGTTCATTTCGGCCAGGTTGGCACCCTTGCCCCCCAGCAGTTCTTTCATTTTTCCGTTGCCTTCGGCTTTCTTGTTACCGAAGGTGTAGACTCTTTTTGTGTTCGGCATTTGAACTATTTTTAGTTGAGATTTTTCGACAGAGGACAAAGATAGCAAAATATTGCCATCCTTACAAATCCAGGGACCCGAAGCGTTTGCGGCCCAGAGCGTGGCGTAAGATAATGCTACCCCGGTAGATACCGCTCGGGTGGTTGACCCGCCGGATGCTCCTGACCCAGGCGCGTTTGGCCTTGAGCGAGCGGCGCGAACGCAGGAAATCGGCGTGGGCCCAGAAGACCACCTTGCAGAAAGAGGCCTTGCCCTGCAACAGGAAGATCAGCACCGAGAGCGCGTCGAGCAGAGCCCGCAGGGTCAGGATGGGCCACAATCCGACCCTCGAGAGGTTCTTGTAGAGCATCGAGAGGTTGTTGCGGTAGTTGAGGTAGAGCTTGTGGGGGCTGTTGTTGGGCAGGGTCCCCCCGCCCAGATGGAACACCTCGCTGCGGGTCTCGGCCATCACCCGGTAGCCCGACAGGCGGGCCCGCCAGCAGAAGTCGATCTCCTCCATGTGGGCGAAAAAGTCGCGGTCGAAGCCCCCTAGTTCCCAGAACATCGCCGGGCGCACCATCATGCAGGCCCCCGAAGCCCAGAAGCACTCCCGGGGTTCGTCGTACTGGCCCCGGTCGGGCTCGATGGTGCCGAGGATGCGGCCCCGGCAGAAGGGGTAGCCGAACATGTCGATGTAGCCCCCGGCGGCCCCGGCGTACTCGAAGTTTTCCCGCTGGGCGAAGGAGCGGATCTTGGGAGAGAGGGCGGCGAGGAGCGGATCGCTCTCCATGCGTTCGAGCATCGGGTCCAGCCACAGAGGAGTCACCTCGACGTCCGAGTTGAGCAGCACGAAGTAGTCGGCCTCCACTTGTTTTAAGGCCAGGTTGTAGCCCTCGGCGTAGCCGTAGTTCTTATCCAACAAGAGCAACTCCACGCCGGGGTGGTTCTCCCGCAGAAAGGCGAGCGAATCGTCCGTCGAGCCGTTGTCGGCCACCACCACCGAGCCTTCGGGGCTGTGGGCCAACACTGAGGGCAGGAAGCGCTCCAGGTGGTCGCGTCCGTTCCAGTTGAGTATGACGATTTTTACGGTCATTCGTTCTTGGCTTGTTCTTCGGCCGCCGCCCTGCCCCGTAGAGTCTCGTTTTCCACCCAGCGGGCCACGCTCTCGGGGGTGTATCTCCAGCGGTGGTGGGACCACATCCACAGGTGGGGCGCCTCGCGGATCTGGGCCTCGAGGCGCTCGGCGTAGCGACGGGTGATCTCCTGTTCGGAAATATCCTCCCGGCCGTCGTAAATCTCCTGCATCTGGGCCTCGTAATGCCGGGGGCGCACCTGGCGCACGTACATGAATACGACCGGCATCCCGAAGCGCTTGGCCATCCGCCCCGGGCCCGGCACAAAGGCCGTCTCCTGGTTGAGGAAGCGGAGCCACTGAGTCGCCTCGTGCAGCGGGGGCCGCTGATCGGCCAGCAGGGCCACGGTCACGTTCTGCCGCAGGGGTTGGCGCGAGCCGATGACCTCCCGGTAAATATCCCGCATGGGGATGGGCTGCGTCCCGAAGCGCGAGCGCGCCCAGCGGTAATAAAAGTCGAAGGCCTTGCTGTGCAGCGGGTGGTAGACCGCCAGGACGCGGTGGTCGGAGTTGCAGACGTAATTGATGGTCAACTCCCAGGAACCGAAATGCGACATGGCCGAAATCCAACTGCGGCCCCGCATCCGCTCCTCATGTTCGGGTTGGTTGGTGTAGATCATCCGGGCGAGGATCTCCTCGCGCGATAAGGTGACCAGGCGGATCGTATCGACGAACACTTCCGCCAGGTGGCGGTAAAAACGCCGCTCGATCTCCAGGCGTTCCTGCGGGCTTTTTTCGGGGAAAGCCCGGGAGAGGTTCCCCCGCACTACTTTGAGGCGATAGCCCGCCACCCTATACAACAGAAAGTAGAGCAACCCGGCAAAAGGACCGTATAGGAAGCGCTCCCCCAGGCGGCCCAGAAAGCGGCAGCTCCGGTAGAGGATGCGGTACTGGATCCGGGTGCCGCGCTTCATCGCACTCTCGGGATCAATTCATCGTAGAGCGCGGGCGGGCAGGCCACGATCTCCTGGCCGAAAATGTAGTCGTCGCCGCCCTGGTAGTCGGTCACAGAGGCTCCGGCGGCCCGGGCGATCAGGGCCCCGGCAGCCACGTCCCAGGCGGCCAGCTTGACCTGGAAGAAGGCGTCGAAGCGCCCGCAGGCCACGTAGGCCAGGTCGGCGGCAGCCGACCCTAGGCGGCGGATGCCGTTGGTGTTTTTCTGGAAATAGGCTATTGATTCGAGGTAATCCTCCACCTCGGCGGAGGTGTTGTAGGAAAAGCCGACGGCCACCAGGGCATTTTCGAGTTTTTGGGTGGAAGACACCTTTATCTCCTGGCCGTCGAGGTAGGCCGGGGAGCCTTTCCAGGCGTAAAACATCTCCTTGAGGGTCACCTCGTAGACCACCCCGACGACGACCTCGTCGCCCTCCATCAGGGCCAGGCTGACGCAGTAGGGCGGCAGGCCGTGGATGAAGTTGGTCGTTCCGTCCAGCGGGTCGATGACCCACTTGAGGCGCTTGCCCAGGGAGTTGTGCACCATGCCCTCCTCGGTCACGAAGCCCGCCCCGGGCAGCAGGGAGCCCAGGCGCGCGGCCACCATTTTTTCGGTCTGCTTGTCGACGTAGGAGACCATGTTCTGGTCGCCCTTGAACTCGACGTCGCCGAAGGTGAAGGTTTCGCGCTGGGAGGCGATGTACTCGCCCGCCTCACGGGCTATTTCGCAGACCTCGGTGCAGAGTTCCCGGTAATTGAGGGGTTCATTATTCGACATACAACTTGACGTTTTCATTTTTGGTGCGGCTGCGCAGCCAGTTGACGATCCGCTCGCGCTCGCCGGCGGAGATACGCCCCCTGTCCAGCGTGAGCAGGCAGAGGATCGTGGTGTCCACGGCCGCGCCCCGTTCGTCGTAAACCGGGACCCCGGAGAGGCTCACCCGCCGGATCTCGGGCGAGAGGGCCATCATCTCGCGGCCGATGTCGTGCGCGGGCAGGGTATCGAGCGGCACGACCTGGTCCAGGCGGCGTTCCAACTCGGCGATGCGGCGGGTTTTCTCGGAAAGCAGTTCTCGGTAGCCTGACTGCAGGGTGTTGATATCCACCTTGTCCTCCTGCCCGCGGGCCGATTGGCGGATGATGAGTTCCGTCCCCTCGAGCTTGTAGTTGGGCAACTGCAGGCGGGCGGTCTCGATGGCGTCCGGGGAGACCTCCTCGCCGAACAGCAGGATATCGATCGAGCAGAGGCCGTCGGGGCGGATCACCCGGCTGTAATCGAGCACCTGGGCCTGGGGAAAGCGGATCACCTCGGCCACGTAGCGGTCGGCCGAGGCCTCGAATACGCTCTGGCGGATCACCTTGAGGGCCAGGAAAACGCTGGGGACGAGGGTCAAGATCACGATAACGAGGATGTTGCGGCTCACGCGGCGTTCGCGGGCCGGGTCCAGGAACTCCTTCTTGCGGTAGCCCATGAAGCGCACTACGATGAAGGTGGCGATGGCGATAAAGACCGTGTTGATAAAGAAGAGGTAGAAGGCCCCGATGAAGTAGCTGAGTTGACCCGTGGCCAGCCCGTAGCCAGCCGTACACAAGGGCGGCATGAGGGCCGTGGCGATGGCCACGCCGGGGATCACCGTGGAGGTGCGGTCCTTGCGCGACTGGGCGACGATCCCGGCCAGCCCCCCGAACAGGGCGATCAGCACGTCGTAGATCGTGGGCATGGTCCTAGCCAGCAGTTCACTGCGGGCCTCGCTCAGGGGCGAGAGCAGAAAATAGAAGGTCGAGGCGAGGATGCTCATCAGCACCATCAGGCCGAAGTTTCGCAGCGAGCGCTTCATCAGCTCGAAGTCGTTGATCCCCACCGCAAGGCCGATCCCCATAATGGGGCCCATGAGCGGGGAAATGAGCATGGCGCCGATGATCACGGCGGCCGAATTCATGTTCAGGCCCAGCGAGGCGATCAGCGTGGCGAAGATCAGTACCCAGAGGTTGGTTCCCTTGAACTCCACGCCCCGGGTGATGTTGTCCTTGACCTCGGCCTCGGCGGCCTGGTCGTCGCGCAGGTCGAAGCGGCTGCGCAGGTAACGCCACAGCAGGTCGAAGGAAAAGCCCTTGGTATGAGGTTGTTTGTCTTCCATATCCTTACTTTTCTACTCTGGAGAATCCTCCTGAAGTTCCTCGTCGCGGCCCTTGCGGGGTTTGCCGGCGACCACCAGCACGATCTCCCCCTTGGGTTCGCGTTTCGTAAAATGCTCTCCGAGCGAAGAGAGGGTGCCCCGCACGTTTTCCTCAAACTTCTTGGTCAGCTCGCGCGAGACCGAAGCCTCGCGGCCGGGGCCCAGCAGGGCGGCCAACTCGCCGAGGGTCTTCACCAAGCGGTAAGGCGATTCATAAAAGATCATCGTCCGGCTCTCCTCGGCCAAGGCCTGCAGGCGTTTCGACCGCCCTTTCTTGGGGGGCAGAAAACCCTCGAAGCAGAAGCGGTCGGCGGGGAAGCCGCTGTTGATCAGGGCCGGGACGAAAGCCGTCGGCCCCGGCAGGGTTTCCACCTCGAGGCCCCGTTCGAGGCAGGTGCGCACCAACAGGAAACCCGGATCGGAGATGCCCGGCGTCCCGGCGTCCGAGACCAGGGCCACGGTCTGGCCCCCGGCGATGGTGTCGGCCACGGCCTGCACGGCGGCGTGCTCGTTGAACTTGTGGTGGCTCCACAGCTTCTTATCCAGCCCTAAGTGCCTGAGCAGGAATCCGCTGGTGCGGGTATCCTCGGCCAGCACCACGTCCGCCTCGGAGAGCACCCGGATCGCCCGCAGGGTGATGTCGTCGAGGTTTCCGATGGGGGTGGGTACGATAAAGAGCTTGACCATAGTTAACGCGATTTTTGGATAAGAATTATTTTCTATGTTTTTGCAACCAAGACCGTAACGCAATAATTCTTATCCAGAAATCACGTCAACGGCTTTTTCAAAAGCCGTAAGGCCCGCCACCCCTCTTAAATCCTCCCCTGATAGGGGAGGACTTTGCCAATGGCTCTATGGAGCCATTGACTCAAAGGTAGGTGAGTTTCTTAAACGAAACTCACTGTTATTTTAGTTGGTCATTTTGCGTTCCAGCAGGTCCACCAGCAACAGGGCCGCCTCGCCGTTGGGATTCCACGAAAAATTCTCCTGCACGTAGATCATCGCCTCGTCCAGGTCCGAGAAGGCGTTCAGCCGGGCGATCGTCTCCTCGTAGCGGGCGCTGTCCCCGGCGAAGAGCTCGTTGATCAGCAGGAAGCGGTCGTTGATGCCGATGCTGTGGTGCAGGTCGGTCACCACGCTCGAACGCAGGCGCGAGGCCAGGTCGGTGTGGGGGTGCTGCTGGCCGAGCACATCGCCCAGGGAGGGCGATGCCTTGCCGATCACTTCGCCCAGGACCTTGGGGGCGCCGTTGCCGTTGCCATTGCCGTTTGCGTTGGCGGGCACGGGGGCCGGAGCGGGTTCGGGTTCGGGCTGCGGTTCATCCTCCGGCTCGGGTTCATCCTCCGGCTCGGGTTCGGCCACGAAGACGACGTCCAGTTCGACGGGGGCTTCCGTGCCGATTTCGGGTTCCTGTTCGGCGACGATTTCCAGCTCGATGAGGGGTTCCGGCTCCGGAATGAATTCGGGCTCGGGCTCGGATGCGGGCTCCGGCTGCGGGGCTGCAGCAGCGGGGGCCTCATCGCCGTAGAGCGAGAGGATCACCTTCTTGTCGACCCGCGAGCGGATGTGGGATTCGTCGCTGAAGAGCTTCTGCTCGGAGGCGGGCTCCGGAAGAGGCTCGGGCTCAGGCGCCGTTTCGAAGATTTCCTCCTGGCAGACAGACTCTTCGGGAGCGGCCTGCGCCACCGGAGCGGCCTCCCCGTCCAGGGAAAGCACCTCCTCGTACAAGCGCCGGATCTTCTCCAGGGCCAAATCGCGTTCCACCGCCGGAAGGGTCCCTTCTGCCGACCAACGCTGAGCCATTTGCCGGAGGCGGTCGATCTCCCCGAGCAGGCTTTCCAAAACTTCTATTTTCATCGCAAATTAAGTATCGAAAAATTTTCTCCAAAGTTAATCTTTCTCCGGAATAAATCCAATTCGTCAAAGGGTAAACCATTCCGCAAACCGCCCCGACGTCCATTCGCCGGAGAGATCGGCCCCCTAAAAAAGAAGGGGGCGGAAAGGAAACTGATGAAAAACAACGGAAAAAGTTGATAATCTCTAATTTTTGTTGTAAAATTGCAGTAAATTTGGACTGGAAGGCTTCGCCCCGGCTGTACGGGGTCGACGCCGGTGAAAAAGGTTTTGTGAGACGTATAACCTATAAAATATGAATAGATCACACAAGTTCTGCCGCATTGGAGTCTTTTACGATGGCAACTTTCTGTTGCACGCATCGAATTACTACAACTACATCCACCCCGAAAAACGCCGCTTAAGCCTAAGCGGACTGCATAACTACATCTGCAACCGGGTCGCCGAAGAGGGAGACCTCGAGACCATCCGTTGCCAGATCGCCGAGGCCCACTATTTCCGTGGCCGCCTCAACGCCGCCGAAGCCGCCATGCGCGGCAACCAGCTCTACAACGACCGGGTCTTCGACGACATCCTCATGGCCGAAGGCATCCACACCCACTACCTCCCCCTGCGCAACCTCGTGGGACGCAAGGAGGAACGCGGCGTGGACGTGTGGCTCTCGCTGGAAGCCTACGAAATGGCCCTGCGCGACAAGGTCGACTTCATCGTGCTGATCGTCTCGGACACCGACTACGCCCCCCTGATGCGCAAGATCACGGCCTTAGGGCTACCCATCATGCTGCTGAGCTGGGAGTTCGAGTACCTCAACGACGACGGTATCCGCATGGTGACCAAGACTTCGCACGAGTTGCTTTCGCTGGCCACCTACCCCATCCCCATGCACAACGTGATCGACCAGGGGATCGCCGACGGCGACCTGCTGATCATGAACATGTTCGTACCCGACAACAACGGGGGAAGCAGCAGTAGCAGCTCTTCGTCGTCCCAGACAGCCATCAGCGAAGTCATGAGCCTCAAGAACGGATTCGGCTTCATCAAATACCCCAACAACAACCTCTACTTCCACTCCCAGGACGTGATCGGCAGTTTCAACGACCTCTGCGTGGGCGACCGGGTGGAATTCACCGTCGAGAAAAACATGCAGAAACAGGACGTGGCCAAGCAGGTCCGCCGCCTGAGCGAAGAGGAGGAAGCGATGGAGATCCAACTTAATGAAATGACGCTGTAAGGTTTTTCTTACCTGCTTATAAAGACGGGCCCTTTCTTTTCGGAAAGGGCCCGTTCCATTTTGGCGTCATGTTATTCGTGGTGGTACGGCTCGTTCTTTAAAATCGTAAAAGCTCGGTAGAGTTGTTCGGCGAAGAGGGCGCGCACAATTTGGTGCGAGAAAGTCATCGCCGAGAGCGAAAGCAGTTCGTTGGCACGGGCGTACATCTCGCGGGAGAAGCCGTAAGGGCCCCCGATCACGAAGCAGAGGCGGCGCCCTCCCCCGGCGAGGCGTTTCTGGAGCCAGTCGGCGAATTCCATCGAGCGCATCTGCTTGCCCTTTTCGTCCAGCAGCACCACCCAGTCGCCCTCACCCAACTGGCGGAGGATCATCTCGCCCTCCTGACGCTTCTGGGCCTCGGCCGAGAGACTTTTGCGGTTTTTGGGGTCGGGGAGATTGGTCCAGGTCACCTTGGCGTAGAAATTCAGACGCTTGAGGTAGTCCGTGAGCAGGGCCTCCACTTGCGCGGAGTCGGTTTTGCCGATGGCGATGATATCCAAGTTCATTGAAGAACCGTTAACGTTTTTTGGAGGCAGGTTTAGCAGGCGGGGGCGTCTTCTGCAAAAGGGCTTCCGCATCGGCCGCCTTGGGAAAGGCCGCGTCTGCGTTCCACTCGCCCTGCACGTCGCGGTAGACGATGGGATGGATCGAGTCGGCAGCCTTAAGCCACTGGTAGGTCTTATAAAAATTGTAGCCGTTGCCCGCCTGGCCTCCCATCGAGAGGGCCAGGATCGAGGTGTAGGCCTTGCTGCGGCCCTGCATCGTGGCGGCGCGGTCGAGGAACTGGGGCAGGTATTCGCGGGCGTTGGAGAGCGAGCCTCCCACATTGCGGTCGTCGGGGCGGTAGCCGGGGTTGTTGTTGGCCTGGTCCACCACGTAGAAGCCGATGCGGTCGCAGAGTTCGTAGAACCAGCGAGGCTGGGGGTAGCTTACGCAGATGGTGTTGACGCCGTGGGCCTTGAGCTTGCGGAGTTGCTGCTCGGTGGTCTTGGAGTCGTAGGCCGCGTCGTAGTCGGCGGCCGTGATTTTTACTTCCTTGCCGTTGCTGTGGAGCGTGCCGTCGCGCAGGGTGACGCGGTTGAAGCCCACCTTGAAGGGGATGTACTCGGTGATGCGCCCGTCGCGGCGGGTGTAGAGCATCACGTCGTAGAGGGCGGGGCTCTCCGGGGACCACATCTTGCGGAAGCGGGCGTAGATGTACTCCTTGCAGATGATCGTATCGTAGCCGAAGCCCGGGACCTCGACCTCCTTGAGGTTGTAGGTCAGAAGCTGGCCTCCGTTGGGAGCGTAGACGTCGTAGCCCAGGGTGATCTTCTCGTCGCTGCGGTAGCTGTTGGACATGACGGCCGTGATCCAGAAGATGCCGTTGTGCCCGGCCTCGTCGACCTGGGTGGTGATGACGAAGTCGCGGATGCAGAGCTTGGGCTGGGAGTAGAGGTAGATGCGCCCCAGGGTACCCGGAGCCAGGGAGGGGATCAGGGTCTCCATCCAGCTGCCCGCCGAGTAGCCGTAGACCTCGATGCCGATGGAGTTGAGCCCATCGGTGAGGGCTTCCGAGAGGTTGTATTCGGCCGGAGTGCGGGAGTCGTTGCTGTAGCCCACTTTCTCGTCGTTCACGTAGAGCGTGTAGGCGCCCCCCACCCCTTCGATGTGCAGGTAGACATCCCGATCGAGCCACAGGTAGGGCACGTCGATCTCGGCCCGGTACTGCACCAGGGGAATCTCGCCGGGCAGCGCGGGAGGCGTCAGGCCCTCGAGGGCCGGGCCTCCGGTGGCGCGGCGCAGGTTGGGCACGGGGGTCTGGTCCCAGTCGGCCACCGAGAAACGGGGCCGGTAGAAACCCGCCTGACCGCCTTCGGCCAGGGTCGATTTGGCCACCCGCCACTGGCCTTCCAAGGGGAGGTAGTGTTCGTTCTTATCGAGGTCGCGCTGCTCGGCCTGCGAGCGCACGGCGTAGCTGATAAATTCGTAGCGGGGAGTCGATTTCCCGAAAGACGCGTAAGCCGGGTCGGCGACAGACTGGGCGGAGAGCAGGGTGCAGCAGAAAACGGAAAGGAGGAATAGGGGGAACGCTTTACGCATGGAGTTCGCTTTTTAGATTCACAAAAATCCGTTTTTTTTGCCAATTTCCCAAATCGAAAAAAATCCCGGGACGATTCCCGCGGAAAACTCCGGGAAAATACTTACCTTTCTTTTTTAATCGACCTCGCCATGAAATACCTGCTTACATTCATCCTCCTCTATACCACCGCCTTCGCGCAAAGCCCCGCCTCCAAGCCGGAATGGGCCCTGCGCCGGGAAGCCCGCGAGGAGGCCGCCTGGCAGAAGGAGCAAGAGCGGATGTACCAGCGGGCCGTGGAGAATACCCGCGAGATCCGCCCCCGTGCCATGGTGCAGAACCTCTGGGGCGTGAACGACCCGCAGGTGACCCGCCGCACGGATTCGGCGATCCTGGCCGTGTGCGCCCTGACCCAGGACGAGCTGGCCGCTTGGATGGGCCCCACCCACAAAACGGCTCCCGAGACGACCGATCCCCGGCGGATGTGGTGGGTGAGCCTCGACCCCCAACTGGGGGCCATGCTGCGGGAAGAACCGGCCATGGATTCGGCCTCGGTGGCTGTGAGCATCAAGCAGATACTCGGCCTTCCGCCCCAACAGAATTTTCCGTATATCGTCACGTTCTGGGTCTCCCCGGACGACCTGTTCCGTCCGACGGCCGACCCCGACCCCACCACCCACTTTTCCACGGCCAACTACCCCGCGGGAGTGGCCCCCGCCCACCGGACCTGGATGGAGGACTGGGCCGGAGAGGCCTACGACGGGGACCCGCCCTACCCCTGGACCCGGCTGGGCTACACCTACGACTGGGGGAACCCGGATTTCCCGGTGGGCCTGAGCGAGTTCGTGATCAAGCCCGGGAAGCTGGTGCAGGTCGAGTCGCTGGGCACGATCTGGAACTGGTACTCCAAACAACTCGATTCGGCCGTCGTTACGGCGATCGAGATGAGTGAACCGCAATAAAATTAGTATCTTTGCCTTCCTTCCCAACAATTCCAAATCGCATGAAAGGTATCGTTCTGGCCGGCGGCAGCGGCACCCGCCTCTACCCCATCACCAAAGGCGTCTCGAAGCAGTTGCTTCCCATCTACGACAAACCGATGATCTACTACCCGGTCTCGGTGCTGATGTTGGCGGGCATCCGCGAGATATTGATCATCTCCACCCCCACCGACCTGCCGATGTTCCGGCAACTGCTGGGCGACGGGAGCGACCTGGGCGTGCGCTTCGAATACGCCGAGCAACCCTCGCCGGACGGACTGGCCCAGGCCTTTTTGATCGGGGCCGAATTTATCGGCGGAGACAGCGTCTGCCTGGTGCTGGGCGATAATATTTTCTATGGCCAGGGCTTTACGCGCATGTTGCAGGAATCGGTCCGCAACGCCGAGGAAGCCTCTCGGGCCACGGTCTTCGGCTACTATGTGGGCGACCCCGAACGCTACGGGGTGGTCGAGTTCGACGAGCAGGGCCGCGCCCTGAGCATCGAAGAAAAGCCCGAAAACCCCCGTTCCAACTACGCCGTGGTGGGCCTCTACTTCTACCCCAACGCCGTGGTGCAGGTGGCCCGGACGATCAAGCCCTCCCCCCGGGGCGAGCTGGAGATCACCACCGTCAACCAGCATTTCCTGGAACGGGAGACCCTCGACGTGCAGTTGCTGGGCCGGGGCTTCGCCTGGCTCGACACGGGCACCCACGACTCGCTGAGCGAGGCGGGTACTTTTATCGAGGCGATCGAGAAACGCCAGGGACTCAAGGTGGCCTGCCTCGAGGAGATCGCCTTCCGCAAGGGGTGGATCACCCGTGAAAAAGTGCAGGAACTGGCCAAGCCTATGATTAAAAACGGCTACGGGCAATATCTTTCTAAACTGTAAACATGAATATTATTCAAACCGATATACCCGGCGTGGTGATCCTCGAACCGAAAATTTTCGGGGACGAGCGGGGCTATTTTTTCGAAAGTTTTTCCCAGCGGGTCTTCACCGAGCAGGTCTGCCAAACGGCCTTCGTGCAGGACAACGAGTCCCTCTCGGCCTACGGGGTGCTGCGCGGGCTGCACTACCAGCTGCCCCCCCACAGCCAGAGCAAGCTGGTGCGCGTGATCCGCGGCGAGGTGCTGGACGTGGCCGTGGACATCCGGCGCGGGTCGCCCACCTTCGGGCGCCACGTGAGCGTGTTGCTCAGCGGCGAGAACCACCGGCAATTGTTCGTACCGAGGGGCTTCGCCCACGGCTTCGCGGTGCTGAGCCCCGAGGCGCTGTTCCAGTACAAGTGCGACAACCTCTACGCCCCGGAGCACGAAGGATCCATCGCCTTCGACGACCCGGCCCTGGGCATCGACTGGAAAGTGCCCGCCGACAAGCTGCTGCTCTCGGACAAGGACCGCAAGCATCCTTTGTTGAAGGACGCCCGGCTATTCGATTATTCAGACAAACTCTATTAACGCGATGCGCATTTTAGTCACCGGGGCGAACGGCCAACTGGGCCTCTCACTGCGCAAGATCGCAGGCGGACACCCCCAGCATACCTTTACCTATACCGACCTGCCCGAGGCGGACATCACCTCGCGGGAGTCGATCGAGGGCCTGGTCACGGAGCACGGCATCGAGCTGATCGTCAACTGCGCGGCCTACACCGCCGTGGACAAGGCCGAGAGCGACCCCGACACGGCCCACCGCATCAACGCCGAGGGCCCCCGGGTGTTGGCCCGAATCGCCCGGGCGCGGGACCTCAAGCTGATCCACGTCTCGACGGACTACGTCTTCACCGGCGAGGGTTGCCACCCCCTGCACGAGGAGGACCTGGCCGGGCCCACGGGGGTCTACGGACGCACCAAGTTCGAGGGCGAGCTGGCCGTGCGCGAAGAGGGCTGCGACGCGGCCGTCGTGCGCACCGCCTGGCTCTACAGCGAGTTCGGGGCCAACTTCGTGAAGACGATGCTGCGCCTGGGCGCCGAGCGGGAAACGCTCAGCGTGGTCTACGACCAGGTGGGCACTCCGACCTACGCCCCCGACCTGGCCGAAGCGCTGCTGGCGATCGCCGAGGACGGCATCCGGGGGTATGAGGTCTACCACTACTCCAACGAGGGGGTCGCCTCCTGGTACGACTTCGCCCGGGAGATTTTCACCCTCGCCGGCCTTCCCGTACAACTCGAGCCGATCGAGAGCAGAGAGTACCCCACCCCGGCGCGCCGCCCGGCCTACAGCGTGCTCTCGAAAACGAAGATCAAAGCCCTGGGCGCGAAAGTGCCCTACTGGAAAGATTCCCTGAAAACCTGCTTGAACGAACTGTTATGAAAAGTATCCTGATCACCGGTGGGGCCGGATTTATCGGCTCGCACGTCGTGCGGTTATTCGTCGAAAAATATCCCGAGTATCAAATCATCAACCTCGATAAACTCACCTACGCGGGCAACCTCGAAAACCTGCGCGACATCGAGAAGGCCCCCAACTACACCTTCGTGCGGGAAGACATCTGCGATTTTGAAAAAATGCTGGAACTTTTCCGGCAGTACGACATCCAGGGGGTGATCCACCTGGCCGCCGAGAGCCACGTCGACCGCAGCATCAAGGACCCCTTCTCGTTCGCCCAGACCAACGTGATGGGAACCCTCTCGCTGTTGCAGGCGGCCAAAATCCATTGGGACGGGCAGTGGGAAGGCAAGCGTTTTTACCATATTTCCACGGACGAGGTGTATGGCTCCCTGGCCTTCGACGGCACCTTTTTCACCGAGACGACCGCCTACGATCCCCACAGCCCTTACTCGGCCAGCAAGGCCTCGAGCGACCACTTCGTGCGGGCTTTTCATGACACCTACGGCCTGCCCGTGGTGCTGACCAACTGCTCGAACAACTACGGGCCCTACCAGTTTCCTGAAAAACTGATCCCGCTGTTTATCAATAATATACGCCATAACAAACCTCTGCCCGTGTACGGCAAGGGCGAGAACGTGCGCGACTGGCTCTACGTGGTGGACCACGCCCGGGCCATCGACACCGTCTTCCACCGGGGGCGCCTGGGGGACACCTACAACATCGGCGGCTTCAACGAGTGGAAGAACATCGACCTGATCCGGGTGCTGATCCGTACGGTGGACGCCCAGTTGGGACGCCCCGAGGGCGCTTCCGAAAAACTGATCACCTACGTCACCGACCGCGCCGGGCACGACCTGCGCTACGCCATCGACTCCAGCAAGCTCAAGAACGAGCTGGGCTGGGAGCCGAGCCTGCAATTCGAGGAGGGGATCGAAAAGACCGTCCGCTGGTACCTCGGGAACACGGCCTGGCTCGAGAACGTCACCAGCGGGGAGTACGAGTCGTACTATTCAAAAATGTACAAAGACCGGTAGGCGTGAAGATCATCACTTATAATGTCAACGGCCTGCGCAGCGCGCTGAACAAGGGGCTTTGCGAGTGGCTCGCCGCCGAACAACCCGACGTGCTCTGCCTGCAGGAGACCAAGGCGCAGCCCGAGCAGATTCCTTCGGAACTGTTTGACGCCCTGGGCTACCGGGCCTACTACCATTCGGCCGAGAAAAAAGGCTACAGCGGCGTGGCGATCCTCACGCGGCGGGAACCCGACCGGGTGGTCGCGGGCATGGACCTGCCGCTGTACGACCGCGAGGGGCGCTTTCTGAGGGCCGACTATGGCGACTTGTCGGTGGTGAGCGTCTACCACCCCTCGGGGACCACGGGCGACGTGCGCCAGGCCTTTAAGATGGAGTGGCTGGAGGCGTTCCAAAGCTATGTGAACGCGTTGCGCCGGGAGCGGCCGAATCTGGTCCTCTGCGGGGACTACAACATCTGCCACCGCCCCATCGACATCCACGACCCGGTGCGCAACGCCACCAGCAGCGGCTTCCTGCCCGAAGAGCGGGCCTGGATGGACCGCTTCCTGGGCGACGGCTACATCGACACTTTCAGAAACTTCAACGACCAACCGGACAACTATACCTGGTGGAGTTTCCGCGCCAACGCCCGCTCCGGGAACAAAGGCTGGCGCATCGACTACTGCATGGCCTCCGAGCCGGTGCGGGACCGCCTGCGCGGGGCCTGGATCCAACCCGAGGCCCGGCACTCGGACCACTGCCCGGCGGGGGTGGAAATCGACGGATAACGAAAGGGGCGCTCTTGCGGAGCGCCCCATTTCTATTTTATACCGTTAGCCACTAAGGGTTATCAAATCCAAACCCTTCCTGCTGGTCGATAATATTTTCCCTCCAGGCAGACCAATGTGAATTGTCTTTGAGGTCGCTGGGGATCAGTCCGACAAGTTGGTTTCCATTCAGATTTAGATAATTCAGGTTAGATAGGCTTCCTATGCCCGACGGAATGGTGCCTGCCAACTGGTTATCCTGTAAATAAAGAGTCTGGAGATTGGTCAGATCGGTTATCCATGCGGGGAATGCAGTCAATTGATTTCCATAAGCCCACAAATCTCTTAAATTCGGTAATGTTTGAATACAATCCGGGAGAGTGGTAAATTGATTATTCCCTATCCAAAGAACCGCTAGTCGGGTTAGATTACTAAGGCTTTCCGGCAAGGAGCTTAAGTTGCATCCTTGTGCATACAAACTCGTTAGGTTGGTCAGATTACCAATCGATGAGGGCAAAGTCCCGAAATCATTTGCATTGTGTAGCGACCAGCGACCAAAATTTAAAAAGGTCAAGTTGGTCAAGTTGCCGATTTCAGAAGGGACAGGGCCGGATAGCCCGTTGCCTGATAAGGAAAGGGAGGTTAATGCGGTCAGGTTACCGATCGAAGCCGGGATTGTTCCGGAGAATGTGTTCTCTCCTATGTAAATGTATTTTAATTTTGTAAGGTTACCTATCTCGGAAGGGATATTGCCCGAAAAGCCGGTATTGCTCAACATGAGATATTCAAGGTTGGTCAGGGTGAATATCTCCGGAGAAACATTACCACTGAGGCATAAACCACTCAAAGTGAATTGTTTCAATTTTGTCAAATTGGTGATACTGGGAGGTAGGACTCCGCTCAAACATACGCTCGGGGATTTATTAATGCGATCCGAGTTACTGGAAATAGATAATTTTTCCAAATCGACCAAATTGCCGATCTCAGCCGGGATGGTTCCTGTGAAGTAGGTGTTGAGAGAAAGGGTTTTCAAATTTGTCAGGGAACAAATCCAAGAGGGAAATATCCCTGTCAATCCGGGGCTTCCCCCTCCCAATGTCAAGGCTTCCAAATAGGTTAAACGGCCAAGGCTATTCGGCAGGGTTCCATTTAACTTACCATTATATATATACAATTCAGTAACATGCCCGTTCGCATCGACGGTGACACCGGTCCATTCCCCCAGAGGAGCATCGGTGCACCAATTCGTATGGTCGGACCAGTTGTTCCCGCCGGCCGCGTTGTAGAGGTCTACCAAAGCCTGGCGTTCCGAAGCGTCGTTGGTGGCGCTTCCGGTTTGGGTGACCGGATCGGTCTCCCAGGGGGTGATGCTGTTGGAGGTGATGCTGATAGCCTGTCCTGATACGGTTTGATTGAGGGTGATGGTAAAGTTGTGTTGTTTGTTCGGGACGAAAGTATAGCCGTCGGTGGTGTATGTGTAGACATCGCCGCCCACCGTCACCTCGATCAACGGGGTGGCTGCGGCCACGGTCTGCGGAACGATAATGGCCCTGTAGGTGTCGTCGGTGGAAAGGGCGGTGATGGTCTGGGCGGTGGCCGGAGCGGAAACGGTCACACTGCCGTCGGTCAGATCGATCGTGGAGGCGGCTTTGGTGCCCAGTACCCGGACGCTAATCCCCGATTCGGGGAGGCCGTCGTCGAAACCGGTCCCGGCGGCCAGCGTGATCACGATCTTACTCATCTTATGCCCGAAAGTCAGGCCCACGGGAGTGGATTGGGGGGCGACGTTCGGGGTTTTGGCCCACAGGAAGTCGCTGCCGAAGTAGCCGGAAGCGGTGGACTGGTCCAGAGCCACAGAGAACGGATAGGCCGTAACGGAGCTCGGGGCCGTAGTGTTGCGGGGAGAATACCCGTAAACGTCGGCCTTGGTGGTTTCGTCTTTCCAGTAAATCGTCGACGCAGGATCCCACTTGTTCTGGCTGCTGTTGTAGGTAAAGGCGGTATTGGTGGCCCGGTTAGCCGAGGCGACCAGAGTTCCTGGGGTCAAGGCGTCCGTGTAATCGACGACATAGATGCCGACGGCGTCCCCGTTCTCAAAGCCGCTGTCGTTGACCCGGGTGATCGCCTCGATAGAGGCGCTAATCTGGAGGGAGGATTTTTCCGCCGGCGTGGGCTCAGGCGGCGTCGGTTCCTCGCCCGGTTTACCGCATTGGACCAGCAGGAGACTGGCTGCCAGCAAGGTTAAGAAATAGTTGATGGAACGAGTGGTCGTAGCCGCGTTCTTGTTCATGGTTTTCATACCGCAAGTTTGAGTGTGTGATCCCTGAAGCCCCGGGGAGGTTGGATTTGAGAGTCAAAGTGTTTAACAAAAACCTCTTCACCCTACTTGCGAATGTAAATAAAAATTTAGAATAGGACAAAAATGTTATGATAATCAAGTATCTAATTGTAAAATAAATGATAAATGAACATATTTCACCTTTATGTGACATTTCTCTATATAACGTTCACCGGCACGCCTGAGAGAAACGCCCGCAGGTTGCCCACGGCGATCTCCATCAGCCGGAGCCGGGCTTCGCGGGTGGCCCAGGCGATGTGGGGGGTGATGAAGCAATTTTCGATCCCCAGGAGCGGATTATCCGCCCGGGGCGGTTCGCTCGAGAGAACGTCCAGCCCGGCGGCGTAGAGTTTTCCGCTGCGCAGGGCATCGGAAAGGGCCTGTTCGTCCACCAGGGGACCGCGGGCCGTGTTGATCAGGATGGCCGAGGGTTTCATCCGCTCCAAAAATTCGCGGCCGACCAGGCCCCGGGTCTCGGGCGTCAGGGGACAATGCAGGCTGAGCACGTCGCTGCGGCGGCACACTTCTTCGAGGGTGGCTTTCTCCACCCCTTCGGGCAGAAGCGAGGCTTCCTTGGAGGTATAGGCCAGCACCCGCATCCCGAAGGCCCGGGCCAACCGGGCGACCGCTTCCCCGGTGTGGCCGTAGCCCACGACCCCCATCGTTTTGCCGCAGAGTTCCAACTGGGGCGTTTCCCAGAAACAGAAATCGCGGTTGCGCGTCCACAGCCCCTCGCGCACGCGGATGGCATGGTAGCCCGCGGCGCGGGTGATGTTGAGCAGGTGGGCGAAGACCATTTCGGCCACCGAGGGGGTTCCGTAGGCGGGGATGTTCGTGAGCGTAATGCCCGCAGCGCGGGCGGCCTGGGGGTCTACCACGTTGTAGCCCGTGGCCAGCACCCCGATGTATCTGAGCCCGGGCAGCTCGGCCATCATCTCGGCGGTGATCTTTACTTTGTTGGTCAGCAGGGCCCCGGCGCCCCGGCTGCGTTCGAGCACTTTTTTGGAGGGGGTATACTCATAAAAAGCGCACTCCCCCAGGGCTTCGAGCGCGGACCAGGATAGGTCGCCCGGATTGAGGCAATGGCCGTCCAGTACAACGATTTTCATGGCGACAAATTAATCTATTCTAAACAAAGATAACATTTTCCTATCCGAATTGTTTCCTATCTTTGCCCCGAAATTTTCCGAATTATGAAACACGAAACACCCGGGCAAACACCCGCCGATCCGGGCATCCGAGAACTCTCGAACTTCCTGCTCGACTTCATCGCCGCGCTGATGAGCGCCGGGGTCCACACCTCGCGCATGGAACGCAACGTCTCCCGCATCGCCGAATCGTTCGGCTACGAGATCGAGATGACCATCTTCCAGCGCCACGTGACCATGACCATCCTCCGGGCGGAGGACGACTCCATCCGGCGCACCTCGGTGCGGGCGATCCCGCCCACGGTCTTCAATTTCAGGACCATCTCGGACCTGAGCGCCCTGAGCTGGGAGGCGCACGACAGCAAGTTGAGCCTGCCGGAGCTGGAAGAGACGTTCAACCGGATCGTCGCCCGGCCCCGCCTAAGCCGCTGGGTGGTGTTGCTGCTCGTGTCGCTGGGCAACGCCGCTTTCTGCCGCCTCTTCGGGGGTGACTTCTGGGCCGTGGGCCTGGTCTTCGCCGCCACGCTGACGGGCTTTTTCCTGCGCCAGGAGATGACCCGCCTGAAGATGATGCACTACGTCATTTTCATCTCCTCGGCCTTCGTGGCCTCGCTGGTCGCCTCGGCCGGGGTGTGGTTCTCGCTGGGGGCAACCCCGCAGGTGGCCCTGGCCACGAGCGTGCTCTTTCTGATCCCCGGTGTGCAATTGATCAACTCGATCCTCGATCTGATCGAAGGCCACGTGCTGATGGGCATTTCCCGCTCGGTCAACGCCATCAGCCTGATCGTCTGCATCTCGCTGGGCCTTTCGGCCACCTTATTAATCCTTGGAGACAAAGCGCCGCTATGATGACCTCGGAATTAGCCATCGCCCTGTTTTGGGACGCCCTCTTCGCCGCCATCGCCGCGACGGGCTTCGCCGTGATCTCCAATCCGCCCCGGCGGGCCATCTCCGTCTCGGCCCTGCTGGCGGCCATCGGCCACGCCCTGAGGCTCTACCTGATGACGGCCACCCCGCTGGGCATCACCACGGCCACCCTGGTCGCCGCCTTCACCATCGGGATGTTCAGCATGCTCTTCGCCAAACTGATCCACTGCCCGGCCGAGGTGTTCGCCTTCCCCTCGCTGCTGCCGATGATCCCGGGGATGTACGCCTACAAAACGATCCTTTCGGTGCTGAATTTCACGCATGAGATCGACTTCGACCTGCGTGAGCGCCTGCTGGTGGACATTTTCGATAATGGGCTGACCACCGTGATGGTGATGTTCGCCCTGGTGATCGGGGTTTCCCTGCCGATGTTCCTTTTTCATAAGCAGTCCTTTACGGTGACGCGGCTGTTCAAGCCCGAGCGGATCCGGAAGAAGAAGTAGGGTTTGGTTTTCAAAAACATAAAAAGATCCCTCAGCGTATGCTGAGGGATCTTTTGCGTCGAGGCTAAGCTGTGCATAGCGTGCGTCAGATTTGGCTTATTTTAGAGCCGCCAACCGCAGCATACTGGACGTATGTGAGGATTGGCGGCTCTAAAAACAAGTCAAAGGTGACGTGCGATATGTGCAGCTAACTTACGGTACGCCGCTGGCTGCGGTCGCTCTCGGGCGACGTGTCGGCCTCTTCCATTTCCCACTGCAGGGCCACCATGCGGATGGCCGTGGCGGCGGCTTCGTCGCCCTTGTTGCCCAGTTTACCGCCTGCGCGGTCGAGGGCCTGCTGGAGGTTTTCGGTGGTGAGCACCCCGAAGGCCACGGGCATGTTCCAGGAGAGCATCAGCTCGGTGACGCCCTGGGTCACCCCCTGGCACACGAAGTCGAAGTGGCGGGTTTCGCCCTGGATCACGCAACCCAGCACGATCACCGCGTCCACGTCGGTGTACTCGGCGAAGAACTGCGCCCCGAGCGAGAGCTCGAACGTGCCCGGCACCTTCTTGATGCTGATGTCCTGCACCTGGCAGCCCGCCGCCAACAGGGTGTGCAGGGCCCCGTCGCACAGGGCGCCCGTTACGGAGGTGTTCCATTCCGAGACCACGATCCCGAATTTCATGCCGGCCGCCGAGGGCAATTCGCCCCCGAGGTCCGACAAGTTTTTATGTTTTGTCGCCATAGTCTGTTCTTTCTTAAAAAATGAAAAGGCCGCACCAGTTAAAGCGACCTTTTCGTTATAGTAGCACCCCTACCGTGCCGTGGGCTGTGCATAGCGTGCGTCAGATTTAACGGGCAAAAAGACGCCCGTTTTCCTCCTCCTCGCTCGACAAAGTTCAAGCAAGCTTGACTTTGCGCTCGCTCCTTCGTCGGTTTATTCATCGTCCGGTTCGAGGAGCGGAGCGTACTTGAAGTACGTGAGCACCGCAGAGAGGAGGATGGATAAAAGGTGGCGTGCGATATGTGCAGCCCCCCCCTTAAAGCTGCTCCAGGCGGCCGATGTATTTGTCTATGTCGCGGGCCTCCATGCTGGTGGCGTAGTCGGTCTTGATGCTCTTGTAGGCGGCCAAGGCCTTGGCGTTCTCGCCCAACTGCTCGTAGACCTGTCCGGCCTTCCGGAGGTAGTAGGGAGAAGTCAGGGCGTTGGCATCGGCGGCGGCGGCCTTTTCGTAGAGGGCCACGGCTTCCTTGTAGTTACCCTGCTCGCTGAGGATATCGCCCTGCAGGCCGAGGTTCTGGGCATTGACCATCGCTCCGGGGATTTCACCCGAGGTTTTGTATTTTTTCAGACTCTCCAGGGCCTTGTCCAGGTCTCCCAGGCGGAGGTAGCAGATGCCGGCGTAGTGGCGGGCGAGGTTTCCCGAGGGAGTGGAGGAGTATTTCTCGGCCACTTCCAGGAAGCCCAGGTTGGCGCCGTCGCCGCCCAGGGCCAGGGCGAAGGAATCCTGGGCGAACTGCTGCTGGGCCACGAACATCATATCGGCAGCCTTGTCGGCGCGGGGGTTGGCCACCAGGTACTTGTACCCGAAGAAGCCGCCTACGACCAACACGACCACGGTGAGCGCCGTGAGCAGCTGGCGGCCGTTTTCCATGATGAAATTCTCGGTACGACCGATCGCCGATTGGATCGCTACTTCGGGATCCTTCTCGTCCAGTTTGGTTTTGTCTGACATGGGATGTGTTAATCTTTCGTTTGGTAATTCTTCTGAAACCACAAAAGTAATTTTTTTTCTGCAATTTGCCACACCCGCCCGGAAAATTCGCCGATAAAACGTACCTTTGAGCAAATAAAACCCGCAAGCCGTGTACCTCAACCGCCTGTCGCTACTCAACTTCAAGAACATCGAAGAGGCGCAAATCGACTTTTCGCCCCGCATCAACTGCTTCGTGGGCGACAACGGCACCGGGAAGACCAACCTGCTGGACGCTATCCACTACCTCTCGATGGGACGCAGCGCCTTCAACCTGACCGACAGCCAGTGCATGCGCCACACCTCCGAAGGATTCGTGGTCAACGGCCTCTACACCGCCCCCGGGGGACGCTCCGAGAGCATCGTCTGCGCCTGCTCGAAAGGACATCCCAAAAAATTCAGCCGCGGGGGCAAGGAGTACGACAAGCTCTCGGACCACATCGGCCTGATCCCCATCGTGCTGGTGACCCCCTCGGACACGGCGCTGATCAACGACTCGGGCGAGGAGCGGCGCAAGTACCTCAACAGCCTGATCTCGCAGCTCGACAGGGCTTACCTCGCGACACTTATCAAGTACAACCGGGTGCTGGCCGAACGCAACAAGCTGCTCAAGAGCCCGTCCACGGCCGGATTCGACGATATTTTGGCAATCCTGGATCAGCAAATGAGTGTTCTGGGCACCGCCATCCACGCCCGTCGTACGGAACTGGTCGCCGCCCTGGCTCCCGTCGTGGCCCGCTACTACGCGTTGCTGGCCGAAGGGAACGAGGCCGTGGAGATGACCTACCGCTCGGAGCTCAACGATATGAGCTTCGAGGAATTGCTCCGGCAGAACGGGCAGCGCGATAGGATCAACCAGTTCACCACGGGGGGCATCCACCGCGACGACCTGAAGCTCTCCATCGCGGGGCATCCCCTGCGTAAATTCGGCTCCCAGGGTCAACAAAAATCCTTCCTGCTGGCCCTCAAGCTGGCCCAGTACGACCTGGTGGCCGCCGAAGGGGGCACACGGCCCATCCTGTTGCTGGACGACGTCTTCGACCGCCTGGACCAGGGCCGGGTGAGCCAACTGATGAAGTTGATCTCCGAAGAACGCTTTTCCCAGATATTCATCACCGATTGCGACAACGTCCGCCTCGAAAGCATCCTGCATGACGGCGGCTGCGACTACACCCTCTTTAGGGTAGAGGGGGGCCGGGTCGCTCAAACCTCCGAGCCATGAGACGCCGCCAACCGGTCCGCATAGGCGAGGTGATGGGCGACTTTTTCGCCGCCACTCCCACCATCGCCCGCAAGATCGCCGAGGCCCGCATCGAGGACCTCTGGCCGCAACTGGTGGGCAGCGTGATCGCCTCTTACACCACGTCTCTGAAGGTCAAGGACGGGCGTCTGCTCGTAAACATCGCCTCGGCAGTAGCCCGGCACGAGGTGTTTATGAGGAGGGAGGCCCTAAGGGTGGCCATCAACCAGGCCTCCGGCATGGACCTCCTCACGACTATCATCGTCAAGTAAAACCAACCTTCCGGTGCGCGACTGCGCAAACCTCCCAATACGCTGCTGCGCATAGCGGTAGCCTGTCCATCCTATAAAGAAAAAGACTCCGGCTCGGTGAAAACCGATGCCGGAGTCTTTTTCTGTGATGGATCGCGGTTAGTTCCCTGTAGAGATAAATTTCAGCGCCCGTTCTAACTGCTTGTCGGTGCCGGCGAGCATGCTTTCTTCGTCGTACAGCACTTCGATGTCGGGCGTAACGCCCACGCCTTCGTGGATAACGCCTTCCGAGTCCCGCATCAGCGAGGTCGATGTGTACACATCGACACATTCGTTTTTGAACGCTCCGCCGTACGAGAACTCATAATCGCCAAACAGCGGTCCGTTGCCGCCGCAAGTCCGCTCCCCGATCACGGAGCCGTTCGGAAGCGCCGATACGGCCATGGCGGTCATTTCGGCCATGCTTACGGAATAAAGATCGGCCAACACCACGATCGGCGCGTCGATCCGGCGATGCTCTTCGGCCGGCGCGATCACAGCGGGAATCCACGGGCCGTAGTCCAGGCGTCCCGGGCCGCTTTTGCTGCGCGAATGCCCGGCCAGCAGGTCCGCGCCGAGCATGGGCGCGATGATGAGCTGCATGTCGGCTATGGCGCCACCGCCGTTGTTGCGCACATCGACGATCACACCTTTCACGTCGGGTGTTTCGAGCAGCATCCGGTGGTAATTCTCCAGCACCTGGGCCACGTCTCCCTCGGGATTTTCCCGGAGAGCCGGGGAGAGCATGAAGGAGTTGATGTAGATGTAAATCACGCCGTCGATCCGATAGGAGCAGACATAGAGGGATCCATCGTCCACAAAGACCGATGCATCTCTGATATTGGAGATTCGTCCGGCCGCCATATTTTTCAGGATCGGCGCCTGGAGTGCCGTCAGGGTCATCGGCTCGTGGTAGTAGGGGCGCGACCGTATTTCGGCATCAGACGGGGAGCACATAAAGGTCTCCTTGTCTCCCTCGGCCGCCCGGTTGTTGGTGATGGTGATGGCGAGGTGGTGATCGATCAGGTCTTTAGAGAGTTCGGTGTATAACTCCTCCAGCTTTGCGGTCGGCACCGTTTTTTGGCCGTCCAGCGCCCGGAACCTGGGCAGGTACTCGTCGTAGACGGCGTCCCAGTCCGTGGGATCGATGGCCCAGAAGGCATAGCTGTTGTTCATGCCGTGCCAGAACGATTCGAAAATCTGCGAGGGGGTCCGCAGCAGTTGCGCGCCGTTGTTCGGGTTCAGCAATTCCGGCGCGTCTTTGCGGCAGCCCGGGAAGGCGATGGCCAGGGCGGCGCAGATTGTCAGAAAGATATATTTTTTCATACTCATATTATTTAGATTGGCCAAAGGTGAAGAAGCAGCCCGCCTGCAACACGAAGGTGGTGTTGTAGCGCGGCGTGCCGAATTTCATGTAGTTCTTCTGCATATCGGTCAGCGAATAGTAGCAGCGCCCTTCCAGTTCCAGGGTCAGGTAAGACAGTACGCGGTAGGAGATGCCCAGCCCGCCGGTCAGCCCCGCCTCGAAGCGGTTGTCGCGCCGGGAGTCGAACGGGACCTTCTCGTCGAAGCGGTATTCGTTCTCGGGTGTGACCTGGCCGCTTTCGTCGCCATCTTCTTCGCTGAAGTAGCGGATGGTCGTCCCCTTCTGGTGGCTCGACAGCCAGCCTCCCAGGAATCCCCCGGCGTTGACGAAGCCGCGCAGCCGCTCGCCGCCGAACGAAAAGTTGGCCATGATCGGAAACTGCAGGTAGGAGTTGCAGGTGTTCGTGTAGAGCTGGTTGTAGATGCCCGTGCGGTACGTGCTGTAGGCTTTTTGCACGAAGAGAGCCTCGGCCCGCAGGCCGAACCAGTCGGTGAAATTATACTGCACGGGGATGCCGACGGTGAATCCGCCCCGCGAATCGTGCCGCAGGTCGTAGGCGTAGCCCGGGTCCGTGTCGAGCTTGTTGTGGGTGTAGCCAAGCGATATCCCGGCCCGCCACTGCGCCGAAGCGGGCAGGGTCAGTGCGAGGAGCAAGGCTGGTAGGACCAACGCGCGGGAGCGCCTGGTCAGAATGGTGATGAAGCGAGAAAGGTGTTTTTTCATGATTGATAATGCTGATTATTGAATAGGTTGATGTATATTGCTCGAGGAACGGCGAAAAGGATACTCTAAAGATAAAGCGAAAAATCGGTTTCATTGCATTTTATACGAATTTAGTGTATCCTATACAATAAAGAAGCCCGCAAATGCGGGCTTCTTTATTGTATATAGGCTACCGACCTTACTTGGCTTCCTCTGCGGGAAGGATGTCGATCAGTTCCACTTCGAAGTTGAGGGGCTCGTTGGGGCCGATGGCTCCGTTGCCGGCGCCCTGCTGGCCGTAAGCCAGGTCCGAGGGAATCCACAGGAGGATCTTGCCGCCCTTGCCCACCAGCTGGAGGCCTTCCGACCAACCGGAGATCACCTGGTTGAGGCCGAATTCGGCGGTGTCGCCGCGGTCATACGACGAGTCGAATACCTTGCCGTCCTTGAGCATCCCTTTGTACATCACGCGGACACGGTCCGTGGCGGCCGGTTTGGCGTCGCCCGGGGTAACGATCTCGTACAGCAGGCCCGAAGCGGTCTTCTGGGCGTTCTTGTTGCTGGACTCGATGCCCTGGAGGTACTTTTCACCTTCGGCTTTGGCCTTGGCGGGTTTGCGGATGTAGAAGTATTCGCGCAGGAAGTTCATGGCGCTATCGCGGTCCATCTTCGACTTGTTGGCCACGGCGTCCTTGATCCCGGCCGACAGGGCGCCCAGGTTCATGGTGCTGTCCACACTCTTGATGTAGTTGCCGAAGTCCATACCCAGGGCATAAGCCAGCGAATCGCTTTCGGTCTTGAGGCTGCCGCCACCACCACAGCAGGCGCTCAGGGAGAGCGTAGCCACGGCTGCACATAACATAAGGATTTTTTTCATTGTCTGTTTTTTATTGTGAATTAATTTAAAAAGTGTTTTCTGCTTGTAGCAAAAACCTTGCTATTCCCGTCTTAGAAAGAGAAAGTCGCTGCAAACTTACACAATTTACCGCAATAATCTACTCCCCGTCGAAAATTTTAGCGCAAATCCTCGGGACGGCGTTTGAGCAGGATCCGCATGTAGAGCAAGCCGACCAGGGCGGCCGTGCCCGAAGCGACCAGCACGGCGATCTTGCCCGTGGCCACGAAGCCCGGGTCCCCGAAGGCCAGGTTGTCGATGAAAATGGACATCGTGAAGCCGATCCCGCCCAGGCAAGCCACCCCGAAAAGGGCCTTCCAGGAGGCTCCGGGGGGCAATTCGCCCCAGCCGATGCGCACCACCAGGTACGACAACAGGAAAATGCCCAGGGGCTTGCCCACGACCAGCCCCAGGAAAATGCCCAGGCCCTGGGGGTTACCGAAAACGTGCAGGCTCTGCAGCCCGGCGATCTCCACCCCGGCGTTGGCCAGCGCGAAGACCGGCATGATGAAGAAGGCAACCGTGTGGTGGAGCGAGTATTCGAGCCGTTGCAGGGGGCTGATGGCCCCCGCGGCCACCCGGCGCTGGGTGAGCAGGGTGCGCAACTGGCGGGGATTGGCCAGCACCTCGACCCCCGGGCGGTCGTGGTGGCGGAATTCGGCGGTGTAGTAGTTCGATTTGTAGAGGAAATACTGCTTCGAAAAACGGGGCGTGGCGGGCAGCGTCATGGCGATCAGCACCCCCGAGATGGTGGCGTGGACCCCCGAGTAGAGGAACAGTATCCACAGCAGGATGCTCGGCAGCAGGTAGTAGCGCATGGCGTAGACGTTGAAGCGGTTGAGCAGGATCAGCAGCGCCATCACGGCCCCCGCGGCGCCCAACATCACGAAGTTGATCTGCGTGGAGTAGAACAGCGCGATGACCAGGATGGCCCCCAGGTCGTCGACGATGGCCAGGGCGGTCAGGAAGATTTTCAGCGACACGGGCACCCGGCTGCCCATCAGTGAGAGGATGCCGATGGCGAAGGCGATGTCGGTGGCCATGGGAATCCCCCACCCCGCCTCGTAGGGCGTGCCGCCGTTGATGGCCGCGTAGATGGCCGCCGGGACGACCATCCCGCCCACGGCCGCGGCGATGGGCAGCACGGCCTGCTTGAGGACGGAGAGCTGTCCGGCGATGATCTCGCGCTTGATCTCGAGGCCCACGTAGAAGAAGAAGAGTACCATCAGCCCGTCGTTGATCCAGTGTTCGACGCTCTTGCTCAGGGCGAAGTCATCGAATCCCACGGTAAAGGTCCGAGTCAGCATGGCGTGGTACCAGTGGGCCGTGGACTCGAGGTTGGCCAGCACCAGGGCGACGACGGCGAAAACCACCAACACCACTCCCCCGGCCCAAGGGCTGTGCAGGAATCGGTATTCCCGCTCTTTCCAGGCGAAATAACGGCGGCGGCGGTGGAAGCTGATAACTCGGGTCATGTAAGGTCTGGTTTATGGAGTGAAAAAAATAGGGGAAACACGTTCCCCATATTATATTATCGTTGTGAAAGCAAAGCCAGGTTGGACAATTTGTACAGCACGCGCGCGCCCACATTGGCGTCCCACTCATCTTCCCCGGGCGACACCTCGCAGAGGTCGAAGCCCGCGATGCGGCGGCCCGAATCGACCAACCGGCGCAGCAGGTAGACCGCCTCCTGGAACTCCAGACCACCCGGAACGGGCGTCCCCGTGTGGGGGCAGAGCGAGGGCGAGAGGGCGTCGATGTCGAAGCTCACGTAGACTTCTTGGGGCAGGGCCGAGATGATCTCCGCGCAGAGCGTCTCCCAGGTTTTTCCTTCGAAACGGGCGGCGGCCAGGGCGGCGTCGGTATATTGATGGATGCGGGAATCGGTTTGAGCCAGGCGGCGTTCCCGGGCCCCCTGGTCGCGCACGGCCACCTGTACCAACGAGGCAATGTCCGGAGCCTCGCGCAGGGCATTGTACATAATGGAAGCGTGGGAATAGGTGAAGCCTTCGTAGGCCTCCCTCAGGTCGGCGTGGGCGTCCAGGTGCAGGATACCCAGGCCCGGATGGCGCTCGGCGCAGGCCCGGATGGCACCCAGGGGCACGCTGTGGTCACCCCCCAGCACCCCTACGGTCTGCCCGGCCTCCAGGCGGCGGCTCACGGTTTGGTAGAGGTCCTCGTTCAGGCGGGCGCAACCGGCGTTGATCCGCTCCAGGGTGTCGGCGAAGGCGGCGATGTCCTCCCCTTCGGAGAGGGCGTCGATCACTTCATTGGCCTCGAGGCGCAGGGCCTTGCCCAGGGTTTCCCACCCGGCTTCGGGCTCCAGCGTGCCAATCCCGCGCTTCCAGCCCTCGGGGTAGTGCTCGTCGCAGAGGTCGATCTGCAGGGAGGCCTCCAGCATCGCCTGCGGGCCCCGGGACGTACCCGCGCCGTAGGAAGTGGTCACCTCCCAGGGCACCGGAAGGATCACCAACTCGGCATCGTCCGCCTCGAAAGGCAGACCGAAGTAGCGACCATTGGCTACACCAGGATCGTCGGGATTGAAATCGGCAGGAATATTCGGCATACGATTTTTGGGGGACCGGTCCGGAGAACGCCCGGGCCACGGTGCAAAGATAAATAAAAATGTATTTTTTTCAAGACCGTTCCGCGGCATGAAAACCAAGCCTTTAAACGCCGTTTTGGGAAAAAGAGGAGGAATTTTGGAGTCGGAGACACAATATGCCCCCCGGGCCCGGCGTTATATACTCGGATTCTCGGTATTGTTGGGAGAACGAAGCCGGGAGTCTTTTTTCATAATCAATACATTAAGTTGGGTGGCCTCCGCTCTGCAGTAATTCGCAGGGCGGAGGTTTTTTATTGGCCTTGCATCTGGGTTGGCTGCGCATATTGCACGCCATATTTTCTTTATCCTCCTCTCTGCGGTGCTCACGTACATTAAGTACGCTCCGCTCCTCGAACCGGACGATAAATAAACCGACGAAGGAGAGAGCGCAAAGTCAAGCTTGCTTGAACTTTGCCGAACGAGGAGGAGGAAAACGGGCGTCTTTTTGCCCGTTAAATCTGACGCACACTATGCACAGCGGCGTTCCGGGAGGTCGGGGTGCGAATCGCATTAAATTCGTACTTTTGCAGCGAGATGACAAAGAAACTTCATATCGTCGCCGACCGGGACATCCCCTATTTAAAAGGGGTGCTCGAGCCCTATGCCCGGGTGGACTACCTGCCCGGCAGCGCCATCGGGTCCGGGGACGTACGCACGGCGGACGCCCTGCTGACCCGCACGCGCACGCGCTGCGACCGGGCGCTGCTGGATGGCTCGCCGGTGCGCCTGATCGCCACGGCCACCATCGGGCACGACCACATCGACAAGGAGTATTGCCGCGAACGGGGCATCGAAGTGGCCACCGCCGCGGGCTGCAACGCCCGGGGGGTACTCCAGTATGTGATGGCCGCGCTGGCCGTTCTCTCTCGGCAGGACGGCTGGAAGCCCGGCGAAAAGACCCTGGGGGTCGTGGGCGTGGGCCATGTCGGGGAGCTGATCTACCGCTACGGGGAGTTGTTCGGCTTCCGGGTGCTGGGCTGCGATCCGCCCAGGTTGCGCGAAAATCCCTCCCTGCCTTACCGGCCGCTCGAAGAGCTGCTGGAGCGCTGCGACATCCTCAGCCTGCATGTCCCTTTTGCGAAAGAGGGTCCCGACGCGACGCGCTCCCTGGCCGGGGAGGACTTTTTCGCCCGGATGCGCCCCGGGACGATCTTCATCAATTCCTCGCGGGGACCGGTGATGGAGGACGGCGCGCTGCTGCGGGCCATCGAATCCGGAAAAGTCGCCCGGGCCGTGATCGACACCTGGAACGGGGAACCGGGCATCGACCGGGGGCTCCTGGAAGCCGCCGCGCTGGGGACCCCCCACATCGCGGGCTACAGCCGCCAGGGCAAGGCCGCCGGGACGGCCGCCGTGGTGCGGGCCCTCTCCCGTCACTTCTCGCTGCCCCTGACCGATTGGTATCCTCCTCAGGTCGAGCCCTCGCGGCCCGACGAGAGCATCACCTGGGAGCAACTGGAGGAACGGATGCCCGCCTATTTCGACATCGAAGCCCAGAGCCGCGCCCTCAAAGCCGCGCCCGGGGACTTCGAGGCGATGCGGGACGAATATGACTTCCGGACGGAATTCTTTTGAAAGATCAAACTAATCCATACCTTTGACGCGAAAAACCCGCACACCTAAACTAAAGTGAGTTTCTCAAAAGAAACTCACGTACCTTTGAGCCAATGGCTCCGGAGCCATTGGCAAAGTCCTCCCCTATCAGGGGAGGATATAGGTGGGGTGGCAAGCCTTCGGCTTTTGAAAAAAGCCGTTAACGTGAGTTTTGGATAAGAATTCTCGTGTTAACAATCTTGCCTACAGAAACAGAATAAAGAATTCTTATCCAAAACTCACGTTAACCATGTATAAGCTGATCCGCCCCCTGCTGTTCAAAATAGCCCCGGAAACCATCCACCACATTATCGTGTGGGGGCTTAAAGTTCTGCACTACATTCCGGGCGGACGGGTCCTGCTGCGCGCCTGCTTCACGCTGCGCCATCCCTCGCTCGAGCGGGAGGTCTTCGGCATCCGTTTCCCCAACCCCGTGGGGCTGGCGGCCGGATTCGACAAGGACGCCGAGGTCTACGACGAGGTGGGGGCCCTGGGCTTCGGCTTCGTGGAAGTGGGGGCCATCACCCCCAAGGCCCAGCCGGGCAATCCCAAGCCCCGGCTCTTCCGCCTGCCCCTGGACAAGGCGCTGGTCAACCGCATGGGGATCAACAACAAAGGACTCGACAGCGCCGTGCACAACCTGCGCTGCAACCGCTGCGACGAAGACGCGCCCCGCCGCCGGAGAACGATCCTGGGGGCCAACGTGGGCAAAAACACCCTCACCCCCAACGAGGCGGCCCCGGGAGACTACCTCAAGGTCTTCCGCAGCCTCTACGAATACGTCGACTACTTCACCGTCAACGTCAGCTGCCCCAACGTGGCCGAGTTGGCCTGTTTGCAGGAGAAGGACAACCTTCGGGACATCCTCGGGGAGCTGGTCGACTTCCGCCGCGGGCAGAACAACTACCGCCCCATCCTGATGAAAATTTCGCCTGACCTGACCCACCAGCAGATCGACGACATGATCGAGGTGATGACCTCCTGCGGCATCGACGGCATCATGGCCACCAACACCACCACCTCGCGCGAGGGCCTCAAGACCGAGCCCTTCACCGTCGGCAAGATCGGCCGCGGGGGCCTGAGCGGCGCCCCGCTGACCAAGCGTTCGGTGGAGATGGTGCGCTACATCCACGAAAAGACCCAGGGCAACTTCCCGATCATCGGCGTGGGCGGCATCATGAGCCCCGAGGACGCCCTGGCCATGCTGGACGCGGGCGCGAGCCTGATCCAGGTCTACACGGGCTTTATCTACGAAGGGCCCTGCTTCGTGCGCAAGATCTGCAAGGCGCTCAAAGAGCGCGCCCTCGCCGAAGCCAAGGCCGCCAAACAGGCCAAGTAGTCCCCCTCTTTTTTGAAATTATGTTCGATCTCAAACAGATACGTTCCGATTTCCCGATCCTCTCGCGGCAGGTCAACGGCAAGCCCCTGGTCTACCTCGACAACGGAGCCACGGCCCAAAAGCCCCGGGCGGTGATCGACTGCATCGACCATTTGCACCGGGAGCTCAACGCCAACGTCCACCGCGGCCTGCACCACCTCAGCGAGGAGATGACCGAGGCCTATGAAGCGGCCCGGGAGACGGTGCGCGCGACGCTGAACGCCGCCTCGACCCGGGAAATCGTCTTTACCTCCGGGGCCACGCTCTCGATCAACACGGTGGCTTACAGCTTCGGGGAACGCTTCGTGCAAGCGGGCGACAACGTCATCGTCACCGAGATGGAGCACCACTCGAACATCGTGCCCTGGCAGATGCTCTGCGAGCGGCGGAGGGCCACGCTGCGGGTAATCCCCTTCGACGAGGGGGGGCGGCTGATGGTGGAAAAACTGCCGGAGTTGCTGGACGAAAAGACCCGTATCCTCTGCGTCACCCAGGCTTCCAACGTACTGGGCACGCGGCCGCCGCTGCGGCAGATCATCGATACGGCCCACGCCGCGGGCGTGCCCGTGCTGGTGGACGGCTGCCAGGGCATCGTGCATGGCGGGGTGGATGTGCGGGAATTGGACTGTGATTTTTACGCCTTCTCCGGCCACAAACTCTATGGGCCCACCGGCATCGGCGTGCTTTACGGCAAAGAGAAATGGCTCGAGCAGATGCCTCCCTTCCTGGGCGGGGGCGATATGGTGGCCACGGTGTCGTTCAGCGGCACCACCTACGCCGAACTGCCCCTGAAATTCGAGGCCGGGACGGCCAACTTCATCGGGGCCATCGGCCTGGGAGCGGCCATCCGCTACCTGGGGACGCTGGACTCGGCTGCCGTGGCCGCGCATGAAGCGGAATTGCTTCGGGAGGCGACCTCCCGCCTGGAGGCCATCGACGGGCTTCGCATCTATGGCACCCAGCCGGATAAGTGCAGCATCCTCTCGTTCACCTTGGAGGGCACCCACCCCTACGACGTGGGGATGATCCTCGACAAGCTGGGCGTGGCCGTGCGCACGGGCACCCACTGCGCCGAGCCGGTGATGACCCACTACGGGATCACTTCCATGCTGCGGGCTTCTTTTGCTTTGTACAACACCCTTGAGGAAATCGAAATTCTGGCTTCTGGGCTGGAGCGGGCGGCTAAAATGCTGAGATAGGTTCTTTTTTCAAAACCTGCGGTTTTGCCGGCCGCCAAAAGAATCCCGGCCCGAAATTTCGGGCCGGGATTCTTTTTAGTTTGGCGTGCGGCCGGATTAACTAGACTTAGAACCGGCGCTTTTGGTCGCTACGGCGACTCCGAATGAACAGGCTTGTTGTGCACATAGGATGGCTGTGTTGTGCAATCCCCTTTCTGCTTTTTCCGGGTGTCGGTAGACACCGCCGCAAAACTTTTAGGCGATACTTTGTATCGCATGAGGGGTTATACAGACGCCGGGGCCGCAAGCAATCTTGCGGCCCCGGTCTTATTTCCGAATAAGGTTTTATTCTACTATCTGGCAGACCGTATCCAGTCTCTTGCCATGAGAAATTTTGGAGTCGAATTCCAGCACCGACACATTCCGTTCGGGATCATAATAAGAATTGTCGCCCGTCCAATGGCCGCGGAAGGTGATGATCGTAGAGTCCTTTTCCCCCGTGCCGTCGGCGTAGGTGACGTAGACCGTGTTGCCCTCGCGGCGGAAGGACATGATCATCTCCTCGACCACATTGAGGATCTCGATCTTATCGTCCACCTTGAGCGTGGCGCCCGGAGCGAAGAAAACGCAGCGCACCGAGCCGTCGTCGAAGCGCACGGCATGCACCCCGTCGGTCTGCTTGAGAATCTCGAAGCCCGGGGCGGCCATCAGTGCGGACAATTTCTTTTCATCGGTGCGGGGCACCACCACATAGCTGTAGTTGCCCGCCTTGGGGTCGCGGCCGTGGTGCAGGGCCAGGTTGAAGACCTCGCCCGTGACCAGGGTGTCCGGAGAGTCGTGGCGCACGACGTTCCAACTGCCCTTCTGGGTGCCCAGGGTGTAGGAAACCTGCTGCTGGTAAGGGAAAAAGTACCCTACCCCGCCGTGCAGGACCGCCTGGATGTCGCGCCCCTGGGCGGCGGCGCGGGGAACAAATGTGGAGGAACCGGTTTGCAACAGGGTGGCCTCGCCGTTTTTGAAAGTTTGGTTGACCCCCGTGACTACCTCGTTGCCACCCACGCTCTCGATCTCGGAGCCCAGACAGAGGATGTATTCCGGCGTGAAGTACCATGACTTGTTGGCCTTCAGGCCGTCGGCGTCCACCTGCATTTCGGACAGGGCCCAACCGTCGCCCACCAGGCCGCCCACGATCTCGGCGCGGCCTTTGACCCGGCGGTCTTCCTGCGGGAAGTCGAAGTGGCTCTTGAAGTTGCAGGTCACGCCCGGGATGCGGGTCCAGTCCCAGATCGGGTAGATGTTGTTGTACTCGCCCCCGTCCTGGTAGATCATCAGCGAGCCATTGGAGAAGACCTGGCACTGGGGATTCTCGCCGTTGACCGCCTCGGCGCCCACCGTTCTATCGGAGCACATTTTCAGAGCGGCCATCCAGTCGTCGGTGCGCATAAAGGTCATGTCCGACTTAAAGAAGTGCTTGATGCCCTGGAGGGGATTCTCGCCGCCGAGCATCTGGCCGTCGAACATCCGGGTGTATTCCTCGGCGTGGGTGGGATCGAGTTTGGCGAGCTCCAACAGTTGCAGGCCGTATGTGGTGGCCTTGCTCTTCATGGCGTCCGGGAAGAAGATCTGGCGGCCGCAGGAACCGGTCTCCATTTCACCCTTCCAGATCACCCACGACATGCCGTCGAGGGCGTAGTGGCGCAGGATGGAGAGTTGTTCCTCGTTGTAGCCGTAACGGGTGCCCTGGAACAGGCGGCCCATTTGGGCAAGCGAGCCGAGGTACGAGAGGCCGTAGTTGCCGAACTGCTGCTGGCGGCCATGCTGGTGGAAACTCCAGTCGAACTGCACGCCTTCGTCGTTCTCGACCTTGATGACGCTCTTCATCTCGCGCACGGCCTCTTCGAACAGGGCCTGGTCCTTGGTCAGGACGGCGCGGGTCATCACGTTGTAGCAGAGCCAGATTTTATTTTGTCCGGAGATTTTGATCTTCGAAATGTTCATCCGGTCGATCAACCCGGCGAATTGCTCTTCGGAGAGTTTATCTTCGAGCAAAAGGGTAAAGACGCCCATCGTCCGGGGCGCGCCGATCTCGTTGGACCACCAGTTGACGCTCTTGGGGCGGCGTTCCAGCCAGAAATCCGCGGCTTTCAGAGCTGCCTGCAAAAGATTCTCGTCCTGGTAGAACGAAGAAGCCTCGGTGCAATAGGCCTTGGCCATGTTCTCCATGCGGGAGAGGTGGGTGGCGGCGCGCCAGGCGCTGCGCATGTGGCATTCGTAGACGATGTCTTCCCAGGAACCGTCCGGGAGCTGGCTCTCGAGGTTTTCGCGCACCCCCTTGTCCAGTTTGCCGACAACCTCCTGCAGCCAGGCGAGGCTGTCCACGGGCTGGCCGTCGCGCAGCTGCGCGAGCTTATACTGTTGGTAGGCAGGGGTGTGCAGGGGATTGATGTTCTGGTCGATCATGCGCTCGCGCACGGTTTGCATGCCGGTATCGGCACAGCCTCCGAGCAACAAGAGGCAGGCCAGTGCGGAGAAGCAGACGGAAAGAATTCGTTTCATCAGGTATCGGGTTTAGTATTTTTTGTGGCAGAAATAAACGACGTAGGTCAGCAGCAAAAGCGCCCCGAAGACCCCCAGCAGCCAGCGCAGGCGGCCCTGAACGGCCGACTGGGCCAGGTAAGCGAGGGGGCCCCGTCCGGCGTACTCCTCGCTGAAGGCGGGGATGTCGCGGGCGTTCCACTTCGAGAGCAGCACGCCGTCCTGGAATAGGACCAGGCCGTCGTGCGCCCGGATCAGGGTTTTTAGCGTTGTCCCGTCGATGTTGTAGAAGAAAACTTCTTCTCCGGAGAGTTCGATCATCCGGTCGTCGGGCAGGGCCGCGGGCGTGGCTCCGTAGAGGGGAATGCCCTGCGTGCGGGCGTAGGCGATCACGTCGGCGTAGCGCTGCCGGATGCGTTCATCCGGGTCGGAGAGGGCGTCGCGGGTGACGAGAAACCAGGGACCCGCCTCGCCCAACAGCGTGGGCGCGGCATTGCCTTCGGCTCCCAGCAGGGCGAAATCGAGGGGTTCCTCGACCGAAGTGTTTTTCGGGGCGGCGTCGGGCAGATCGACGAAGCGGGTGTCGACGAATTCCCAACGCACACTATCCTGCCAGGTGGTGTCCCGCAGGCTGAACTCCTCGACCTGTCCGCTCTGGCGGTCGCGGTAGATCAGCACGGCTTCGCGTTGGGGACCGCCCGCGGCTTGCTCCAGGCGTGCGGGCAGGTAGGTGCCCGCCTTATAGGGCAAAAAGTCGATCAGCGGCAGGTGGCGCAGGCTGTAGAGGCCCACTCCCGCCGAGAACAGCAGGAAGCAGAAGCCCAGGGCCCGGCCCACCAGCGGGGAGGAGTTTTCGGCCCGGGAACGGGCATGCTCCCAGGCGTCGCGCGAGGGCCGCTCGCCGAGCACCAGCCAGAGGGCCAGCCCCAGCAAAACCAGGTTTTTGAAGAACGTCTGCCAGTTGGTCAGTTTGACGGCGTCGCCGAAGCAACCGCAGTCCGAGACGGGGTTCCACAGGGCCAGCAGCAGGGTGAGAAGCGTAAAAAACACCATCACCCAGAGGCTCAGGATGGCCGTCAAGCGGCCTCCCAGGCGGAAAAGCAGGCAGAAGCCCAGCAGCATTTCGGCCCCGGATTGGGCGATGGAAAGGATGTAACGCCCCCCGGAAAGGAAGTCGAGGGAGAAGGCCTGAAAGTATTCGTCCAGCTTGATGGCCGTGCCCCAGGGGTCCACCCCTTTGACGAAGCCGGAGAAGATAAAGACCAAAGCCAGAAGGATACGCGGCAAGGCGGAGAAGGCTTTTTTGGTTTTCATGATCGGGTCAGCAGAGGATTCAGTAAAACAAAGATACTCTTTTTTCGCTATGTCCGACAAATAGACCGGGAAGAGGCTCCCTACAACAGCATTCCCAGCTCGTGGACTATTTTTCCGAAAATTTCCGCCGGAGGCAGCATATTTCCTGCCTCGTCGGCGCAAGCGACTACCCGGAAAGAGGGGTCGAAGGCCTGTTGCGAAAGATAAACCTGGCGCACCCGCTCCTGCAAATCAAGAGAAGATTCGTGGATGTCGGCCTTGCCCTTCAGGTAGTCGCGGTCGTCGCCTTGGCGGTTTTCCTCCAGTTTGCGGCGGGTGAAGGCGAAGGGGACGTCCAGAAAGAGGGAGAGGTCGGGCCGGGGAATGGCGTTGTGGGTGTATTCGAGCGAGACGATCCACTCGCGCAGGGCCGCCCGGGCGGCTTCGTCCGGGGTCTTGGCGCACTGGTAGGCGACGTTGGAATAGACGTAGCGGTCGACGATTACCGTCTTGCCCTCGTCCAACCAGGCACGGATCATGGGCGCGGCGGCCACGCGGTCACCCGCGTAGAGCAGGGCCACCAGGTAGGGGTCGACGCTCTCCACTGACCCCAGTTCGCCGCGCAGGAAGCGGGCGATCAGCTCCCCGTAGACCGGGGCGTCGAAGCGCGGGAAGTGCAGGTATTCGTAGGGCTTGCCCGCTTCGGCTAATTGCTCCAACAGCAGGCCCACCTGGGTCGATTTGCCGGCCCCGTCGAGGCCTTCCAGAACGATAAAAGGCATATTAACGTGAATTTCGGATAAGAATTTTCTAGTATGTTATTTTGGTCGAGATAGTTAACGCGAAAATTCTTATCCGAAATTCACGTTAACGGCTTTTTTCAAAAGCCGTAAGGCCCGCCACCCCTCCTAAATCCTCCCCTGATAGGGGAGGACTTTGTAAATGGCTCTCTGGAGCCATTGACCCAACGGTAGTGAGTTTCTTAAACGAAACTCACGTTAATTATTCGGCTTGTTTTTCTTCCGGGGCGGCGGCGGCGGTTTTCTTGACCCGCATCCGGGGCGCGCGGTGGAACTCCTTGGTGCGGTCGAACAGGTAGCGGTAGGTGGCGTACATGCGGTGCTTGCGGGCGTTGACCAGGGTCTCGACCATGCGCATCATCAGGGGGTTGAAATCCCCCACCCACACCAGCTCGAGGTGGTCGTAACGCTCGGTGATCCCCTTGTCCAACTGCTCCTCGAAGGCGCAGATCATCCCCGACTCGATCCCCCGGCCCTGGTACTCGGGCACCACGCCGAAGATCAGCGCCAGGATGCGGTGGGCCTTGCGCCCGACTTTGAGCCGCCAGAGGAAGCGCAATTTCCCGATCAAATCGAAGCGGCCGTTCAAGGGGGCGATCACGTCGTTCAGATCGGGCACCATCAGGTAGAAGCCGATGGGTCGGTCGTTGTGGTAGGCGAAGTACATCAGTTTTTCGTCGATGATCGGCTTCATGCGCCGCATCAGGGCCATGGCGTGATCGCGGTCGATGGGCTTGACCCCGGCGAAGTTGGCCCAGGCCTCGTTGTAGATGGCCAGGAAGTCCTCGGCGTAGCGCGAGAGGTTGTTCTTGCGGATATGCTCGAAGCGGTAGCCGCCGTCCTCGCGCAGGCGTTTGACCCGCTCGTAGACGTTGTCCGGAAAGAGGCCGGGCTTGATCTCTCGGTAGTAGGTATGCTGGTTGAAGTAATTCTGAAAGCCGTAGGTCTCGAACAGACGGATGTAGTACTCCGGCGTGTAGAGCATGCCGTACATGGGCCGCTCGGCGAAGCCCTGCACCAGAAGGCCCCACCACATATCCCGGTCGCCGAAGTTGATGGGACCGTCCATCGCCTCCATGCCGCGGGCAGAGAGCCAGTCGCGTGAGGCGTCGAAAAGCAAATTGGCCACCTGCTGGTCGTCGATCGACTCGAAAAAGCCGCAGCCTCCGGTGGGTTGTCCCTCCGAGGCAGCCGCCATTTCGCGGTTGTAGAAGGCGGCGATGCGCCCCACGACCTTGCCCCGGGCGTCGCGCGCCACCCAGCGGATGGCCTCGCCGCCGTTGAACAGTTCGTTCACCTCGGGGTTGAAGCGGTTCTGGATATCACTGTCCAAGGGGCAGACCCAGTAGGGGTTGCCTTTGTAGAGGCGTTTGGCGAAATCGAGGAATTCGCGTTCCCCCCGTTTGGTGGTAACTTCTTTTAAAGTATAGGCGCTCATGGAATCTGCTTTTGTCGGAAATGCAAAGGTAAAAAATATTATAGTTTTCCCTCATAGACCGTCCCGCGGTACAAGGCGCGGCAGCCGGCGGGGATCTCGACGCTGATCTTGTCGCCCTGCAACGTGGCGCGGATCTCGCCCCGGGGCGTGGGGATCACGGCGCGTATCTCCTTGACCGAGGTGATCTGCGGATCGACCGAGAATAACGCCCAGGAGTCTTCCAGGGGACGGATGCCGAGCAGCTCTCCGGGGATCAGGGCGCCGGGGCCGCTGCTCCAGCCGTGGCAGAGGCTTTTGCCCCAGGGGCGGTCGTAAAAGTAATACATTTTGTCGGGGCCTTCGGACGGCTCGTAGCCCTCCCAGAAGCTGGTCGCGCCCTTGTCGAGCATGCCGCCCCAGTAGCTGCGCAGGCCGCCGAGCATGGCTTCGCCCTCGCCCAGGCGGGCCAGAGCCATGTATTCGAAGGCCTTCATGTAGGGGGTGCCGACCTGGGTGACCGAATTATCATTCAAAACGGAGAGGATGCCCGGATACTGGCTCGCGGGGGCCAGGCCCGAGATCACCGCCAGGAAATTGGCATGGCGGTTGGGTTTCGCGTCCGGGGCCAGGCGGCCGCGCCAGGCTTGACGTTGAGCGTCGTAGGCTTCGGCTAAGAGGACGGTTTTGAGCCGTTCGGATTTGGAGTTCCAGTAGGCGGCCGTCTCTTGGTCGCCCATGCGCTCGGCCAGGCGGACGACGCTGCGCTGGGCCCACCACCAGAGCACCTGCAGGGCCCCGTCGCGCTCGACGTCCACCCAGTCGATAAAGAGCCAGGCTCCCTCGGAGCTCAGCACACCGCGGCTATCGCAGCGGCTTTCGAGCACCCGGGCGGCCTCGCGGATGCGCTCCCACTCGCGGTTGAGGTGGAGGCGGTCCCCGAAATAAAGCTGGTAATTATCTTGAGAAATCAGCCACCAGAGCGAATAGTCGACAATGTTGTTGATGTTGGTCTCGGCGATGCCCTCGCGCCCCAGCAGGGCGATCGAGCGGCGGACGATCTCCTTATCGGCGAAGGTGTAGGCATTGACCATCAGGCTGGTGGCCAGGTCTCCGGCCCAGGGCAGGCGGTCGCGCTTGATGCCGTCGAGGTGGAACTCGTGCATGCACAGGCGCAAGGTGTAGGCGCTGCCCATCCAGATGCGTTCCAGCAGCGGATCGCTCGAGCGCAGAGAGCCCCGGTACTGAGCCGGGTAGGTGTAGGCCTCGCAGGCGACCTCCCGGGCCCCGCGCAGGTGGAGGTAGCGGAAGCCCAGCGGATGGGCGGTGCGCCAACGGCCCTCGGCGGTGCGGACCAGTTCGAAGCTCTGTTCGCGGTCCTTCAAGGTGGTGTCCCGGGCCTCGCCGGGCGACTCCCCGGCGAACAACTCGGGCTCGCCCGAGGCGCTGAAGGTCACGAAGCCGAAGAGTTCCCGCCCGAAGTCGTAGAGCGAGCCCTCGCGGCTCTCGGGCTTGAGCGTCACGGTGGGCGTCTCGGCCCGGTGGGGCAATTCCCCGTCCGCGCGCTGCGGGTAGGCGCAGGGGTAATTCCAGTGCACCCCGTCGGCGCAGGCCCGCCAGAGGAGATTGTCGGTGGCGCAGAAGCCGTGTTCGATGCGCAGGGCGGCGGGTTCACCGGTGGCTTGCAGGCGGATCAGCAGGGGTTTTCCGGGGGCCAGCCTCACCCGGTGGGGATCACGTTGGTCTTTTCCCCGGTAGACTTCCTTCCACTCCTGGGTGATGGTGATTTCGCCAAAGGCGTGGATGTCGACGATAGCCGTGTAGCGGGCCTCTCCGGGGGCCTCCGTTTCGGGCAGCCACTGGAACCAGGCGGTTTCCCGGTAGTCGTAGAATTTGCCGGGGTAGCCCACCTTGAGTTGGGCGGCTTTCATGCGCTGCTGCAAGAGGGCGTGGCGGTAGGCCTCCAATTCGGTGTCGGCGTAGAGCCAGGGCACGCCGGGCAGGGTATCGGGGGCGGGCAGTATTTCGGTGCGTGAGTAGGCCGGGTCGAGGGCGGTGATCTGCGCGCGCCGGGTTTCGGCGGAAGGGCCGCAGGCAACGAGCAACAACGCGAAGAGGCCCGGCAGGAGCGGGCGGAGGGTGAGTTTCATACAGCAGGGTGTTTTGCAAGCAATACGGACAAAGATAACGATTCCGGCGGAACCCGCAAGGAGAAAAGGCGTGGAGCGGAAGTTGCTCCAATCTGAACAGGTCACCCCGACCGTGCACAACGCAGCTGTGCATAGCGTGCGTCAGATTTAATCTATCGTCCGGTTCGAGGAGCGGAGCGTACTTAAGTACGTGAGCACCGCAGAGAGGAGGATAGGTTAAAGGTGGCGTGCGATATGTGCAGCCGACATATCCGATTTTTGCCTATCTTCGCCTACCGATGGCGAAGATCAACAAAACCAATGCGGTCCGTTTGCTGGACCGCTCCGGCATCCCTTATGATCTGATTCCCTACGAAGTGGACGAGAACCACCTCGAGGCGGCGCACGTGGCCGCGCAGTTGGGCGAAGAACTCCGGCAGGTGTACAAGACGCTGGTGCTGCGGGGAGACCGCACGGGCCTGTTGGTGTGCGTGGTGCCGGGCGACGCGGAGGTGGACCTCAAAAAGGCCGCCCGCGCCTCGGGCAACAAGAGCGTCGAGATGCTCCCCATGAAGGAGCTGCTGCCCGCCACGGGCTACATCCGCGGAGGTTGCTCGCCCATCGGGATGAAAAAGGCGCTGCCCACTTACATCCAGCAAGACGGCCTCGGCTGGGAGTACATCTACGTCAGCGCCGGGGTGCGGGGCCTCCAGATCCGGATCGCCCCGGAGGATTTGATCCGTTTCGCCGGAGCGACAGCAACCGATTTAATCTAAAGCATGAATTTAGAAATCAGCAATATACTCATCGACTGGTACGAGCAGAACCGCCGGGACCTGCCCTGGCGGCACACCCGCGACCCCTACCGCATCTGGCTCTCGGAGGTGATCCTCCAGCAGACGCGCGTGGCGCAGGGCATGGACTACTACCACCGCCTGACGGAGCGTTTCCCGGATGCCGCCGCCCTGGCCGCGGCCCCCGAGGACGAGGTGCTGCGTCACTGGCAGGGGCTGGGGTATTACAGCCGGGCCCGCAACCTGCACGCCGCGGCCAAGCAGGTCGTGGAGCAGTTCGGGGGCCGGTTTCCGGAGACCTACGAACATGTCCGCTCGCTGAGGGGCGTGGGCGACTACACCGCCGCGGCCATCTGCTCCATCGCCTACGACCTGCCCCACGCCGTGGTGGACGGCAACGTCTACCGGGTCCTCTCGCGGCTGTTCGACCTGGATGAGCCGATCGACGGCACGCCGGGCAAAAAGGCCTTTTCGGAGTTGGCCGCCGTGCTGCTCGACCCCAAAAGACCGGGGCTGCACAACCAGGCGGTGATGGAGTTCGGCGCCCTGCACTGCCTGCCGCGCAACCCGGCCTGCGAGAGCTGCCCGCTCTCGGGCAAGTGCCTGGCCCTGGCGCACGGGCGGGTGGAGCAGTTGCCGGTCAAATCGCCGAAAACTCCGGTAAAACCGCGCTATTTCAATTATTTCGTGATTCGTTGCGGGGGGCGGATTCTGCTTTCGCAACGGCGCGAAAAAGACATCTGGCAGAACCTCTACGAATTCCCACTGATCGAGACCCCCGAGGCCATATCCTGGGAGGCCTTGCAGGCCGATCCCCGCTACGGCGAATTGTTCGGCACTCTCCCGCCCCACCTGCTCACAGAGCGGCAGATGCCGCCCCACCTGCTTTCGCACCGGGTGATCCACGCCCGTTTTTACGAACTCTCCGTCGGGAAGTTCAGTCCGGCCATGGAACGGTATTTGCAACTCGATGAAGCAGAGATCGACCGCTACGCCATTCCGCGTTTGATCGAATCCTACCTCGAAAAAATGAAGTGATTATGGAAAAGTATCTGATAGACCCGAGAGAAATAAACTTGAATCCGATCAGCCTGATCGGCGACCGCTGGATGCTGGTGACGGCCGGAAATGCTGAAAAATTCAACACCATGACCGCCAGTTGGGGCGGCCTGGGCTTCCTGTGGAACAAACCCGTGGCCTTCGTCTTTATCCGCCCCCAGCGCTACACCTTCGAGTTCACCGAGGCCCACGAGGCCATGACCCTCTCGTTCTTCGACACCAAGTACCGCTCGGCGCTGACCCTCTGCGGATCGCACTCGGGGCGCGACATCGACAAGGTGGCCCAGAGCGGGCTGACTCCCTGGGTGAGCCCTTCGGGAAACGTCGCCTTCGAAGAGGCCGAGCGGGTGCTCGAATGCAGCAAGCTCTACGCCCAAAGGCTCGACCCGGCGGCATTCCTCGATAAATCCCAGCCCGGACAATGGTACAAGGCCGGGGATTTTCACCAACTCTACATCACAGAAATTACAGCCGCCTGGAAAAACGATCTTTAGAGCGATCCCCAACAAAGAAAGGCCAGGCCCAATAGGACCAGAAGCAAATCAAAAGCTTTGCTACGCAAATTTTTCTCGTGGAAAACGAGGGCCCCAAAGCCGAAGGAAACAATGACGCTGCTGCGCCGGATCATGGAGATGACCGAGATCAGCGAGTCGGATTCGCTCAGGGCGCAGAAGTAAGCGAAGTCGGCGGCGCAAAGGAAAAGTGAGATCAGCGGGATGCTCCACCGCCAACGGAAGGGATTTTCGCGGCGACGCGGCCACCAGAGCAACGGCAGGATCAGGCTCATCAGCCCAAACTGGTACACATTGTGCCAGGACTGCACGAGCATGGGATCGAGCGTGCGCATCAAAAATTTATCATACAACCCGCTCAGGGCCCCCAGCACGGCGGCCGCGACCACGCAGGCGATCCAGCGGTTGCGCCGAAAGTCGATCCCCTCCTTGCGGCCCGAGCGGCTCAGCAGAAAAAAAGACGTAATCCCCAGGATCACCCCGACCCATTGCAAGCCGTTGAGCCGTTCGCCGAACAGCAGCGTCGCTCCCAGCAGCACCATCACCGGGCGGGTGGCGTTGATCGGCCCCACGATGGTCAGGGGCAGGTGCTTCATGCCGAAATAACCGAAAATCCAGGAGGTCAGCACCAGGGCCGACTTGAGCAGGATCAGGCGGTGCACTTCCCAGGGCGCGGGAGGCACATAAAGCAGGGGGTGTTCGGCGAGCAGGCCCGGAACCCTATGCGAAAGCGCGATAAAAGGCAGGAAAAGCAGCGAACTGAACAGGGTGCTCAGCAGCAGCACGGGCAGCACGGCGTTCTCACGCAGGGCGTGCTTTTTGAAGACGTCGTAAAACCCCAGCAGCAGAGACGATACTATTGCGAGCAGTAACCACATGAACAAAAGAGTTTCCGGGTACAAAAGTAACATAACCCGGTCTTAGACAAGCGTAACCCGGCGGCTTTTTTTGTATTTTTGCTTTTACAACCTCGACATAGCATGACTTCCCCTACCCCGACCGACCCCCGCAAAGGCCTGATCGTGATCTCGACGGCCTCTTTCCTGGTGCCTTTTATGGGGTCGGCGCTCAACCTGGCGCTGCCCCGCATCGCGGAGGCTTTCTCGATGAAGGCCGTCTCGATGACCTGGCTGGCCACCGCCTACCTGATCGCCTCGGCCATTTTTCAAATTCCCTTCGCCCGGCTGGCCGATTTGATCGGCCGCAAAAAGGTATTTACGATAGGGGTGGCCGGATTCTCCGTCTGCACGGCGCTCTGCGGGGTGGCCGTCTCGGAGGAGATGCTGCTGGCGATGCGCTTCCTCTCGGGTGTGGGCAGCGCCATGATCTTCGGCTCCTACCTGGCCATCCTGACCGCCATTTTTCCGCCCCAGCAACGGGGCAAGGCGCTGGGGATCAATACTGCCGTCGTCTACGCCGCCCTGGCCGCGGGGCCCCTGCTCGGGGGGCTGCTGACCGACTACCTGGGCTGGCAGAGCCTCTTTTTCGCCTGCGCCGGGGTGGGCCTGTTGGTGCTGTTGTTCACCCGGCTTTTCCTGCACGGGGAGTGGGTCGAGGCGCGGGGCGAGAAATTCGACTACCTGGGCAGCCTGCTCTATGCGCTGGGGCTCTCGGGGGTGATCTACGGGTTTTCGTTCCTCTCCAAGCCCCATGGAGCCGTTTGCCTGGGGATGAGCCTGATCCTGCTGGTGTTTTTCGTCCGCTATGAAAAGCGGCAGAGCTCGCCCGTGCTCAACGTGCGGCTGTTTTTCGGCAACCGGGTCTTCACCCTCTCGGCCCTGGCCGCCCTGATCAACTATGCCGCCACCTCGGCCATCGCCTTTATGCTGAGCCTCTACCTGCAATACATCCGGGGCCTGGACCCCCGCCACGCCGGGCTGCTGTTGATCAGTCAGGCCTGCGTGCAATCCCTTTGCTCGCTGCTCTCGGGCCCCTTGTCGGACCGCATCGCCCCCTCGCGCCTGGCCACGGCCGGCATGGGGATCATCGTGCTGGGCCTCGCGGGGCTCACCTTCCTCGACGCCGACACCCCCTACTGGGTGCTGATCGGGCTGCTGGTGCTGCTGGGCACGGGCTTCGGCGTCTTCTCCTCTCCCAACACCAACGTCATCATGAGCTCCGTCCCCCCGAAAGATTACGGCCAGGCCTCGGCCACCACGGGCACCATGCGCCTGACGGGCCAGGCCTTCAGCATGGGCATCGCCGGCATGGCCATCGCCCTGGGGATGGGCAACCACGCCATCACCCCGGAGCTGCACGGCGCTTTTCTGAGCAGCATGCGCCTGACCTTTATCGTCTTTCTGGGGCTTTGTGTGGTGGGGGTTTATGCTTCTTCGGCGCGGGTGAAATAGCCTGTCCTGCAACCTGAAAAATAAGTGGCATGATTCTCTCGCCACCTGTTTTTGCTATTTTATTTTGGGGGTTTCGTTTTTTCTGTTTAATTTAGAGATTGTATCGCATAATTCTATAAAAAATACAGCCATGAAAACCCGTATCCTTTGCCTGTGCACCCTGTTGCTGCTGGCTTTCACCCTCCAAAGCGCCGAGGGCAAGAAGCCCAAGGGCAAGAAAAAAGCCTCCGTCGAAGAGGTCCAGCAGGCCGACACGGTGGTTGACCCCACGGCCAGCGCCACGCCCGATGCCGTCCGGAAAGAGCTCCGGGGGAGCGGTGTTCCGCTGGATTTCCATTCGGCCATTACGGCCAGCTTTATCGAGATGTACTACAAGGGCGTCAACGAAAAGCTCTACCTGATGCTCGACAAGCCCTACTACAGCGCAGGGGATTACATCTGGTTCCGGGGATTCCTGACCAACAGCGTCACGATGAACCCCCTGCGGAAGACCAACTTCATCTATGTGGAGCTCATCGACAAGGCCGACTCGGTCTTCCACCGGATCATGGTCCGCAACGACGATGACCGGGGATTCCACAACTGCATCAAGCTCGATCCGGCCATCCCGCCGGGGGACTATACCCTGAGGGCCTACACCCAGCTGATGCGCAACGAGGACGAGGGGTTCTTCTTCCACAAGATCGTCCCCATCGGCAACACCATCGACGACGCCGTCATCCCCTCGATCGCCTACAGCGAGGACGCCATCACCGAGAATATCCTGGCCACGATCACCCTGCTGGATTTCAACCGAAATCCCATCGCCGACCAGAAAGTCTCCTGCCGGATCACCCTGGGCGGAAAACCCCGACTGGTGAACGACAAGACCGACGAGCACGGACAGATCCGCCTGCACTTCACGCCGGGCAAGACCGAGAAGGAAGGCGACGCCATCCAGGTGATGATCGACGAGCCGGGAAAGAAATACAACAAGACCTTCTTCCTGCCCTCCTTCTCGGAGTCTTTCGACGTGCAGTTCTTCCCCGAAGGGGGCCACCTGCTGCCGCTGGGGCTCCAGGTCGTGGCCTTTAAGGCCATCGGCACGAACGGACTGGGGGTCGATGTGAAGGGTCGCTTGTATAACGGGGACGGCGTGGAGATGCGCGAGATCAAGTCCGAGCACCGCGGCATGGGACGCTTCTCGATCCGGCCCGAGGTCGGCGAGCGCTACTACGCCATGCTCTCGGTAGACGGAGGCAAAGAGGTCCGATTCGACCTGCCCCCCGTGGAAACATCCGGAGCCACGATTAGCCTCTCGCGCCTGAACCACAAACTCATCTGCAACCTCTCGGCCACGCCCGACATCAAGGCCCGCAAGCTGGGACTGGTCGTCCACTCCCGGGGATACATCCTCGCCGGGGAGGAAGTCGACCCCAAGGAGATGTACAAAAACATCAACACCAACCTGTTGATCCCCGGCATCACGCACATCTCCCTGGTCAACATGGCCACCAACGAGCCCCTGGCCGAACGGCTCTACTTCGTCAAGGACCAGCGATTAGTCCAGGCCACCGTCGAGCCCGAGGGAGGCAAGACCAACTTCAAGGCCCGCGAAAAGGTGACCCTGGCCATCGACACCCACGACATGTCGAACCAACCCCTCAGCGGGACCTACGCCCTGGCCGTTACGGACGCCTCGACCGTCCATCCCGATTCCCTCTCGGACAACATCGTCTCCCACATGCTGCTCACCGGAGACCTCAACGGCTACGTCGAGGACCCGGGCTACTACTTCATCGACGACAGCACCGCCCGCAACTACAAACTCGACCTGCTGATGCTCACCCAGGGCTGGCGGCGATTCGACCTCTTCAAGACCCTGCGCGAGGTCACCGAACGCTACCGGCTCAAGGCCGAGGCCGCCCAAAGCGTCTCGGGAAGCCTCTCGGGCGTCTCCAAGAAAGCCGACAAAGGACAGAGCCTGATGATCGTCAACCAGGCCACCAACGAGATGAAGACCTTCGACCTCGATCCAAAGGGTAAATTCAACATCGAAGGATTCGACCTGACCGACAGCGCCGCCCTGCTGCTGCAGGCACTAAACCACAAAGGAAACCCCTCGGGAAGCACCCTCCAACTCGACTCGGTGACCTTCCCGCCCGTGAAAACCTTTATGCCGAGTCTCAACTTCCGGCAGGTGCAGAGCCCTATTCCCTACAGCTACCTCGAATCGATCAAGCAGAAATATTATGATGACGGCGGTACACGGGTCATCGACATCCCTTCGGTGTCGGTCGTCGCACGGTCATCCGCAGAGATTCAGGACGAGGAACAAAACTTCAACGGGATCAGG
>JAVBNV010000020.1:0-6375 GCA_031551325.1 Alistipes sp.
GGGCGGGCTGACCCTGCTGGCGGCCTGGCTGACGCGCTACATGAGCGAGGGGATGCTGAACGACCTGACCTGCGTGGGCGGCATCCTGCTGATCGGGCTGGCCATCAATATTCTGAAAATTAAGACCATCAACATCCCCAATATGCTTCCGGCACTGGTGATTGTGGTGATTTTATCGTACTTTTGGCCTTAACCATGAAAAAAAGCCTCCCCCTCCTGCTGCCGCTCCTGTTGCTGGGCGTGCTGAGCGCGTGCCACTACGAAAAACGCATCCCCAAAGAGACCACCCTGACCATCGAGGTCGTTAACCGCAAAGCCGACTCGCCCCGGGGCCTGCGGGTGATGTTCTGCGACCCGGTATTCCAGAAACGGATTACCGACACGCTGGACAGCGAGGGGAAATTCTCGACCCGGACGGTGCTGATGGTCCCCCAGAACCATTCGGTCCGCTACGACAACCAATACATCTATTTCTTCGTCGAGCCCGGCGATTCGGTCCACATCCGCATCGACGAGGTCCTCTTCGACGAGCGGCACAGGGGAGTCACCTTCGGGGGCGCCCAGGCGGAGATCAACCGGCAGTTGGAGCTCTGCAACACCCACCTGGCGCTGTTGGATTTTCCCTGGACGGACGCCTCCAAGCTGGACGTTCCGGCCGACTCGGTCATCCGGATGGTGGAACAAGAGATCCAGCTTCGCAAGGACACCCTGCACGCCTATGCCGCCGCCAACGACATCGCCAAAGAAGTGGTGCTCTGGATGGAAAAAGACATCACCTACACGGTGGCCAACCTCTACGTCGACTACAAGGCCGGGGACCGGACGGCCCAGGGACGCGCCGACCGCTACGCCCTGCATTGTGCCCCGGTATTCAATCCGGCCCGGGAGAAACTCTTCACCACCATGAACTATGCGCCCTACCTGCATGCTTATTGCCAGGCGCTGGTCGAGGCCAAGCTGCCCGAAAAGGTCCTCGCAGGAGAGGCCCTGCCGCGGCTCAAAGCGGCCTGCGAGCTGGTCGCCTCCCACGAGAAGGCCACCCTCTGCCGCGACTACATGCTCTACTCGCTGATCTGGGATGCGCGCCGCGAGGCAAACATCGGCCAACTTCTTCCGGAGCTGAATTTCATGTTCACCAACGCCTACTTCCCCGACCAGCTGACCCAACAGATGCGGGAGGAGAAAGAACGGGAAGCCTCCCGCCCGGCGAGCATCCCGGTCCAGTTGCTCTACCTCCGGGACGGGAAAGCGGAGGAACTGCCCCGGCAGGATTTTTTCGAATGCCTGAAAAACGCCTATCCCGGCAAGGTAGTCTGCATCGACTTCTTCGCCACCTGGTGCGGCCCCTGCATGCAGGAATTTGCCACCACGACCCCCGAGTTGCAACGGCTTTACGCGAAAAAAGAGGTCGTGTTCGTCAACCTGTGCATGGCCTCGGAACTCCCGGACTGGCAGCCGACGCTGCGCAAACAGCGCATACGGGGCGAGAATTACTACGTCAACCAGGTGGACACCGAACATATCCACCGCATCCACCGGACCGGCAAGTACCCCTCCCACCTGCTGATGGACCACCGGGGAGAGGTGGCTGATGTCCACAGCGGAACGATCGACCTGCAGGCTATGTGCGCGAAGATAGACGCGCTGTTGGCCCAGCCTGCGGATTAAATCGCACATATCCATCTCGATTGTGGATTGGCTGCACATATCGCACGCCAGATTTTCCTTATCCTCCTTGTTCCAGTCCTCACGTACATTAAGTACGCTCCGGGCTGAAACTTCGGACGATAAGAAAACTCTGACGCACGCTATGCACAGCGGCGTTGTGTACCGTCGGGGTGCTAATAATTCCCCTAGTTTGGGAAAATTTTGTTTTCCGGAAAATAGTTGCTACTTTTGTGGCTCATTTTACCAAACTCAATTAAAACCATTATGAACCATTACGAAACCGTTTTCATTGCCACGCCCGTTCTCTCGGACGTTCAGCTCAAAGAAGCTTTCGGCAAATTCCGCGGTGTTATCACCGAAAACGGCGGTCAAATCATCAGCGAGGAGGACTGGGGGTTGAAAAAACTCGCCTACCCGATTGACAAAAAGACCACCGGCTTTTATTTCCTCATCGAGTTCACGGGCGAGGGCGACCTGATTGAAAAACTGGAAACCCAGTATCGTCGCGACGAACGCGTCATCCGTTTCCTGACCTTCAGAATGGACAAGTACGCGATCGAATACGCCGAAAAACGCCGGAACAAAAAGAACACCCCCACCGCTAAACCCGAAGAATAAGCCATGGCACAGAATCAATCCGAAATCAGATACCTGAATCCTCCCACCGTAGAGGTCAAGAAGAAAAAATACTGCCGCTTCAAAAAGGCCGGCATCAAATACATCGACTACAAAGACGCCGAATTCCTCAAGAAGTTCCTCAACGAACAGGGCAAGATCCTGCCCCGCCGCCTGACCGGGACCTCGCAGAAATTCCAGAAGAAAGTGGCCACCGCCGTTAAACGCGCCCGCCACCTGGCCCTGCTGCCCTTTGTAACCGACATGTTCAAATAAAAAAACCGGAGGAAGATACCATGCAAGTTATTCTGATCAAAGACGTAGATAAGTTGGGTTACGCCAACGACATCGTGGAAGTTCGCCCCGGTTATGCCAACAACTTCCTGATCCCGCAGGGCTACGCCAAAAGCGCCACCGAAGCCAACCGGAAGATCCTCTCCGAGAACCTCAAGCAGCGCGCCCACAAGGACGCCAAGGTCCTCGCCGACGCCCAGAACCTGGCCACCGTGCTCGAAGCCGTCAGCCTGACGATCAAAGCCAAAGCCGAAGAAGGCCGCATCTTCGGAGCCATCACGGCTTCGGACATCGCCGACGCCCTCGAAGCCAAAGGCCACACGGTGGACCGCAAGAACATCAGCCTCGACGCCGTCAAGACCGTCGGCCAGTACGAAGCCGCCGTCAAACTGCACCGCGACGTGAAAGCCACTGTGAAATTCGAAGTGGTTGCCGAAGAGTAATCACCGGCACTCTCAACCATAAAAGAGGCGATTCCTTTCGGAATCGCCTCTTTTGCGTTTACCATCCGGGGAGCACCCCGCGCTGTGCGCAGCAATTAAAATCTATACCCTAGCCCGACCAGCAGCACCCGGTTCTGGGTATTTCCCACATCCTTCTTCAACACGTCGGTCACCCCCAGGTTGAAGCGGAGCGAGAAGAGGAAATTTTCGGCGAAATTGGCGGTAAAGCCCATCGCAATGCTGCAGTCGACTTTGTTCATGTCTTCCATCGTGTCTTCCGTCATCGACTCTCCATCAGCCTCGCCCCTGATTTTCGAACTGAGCATATAGCCTACCTGCGGCCCCACGTCGAGGCTCAGGCCGTCCGTCACGTAGAATTTGGCCAGAATGGGAAGATTCAGGTAGTTATTCCGCTGCCTCACCCGCAGCTCATCGCCCAGGTAGTCCGTTTTGAACGTAAATCCCTGGCGGGAATAGTACAGCTCGGGCGAGAGGGCAAACAGCGAACCGAAGCGCCATTCGGCGAAGCCGCCTGCGTAGAAGGAGAATTTGTAGCGGGCATCCTGGCCGCCGTTGGTCTGGTTGGCCATGTCCAGGCCGCCCTTCACCCCGAAGGAAAATTCGGTCTGGGCGGATGCCAGGGCAACCGTCCCGAGGACGGCCACGAATAATAGGATAATTTTTTTCATAGTTCGTTGTATTTAGCTGGTAACAATGTAAGGATTCTTTCCGGATTCGCAAATTTTAGCGGTACCTGTAAAGCTGGTCGCGCAGCCGGGGCGTGAAACCCGCCTCGCGGATGGCCGCCTGGATGCCCCCGGCGTCGAAGCGGTACTCGGCCCCGGCCGAGGAGACCACGTTCTCCTCGATCAGGATCGACCCCAGGTCGTTGGCCCCGCCGTGCAGGGCCAGCTGGGCCGTCCGGGCGCCCACGGTCAGCCAGGAGGCCTGGATGTTGCGGATGTTGTGCAGCACGATGCGGCTCAGGGCGATCAGGCGCAGGTATTCCAGGGCGGAAAAGCCCGGGTTGACCCCCTCGCGTTCGAGTTGGGTGCCCCGGCTGCGGAAAATCCAGGGGATGAAGGCGATGAAGCCGTAATTTCCGGGGGGGCACTCGGCCTGCAAATCGCGTAGTTTGATCAGGTGGGCGACCCGTTGTTCGGGGGTCTCGACGTGGCCGTACATCATCGTGGCCGAGGTCGGCAGGTTCATCCGGTGGGCCAGGCGCATCACTTCCAGCCAGGCTTCCACACCGGGTTTGGCGGGTGAAATACGGCGGCGCACCCCGTCGTCGAGGATTTCGGCCCCGGCTCCGGGCAGCGAATCGAGCCCGGCGTCGACCAGCCTCCGCAGGGTGGTCTCGTAATCGAGCGAGCTGATCCGGGCGATGTGGGCCACCTCGGGCGCGCCTAGGGCGTGTAGGCGGATCTGGGGGTACATCGCCTTGAGGTCGCGGAAGAGTTGTTCGTAGAACCGGATGTCGAGACCCGGATGCAGGCCCCCCTGCAACAACAACTGGTCGCCGCCCAGGGCGAGCGTCTCCTCGATCTTCCGGCCGTACTCCTCCAGGGTGGTGACGTAGGCTTTTTCGCGCTCGGCGGGGCGGCAATGGAAGTTGCAGAATTTGCAGCCCGCAATGCAGACGTTGGTGACGTTGACGTTGCGGTCGATCTGCCAGGTGACCACCTCCGGGTCGGGCACCGCCCGGCGGCGCAGGGTATCGGCCAGCAGGGTCAGTTCACCCTGGGGGGCGTGCAGGTAGAGCGGCAGGGCCTCCTCCCGGGAGAGCGGTTCGCCCGCAAGGGCTTTTGTATAGATCGGGTCGAAATTCATAGGACAAAAATAATAAAAAAGCCGCCCACGAGAGGCGGCTGGTTGCATTATGTCGTCCGACAGACTACGCCTCTGCGATTGCTTCTACGGGGCATACTCCTGCGCACGCGCCGCAGTCGATGCAGGTGTCGGCGTCGATCACATACACATCCCCGGGAGAGATAGCCGATACGGGACATTCGTCAATACAGGTGCCGCAAGCGGTACAGGTACTTTCATCAATTTTGTAAGCCATTGTTATGTAAATTTAAGGTTGTAAGGTTCCGACAAAAATAAAACTATTATTTCATCCGGACAAATAGTAAACGGTTTTTTTGACAAATTCCGTACCTTGGAGTGCTAAATTCATCCCATGCGAAAAATACTGTTTCTGTTTGCCTTCGTCATTTTCCTGGGCACGGCGGTCCAGGCCGCCGCTCCCCTCTGCGGAGAAATCAAAACCTACCAGGGCCGCCCCACCCTGCACATCAACGGCTCGCCCGTGCTGCCCCAACTCTATGGCCTGACCCATGCCACGGGCGGACGCTGGAGCTGGGAGGAGGTGCCTCAGCACAACATCCGGGAATTTTACAAGCTCGGGGTGCGGCTTTTCTACGTCGACCTCTGGCTGTCGGATATGTGGCCGCGGGAGGGGGGCGAGATGGACATCACCCTGGCCCGCAAGCAACTCTCCGGAGTGCTGGAAGTCGCTCCCGAGGCGGCCATCCTGCTGCGCATCCACACCGACGCCCCCTACTGGTGGAACGAGGCCCACCGCGAAGAGTGCACCGAATACGCCGACGGGCCCATCCAGGAATACTACCTCCCCGGGCCTCCCCACAACAACGAGGATTTCAGCGTGATGCGCTCTCTGCGGGCCAGCCTGGCCTCGCAACTCTGGCGGGAAGAGGCCGGGGCGCGCTTCACCGAATTGCTGCAAAAACTCGCCGCCAGCCCCGAGGGAGACGCCCTGATCGGCGTGCATCCGGCCGGGGGGATCTATGGCGAATGGCACTACTGGGGCTTCGTGGACCACGAGCCGGACACGGGAGCGGCCATGACCCGCTACTTTAGGGAGTGGCTGCGGCGCAAGTATGGCAATGACAAAAAGCTGCAAGCGGCCTGGGGATCGGACCGCTGGACGATCGCCTCGGCCACGGTGCCGGGCCTCGAGGAGCGGGGCGCCGTGCAGCACGGCCAGTTCAAAGACCCCGTGGACGAATGCCGGGTGATCGACTACACCCGCGCTCAACAAGAAGTTGTGGTCGAGGACATCGAGTATTTCTGCGCCCTGGCCAAGCAGACCTGGCCGCGGCCGCTCATCACGGGGGTCTTCTACGGCTACCTGCACATGACCTTCAACCGCCAGGCCGTGGGCGGGCACCTGCTGGTGGAGCGGATTCTGGACAACCCGGACATCGACTTCCTGGCCGCCCCCCAGACCTACTACAAAGCCTCGCGGCGGCTGGGCGGCTCGGGCATGCCGCGCGGGATCGTCGAATCGGCTGCCCTGCACGGCAAGCTGTGGTTCGACGAGATGGAC
>JAVBNV010000021.1:0-52977 GCA_031551325.1 Alistipes sp.
GTTTTCCCTAACCACAGCCGCGGGGCCCCCCCCCGGCCCCCCCGCTTCTTTTTGAATCAAGGGTCTTATCCTTTATTCTTGGTGGCCTGAATTAGCTCTATTGCCCTTCGGTTGATGTCGATCTGCTCGGGCGTATCCAGCGGCAGCGTCAGCCCGTGGGGCTTGGCGCGGGTGTTTTTGTCCACGTAGCAGAAAGTCAGAAAACCGTCCGAAAAATTCCGGTCCGGGGTCTGGTTTTCGTAGGAACGCACGTAGACCGTCACCGTGCTGCGGCCCAACGCGGCGATCCGGCTTTCGAAGGTGAGGACGTTTCCGGCGTGCACGGGGTGCAGGAATTCAAGCCCGTAGATGCGCAGGCAGACGACGAATTTAGGGTCCAGTTTCCCCGCCACGGCGATAAAGCCCGATTCCACGAACCACTCGGCGCAACGGCCGGCGAACAGGGTCCCGTGGTGGTTGAGGTCTTCGCTTTTGACCAGGCGGCAGGATTTCCAAATTTCTTGCATGACAGATAGTATATTAGACGATTCGGCCGGGAAGATCCCGACGTGGGATGTTCCCGGCCGAAAGGTAACCATAAATTAGGCCATGGCCAAAATACTCTTTGCCTGCTCCTGCGTGAACGAAAATACCTCGGTGACCGGCTCGAACCGGTGGGGGACATATTCGGCCACCTGGGCCAGGGTGAACGAGCCGCTGCGCGTGGCCCAGAGGGTCAGCACCACGCCCGAGGTTTCGCTGTGGGGCAGCTTGGCGACCTCGTCGGCCCGGCCCGATTCGAGGGCCTCGCAGAGGGCCCGTTTGTGCTTGGGGTCGAAGAAACGTTCGCTGCGGTAGAGGCGCTCCTTGCCGGGGCCGTACACGGGCACCGAGGAGAGGAAGGCCTTGACGGTCAGGATGGCGCCCGCGATGGAGAGGGTCAGCCCGAGGAACATCAGCCCCGAGGCGAGGTTGGCCTGCGTGATCAGGGATTCGGCTCCCAGGCTCCAGATGGTCAGGGCCAGCCCGGCCACGGTGACCAGGATGGGAATCAGGGGGTTTTTCTTGCGGCGGATCACGTCTTTGTGTGTGGAGTAGATGACTTCGTTGATGTTTTGAATGGTGTCCATAGGTGGTTGAATTATCAGTTGTTTTCAAAGGATTGGTTTGTCCGGGCCGGATAGAAGGCCCGCACGGAAAAAGACCCGCCTCCGGAAGATCGGAAGGGGGAGCTGGGGAAAAACCTCTGAAAACTAAATGATAATTTTACGCAGGGCGAAGACGTAGTAACCTTCGCGGTCCAGCGAGGCCCGGAAGCGGGCCCGCGAGTGTCGTTGCACGGCCTGCCGGGTGGCGTAGGCCTCCGTGGTGAAAGCAGGCTCTCCGGGAAGGGTCCCGAAGGCGATTTTCAGGTGGGGATTCAGCCGCAGGGCAGGCAGGACGTTCCTACTGCCGGCCTGTCCGTAGGAGAACGGCCCGCTGTCGCTCTGGAGGCTGTGGCGGATCAGGCCGAAGAGCTCCCGGGACTGGGTGTCGATGCGGCCCACGGCTTGCTCCGTGGAGGGACCTTGCGCCGGCTCGTTGCGCAGGGCGTTATCGGCCACGACCGCCCCGGCCTGAAAGAGCCATAGCAGCGAAAGCGCCACGAAAAGAATATGTCCCAACCGGTGTTTCATGCCTCAATTTAACGGAGTGTATGCAAAGATAGTACCTTATTCGGGAAAACGAACTTTTTTTGATCCGAAACTCTTCCCTGCCGCCCGCAAGTGCCGCGGCGACTTGTGGATAAGATGTCAATTAAAAGATGCTCCGGCGGGAGATTCATGCAGGGTAAAGATGTACATTTGTACATTAGAAAAATTGTACGCAGATGCTGTTGTCCGAACTGTTGCAAGGGGTGGAAACGCGCTCCGCCGAGGGTGCGCTCGACCTGAAAATCGCTTCGCTGGCTTTCGATTCGCGGGCCGTGGAGGCGGGGACCCTCTTTTTCGCCCTGCGGGGAACGCTCTCCGACGGGCACGACTACATCGGGGCGGCCCTGGAAAAAGGCGCCGTGGCGGTGGTGTGCGAGGCCCTGCCCGAAAAACGCCGACCCGGGGTGACCTACCTCCAGGTGGTGGATTCGACCCTGGCCCTGGGCGAAATGGCCTCGGCCTTCTACGGGCACCCCAGCGAAAAACTCTCCCTGGTGGGCATCACCGGCACCAACGGCAAGACCACCACGGCCACGCTGCTCTACGAACTTTTTCGGGAACTGGGCTACCAGGCCGGACTGATCTCGACGGTGGTCTACCGCGTGGGCGACCGCCGCATCGACTCCACCCACACCACCCCCGACAGCATCCGCCTCAACGCCATGTTGGCCGAAATGGTCGCCGCGGGCTGCCAGTACTGCTTTATGGAGGTCAGCTCCCACGCCTTGGCGCAGCACCGCACCGCCGGGTTGCGCTTTGCCGGGGGGATGTTCAGCAACATCACCCACGACCACCTCGATTACCACAAGACTTTTGCGGAGTACATCAAGGCCAAAAAGAGCTTTTTCGATGGCCTGCCCGCCGCGGCCTTCGCCCTGACCAACGTCGATGACCGCAATGGCATGGTGATGGTGCAGAACACCCGTGCGAAGGTGAGCACTTATTCCCTGCAAGCGTTCGCCGATTTCCGGTGCAAGATCGTCGAGATGCACTTCGACGGCATGCTGCTCAACCTCGACGGCCGCGAGGTGTGGGTGCCCTTCCTGGGCCGCTTCAACGCCTACAACCTCACCTGCGTCTACGGCGCGGCGCGGCTGCTGGGGGCCCAGACCGACGAGGTGCTGCGCATCCTCAGCCGCCTGGAGGCCGTTGACGGCCGCTTCCAGTCGATCCGCTCGCCGCAGGGCGTGACGGCCATTGTCGACTACGCCCACACCCCCGACGCCCTGCAAAACGTGATCGACACGATCAACGAGATCCGCACCCCCGACCAGAGGCTCTACATCGTCGTGGGCTGCGGGGGCAACCGCGACGCCGCCAAGCGCCCCGTGATGGCCCGCATCGCCGCCCAGGGGGGCGACATGGCGATCTTGACCTCGGACAACCCCCGCTTGGAAGACCCCGAAGCGATCATCGAACAAATGAAAGCGGGCCTCGACCCCACCTCCCGCTACCTGGCCATCACCGACCGCCGCGAGGCGATCCGTTCGGCGGTGGCCCTGGCCCATCCCGGCGACATCATCCTCGTGGCGGGCAAAGGCCACGAAACCTACCAGGACGCCGGGGGCGTGAAATCGCACTTCGACGACCGGGAAGAACTTCAAAACGCGATGAACCATGCCTAAGCTCCGTTGCACTCTGAGACGCTGCCTGCTGGCCGCGGGCGCCATGTTCTGTCTGGGCTTCGTCCAGGCCCAGCAAAAGGGAGAGATGGGCAATGTGGTGCTCGATTTTTACACCGCCCCCCGGGAGGTGGGCATGGACTGCCTCTCCGGAAAACCTCTTCCCGCCCAGGAATACAACTTCGGGGGATACATCCAAAAATCGGTATACGATTCTCTCCATCATACCGTGACCCTTCAGTTGCGGAGTTTGACCAAAAACGAAAAATATTTCAAGGGCAAGGGCGTGCTCCTGGCGATGGACCTGAATACGGCGGAGGTACTGTGGAGTCGTTGGATCGATTTTCCCGCGGGGTCTGCGGCCATAACTCTGTGGGACGGCTTCCTGCTCCATGCCGACGGGGTGAAAACGGTCTGCTTCGATCCCCTCACCGGGGAATCGCTGTGGGAATCGAGGTACCTGTTCAAATATGTCAATCCCGATTCCACCGAGCGGATCGCCCTGGGATATCCGTGGCTCGGGCCGGGGTCGTATTCGCAAAACCTCAAGGGCGTCGACCTTAATACGGGCAAATCGCTCTGGTCGAGGAAGATTCCCGACGTAAACGGCTGGGAGGAGTTGGAGCGCCTGGATGAGGATAACCTGCTGGTGCGTGCCGCGGGCTTGCACAAGATCAATTTGAAAACGGGCGAGGGGTGGAGTTACGAGGCTCCGATCGCTATGGCTCTTCCGGCCAAACAGGTGACCGACGACGAGATCAAAGCGGCCGATGAACAGATCCGGAAAGGCTGGATCACGGGAGGATACGGTACGATGAGGGGGCTGAGCTCCTCTCCCCTGGTGACGGAGGACCTGATCTACTTTTGCGATAAAGACAAGGTGGTGGGCTTGACCCAGGCGGGAATTCCGGCCTGGGATCAGCCGTTTCCCGAGGGAACGGGCGCCTCCTCCGACCTACTTCACGATGATTCGCTGCTCTATGTGATCGGGCGGGGACTCGCTTCATTCTGGGGCAAGACCGTCGCCCACGGTCGTCCCTTCCTGGCCGCCTACGACAAGAGCGACGGGACGCCCCGTTTCTTCGAGGTGATCGACCAGCGCAAATGCCGTATCCAGGTCACCGGATTCCACTTCGACAGCGTGGTGCTGGTGACGCAGGACCAGATCCAGCTCCGCAGCCTCGAAGACGGCCGCGGCCACCGGGCGGTCGATATCGACACGGCCCTTTACGGAGAGATTATCTCCCGGCTCGACGGCGAACAGTTCTATCGGCGGGATACGCTGACGGGGCGTTTTAGGCCGGTGGCCCGCCGGTTCGACGACTGGAGCCTCTATACGACCAAGAAAAAACTACTCCAGATGGACGAGCAGTTCGGGATCGAAGCCGTTTTTGACACGGATTCCCTGTTCTACTGCTACCAGAAGCGGGACAACCTTACGGTGCTCCGCCGGGACAGCCTGACCTGCTTGGTCGACGACAACGGCACTCCCCGGGCCACGCTGACTTCGAGGGTGAGGCCCATGTGGTATGGTAAATACTTCTACGTTCCGGCGCGAAAGGGAATTATCCAGATCGACCTCCAGGAAGTCTACGCCCGCCGCTACGAGCAGCCCGCCCCGGGCCGCGAGACCAAGGGCCTGCCCGCCGGAGAGCCCGTCGTACTCGCCCCGGACCCCCGCAAAACAGAGCTATATCCGTTTGAGAATTAATCGAAAAATATGTTATACCTACTCTTAAAGTACCTTTCGCAGCATTTCGACATTCCGGGCATCGGGATGTTCCTTTCGCTCTCCTTCCGCGCCTCGATGGGGGTGATCCTGGCCCTGGCCATCGGGATGATCTTCGGCAAGCAGATCATTGCCCTGCTCCGCCGGCGCCAGATCGGCGAGGAGGTGCGCGACCTGGGCCTCGAGGGGCAGCTCTGCAAGCGGGGCACGCCCACCATGGGGGGGCTTATCATTCTGGGGTCCATTTTGTTGCCTATCCTGCTGTTCGGCGACCTGACCAACGTCTATGTGCTGCTGATGATCGTCTCGACCATCTGGCTGGGGTTGATCGGCTTCCTGGACGACTACATCAAGGTTTTCCGCAAGAACAAGGAGGGACTCAGCGGCAAGTTCAAGATCGTGGGCCAGGTGGGCCTGGGCCTGATCGTGGGCTGCGTGATGTGGGCCAGCCCCCAGATCGTCGTGCGCGAAAAATCCCCGGCGGGGGCCGAGGGGGCTCATCTCGAATATGTTACCAACAACGGCGCCCGCAACGCCGTCTACATGGGCTCTCCCGAAAAGAGCATCCGCACGACCATCCCTTTTGTCAAGAACAACGAGTTCGATTACCGTTGGCTGGTGCCGGGCGAGGGGCCCGTCAGCGATGCCCTGGGGTGGTTGGTCTATGTGCTGGTGGCCACGCTGGTCATCACGGCCGTATCGAACGGGGCCAACCTGACCGACGGGCTCGACGGGCTGGCCTCGGGGGTCTCGGCGGTGATCGTTATTGTGCTGGGGGCTTTGGCCTATCTATCCGGTCACGTGATCTATGCGGACTACCTCAATATCATGTACATCCCATCGAGCGGGGAGCTGGTCGTCTTTGCGGCGGTCTTTGCGGGGGCTTTGATCGGTTTTATGTGGTACAACTGCTTTCCGGCCCAGGTCTTTATGGGGGACACGGGCTCCCTGGCCATCGGGGGGATTATTGCGGTGTTTGCTTTGCTGATCCGCAAGGAGTTGCTGCTTCCCATTCTCTGCGGGATTTTCTTTGTGGAGAGCCTTTCGGTGATTATGCAAGTGGGGTATTTTAAGTATACCAAGCGGAAGTATGGGGAGGGTAGGCGGATCTTTCTGATGTCTCCGCTGCACCATCATTTCCAGAAGAAGGGGCAGTTTGAGGCTAAGATTGTGACGAGATTTTGGATTATTCAATTACTCCTCGCGGCTATTACGCTTGTTACTTTGAAAATCCGATAGGGGCTTAGCAGGATTTTTCTTGCCTGCCGGAAGTTTCCAAAGCCTTTGGCTTTGCGGCCGCCAACGGATTGCGGCCCCGGGGGCCGCAATCCTTTATTTTGGCGGGGCGGCCGGGGGGAATAGACTATGAACTGCCGCTTTTTATAGAAAGCGGCGCCAAAAATTTTTGGGCGAAACTTTGTTTCGCATGATTGTTATGGAGAAAATTGTAATATTAGGCGGTGGCGAGAGTGGGGCAGGCGCAGCCGTTTTAGCCAAAACAAAAGGCTTCGATACCTTTCTCTCCGATACCGGGAGCCTCGCCCCCAAATACAAATCCCTGCTCGAAGAGTGGGGAATCCCCTACGAGGAAGGCGGCCACACGCCTGAGAAAATCCTCAACGCCAGCCGAGTGATTAAAAGCCCCGGCATCCCCGACACCGCCCCCCTGGTCGTCGCCCTGCGCGAAAAAGGAATCCCCGTGATCTCCGAAATCGAATTCGCAGCTCCCTACACCGCCGCCAAAACCATCTGCATCACCGGATCAAACGGAAAAACCACCACCACCACCCTCACCTACGAAATGCTCCGCCAGGCCGGCCTCAACGTAGCCCTCGCCGGAAACATCGGCGAAAGCTACGCCCTCGCCGTAGCTACCAAAAACTACGACTGGTACGTCATAGAACTAAGCAGTTTCCAGCTCGACGGAATGTTCGACTTCCGCGCCGACATCTCCGTGCTGATGAACATAACCCCAGACCACCTCGACCGCTACGACTACAAATTCCAAAACTACATCGACAGCAAACTCCGCATCCTACAGAACCAAGGCCCCGCCGGCCGTTTCATCTACTGCGCCGACGACCCCGTCCTGCGCGAAAACCTCGCCGGACGCCCCCTGATGATGCAAACCCTGCCCTTCGGCGTGGAGCGCACCGCCGGATGCGCCGCCACCCTCCACGGGGGCATGATCCACGCCGAAGCCGACGGCAAGCGCCTGGACATTAACGCCTCCGAGCTGCGACTCATCGGCACGCACAACCTCTACAACGCCATGGCCGCCTCCCTGGCTGCCCTCTCCGCCGGGGTCTCCCCCGAGAGCATCGCCCGCACCCTGCGCACCTTCGCCGGGGTGGAACACCGCCTCGAGCCCTGCGGCGAAGTGGACGGCGTGCTCTACATCAACGACTCCAAAGCCACCAACGTCGATTCGGTCTACTACGCCCTGGGCGGCATGAGCCGTCCCGTGGTCTGGATCGCCGGGGGCACCGACAAGGGCAACGACTACCAGCGCCTCTATCCGCTGGCCGAAGCGAAGGTTAAGGCCCTGGTCTGCATGGGCCTTGACAATGCCAAATTAATGCGTAGCTTTGACGGACGCATCCCCGTGCTGCGCGACACGGCTTCCCTGGAGGAGGCCATGCAGGCCGTGCGGGAGCTCGCCTCTCCGGGCGACGTGGTGCTGCTTTCGCCCGCCTGCGCCAGCTTCGACTTGTTCAAAAACTACGAGGACCGGGGGCGGCAGTTCAAAGCGGCGGTGGCCAAGATGAAAAAGTAATGCAGGAATCAGCGGATAGACAACTCACACAGGAAGAAGAAGCCCCCCTCGGGTTTTTCGACCGGATGTTCAGCGGCGACCGCGCGCTGTGGATCATCATCGCCTTCCTGGCGGTGGTCTCCCTGCTGGTAGTCTACTCCTCGACGGCTTCCATGGCCTACCGCAAGGCCGGGGGCGACACGGCCCACTACTTCTTCTCGCAGTTGAAATTCATCCTGTTGGGCTTCTTCATCATGGTGATGGTCCACCGGATCAATTACCAGAAATACGCCCGCTTCACGGGCCTGCTCTTCTGGGTGGCCCTGGGCTTTATGGCGCTGACCTTCGTCATCGGGGTCAACCTCAACAGTGCCGCCCGCTGGATACGCATCCCCCTGATCGGCATCACCTTCCAGCCCTCGGACTTTCTGCGCGTGGCCCTGATCGCCGTGCTGGCCCAGCAACTGGCCAAGCGGCAGAACTACATCGCCCGCATCCCCATCCTGCCCGCGCTCACTCCGGGGGCCTGGCGGCGCAACCCCAAGAAAAATATGGACATCCTCACCACGACGACCATCCCCCTGCTGGGACCCATCGCCGTGGCCTGCGGGGCGATCTTCTTTTCCAATTTCTCCACCTCGGCTATCACCTTTTTTACCTGTTGGGTCATGCTTTACATCGGTCGCGTGCGCGCCCGGGAGCTCTGGCGGCTGATCGCGCTGGTGGTGCTGGCCATGGTGCTGGCCGTCTCGATCATGGCGACGTTCAACATCGGGCGTTCGCGCACCTGGGTCAATCGCTTAGGGCTTGGCGGGACTGTCAACCAGACCGAACAGGTGGTCGTCCAGCGCGACGACGACGACCTGCAGAAGGAGCAGGCCCTGATCGCCATCGCCTCGGGCGGCCTGGCGGGCAAAGGGCCCGGCAACAGCACCCAGCGTTCGAACCTGCCCCACGCCTATTCCGACTTCGCCTACGCCTTCATCGCCGAGGAATACGGCCTGGTGGGCGCGGTAGTCATTTTGTTTCTCTATCTTTGTGTATTCTTCCGCAGCATCGTGATTTTCCAACGCTGCGGGACGGCTTTGCCCAGCCTGCTGGTGCTGGGGCTCGGACTGATGATCACGCTGCAGGCCATCAGCAACATGATGGTCTCGGTGGGCTATTTCCCGGTGACGGGGCAGACCCTGCCGCTTATTAGTCTGGGGGGGTCCTCGGTGATTTTTACGAGTTTGGCCTTAGGAATCATTTTGGGCATTAGCCGGCAGATGAAAGAACAAACCCTGGATAAGCCGAAAGGCGAATCTCTCCTGGAATAATCGTTTCAATATGGACAAGAAACTACGCGTAATTCTGAGTGGCGGCGGCACCGGGGGCCACATCTACCCGGCCGTGGCGGTGGCCGAGGCCCTGCAAATCCGCCTGGGCGACCGGGTCGAACTGCTGTTCGTGGGCGCCGAGGGCAAGATGGAGATGGAAAAAGTCCCGGCCCTGGGCTACCGCATCGTGGGCCTGCCGGTGGCGGGCATCCAGCGGCGCCTGACCGCGAAAAACCTCGCCTTCCCCTTCAAGCTGCTCGCCTCGCTGCTCAAGGCGCGCCGGGTTCTGCGCGACTTCAAGGCCGACGTGGCCGTGGGCTTCGGCGGCTACGCCAGCGCCCCGGTGCTCTGGGCGGCCCAACTGCGCGGCATTCCCACCCTGATCCAGGAGCAGAACAGTTACGCCGGGGTGGCTAACAAGTGGTTGGCTCCGCGGGCTTCCAAGATCTGCGTGGCCTACGAGGGCACCGAACGCTTCTTCCCCAAGGACCGCATCGTGCTGACGGGCAATCCTCTGCGGGGCCGCTTCAGCCGCACGGGCGACTACCGCCTCGAGGCGCTGGAGTACTTCGGCCTCCAGCCCGACAAGCCGGTAGTGCTGGTCGTGGGCGGCAGCCTGGGCACCCGCACGCTCAACAATATGATGAAGGCCAACTTCGACCGCCTGGTCGTGGAGGGCAAGTTGCAGGTGATCTGGCAGACGGGCAAATACTACGAACCGGAGATCGAGGCCTTCCTCGAGGGACGCTCCACGGAGGGCATCTGGCACAACGCCTACATCGAGGAGATGGACATGGCCTACGCCGCCGCCGACGTGGTGGTGGCCCGGTCCGGGGCCAACACGGTCTCGGAGCTCTGCCTGGTGGGCAAACCGGCGCTTTTCGTTCCTTCGCCCAACGTGGCCGAGGACCATCAGACCAAGAACGCCATGGCCCTGGTCAATAAAGGGGCCGCGGCGATGATCCCCGACGCGAAGGCCGTCGAGGAAGTTTTCCCGGCCATCGAGGCCCTGCTCTCCGATCCGGCGCGGCTGGAAGAAATGTCGAAAAACATGCTCGCCCTGGGGATCACCGACTCGGCCGAGCGCATTGTGGGCGAAATCTTGACAGCCGTAGGCTGGGATCGTTAAATGGACTACAAAAACCTATACTTCCTGGGCATCGGCGGCATCGGCATGAGCGCCCTGGCCCGCTATTTCGCCCACGAGGGCTACCGCGTGGCGGGCTACGACCGTACCCCCTCGCCCCTGACCGCCGACCTGGAGGGGGAGGGCATCCCCATCACCTACGAGGACGCCGAAGAGACCATCCCGGCGGAATTCCGGGACCCCGCCACCACCCTGGTAGTCTACACCCCGGCCCTGCCGCCGGATCACGTGCAGTGGGCCTGGTTCCGCTCCCGCGGCTTCGAGATACTGAAGCGCTCGCGCATGCTGGGCCAGGTGTCTAAGGGCAAATACGTGATGGCTGTCGCCGGGACCCATGGCAAGACCACCACCACCACCCTGACCGCCTGGTTCAACCACGTGGCCGGGGGTGGAGGCAGTGCCTTTCTGGGCGGCATTTCCAAGAATTTTTCGAACAACCTGGTCCTCGGGCCCGGGGAGCGCCTGGCCGTGGAGGCCGACGAGTTCGACCGTTCCTTCCTGCAACTGCATCCCGACGTGGCCGTGGTGACGGCCGCCGACCCCGATCACCTCGATATCTACGGCACTTCCGAGGTATTCCGGGAGGCCTTTTCGACTTTCGTTTCGCAGATCAAACCCGGCGGGGCCCTGATCCTGCGCGCCGGGGTCGAACTCGACATCCCGAACGCGGACAACATCCGCGTCTACCGCTACGCCTGCGAGGAACAGGCCGATTTTTACGCCCGCGACATCAGCCTGCTCCCCGGAGGCTACTACCGCTTCGACCTGGTCTGCCCCGACCGCGTGATCGCCGGTTGCACCCTGGGCGTGCCGGGCCGCATCAACATCGACAACGCCGTGGGGGCCGCCGCCATGCTGTGGGTGGCGGGATTCGACGCGGAAAAACTGCGCGAGGCGATGGCCACCTTCAGTGGAGTGCGTCGCCGCTTCGATTTCTACATCAACACCCCGCAGCGCATCTACATGGACGATTACGCCCACCACCCCCGGGAGTTGACCGCCGCGATCACTTCGTTCCGGGCCATGTTCCCGGGGAGGAAAATGACCGTGGTCTTCCAGCCCCACCTCTACACCCGCACCCGCGACTTCTTCGGGGAGTTCGCCCGGGCGCTCTCCCTGGCGGACGAGGTGTTGCTGCTGCCCATCTACCCGGCCCGCGAGGAGCCCATCGAGGGGGTCACCTCCGAGATGCTGCTCGAAAAGATCACCGTCCCGGCCGCCGTGGTGCAGAAAGAAGATTTGTTGGAGACCCTGCGCAAGAAAAACCCCGAGGCCCTCGTTACCTTCGGGGCCGGAGACATCGACCGCTTTTGCCAACCCATTGCCGACCTCTTTCAATAGGCCATGAAAAAGCTGGTATCCATATCGTTGACGCTTCTCGCCTGGGCCGCCATCGTGGCCTACTGCGTGGTTTCGTCGCGCTATACCCGCCAGCAAAAGGAAAAAGCCCTCTGCCGGACGATCGACGTGCGGGTGGCCGACAGCGCCCGGATGAACTTCATCACCCCGGCCATGGTGCGCGCCTGGTTCGCCCAGGAAAAGCGGGAGGTCTTCCAGCAGGAGATTTCGAAGGTCAATATCCTCGAAATCGAGGAGTTTATCCGCCGGAGAGGGTTTGTGAAAGACGTCCGGGTCTACGGCACGCTGGACGGCACACTGCACATCGAACTGACCCAGCGGCGGCCCGTGGCCAGGGTTTGCAGCTCGAACGGCTACAATTTCTACATCACCGAGGACGGCTACATCCTGCCCACCCAGCGGCACGAGGTGGTCTACGTTCCGCTGGTGACCGGGGAGCTCCATCCGCCCTTCGAACGGGGCTACATCGGTAGCCTCGAGGAACTGGCGGAAAACGAGGAAAAAAAAGCATCGAAAAATTATGTCTTTTTGGCGAATCTGATTAATTTTGTAAAATTCGTGAGGGAGGACGATTTTTGGAATGCCATGATCGTCCAAATCGACGTGCAGGGGAGCGATAAAGGGGCTGAGTATGAGCCCGATGTGCGGATCGTGCCGCGGGTGGGCAACCACCTGGTGGTGCTGGGAAGCCTCGACGATTACGCCGGCAAACTCGCCCGCCTGATGAGCTTCTACCGCAACGGCGCTTCTTATGAAGGCTGGAGCGCCTACCGCCGCATCGATTTGCAGTACGGCGGACAGGTGGTCTGCACGCGGTAGGGCAGGAGCTAAGAAAGTAGAAACCAAGCAATACAAAGAATAAACGTGGAAATCGGAGATTATATCGTAGCCATAGACTTGGGGACCAACACGGTCTCTGCGGTGGTCGGCACCCCCATGTCCAACGGGAAGGTACGCGTGATCGACTGCCAGATCGCCCCGGTGCAGGGCATGGTGCGCAGCGAGATCAAGAACATCGAGCAGGTCGCCCAGAGCATCAAGCAGACCGTCGAGGCCATCGAGGCGCGGCAGAACATCAAGATCGCCGAAGCCTTCGCCGGGGTCTCGGGCCAGCACGTCCGCTGTGTCAAGTATCCCTACTACGTCTTCGTGGGCCGCGACGGCGAGATCCGTGAGGAGGACGTCCGCCAGCTGCACAACAGCATGGCCAACGTCCAGGCCCCCGACGGGGAGACCATCATCCAGATCATTCCCCAGAGCTACATCGTCGACCAGGAGGAGACCTCCGATCCGGTGGGCGCCTTCGGCAACAAGCTCGAAGCCACGTTCAACTTCGTGCTCGGGGACAGCAACGCCATCGCCCGCATCAAGCGCGCCCTCTCGCGGGTCGAAATCCGCCAGAGCGGCCTCTTCCTCAACGCCATCGCCTCGGCCGAGGCGGTCACCACCGAGGAGGAACGCCAGGAAGGCGTGGCCGTGGTGGACATAGGCGGCGGGACCACCGACCTGACGCTCTTCTACAAGAACATCATCCGCCACGTGGCCATCATCCCCCTGGGCGGCAATGTCATCAACAAGGACATCCGCTCGTACGGCATCCTCGAGCGCCACGTCGAAAACCTCAAAGTGAAGTACGGCAGCGCCCTGCGCGACAAAGCCCCCTCGGATAAATTCATCACCACGCCGGGCCTCAATGCCCGCGTGCCCAAGGAAATCTCGTTCCAGAACCTGGCGGCCATCATCGAGGCCCGCATGCTCGACATCATCGATTACGTGATGGAGCAGATCAAGGCCTCGGGCTACGCCGACCGCCTGGGCGCGGGGGTGGTGCTCACCGGCGGCTCGGCCCAGTTGAAAGACCTGGACGTGCTGTTCAAGAACTACACGGGCATCGACGTGCGGGTGGCTTCGCCCGAGGCAGTGCTCGACGAGGAGAGCGTCGAAGAGGTCCGCAACGCGGCTTATGCCACGGCCGTGGGCCTGTTGTTCAAAGGAATGAGCGGCGGTAAGAGCTCCCGAAGCGCCGCCGCCGTGGCTCCCCGGGCCGGGTCGATCGCGCGTCCGGAGGCTCCCACCTTCGGCGAGAGCGATCCCTACCGGGTGGACGATCCCCAGGGGCGTCCCTCGATCAACGACCGCTACAGAGAGCGCAGCCGCGGGACGGCGGAGCCGGAGGGCGAAGAGGAGTTCGCCGAAGCACCCAAGGGCCCCAAGAAACCGGGCCTGCTGGGTCGCCTGAAAAGCAGTTTCGAGCGGATTTTCGACGACGAAATCGAAGACAACGAGATTTAGTAAAGAAGAGAGAAAAGCCTTATGCCGAGCATCATAGAATTCGACCAACCGAGAATTTCCCCCTCCATCATCATGGTGGCCGGGGTGGGCGGGGGCGGCAGCAACGCCGTCAACTACATGTACGAACTGGGCATCGCCGACGTCTCGTTCATGGTCTGCAACACCGACCGCCAGGCCCTCTACCACAGTCCGGTGCCCATCAAGGTGCGCCTGGGCGAGTCGCTCACCCAGGGCCTGGGTGCGGGCAACAACCCCGAACGGGGCCGCGAGGCCGCCATGGAGAGCCTCGACGAGATCGTCGAGATCTTCAAGCGCGAGGGCACCCGCATGGTCTTCATCACGGCCGGAATGGGCGGCGGCACGGGCACCGGGGCCGCTCCGGTGATCGCCAAGGCCGCCCGCGAGCTGGGCATCCTGACGGTGGGCATCGTCACCCTGCCTTTCAAGACCGAGGGCCCCAAACGCATGGGCCACGCCTACGAGGGCATCGAGCAGCTGAGCCAGTACGTCGACTCGCTGCTGCTGATCAACAACGAAAACATCCAGGACATCTACGGCACCCTGGCCCTCTCGGAAGCCTTCGGCAAGGCCGATGACATCCTGGCCACGGCGGCCAAGAGCATCGCCGAGGTGATCACCCGCGAGAACACGGTCAACGTCGACTTTGCCGACGTGCAGACCGTCATGCGCGACAGCGGCATCGCCCTAATGGGCTCGGGCCGCGCCTCGGGCGAAGACCGCGCCATGGCCGTGGCCAACGCGGCGCTGACCTCCCCGCTGCTCAACCACAACGACATCGTCGGGGCCAAGAACATCCTCATCAACATCACCTCCGGCGAAAAGGAGATCACCCTCGAGGAAACCTACCTCATCACCGAGTACATCCAGGAACGCTCGGGCAACGGCGCCGACATCATCTGGGGAGCGGGCAACGACCCCGCCCTGGGCGAGGACATCGAGGTGACGATCATCGCTACGGGCTTCGCCTCCGAGCTGATATCCCAAAATTACGCCCCCCTGGTATCGCCCCTGCAAACCCGGCTCGAAGCGGCCCGCCGCTCGGCCACCGGGGAAGCCGAAGGCGAGGAGGGCACCGAAGAGACCGCCGCGGAAACGCCCGAAAAGCGTCCCCGCTGGACGCCGCCCACCGAGGCCGGCGCAAGCGCCCCCCGTCCCGGAGGCTTCAACCGCCCGCTCAACCCGCGGCCCCTGGCCGAGGAGCAGGCCCCGGCCCCCACGCCGGTGATCCCGCCCGCGCCCAGCCCCTCGTCGGCGGCCAGCCCGTTGGGCCGTCCCTCCGCCACGCCCCAGATCGAATCCAAGGACACCAACCAGCCCGCGGCCTTCGACGTGGACGAGATGGAGAACGTCCCGGCCTTCGTGCGCCGCAAGATGCGCTTCGTCAAGGACAATCCCGAGGAGGGCAGCCGGGGCGGACGAGTGGTCCTCAAGGACGACGCCCCACAGGAAGAGAAATCCAAGGGAGAAGGAAATTCTCTATTTGATTAAGACGAAGTTGCCGCACCCGCAGGGCGCGGCAACAACGCTTTATAGCACGCTACTGTTTTGAACCTTTGCTGCATACCGGCCGTCGCCTACTACGCCCTGGGGGTGGATGATTTCATCCGCCTGGGCGTCATCGTGCTGCTGCTGGTCTGCTCGGCCCTGCTCTCGGCTTCGGAAACGGCCTTTTTTTCGCTCACTCCCCAGCAGGTCAACCGCCTCAAGGCCAAGCCCTCGCGCAGCGGGGACGCCGTGCTGCGGCTGCTGGGCATGCCCGAGTACCTGCTGGCGACGATCTTGATCGGCAACAACCTGGTCAATATCTGCGTCGTGCTGCTCTCGAACATGACCATCGACGCCTGGATCGACTTCCAGGGGGCCGCCACCCTCGAACTGGTGGTCAAGCTGGTGATCGTCACCTTCGTGCTGCTGCTCTTCGGAGAAATCATGCCCAAGGTCTTCGCCGCCTACAACGCCCTGCCGGTGGCCCGCCTGATGGCCCTGCCCCTGCTGACGCTCAAAACGATCTTCAAACCCTTCTCCTACCTGCTGATCCGTTCGGGCAACGTCATCAGCGCCCGGGCCGCCCGCCACAAGGCCAACATCTCGATCGATGAGCTTTCCAATGCCCTGGAAATGACCTCGGACCAAAGCGCCGAGGAGAAAAAGATCCTCACGGGCATCGTCGATTTCGTCAACACCGAGGTCGAGCAGATCATGCGCTACCGGGTCGATATGGTGGCCCTGGACATCGAATCGGACTTCGATCGAGTGCGGGAGGTGATCCTCTCGTCGGGTTTTTCGCGCATCCCGGTCTACGAGGAGAGCCTCGACAAGATCAAGGGGGTGCTCTACGTCAAGGACCTGATCCCGCACATCGGCGAGCAGGCCGCTTTCGATTGGCGCGCGCTCTGCCGCAAGGCCTACTTCGTGCCCGAGCATAAGAAGATCAACGACCTGCTGGAGGAATTTCAGACGCAAAAAATCCACCTGGCCATCGTCGTCGACGAGTACGGCTCCACGCAGGGGCTGGTTTCCCTGGAAGATATTTTAGAGGAAATTGTAGGAGAAATTTCGGACGAGTCGGACAAGGAGTCTACTTTTTACACCCAAGTGGGCGAAAACGCCTACCTGTTCGATGGGAAAACCAACCTCGCGGACCTGCTCAAGGTGCTGGACCTGGAGGACGACTACCTCGATGCGCTCCGGGGCGAAGCCGAAAGCGTGGGCGGGCTGATGATCGAGATCAACAAGGATTTTATCCAGGCCGGGGATGTGATCTACGCCAGGGAATTGATGCTTCGCGCCGAAAACGTTGAGGGTCATAGAATTGACAAAGTCTACGTGAAATACGGAAAATAAAAACCTATCTAAACCTATAAAAACGTTATGAAAAGAATCATTTTTGCCGGGCTTGCCCTGATTTTGTGTGCCGGAGCGTTGCATGCGCAGGCCCCGCAGAAAACCGACACCCTCACTGCGCAGCAGTTGAAGATGATGGATGCCTACCACCGGATTTCGCCCGTCGAGATCGAGGCCTGGGCCACGGAACTCACCTCGGACGCCTACCGCGGCCGCCGCTCGGGCGACGTGGGCTATGACATGGCCGCCGATTTCGTCATCAACTACTTCAAACAATGGGGTGTGGCCCCCAAAGGCGACAACGGCACCTACGAAAATACCTTCTCTCAGCCTTTCAACGACGTGCTGGGCAACGGCCACCTCAAGGCTTCCTTCGCCCAGGGCAAGGACCTGGTGACCAAGAACTATGTACCCCGCAAGGAGTACTTCCCGACGGCCCTTTCCGACAATGGAGAGGTGAGCGGCGAAGTGGTCTACGTGGGCTACGGCATCACCGCCCCCGAGCTGGGCTACAACGACTACAAGGGCTGCGATATGACGGGCAAGATCGCCCTGATCGAGAGCGGCATCCCTTATAAAGGCAAGAACGAGGACACCCTCAAACTCTGGAACCTCTACCTGAGGGCCCCGGCCAAGATTGCGGCCGCCGCGGCCGCCGGAGCCAAGGGCGTGCTGCTGCTGTCACCCTACTCGAGCCCCTCGCCCCGGCAGGCGGCAGGCGTGGTGGTGAGTTGCGTGGGCAAGGAAGTGGCCGCCGACCTATTCTCGGGCACGGGCCGCACACCCGAGCAGTGGAAGGCCCTGGCCGACCAGTTCAAGCTCAAACCCGTCTACACCAAGCATACCGTCAGCATCGCCTCCGAGACCGAGTACCACCCCAACACCACCACGGCCAACATCGTGGGCGTGATCGAGGGCTCGGACCCCGTGCTCAAGAACGAATACATCATCCTGGGGGCCCACATCGACCACATCGGGATGCTGCCCGAAATCCACCCCGGCGCCCAGGACAACGCCTCGGGCTCGGTCATCGTGATGGCCGCGGCCAAGGCCATCGCCCTCTCGAAGGCGGACCTCAAGCGCAGCGTGATCGTCGTGCTTTTCGCCGCCGAGGAGCTGGGTGTCTTCGGCGCAGCCCACTTCATCGAGACGATGCCTTTCCCGGCCGAGAAGATCTTCTGCATGGTCAACCTCGATATGCTGGCCACGGGGACCGGATTTATGGTGCACACCGCCACGGAGTGGGAGCCGCTGGTGGCCCCTTTCCGCGAGGCCTCCGAGTGCTGGACCCACCGTCCCTTCAAGAGCTCGCTGCGCCCCTGGCAGTACCAGGCCCGGCTGTTCACCGACGGCAACAAGTTCCAGAACATCCCGGTGCCCGCTTTCGAATTGAAGAGCATGGGCGGCAAATGGCCCGCCCCCTACCACGTGCCCGAGGACACGATGGTGGAACTCGACCCGGTGATCATGGCCGACGCCGCGCGCATGCTGGCCATTGCCACCATCAAACTGTCCAACATGGCCCCGGTGCAACTGCCCAAGCTGGGAGGGGACCGGTAGAACATTTTTAGAGATAAGTTCGCCGCCCCTTTTCGTTCCACGAGGGGGGCGGTGACTTTTTTTGAAGGGAAAAACATGGGGTTGATAAAAAGAGATAGTATCGCCATAACGGTTCTCTCTTATGTGGGAGCCGGGGTGGGCTATGTCAACAAAATCTTGCTGTTCCCCAATTTCCTCAGCGAGGAGCAGGTCGGGCTGACGAGCATCCTGATCTCCCTGGCCATGATCTATGCCCAGTTTTCCGCCCTGGGGGTCAACTCCACGGTGGTCAAGTTCTTCCCCTTTTTCCGCACGCCCGACCGGCGCCACAACGGGCTGTTCTTCTGGTCGGCGCTGACCGTCTCGGTCGGATTTATCCTCTTTACCATTCTCTTTTTGGTTTTCCGGCAGCCGGTGATGGACTACTTCGCCAAGGAATCCCCTCTGCTGAGCCACTATTACCTGCTGCTGATCCCGCTGGGGTTGACCACGCTGTTCTATAATTTTTTCAGCTCCTGGTTGCAGGCCTTCCAGCGGACGGTGGTCTCCACGGCCGTCTACGACGTGCTGCTGAGGCTGCTGATCACGGCGGAGATCACGCTCTACGCCCTGGGGGTGCTCGATTTCGAGCAATTTATGGTGGGCTATGTGCTGATATATTTCGTGCCTACGCTGATTCTGCTGCTCTACACGGCTTACCTGCGGCAGATGAACCTGCGTCCGGTATTGACCCGCCGCACCCGCCGCCTGCTCTCCGTGGCCGGGGTCTACGGACTGTGGCAGTACCTGGGCGGGGCCTCGATGTACGTCACCGGGGTGATCGACCAGACCATGCTGGCGGGTATCCAGGGCCTGTTGGAGGGTGGGATCTTCTCGATCATGCTCTACATGGTCAGCGCCATGATGATCCCGACGCGCTCGATGATCAAGGTCTCCACGCCGGTTATTGCGGGCCTATGGAAAGAGCGCGACACGGCGACCATGCAGCGCATGCACCGCGACGCCTCGGGGATGAACCTGATCGTGGGGGCCTACATCTTCCTGATGATCTGGGTCAACCTCGACAACATCTTCTCGCTGATGCCCGCCTCCTACGCCGCCGGACGCTACGTCTTCCTCTTCCTGGGCCTGGGGCGCATCGTCGAGATGTACGCCGGGTTGACCGGGGCGATCCTGGTGACCTCGAAGCGCTACCGCGCCGACTTCGCCTTCTCGATCTTCCTGGTGGTGATGACCGTGGCTACCAATGCCGCGCTGATCCCGCCCCTGGGCATGAACGGGGCCGCCCTGGCCACCATGTCCACGGTGATCCTCTACAACGGGATGCGCATCTTCTTCGTCTGGCGCTTTTTCCGCATCCAGCCTTTTGCCGCGAAGGACCTGTCGGTGCCGGTGATGTTGGTGGGGGCGGCGGCCGTTTCGCTGGCGATCCCCTCGCTGGGCAACTTCTGGGTGGACGCTCCGCTGCGCACCGTGGCGATCTCCGCGCTGTTCGTGCTGCCGCTGTATGCGCTGAAAGTTTCGCAGCCGTTTAATCAATTGGTGGACGATTCTTTGCGTAAGATCGGTCTGCTCCGGCGGTCATAGCCATTGGCTATTCTCCCGAAATTCGTATCTTTGTTTTTTGAACTTATACCATTATGGAACTCACAAGCCTTACCGCCATTTCCCCCATCGACGGCCGTTACCGCGCCGCCTGCGGGGTGCTGGCCGATTACTTTTCGGAATATGCCCTGATCCGCTACCGCGTGCTGGTAGAGATCGAATATTTTATCGCCCTGTGTGAACTCCCGCTGCCCCAGTTGCAGGAGGTGGACCGGGGCCTGTTCGAACAACTGCGTACCATCTACCGCGACTTCACGGAGGCGGACGCCCTGAGGGTCAAGGAGATCGAACGCACCACCAACCACGACGTCAAAGCGGTCGAATACCTCATCAAGGAGAAGATGGACGCCCTGGGCCTCCAGGCGCACAAGGAGTTCGTCCACTTCGGGCTCACATCGCAGGACATCAACAACACCGCCGTGCCCTACAGCCTGCGCGACGCGGCCAAGGATGTCTACTACCCCCTGCTCGAGCAGCTTATCTCGCAACTGACGGCCATGTCCAAGGAGTGGGAGGCCATTCCCCTGCTGGCCCGCACCCACGGGCAGCCCGCTTCTCCCACCCGGCTGGGCAAGGAGATCTTCGTCTTCGTGGACCGCTTGAACAAGCAGGTCGCCCAGTTGAGGGCGATCCCGTCGCCCGCCAAGTTCGGCGGGGCCACCGGAAACTTCAACGCCCACGTGGCCGCCTACCCCGGCATCGACTGGATCGGCTTCGCCAACCGTTTCGTGGGCGAGGTGCTGGGCCTGGACCGCTCCCAGGTGACCACCCAGATCGAGCACTACGACAACATCGCCGCCATCTTCGATTGCTTTAAGCGCATCAACACCATCCTGGTGGACTTGTGCCGCGACGTGTGGACCTACGTTTCGATGGAATATTTCAAGCAGAAGATCAAGGCGGGCGAGGTCGGTTCCTCGGCCATGCCCCACAAGGTCAACCCCATCGACTTCGAGAACGCCGAGGGCAACCTCGGGATCGCCAACGCCCTCTTCGAACACCTGTCGGCCAAGCTGCCCGTCTCGCGCCTGCAACGCGACCTGACGGACTCGACCGTGCTGCGCAACGTGGGCGTGCCGATGGCCCACACCGTGGTGGCCTTCCGCTCGATCATCAAGGGATTGGACAAGCTGATTCTCAACATCGACAAGCTCAACGAGGACCTCGAGAACAACTGGGCCGTGGTGGCCGAGGGCATCCAGACCATCCTGCGCCGCGAGAACTACCCCAACCCCTACGAGGCCCTCAAGGCCCTCACCCGCACCAACCGGGCCATCACCCGCGAGGACATCGCGGCCTTCATCGGGACGCTCGACGTGAGCGAGGCGGTCAAGGAGGAACTGCGCAGGCTCTCGCCCCAGACGTACACCGGGGTGTTCCGGTGCTAAGCCCTCTTGGTATGCTTTTTGTGTTAGTTTTTGCGTTTATCCCCCATCAAAAAATCTAAAAGAATCATGAAAAAGTACAAATGCGAAGTATGCGGGTATGTCTATGACCCCGAAGCAGGCGATCCCGATAACGGCGTAGCCCCCGGAACGGCTTTCGAAGACCTCTCCGAAGATTGGGTCTGCCCGATCTGCTCCGAAGGCAAAGAAGTGTTCGAAGCGATCTAACCCGGATCACGTTTTACAGACAGCCCCCGCTTTCTCAGAAAGCGGGGGCTGCTTTTTGCCCGGAGCCCCAAGCGCCGCATAGCCCCTCCCGGCGTAAGAATTTACGGAATGGGACAAACTTTTGACAACTTGGAACTGCTTATTTTTTACGCGGATATACATTTGCGGCCGAAAGTAGACGGCCGGATTCCCCCGTGATTTCCAGGTTGCTATATAGGGTGTGTTAACATAAATGCTTACGCCCCTTTCACTACTCTTTTCGCCCCCTGCTTCGCCGTTTTTTCTTGAGATATCCTCGATATCTCTGCCAAAAAATGGCTCGCAGGAGACAAAAATGGCAGCAAAATCGAACATAACCATTTATGTTAATACACCCTAGTATTCCATTTAAAAAATTAATGCTTCATTGATTATGAAATTTAGCAAATCCTTTTTCCTTCCCCTCGTCGCCCTCTTGGCGCTTGCCGGATGCAACAATTCGGACATCGATAAGGACGGCGTGTACGCCATCTATGACAACGCGGTGATCTACACCTCCGAAGAGGCTTCGCCCAAAGCCCAGGCCCTGGTCGTGCAGGACGACAAGCTCGTCTATGTGGGCAGCAGCAAGGAAGCCCGGAAGTACAAGAATGCCAGCAGCACGCTGGTCGATATGAAAGGCAAGACCATCCTCCCCGGCATCGTCGAAAGCCATGTGCACCCGGGGATGTCCGGCTTCCTGCTCTCGGCCGGGATGGTGGCGCTGGCGGACATGAACCTCGCCGAGGTCCAGGCTGCCCTGAGAAAGTACCTGAGCGACAACCCCACCGCCGAGCTGATCGTGGGCATGGGCTTTAATCTCAAGTTGTTCGGCCTCGGAGAAGGAAAATACCCCACCTCCAGGGACCTGGACGTGGTGACGACCGACATTCCGGTCCTCCTGTTCGACGACGGTTGCCACTCCTCCTGGTGCAACAACAAGGCGCTCACCATGGCCAGGGTCGATAAGAACACCCCCGACCCCAAGCCCGGCGTCGACGTGTTCATCCGCGACGAGGACGGCAATCCCACCGGCTACATGCTTGAAAAGGCCTTCTTTGTCGTGGCCGAGGCGACTCCCCTGTTCAACCTCGAGAAAGTGACCGGGGGGATCGGCGACCTGCTGGATAAATTTACCAGCCTGGGCGTCACCTCCATCTGTGATCCCGGCGGTTTGTTCGACATCGAATACGACGCCCTGACGAACCTCCAGAATGACGGACGGCTGAATTTCCACTACCAGAAAGCCAACATCGCCATCGAAGACGATCCGGCCGCGAGCCTCAAAAAGCTCAAGGAGCTGGATGCGAAATATACGAAAGGCAACCTCCGTTGCAACCTCTATAAGGCTCTGATGGACGGGACGATCGAAGTGGAAACGGCCGCCCTGATCGACCCCTACACCTCCTCCGGGAAAGTGGCCAAAGGCTACATTACCGCCGAGCAGGCCATCGCCCACGCCACCACGGCGCTTTCGGCCGGCTACGCCATCCATGTGCATGCGATCGGGGACAAGGCCCAACGGGATATCCTGGACGCCTACCTGGCCACCCAGAGCATCAACCCGCACCTGACCCGCGCCATCGCCCACAACCAGGTCTTCGAGCCGAACGCGCTGGAGAAATACAAGAAAATGAAAAGCAACCTCACCTGCCAGTCGACCGCCAACTGGGCGCACCCGGACGCTGTCGAGATCACCAAGGAAAAGATCGGCGAGGAGCGATTCCAACGCCAGTACCTCTGGGGCGAATTGATGGCCGAAGGGGTCAACGTGGCTTTCGGCTGCGACCTGCCGGCCAACGTCGAGGAGGCCATCAGCCCCTTCGTGCAGATCTGGTGCGCCGTGATGCGCAAGACAGACGCCGCCTTTTTCCCGCCCCGGGAAGCCGGTTTGAGCGTGCAGCAGGCGATCCAGGCCTGCACCATCAACGGCGCCCGGCAGATGATGATCGAGGACCTGACCGGAAGCCTCAAAAAAGGCAAGTCCGCCGACTTCATCGTCATCGACCGCGACATCACCCTGGTCAATCCGCAGGACATCGCTACCACCAAAGTGGAGCAGACCTACTTCCAGGGGAAAAGGGTACATTAATATCTTCTTTTCAGACCCATTCCGGCATGAGCCTTGCGCATTCGCAAGGCTCATGTTCGTTTTCTTCGCTCGGTTCGGGACGGCAAAAAATTGACTTTTCTCAAAAATCCCTTACCTTTGTATCTTGACCGAAAGAATCCGGAGAAATGGAAGCCCTTTTAACCATCATACTCTTCGCCGTGGCAGGCTACTACCTGCTGGCCTACCTGGGACGCCGCCTGCTGCGCTCCTGGCTGCGCCGCAAGCAGGAGGAGTTCGCCGCCGGGGGAGGCAACCCGTTCTTCGGCTTCGGGGGCGCCGCCGGCCCCTCGGAGCGTCCCGGGCGCAGCCGCCCCGAAGGGCAGGTGACCATCCGCCAAGAGCGCCGGGCCGAGAAAAAAGTCCGCGGCAACGTGGGCGAATACGTCTCCTACGAGGAAGTGGAAGAAGTCCGCGAAGAAAAAACCGCCGATAAACCGCAGTCATGAGCAGCGTCTTAAAGAACAACCTCTTTCAAGTCTCGGGACGGTATTTCATCCTGATGAGCAAGGTCTTCTCGAGGCCCGAGAAACGGCGCATCTACGCCCGCCGCGTCCTGGCCGAAACGGCCGGACTGGGCCTCAATTCCATCGGCATCGTGGCCATCATCTCGGTCTTCATGGGCGCCGTGATCACCATCCAGATGGCCCTCAACCTCCAAAACCCCTTCATCCCCAAGCACCTCATCGGATACGCCGCGCGCGAATCCATGCTCCTCGAGTTCAGCTCCACCGTCGTGGCCCTGATCCTCGCCGGGAAGGTGGGCTCCAACATCGCCTCCGAGATCGGCACCATGCGCATCACCGAGCAGATCGACGCCCTGGAGATCATGGGAGTCAACTCGGCCAGCTACCTCATCCTGCCCAAGATCATCGCCACGGTCCTCTTTTTCCCCTTCCTCACCATCCTCAGCATGGGCATCGGCGTGGCCGGGGGCTACCTGGTCTGCGTGCTGATCGGCATCGTCAACCCCGAGAGCTATGTCACCGGGGTGCAGTACGACTTCAAACCCTTCTACGTCACCTACTCCCTGGTCAAATCCTCGGTCTTCGCCTTCATCATCACCTCCATCTCGGGCTTCTACGGCTACTACGCCAACGGCAACTCCCTCGAGGTGGGCCGGGCCAGTACCCAGGCCGTGGTCGTGAGCAGCATCCTGATCCTGGTATTCAACCTGATACTCACCCAGCTCCTGTTGACATGATAAAAGCCGTACACCTCGAAAAATCGTTCGACGGCCGGGTGGTGCTTAACGATATCACAGCCGAATTCCAGACCGGGAAAACAAACCTCATCATCGGCCAGAGCGGCTCCGGCAAAACCGTGCTGCTCAAATCCCTGGTCGGCCTCCACAAGATCGAACGAGGATACATCTACTACGACGACATCTGCTTCAGCCGCCTGGGATTCCACGAACTCAAGGCCATCCGCCGCGAAGTGGGCATGCTCTTCCAGGGAGGAGCCCTGCTGGACTCCTCCAACGTAGAGGAAAACATCCGCCTCCCGCTAGACCTCTTCACCAACCAAAGCATGGAGGAAAAACGGGAACGGGTTCACTTCTGCCTAAAGAGAGTAAACCTCGAAAACGTAGACCACCTATACCCCGCCGAACTGAGCGGAGGGATGATAAAACGAGTGGCCATAGCCCGAGCCATAGTGCTGAACCCCAAGTACCTCTTCTGCGACGAACCCAACTCGGGCTTAGACCCCATGACCTCCGTGGTCATAGACAACCTGATCCACGAAATCACCCAGGAATACAACATAACCACCATCATAAACACCCACGACATGAACTCCGTACTCGAAATAGGAGAACACATCATGTTCATCTACCAAGGCCAAAAATGGTGGGAAGGAACCAAAGACGACATCCTCCACGCCGACAACCGCGAACTCAACGAATTCGTCTTCGCCTCCACCATGGCCAAACGCGCCAAAGCCGCCAGCGGCAAGTAGTCCCGCCATCTCAGACAGGCCAGAAACTGGCGCTTTTGTAAAAGCGCCGCAAAACTTTAGGGCGATACTTCGTATCGCGTGACTGACTTTGCTCAGTTTTATATAGGTTTATAACAGAGACCCCCGCGATCTTTTGATCGCGGGGGTCTCTGTTATAAACCTACTTAGGCTAACCAAGCTAATCATGGGAAACGGAGTTTCCCCTAAAAATTTTTGGGCCCCTTTTTATAAAAAGGGGCAGTTCTTGGGCTTGTCCGCGACGGGCGGGGCTACTTGCTCCAGGGAGACTCGGGGGTTAGGGTGTTGGGGTTGAAGTCTTTCCAGGTTTTGGCTATGTAGTCGAGGGTTTCTGTGAGTTGTTGGGGGTCGTTTTGGGTGACTAGTTTTAGGCGGGTTGCTTTGAAGTCTGGTAGTCCTTTGAAGTAGCAGCTTAGGTGTCTTCTTAGTTCCAGGATTCCTACTTTTTCTCCTTTGAATTCTATGGATTTTTGGAGGTGGTCTTTGGCTAGGGCTACCCGTTCGGGGATGGTGGGCTGGGGGAGTTGTTCTCCGGTTTTCAGGTAGTGTTTGATTTCCTTAAAGATCCAGGGGTGTCCGTAGGTGGCTCTTCCTATCATTATGGCGTCTACTCCGTAGCGGTCGAAGGCCGTCTTGGCGGTGGGTCCGTCCTGGATGTCTCCGTTTCCTATGATCGGGATTTTCATCCGGGGGTTGTTTTTGACTTCCCCTATCAGGGTCCAGTCGGCTTCTCCTTTGTAGAGTTGGGCGCGGGTTCTTCCGTGGATGGTCAGGGCGGCTATCCCTACGTCTTGTAGGCGTTCGGCTATTTCCACTATGTTTTTGGACTGCTCGTCCCAGCCCAGGCGGGTTTTTACGGTGACGGGGAGTTTTACGGCCTGGACGATCTGGCGGGTCATTTCGACCATCTTGGGGACGTCCTTCATCATTCCGCTTCCGGCTCCCCGGTTGGCTATTTTTTTGACGGGGCAGCCGAAGTTGATGTCTATGAGTTCGGGCCCGGCCTCTTCGGCCCGTCGGGCGGCTTCTACCATGGGCTCTATGAGGTGGCCGTAGATCTGGATGCCCACGGGGCGTTCCTGGTCGTATAGCCTCAGCTTGGAGAGGCTTTTGGCGGCGTCGCGGATGAGGCCGTCGCTGGAGATGAATTCGGTGTAGACCATATCGGCCCCGTAGCGTTTGCACAGGTAGCGGAACGAGGGGTCGGTGACGTCCTCCATCGGAGCCAGAAAGAGCGGTTTATCGCCTAAATCCAATTGTGCTATTTTCATGGAGGCCTTTTGTCTTGGTCTGCAAAAATAGCTATCTTTACCGACAATTACATATGCCTATATCCATGAACATCGAAAAATTCCTGCAAGATAAAGTCGTTGCCACCGCTAAAAACCTTTACGGCGAGCTGGACCCCTCCCTGCTGCAACTGCAAAAGACCCGCAAAGAATTCGAGGGCGACATGACCCTGGTGACTTTTCCGCTGTTGAAGCTGAGCCGCAAGAGTCCCGAGCAGACCGCCCAGCAGATCGGGGAGGCCCTCCTCGAACAAGTGGCCGAAGTCAAGGGTTTCAACGTCGTCAAGGGCTTTTTGAATATATCGCTCAGCGAGGCTTTCTGGGCCGCGCGTCTCGAGGACATCCGCGCCGACGAAGGCTTCGGGCAGGGGGCTCCCACGGGCCGCACGGTGATGGTGGAATATTCCTCTCCCAACACCAACAAGCCCCTGCACCTGGGCCACATCCGCAACAACCTGCTGGGCTATTCGGTGGCCGAGCTGCTGAAGGCCGCTGGCAACCGGGTCATCAAGGCCAACCTGATCAACGACCGGGGCATCCACATCTGCAAGTCGATGCTCGCCTGGCAGCTGTTCGGCAACGGGGAGACCCCCGCTTCCTCGGGCCTCAAGGGCGACCACCTGGTGGGCAAGTATTACGTGGCCTTCGACAAGGCTTACAAGGAAGAAATTCGCGAGCTCACCTCCCGCGGCATGGACGAGGAGCAGGCCAAGCGCGAGGCCCCCATCATGCAGCAGGCCCAGGCCATGCTGCGCAAGTGGGAGGCCAAGGACCCCGAGGTTTACGCCCTTTGGGAGCGGATGAACGGCTGGGTGTACGAGGGTTTTGACCTGACGTACAAGGCCATGGGGGTCGATTTTGATAAAGTATATTACGAGTCGCAGACCTATGTGCTGGGAAAATCCCTGGTCGAGGACGGCCTCGCCCGCGGCGTGTTCTTCCGCAAGGAGGACGGCTCGGTCTGGGCCGACCTTTCCGGCGACGGGCTCGACCAGAAGCTGCTGCTGCGCGGGGACGGCACCTCGGTCTACATGACCCAGGACCTCGGTACGGCCTACACTCGCTTCCAGGAGGAACAACTCGACGACCTGATCTATGTAGTCGGTAACGAGCAAAACTACCATTTCCAGGTGCTGAAACTCATTCTCTCAAAACTGGGTTACGCCTGGTCGGACCACATCACCCACCTCTCCTACGGGATGGTGGAGTTGCCCGAGGGCAAGATGAAGTCGCGCGAGGGCACCGTGGTCGACGCCGACGACCTGATCGACGGGATGGTGGAAACGGCCCGCGAGATGTCCCAGGAGCTGGGCAAGCTGGACGGGCTGAGCGAGCAGCAGATCGACGACATCTGCCAGATGATCGGCCTGGGGGCCTTGAAGTATTTCATCCTGAAGGTCGATCCCCGCAAGACGATGTTGTTCGATCCCCGCGAGTCGATCGATTTCAACGGCCACACCGGGCCCTTTATCCAGTACACCCACGCCCGCATCTGCTCGGTGCTGCGCAAGGCCTCCGAAGCGGGGCTCGCCCCGGCCGCTAAGATCGACGGGGCCCTGCTGGTGCCCGAGGAAGTGGCGCTGATCGGCACCCTGGCCGAGTATCCGGCGACGGTGCTCGCCGCGGCCGAGACCTATTCGCCCTCGGTGGTGGCCAACTACGTTTACGAACTGGCCAAGGCTTACAACGGCTACTACCACGATTTCTCGGTGCTGCGCGAGCAGGACAAGGCCAAGCAGGCCCTGCGCCTGGCCCTGGCCGGAACGGTGGCCCGGGTGATCGCTTCGGGCATGGCCCTGCTGGGCATCGGTGTGCCTGAAAGAATGTAACCTTACAGAAGGAATGAGCGCGGACGAACATACCGGGACCGGAGCGCCCGCTGCGGGAACTCCGCAGCAGGAACCGGAGGCTCCGCGCAGGAGCTCCTGGCTGGAGAACTACGCCGGGCAGGTGCTCTCGGGCAATATCCTCACCCGGGCCGAGGTACGCCGCTACTATCCCTACATTTTCTTCATGGCGGTGCTGATGCTCTTGTACATCGCCAACGGCTACCACATCCAGAAGCTCCACCGCCGCCACGACAAGCTCACCGAGCAGATCAAGGAACTGCGCTCGCGTTCGCTGACCATCTCCTCGATGCGCATGGTGGCCACCCGCCAGAGCGAGATTGTCAAGGAGTTGAACGCAAGGGGGATTCCCCTGCGGGAGGCGCTAACGCCCCCGAAAGTGATCGAAAAATAACCGATCGGTCTCGCTTGTGGGTTGGCTGCACATATCGCACGCCATCTTTCACTCATCCTCCTCGTTCCAGTCCTCACGTACTTCAAGTACGCTCCGGGCTGAAACTTCGGACGATAAGCAAAAGCTGACGCACGCTATGCACAGCTGCGTTCCGAACCGTCAGGGTGCTAACAATTTTTTACGAACTTATGGCCGAACCGAAAAAGCCCGACATCAAAAAGTCCATCCTCGTGCGGGTGCGGGTGCTCTATGCGGCCTTCTTCCTGATCGGGGTGGCCATCGCCGGGAAAATCCTCTACATCCAGTACGGTCCCCAGGGCGAGGAGCTGCGTAGCCGCGGGGCCCGCATCACCTACGAGCGGGTGGCCATCGAGGCCGACCGCGGCGACATCCTCTCGCGGGACGGGCGCATCCTGGCCACTTCGGTGCCCATGTACGAGGTGCGCATGGACTTCGCCGCCCAGGGCCTGGTGGATTCGGTCTTTCAGAAGAACGTCGACTCGCTGGCCTACTACCTGAGTTCCTTTTTCGGGGATCGTTCGGCGGGCTCCTACCGGCAGAAACTCCAGGATGCCTATGCCAACAAGAAGAAAAACCGCTTCGTGCTGATCTCTCCGAGAAAGGTCAACCACCTCGAAATAAAAGAGATCGGCCGATTCCCCATCTTCCGCCTGGGAGCCAACCGGGGCGGATTCATTCCCCAGCAGACCAACCGCCGCCTGCTGCCCCACGGCCCCATGGCCGCGCGCACGATCGGCATGGCCAACCAGTCGGGCGATAGGGTGGGCATCGAGGGGGCCTTCGATTCGATCCTGCGGGGCGTGGACGGCAATGTGCTGATGCAACGCATCTCGGGCAGCTTCCGGGTGCCGGTGCCCGACGCCCAGAGCATCGCCCCGGTGGACGGGATCGACGTCGTCACCACGCTCGACGTGGACATCCAGGATGTGGCCGAGACGGCTCTGCGCCGCCAGCTGATCGCCGGGGACGCCGACTGGGGCACGGCCGTGCTGATGGAGGTCTCCACCGGGGAGATCCGCGCCATCGCCAACCTCACCCGCCACGGGGAGGGCCGCTACCTCGAAGACTTCAATTATGCCGTGGGCATGAACCTCGAGCCGGGCTCTACGTTTAAACTGGCCTCGTTGATGACCCTCTTGGACGCGGGCGGGGCTTCGCTCGACGAGCGCTACGACACCCGGCCCGGGACGGCCATCGTCGGCAAGGCCCGGGTCAAGGTGGTCGACACGCACAACTGCGGGGAGATTCCCCTGAGCGGCGTCTTCGAGCACTCTTCCAACGTGGGCTTCGCCCTGGCCGTCAACAAGCACTTCGCCGACCACCCCGAAAAATTCGTCAACCACCTGCGCAAGATGGGCCTCGACAAGCCGATGAACCTCGAAATTCCGGGCGAGGCCGCTCCCATCATGAGGGGCCCCGGCGACCGCTGGTGGGACGGGACCACGCTGACGATGATGTCCTACGGCTACGCCCTGCGGCTAACTCCGCTCAAGACCCTGAGTTTTTACAACGCCGTGGCCAATGACGGAAAAATGGTGCGTCCGATGCTGGTGCGCGAACTGAGGCAGTACGGCCAGACCCTGCGCAGCTACCCCACGGAGGTGATGGCCCCCTCGATCGGCTCCAAGGAGGTGATCCGCCAGGCCCAGGAGGCCCTGCAAGGGGTGGTGGAGGACGGCACGGCCCGGGTGCTGAAAAACCCCTATTATAAGGTAGCGGGGAAAACCGGGACCGCCCAGATCGCCCAGGGGCGCGGCGGCTACACCGACCGCTACGGCGGCCGCCACTACCTGGCCACGCTGGTGGGCTATTTTCCGGCGGACAACCCCAAGTACAGTTGCATCGTGGCCGTCAAGACCTACAACGGCCCCGGACGCCGCGGCACCTACTACGGCGCCTCGCTGGCCGGTCCGGTCTTTAGGGCCATCGCCGACCGGGTTTACGCCCAGAGCACGGCCTGGCAGACCGCCGTCTCGAAGCAGGGCCCCAAAAGCGAAGAGCGGCCTCCCTTGAAACCGGGCCTGCTGAGCGAAATGAAACGGGTGGCCGGGCGCTTCGACCTGGACCTGCCCGACGCCCCCCGCGGAACGCTGTGGGTCGGCCTGCCCGAGCGCGACAGCACGGGCCTGCACGCCGCTTCCATCACTCCGGCTGAAGGGGTGGTCCCGGCGGTCGAAGGCATGGGGATCAAGGAAGCGATCTACCTGCTCGAAAAAGCGGGCCTCGTGGTCTCGTTCACCGGCATGGGCCGCGTCGAGTCCCAGTCTTTCCCGCCGGGGGCGCGCGTGGCGCGGGGGAGTGTGATCGTTTTACGTTTAGGATTATCCCAAGAGGGCAATTAATCCGGATAGCACTATTCAGAGACAGAAATAAAAAACGCCGCCCCTCAGGGGCGGCGTTTCTCTATTGCATTGGGAACGGGATCAACTCCCGAAGTAATTATTCTTGAGCCAATGCCAATACATCGGGTCCTGGAATGAAATCTTTCCCGCCTTGTCGTCGAGGATGTCTTTTCCAAGGAGGGACTTGCGGGCCCGGGTCACGTTGGAAGAGGTCCCCAGGCGGTATTTGGACAATACCTCCGAGGAAGATAGCGCGGTTTCCCCGAAGATCAGGGCTTTCAGCAGATTGACCTGGTAGTCCGTCAGCGATTCGGTGATGGTGACGAACAACAGGCTGAGTTGGTCGGTGATCGCTGTGTGCGCCTGCCGGATAATATCCTCGCTGCACGATTTTTCCGTCCTCAGCCAGACTTGCTGCGAGAGCTGCTGGACATAGTAAGGATGGTTGTCGGCCAGGGAAACGAGCAGCTCCACCTCGGTTTGCGAAATGGATTTTCCGGTCGAGGCGAACCGTCCCGTGATAAACTCCACCCAGGAAACGGTGTCGATCTTCTCGAGGAACAGTAGGTCGCCGAATTTGTAAAACGGCATTGAGGAGTTGGTGAATACGTCCAGCATCATGTGCCGCTTGCTGCCGTAGAGACAGTAGGCGACATGCTGGTGCCGTTGCCAGTGGGAACGCAGCTTCTTCTGGAAATACAGCGGATCGCCGAACTCGGCGATGTTCTGGAATTCATCCACGCAGACCACGACGCGGATGCCTTTCTCGGCGGCGATCTTTTCCGCCAGGTCGAGCACTTCGTCCGGGTTGGCCTTGAGCTCTTTCCAGTCGAAATCCAGCGATATCTGGTTTTGCCCGTCGCCCGTCAGCACGATTTTGGGAACAAGCCGGGTGAAGAATTTTTTGGCCGACTCCACCGCCTCTTCCCACTTCGAGGAAGTCGCTTTCAGGACATTGTGGGCCAGGAGTTCGTAGAAATGCTCCTCGTTGCGCACGTTGAATAGGTCGATCGTGCAAATTTTCAGCTCTTTGTTCCGGGCTTCGGCGATCTCGGCGGCTTTGGCCACCAGCGAGCTCTTGCCCCAGCGGCGGGGTGAGATAATGATCGTGTTGACCAGTGAATTGAAGTTGTTGATCAACTGAGCCGTTTCCCGATCCCGGTCGGTGAAGTTCTCCGAGCGGGCGATTTTGCCGTATATGAAAGGAGTATCCATAGCAGCGATCTTTTATGGGACAAATATATGAAACTTTTTTGTTTCATACAAATTTGTTTCATAATTGTAAAACATTTTTGTTTTATGAACAAATTCCGATCCCCCTCGAATGCAAGAAACGCCGCCCTCAGGGGCGGCGTTTCTCTTATCGTAATTCGGAAAAGTCCGGATTATTTCTTGCTGGTGTACTGGATCAGCTCGATGACTTTGTTCGAGTAGCCCCATTCGTTGTCATACCACGAAACGACTTTCACGAAACGGGGAGAGAGCTGGATACCGGCCTTCTTGTCGAAGATCGAGGTGCGGGCGTCGCCGATGAAGTCCGACGAAACCACTTCGTCCTCGGTGTAACCCAGGATGCCTTTGAGCGGACCTTCCGAAGCGGCCTTCATGGCAGCGCAGATTTCGTCGTAGGTCACGTCCTTGGCCAGGGTGCAGGTCAGGTCGACTACCGAAACGTCCAGGGTCGGTACGCGGAAAGCCATCCCGGTGAGTTTGCCGTTCAGGGCGGGGATCACTTTGCCTACGGCCTTGGCGGCACCGGTCGACGAGGGGATGATGTTGCCGGCGGCGGCACGGCCACCGCGCCAGTCTTTGGCCGAAGGACCGTCCACGGTCTTCTGGGTGGCGGTGGTGGCGTGTACGGTGGTCATCAGACCTTCCACGATGCCGAACTTGTCGTTGAGCACCTTGGCCAGCGGAGCCAGGCAGTTGGTGGTGCAGGAGGCGTTCGAGATGATGGCCTGACCGGCGTAGGTGTCGTTGTTGACGCCCATGACGAACATGGGGGTGTCGTCCTTCGAGGGAGCGGACAGCACGACGCGCTTGGCACCGGCGGTGATGTGGGCTTCGGCGGTTTCCTTGGTCAGGAACAGGCCGGTCGATTCAACGACGTATTCGGCGCCTACTTCGTTCCATTTCAGGTCGGCCGGGTTGCGTTCGGCGGTCACGCGGATCTTCTTGCCGTTGACGACCAGGTTGCCGTCCTTGACTTCGATGGTGCCCTGGAACTGGCCGTGTACGGTGTCGTAACGGAGCATGTAGGCCATGTAGTCTACAGAGATCAGGTCGTTGATGCCGACTACTTCGACGTCGCTTTTGGTCATAGCGGCGCGGAAAACCAGGCGGCCGATGCGGCCGAAGCCGTTGATACCGATTTTGATAGTTGCCATAATTGTGTGTTATTTTTAAGGTTAATTCAACTCTTCTTGCGAATCGCAAAGGTACGAAAAATGGAAACCCTCACCAAATAAATATTAAAAAATTTTAGAAAAGGCGAAATTTTGAAACGGCGCCTTACTTTTTCTTAATATCCCGGTACTCTTCCAGCCCTTTTTCGTAGGTCTTCATGGCCCGCGCACTCATCCCCATGTTCGAGAAACCGCCGTCGTGGTAGAGGTTCTGCATGGTCACCTTGCGGGTGAGGTCCGAGAAGAGCGTCAGCACATAGTCGGCGCAGTCTCCGGCCGAGGCGTTGCCCAGGGGGGACATCCTGTCCGAAAAGTCCATCAGGTCGCCCAGGCCCATGACGCCGCTACCGGCCGTGGTGGGGGTGGGGGACTGGGAGATGGTGTTGATGCGCACCTGCTTTTCGCGGCCGTAGATGTAGCCGAAGCTGCGGGCGATGGATTCCAGCAGGGCCTTGGCGTCGGCCATGTCGTTGTAGCCGTAGAGGGTGCGCTGGGCGGCGATGTAGCTCAGGGCCACAATCGAGCCCCAGTTGTTGAGGGCGTCTTTCTTGCGGGCCACCTGGATGGTCTTGTGGAACGAAATGGCCGAAATATCGAGGGTCTTCGAGAGGAAGTCGTAGTCCAGGTCGTCGTAGGTGCGTCCCTTGCGGACGTTGGGCGACATGCCGATGGAGTGGAGGATGAAGTCGAATTTGCCCCCGAAGTGTTCCATCGTCTTGTCGATCAGGTTTTCGAGGTCCGCCACGCTGGTGGCGTCGGCCGGCACGACGATGCTGCCGGTCTTCTCGGCCAGCGAGTCGATGGTGCCCATGCGGATCGAGACGGCGGTGTTGGTCAGTACGATCTCGGCGCCTTCTTCCACGGCGCGTTCGGCCACTTTCCAGGCGATGGATTGTTCGTTGAGGGCCCCGAAGATCAGCCCTTTTTTCCCTTTAAGCAGGTTGTATGACATAGTTATTCCATTTAATTCGCGGACAAAGGTAGCAATAAAATCGGATCGGTCTCGCTTCTGGGTTGGCTGCGCATATCGCACGCCATATTTCACTTATCCTCCGAATTGCAAATCCTCACATACTTTCAAGTATGCTCCGGTTTGCCGCCCGGACGATAAGCAAAATCTGACGCACGCTATGCACAGCTACGTTCCCTACCGACAGGGTGCTAATTTTCCCTGTCCGGACTGATCCCAAAAACCGGGCCAAGACGGGTAGGACGGTTTCTTCTATTGCGGAACGAAAAGATAGGTAATCGTCCCCGTCTGCCGGTCGGCGGCCGAGCCGTCGGCGTTGAACGAGGAGAGGCGGGCCGCTTCGATGGCCCGGTCGATGATGCAGTTGTCGTCGGTGGTGGTGTTGCCCACCGAGGTCGAGACCACCTTGCCGCTGCGGTTGACGGCGATGCCCACCACCACCTGGCCGCCCCCCTCGCACTGGTAGGCCGGGATGTGCATGTAGACGGCCGAACGGCCCGGGAGGGAGAACGAGACGATCACGTTGCCTTTGACCTTGACGGTCTCCTGCTTGGAGTCCTCCGGGTTTTTCTGGTTGCGCTGGGCGTTGCGCGCGTCGATCATCGCCTGCTCTTCGTCGAGGCCCTTCTCGTAGGCGGCCCGGGAAGCGGCCATGCGGTCCTGCACTTCTTTGGCCTGCTCGGCGATCTCCTGCGGGATGGGGTTGTTGCGCATCGTCTGGCGGGAGGCCTCCGTTTTGGAGTCCTCGTTGGATATTTGGTTGCGGGCGTTGCGCAGGTTGTCTTCCAGCTCCTTGCGTTCCTCGGGGGTGAGGGGTTTCTGTTCGGGCTGGGGCGGGAGCTGCTCCATGGCGATGTAGATCGTGTTGGAGGGGGTTTCCCCGCCGACGATGATCTTGGCCGAGACGAAGACGATGCCCAGGATCAGGTAGGCGATCACCGTGACGCAGAGGCCCACCTTGTGTTCGTAAGCCCAGGTGCCGGGGTCGGCGGGGCGTTTTTCGAAGGGCAGGACGATCCTCCGGCCCCGGGGGCCTCCCGGAGGCGGCGGGCCTTGCGGACGCGGCGGGCGCGGCGGTCCCCCGGCTCCCTGCATGCGGGGGTCGCCCGGATGGGGATGAGGCTCCCGGCTCCGGTCGGGAGCCTGGAAAAGGGCGGGGGATTGGTCTTGCCGGTCTCGGTTCATAACAGGGGAAATCTCGCACAAAAATACGATTTCTTTGCGAATCCCCATGCCTCGGGTAATTCTTCCGGGGAGAATTTGGGCGATTTATCGAAAATATATACCTTTGCTTGCAAAATTTAAGAAACATGTCACTTCTACAAAAAACCCTGAACGCCCCCATTGCGTTTTCGGGCAAAGGACTGCACACGGGCCTCCAGGTCACGATGAACTTCCTGCCCGCCGAGGAGAATACCGGCATCCGTTTCCGCCGCACCGACCTCGAAGGGGCGCCCGAGGTGGAGGCCCTGTGCGATTATGTGGTCGATACCTCCCGGGGAACGACCCTCGAAAAGAACGGTGTGCGCGTAGCGACCGTCGAACACGTCATGGCCTCGCTCTGGGGCATGGGCGTCGACAACGCCGTCGTCGAGATCAGCGCCCCCGAGACGCCCATCATGGACGGATCGTCCCTGGCCTACGTCGAAGCCATCGAAAAGGCCGGGCTCAAGGAGCAGCAGGCCCAGCGGGTCTACTACGACATCGAGGAGAAAACCGCCTTCTCGCTGATCGAAAAAGGGGTCGAGATCGCCGCCTACCCGGACGACGGCTTCTCGATCAACGTCAACATCGACTTCGGCTCGAAGATCCTGGGCAATCAGTACGCCCGGCTCAACCAGATGGAAGATTTCGCGGACCAGATCGCTCCCTGCCGCACCTTCGTCTTCCTGCATGAGCTCGAACCGCTCCTCCAGAACAACCTCATCAAGGGCGGAGACCTCGACAACGCCATCGTGATCGTCGAGAACGAGATATCCCCCGAGGAGCTCGCCCGCCTGTCGGATATTTTCCACAAGAAAGACGTCCAGGTCCAGGAGGGATACCTCAACAACCTCCAGCTGCGCTTCCCCAACGAGTGCGCCCGGCACAAGCTGCTGGACATGATCGGCGACCTGGCCCTGATCGGCACCCGCATCCGGGGCCGCATCGTGGCCTACAAGCCAGGTCACCAGGCCAACACCGAGTTCGCCAAGGTCGTGCGCAAGCAGATCAAGCGCAGTTTGGCCAAGCCCTGGTTCAAATACAACCCCAACGCGGAGCCCCTTTTCGACATCAACCGCGTGCGGGAGATGCTGCCCCACCGCAATCCCTTCCTGCTGGTGGACAAGATACTCTTCGTGGATTCGCAGAGGGTGGTGGGCATCAAGAACGTCACCATGAACGAGCCCTTCTTCGTGGGTCACTTCCCGGCCGAGCCGGTCATGCCGGGCGTGCTGATCGTCGAGGCGATGGCCCAGTGCGGCGGCATCCTGGCCCTGCACGATCTGCCCGATCCGGAGAACTACAACACCTATTTCATGAAGATCGACGGCGTGAAGTTCAAGCGCAAGGTCGTTCCCGGCGACACCCTGCAGTTCGAGCTGCGCCTCTCGGAGCCCATCCGCCGGGGCATCGTGCTCATGGAGGCCCGGGCCTACGTGGGCGACACGCTGGTCACGGAGGCCATCCTGATGGCCCAGGTAGCGAAAGCTAAATAACGCGAATCTTATGAATTTGGGTGATGGCATTTTGCTTTTTGGATACATAAGTTAGCCCAAATTCATAAGATTCACATTATTTAGCAGCACAGACAATTTCCCTAAATCCCCCTTTGAGAAGGGGGACTTTGCCAAAGCCGAAGGCTTTGGCTTACAGGTAAGAGTACCTTATAATGAAGAACACAGCGACTATATGATCAGTCCCTTAGCGAGCGTTTCCCCCAAAGCCACCCTTGGCGCCAATGTAACCATCGAGCCCTTTGCCGTCGTCGAGGCCGACGTGGTCATCGGCGAAGGCTGCTGGATCGGCCCCGGGGCCATCCTCAAGGACGGGGCCCGGCTGGGCGCCCACTGCCAGGTGCACACGGCCGCCGTGGTGGCGGGCCTGCCTCAGGACCTCAAGTTCAAAGGTGAGTACAGCACCGCCGAGGTAGGCGACCACACCACCATCCGCGAATGCGTGACCATCAACCGCGGCACGGCCGCCAAGGGCCGGACCGTCGTGGGCAGCCATTGCCTGCTGATGGCCTACGTGCACATCGGGCACGACTGCACGGTGGGCGATCATTGCGTGCTCTCGAACCGCATCTCGCTGGCCGGTGAGGTCGAGATCGGCGACTGGGTGGTGATGGGAGGCCATGTGGCCGTCCACCAGTTCTCGCGCATCGGCTCCCACGCTATGATCGGCGGTGGGTCGCTGGTGGGCAAGGACGTGCCGCCCTACGTGCTGGCGGGCCGCAACCCCCTGGCTTATACCGGGGCCAATGTGGTGGGCCTGCGCCGCCGCGGGTTTACCGACGAGCAGGTCGCGGGGATACATGACTTGTTCAAGATCCTGTTCCAGTCGGGCTACGGCTACGGCAAGGCCTGCGACCTGGCCGAGGCCCAGGTGGCCCAAAGCCCCGAGCGGGATGCCGTGCTGGAGTTTATCCGCAGCTCGAAACGAGGCATTATAAAACCGTACAACCCTCGAAAAAGCGCCGAAGACGAATAAAGCGGCTGCACATATCGCACGCCATAGTTGAGTTATCCTCTTCGTTCCAGTCCTCACGTACCTTAAGTACGCTCCGGGCTGTAACTTCAGACGATAAGAAAACCGACGAACGCAGCAGGCGCAGAGTCCGCTTGCGGGCTATGCCCTGCAAGGAGGAGGAAAACGGGCGTTTTTTTTCCCGGTAAATCTGACGCACGCTATGCACAGCCGCGGTCCCCGATCGTTGGGGGGCTCATTTTCGATCCCGATACAACGTATAAAATATCTCTCTCCCATGAAAAAACTGTTGATTTCCCTTTTGCTGGTTCTGCCGCTGGGCCTGGCCGCCCAGGGCGAAGGAGCCATTCTTTCCACCCAGCAAGCTCCCGCCGGAGTTCCGCAATTTCCCTACTCGAAACTTTTTACGATGACCGGGGATCAACTCTCCGCCCAGAAGTTCAAGTACGATTCCAACCACAACTGGGAGGCCCTCAAAAAATCCTCCAACTTCCTGCTTTCGCCCGCCGACATGGTGCGCATGTCCGACGGCCACATGATCGACATCAAGCCCGATGTGAACGACTACCTCACCCTGATCCAGTACGGCAAGGAGGGGATCGCCTACGTCCAGGTGCTGTTCTACAAGGACGAGACCTACCACGAGCTGCTGGCCTTCGCCAAGGAAAAAGGGGAAAATCTGGTCGAAACCTCCACGGGAAATTTCGAAAAGATCACCTTCACCTACGCCGGGTACTCCTTCGAGCTGAGCAACCGCACCTGCCACCTCTCCTCGACCCAGCAGAAGAGCGTCTCGACGACCACGACCCGGCCCACGACCGTCACGTCGAATAAGCCCGCCTCGTCGACCACCACCACGACCACGCAGGGACAGACCGTCGACCAGACCTACAACATCTACCAGTATTTCGTTTATACGGGCGTCGAACCCTCCTCGCCCTGGCTCGACAAGCAGGCCGGGAAGCAGCAGCAGCGCGACGACAAAGGAAAGAAGAAGCAGAACGCCTCCGATTTGATGTAACTGCGATCTGAAAAATAAACCAGCCCTCCCGGAAAAACCGCTTCCGGGAGGTTTCTTGTTTTTAGAAAACAGCTGAAATATGCGTTTTTCACCCGGATTTTTGCATCTTTGAAGCATATTTTGTATATTTGCACCGATAAGCAGCAGGAGGTTGGGGACGCGAGTCCCTTCTTTTGGCCCCTGAAGCGAATGAGGGTACTGAAATCCAAGGCGTTAACTTTATTTTGCTATGATAGAAGCAGTTCGTGTGCGTGAGTCGGTCGAGGGCCTGCTGGAGGGCACCGACCGTTTTGTGGTGGAGGTGAAGGTCTCGGGGGCCAACGACATCGAGGTGATCGTCGACAGCGACTCCTCGCTGGACATCGACGCCCTGGCCACCTTGAGCCGCGCCATCGAACAGCAGTTCGACCGCGAGGCGGAGGATTTCCAATTGACGGTCTGCTCGGCAGGCATTGGACAGCCCCTCAAACTGTTGCGCCAGTACCGCAAACTCATCGGACAAGGGCTCGAAGTGGTGTTGTTCGACGGCAGCAAGCTGCTGGCGACTCTCAAAGAAGCCACCGAAGAGGCCCTGACGCTGGAATACCCCGAAAAGGTGAGCGTCGAAGGCAAGAAACGCAAAGAGACGATCACCGTGACGCGCGAGATTCCGATGAGCGAGATCAAAAGCGCCTGCGAGTACCTGAGCTTTAAGTAATTAAGAAATTTAGTAGATATAAACCTATGGATAATCTCAATCTGATTAGCACGTTTGCCGAGTTCAAAGAGCTGAAGAACATCGACAAGCAGACCATGATCGGGGTATTGGAAGACGTGTTCCGCCACCAGTTGATCAAGACCTACGAGACGGACGAGAACTTCGACGTGATCATCAACCCCGAAAAGGGCGACCTGGAGATCTGGCGCAACCGCGTCATCGTCGAGGACGACCAGGTCGAAAACCCCAACCAGCAGATTTCGCTCACCGACGCCCGGGCCATCGACCCGACCTACGAGGTGGGCGAGGAGGTCGCCGACGAGATCAAGCTGGCCGACTTCGGCCGCCGGGCCGTCCTGTCGCTGCGCCAAAACCTGGCCTCGCGCATCATGGATCTCGAAAAGGCCAACCTCTACGAGAAGTACAAGGAGAAGGTGGGCGACATCATCACCGGCGAGATTTACCAGGTCTGGAAAAAGGAAGTGCTCGTGTTGGACGACGAGGACAATGAGCTGATCCTGCCCAAGAGCGAGCAGATCCCGAGCGACTTCTTCCGCAAGGGCGATAGCATCAAAGCCATCGTCTACAAGGTCGAAATGCGCAACAACAACCCGGCGATCATCCTCTCGCGCACGGCTCCCGAGTTCCTCGAGCGCCTGTTCGAGATGGAAGTCCCCGAAATTTACGACGGGCTGATCACCATCAAGAAGATCGTCCGCATCCCCGGCGAACGGGCCAAGGTGGCTGTCGAATCCTACGACGACCGCATCGACCCGGTAGGCGCCTGCGTGGGGATGAAAGGTTCGCGTATCTACTCCATCGTCAAGGAGTTGCGAAATGAAAACATCGACGTGGTCAACTGGACCAACAACACCCAGCTGCTGATCCAGCGCGCGCTGAATCCCGCCAAGGTTTCTTCCATCCAGCTCAACGAGGAGACCCACACGGCCGCCGTCTACCTCAAGCCCAGCGAAGTGTCGCTGGCCATCGGGAAGGGCGGGCTGAACATCCGCCTGGCCAGCATGTTGACGGGTTACGACCTGGACGTCTACCGCGAGGTGGAGGAAGAAGACGTGGCTCTGGACGACTTCTCGGACGAAATCGACCAGTGGATCATCGACCAGCTCAAGAGCATCGGCTGCGACACCGCCAAAAGCGTGCTGGAGCATTCGGTCGAAGAACTGGCCCGCCGCACCGACCTGGAAGTGGAAACCGTCCAGGAGGTGGTCAACATCCTGAAAGCCGAATTCGAGTAGAGTCCGGGAAATTTAGGAAACACCCGCGCGTAAAAGCGCCGCAACAGACGCCGGGATACGTCGTGAAAAATATCCAGTCAAAGCCACACACCGAAACGCCGCAAAATACGAACACATGTCAAGCGAAAGAAGAGTCAGACTCAACCAGGTTGCCCGGGAATTGAAGGTGGGATTGAACACCCTCGTCGAATTCCTGGAGAAGAAAGGGGTCAAAGTGGAAAACTCCCCCAACTCGATCATCGATCCGCAGGCCTATGCCCTGCTCGAAAAGGAGTTCGGGACCAACCGCGTCGAAGGGGTCAACATCCGCGAGCGGATCGGCCAGAAGCACGAGACCGTTTCGCTGGGCCGCAAGGAAGAACCCGCCGAAGAGGAGGGCGATTTCAAGCAGGAAGTGGTCGTCAAGAGCGGCGTGATCAGCGCCAAGGACGAGGTGGCCGCCCGGGCCCCCAAGATTCTGGGCAAGATCGACTTGGGCGGAACCTCCGCCAAGCCCGCGGCCCCCAAGGCCGAAGCCAAGCCCGAACCGAAGGCCGCCGAGGCCCCGGCTCCCGCGCCTGCCCCCAAGCCGGCTCCGGCGCCCGAACCCGTTGCCAAACCGGCTCCGGCCCCCGCGCCCGCTCCTGCCGCCGAGGCTTCTCCCGCACCCAAGGTGGAAAAACCCGCGCCCGCTCCTGCCGCCGCACCCGTGGCCGCCGAAGCTCCGGCTCCGGCCCCTGCCGCCGCTCCCGCAGCCCCTGCCCCTGCACCCGCGGAGACTCCCGCTCCCACGACTCCGGGCAATTTCCTGCCCACCGAGGCTGAGAAACTGACCGGGCCCAAGGTGCTGGGCAAGATCGACGTGGCCGCTTTCGCCCGCCCCAACGGCGGTGCCGGTAAGCGCGAAAAACGCAAACGCATCACCAAAGATAAGGTAGACCTCAACCAGAAACCCGCTCCCGGTGGAGCCGGTCAAGGTCAGAACGCCGCCGGAGGCAACCGCCCCGACCGGGCAGGCAAGAAGGGCGGCAAGCCCGCCCCCCGTCCCGCCGTCCGTCCCGAGGTAAGCGAAGAGGAGGTACAGAAGCAGATCAAGGACACCCTGGCCCGCCTGACCTCGAAAGGCCCGAAATTCAAGTCGTCGAAATACCGCAAGGACAAGCGCGACGCCGTCTCGGCCCGCATGAGCGAGGAACTCGAGCGCGAAGAGAAAGAAAAGAGCACCCTCAAGGTGACCGAATTCGTGACCGTCAGCGAGCTGGCCTCGATGATGGACGTGGGGGTGACCGACGTCATCACCGCCTGCATGAACCTGGGGCTGATGGTGTCGATCAACCAGCGCCTCGACGCCGAAGCCCTGGTGGTGGTGGCCGAGGAGTTCGGCTACAAGGTCGATTTCGTCACCGTGGACACGCAGGAGGCCATCGACATCGAGGAGGATTCCGAAGAGGATCTGGTCCCGCGGCCGCCCATCGTGGCCGTCATGGGTCACGTCGACCACGGGAAAACCTCGCTGCTGGACAACATCCGCAAGACGGACGTCACCGCCGGGGAAGCCGGGGGGATCACCCAGCACATCGGGGCCTACAGCGTGCGCCTCAAGGACCGCCGCATCACCTTCCTGGATACGCCGGGTCACGAAGCCTTTACGGCCATGCGTGCCCGCGGGGCCAAGGTGACCGACGTGGCCGTGATCATCGTCGCCGCCGACGACAGCGTGATGCCCCAGACCGTGGAGGCGATCAACCACGCCGCCGCCGCCGGTGTACCCATTGTATTCGCCATCAACAAAGTGGATAAACCTTCGGCCAATCCCGAAAGGATCAAGGAACAACTGGCCGCCATGAACTACCAGGTCGAAGACTGGGGCGGGAAATACCAGTCCCAGGAAGTGTCGGCCAAGCAGGGCCTCAACCTCGACAAGCTGCTCGAAAAAGTGCTGCTCGAGGCCGAGTTCCTCGACCTGAAAGCCAACCCCAAGCGCAAGGCACAGGGGGTGGTCATCGAGTCGACCCTCGACAAGGGCCGGGGCTATGTGGCCACGGTGCTGGTGCAGACCGGGACCCTGCGCGTGGGAGATTCCCTGCTGGCGGGGACCTACTCGGGCCGCGTGAAAGCCATGTTCAACGAACGGGGCGAACGCGTCGAGACGGCGCCCCCCTCGACCCCCGTGCAGGTGCTGGGTCTTAGTGGCGCGCCCCAAGCCGGGGACACCTTCAACGTGATGGAGGACGACCGCTCGGCCCGCGACATCGCCAACAAGCGCGAGCAGTTGCAGCGCATGCAGGGTCTGCGGACCCAGAAACACATCACCCTGGATGAGATCGGCCGACGCATCGCCATCGGCAACTTCAAGGAGCTGAACATCATCGTCAAGGGTGACGTGGACGGCTCGATCGAAGCCATGGCCGACTCGCTCATCAAGCTCTCCAAGGAGGAGGTGCAGGTCAACGTGATCCACAAGGCTGTGGGACCGATCTCCGAATCGGACGTCCTGCTGGCTGTGGCCTCCAACGCCGTGATCGTGGGCTTCCAGGTGCGTCCCTCGGTGGCCGCCCGCAAGTTGGCCGAGAAAGAGGAGATCGAAATCCGCCTCTACTCGATCATCTACGACGCCATCAACGACATCAAGGACGCCATCGAAGGCATGTTGGCCCCGGTGATGAAGGAAGAGATCGTCTGCTCGGTGGAAGTGATGGAGACCTACAAGATCACCAAGGTGGGCACCGTGGCCGGCTGTCTGGTCCGCGAGGGCAAGATCACCCGCAACACCCCCATCCGCGTCATCCGCGACGGTATCGTGGTCTACACGGGCCGTCTGGGCTCGCTCAAGCGCTTTAAGGATGATATGAAGGAGGTGAATGCGGGCCTCGAGTGCGGTCTGAATATCGACAACTACAACGATATAAAAGTTGGAGACATTATAGAAGGCTACGAGCAAGTAGAGGTAAAACGCAAGTAAGGCGGGCTGCACTTATCGCACGCCACCTTCGACTTATCTTTTTCGCTTCAAATCCTCACGTACTTCAAGTACGCTCCGGTTTGAAACGAAAAAGATAAGCCAAATCTGACGCACGCTAAGCACAGCCCTGTTGGGCGGTTGGGGTGCTGATATAGAAAAATGGGGACACCGTACGGTGTCCCCATTTTTCGTTTGGGACTTTACTACATTACTTTTGAAATTGGCTCGGCCTTCGGCGAGGGGATGGACTGGATCAGGCGGAAAAGTTGCTCTACGTCGGCGACGTCGGTCAGGTAATTTTTTCCGTTCGCCGCAGGTAATTTCAGTTGACTACAATTTGTAGCCAACTGACTTCCCTCTGCTTTTAATCTGGTTTTGAGCACGCTCCAGTATTTTCGGAAATTTGGACTCTCGGTCAGCACGCCGACCACGTCCACAATCGAGATGTACCACTTTTCGGCCTCGGAATCCCAGACCGAGCGGACCTGTTTCTCTTCGAACAATTTGATCGCACTCTCCTTGGTCGTGGCAAATAGAGGTTACAATTCCTTGGCCCGGGCGACGGGGACGATGTCCAGGGGGGCGAATTCGCCGCGCAGATACTTAAAATAGCCCGTCATGGCGATCATGGCGGCGTTGTCCGTCGTGAAGCGCAGTTCGGGCAGGTAGACCCTCCAGCCTCGTTTGCGGCCCTCGGCCGAGAGGGCCTCTCTCAGGCCCGAGTTGGCCGAGACACCGCCCCCGGCGGCGATTTCGCGGATGCCGTATTGCTGGGCCGCTTTGACGAGTTTTCCGAGCAGGATCTCGATGATCGTCGCCTGCAACGAGGCGCACAGATCGGCGGTATTTTCCTCGATAAACTTCGGATTTTCCGCCATCCGGTCCCTCAGGAAATAGAGGAAGGAGGTTTTCAAACCACTAAAACTGTAATCCAGTCCGTCGACCGAGGGCTTGGCGAATTTGAAGCGCTTGGGGTCCCCTTCCTTGGCCAACTTGTCGATCACGGGGCCTCCGGGGTAGGGCAGTCCCATCACCTTGGCGCATTTGTCGAAGGCTTCGCCCGCAGCGTCGTCGATGGTCGTGCCGACGATCTCCAGTTTCTCGGTGCTCTCCACCCGCACGATCTGGGAGTGGCCCCCCGATACCAGCAAACACAAAAATGGGAAGGCGGGGTGAGGGATTTTCCGGTCGGGCAGGTCGATGAAGTGCGAGAGGATATGCCCCTGCAGGTGGTTGATCTCCATCATCGGGATGCCCAGCGAGAGCGAGAGCCCCTTGGCGAAGGAGGTGCCCACGAGCAGCGAGCCCAGCAATCCGGGCCCCCGCGTGAAGGCGATGGCGTCCAGCTCGGTGGCCTCGATGCCGGCCTGTTTGAGGGCCGCGTCCACCACCGGAATGATGTTCTGCTGGTGGGCCCGCGAGGCCAGTTCGGGGATCACGCCTCCGTACTGCTGGTGGACGGCCTGGGAGGCGATCACGTTCGAGAGCAGCACGCCGCCGCGGATGACTGCCGCGGAGGTGTCGTCGCAGGAGGATTCGATCCCCAGGATGATAACCGGATCGGAGTTAGTCATTTTCGGTATTGGCAGGCCGCTCGAACCCGTCGGCCGTGGCTTTTTCGGCCATCTTGGCCGTGCGGTTGACGATGTCGGGGTGAGTCGAAAAAAGCTGCTGGATGGCGCTGGTCTGGCTGCTTGCTGCCTGGTCCTGCAGGCTCTTGAGTTTCTCGAACGAGAGGGCCATGGCCCAGGGGTTGACCCCGTGCTCCTTGAGGAAGTTGTAGCCGTACTCGTCGGCAGCATACTCCTGGGTCTTGGAGAAGGAGGACTTGGTGAAGGCTTCGCCCAGTTCGCCCAACTGCGAGGAAGAGAGCTTGGCCGCCGTGCCCCCCGTGGAGGCCACCCCGTCGCGCAGGGCCGAGGTCAGCAGGGCCGTCTTGAAGGCGCTGCGGCTGTCCTTGTTCTTGACGTGGCCGATCTCGTGGCCGATCACCCCGAGGATCTCCTCGTCGGACATGATGTCCATCAGGCCCGAGTAGACCCGGATGCTGCCGTCGGCGCAGGCGAAGGCGTTGACCTGGTCTGTCTTGTAGGCTTTGATGTCGAGGCCCTCGGCGTTGATCGGGGCGGTGATCTTCTGCAGACGCAGCGCGTAGGGGTCGTCCGCGGTGCAGAGGGTGTTCACCGAGTCGCTGTAGACGATGTATTCGCGGGCGTATTTTTCGACCTGGGCGTCGGTCAGGGTCGCCGCCTGGACGGCTTTGGCTCCGGCGCTGACGGCTTTTTTGAGGTTCAACTGGGCGTGGGCTCCCAGGCACAGGGCCAGGGCGAGCAGGGTGAGGATCGTTTTTTTCATGTGGGTCAAAAAGTTGATTTCAGAGCAACAAAGATACATCAGAAACCGTCAGAGTTATCTAAAATTTATTCATAAAAAATCTCATGACCCTTTTTCGTGCTTTTTTCACCCGCCTCCCTCACCGTGGGACACCGCCACGCCTCCCTCGGCGGGCGAAAAAATCATCAAAAAATAGCTCATATCTTTTTCACGAATAAAATTTAGACAAACTCTTAAAATTTCACACCCGGGCAGATTCTCTTTCATCTCGGGGCCATTCTTGCGGGCGAGGCCCGGTGGGGCTCGCTTTATTGGGGATTTTTTCGTAAACTTGTGCGTTGAAAGTGTTGTCGCATGCGTCTGGGCAGAATCCTGAAAATAACGTTATCCACCCTGTCGGCCCTCATCCTGGCGTCGATCCTGCTGCCCATCCTCCTTTCCTTGCTGTTGAGCCTGCCCGCGGTGCAGGACTATGCCACCGGGCGGCTGACCGCTCTGCTGGGCGGAAAAATGCAGACCGAGGTTAAGGTCGAACGCCTCAGGCTCAGGCTCTTCAACCGGGTGGAACTGACGGGGGTCTACTTGGAGGATTACCACCGGGACACGCTCTTTTTCGCCCGGCGCATCGACGTTCCCCTGCGGGAGTTCAACCCCTTCACCGGCAAGCTGGTGCTGGGCGAGGTGCGGCTCGAGGGCCCGAAATTTTACCTGATGCAGGACTCCACGGGCCTGACGAACCTCAAGCAGATCATCCTCCGCCTCAAACGCGACAAACCCAAGACCAAAAAGAAACCCTTCCGCCTCCAGGCCAGCGGCCTCACCATCACGGGCATGGATTTCAAGCACCTCAAACGGGACCGCATCGATAGGCCCGGCGGGGTGAATTTCACCGACCTCGACGTGGAGGATTTTAACCTGAGGGTCCACCACGTGCAGGTGATCAACGACAGCCTCCACCTGGACATCGACTCGCTGCGCCTGCGCGAGAAGAGCGGGCTGGTCATCCACAAGCTCTCGGTGGGCCACCTGGCCCTGTCGGGCTCGGTGATGGATTTTCAGCAACTGCGCCTCGATACCCCCGACTCGCAGCTGGGTATGGAGCATTTCCGCATGGAGTACGGCTCCCGCTGGCAGGCGCTCAAGAATTTTATCGAGGAGGTGAACCTGCGGGGTCATATCGTCGACAGCCGGGTGAGTTTCCGGACAATCGCTTATTTCGCCCCCACGCTCCGGAGCTGGCAGACCGTCTTCGAGCACGTGACCGGAGAAGTCGAGGGGACGGTCGCCGACCTGCGGGGCCGGCTCGAACGGGTGCGCACCCGGGAGACGGAACTGGCCGTCAACTTCGGCCTGCACGGCATTCCCGACATCGCCAAAACCCGCTTTGTGCTGGACATCGACCACCTGAATACCTCCGAGGCGGACATCGCCTTTATCCTGCACGACATCACGGGACGCCAACTCGACGAGGGCACCGCGGAGCTGCTCCGGCGCCTGGGCCCCATCGGCCTGAGCGGCCATTTCGACGGGCTGCTGACCCGCTTCGAGGCGGACGCCCTGCTGCACAGCGCCCCCGGGACGCTCGAACTCCGGGGCGACATCACCCCCCAACCCAGCGGGCGGAGCGGCTTTTTCGGCCACCTGCACACCGAGGACTTCGACGCGGGCGACCTGCTGCAGGTCGACAAGCTGGGCCGCGTGAGCCTGCACGCCGACCTCAACGGCTTCTACGGGGGCGAGGGAATCCTGCTCAAGAGCACCGCCTCGGTGCCCGCGCTCGAATTCAACGGCTACACCTACCGGGATGTCAAGGTGAGCGGGGATTTCGAAAACCGCAAGTTCATCGGACAGATCTCCTCGCCCGACCCCAACATGGACTTCGAATTCAACGGCCAGCTCGACTTCAACGACTCGATCCCCCGCTACGACTTCGAGTTGGCGCTGCACAACGCCGACCTCAACAAGCTGGGATTCAACCGCCGGGACAGCGTCTCGCGCTTGACGACCAACCTGACGGCCCACGCCTCGGGCACCCACGCCGACAACCTCAACGGCCAGGCAGTCATCTCGGGCCTGAGCTACGTCAACCACCTCGATACGGTGCAGACGGGCGAGATCCGCCTGCTGGCCGAGAACAGCGAACGGCGCAAGCTGCTGAGCCTGCACTCCTCCTTCGCCGACGTCGAATTCCGGGGGAAGCTGGGCTACGCCCACATGCTGGACTACTTCAAAAACACGCTGCTCACCTACCTGCCCTCCATCTCGCCCCGTGAGCGGAAAGTCGTGGTCGGGGAGCCGGAGCCCGGAGAGGCCACGGCCGCCTCAGGCGCCCGGGTGGATGATTACTACCTGCTGACGATGGATATCAAGGAGGCCAACAACGTGGCGGGGATTTTCCTGCCCGGCCTGCGCATGGCCTCCGGGACCAAACTCTCCTTCCTGTTCAACCCCCGCAGCGACGTGTTCAACCTGAGCCTCAGCTCCGATTTTATCGAACGCAACGACTTCTTCGTTTCGAAACTCACGCTCGGCAGCCGCAACCAGGGGGACTCCATCTCGCTGAGCCTGCAGTCCGAAGACCTTTTCGCCGGGGGGCTCTACATGCCCAATTTCTCGGTCCTGGGCGGGGCCCGGGAGAACTCGGTCAACCTGGCTTCGCGCTTCAGCAACCCCGAGACCGGCCTCTACGCCCGGGTGAGCACCACCTCGCGCCTGTCGGTCGACCCCGAGAGCGGGATTCCCCAGGTGCGCATCCACTTCAATCCCTCGGACATCACCTCCGGCGGGCAGACCTGGCGGGTGTTCGCCCGCGAGATCCGCTACGACTCGACCCGCGTGGAGGTCAACCGCTTCACCATCGACAACGGCTCCCAGCACCTGCTGCTGCACGGGATCGCCTCGCGCAGCGACGGGGACACCCTGAAGCTGGACCTGCGCAACTTCGACCTCTCGGCCCTCTCCCAGCTCACCAGCTCCAAGGGCTACCGCGTCCGGGGCTACACCAACGGCATGGCCGAGATGACCTCGGCACTCAAGGGCGGGCAGCTCGCGGCCGACATCCGCATCGACTCGATGCAGGTCAACCAGGTCGCCCTGCCGCAGATGCGCTTTACGACCAACTGGGACTTCCAGCAGCGCCGGGCCCGCTTCCAACTGGCTAAGGTCGCGGAGGGGGATACGCTCCTCTACGGCTATTTTCGCCCCAACGACAGGCGCTTCCTGGCCCGCGCCGACCTGCGGGGGATGGACCTCTCGCTGCTCGATCCGGTGCTCTCGGGGGTCATCCGCGGCACCCGGGGCACGGCCCGCGCCCAGTTGCAACTCTCCAATCCGGGGGGTAAGAACCTCATCGAGGGGACCATCCGCATCGACTCCCTGGCCACGGTCGTGGACTTCACCAATGTTCCCTACACGGTGCAACCCGCCGAAATCCAGGTCGAGGGCAACCGGATGCACCTCCGGGGCGGGACCATCCGCGACGGGGCGGGCAACAGCGGGGGCCTGGACCTGAACTTCGATTTCAACCACCTCACCAACCTCAAGTACGACGTGCGCGTGCGGCCCGAGAACCTGCAGGTGCTGGGCACCACCATGCGCGAGAACAACCTCTTCTACGGGACGATCTACGCCTCCGGGGCGGCCGAGATCCGGGGCGACAAGCACAACCTCAAGATGAACATCCAGGCCACCACGGCGGGCAACTCGCACTTCTTCATGCCCCTCAGCAGCGACGCGACCATCTCGCGGGCCGACTTCATCACCTTCCGCTCTACCGGCCGCGAGCGCCGCGACGACTCGGTGCAGGTGAGCCGCCGCAAGCTCCTGATGCTCGAGCAGCAGCGCCGGGCCGCCCGCCGCCGGGGCACCTCGGCCCGCATGGACATCGGCATCGCCCTCAACGTACTGCCCAACACCGAGGTGCAGCTGGTCATCGACCCCACCTCGGGCGACGTGCTCCGGGGGCGCGGCAGCGGCAACCTGAGCCTGGGCGTGACCCCGGCCAACAACGAATTCACGATTCGGGGCGACTACCGCCTCACCGAGGGGAACATGCAGTTCACCCTGCGCAACATCATCTCGCGCAACTTCACCCTCCAACCCGGGGGGACGATCCAGTTCACGGGCGACCCGCTGGACGCCGTGCTCGACGCGACGGCCCGCTACAGCCTCAAGGCCTCGCTGGCCCCGCTGCTGGCCACCTCGTCGGCCCTCTCGGGCTCGCGCAACACCACGGCCGTGGATTGCCTGATCCACCTGACCGGGCGGCTGACCGATCCCGATTTCGCTTTCGACGTGCAGGTGCCCAACGCCTCGCCCGAGATCCAGAGCCTGGTCTCGCACGCCATCAACTCCCAGGAGGCCATGGCCACGCAGTTCCTCTGGCTGCTGGCCACCAAGAACTTCTACGCCGAGGGCGGGATCGACCAGAACCTCAACGTCGGGGCCAGCGGGGCCACGGCCACCGGGATCGACTTCCTGACCAACCAGCTCAGCTCGCTGATGACCACCGACCGCTTCAGTTTCGTGCCCAAGTATACTCCCGGCAACGACTACAACCCCAACGAAATCGGGGGGGCGATCTCCGCCGAACTCATCAAGGACAAGCTGATCTTCGAAGCCGATATGAGTTACAGTACGGAGAACAACAAGAAGTCCCCGAATAGCTTCGAGAACACCCCCTTCTCGGGCGACGCCACGCTGAGCCTGCTGCTGGACCCGGGGGGCAACTTCCGGATGCGGGCCTTCACCCGCACCATCGACCGCTTCGCCGAGAACCAGGGGATGCAGGAGACGGGCCTGGGCTTCACCTACCGCGAGGATTTCGATAACCTGAAAGACCTGCGCCGGATTTTCCGCGAGCGCAAGGAGGATAACCGCAAGCGCCGCGAAGAGCGCCGGGAAGCCCGCCGGCAGGAGGCCCAGGGGCTTCCGGAAGCCGCGGCGGAGGACGAAGAATAATAGTTGTTAACAAAATGCTAAGACTGCGCGCCGATGCGGCCGAAAAAACGTATTTTTGCGCTCAACGGCCGGAGGTAGTGTATTCCGGAGCCAAGAAACAGAAAATCAATAAAAACCAATATCTATGAACCTCTTATTGCAAACCGAAGTGGTAGCCGAAACTACCGAGAAGGCCCACACCATGGGCCTGGGCGAACTTTTCCTGGCCGGGGGCTGGCTGATGTGGCCGCTGCTGGCGCTGGGTGGCGTGGCGATCTTTATTTTCTTCGAACGTTTCTGGGCCATCCGCAAGGCTTCGCAGATCGACATGCACTTCATGAACCGCATCCGCGACATGATCTACGACGGTAAGATCGGCGCCGCCGTGCAGCTTTGCCGCAACACCGACAACCCCATCGCCCGCATGATCGAGAAAGGGATCGAGCGCATCGGACGCCCGCTCAACGACGTGCACACCTCCATCGAGAACGTCGCCAACCTGGAAGTCTCCAAGCTCGAGAACGGCCTCCCCTTCCTGGCCACCATCGCCGGGGGCGCGCCCATGCTCGGGTTCCTGGGGACCGTCATCGGGATGGTCCAGGCCTTTATGGACATGGCCAACGCCGGGGGGACGGTCGACATGAGCATCCTGGCCGGGGGTATGTATGTGGCCATGATTACCACCGTGGGCGGTCTGATTGTGGGGATTCCCGCCTACTTCGGGTACAACTACCTGGTGGCCCGCATCGAAAAGCTGGTCTTCCAGATGGAAGCCAACTCGATCGCCTTTATGGACATCCTCAACCAGCCCGTCGAACAATCTCAGCACGGTGGCGTACGTTAGTCTATAACGTGAGTTTCACGAATTCAAACAGAATCGTTAAGTATATTATTAGGTCCAGTTCGGTGTTTTGAATTCGTAAAACCCATGTTAAGGGCATCTTCGATGCCCCGACCGTACAGACAATCCCCCTAAATCCCCCTTTGAAAAGGGGGACTTTGCCAAAGCCGATGGCTTTGGTTCAAAGGAAAAGCACGTAAAGTACGATATAAACCCTACGAAAAATGGCAATTAAACGAGGTTCGAAAGTCGAAGCGGGCTACAGTGCGGCATCCATGACCGACCTGATGTTCCTGCTGCTGATCTTTATGTTGATCTCGACGACGCTCATCAACCCCAACGCCCTCAAGCTGTTGCTGCCCAAAAGC
>JAVBNV010000016.1:0-119457 GCA_031551325.1 Alistipes sp.
CACCCCCCTTCTGGTCTTTCTTTTGGGGGGGCGCCCCCTCGGGCTCCCACCACCGCCCCCGCCCCAAAAAATAAAAGCTATTGCGCAGAAATTGACTCTCGTGCTTTGTTTGAAGCCGCCCCCGCGGCGAGCGGAACAAGATCACGGCCTGCCAAGGCGCGTAATCTTGTCACCCCGATAACAAAATAAAAGAGGTTAGACCGAAAGGTCTAACCTCTTTTATTCTTCGATTGTAAGTGAATTTGAAAACCTAATTCTAGGTGTAATTTAATAACTCGTTGGCTTTATGTATGCAATAATTTAGGGTCTCAATCATTCGGTCATAACATTCAATTAGGCGTTTTGTTGATTTGGTAAGAGTTTTATCCAAATTAGTGTTGTTATCATGAGAATCCTTGATGCTTATAGTGCTCTTTAATAAGCCTTTCATCGCTTCAATCATATCGCTGACAGCATCTCGTTCATTTTGCATTTCTTCTTCACTAAGAGAGCTAAACTCCCGCATCTTAATTCCCGCATTGATCGCTTTTTCGAAACATTCTCTTTGTAAAGGAGTTTCCTTATCATATACATCAGATAAGGCATCATAATCATGGGCGATTTTTAAAAGGATCGGCCTAGCTTGGGTGGGAGTTGCGTTAGGATTAGTCATCAGGTTATTTAAATTACGAGTATTACGTTTAGCATTTTCTGAAGATTGCGCTATTGCCGTGGTGAGTTTATTTAAACATGCTGTGTGTAACTCGATATTTTCATCAAATATCGTACGATAATCCAGTAAATCCATTTCTCCCTCTGATTGGATTTCGGAGATTACCATAGGAAGGTTTGCTTTCGCATCCGATATGCTACTGTTTTCTGAAAGGAAATTCAAAAATTCAGCCTTGTATATGTTCCATGCAGAGACTTTTTGCTTATGGCCGTATTTCTCAGTTACTTGTTCAAATAGGGTATCTAGTCCGCAAGAATCATTAAGTATGATTCCTTGATGTACGTTGTATAACCATCCAAGTGAATCAAATCCAAGATTTTGGAATATAACGGGGATTATTTGTCTGTCAGTAGCCCATGCTGCCCCCATTTCGTTTAGACAAATAGGACTCTTTGCATAATTTTCGGAAATCATGAAGAAAACAAAATCGCAAGTCGAGATATTTTCTTTGATAAAGGCCTTAATGTCATCACCCGTTCTTACGCCCGTGTCTTTTCTTGAGGTGTAGGCTATATCGTCAGGTGAAATGCCGCAACCCAATTTTAGAATCTTGTCGATAAATACATCTATAATATTTTTATCTAAAGAGGAGTGACTGACAAATATTTTTTTCATCTCTGCAATGGATTAATGCCGTTGAAAAATTCCTCCAGGGTCAAACCGTAATACTCACATAAATCGGACAAAGTACTAATAGTGACGTTGTACTTCCCCATCTCAACCCTCGCAATATGGATGTCCGTATCAATGTATACCACGTCCTGAGATAGCCCTTTTGCCAGGCGCAATCCGCGCAGCCTATCCCCTACCGCTTTAACCAGCGCTTCATTACGTCTTCTTTTTGCCATATACAAAATTTGGCAATACTGACGTATTTATCAGGGATGTATTTGTAATGGTTTGCGAAATTAGTTACATTTGTCGGTAAATAGAATAAGTTATATGGACTCACACGATTATTTTACAGGACTGTGGGAAGCCGTGCAACTCGAAGGCTGCACGACGGAGGGATGGAAAATATTCAAAATTTATGACCTGGGCAGTTTTACCTGGAGCTTCCAGCCTGAGGGAATGGTCATCGAGCGGATCGCCCCGCGCCCCGTTTTCAAAAGCGTCTACAGCTATACCGCCGAAGACCGCCTGCTGTGGATCGACCGCGCGAGGTATGAATACCGCGTCGACCGGGAGGCGACGCGGGTGGGCATTACGGACAACTACCGCGTCGAGCCGGTAACTCCCGACGTGTGTTGGTTGTATGATCTGACCGGGGTGCGCCGTGAGCCGGAGGGCTACCGCTTCCGGATCAGGCTGATACGGCTTATGTAAGCCTTGGAATCGTCTACTCTGCGGGCCGGCGTTCCGCTACTTGATTTTATCTTCCAGGAACTGTAAATCGTTTATAATCAAGGCTTCAAAACAGATTTTCACATCCGCCTCCGTTTGCCCGTGTACTTCGGTCAGGTAGTTGTTGTTCATTCTCTCGAACAACCCGAAGAGGACTTTGACCCGTTTGGGCCTTTTGTAAAAAATATACCACTCCCGGCCGTCGATCGCAGAGGCCACCAATCCATTGCGGTTGTCTTTGTTTTCGATCTCCAACGAGGGCGAGTAGTGGATCTCGCTTTCTTTGGCGGTGGCCATTTTCGCTAAATAGTCCGACCAGGGAATTTTGTCGAACAAATCCAGGATCTTCTCTTTTTCAATGGGGCCGATTTCGATGATGTCGGCTTTGAAGGGGTCGCAGAAGGAGGCTCGGAAGTTCATACTTTCCAGGGTTTTTAGGGTTTGGTTTTCGGCGTCCTGCCTGTTCTCGCATTCGATCTGTTCGTAGGCGACCAGGGTATAGTCCCCGCCTTTGTCCGGCTCGTTGTACACATAGGCTTTATAGAGGCGGCAGCGCAGGTTCTCGTTTTCGTACTCGCGGTGGCGGAAACGCGGCCCGTTTTCCCAATTTCCGTTTCCACCGCCCGTTTGAGTGAATCCCAACCGCTCCAGCCGTTCCGCCAGAAGAAACCGGTCGGCGGACATTTCGGGCAAGGTGTCGATCAGCGGGTAGAGGTCTGTAAACACAAGGTTATCCCCGTCCGAAAGTCGTTTCAACAGCTTGTCCAGTTGAGCCTGGTGAACGAAGCGGGGCGGGCTGTCCGTGAAAGAATGAATCTGCGATGGATCTACCTCCACAGGCTTCGGGCTGTTGTTCCGGCAAGAGCCCAGGAACGTGGCGAGTAGGACCAGTATGTATAAAACCCGCTTCATCTTTTACCGGAACACCAACGCAAAAGCCGTCTCCCGCTCATTAGAATGCAGCAGCTTGATAGAGCCGCCATGCAAACGCATGATCTGCCGCGAGATGCTCAGGCCGATGCCCGAGCCTTCGGCTTTGGTGGTGAAGAAGGGGACGAAGATCTGTTCGGCCACCTCGGGCGGGATGGGGGAGCCGTTGTTGGCCACCTCGATCACCACGTTTTCGTCGCGGTCGCAGCAGGCGCTCAGGCGGATGCGGCCGCCGGCTCCGCCGGTCCCGCCGGTTCCGCTGCCCGCGCCACCGGGGCCCTCCCCGCCGCTGCGCTCGCCGATGGCCGCGGCGGCGTTTTTCATCAGGTTGAGCAGCACCTGGGAAACCTGGTTCTCGTCGGCCTGGATCATCAGGTCCTCTTCCGAGACCTCTATCTCTATGGCGATGTCCTTCCCGCGGATGTCCTCTTCCGTCAGCCGTTTGAGCCGTTCGAGCAGGGGTTTTACATAGAGCAGTTTGAGGTGGGGCTGGGCTATTCTCGTGAAACTGCGGTAGGAATCGACGAATTCGATCAGGCCCTTGCCCGTCGAGTGGATCACCTCCAGGCCGCCGCGGATGTCCTCCGTGGCCCCGGGCAGGTGCAGCAGGGTGTCGCTCAGGGAGACCACCGGGGTGATGGCGTTCATGATCTCGTGGGTCAGCACCCGGGTCAGGCGGACCCAGGATTCCAGTTCCTTTTCGTCCAACTGCCGCTCGATGTCGTTGATGGAGACGATCGTGAGCCGCTCGCCCCGGATCGTCACCGGCGAGGCCTGCAGGGCCAGGTGGGTGGTGCCCCGCTCGTTCTGCAGGGTGAGGCTGCGGCTCTCGCCGTCCCGCAGCGAGAGCAGCGTCGCGGGCAGGGTTTCGTCCACCCGCGCGAGCTGGTTGACGTGGGTGAGCAGGTGGATGCCCAGCAGGCGGAGGGCTTCGCCGTTGGTCTGAAAAACGCTTCCTTTTTCGTTGATCACCAGCACTCCGGTGACGACGCTCGAGAGGATCAGCTCGTAGTATTTCTCCTGTTCGCGGGCCTCGGTGCGGGCCTGCGAGAGCAGGTCCTTGATCCGGTTGAGGGCCATGTTGAAGAACTTGTCGTAGGAATTTCGCCCCCGCTCGGTGAAGCGGAAGGAGTGGTCGCCGCTCTCGATGGCGTTGAACATGAAGGTGATCTTGTGGAGGTTGTAGCGGTAGAGGCGCAGGATCATCCACAGGGCCCCGAAGGCCCCCAGGGCGCATAAAATGGTCAGCGGGTAGAGTTCCCAGAACAGGCATACGACCCCGGCGGCGACGGCGGCCGCCAGCAGCAAAGTGCTTAGTAATAACCGGGTCTGTACACCTTTAAACATAATGGTCTCGGTGTTAAGTAGGCTGCGCATATCGCACGCCGCTTTTCACTTATCCTCCTGCGCTCACATCCTCACGTACTTCAAGTACGCTCCGGTGTGATGCTCGGACGATAAGCAAAAATCGACGCACGCTATGCACAGCTTCGCTGTGGAAGGTTTTTATAACTCATATTTTTTGAGCTTATTATAAAGTGTCTGCCGGGAAATACCCAGTTGGGCGGCCACCAGCGAGAGGTTGCCCCGGTGGCGGTCGAGTGCCTGGCGGATCAGGCCGACCTCCATCTCCTCGAGGGTGGAGTCGGCGGGGAGGGCTTCCGCGGCGCCTCCTTCGGGAGCGAGGGCCGGGGCCAGCAGGAAATCTTCGGCCTCGAGCTTTTTCTCTTCACAAAGGATAACGGCTTTTTCTACAGCGTGTTGGAGTTCCCGGATGTTGCCGTACCAGGGGTACGCGGCCAGTTTGGACAGGGCCGCCTCCGAGAGGGAGTCGATCGACTTGCCGTATTTCGAGGCGTAGCGCAGCGTGAATTGCGCGGCCAGGGGAGCGATGTCCCCGATGCGTTCGCGCAGGGGGGGTATCTCGACGTGGATGGTGTTGATGCGGTAGAGCAGGTCTTCGCGGAACTCCCCGGCGTGGACCATTTGCTGGAGGTTGCGGTTGGTGGCGCAGATCAGGCGGATGTCCACCGGGATGGGGGTGTTGCTGCCCACGCGCACGACGGTGCGGCTCTGAAGGACAGTCAACAGTTTGGATTGCAGGTGGTAGGAGAGGTTTCCGATCTCGTCGAGAAAGAGCGTGCCCCTGGAGGCCACCTCGAATTTCCCGGCCCGGTCGCTGCGGGCGTCCGTGAAGGCGCCCTTGACGTGGCCGAAGAGTTCGCTTTCGAAGAGGGTCTCCGTCAGGGCTCCCATATCTACGCTTACCAGCGACTCGTCCCGCCGGGCCGAGAGGCGGTGGATCTCCCGGGCCAGCATCTCCTTGCCCGTGCCGTTCTCTCCGGTGATGAGGAGGGTGGCGTCCGTGCGGGCCACCTTTTCGATGAGTTGGCGCAGGTCGGCCATTGCTTTGGAGTCGCCCCAGAACATTTCTCCCGGGTTGCGGAACTCGCGCTTGATCTCCCTGAGCTGCTTGACCTCGCGCTGCGAGACGCTCAGGTTGTAGGCCGACATGAGCGTGGCCACCAGTTTGGCGTTGTCCCAGGGCTTGACCACGAAGTCGGCGGCCCCGGCCTTGATCGCCTGCACGGCCAGGTCGATGTCGGCGTAGGCCGTGAACAGCACCACCTGGGCCGTGGGGGCGGCCTCCTTGATCTGGGAGAGCCAGTAGAGGCCCTCGTTGCCGCTGTTGATGCCCGCCGTGAAGTTCATGTCCAGCAGCACCACGTCGAAGGAGCCTTCGCGCAGCGTGGTGATCAGGTTGGCGGGCGAGGGGAGGGTCTCGATGCGTTCGAAGTAGTTGCCCAGCAGCAGCTTCAAGGCGGCCAGGATGCTCTTGTTGTCGTCCACGACCAGGATGTGGCCCTGTTTTTTTCCGTTTTTGCTCATTGCATTTCTTCGCTTTGCTTTCTAAAAGTACATACTTAATTCGATAATTGCACGCCTCCAGCATCCCGCTTTGGGCGGATGTGTCTAAATTTTTGACATCCAGTGTCAAAAATTTAGACACATTTTGGAATGCGCGAAATTGTAACTGTAAGATTATTAGTTAAATAATCGTTTCGGTCTGTTTTTGGCACGGATAGAAAGATAAACGTGCGAAAACCAAAAAAAATGATACGAGCCAGTCTGTTTACCTTCTTCTTTCTGTCGGCGGCCTTCGTCCAGGTCCACGCCCAAAAACTCTGGAACCTGCACGAGTGCATGGTCTATGCCGTCGAGAACGCTCCCAAGTACAAGATTCAGGAGGAGTTGAATCAAAATCTGCGCCGCGATCAGCGCGACGCGGCGCTGAGCCTCCTGCCCAGCATCTCGGGCAACGTCTCGGGCAGTTACTATGCCGGGCGCCAGGCCAGTCAGGAGGACAATACCTATGTCACGATGACCACCTTCAACAACCCCTACAGCTTAAGCGGCAGCATGCCGGTGTTCAACGGATTCAAGGCGGTCAGCAACCTGAAGGTGGCCCGGATGGCCAAGTTGCAGGGCGTCGAGGAGTCGCAGCGCATCGAGGACGAGATCTGCCTGAGTACCATGCAGGCCTATTTCAACGTGCTGCACTCGTTCGGCCTGGTGCGCCTGGCCCGCGAGGAGCTTCTCGAGAGCAACCAGCGCCTCAAGGAAACCAGCCTCAAGGAAGAACTGGGCCTCAAGGGAAAAGCCGATGTGTTGCAGATCGAATCCGAGGTGGCGACCCGGGATTTCACCCTGACCCAACAACTGAACGCCTGGGAGGAAAACATGCTCCAGCTCAAGGAGGTGATGTTCTATCCCATCGAACAGGAGATCATGATAGACACCCTGGTGCGTCCCGAAATGAACCTGCTGGGTGCGCGCGAATCCCGCGACAGCATCTTCAAGGCGGCCCTCGATTTCCTGCCCGAGGCCCGCAAGGCGGCCCTCGAGGTGGAATCGAAGAAGTATTTGTTCCAGACTTCGCGGCTGCAATTGCTTCCCACGCTATCGCTGAGCGCCAGCATCGGATCGTCCTATGCCAACAGCTCATCCATGAATTTCTCCAAACAATACGAAGCGAAACTCGGGAAAAACATCGGCCTGTCGATGAGCATCCCCCTCTTCTCGGGCCTGACGCGCCAGAGCAACATCACCCGCGCCCGCAACAACATGCGCATCGCCGAGTACCAGCAGGACCAGACTCTCCAGCAGATCGAGGCCGCCATCCAGCGCGCCATCCAGGAGATGGAAGGCCGCTACAAGGAGTACGTGCAGGCCTTCAAGGCGGTGCTCTCCGAGGAGGCCGCCCACGCCGTCAACAAACGCAAGTACGAGGAGGGGCTCATCAGCATCCTCGAGTTGCAGACCAGCTCCAACCTCCTGCTCACGGCCCGGGTCCGCCAGCTCAACACCCTGCTCGAGTACCAGATCAAACGGCGTGAAGTGGCCTACTACAAAGGCACGCCTTACATCGAGCAGGAATTTTAGAGAACCCGTTCAAACAGCAAACCCGAAATTATAAAAATACACGACACCATGGACATCAAGATCGAAAACAAACGGCTCATCAAAAAGAAGCACATCCCCTATATCGCCGGGGGGCTTTTCCTGCTCGTCATGCTGGGCTGGGCCCTGCTGGGCAACCACGCCTCGACGCTGCGCGTAGAGAGCGCCATGCTCACCGTGGGCGAAGCCGTCCAGGGCGAGTTCAACGATTACATGCGCGTCAACGGGCAGGTGCAGCCCCTGACCACCATCCAGTTGAGCGCCCTCGAGAGCGGCATCATCGAGGAAAAAGTGCGCGAGGAGGGATCCATGGTGCGCCAGGGCGACGTGATCGTGCGCATGAGCAATTCGCAACTCAACATCGAGATCCTGCGCAGCGAGGCCGACCTGGCAGAAAAGGAGAACCACCTGCGCAACACCATGGTGACCATGGAGCAGCAGAAACTCGAGCTGCAAAAGGAGCGCCTCCAGCTCAACCTCGACATCGAACGCAAGGGCCGCACGGCCCGGCAGTACGAACGCCTGTACGGCGAGAAACTCATTTCCCGCGAGGAGTACCTGACCTCCAAGGAAGACTACGAACTGGCCGTGAAAAGCCGCGACCTGGTGATGGAACGCCAGAAGCAGGATTCGATCTACCGCAGCGTGCAGATCGCCATCCTCGAGGAAAACCTCGAGAGCATGCGCGAGAACATGCGCCTGATCCGCCAGAAGGTCGAGAACCTCAACGTCAAGTCGCCCGTGGACGGGCAGATCGGGAGCCTGGACGTCATCCTGGGCCGCTCGGTGACCTACGGCGAGCGCATCGGTCAGATCAACGACCTGTCGGCCTACAAGATCGAGGCCCAGGTGGACGAGCACTACATCGACCGGGTGCGCATGGGACTGCCGGCGGCCTTCGAACGCCAGGGCGCCAAGTACGACATCACCGTCAGCAAGGTCTACCCCGACGTCAAGGAGGGCACCTTCAAGACCGACTTCTCCTTCGGCGACGCCATGCCCGACAACATCCGCACGGGCCAGACCTACTACATCAGTCTCGAACTGGGCCAACCCACCCCAGCCATCATCATCCCCAAGGGAGCCTTCTACCAGAAGACCGGCGGCAGCTGGATCTACGTCCTCGACCCCTCGGGCGACAAGGCCGTCCGCCGCCCGATCCGCATCGGCCGCCAGAACCCCCAGTACTACGAAGTGCTCGAGGGCCTGCAACCCGGCGAAAAGGTGATCGTCTCGAGCTACGACTCCTTCGGGGACAACGAAATGCTGGTCTTAAAATAGACAAAGCCTATGAAAACGATCTTCAACCTGAGAGCTTTTCTCAATTTCCTGGGGCGCCACAGGCTCTACACGGCCATCAACGTATTCGGGTTGTCGGTGTCCCTGGTCTTCGTCGTGTTGTTGGCGGGGTACAGCGCCTACGAAATGTCCACCGACCGCTTCCAGGCCAACAAGGAGCGCGTCTTCCTGCTGGCCGACGACCGGGACATCAGTGCATTCGCCCCTCCGATCGGCCCCGACCTGCAGGGCCGCTATCCCGAGATCGAGTCCTACTGCCGGGTCGCCCGCAATTGGCAACCGATCGATTACCAGGACAAAAAGCTGAATGCCAGTGTACTGATGGCGGATTCCACTTTTTTCAATTTCTTCTCTTTTGAGTTGAAAGAAGGCGATTCCCGGAACGTCCTCCGGACCCGATCCGGTATTCTGCTTTCGAAATCCTTCGCCCGGACCTTGTTCGGCACGGAAAGCCCTATGGGAAAAGAGGTGAAATTGGATGGCCTCCCTGTGACCGTCGAGGGTGTGTTCGGGGATTTCCAGGACAGCCACCTGCGTTCGCCGGACATCATGATCCCGTATTTCACAGGGATGTACTATTGGACTAGCAGCAGCGGCGAGGAGAACTTCATCAACGAATACTACAACGCCAGTTTCGGACTCTACCTGATGGTTCGTCCCGGAGCCGACCTGGCTGCCAAAACGGATGACATACTCGCCTATTTCCGGGAGGATTACTGGCCCTACGAAAATGGGAAGTACAACGAGGTTAAGCTGATCCCCTTGCAGGATGCCTATTTCGAAGCGAAGGCGCATTTCGGGCTGTTCCGCAATGGGAACCGGTCGCTGAACACCATTTTCCTCTCGGTGGCCCTGTTGATCCTGCTGTTCGCCGTCATCAATTACATCAACCTCTCGCTGGCCCAGGCTTCGTTCCGGGCCCCCGAGATGGGCACCCGCCGCCTGCTGGGCAGCCGCCGGGGCGAACTGTTCTGGCGCCTGATCTTCGAGTCCGGGGTTCTTTGCCTGCTGTCGTTCGGGTTGGCCTTGTTGCTGATTCCCTTCGTTCAACCCTATTTCAACCGGATGCTGAACACCGGTTTTTCGGTCTTCGACCTGCTTTCAGGGGGCAATGTGGCTCTGATGGTGGGGGCGGTCCTGTTGCTGGGCGTAGTCGCCGGATTGGCCCCCGCTTCGGTCATCTCGCGCTACCGCCCCATCGACATCGTGCGGGGCGAGTTCCGCCGCCAGAGCAAGATGGTCTTCAGCAAAGCGCTGATCGGCTTCCAGTACCTGATCACCATCATCCTGCTGGGCTGTACCCTGGTGATGTACCGCCAGATCCGTTACATGGTCACGGCCGATCTGGGCTACGACACCCACAACTTGCTGATCCTCGAGCAAGGAATGAAGCGTTCTCAGGCCGAAGGTTTTCGTAATGAATTGGCCCGCATCCCGGGGGTGCGGCAGATTTCCCTGGCCCATTGGACCCCTTTCGACGGGGGAAATAACTATTCGGCCACCCACAATGACCAACCCATCAGTTTTCAGGTGTTTGCCGGGGATTCCCTGTTTTTCGACGTTCTGGGTATCACCGTCCTGCGCGACAACCACAACGCCTCGCCCGAAGCCGTTTGGATCAATGAAACGGCCCTGCGCACCATGACTTTGCCCGACAGTACTTCTTCTTACAAGATGGAAGATAATACGACCTACTCAATAGCGGGCATCGTAAAAGATTTCAATTTCAGGGATTTCTCCCAGCAGGTGGGCCCGGCCGTATTGTACCGGAATACCAATCCCGCTCAGTTTGGCTATATCCAGAGAATGTTAGTCAAGATCGATCCCGCGCGCCTGTACGAGACCCGCGAGGCCATCGAAAAGGCCTACGACAAATACACCGGGGGTGAGCCTTTCAGCGCCCGTTTCTCGGACGAGATCATCCAGGGACGCTACGAAAGCCAGCAGCGCACGATGAGCCTGCTGGGCTTCTTCACGGTGATCGCCGGGCTGATCTCGGCGCTGGGCATCCTGGCCATGGCGACCTTCTTTATCCGGCAGCGCTCGTTGGAAATCGCCATTCGAAAAGTCTTCGGTTCGACCCGCGCCCAGGTGCTGGGCCTGCTGGTGGGCCGCTTCGTGCGCATCGTAGTCGTGGCCTTCGTTGTGGCCGTGCCGGTGGTGTGGTACCTGATGCGGCAGTGGCTGTCGACCTACACCTACCGCATTCCGCTGGGCTGGGACGTCTTCGCCCTGGCCGGCTTTTTCGCCCTGGCCATCGCCACGCTCACGGTCTTCGTCCAGAGCTGGCAGGCCGCCTCGGCCAATCCGGTGGATTCGATCAAACGGTAGATTGTTCGGCAACGTTTTAAAAACCATGCAGCAAGAAACAGAAAGCTACGTTTTTGTAAAGAAAACCAACTCACTTCTACCATGAAAACCGCTCTGCGCAATTTTATTAACACCCTCGTCCGTTTCCGCACGGCCACGCTGCTCAACCTGTTGGGCCTGGCCGTGGCTTTCGCCTCGTTCCTGGTGATCATGATGCCCGTGCGGCACGAGCTGACCTACGACGGCCTCTATCCCACGAAGGATAGGCTCTACCGCATTGAGCTGAAGGCCGGAAAGGGGAATTTCACCCGCTCGCTCGCCGACGAGGCGATCGCGGCTATCCCCCAGATCGACCAGGTGGCCTATGTCTCGAGCTGGAAAGAAAACGGCCCCGTTTCCCAGCCCGGCCAAAGTGCGGAGCACGCCTTCGAGGCGACCTGGGTAACCGCCTCCGGGCAGTTTCCCGCGGTGTTCGGGCTGCGGGCGGTGGCGGGCAGTTTTGCCGATTTCAACCACGGCAAAAGCGTGATTATCCCCCGGACGATGGCCCGGCGGCTCTTCGGCAGCGAAAATCCCTCCGGGGAACAACTGGTGCTCAAGACGGCCTGGTCGGCCGACACGGTGAGCGTGGCGGCCGTCTATGCCGACCTGCCGGAAAATTCGTCGCTCAAAGGGATTTTTTTCAAAAACATAGGGGATGAAGGACTCCAGTCCCGGAATTGGAATTACAGCCTCTACGCCACCCTGCGCGACAAGGCGGACATCGCCCCGGTGACCGCCACGCTCGACGGGCTCCTCAAGCGCCGCACGGAGACGACGCCCTGGCTGGCCGAAAACCGGACCGTCGGCCCGGACGAAGCCCTCGTTGCGTTGATCAAGCCCAACAAGCGTTACTTCAGCGAGGAAAACCCCGACGCCAAGAAAGGGGACATGGGGATGGTGCTCACGCTGGTGGGCCTGGCGGCGCTGATCCTCGGCCTGGCCGTCATCAACTTCATCAACTTCTCGATGGCCCTGGTGCCTAAGCGCATCCGCAACATCAACACCCGCAAGGTGCTCGGCAGCACCAACGCCGCCCTGCGCTGGCAGCAGGTGGGCGAGGCGATGGGGCTCTGCCTGCTGGCGGCCTCTCTTGGCCTGGTGCTGGTCGACTCGCTGTCGACCACCTCTTTCGCCGCGCTGGTCCCGGCCTCGCTGGCCCTGGGGGCCAATCTCCCGCTGGTGTGGATCACGCTCGGGATCGCCCTGCTGACCGGACTGCTCTCGGCCCTCTATCCGGCGCTTTACAGCACCTCTTTCTCTCCCGCCCTGGTCCTGAAAGGCTCTTTCGGGCTCTCCGAGCAGGGGCGCAAACTGCGCACGGCCTTGATCGGCGTCCAGTATGTGATCTCGGTGGGGCTGATCATCGTGGCGATCTTTATCCGGGTGCAATACGACTACATGCGCTCCTACGACATCGGCATCGACCGGGGCGGCGTCATCTCGGCCGAGTTGAGCCAGAAGCTGACCCGGCAATACAAAACCGTCCAGGACCAATTGCTCGAAAATCCCGATATCCAGGGGGTCGCTTTCTCGATGCAACCCGTGATCTCGTCCGGATTCGGCTGGACCCGGCCCTACATGGATACCGAAATCAAGTTCAACACGATCCACGTGACCCCCGGCTTCCTCACGCTGATGGGCATCCCGGTGCCCGAAGGGCGTGATTTCCGGGAAGGAGACCCCGCGCGGGGAGGCGCCTACATCTTCAACGAAACGGCCCGTAAGGCCTTCGGCCTGGAGGTGGGAGAGTACGTGGGCGGCAACCAGGAGGAGCATCCGACCGAGATCGTGGGCATCGCCCGGGACTACAACTTCCGCCCCCTGCACTACGCCGTCGAACCGTTCGCTTTCTACGTGCGGGGGGACGACTACCCGGCCGCCCGCTTCCTCTACTTCAAGACGCAGCCCGGCCGCGAACAGGCGGGGATGCAATACGTCGAACAGACGCTGCTGGCCATGGACCCCGAGATCCGTTCGACGCTCGCCCTGAGCTTCGTCGACGAGAGCGTGGGCGCCCAGTACGGCACGGAGGACAACCTCTCGCGGCTGATCTCGGCCTTCAGCCTGCTGGCCGTGCTGATCTCCACGATGGGAGCCTTCGGCCTGATCCTCTTCGAGACCCAGTACCGCCGCAAGGAGATCGGCCTTCGAAAGGTCTTCGGGGCCACGGTGGCCGACGTGCTGAACATGTTTAACCGCCGCTATGTGGGCATCGTGGGGGTCTGCTTCGTGATCGCCGTCCCGCTGGCCTACTACGTGGTCAAACAATGGCAGGGCAATTTCGCCTACCAGGCGCCCGTATCCCTCTGGGTCTTCGCCGCGGCCCTGGCCATCGTGCTGATCATCACGGTGACCACCGTCACCCTGCAAAGCTACCGGGCGGCCACCGAAAACCCGGCCGAATCTCTCAAATCCGAATAACTCCGATCCAATCTGCAAAAACGGATGCGCCTCTGTAGTAACCTTATAAAAAAACGATTGTCATGAAATCGATTCTCCGCAATTTCTTCTTCTCGCTGCGCCGCTTCCGGCTGGCCAGCACGCTCAACATCCTGGGTCTTTCGGCCGCCTTCGCCGCCTTTATGATCATCGGGTTGCAGGTACGCTACGAACTTTCGTTCAACCGGGTACATGCCAATTCCGAGCGCATTTTCCGGGTCGAGGGCTCCAACTTCGACCCCACCGCCCAGCGCCTCTCGGGCGTCCACTCGCGCCCCTTTATCGACGAGTTTATCGCCTCTTCGCCTCACATCGAGGCTGGCTCGGCCTTAGGTAATTCCGGGCTATACTATACCGTAGGAGAGGGTGCCGAAGAGCAGGGCTTCCAGGGAGGTGTCACGGCCTGTTACCCCGATCTGGTGAAAATCATCGACTTCGACATGGTCGAGGGCACGGCCTCGGCCCTGCAGGACCCCGACAAGATGCTGATCCCCCTGAGCCAGGCCCGGCTGCTGTTCGGCTCGGACCCTGCCGTGGGCAAGACGATCTACACCAAGGACAAAGGCTGGAATATCCGGTACACGAGCTATACCGTGGGGGGCGTCTACCGCGATTTCCCGGGCAACACCCACCTGAGGAACCACCTGTATTACCGTTTTCCACCCGAAGAAACGCCGGCTTATAGCCGCAATTACCAGTTGCTGGTGCTGCTCGACTCGCCGATCAATGCCGCGGGGGTAATCGAGAATTTCCAGAAGAACTACCACCACGAGCGCTACCCCAAGGAGCTCCGTCTGACCTCCCTGCCCGAGGCGTATTACGTTCCGGTGGACCATGCCGGGGGAATCAGCGGCAGCCGCACTATGACCGGGATACTGATCGGGATCGCCCTGCTGGTGATCGGGATCGCCGCCATCAATTTCACGAATTTCGCCACCTCGCTGGCCCCGATGCGCATCCGCAGCATCAACACCCAGAAGATCCTCGGGAATCCCACTTCCCGCATCCGGATGCAACTGATTTCCGAGTCCATGGGTACCAGCCTGATCGCCTTCGGGGTGTCGCTGCTGTGGGTCTGGGTGTTTGCCGGGACGCAAGCCGCCAGTCTGTTGGCGGCTACCTTTGAGCCGTCAGCCAACGGGGTCGTTTATGGCCTGGGCTTGGGCATGGCCCTGGCGATCGGCCTGCTGGCAGGCATTTATCCGGCTTACTACACCACTTCCTTCCAGCCCGCCCTGGTGCTCAAAGGCTCCTTCGGGCTCTCGCCCCAGGGCCGCAAGCTGCGTACCGCCCTGATCGGATTTCAGTACGTGATCTCGGCCGTGCTGATCGTGGCTGCCCTGTTCATCCAACTCCAGAACCGCTACGCTTCCCACCTTGAGTTGGGCTTCGACAAGGACAACGTCGCCCTGGTGGGGCTCAATGCCAAGGCGATTGCTTCGAGCGAAGAGTACGCCAACCGGCTCAGGCAGTACGCTGGGATCGAGGACGTCGCCTTCGCCTCGACGCGGCTCTACGGCGCGGACAACAACAACGTGGGCCGCATCGAAGTCGATGGGAAAACGTTGAGTTTCAGTATGGTGACCGTTTCGGACAATTTCCGCGAGGTGATGGGCATTCCTCTGCTCGAAGGGCGGGATTTCCTACCCTCCGACCACCCCTCCGACCCCGATCGACCCGATAAGGTCGGCCTGATCTTCAACCGCTATACCCAACAGGACTACCAGCTGCCGGTGGGATTGACCAGCCAGCAGCAGGGCATAACCTTTGAGGTCATCGGGATCATGGAGGATTTCCACCTCACCTCGGTGCGCCGTCCCATCGGACCGGTGGCATTCGTCGTGGGGGCCGGCAACACCCCTTCCCAGGCTTACATCAAGATCCGGGCGGGGGCCAACCTCAAAGACGCCGTGGCCTACATCGACCGGGTGAACAGTGAGATGGACCCACTCTATCCCTTCAGGGTCCAGTTCTTCGACGAGGTGGTCGATAACCTCTACCGCAAAGAGACCCAGCTGGGCTCGCTGGTGAGCTGGTTCTGCGTGCTGGCCGTGCTCATTTCGCTGATGGGCGTCTTCGGGCTGGTGTTGTTCGAGACCCAGTACCGCCGTAAGGAGATCGGCGTACGACGGGTTTTCGGTGCCACGGTACGGGAAATCCTCGAGATGTTCAACCGCTCCTACCTGCGCATCGTGCTGATATGCTTCGTGATCGCCGCCCCGTTGGCCGGTTGGCTGGTGAGCCTCTGGCTCAAAGGCTACGCCTACAAGACCCCTCTGTCGTGGTGGATATATGCCGTCGCGCTAAGCGTGCTGCTGGCCATCACCGCCGCCACGGTCACCTTCCAAAGCTACCGGGCCGCCACGCGCAACCCCGCCGAGTCGCTGCGGGCGGAATAACTCGCTGAAATCGGTCCTGGTCAAACGCTAAATGCAGAGATAAATCCGTTTATACTGACGCTTATGAAAACCTTACTCCGAACGCTCGCCCGCTTTAAGACCGCCACGATCCTCAACATCGTCGGCCTGAGCGTGGCCTTCACCTCCATCACGGTGATCCTGATGCAGGTGGAGTACGATCTGGGATTCGACAAGAGCTACCCGGCCTCGGGGCTGATCTATCAACTCGATTACAGCGGCCCCGACGCCAAAAGCGAAAATTCGCCCGCCTTCAACCAGGCCATGGCCGCCACGGTCGTCGCCGGCTCCCCGCACATTCTCTGCGGCAGCGTCCTGCAGGGTCCCTTCCTGTATGGGGACCAGGAGATCCGCGAAACGATCTATGACGTGGAAAAGGGGGCTTCCGAAGGCTTTACCGCGGATGTCATGTTGGTCTCGGACTCCCTGCCCGTAGTCTTCGGCCTCGAGATCGCCGAAGGCAGCCTGACGCAGTTCATGGCCACCCGCGGCAGCACGATCATCTCGCAGAGCACGGCCCGCAAGCTTTTCGGCCGGAATTCCGCCGTGGGGCGGATGATCTCGCTGCGCGGCAACGCCATTCCCGTGATGGCCGTCTACGAGGACCTGCCCGAGAACTCGACGCTCAAAAACGGGGTGATCTCCAACCGCGGCCCGCTGGGCGGCAACACCCGGCTGAACGCCGCGCGGGACTACTACGCCTACGTGCGGATCGACTCCCCGGAGCATGTCCCCACCATCGAGCAGACCGTCACGGCGCTGTGGAACCGCGACCGCAAGCCCGAGGAGCAGCTGACTTTCCGGCTGACCAATCTGCACGACCGCTATTTCGTCAAGAACAACAACACGGCCGCCCAGGGCAACCTCACGGCGGTCTACTCGCTGCTGGGCATCGCCCTGATCATCCTGCTGGTGGCCATGATCAACTTCGTGAACTTCGCCACCTCTATGATCCCGCTGCGCATCCGCCACATCAACACCCGCAAGGTGCTGGGCTGCCCCATCTCGGTCCTGCGCCTGCAGCAATGCCTCGAGGCGGTGATCCTCTCGTTCGTGTCGGCCCTGGTCTCCTTTTGCGCCGTCTACTTCCTGTCGGGCTCCCCGGTGGCCTCGCTGCTGACCGTCAACATGGCCCCGGCAGGGCACCTGCCTCTGCTCTCGGGCATCCTGCTGCTCTCGGTCGGGGTTGGGGTGGTGGCGGGGATCTATCCGGCCTGGTACAGCACTTCCTTCCCGCCCGCGCTGGTGCTTAAAGGCTCCTTCGGGCTTACTCCGCAGGGTCGGAAGCTGCGCTTCTCTCTGATCGCTTTTCAGTATTGCATCTCGCTGATCCTGATTATCTCGGCCCTGTTCGTGCGGCAGCAGTACCAATATATGCAGAACTACGACATCGGCATGGAGCGGGAGAACATCCTGAGCACCTCGCTCACCTATCCTATGTTCGCCGGACGCGATGCCGAGCAGTTGCGCAACACGATTGAGACCCAGCTCAAGGCGCATCCGGACATCGCCGACGTCACCTTCTCGTCCGGCTTTATCGTCTCCTCGGGGGGCATGAACTGGGAAACGACCTACAAGAACGAGCCGGTCCAGTTCACGGCCATCCCCGTCTACTACAACTTCCTCTCGTTCATGGGCATGTCCCTCGAAGAGGGGCGGGGCTTCCTGCCCTCGGACCAGTTGAGCGAAAACGGCATGCTGGTGTTCAACGAGACGGCCCGCAAGCAGTTCGGCTTCGAGCCGGGCAGCATTCTGCCGGCCCTGGCGGGGAGGGAGCAGGCCGAGGTGGTCGGCATCGCGGCGGACTTCAACTTCCGTCCCCTGAGCGAAGGGATCAAGCCCCTGGCCCTCTACGTGAGCAAAAGCTGGCGGATGCTCGACACCTACGTCAAGGTGCGCGGCAACCACATCCAGCCGGCCATGGAGCACATCCGCGCGACCCTGCTCGCTTACGACCCCGGCGCGCAGGACAAGCTGGAGATCAACCTGATGGACCAGCGCATCGGCCAGCTCTACAAGACGGAGAAAAATCTGGGCGACCTGATCTTCCTGTTCAGCCTGCTGTCGGTGTTTATCTCCACCGTGGGCGCTTTCGGGCTAATCCTGTTCGAAACTCAATTCCGCCGCAAGGAGATTGGCGTGCGAAAAGTCTTCGGCGCCTCCGTGCAGGATATCCTGGGGATGTTCAACCGGCGTTACGCCCGGATCGTGGTGATCTGTTTCGTGATCGCCGCCCCGCTGGCCTGGCAGCTGATCGTGCAGTGGCAAAGCAGCTTCGCCTACAAAGCCCCGGTGGGTATAGGCATCTTCCTGATCGCGTTTTCCATCGTGCTGCTGATCACGGTGATCACGGTCACGCTGCAATGCTACCGCGTGGCGACCGCAAACCCGATCGAGGCGTTTAAAGTCGACTAAAATCGAGACTATGAATAACCTGAATATGGCTATCCGCTCCCTGTTCAAACGGGGCCGCAACAACGTGGTGAAGATCATCTCGCTGGGTGTGGGCCTCTCCGTGGGGCTGGTGCTGATCGCGAAGGTTTGCTTCGAGCAGAGCTACGACAATTTCTATCCCGACAGCGACAGGTTGTATATGCTCGACATGAACTTCTCCAGACAGGATGAAGTGGGGAGCTACCCCTACATCAGTGGCGGCGTGGTCCCTGGCCTGATGGCCGAAATCCCCGCGATCGAGGCGGGTACCCGCTATACGCACCTGGAGGGCAATATGGCCTTGTTGACGCGCGATAAGCAGCGCGTCAACGGGACGCCCATCCTGGCCGATAGCTGCCTGTTCGACGTTCTGCCGCGGCCCATGCTCCAGGGAGGTAAGGCCAAAGAGATCCTCTCGCAGCCGATGCACGCGCTTATTTCGAGCAAGTTGGCCAGTCGCCTGGGCCGGGACGGGGATGTGGTCGGCACCCAATTCTGTTTCGACACTTACCCCGATAAATGGATCACCGTCGGAGGGGTATTCGAAGAGCTGCCCGAAAACAGCAGCGACTGCTACGACATCATCATCTCCCTCTGCTCCATCCGGCAGTTTACGGGGGACGGCCGCTTTCTGTGGCTTGAAAATGAGCGCTACCTGGGTTATGTGAAACTGCGGCCCGGCTTCGATCCCGTCGCCCTGGCCCCCTTTATCCGCCGGGTCCAGGAAATTTACCAGGACCCGGACGAATTGCGAAAAATGGGCGTCGAGGTAACGTACAATCTGCATCCCCTGGCCGAATTTCATGCCCGGGACCCCGAGGTCAAACGGATGAGCCTGATGCTCTCGTTGCTGGCCTTCGCCCTGCTGTTCACGGCCATGATGAACTACATCCTGTTCGTGGTCTCCTCGATGGCGGGCCGCAGCAAGGAGGTGGCCGTGCAGAAGTGCTACGGGGCCTCGGCCGTCAACATCCGGCGGACGATCCTCACCGAGACCGGGCTGCACGCCCTGCTGGCCCTCGTGCTGGCCGCGGGCCTGGTGTTCTCCTTCCGGGGGACCGTCGAGCAGATGCTGGGCGCCTCCCTGGGGGGCTTGTTTACCTGGCAGACTTGCCTGGTGCTCGGAGGTGTCTTCGCGCTGATCGTGGCGGTGACCGGCCTGGTCCCGGCCTGGCTCTTTGCCCGGGTTTCGGTCTCGTCGGCCTTCCGGGGTGCCTCGCAGTTCAAGCGGCAGTGGAAACGGGTCTTGCTATTCGTGCAATTTACCGCTTCGGTCTTTTTGGTGACCCTGCTGGTGATCGTGGGTCGGCAATACATCCGGCTGGTCGGCCAGAATTTCGGGTACGATTACTCCAACCTGCTCTATTGCAATACCGGGGGAGTGCCTCCGTCGGTGCGTGCTACGGCGCTTGGGGAACTCGGCCGCCTGCCTTTTGTGCAGGGGACGGCTTCGGCTAAGGATCTGCCCGTGCTGGCCGACGCCGGGAATGCCGTCATGGAAGAAGGGAAAGAGGAAACGCTCTTTTTGATCACCGATCTGTATGAAGTCGATTCGGCTTACCTCTCTCTGATGGATATTCCGCTGTTGGCGGGACGTCCTCCGAAGTCTTACAACGATATGCTGGTCAGCCGCGACTTCGCCGACCGGGCTTCGGAGATGCTTGGGTGGACGGACGGAGCGGTGGGCAAGTCCCTGCAGGTGACCGAACACCGGCTCAAGACCATCTGCGGGGTGTACGAGAATATCCATGTCGGGGCCACGAAAAGTGCGAAGCCGACCGCTATGTTCGGTGCGACAACTCCCCGGGACTACCTGTTGGTTAAGCTCAACGCGCTGAGCCCCGAAAACATCCGCCAGGTGGACGAAATCCTCACCCGCCTGATGCCCGACAAGGACATTCAGGTGATCCCTTACCAGTCCGAGGTGCTGGGCCTGTTCCTCGACTCGAAGAAATTCCACGACGCGGTCCTGCTCGGCGGGATCATCACCCTGCTCATCTCGCTGCTGGGCCTGGTGGCCTACACCCAGGACGAGACTTCCCGCCGCCGCAAGGAGATCGCCGTACGCAAGGTCAACGGGGCCACGGCCGCCGAAGTCATCCGGATGATTGTCCGGGGGGTGTTGCTGGTGGCTTTCCCGGCCGCCCTGGCGGGGGTCCTGTGCGCCTACTTCACGGGAGAAAAATGGCTGGCCCAGTTCTCCGAGAAGATTCCCCTCTCGGGGCAGATTTTCCTATTCGGGGCGCTGCTGGTGCTGGTGGTCGTCACCGGCTGCGTGGTCCTGCGCTCGTGGAGGGTCGCCAATGAAAATCCGATAGAAGCGCTCAAAGCCGAATAAAAATAACGTTGAAAAACCAATAATAATTAATACCTTACCATCATGTTAAAGATCGAAAATCTCAGCAAGAGCTTCCGTACGGAAGAGATCGAAACCATCGCCCTGAACCAGGTCTCGATGGAGGTCAAGGAAGGCGAATTCGTCGCCATCATGGGTCCCTCGGGTTGCGGAAAATCCACGCTGCTGAACATCCTGGGCCTGCTGGACAACCCCACCGGGGGGCATTACTTCCTGCTGGACAAGGAAGTGGGCGGCCTCAAGGAGAAGGAACGGACCCTGTTCCGCAAGGGCAACATCGGCTTCGTGTTCCAGAGTTTTAACCTGATCGAGGAACTGAACGTCTTCGAAAACGTTGAGTTGCCGCTGATCTACTTGCGTATCAAGGCCTCCAAGCGCAAGGAAATGGTCAACGACATCCTCTCGCGGATGAACATCTCCCACCGCGCCGGGCACTTCCCCCAGCAGCTTTCGGGGGGGCAGCAGCAGCGCGTGGCCATCGCCCGGGCCGTGGTCGCCAACCCCAAGCTGATCCTGGCCGATGAGCCCACCGGGAACCTCGACTCGACGAACGGGAAAGAGGTGATGAACCTGCTGACGGAGCTCAACCGCGAGGGAACGACCATCCTGATGGTGACCCACTCGCAGCACGACGCGTCGTTCTCCCATAGGATAGTCAACCTGTTCGACGGGCAGATAGTTGACAACGTGACCAATTATTTGTAAAAGAATTGAATGGAAAAGAGGGGAAGGAAGGGCACAGCCCTTCCTTCCCCTCTTTTCCATTAGAGATTATTCCGTTTCGGTTTCATGGTCCTTTTTCATCCGATCATTAAAATATTCGTCAACCAATTTTTTATATAATTTAATTTTTGTTGCATCCATTTCCAAATATTCAGAATAATCGTTACACCAATCAAAATATGATTGAATTCTCTTTCTTAATTCGTTTTTATCAACATTAATTGGCTTCCATGCATAATGTTTACCTTGCAAAACTTTATACTTACGAGCCGATTCGTGTATGTATATTCCAAACGGAGGGGCAGTCTTTTCAGAATTAACGGCTTGAATCATAGGCATTCCTAACATCAATGTGCTTTTATATGAATTATTTTGTGCAACGGTGGGGCATATCAATTCATCTATTGACTCTCCATGAGCTATTAGCCCATATGCTAAAGAACCTTTGATAACAAATCTATGCCCATGTTTATCAGCTTCTAAAAACATTCTGGCAGCTTTAGAAAATATCTCATTAATGATTTTCTTCATCGTTTCAGCATTAGGAGTAGTAATAAAAACTCCATCCATAAGAGGATATGCCTTGATACGTTCCGTATTATTATCAATGACATCAACCACACACGAGTGAAATCTAAATATGAAGTTTGTTGCTTTCTGAATAGATTCTGACATTATGTTTTTTGTGCCCATAATATCAATCCAACAAACATATTCATCCTTTAAAGATAGATTATTGGAATTAACGCTGGCAATTGTTGTAGATTCATTTGTCATAGCTGCATGTTTAATAAATTGAATTGTTGCGATAATAATTAAAATTCATCAAATTACAAAATAAAATAGGAATAAAAAATATTTTAAGGTATAAAATCTAATAAAAAAGGGCTTCATTTTTCTCCCAAAACAAAGCCATCATAACAAAGACAAAAAAGGAACTATTGGATGACGACTCCCCTAAAAAAAATGGTCACATTAATTTCAAAACAGGTGTAACATGGGGAGATTTATTTCTAAAATTAGCTTATTTCTCCCCGGCCGTCGCTGTATTTTTTGCGGTAGGCCGAGGGGGTCATGCCCTTGAACTTCGCGAAGACGCGGGCGACGTTCTTGCCGTCCTCGAAGCCACAGCCGAAGGCGATCTCCTGCACCGGGCGGGTGGAGGCGAGCAGCTCCCGGGCCAGGCGGTCGATCCGCTGTTGCAGGATAAAGTGGCCGAGGGTCACTCCGGTAGCTTGTTTGAAGCGCTTTTCGAAGACCCGGCGCGAGAAGGGGACCCGCTCGAGCAGGTGGCTGACCGGGATCGGCGAGGCGAAGTGCCGCTCGATGTATTCGATGCTCTCGAGGATGTAGCGGTCCGTGATGGCGTATTTGCGCGTCGAGGGCCGCTCGATCACCTGGAGGGCTTCCACCGAGATGTTGCCCGGGGCGCCGCTCTCGCCCCGCACCAGGGAGTGCAGGATGCGGGCGGCCTGGTAGCCTCCGTTCTCGACGTCCAGCTGGATCGAAGAGAGGGGCGGCGAGGCGATGTTGCACAGCAGCTCGTCGTTGTCCACGCCCAGGATGGCGATCTGTTCGGGCACCGAAAGCCCGCAGATCTTGCAAGTCTCCGAGACCTGCAGGGCGAACTGGTCGTCACAGCAGAACAGGGCCGTCGGCTGGGGCAGTTTGCGCAGCCAGTTTCCAAGCGCTTGGAGGTCGTAGTCCCAGGCTTCGCGCCCGGCGGGCTCCCAGCGGCAGGTGACGGTATGGCCCTTTTCTTCCAGGTATTTCCGAAATCCTTCCCCGCGCTCCCGAGACCAAACGGTACCGTCCGTCCCGTAATACGAAAAGTTGAAAAATCCTTTTTGGAGGAAGAATGCGGCGGCCATCTCGCCCGTTCCCACGTAGTTGCCCGTCAGGTTGCAGACCCCCGGGATGCGCTGGCGGTAGTTCTGGAGGATGATCGGGATGCGCAGGTCGCGCAGCAGGTCGATGTCCACGTCCCCCAGTTGGGCGATGATGGCGTCGGCTTTCCATTGTTTGGCCCACTCGACCACCCCCTTGTCGCCGTGCACCATGCGGTAGTAGAGCGGCATGCGGTAGAACGTCCAGCCCTCGACCTGTTGCGAATAGCGCACGATGCCCCGGAGCAGGCTTCGGCTGTATCCGCTCGAAAAATCGGTCAGGACCAATACCTTTATCATACCGTTAATTTTGGATAAGAATTATCTTTTATGCTTTTGCATGTAAGACCGTTAACGCAATAATTCTTATCCAAAATTAACGTTAACGGCTTTTTTCAAAAGCCGCAAGGCCCGCCACCCCTCCTAAATCCTCCCCTGATAGGGGAGGACTTTGCCAATGGCTCTATGGAGCCATTGGCCCAAAGGTATGTGAGTTTCTTTTAAGAAACTCACGTTATCATAGGTAGGGAATAACGTACTCCTTCGGAAACTCCACGATGCGGTGTTCTTCCATCGCCTGGAGGCCCAGCAGCGAGAGCAGCCCGGCGTAGTAGGCCTCCTCGACCAGTCGTTCGGCCTGGCGGCCCGTGATGACCGAGCGGCAGAAGGCGGCGATCATCTCCTCGGAGCCGTCTCCGGCGGCCCCCACCGTGCTGGCGCCCTCGTGTACGGCGGCGGCCGATACGATGGGCACTCCCGGGTCCTGGGAGCCGTGCTCGGGGGCCCAGCTCGTCCCGGCGAAGGCCTGGGTCTGGAAGAGGCCCTGCCCGATCTCGCTGAGCAGTTGGCGGATGCCCGGCCGGGGCGGGGGCGTTTCGCTGAACAGGCGGTTGTGGGAGAGCGCCAGGGTCCCTTTCGAGCCCAGGATCTGCTCGTCCATGCCGAAGTGCTTGTTGGCGATCACCGATTCGAAGGTCATCTTCACGCCCGAGGGGTAGTGGTAGGTCACCGAGACGCTGTCGTAGACTTCCCGTCCGTCTTTCCAGTAGACGATATCTCCGCTGCCCATAATATAGTCCGGCAGCGAACGCAGGATCCAGGTGCCGTTCTGGAGGTGGTGGCAGCCCAGTTCGGTCATCAGCCCGCAGGAGGTGTCGCGGTAGAGGCGCCAGTTGATAAGCCGCTCCAACTCGGGCGAGGGCACGGGCCGCCGCCAGTCGTTGTTGCGGAACCAGAAGTTGCGCAGGGCCACCACCTCGCCGATGCGGCCCTCGTTGATCAACTCCACGGCCCGGATGTACTTTGGGTCGAAGAGGCGTTGCTGGCCGATGTAGAGCACCTTGCCGGTGGCCTTCCAGGTGTCGTACATCTGCTTGCACTGCTCGATGGTGTGGGCCATGGCCTTTTCGCAGAAGACATGCTTGTCCGCTTGGAGGGCCGCCACGCTCATGGGGGCGTGCTCGGAGAGGGGGGTGACGATCAGCACGCCCTGCACGTTGGCGTCGCGCAGCAGGTCGTGGTAGTCGGTGTAGCAGGTGGCTTCGGGGAAGAGCTTGGCAGCCTGTTGCAGGTGGGGCGGATAGATGTCGCACAGGGCCACGATCTCGGCCTCGGGGGTGTTGAGGAGGTTTTGCAGGTGGTACATGCCCCGCGATCCGGTGCCGATGACGCCCAGGCGGGCGCGCTCTCCGGCCACTTCGCGGCGGGCCGCCTCGCTGCATCCCTGCAACCAGGGGAACACCGAGAGCAACATCCCGGCGCTGCCGACCAGGCCCAATTCTTTCAGAAATTCGCGTCTATCCATGAAAACGATTCGTTACGGATACCAGCAGATGCGGTATCCGGCGTAGTGGTTTAGTAGTTCGTCCCAAGCTCCGTCGGGGGCGGCGAAGAGGGCCGTTGAAAGCACTTCGGCGACCAGGGCCGAGGGCCCCGCCACCGCCACGACCCCCGGGCGCGTCACCGGACGGCCGTCCGAGGGGGAGAGGATGTGCGGTTTCTCGCCTGCGGGATGTCCCGACACCGAGAGGGCGCTGTCGCGCAGGGCGAACGAGGGAGCTCCCGGCTCCCCGCCTCCCGCGGCGGCCAGGCCCACGGGCCAACTTTCTCCGTGGGGATGCGTGCCGACCCCCAGGATCGAGCTGTCGCCGAAATTGAGCAGAGCCCGCCCGACGCCTTCCTCGGTGAGCAGTCGCCGGAGCCGCTCGAGGGCATAGCCTTTGGCGAAGCCTCCCAGGTCGAGCACGACGCCCGGGGCTGACAGGCGCACGCTGCGTGAGGCCTCGTCCAGCGAAAACGCTTCGCCTTTCGGCCGGGGGGAGGATTGCACCGCGATGTCGAAGTACCCGGCGGTCGTCCGGCGGAATTCTTCGCACAGGCTCAGCGCCTCGTAAAGTTCTTCGCTCAGGGGCATCGCCTGCCAGGCTCCCGAAAAGTTCACCCGGAACAGTTCGCTATGCGGGTCGAAGCGGTTGAAAACCTTGTCCAGGGAGAGGCTTTCCTCCCGGAGGCGCCCGGCGAGGCCCTCGGCCCGGGGGCGTTCGAGGCCCGGCAGGATCGCTTCGCAACGCGTGTGCATCGCCTCCCAGGTGGCGTAGGCCACGGGTAGTTGAGGATTATGGGCGTTGTATTCGAAGCCGGTCATCGTTTTTTCCGGAAAGCCGCCGCGATCAGCCGGACTACCCAGACCGCCGCATAGAACAGCCCGGCGAGCACCAGGACGAAGCCGATCTGAGTGTACAGCTCCCTCCAGCGACTGCCGTAATGGAGGATCGCCCCGGCGTTGACGAGCATGGCCGCCGCGAAGCAAAGTGCGGCGGTAATCAATTCCCGGCGTTTGACCGCCGCGGTAAGCAGGGTGTCTTTCATCGTGATGCTGAAGCTATTTTCTGCGCTTGGGTGGTGATGTAATACTTGGCCAGCAGGGCGTCCCGCTCCCAGGCGGGCATGCCTTCCCGGAGGTAGTCGGTGTAGCGGCGGAAGACCGAGGCGAAGTGCGCTTCATGGCCGGAGTCATATTCCGCCGGAATTTCGATGCGCACCCGCGTCCCCTCATCGACGGCCGTCAGGCCCGGCAATTCGTTGGCCAGGCGGACGAAAGCCCGGGCCCAGGCGCTGCGGAACTCCGCGGGGGAGGTCCCTTCGGTCGGTTGCACGTAAAGTGTTGGTTTGTAGCCTTGTTCCTTGTCCTGCAACACCAACAGTTCGGCCTTCGTGCCCCGGATCACCGTCCGGGCGATGTCGCCCGCCCCGGGGGGCGTCTCGAAGACCCAGGCCACCTCGATGGCCGCGTGCACGCCGAAAAGCGAGTAACGGATCGTCCCGTTGGCCATCACTTCCAGCACGGAGTCCTTTAGGGCCCCTTGCAGAAAATCCGGAAATTGCGTAAATCCCGTCGATTTGGAAAAGTCGGCCAGGGATAAAGCGGTGGGATAGTGCGTGGCCGAGAGCACCTCCACGTCCTTGCGGTAGTCGATCCGCTGCTCCGGAAAGCATTTCCAGGCCACCTGGTCGATCAGGTGGGTGGTCACGTCGACGATGCCCTCGCCCTGGCGGGTCACGTCGTAGTACCAAGCCGGACGGCGCAGGGGAACCCCCGCGACCTCCTTGTAGAACGAGTGGACGCTCATCGCTTCCACGCCGGGGCGCTCGGGTGAGCCCGGCACCAGGGTGCCGAAAAGCGTCGTGTCCCGCATCAGCTCCCGCTGGAGGATGTTGCGGATGTCGTAGCGCTCGGTCATGATATCCCAGAGCAGCACGCCTTTGTCTTGGGCGCTTTGCAGGGCTTTTTCGAGCCGTGCAAAGCCTGCGGCATCGATCACCAGGGGTTTGTCGGCCAGAACGTTCAACCCTGCGGTGAGCGAATTTTCGAGGTAGTCGATCTTGCGGGCGTTGTTGCCCGCCAGCAGCACGACATTGCCCGCCCGCTGGGCGAGCATTTTTTCCAGGTAGCCGCTCCCCCGGTAGACTTTCTCGCGCCAGGCGGTGGGGTTTTCCGACCGGGAGTTAAACGATTCGACCAGAGTTAGATAACTCTCCAATTCCGGCCCTTCGGGGGCATAGACCCGCACCGTGGAGTCGATCAACTGATTGGTGTATTTCTGCACCAGGGCGGCGTGGAAATGGCCGGGATCGAGGCAGATCAGGCGCACTTCGCCCGGGGCTCCCGTAAAAGCCGCCGGCTTCGGTCCTGCGCATCCGCACAGCAACATAACGCTCAGGGCCCACAGAGGCCATGACAGTTTCATGCTACAACTTGGTGTTTTTGACGATCTCGAGGGCTTTTTTATAATTGGTCTCGAAGATTTCCTGCGTAGACACGGGGATTCCGCCCCGGGCCTTGCTCTGGGCGGCGGCCTCCATAAAGGTGAAGATTTCCATGGTCTCCATCGGGTTGACGGGCACCTTGCCCGTGCGGAAGAACTCGACGATGTGCTTCAGCAGAACGTCGTAGGGGATCTCCGAGCCCATCTGAAAAGCGCCTTCGGCCGTGAAGACCGTGCCCCCGAAGACATACTTGGCCTTGGAGTTGGCCCGAAAAGTCCCGATGCGGTCGCCCCGCCAGACGCCCGTGGCCACTTCGGTGCCCGGTACCGAGGCGCAGCTGACCTGGGTGCAGCCCGAGCCCATCACGGCGAACAGGGCTTCCACGGCGTGGATGCCGTACCAGGTGAATTCCCCGTGCGAGGGCTCGCGGTTGTCGGGGCCGTAGCTGTCGGCGCCGATCACTTCTCCGCATTTTCCGTCTACGATGGCTTGAGTATTAGCGGTGTACCGCAGCGAGGAGGAGCTGAACAAGGGGACGTTTTTCTGGGCGGCCAGTTCGAAGATGGCCAGCACGTCGGAGAGGTTTCCGGCCATGGGCTTGTCGATAAACATCGGCTTACCGGCCTTGATGACCTGGATGGCTTGTTCGAGGTGGAGGTTGCCGTCGTTGGTTTCCAACAGCACAAAGTCCACTTTCTTAAGCAGTTCGTCGATCGAAGCGGCGATTTCGACCCCGTAGGAGCGCATGCTGTCGATGTAGGAGGGGATGCGTTCGTAGCTCGAGGGGATGGTGCGCGAGCCGTAGGGGTAGGCCGCCGTCACCTTGAAATCCGCCATCTCGGGGTGGCTGCAGCGGATGGAGTTGATGATTTTCGTGAATTCGAGGCTGTGGGAAGTGTCCAGGCCGATCATCCCGATGCGCTTCTGGGCGCTGAGCGAAAGGGTCGCCAGAGCCAGCGCGATAGTCATAACATATTTGATTCTCATATCGGTAGGGGAGTTAGGTTGCGGTTATTGCTTTTTCAGGGTGCTTCCCGGATAAACCTTCAACGCTTCGCGCAGGCAGCGAACTGCCGCCAGAAGGTCCTCGCAATTGAGCACATAGGCGATGCGCACCTCGTCGCGGCCCAGGCCCGGCGTGGCGTAAAAACCCGAGGCGGGGGCCACCATAACGGTCTGACCCTCGTACTGGAATTCTTCGAGCAGCCAGCGGGCAAAACGCTCGGTGTCGTCCACCGGCAGGCGCACCAGCGAATAAAAGGCCCCTTTGGGCATGGGGCAGTAGACCCCCTCGATATCGTTGAGGGCCGAGACGATCGTATTGCGGCGCAGCAGGTATTCCTGGTATACTTCTTCAAAATACTCGGGAGGCGTGTCCACGGCGGCTTCGGCGGCCACCTGGGCCAGGTAGGGCGGGCAGAGCCTCGCCTGGCCGATGCGCAGCGTGGCCCCCAGCACGTCGCGGTTGCGCGTGACCAGGGCCCCGAGCCGCACTCCGCACATGCTGTAACGCTTCGAGACCGAGTCGATCATCACGGCGTGCTCTTCGAGCCCGGAGAGGTTCATCACCGAGTGGTGTACGGCCCCGTCGTAGCAGAATTCGCGGTAGACCTCGTCGCAGATCAGGAAGAGGTCGTGTTTTTTGACGATCTCGGCCAGTTGCTCCAACTCCTCGCGGGAGTAGAGATAACCCGTAGGGTTGTTGGGGTTGCAGATCAGGATCGCCTTGGTGCGGGGGGTGATGTGGCGGTCGAAGTCCGAGATGGGGGGCAGGGCGAAGTCGGTATCGATGCTCGATCCGACGGGCTTGACGATCACCCCGGCCTCCACGGCGAAGCCGTTGTAGTTGCCGTAGAAGGGCTCGGGCACCAGCACCTCGTCGCCCGGATCGAGGCAGACCGACATGGCTATGAAGAGGGCCTCGGAGCCTCCTTCGGTCACCATGATCTGGTCGTAGGTGACCTCGATCCCTACGCGGTGGTAATACTCCGTCAGCTTGCGGCGGTAGCTCTCCTGTCCGGCCGAGTGGCCGTAGGCGAAGATGTGGTCCTGGATGTTTTTAACCGCGTCGATGGCTCCCTGCGGGGTGGGGATGTCGGGCTGGCCGATGTTCAGGTGGTAGACGGTGACGCCCCGGCGCTTGGCCTCTTCGGCGTAGGGCACCAGCTTGCGGATGGGCGAGGGGGGTATTTCGGTTCCTTTGCGGGATAAAGACGGCATAGATTTTTTGGCTTATTGGGGCGTGTGACGCGTTCTCAATTATTTTCTTTTCGCAAAGATAGGAAACGATTTTTGATTACCTTTGTCCCCATTGAAATTTTATGAACGCTAAAAGCCTCATACCCGTACTTGGCGCCGTCATCGTGGTGGGCGCGCTGCTGCAGCGCGATTTCCCGACGGCGGGGCTGATCGTTTCGCTCTCGGCGGTGGGCATCCTGCTGGCCCTTCGCCTCAAGGGAACGATCCGCAACATCCGCTGTTTCAAGCGCCTGCCCCGCATCGGCAAGGTGCGGGTGATGACCTATGCCGGGCTGCTCTACATCCTGGTCCACGCCCTGGTGAGCGGGGAGATCAGCTATTTCCTGCTGCTGCTGATCCTGGGCATCGAGTATTTGATCGACGACCGGCAAGGGTAGCGCTGTCAGGCCCTTGGCGAGGTTTTTCCGGCGGGGCTTTTTGAAAAAACACGGGGAGGGAAGAAATTTTTTACGAAAAATTTGCAGGATATGAGTTTTTCGTTACCTTTGCACCGCTGAATTATCCACATCAGTTCTTATGCTGGCCCATTCGTCTATCGGTTAGGACGCAAGATTTTCATTCTTGAAAGAGGAGTTCGATTCTCCTATGGGCTACAAAAAATTAAGCAAGCAATAAGCATCATGGCAAATCACAAGTCATCCATCAAACGGATCCGTCAGACCGAGGTCAAGAAGACCCGGAACAAGTATTACCACAAGACCACGCGCAACGCGCTCAAGGCCCTGCGGAATACCACCGAGACGGAAGCGGCTCTGGCTCTGTTGCCCAAAGTGAGCTCGATGCTGGATAAGTTGGCCAAGCACAACATCATCCACAAGAACAAAGCCGGCAACCTCAAGAGCAGCGTTGCTCTTCATGTCAATTCGTTGGCATAGGTTTTCCTCTCCTAATACTGGAAGCCGTCTCTTAGTGAGGCGGCTTTTTTGTTAGGCTATATTCGTCTCAATTGCCCGAGTTTCGCCTTCGGCGCCCCACTTTTGGCATCGCCCAAAAGTGGGCAAAAGGCTACCGCCCAAAAAACTCGCTGAAGGAGTTGCTCTCTTCGGTTAGAACGCCAAACTCGTCCTTATAGAGGCGGCCCCGCAGGGGCCGCCTCTAACGTTCCTCGGACAGGTGGCGTTCTTAAAAAGTCAGTTGCATGTTGCAACTAACTTTTTACCACCGAAGAGAGCAACTCCTTCCTAGACGCGATTTTTTTGAGTGGCGGTGGCCTGCCGGACGCATAACTGACAGCCGATAGATTGTCTTCCGGCAGGTCGGGCCAATCGCCTCAGGAGCGGTGGGTCCCACTTAGGCTTCTCTGAGCCGGGCGAGACCAAATCTATTGGTCTCGCGGCGAAAGAGAGCCTTAGTGGGTGCCGCTCGGAGGCGGGCCCGTAGCTTTTTGCCTACTTTTGGGCAATGCCAAAAGTAGGTCGCCGAAGGCGAAACTTTCTCGAGAAATCAACGAAAAGCGGCGAACCGAAATGGTTCGCCGCGCTTCTTTAAAAGTATCGAAATGATTTACTTGGCCTGAGACCCGGCCCCGGAGGTCGGGCGGCTGGGAGCCGGCCGCTTTTTGCGGGAGGGCGTTTCCGGATTCTGGCCCATGGCCAGCGCCAGCACGTCCGCGTTGGTCTTGACATATTGGAAGGTCAGCCCTTCGACGTACTCGGGCTTGATCTCCCCGATGTCCTTGCGGTTGTCCTCCGAGAGGAGGATTTCGGTGATCCCCGCCCGCTTGGCGGCCAGGATCTTCTCCTTGATCCCGCCCACGGGCAGCACGCGGCCCCTCAGGGTGGTCTCGCCCGTCATGGCGATGCGGTCCTTCACGGGGCGTCCCGTCAGCGTGGAGACCAGCGAGGTCATCATGGTGATCCCGGCGCTGGGCCCGTCCTTGGGGATGGCTCCTTCGGGCACGTGGATGTGGATGTCGTGCTTTTCGAAGATCGCCGGGTCGATGCCCAGTTCGATGGCGTGGGCCTTCACCCACTCGAGGGCGATGGTGGCCGACTCCTTCATCACGTCGCCCAGGTTGCCGGTCATCGTCAGGTGGCCCTTGCCGGGGGTGAGGATCGACTCCACGTAGAGGATGTCGCCGCCCACCTCGGTCCAGGCCAGGCCCGTCACGACGCCCACCATGCCCGCGATCTCGTACATGTCGTTGTTGAAGCGGGGCACGCCCAGGATCTTTTCGATGTCGGCCGCGGTTACCTCGGGCTTGTAGCTCTCGCCGAAGCCGATCTGCTTGGCCCGGGTGCGCACGATCTTGGCGATCTGCTTGTCCAGGCTGCGCACGCCCGACTCGCGGGTGTAGTCGGCGATGATTTTCTGGATCACCTTGGCCGAAAGCTTGACCGCCGAGGCGGGCACGCCGTGGGCTTCCAGCTGCTTGGGCAGCAGGTGCCGCTTGGCGATCTGGATCTTATCTTCGAGGATATACCCCGGGATGTTGATCATCTCCATGCGGTCCCTCAGGGCCGGGTTGATGTTGGCGATGTTGTTGGCCGTGGCGATGAAGAGCACCTTCGAGAGATCGTACTCCGTGTCGAGGTAGTTGTCGTGGAAGGTGGTGTTCTGTTCGGGGTCGAGCACTTCCAGCAGGGCCGAACTGGGGTCGCCGTGGTTGCTGACGGTCACCTTGTCGATCTCGTCGAGGATCAGCACCGGGTTGGACGATCCGGCCCGCTTGATGGTCTGGATGATGCGGCCCGGCATGGCCCCGATGTAGGTCTTGCGGTGTCCGCGGATCTCGGCCTCGTCGTGCAGCCCGCCCAGCGAGATGCGCCCGAAGTTGCGCTTGAGGGCCGCGGCCACCGACTTGCCCAGCGAGGTTTTACCGACTCCCGGAGGGCCGTAGAGGCAGATGATCGGCGACTTGAGGTCGCCCTTGAGCTTGATGACGGCCAGGTGTTCGAGGATGCGGTCCTTGACCTCTTCCAGGCCGAAGTGGTCGCTGTCGAGCCGTTTCTTGGCGCGGTTCAGGTCGAGGTTGTCCGTGGTGCAGTGCTCCCAGGGCAGGTCGAGCATCAGCTGCAGGTAGTTCAACTGCACGGAGTATTCGGCCACGGCGGGATTCATGCGTTCGAGTTTGGCGAGCTCCTTTTCGAAGAGTTCGCGGGTCTCCTTTTTCCACTTTTTCTTGGCGGCTTTCTTGTGCAGTTCGTCGAAATCGCGGTCGGCGGGATCGTCCCCCAGCTCGTCCTGGATGGTCCGCATTTGCTGCTGGAGGTAGTAGTCGCGCTGCTGCTGGTCGATGTTCTCCTTGACCTTGCCCTGGATTTCGTTCTTGAGTTCGACGAGCTGCTGCTCGCGGATCAGGATCTCGAGCAGCCGCCGCGCACGGGCCAGCAGCCCCGGAGCTTCCAGCAGGCGCTGGCGGTCCGAGTCGGGCAGCTCCATGTTCGAGCAGATGAAGTTGATGATCCCCCGCTTGTTGTCGATGTTCTTGATGGCGAACGAGGCCTCCTTGGGCATCTGGGGCGAGATGCTGATGCTGTTCAGCGCCAAGTCCTTGATCGACTCCACCAGGGCGTCGAACTCGACGCTGCCCCGCTCGGGGGCGGTGTCCTTGAGCACGGAGACCCGGGCCTTGAAGTAAGGCTCCGAATTCAGGAATTCCTGGATCTCGATCTTCTCGAGTCCGTGCAGGATGACCGTCAGGTTGCCGTTGGGCATTTCGAGCACCTTGAGGATGCGGGCGGCCGTCCCCACTTTGTACAGGTCCTCGGGGCCGGGCTGCTCGACGTCGGACTCCTTCTGGAGTACGGCGCCCAGGATGCCGCTCCGGGCTTCCACGTCGCGCACCAGCAGCATCGAACGCTCGCGCCCCACGGTGATCGGGGTGATCGAACCGGGGAAGAGCACCGAGCTGCGCAGGGTGAGGATGGGCAAGGTATCGGGGATTTCGATCTGCTCGGACATGTCTTCGTCCTCGCCGGTCATGATGGGAATCACCTGGTGTCGTCCCTCGAGCATATCTGATATGCCGGAGAAATCGTCTTCGTTTTTATATTTTTTGTCCATGGGATATGAGGCAAGGTTGGTTTACAAAAGTACGCATTTTTTGGTGTAATCCGAAACAATCTGAATTTCAGTAATTTGAGATTCTCCTTCTTGGCTGTGGGGCTTCGAAGGGGTGCGCCTGTTCAAAACGCGGAATCGGATATATTTATTACCTTTGCAAATCCGATGCAAAACTCGTCTGCCTGCCACTTTGTCATCTTTTTTGGGGGCGGGCAGGACAGAATCGGAATCCGGCTGACAAAATTACTTTACCCCATGGAACCAACCGCCAAATATTCCCCCTCCGAGATCGAGGGTAACTGGTACGACTACTGGATGCGCCACCGGCTTTTCCACTCCGAGCCCGACGAGCGCACGCCCTATACCGTGGTGATCCCGCCCCCCAACGTCACCGGGGTGCTGCACATGGGACACATGCTCAACAACACCATCCAGGACACCCTGGTGCGCCGCGCCCGCATGAAGGGCTTTAATGCGTGCTGGGTCCCCGGCACCGACCACGCCTCGATCGCCACCGAAGCCAAGGTGGTCCAGAAACTCAAAGCCGAGGGGATCGAAAAAACGGACCTCACCCGGGAGCAGTTTTTGGCACACGCCTGGGCCTGGAAGGAAAAGCACGGCGGCATCATCCTCGAGCAGCTCAAAAAGCTGGGGGCCTCCTGCGACTGGGAGCGCACGGCCTTCACGATGGACGAGCCCATGAGCGAGAGCGTCATCAAGATGTTTATCCGCCTCTACGAAAAAGGGCTGATCTACCGCGGCGTGCGCATGGTCAACTGGGACCCCGTGGCCCAGACCGCCCTCTCGGACGAGGAAGTGGTGCACCGCGAAGCCCAAGGCAAACTCTACTACCTGAGATACCAGGTCGAAGGCACGAAACAGTACCTGGTCGTGGCCACCACCCGCCCCGAGACCATCCTGGGCGACACGGCCCTCTGCGTCAACCCCGAGGACCCGCGCTACAAACACCTCCCCGCCGACGCCCGCGTGATCGTGCCGCTGGCCGGGCGCAGCGTGCCGGTGATCCGCGACACCTACGTCGACATCGAATTCGGGACCGGGGCCCTCAAAGTCACCCCCGCCCACGACGTGAACGACTACATGCTGGGCGAAAAATACGGCCTCGAAACCATCGACATTTTTAATGACGATGGCACTTTGAACAGCCACGGTTTGCAGTATACAGGGATGGACCGCTTCGCCGTGCGCACCCGGATCGAAAAAGACCTCGAAGCGGCCGGGCTGCTCGAAAAGGTGGAGGCCTACACCAACCAGGTGGGCTACTCCGAGCGCACCCACGTGCCCATCGAGCCCAAGCTCTCGATGCAGTGGTTTTTGAAGATGGAGTCCCTGGCCGAGCCCGCCCTCAAAGCGGTCATGGAAGACGAGATCCAACTCCACCCCGCCAAATTCAAAAACACCTACCGCCACTGGATGGAGAACATCCGCGACTGGTGCATCTCGCGCCAGCTCTGGTGGGGCCAGCAGATCCCGGCCTACTACCTGCCGGGCGGCGGCTACGTGGTGGCCGAGACCGCGGCGGAAGCCCTCGAAAAGGCCCGCGAAAAGACCGGGAACGCTTCCCTGAGCATGGACGAGCTGAAGCAGGACCCCGACGTGCTGGACACCTGGTTTTCCTCGTGGCTCTGGCCCATTTCGGTTTTCGACGGGGTCAACCAGCCCGACAACGACGAGATCGAGTACTATTACCCCACGGACGACCTGGTCACCGGGCCGGACATCCTCTTTTTCTGGGTGGCCCGCATGATCATGGCCGGGTACGAGCTTCGGGGCGAAAAACCGTTTAAGAACGTTTACCTCACCGGGATCGTACGGGATAAGCAAAGGCGCAAGATGAGCAAGTCGCTGGGCAACTCGCCCGACCCGCTCGACCTGATCGCCCAGTACGGGGCCGACGGCGTGCGCCTGGCCATGCTGCTGAGCGCCACGGCCGGGGGCGACATCCTCTTCGACGAAGCGCTCTGCGAGCAGGGCCGCAACTTCGGCAACAAGGTCTGGAACGCCTACCGCCTGGTGAGCTCCTGGACCGTGGACGAGCAGGCCACTCCCTCCGAAAGCTCTCAGGCCGCCGTAAGCTGGTTCGTCAACCTGCTGGGCCGCACGATCGAGGAGCTGGAGGCCGACTTCGACGCCTACCGGATCTCCGAGGCCCTGATGCGCCTCTACCGCCTGTTCTGGGACGAGTTTTCGGGCTGGTACCTCGAGATGATCAAACCCGCCTACGGGCAGAAGATCGACCCCCAGACCCGCGAGGTGACCCTGAGCTTCTTCGACGAACTGCTGCGCCTGCTGCACCCCTTTATGCCCTTCCTCACCGAGGAGCTCTGGCAGCAGCTCGAGCCCCGCGAAGAGGGCGAGAGCATCATGACCGCCGAAGTGCCCTCCACCCTGGTGAAGGACACCGTGCTGATCGACCGCATGGACCTGCTCAAGGCCGTGGTCACCCACATCCGCAACATCCGCAAGGAGAACAACATCCCCTTCAAGGAAACGCTCGAACTGCAGGTGATCGCCGACGAGAATTTCCACGAGGCCCTTACGCCCCTGCTGGCCAAGATGGCGGGTCTGTCCGCCGTGCGCCCCGTCACCGAAAAGCCCTCGGACGCCGCCTCTTTCCGGGTCAAGACCACCGAATATTTCGTTCCCCTGGCGGGCCGGATCGACGTGGGTGAGGAACTCGAAAAACTCTCTGCCGAGCTGAAATACCAGGAGGGATTCCTGAAATCCGTCATGGGAAAACTTTCCAACGAGCGCTTTGTAAGCAGCGCTCCCGCCGCCGTCGTCGAGAACGAACAGGCCAAGCGCCGCGACGCCGAAGCCAAGATCAGCGCCATCCGCGAGCGAATCGCTCAGTTGCAATAGCGTGTGGCATCCGGTTTGCATCCGACCCGCTAAAGAAAAAAGTTCTTTGGCGGGTCGGATTTTTTTGTTATATTTACAAGGTCTCCTTACTTTCCGTGCAACGTTTTTACGTTTTTCAGCATCTTTTAGCAAGACGTGTTGTGTGATCTGACGAAAACTATGGATATTAGAGCCACTCTGCTGATCTCCACCTACAACAATCCCCGCTTGCTGGACGCCTGTTTGCGCAGTGTGGCCCGCCAGCGGGTGATGCCTTGTGAGGTATTGGTCGCCGACGACGGCTCCACGGCCGAGACCGCCGCGCTGATCGAGTCCTGGCGCGAACGAATCCCGGTTCCCCTGCGCCACATCCGCCACGAGGACCGGGGCTGGCGCCTGGGGATGATCCGCAACAAGGCCATCGCCCTGGCCACCGGGGAGTACGTCATCCAGGTGTGCGGCGACCAGTTTCTGGGACGCCGTTTCGTGCAGGACCACCTGCGGGCCGCGCGACCGGGGACTTTCGTCTGCGGCAGCCGGGTGGAGGTGGGGCGTACCCCGACGCGGGTGTTCCTCAAACGCAACCGCAAATGGATTCCCCCCGGTGTATACCTCTCGAGTTGGAAAGCCCTCCGGATTCCGTTCCTGTCGGCTTGGATCTCGGCCCTCTACCGGCCCTCCTACCAGGTGCGCATCGAGGGAGGCAACATGGCTTTCTGGCGCGAAGACCTGCTCCGGCTCAACGCCTACGACGAAGGACGGCCCCTGCCGGGCCTCGAGGAGTGGGAACTCTCCTCCCGCCTGGCCAAGGAGGGGATCAATCCGATGCCCCTGCGCCTGAGGGCCCTGTGCTTCCACCTGGACCATCCCGTGCGGGTGCGCCACGCTTTCCTGCATCTGAGCGGCGCCGCTCTTTCCCATCCCGGCTTGCAGCCCGCCCGTTGCGACGAGGGCGTGGACAAGTGGGCGGCCCTTCCGGCTTACGCTTCGTATTTTGTGGATACCGAATACCCTGAGTAGAACTTGATTACCTTGAAAATAGCCCCGGCCCGCGCTCGCAGGCCGGGGTTTTTCGTTGATTTTCCGTAATTTTGCGGGGATAAAAATTGTGGAGAAATGTATGAAGCGTTAAAAACCGAGATCGAACGGCTCTGGGAAAACCGCGAGGCCCTGCGCGAGGAGCGCTCCAAGGAGGCCATCCGGGAAGTGATCGAATTGCTGGACAAAGGAAAACTGCGCACGGCAGAGCCCCTCGCCGACGGCAGCTGGCAGGTGAACGAATGGGTCAAAAAGGCGGTGATCCTCTACTTTCCCATCCAACCCATGCGGGTGATGGAGGCCGGGCCGCTGGAGTACCACGACAAGATGGCCCTCAAGCAGGACTACGACAAGCTGGGCGTGCGGGTGGTCCCCGGGGCTTCGGCCCGCTATGGGGCCTACGTCGCGCCGGGGGTGGTGATGATGCCCTCCTACGTCAACATCGGCGCCTACGTCGACGAGGGGACCATGATCGACACCTGGGCCACGGTGGGCTCCTGCGCCCAGATCGGCCGGAGGGTCCACCTGAGCGGGGGCGTGGGCATCGGCGGCGTGCTGGAGCCCGTCCAGGCCGCCCCGGTCATCATCGGCGACGACTGCTTCATCGGCAGCCGCTGCATCGTGGTCGAGGGCGCCCGCGTCGGCGAGCGCGCCGTGCTGGGGGCCGGGGTGGTCATCACCGGCTCGACCCGCATCATCGACGTCTCGGGTCCCGAGCCTGTCGAACACAAGGGTTTCGTGCCCCCGGGCAGCGTGGTGATCCCGGGCAGCCGCCCCAAAACCTTCCCCGCCGGGGAATTCCAGGTGCCCTGCGCCCTGATTATCGGCAGCCGCCAGGCTTCCACGGATACAAAAACATCTCTGAACCAGGCGCTCCGCGAATTCGATGTTCCGGTATAAGCGGCAAGATATTCCTAAACTAACGCCATGAATCAAACCGTAAAAACGAGTCGCATCGACTCTGTGGATGCCCTGCGTGGATTTGCCGTAGTGGCCATCATGCTGCTGCATTTTATAGAGCATTTTATCTATGGCGTTTATCCGGAGGCCACCACAGAGACTGCAAAATTGCTCAATCAAGGTGTTTGGGATGGCCTGTTTTTTATCTTCGGAGGAAAGAGCTATACTATTTTCGCCTTGCTGTTTGGCTTTACATTTATCATTCAACAACGCAATCAAGAGGCTAAGGGGAGCGATTTCGGAGGACGTTTTGCCTGGCGGTTGGTGATCCTGATGTTCTTTGCAACACTCAACGCCGCCTTCTTCCCCGGTGGCGATGTGCTGCTGCTGTTCGCCGTCATGGGCTTTGTGATGATCCCGCTTCGCAAGCTCTCGCAAAAAACGCTTCTGATCATAGCCTTGCTCTTTCTGATCCAGCCCCTGGAGTTGTTGGAGTGTTTCGGGGTGGATATCTTGCCGACCCTGCTCAATGACGACTACTATCCGACGCTGAAAACGGTGGTCGATTCGGGGAACCTGTGGGACATGCTTGTCACCAACGCGACAATGGGTCAGGTGGCCAGTTTATTTTGGGCTGCCGATACCGGACGCCTGTTGCAGGCTCCGGGACTCTTTATTCTGGGAATGATACTGGCGCGCGGAAATTATTTTAGCCGGGATGCAGGTTTTTGGGTGAAAACGGTTGTCGTGAGTTTCCTGGCCGCTTTTGTGCTCTATGTTGCCAAAGGTTCTGCCGCCGATTCGCCGGAGATTCTCTTTACCATGTGGTACAACATTGCCTTTACCGGGATGCTCGTATCTCTGTTTGTGATACTATACCAAAGCGATGTGTTCAAAAAAATGACCGACGGATTGCGCTTTTACGGCCGAATGAGTTTAACCAACTATGTGAGCCAATCGATCATCGGCAGCCTGATCTTCTTTCCCTATGCCTTGGGATTGGCGTCGACGCTGGGCGTTGCCTGGAGTTTCGTGGTGGGGCTCGGGGTGATGTTCGCTCAAATCCGCTTCTGCCGCTGGTGGCTCAACACCCACAAGCAGGGGCCGCTCGAATCGGTTTGGCATCGCTTGACCTGGTTGAAGTAAACCGTTTCACCGATAAAATAAAAGGGGTCGCGCTCGTTGCTGAGCGCGACCCTTTCTTTTTTGTCCGGGATTTTAGTCGTTCTTAAAAACCAATCCCTCTTTGCCGGCATCCACCCGGATGACGCTGTTGCGGTCCACCTTGCCCGCGAGAATGTCCTTGGACAGTTCGTTGACCAGGTATTTTTGAAGCGTCCGCTTGATGGGCCGGGCTCCGAAGAGCGGGTCGAAGCCCTTTTCGGCGAGCCAGTCCACCGCCGCGTCGGTTACTTCGAGCCGTACGCTGCCTGCGGCCAGCATCTGGTTGATCCCCGCGATCTGCATGAGGACGATCTCCCGCACATTCTCTTGGGTGAGGGGGGTGAACATCACGATCTCGTCGACGCGGTTGAGGAACTCGGGCCGGATGGTCTGCTTCATCAGTTCGAAGACCTCGTCCCGGGTCTTTTCGATCACCTCGGGGGGAGGCGCCGAGTGGGTGTACTTCGAAAAATTCTCGATGATCAGGTGTGACCCGATGTTGGAGGTCATGATGATGATCGTATTCCGGAAATCCACCGTGCGCCCCTTGTTGTCGGTCAACCGTCCGTCATCGAGCACCTGCAACAGGATGTTGAAAACGTCAGGGTGGGCTTTTTCGATCTCGTCGAGCAGCACCACCGAGTAAGGTTTTCTGCGCACGGCCTCGGTGAGTTGGCCGCCTTCGTCGTAACCCACGTATCCCGGAGGCGCCCCGATCAGGCGCGAGACGCTGTGGCGCTCCTGGTACTCGCTCATGTCGATGCGGGTCATCAGGTTGTCGTCGTTGAACAGGTACTCGGCCAGGGCCTTCGCCAGCTCGGTCTTGCCCACCCCGGTGGTTCCCAGGAAAATAAACGAGCCGATGGGCCGGCGCATGTCTTGGAGGCCCGCCCGCGAGCGGCGCACGGCGTCCGAAATGGCCGTGATGGCGGCGTCCTGGCCCACCACCCGGTCGTGCAGTTCGCTTTCCATGCGCAGCAGTTTTTCGCGCTCGCCCTCGAGCATCTTGCTCACCGGGATGCCCGTCCAGCGGGCCACCACTTCGGCGATGTCCTCGGCGTCGATCTCCTCTTTGATCATGGCCCCGTGGCGGGTGTTCTTCTCCATCTCGGCCTGCAGGGCCTCGATCTCCTTCTCGACGGTCTGGATCTTTCCGTAGCGGATCTCGGCCACCTGGCCGTAGTCGCCCCGGCGTTCGGCCTCGGCGGCTTCGAGCTTCAGGTCGTCGATGAGCTGCTTGTTCTTCTGGATGTTTTCCAGTACGTTGCGCTCGCTCTGCCACTTGGCCCTGAGAACCGTGAGCTTGGACTGGAGCTCGTCGATCTGGCCGCTCAGTTCGTCGATGCGGCCCTGGTCCTTTTCGCGGCGGATGGCCTCGCGTTCGATCTCCAGCTGGCGCACCCGGCGGTCCAGTTCGTCGATCTCCTCGGGCACCGAGTTCATCTCGAGGCGCAGCTTGGCGGCCGCCTCGTCCACCAGGTCGATGGCCTTGTCGGGCAGGAAGCGCGAGGTGATGTAGCGGTGCGAGAGCTCCACCGAGGCGACGATGGCCTCGTCCTTGATGCGCACCTTGTGGTGGTTTTCATACCGTTCCTTGAGCCCGCGCAGGATCGAGACGGCGTCTGCGGGCGAGGGCTCGTCCACCATCACTTTCTGAAAGCGCCGCTCGAGGGCCTTGTCGGTCTCGAAGTATTTTTGGAATTCGTCTAGCGTAGTGGCACCGATGGCACGGAGTTCGCCCCGGGCCAGGGCCGGTTTGAGGATGTTGGCGGCGTCCATGGCCCCGTCTCCCTTGCCCGCTCCCACCAGGGTGTGAATTTCGTCGATGAACAACAGGATTTCGCCCTCGGCCGAGATCACCTCCTTGACCACGGCCTTGAGGCGTTCCTCGAACTCACCCTTGTACTTGGCCCCGGCGATCAGGGCCCCCATGTCCAGGGAGTAGAGCTGCTTGCTGCGCAGGTTCTCGGGCACGTCCCCGTCCACGATGCGGTGGGCGATCCCCTCGGCGATGGCCGTCTTGCCCACGCCGGGTTCCCCCACCAGGATGGGGTTGTTCTTGGTTCTACGCGAAAGGATTTGCAGCACGCGGCGGATTTCCTCGTCGCGGCCGATGACCGGATCGAGCTTTCCCTTGCGGGCCAGGTCGTTGAGGTGGATGGCGTACTTGCCCAGGGCGTCGTAGGTCTGCTCGCTGGTGGCGCTGTCCACGGTCGAGCCCTTGCGCAGCTCCTTGATGGCGGCCAGGAGCTCTTTCTCGGTGGCCCCGGCGTCCTTGAGCAGGCGCCCGGCGGGGCCTTTGTCGGCGAGCACGCCCAGCAGCAGGTGCTCCGTGGAGGCGTACTTGTCCCCGAACTTCGAAGTCGTTTCGATGGCGCGCTGGATGGCCTCGGAGCTCTCGCGCGAGAAAAAGGGCTCGCCCCCCGAGACTTTTGGTAAGCGGCCCAGTTCCTGTTCGAGCACGCTGCCCAGGGCCCCGGTGTTGACGCCTACTTTTTGAAGCAGGAATTCCGCGACGGAACTTTCCTCGGCGAGCAGCGCGGCGAGGATGTGCAATGGCTCGACAGCCTGGTTGCCCCTCGTGGAAGCCAGCGTCATGGCGCTTTGGAGGGCTTCCTGGGCTTTGATGGTCAGATTGTTGATGTTCATATTATTTTGATTTTCAGTTTTTGCGGTGTCTGTTTGAAAAAAAGTAACAAAATGGCTGCCAAAGCCTCCGGGGATGAAAAAATGACTTGTTTTGGCGGAATTCCCCTGCCAGCGTTCTGACGGATTGTCGCGTTGGCATTTTTGAAAAAATTCTTATATTTGTTAAATACCCCTAACCCAATCCTCCGAGATCATGCGGAAGTATTCGTTTCTATCCCTTCTGTTTATAGCCTCTGCAGCCTTTGCCGCCCCGCCCTCCGGAGTGGTGGAAGCCGTGCCGTTCGACCAAGTGAAGCTGCACGACGCCTTCTGGACGCCCCGGCAGGAGGCCCTCTCGAAGGTCACCCTACCCCACGCCTGGGTGCAGCTCGAACCCGCGGTCGAAAACCTGCGCCGCGCGGGCAACTTCCTGGCGGGCGTTCCCGACAAACCGCCCTTCCAGAGCCTGTTCGTGGTCTCGGACCTCTACAAAACGATGGAGGCGGCCGCTTATACGCTCGCGTTGAAGCCCGACGCCGCGCTCGAAGCGCGCATGGATTCGATGATCCGGGTGATCGCCTCGGCCCAGCGGCCCGACGGCTACATGTACGAGGCGCACGTCTGCGGCGTGCCCCTGGTCGAAGAGATGGGGGAGCATCCCTACGACCGCCTCGACCTGAGCCACGAACTCTATAACATGGGCCACCTCTACGAGGCGGCCATCGCCTACTACCGCGCCACGGGCAAGGACTCGCTCTTGAAGATCGCCGAAAAGCACGCCCGCCACGTCTACCACGTCTTTTTCGAGGGAGACCCCGCCTACAACGGGGGCCGTCCAATCGGCCGCGTCGCCGGGCATCCCGAAATCGAGCTGGCCCTCTGCAAGCTCTTCGGGCAGACGGGCGACTCGCTCTACCTGGAAACGGCGACGCGTTTTCTGGATATGCGGGGCCGCGAGGACGGCCGCCCCGAGGAGCAATACGGCCACGGCCGGGCCCAGGCCCAGGAGCATCAACTGCTGAAGGATCAACGCCTCCCCGCCGGACACGCCGTCTGCGCCGCCTACGTCTACTCGGGCATGTCCGACGCGGACCGCATCTGCGGCACGCAGATCTACCGCGAAGCCCTGGACTCAATTTGGAAAAACATCGCCAGCACTCGAATCGCCCTGACCGGGGGCCTGGGGGCCGTGCGCGGCATCGAGGGCTTCGGCCCCGAGTACGACCTGCCCAACAAGGAGGCCTACAACGAGACCTGCGCCTCGGTGGCCAACGTCTTTTTCCAGCAGCGGATGTTCCTCAGCACGCCCGAGGCCCGCTACTTCGACCTCCTGGAGTGCGCCCTCTACAACGGGGCCCTCTCCGGGATCAACCTGCACGGGGACCGCTTCTTCTATGTCAATCCGCTGGAAGCCGATGGCCTCAAACCCTTCAATCTCGGGGCCCGGGGGCGCGTGCCCTGGTTCGGCTGCGCCTGCTGCCCGCCCAACATCGCCCGGCTGATCGCCCAGGTGGGCGGCTACCTCTACGCCCACACCGAAGCGGACATCTATTGCACGCTCTACGCGGGCAGCGACACCGAAATTCCCCTGAAAGAGGGGGTTGTAACCGTCAGTCAGACAACGAACTATCCTTTCGAAGGAGAGACGTCCCTGGTGCTGACCCCCGAAAAGCCCATGCACTTCGGCCTGAGGCTGCGCATCCCCACCTGGGCGCAGGGCCGCGAGTTTATCCCCGGAGGACTCTACACGTACGCGGGTGACATGCGTGAACAGAAATGGGAAATCATGGTTAACGGCCAACCCGTCGAGGCTTCCCTCGAAGAGGGCTTCGCGGTGATCCACCGCCGCTGGAAGCCCGGCGACCGGGTGACGCTGAGCCTGCCCCTGGCGGCCCGCTACGTGCAGGCCCGTCCGGAAGTCGAGGCCGACCGCGACCGCCTGGCCGTGGTCCGGGGCCCGCTGGTCTATTGCGCCGAGGAGCCGGACAACGGCCTGGTGCAACGCTACTACCTGCCGCAGCCCGGTTCCTTCCGGGTCGAAGCCTTTTCCGAAGGGCTCCTCTCGGGCATTCCTGCGCTCGAAACCCAAGCCGCCCGCCTGGACAACGGCGAGGCGAACCTGCGCCTGATCCCCTATTACGCCTGGGACAACCGGGGCGACGGCTCGATGGTCGTCTGGCTGCCCCGCACCGAGGCCCTCTCCCGGGAATCGCTGCCGGTCACCGAGAAGAACAAGGTGTGGCTCAAAGAGATGCACCTGGGTTGCAACGATACGAAAGTCGAGCAGGAAGCGATCTTCGACGGCATGATGCCCTTTAAGTCCCACCACCAGGGTTATCCCGGGTGGACCAGCCGGGGCTGTGAGGGCGAGGCCCAGCAACTCGAATTCCTCTTCACCGGCCCCCGCGTGCTGGAAAGTTTCTCGGTGTTTTGGATCAGCGACGCCCGCACCACCACCCTGTTGCCCCGGACCTGGACGCTCGACGTGTTGGTCGGCGGACAGTGGCGCCCACTGAAGCTCTATGTGACCGACCTCTACGGCCTGGACCTGGACCGCTTCAACGAAGTTCGCCCCGGGGAGACGGTCTCCTGCGAGGGCCTGCGGCTCAACCTGACTCCCCAGCCCGGCAAAAGCGTCGGCCTGTCCGAACTGCGAATCGAACTTAAAAATCCCTGATACCCCATGAAAATCCGTCTATTGACCCTGGCCCTGCTGGCCCCCGTCGTGGGCTTGAACGCCCAGACTGAACCCGCGGGCACAGCCTCAAAAACCTTAACCCCCGTCACCTTCGAGCAGGTGCAGCTCACCGACCGCTTCCTGGCCCCCTGGCAGGAGCGCCAGAAGGAGGTGACCATTCCCGTGGCCTTCAAAAACGTCGAGCCGGCTGTCGAAAACCTCCGCCGCACGGCCAATTTCCTCGCCGGGGTGCCCGATACGCTGCCCATCCAGACCTGCTTCCTCTCCAGCGACCTCTACAAGGTGATGGAGAGCGCGGCCTACTCGCTGCGCGTGGTGCCCGACAAGGCCCTCGAAGCCTATATGGATTCGATCGTCGCCGTCATTGCCGCCGCCCAGAAACCGGACGGCTACCTCTACGAAAACCACACCTGCGGCAACCCCATGCTCTCGCAGCAGGGCCCGCGGCCCTACTCCAAACTGGGGGCCAGCCACGAGCTTTACGACCTGGGCCACATGTACGAGGCCGCCGTGGCCTACTACCAGGCCACGGGCAAGGACAACCTGCTGAAGGTGGCCGAAAAGAGCGCCCACCACGTCAATAAAGTCTTCTTCGAAGGTGATCCTGCCTACAACGACGGCAAGCCGGTCAACCAGCCTCCCGGCCACCAGGAAATCGAGCTGGCCCTGTGCCGGATGTTCGAGGTGACCCACGACTCGCTCTACCTGCAGATGGCCCGCCGCTTCCTCGACATCCGGGGCATCCAGGTCGCCGTTGACGAGGACTACGGCAGCATCCACGGCCAGCAGCACCAGCCCGTGCGCGAGCAGCGCGAACCGGCCGGACACGCCGTCCGGGCCGCCTACATGTATGCCGGGATGGCCGATGTGGACGCTCTTTACGGGACTGACGAGTATGGCGAAGCCCTGCGGGCGATCTGGGAAAACATCGTCACCTCCCGCATGGCCATCACCGGCGGGCTGGGGGCCGTGCGCAACGTCGAGGGCTTCGGGCCGGAGTTCGACCTGCCCAACAAGGAGTCCTACAACGAGACCTGCGCCTCGGTGGCCAACGTCTTCTTCAACGACCGCATGTTCCGCGCCAGCCGCGAGGGCCGCTACTACGACGTGCTCGAATGCGCCCTCTACAACGGCGCCCTGGCCGGGATCAGCCTCTCGGGCGACCGCTTCTTCTACGTCAACCCCCTCGAGGTGGACGGCGTGGCCCCCTTCAACGCCGGGGCCCGGGAACGCTCGCTCTGGTTCGGCTGCGCCTGCTGCCCGCCCAACATCTCGCGCCTGCTGATGCGCATCAGCGGCTACCTCTACTCCCACACCGACCGGGATATCTACTGCACGCTCTACGCCAGCAGCAACACCGACATCGCCCTCAGCGAGGGCCGCGTCAAGGTGGAGCAGAGCTCCAACTACCCCTTCGCGGGCACCTCTTTCCTGGAACTGACTCCCGAGAAACCCATGCAGTTCGCCCTCCGTCTGCGCATCCCCACCTGGGCCTTGGACCGGGAATTTATTCCGGGAGGCCTCTATACCTATACTGAGCCCCTGTTCGCCTCCTGGAGCGTGAAGGTCAACGGGGCGACCGTCCAGGCCAAGATCGAGCAGGGCTTTGCGGTGATCGACCGCCTCTGGAAGCCGGGCGATAAGGTCGAATTGTCGCTGCCCATGCAGGCCCGCTACGTCCAGGCCCGGGAAGAAGTGAAGTCCGACCGGGGCCGCCTGGCGGTGGTCTGCGGACCGCTGGTCTACTGCGCCGAAGGGGTCGACAACGGCCTGGTGCAGCGCTATTGGTTGCCCGAACAGGCCGACCTCAAGCGCGAAATGATCACCGAAGGGCCGCTCCAGGGCATCGTCTCCATCACGACGACCGCCTCGCGGCTCGACACCGCGGCCACGAAACTCCCCCTGCGCCTGGTCCCCTATTTCGCCTGGAACAACCGGGGCCAGACCACCATGAACGTCTTCCTGCCCACGACCGAGGCCCTGGCCCGGGAGACGTTGCCGGTGACGATGCGCAACGAAGCGTGGCTCAAAGACATGAGCCTCACCTGTCAGGACACTCCGGAGGTCCGCGCGGGGTTGCTGGACGACATGACCCCGGCCCGCTCCCACCACATGGGCATGCCCTCCTGGCAGACCCAGGAGTGCCCGGGAGAGCCCCAACAGGCCGAATTCCTCTTCAAGGGGCCCCAACCCCTGGAGGCCGTCTCGATCTTCTGGGTCAACGACAAGCGCCGCAACGCCATGCTGCCCAAAAGCTGGACGATGGAATACCTCAGCGACGGGAAGTGGCAGCCCATGCGCATCTACCTGACCGACTCCTACGGCCTGATGATCGACCAGTTCAACACGGTCCATCCGGCCGGGACGCTCTCCTGCGAGGGCGTGCGCATCCTGGTCATCCCCCAGGCGGGCTGCGGCATCGGCATCAGCGAAGTGCGCTTCGATTTTGCTAAGTAAGGTATAATAACGTGAGTTTTACGAATTCAAACAGGATCGTTATCAGTTGTTTAGAGGTTTTCAGGGAAGTTTGAATCCGTAAAATTCACGTTAAGGGCATCTTCGATGCCCCGGATTCGCAGACAATCCCCCTAATCCCCCTTTGAAAAGGGTGGCTTTGCCAAAGCCGGAGACTTTGGCCCAAGGGAAAATATTTGTTTACAAATATTTCTCGTTTCGCGAATTCGCGAAACTCATGTTTATAAAGTACCTTTACCGAATAAAAACGAGAGAAGTATGGTTATCCAGATCCTGCTCATTATTTCGGTCATCCTGCAGCTGAGCGCCGCCTCGGCGGCCATCGGCCTGACGCGCAAGACCAAGTACAACCTCTCGTGGATTCTCTTTACGATCGCCCTGAGCCTGATGGCCTTCATGCGCTTCGGGGAGTACATCCAGCGGACCACCTTCTGGAGCTGGCGGCTGCCCGACGAGTTTTTCGTCTGGACGGGCATCGTCACCTCGCTTTGCTTCGCCGTGGGCATCCTCCTGGTCAAGCGGATCTTCGGCTACATCTCCAGCACGGAGCACCAGCGCCGGATCTCGGAGCGCCGCATTCTGAACACGGTGCTGCGCACCGAGGAAAAGGAGCGCCAACGTTTCTCGAAGGACCTGCACGACGGCCTGGGCCCCCTGCTCTCCTCGGCCAAGTTGTCCATCTCGGCCCTCGCCGACGGGGAAATGAGCTCCCGGAGCCGCGAGATCATCGACAACACCCGCTACGTGATCGACGAGGCCATCCGCAGCCTCCGCGAGATTTCGGTCAACCTCAGCCCGCACGTACTCAATGACTTCGGGCTGTCTAGGGCCCTCTCCAGCTTCATCAGCAAGCTGCCCCGGGAGGCGGGCCTGAAGATCGCCTTCGAAACCAACCTGCAGGGCGAGCGCTTCGACATGGACGTCGAGGTGATCCTCTACCGGGTGCTCTGCGAGCTGATCAACAACAGCCTCAAGCACGCCGGGGCCTCGCGCATCGATATCCGCTTGGAATACAGCGAGGAACTGCTGCAGATCCGCTACCGCGACAACGGCCGGGGCTTCGAAATGCGGGAGGTCTCGGATAGGGGGATGGGATTTTCGAACATCAGCTCGCGGATCAGTTCGCTCAAAGGGGGTGTCTCGATCACGGGCCGCCCGGGCAAGGGCATGGAGGCGCGGATCAATGTGCCCGTACACAAGGTAATCCTGGAAAAGTAACGAAACTATGGATAAGAATCAGCCCTGCCGGATCATCCTGGCCGACGACCACACCCTCTTCCGCAACGGGTTGCGCACCCTGCTGGAAAACACCGAGGGCTTTTCGGTCGTCGGAGAAGCTTCCGACGGGGAGGAGTTGCTGGCGATGCTGCCTCTCTGCGAGGCCGACGTGGTGCTGCTCGACATCGAGATGCCCCGCATGAACGGCATCCGCGCCGCCGGGGAGCTGCTCGAGCGCTACCCCGAGCTGCCGATCATCACCCTGTCGATGTTCGGGGACGAGGACTACTACTTCAAGATGGTCTCCCTGGGGGTCAAGGGGTTTATTCTGAAAAATTCCGAGATCAAGGAGGTGGTCACGGCCATCGAGACGGTGATGGCCGGGGGGAGCTATTTCTCGCAGGAGCTGCTGTTCACCCTGGTCAACAACCTCAAGTCGACCCCCACGCCCCTGAGCGACGAGAGCGGGGAGGAGCTGTCGGGCCGCGAGTCGGAGATCCTGCTGCACATCTGCCGGGGCGAGTCCAACAGCCAGATCGCCGACGCGCTCTTTATCTCCAAGCGCACCGTGGACAAGCACCGGGCCAATATCCTCGCTAAAACAGGCTGCAAAAACACCGCGAACCTGGTTGTTTATGCGATAAAAAATAATTTGGTACAAATATCGCCAGAGCCAGTTACAAACAAGCGGGGCGCTCCGTACGGAGCGCCCCTCTATGCATATCCGGCAAGCCGGATTAGAACTTCACACCCAGGGAAAGAATAATGGTGTGCCGTTTCTGTTTGTATTGAACATCCGCGTCGTAGGGATTGTCGTAGAGGTTCTTGCCCGAGCCGATGATGTAGCCGTCCGTGCGGTCTTCGAAGTAGAAGAGCGGGCTGTCGAGGTACTTGTACTGGGTGTAGACGTAGGTCAGGTCGGTGTAGAACGAGCCGAAGCGGAAGCCCAGACCCCCCGAGATGTTGTAGTAGGAGTCCACGTCGGGATGCTTGGAGGCCACGTCGATGTAGTCGCTGTCGAGGTTGCCGTTGGCGTAGATCAGGTAGTCCTTCTCCTTGATGCAACTGCCGTAGTAGGCGTACCCGGCCCGCAGGAAGAATTTGTCCGTGGGGGTCAGTTCCAAACCCGCCCGGAAGTTGTTGGCCGCCCGGAAGTAGTTGGTGACGTCGTCCTTGAAGCCCGATTCTACGCCGTACATGTCCCCGGTGTTCTTGAGGCGCATGCCGTTGTACCAGGCCCGTTCGTAGTCGGCCGTAATGAGGCCGATGCCCGGGAAGGTGTAGGAGATCCCCCCCATCAGGCGGGTGGGGGTGGTGATGTCGTAGCGGTTGACGGCCAGGGGCGTGTAGATCACGTCGTTGTAGCTTTCGCCGTTGTAGGTGGCGGCCATGTATTCCTGGTACTCCTCTTCCATGCTCACCCAGGTGGGGGTGTGGACGGCCACCCCGATGCGCAGGTTGGGCGTCGGGCGGGCGATCACCCCGACCTTGATGTTGAAGCCGGTTCCGCTGAGGCGGTGGGCCCGGTTGTATCCCAGGTAGTTGAGGTTCGCGTCGTTGTTGTTGTAGGTCTCCTGGTAGTGGTTTTCGCTGTAGTAGTAATAGTCCTGCAGCCCGAGGGTAAGCCCGATGTAGAACTTGTTGTTGAGGTTGACCCCGCCCGAGAAGGCGTATTCCCCCACGCTCCCCCGGGTCTGTATCCAGGATTGGGGATTCATGGTCGCGTTAACGCTCAGCGGACCCACCCGGTCGGGCGAATAGGCGTCCGGTCCCAGCGGGGAGTATTGCTGGGGGTTGGTGCCGGGCACGGGCTCGAGCGCCCAGCTCTGGTAGCCCAGGATGCCGCCCCACTGGTAGATCGAGCGGTAGTCGAAGGGGTGCGCGCTGGAACCCAGCTCGCTCGGTGCGGCGCCGTAGATGCGTTCGCCCAGCAACTCCGAGAAGGAGTTGTCGATGCCCATGCGGGCGGTGTAGGAGCTGGAGTTGAAGTCAGCCAGGCGGTTGTAGCCAACGCCCAGGGTGAAGCTGGTCAGCGTGCCGCTGCCCTGGTAGAGGTTGAAGGCGGCGGCCAGGTTGCCCACCGAGAACTGGGTCTTGGAGGCGGAGTAGCTGTTGCCCCCGAAATTGGTCTCGGTGTTCGAGATGCTGACGATGGGCGAGAAGCCGAAGTCCGAGCCCCGGTACATTCCCAGGCCGGCGGGGTTGATCGCCATCGAGGAGAGGTCGGCCCCCAGGGAGGTGAAGGCGCCCCCCAGGGCCGAAACGCGGGCCGTGTTGAAGGAGAAATTCTGCTGCGAGAGCTGCAGTACGTCACCCGACGAAGGGGTCTGGGCGTGCAGGGCGGTGATTCCCAAAAGGGCCGCGCAGGCGGCGGGAAGTATTTTAGAGAGTTTCATACGATCTTAAGCATTAAGTGTTTGTGTGGATGCATTACCGGCGCGAACCCGAACCCGAGGGACCTCCACCCGAGTATCCGCCGCCACCGCCGCCGCCCGAAGAGCCGCCGCCGGAGTATCCGCCGCCGCTGCTGCCGCCGTAGCTACCCGAACTGCGGCTCGGAGTCGGGGTATAGGATTCCGTGCTGCCGCTGCGGCGTCCGGAATTGTTGTAGGTCGGCGCGCTGTTGCCCGAACTGCGGCTGCCGCCCGGAGAAACCGTGCCCGAACCGCCGCCCGAGGACGATCCGCGGCGGTAGGAGCCGGGCGTGTTGCCGGTGGCCCCGCCGGGACCCGTGTTGCCCCGTACCGTGGAGCCCGGTGCGCCCGTGCTGCCGCCCCGGCGATAGCCGTTGTTGTAGGAGGACCCTCCGCCGTACCCCGACCGGTAGTTGCTGCCTCCGGCCCGGCCGTAGACGGTGTTGCGCGGGTAGTAACCGCCGCCACCGCCCCAGTAGGGAGGATAGTAGCCGCCGCCACCCCAGTAGGGACCCCAGTAGCCGCCCCATCCGTAGTAGGGATACCCCCAGCCCCAGGAGCTGTAGTAGGGATAGCCCCAGCCCCAGGAATTCCACCCGTAATAAGGCGAAGCCCAGGAGTTCCAGTACCAGGGCGAGTAATAACCGTAGCCGAAGCCCAGGTTGATGTTGACATTCACCGAGGAACGGCCCCAGGAGCCGAACATCGAGGTGATGTATTTGGGTTCCACCCACACTTCGTCCCCCATGACCATCACGTTGTAGAAGGCCGGGTCATAGGCCGAGAGGTAGTGGATCTTGCTGCTGGTGGTGACGTTCGAGTAGCTGTTGGGCGACTTGTAGGTGCCCGAGCTCATCCCCCTCAGGCGGCGCTCGTAGGAATCCTGGTAGTTGTCCGAGAGGATGTCCTCGTAGGGGTTGCCCGAGCTGGATTGGTTGACCGCGTAGGCCGCCTGAGCGGCCTGCTCCTGGCGGCGCAACTCGGCTTCGCGGGCGGCCAGTTGCTGCTCGCGGCGGTCCAGTTCGGCCTGCCGGATGTCGGAGGTGTTGTGCGTGGCGTAGAGGTCGTCCGCAGGAGCCGACTTGGACGAAAATACCTGCTGGCTGCAACCGCTCAGGGCGATGGCCGCTACGGCCAGGGTCCCCAGTATGCCTAATGATCGCTTGGTTTTCATGGTATGCGTGTGTTGAGCTTTATTATATAACGGAGATGGACGCCAAAAGTTATATCGCCCCCTCCTGTTGCATGAAGATTCATTTGTCCGGCGGAATGTTGCATCCCTTCCCGGGATCGCCTCGCCAAAGGTAGCACTTTGTATAAAATTATGAAAAATAATTTACCTTTGCAAATTATAAATAAAACACCTGTATGGCGAAAGAATTGAAAGAATTGACCTCCCGGGAGGAAAACTATTCCCAGTGGTACAACGACCTGGTCCTGAAGGCCGGCCTGGCCGAAAATTCCGCCGTGCGCGGCTGCATGGTCATCAAGCCCTACGGCTACGCCATCTGGGAAAAGATGCAGCGGGCCCTGGACGACATGTTCAAGGAAACGGGCCACCAGAACGCCTACTTCCCCCTGTTCATCCCCAAGTCCTTTTTCAGCAAGGAGGCCAACCACGTCGAAGGCTTCGCCAAGGAGTGCGCCGTGGTGACCCACTACCGCCTGATGAACGACCCCAAGGGCCAGGGCGTGGTGGTCGATCCCGACGCCAAGCTCGAGGAAGAACTCATCGTGCGCCCCACCTCCGAAACGATCATCTGGAACACCTATAAAAACTGGATTCAATCCTACCGCGACCTGCCCATCCTGTGCAACCAGTGGGCCAACGTCGTGCGCTGGGAAATGCGTACCCGCCTGTTCCTCAGAACGGCCGAGTTCCTCTGGCAGGAAGGCCACACCGCCCACGAAACCCGCGAGCAGGCCATCGAGGAAACCCACCGCATGATCGGGGTCTACGCCCGCTTCGCCGAGGAGTGGATGGGCCTCCCCGTGATCATCGGCCACAAAAGCGACAGCGAACGCTTCGCCGGAGCCGAGGACACCCTCACCATTGAAGCCCTGATGCAGGACGGAAAAGCCCTCCAAAGCGGAACTTCTCATTTTTTGGCTCAAAACTTCGCGAAAGCCTTCGACGTCCAGTTCACCAACCGCGAAGGAAAACTCGAATACGTCTGGGCCACCTCCTGGGGAGTCTCCACCCGCCTCATGGGAGCCCTCATCATGGCCCACTCCGACAACAACGGCCTCGTGCTGCCCCCCAAGCTAGCTCCCATCCAGGTAGTCATGGTCCCCATCTACAAAGGAGAGGAAGAACTCCGAGAGATCACCGGACGCCTGGACGAAATAGCCGCCGAGCTCAAAAAACGGGGGATCAGCGTCAAAATAGACGACCGGGACAACGTCCGGACCGGCTTCAAATTCGCCGAGTACGAACTAAAAGGAGTCCCCGTTCGCTTAGCCATGGGCCCCCGCGACTTCGCCGCAAACACCATAGAGATCGTCCGCCGGGACACCTTAGCCAAAGACACCATTTCTCAAGAAGGAATAGCCGACCACATCGAAAAACTCCTCGAAGAAATCCAACAGGGAATCTACGACAAAGCCCTCAAGTTCCGGGAAGGAATGATCACCAAAGTCGACACCTACGAAGAATTCAAAAAAGTGCTCGACGACAAAGGAGGCTTCGTCCTGGCCCACTGGGACGGAACCCCCGAAACCGAAGAACAAATCAAAGCCGAAACCAAAGCCACCATCCGCTGCATTCCAATGGACGCCCCCGAAGAAAACGGAACCGACATGATCACCGGGAAACCATCCAACCGCCGGGTCCTCTTCGCCAGGTCATATTAGGCCGCTGCACATATCGCACGCCGCTTTTCACTTATCCCCCTTGCCCCAGTCCTCACGTACTTCAAGTACGCTCCGGGCTGGCCCTTCGGACGATAAGCAAAAATCGACGCACGCTATGCACAGCTCCGGTCTCGGAGAATAAATCAGAGGCGGCATCCGAAAAGGATGCCGCCTCTGATTTATTGTGTGGAGTGTTTATTCTCCCGCAGGTCGTCCTGGAAGAGGAATAGCTTCAGCGATACCTGGAACTGGGCCGAACGCGTAAGTTTCCGGGCCTAATTTGAGGTCGGAGGTGATTATTTCGTCCCAGGTTACGTTTTTGCCGGTGTAGGCGGCGATTCGTCCCATCATGGCCATGAGGGTGGATTGGACGTGGACTTCGGCGTCGTTGATGGTTTCTCCGGTCCTTATGGCGGTTACCAGGCGGATCAGCTCCTGGACGTAGGGGTCTTTTACGGCCCAGGTTTGGTCTTCGGCATCGGCTTCGGGGTGGGGGTATTTCCAGGCTACGGAGCCGTCGGGGTTGTAGATGGTGTCGAAGCAGTTGGTGGAGCCTTCGGTGCCGTAGACCATGACGCTCAGTTCGTTGTCGCAGCCGTCGATCTGGCGGGAGGTGCAGTTGGTGCGCATGCCTCCTTCGTAGAGGAACTGGATGCTGAAGTAGTCGTAGACGTCTCCGCTCACCCGGCGGGCGCGTCCTCCCACGGCCGAGGCGCGCTGGGGTTTGCGATCCCCTAAGAACCAGGACATCATGTCGATTTCGTGGATGAACTGTTCGAGGGGCATATCTCCCGAGACCCAGCAGAAGTTGGGCCAGTTGCGCATCATGTAGTCCATGTCGGTCCAGCCTTTCTGGCGCTCTTTGTGCCAGAGCGAGGAGCCGTTTCTGAGCACCTGGGCCGAGACGATCTCTCCGATGGCTCCTTCTTGCACCCGGCGCCAGGTCTCTATGCAATCCCGTTGCGAGCGGCGGATGGTCCCGCTGATGATCGAGAGTCCTTTTTGCTGGGCGATCTTACCGCTTTTTAGGATGGAGCGGGCTCCTACGGGGTCTACCGAGCAGGGTTTTTCCATGAAGATGTGCTTGCCTTTCTCGACGGAGTATTCGAGGTGGCTGGGCCGGAAGACGGGGGGTGCGCACAGCAGCACGACGTCCACGTCCGACTCGATCACCTTTTTGTAGGCGTCGAAGCCGATAAAGCAGTTGGCCTCGGGGATCTCCACTCCCTTTTTTTCGCGCAGGGCTTCGCGGCAGGCTTGCAGTTTATCGTCGAAAATGTCCGCCAGGCAGGTCACTTCCACGCCGGGTCCGGTGTCCAGGAAGTTGAAGGCCGCTCCGGTTCCCCGGCCTCCGCAGCCGATCAGCCCGGCTTTCAGGGGCCGCCCTTCGGGGGCTACGGGCAGCAACTCGGGCACCGTAGCCTTGGGGTATTTCTTCCTGGCTGGCGTGCAAGCGGAGGTCAGCAGACCGGGAGCCGCGGCGGCGCCCAAAACTCCGATAGCCGAACTTTTTAGAAAATCCCGCCGACTGAGGACATTTTTCTTTTTCATTATGCTTGGGTTTTCAGTAATAAGTCTAAAAGGCGATCACCGCCTCGAGGCTGAACTTGTCTTGCAGGAGTTTACTCACCGAGAGGTCGGAGGGTTTGTTGCCTTTGGCGAAGAGGTATTTTTCGTAGTTGATGCGGATCTCCGAGCGGAGGGCTTTGCGGCCGAAGCCGAAGTTTACGCCCGCGGTGATGCGGTTGGCGTTGAAGCGTTCGTGCAGGCGGCTGTCGAGGTTGAGGTAGTCCACTCCGTCGGCGAGGTCCCAGCGCAGCAGGGGGGCGATGTATTCGACCACCCGCTTCATCGGGAAGCGGTAGTAGGAGTGGATGTAGGTGGCGATGAGTACTTCCTGGCCCCCCTCGTATTTTTCGAGGTAGCGGCGGGCGTACTCCCCTTCGACGAAGAAGTTCCCCCGGGTGTAGCGGGCTTCGACGTTGAGGATATGCAGGTAGCGGTTGGGCTGGGTCAGGAAGAAGAGTTCCCCGTCCCTCACCACGAAATTGTGGGTGGGGGTCGTGCCGCCGTAGTAGGCCGCCGCTAGGCGCAGCCCCTTGTCGGCATGGCCCGCCTCGATGCGTCCGGTCAAGTTGACCGAGGAGCTCCACTCGGGGTTGTTGGCTCCTTTGCCGTTGAAGAGGCCGAAGTAGAATTTTAGCGGGAAGGCCAGCTTCCAGGTGTAGTTGCCCATCAACCCCAGGTCGCGCGACCCGAAGGCGCGGACATACTCGACCGGCTCTCCGCCCACCAGTTCGGCGCCGTAGTAGCTGGTGATGAACTTGGAGAGCATCGAGCGGTTGACGAAGAGCGTGGAGCTGGGCCCCCGGCCCAGGTCGGTGCTGAACATCGTGCGTTGCTGGCCCAGCAGCACCTCGAAGCCGCCGCCCCGGTACCCGGCGTAGGCGTCCTGGACGCTCACCTTGCCCTCGTTGTGGAAGTCGATCTGCACGCGGTAGAGCATGTGGGGGGTGACGTTGCCCGAGAGCCCGAAGCGGGTGTTGCGGACGTTGAAGCGGTACTGGCCGTCGTAGGTGCTCACCTCGAAACGGGCCTTGACGGCCCCGTCGATCCGGGGCAGGTAGGAGACTTCTTTTTCGCCCCCTTCGGCAGGCTTTTCTTTCCCCAGGGTGACGCCATCGGTTGGCTTAGCTGTGAGGGTGGGTTGTTCCAGCTCCTGGGCCCCCGCGGGGAGGACGAGCAGCAGGAGGGCGAGCAGGGATATGGCTTTTCTCAAAAGAGTCGGATTTAACGTTATAATCGGATCGGCCATTTTCGGCCTGGAAACAAAAATAAGAAAATTTTCCGAAATCCGGCTACCGGAACAGGGCGCGGATCTGTTCGGGCGTGCAGGCCGTCCGGGGCCGGAAATCGTCCGAGGCGGCGTAATGCAGCAGACTCTGATGGAGTTGCCCGGCGGCGGGTCGATTCTCCGGGTCGGCGAGCAGGTCGGCTCCGCAGAGCAACAATTTTCCGGGACCGACTCTCACTTCAGCCACCAGGCCCAGCGAGCGGCCCTTGAACCAGTCGTCGATCAGGCGCACGACAGGCTGGGGATTCCCGAGCTTGTGCAGCGGCAGGGCGTCGCAGTCCGACAGGGCGTCCCACCACTGGTAGTCGCTGTGGTAGGCGGTCGGAAAGAGGCTCAGCGCGGGGTGGCCCGGATCGCAGAGGATGCCCAGCGTGTGTGGGGCCTGGTTAAGGGTCCAGAGCGTATTCCAGAAAATGCTTGAAAATCCGACGCAGACCGAATCGGCCCCCTCGTTGCGCAGGCTGCCCCGCTGGGCGACCAGCAGCAGCGAGCCCCCTTGGGCCAGGTAGGCTTCCTCCTCGGGGCCGAAGCGGCGGGCCACGCGCACCCCTTCGGGCGCTGCCGCTTCCGCGCGGGGGTAGACCCAGATGTTCCAGGCGTTTTCGTATTTGCCGTTCAACTCCAGGCTCAGGCGGTATTGCTGCGGGGTGTCGGTCTGCAGGGGCAGTTCCAGTTCCCCGGCGGGGCTGAGCGCTCCGGTTGGCAATTTTTCGACGTTCCATTCTCCCCCGGCCACGCGGCTACCCTCTTTATTTTGTAGTTGCCAACTCAGGCGGTTCTCCGAAAAATCTTTCGGGGAAAATTGCGCCACCTCGATCCGTCCGCGCAGGGTATCTCCGGAATGGTAAACGAAGCGGTCGGTAACGAGCAGGGGCACCACCTCGTTGCAAAACGCGCGGAATTCGCCCGCCGTGATATACCCCTTTTCCTCCCAGAAGGGATTTAAGACCCCCACCAGGGCCGTTCCCTGGCCGGGAAAATCGTGCAGGTCGAGTAGTTGGAAGCCGCCGAAGCCGGGGGTGCGCAGGGCCGCCTCAATGTCGGCCTTGTAGCAGAGCGCCTGCAACTTGCCGGAGGCCAGCAGGAAGCTGTCGGCCAGGTGCAGCAGGTCGCTCGCGCGCAGGCGGTCCTCGAAAATATCGAAATTCCGGGCCTTAAAAGCTCCCGTGTAGCGGGCCCGCTCCTTCAGGTCGGGGTAGACGCACCATTGGCCGATCTCGTGGCTGACGGTGGGTTTTTCGGTCGAGATGCGGTCGCTCCAGTTGAAATTGCTGCGGGGAGGCTGGGCGTTGATGACGCTGCGCAATTGCTCGTCCCAGAGCTGGATGCGGGGCAGGAAGTCGTTGTCGTAGTCGCTTCCGGCGTAGATGGGCCAGGCCGCCGCCGTGGTGGTGAGGAAGCGGCGGTCCTGCGAGCGCCAGTAATCCACGAATTCGTGCATGTATTGCTCCATGTGGGGGCCGTGGGGCTCGTTGCCGGAGGACAGCAGGCAGAACGAGGGGTGGTTGGCGTAGGCGTTGACGATGCGGCGGCTCTCCCGGCGGATGTAGTCGTCGATCCCCTTGCCGCTGCCGATGTCGTTGGCCCAGGCCCCGCACTCCACCTGGAAGTAGAAGCCCAGGCGGTCGCCGGCCCGGAAGGCCGCTTCGGGGGGGCACCAGGAGTGGAAGCGCATGTGGTTGAGGCCATGATCCTTGCAGATTCGGATGATCCGCTCCCAGGAAGCCTCGTCCGTGGCGGGATAGCCCGTCAGCGGGAAAATGCAGCATTCGAGCGTGCCGCGCAGGAAGACCGGGCGGTCGTTGATGGTGATCTGGGTGCCTTGGGTGCCGATGGTCCGCACGCCGAAGGAGGTTTGGAGGCTGTGCTCGCCCGCTTCCGAGGAAAGGGTCGAGGTGAGCTCGTACATATTCGGAGAAAATTCGTCCCAGCGCTTCAGTTCCCCGCGCCAGGGCACCGAAATTTCCAGGATGTTTTCCCCAGCCGCGAGGGTAGCTTCGGATTTCGTAGCCCGGAGTTGCCTCCCCCCGAGCGTCAGTGTGGCGTTCTGAATGCTCCCGCTCCGGTTTTGCAAGCTAAGAGCCACCTGCAAAGTTTTTGAAGTGGGGTCGGGCGTGATTTTTACCTGCTCTATAAAGACGTTCGGCAGGGCTTCCGCCTCGAGCGTGCCCACCAGGCCGTTCCAGTTGCTTTGCGTATGGTCCGAGATGCTGTGGGCGTCGACGCCGGGGTCGATCTCCAGGACCCGGTTGTCCACCCGCAGGCTCAGGCGGTGTGTGCCCGGGGTGAGCCCTTCCAGGAGGTATTCGTGGGGCGTGGCCAGCGAGTTGGCTGCCCCGATCTCCCGCTCGTCCACCCACAGGGAGCTCTGCCAGTGGCAGCGTTCCAAACGCAGGCGCACGACTTTCCCGGCCCAGGCCTCCGGCACCTCGATCGGCTTCTGGTACCAGGCCGGGCCCACGTAGTACTTGTCCGGTTGCAGGAAAAAGACCACCTTGGTGTCGGCGCTACGGCGGTAGTCGGCGTACTCGGGAGAGTCGTACCAGGCCCGGTTGGGCACCGAGGCCGTCCAGGGGGTCTCCACGGTCACCGTCTCCCCCTTGCCGTTGGTATTCATCGAGCCGGGCAGGGTGATAAACTCGTCCAGTTCGCGCGCGAACCAGCGCTCACGGACGCCGCTGTCGGTCGAATCTATGGCGAAACGCCACTCTCCGGAGAGGTCGATCCGCTGCCCGGTTTTTGTTTGGCAGGCGGCCAGAGAGGCCCAGCACGCCATCAGAAGAAGAGTCTTTTTCATGGCCGAAAATGGTTAAAATGATTATTCCCCGCTGCCGAACAGGATGCGGGCCAGTTCCTCGATCTTGTGGACGTAGACGATTTCGATGCCCCGGGGCGGTTTGGGCAGGCTTTTGCGCAGGTAGCCCGAGACGATGATCCGCTTGAAACCCAGGCGCGCCGCCTCGCTGATGCGCTGTTCGCTGCGGGGGGCCGAGCGGATCTCTCCCGAAAGGCCGATCTCCCCGGCCAGGCAGGTGCCTTCGGGGATGGGACGGTCGAAGTAGGAGGAGAGAATGGCGGCTACGACGCCCAGGTCCAACCCCGTGTCACTGATCTTAAACCCCCCGGCAAAATTCAAAAAAACGTCTTTGGTGTACATTTTCAGGCCCACGCGTTTTTCCAACACGGCCAGCAGCATGCCCAGGCGGCGGGAGTCGAAGCCCGTGGCCGAACGCTGGGGGGTGCCGTAGGCGGCGGTGCTCACCAAGGCCTGGGTCTCGATCAGGTAGGAGCGCGCCCCGTCCAGGGCCGCCCCCACGGCGATGCCGCTCAGGGGCTCTTCATAGTGTGATAGGAGTATTTCCGAAGGGTTTAAGACCTCGGCCAGCCCCTCGCCCCGCATCTCGAAGACCCCGATCTCGTAGGTAGCCCCGAAGCGGTTCTTGATGCTGCGCAGGATGCGGTATACGTTGTTGTTATCGCCCTCGAACTGCAGCACCACGTCGACGATGTGCTCGAGGATCTTGGGCCCGGCGATGGTGCCGTCCTTGGTGATGTGGCCGATGAGGATCACCGAGGTGTCGGTCTGCTTGGCGCATTTGAGCAGCAGGGCCGCGCATTCGCGGATCTGGGAAACGCTGCCCGGCGAGGAGTCCACCGTCTCGCTGTAGATGGTCTGGATCGAGTCCACCACCACCAGGGCGGGCTTTTGCTCGGCGATCTGGGTGAGTATTTGTTCCAGGGACGTTTCCGGGTAGATGTAGCACTCCTCGTTGCGGATGCCGATGCGCTCGGCCCGCATCTTGATCTGCGAGGCGGATTCTTCGCCCGAGACGTAGAGCGTCTTGAGGCCCGCGCTGTGCAGGGCCAGTTGCAGGCTCAGGGTCGACTTGCCGATGCCCGGCTCGCCGCCCAGCAGGATCATCGAGCCCGGCACCAGGCCCCCGCCCAGCACCCGGTCGACCTCTTGGCCCGGCAGGCGGACGCGGCTGACGGTCTGGTTCTCGATCTGGCGCACCGGCACCGGACGGCTCCGCTCGCCGGGGGCGGTGAAGCTCGTGGCGTGGGATTTTTCCTTGGCTACGACCTCCTCGACAAAGGTGTTCCACTCGCCGCAGGCGGGGCATTTGCCCACCCACTTGGGGGATTCGTGGCCGCAGTTGCGGCAGAAGAAACTCTTTTTGAGTTTAGCCATGGGTAAGAGTCTATTTAAAAATATTTCCTTCGTTCTTTCCGAGTCTTTTTTATGCTTTTACTTCCGCGGCCTCGTCACGTAGATTCCGCTATGCTCCTCGGCCGCGGAAGCAAAATCATTTAAAAATACACCGGAAATAACTTCGGAAATATCTTTAAATAGACTCTTTTATTCCTTAAATGTCAGGCTAATTATGGCAATTTCGGCGTAGCCCGAAGTCCGTACCGGCGGGCCCCAGGTACCCGTCCCGCAGCACACATAAAAATGGCTGGCGCCCCGGCGCAGATAGCCCCAGTCCTGTTCGAAAAGCCTCCGGGTGATTCCGCCCAGGGGCCACAACTGCCCGTGGTGGGTGTGTCCCGAAAGCATCAGGTCCACCCCGGCCGCCTCGGCCCGCTCGAGCTCGTAGGGCTGGTGGTCGAGCAGGATCACGGGCCGCGAGGGGTCCAGTCCCGAGAGCAACTCCTCCACGCTCTTGCGCCCACGTTCCTCGCGGTCGCAGCGGCCCACCAGGAAAATCCCCCCGGCGATCTCCCCCGCCTCGTCCTGCAGGGTTTTTACGCTTTGCCGGGCGAGGTACCCGACCCCTGCTTCCACGGCGTCGGGCTGCTCCATGCGGCCGATGTATTCGTGGTTGCCCGTCACGGCAAAGGTGCCGTAGGTGCTTTTCAACTCCCGAAAAGGCGCCCCCTTGTCGTAGCGGAGCACCGGATCGGGGCCACCGTCGAACGTGTCGCCCGCCAGCAGGATCAGGTCCGGACGTTGGGCCTCGACTTTTCGTAGCACCCGTTTCAAAAAGCGCTTGCCGTTGGTGTGCCCCAGGTGCAGGTCGCTCAGTAAGGCTATGCGCAGACCGCTCACTCCCGGAACGCTTTTTTCAAGACGGATTTCCACCGGGGTGATCCTCGGGCGGTAGGCCCGCAGGCTTCCCCAGAGCGTCAGCAGCCCGACAACGCCGGCGGCTCCGGCGGTCAGCATCGCCCGTCCCGCAGAACTTTCCAGAAAGGGTGGGTTAGCCCCCGAGATCCAAATCGTCAACCGGCCCAGGTCCATCACGGCCACCGCCAGCAATCCGTAGAGCATAACCGCCATCCAGACGCTTCCCGTCGTGTGCAACCACCCGAAAAGCCGTCCCCGCGCCCCCCAAAAGGGAGCCACCTGCACCCCGATGCCCAGCACGGACATCATGGAAAATCCCAGGGTGATCCACCCTCTTTCACTGCCCAATCCTTCGAGACCCTGGTGGAACCGGAGCAGCAGGTAGGCGTTCAGCGCGAGGTAAATTCCCACGACGCAGGCGATGGCGAAGCGGGAGGGCGTGTTGGTGGGCATTATTCGGTGTGGCGGGTTACTTTAGTTTGGCAATGTAGGCTTCGATGTCCTGTTTGAGCCTATGGTACAGGAAACAGTCCTTGTAGTGCTCGTTGTCCAGCAACACTTCGCGCACGTTGCGCAGGGAGTTGTTGTAGTTGCTGATCTCGTTCTTGAGGGCCACGCCCTGCTTGCTGCCCGCGGCGATGCGGGCCGTGGCCATCTCGCGCAGCTTTTCGCACACGGCGTTCAGCAGGATCATCACCACGTTGTCCATCAGGGTGTGCCCCTGCATAAACAGGTATACATTATAGGGGGTGACCCCGTAGCGGGCGATCTGGTCCCCCAGGTGCTTCACCTCGTCGGTCCACTCGGGGTTGCCCGCCTCCAGGGAGCGCACCCGCTTGTCCACCTGGCGCTTGAGCCAGGCGAGGGTCTCCGCCCCGTCGTCCCTCAGGTCGAGGTAGTTGAGGCGCACCGTGCTGCGGAAATCCAACAGGGTGAAGGATTTTTCGGTTTTACGCTTGGCCGAGTAAGCGTACCACAGGAAGACCGGGTAGATGATCTGCGAATAGCTGGCCATGAAGGCTTCGAAGTCGAAGATCATGGTGTCGTTCTTGGTGGCCCGGGCGCAGACCCGGTGCAGCGAGGGCGGGTAGCAGAGGTAATTTTCCGTCGCGTAGGCGTAGGTGTGGAACAGGTAGGGCGACTCGTTGACCAGCCGCGACTGGTCGTTGTAGCCGTCGAAGAGGTAGTCGAAATCGCTGTCCACGCACAGGATCAGGTCGTCGCCGCTGTGGGGAATCATCTCCAGCAGCACCCGCTTGCCCTTGGCCAGGTCGTGGCGGGGCGGCACGCTGATCTCGAAGCGCAGCGTGTCGTTCTCGTAGTCGTCGAAGACCCCCCGCCAGAACGCCACGTCGTCGTAGCCCTCCACATAGACTTTTACCAACCGGTAGTCCCCCTTGCGCAGCCGCGAGGGAGAGGGTTTGTAAGGGATGGGCTCGGCGTCGAAGTAACGCCCTGGTTTGTAATGTTTCTTCATGGACGGGAGAGGATCGGAAAGTGTTATTTGGTATCAGCCAAAGCCGGAGGCTTTGGCAAAGGCCCCCTTCTCAAAGGGGGATTTTGGGGGTTTGTCTGTAAGTTAGGGGCATCTATGATGCCCCTAACGTGGGCCTTACTAATTTGGACGCAATTGGGCATGCAGATCAGCAGGAACTTATCGGGTCCAAATTTGTAAGGTCTATCTGGACGGTCTCTATGCCGACGCGTTGGAGCAGTTCGATGCCGTCGGCGCTGTGGTAGGGGTCGGCGTAGACCACCCGGCGGATGCCGCTCTGGATGATGAGTTTGGCGCACTCGATGCAGGGGGAGGCGGTGACGTAGAGCGTGGCCCCCTCGCTGCTGTTGCTCGACTTGGCCACCTTGGTGATGGCGTTGGCCTCGGCATGCAGCACGTAGGGCTTGGTGCGCCCGGTGAGGTCGTCCTCGCAGACGTTCTCGAAGCCCGAGGGGGTGCCGTTGTAGCCGTCCGAGATGATCATCTTCTCCTTGACGATCAGGGCCCCCACCTGACGGCGCACGCAGTAGGAGTTCTCGGACCAGATGCGGGCCATGCGCATGTAGCGCAGGTCCAACTGGCGTTGCTTTTCCTCTTTATATCCCATGCCCTTATTCCATATAAACCTCCAGGAGCGTTCCTTCGCCCGAGAGGGTGATGCTCTCCAGGCAGGCGGGTACCAGGATGGTCTCACCGGCGTGGATTTTCTCGCTGCCGCCGTTCCAGCCCAGGGTCAGGGCCCCCTCGGTGACCATATAAATAACAAAGGAGTCCTTGTCCTCGTGGTCGCGGCTCACCGACCCGCTCACCCGCAGGGTGTTGGTGGTGAAGAAGGGCGACTCCACCAGGTTGACGGCCTCGTTCGTCCGGGGCGTCCGGGTGACGTTGTAGTCCGGCGCGGCGTCGAAGTCGATGGCGTCCAGGGCCAGGGCGGTGTGCAGCTCGCGGCCCTTGCCCTCGGCGTCCACCCGGTTCCAGTCGAAGACCCGGTAGGTGATGTCGGAGGTTTGCTGGATTTCGCCGATCAGCAGCCCCTTCCCGATGGCGTGGATGGCCCCGGCGGGGATGAAGAAGGCGTCCCCGGGCTTGACCGGGATGCGTTGCAGGATGTCGGAGAGGGTCCCCGCCTCGACGTGGCGCAGGTACTCCTCGCGGCTGACTTTTCCCCGGAAGCCTACGTAGAGCGCGGCCCCCGGCTCGCAACCCAGCACGTACCACATCTCGGTCTTGCCGAAAGAGTTGTGGCGCTCTCGGGCCAGGGCGTCGTCGGGGTGCACCTGGATCGAGAGGTCGTCCTGGGCGTCGATCAGCTTGATGAGCAGGGGGAACAGCAGCCCGTAGCGGTTGTAGACCGTGTCGCCCACCAACTCGCCCATGTAGACCTCGATCAACTCCTCGAGGTTGTTGCCCGCCAGTTTGCCGTTGGACACCACGGAGATGTCCCCCGGCACGGCCGAGAGCTCCCAGCTTTCGCCGATGGGTTTCCCGGCGGGCAGTTTTTTATTCATTGTGCGGGCCATGCTTTGGCCGCCCCAGATACGTTCTTTGAAAAGAGGGGTGAATTTTAAAGGATATAGCATCGTTTTTCGCAAATTTATTTACCGACAAATTTAACAATTTTATAAGGATAATTCTATACCTTTGGCCGAAATGTAACGAAAGCCGGGATTGCTACCGAGACAATCCTACATTATTAATGTGTAGCGAAAGCAGGGAACCCGGCCGGGGACACACCACATTATAGTATTAGATTCCACAGTAAGGTTATGAAAGAATGCGTATTAGTCACGGGGGGAGCCGGATATATCGGTTCGCACACCGCCGTGGAGTTGATCAGTGCGGGCTACGACGTCGTGATCGTCGACAACCTCTCCAATTCCGAACCCAGCGCCGTCGACGGCATCCGCCGCATCACCGGGGTCGACGTCCCCTTCGAACAGGTGGACTGCACCGACCGGGAGGCTTTCGGCCGGGTCTTCTCCCGGTATAAATTCAATTCGATCATCCATTTCGCCGCCTCCAAGGCCGTGGGCGAATCGGTCGAAAAACCGCTGCACTACTACCGCAATAACCTGGTTTCCCTGATGAACGTGCTGGAATTGATGCGTGACAAAGGGGTGCGCAACCTGGTCTTTTCCTCCTCCTGCACCGTTTACGGCCAGCCCGAGGAGTTGCCCGTCACCGAGCAGACTCCCCGGCAACCGGCCGCCTCGCCTTACGGCAATACCAAACAGATTTGCGAAGATATCCTGTGCGACTCGGTCAAGGCCTACAAGGGCTTTGACGTCATCGCCCTGCGCTACTTCAACCCCATCGGCGCCCACCCCTCGGCCCTGATCGGGGAGCTGCCCAAGGGGGTGCCCAGCAACCTGGTGCCCTTCATGACCCAGACGGCCGCCGGATTGCGCGAGGTGCTGGGCGTGTTCGGGGACGATTACGACACGCCGGACGGCTCGGCCATCCGCGACTACATCGACGTGATGGACCTCGCCCGGGCCCATGTCGTGGCCGTGGGGCGCATGCTTCAGGGCAAGAGCAAGACCCCTTTCGAGTATTTTAACGTGGGCACGGGCCACGGGGTCTCGGTGCTGGAGCTGATCGCCGCCTTCGAACGGGCCACCGGGGTCAAGGTCAACTACCGCATCGTGGATCGCCGCAACGGGGACGTCGAAAAGATCTGGGCCGACACCTCCTACGCCAACCGCGAGTTGGGCTGGAAAGCCGAGCGCAGCCTGGAGGAAACCCTCGCTTCGGCCTGGGCCTGGGAGAAGCGGCTCCGGGGCTTCCACTAAGAAGAGGGAGACGGGGAGAAAAAGGGTCCGTTTTTTTTAGAAAGAAAATAAATTTGTATATTTCGCAGGCAATTTTCACTCAAAACATCGTTTTTCCGGGAGTTTTCCGCTCTTGGGGCTGTAGAGGCAAGGCGGTTGGGAATTTGGGCAATAGATTGTTAATCAGCAGGTAGAAGACGGGATTTCCCCTGTTTTTTCTGCCGACTCAAGGAGAAATGACCGAGTGGCTGAAGGTGCGCGCCTGGAAAGTGCGTATACCCCAAAAGGGTATCGCGAGTTCGAATCTCGCTTTCTCCGCCAACGAAATTCGAGGTTTTTTCACCCTTCGTGGATCGAGAAAAATCCACGGGCGATTGAAAAATAACCGTTTGTTGTAAAATTTATTTTATCTTTGTTAATTGGAACCCCGGCCCAAGTCCGGATGCCCGGGTGCGGTAAAGCCCCGATGGGTGAGGAACCGGAAGTTGAGAAGCGAAAAATTCTTAAAACTCAAACTAAATAAGTACTAATCAATTTTAACTTTTCATTATGAAAAAACTTTTTATGATTCTGGCAGTGGCAGGTTTGTTCAGCCTCGGTACTGCAAAAGTTTCAGCTCAGGACGCTGCTGCTCCTGAAACCGCTCAGGTTCAAGAAACCGCTGCCATTGATGCGGAAGTAGGCGTGGAAGGCCAGCCTATGCACCAGGCCATCAAGCAGAAATTCCTCGAAGGGGGCGCCGGCTGGATGGCTCCTATCCTCCTCTGCCTCGTGCTCGGTCTGGCTATCGCCATCGAGCGTATCATCTACCTGAACCTCTCTACGACCAATACCAAGAAACTCCTCGCCAAGATCGAAGACGCCCTCAACACGGGTGGTGTGGAAGCCGCTAAGGAAGTATGCCGCAACAGCCGCGGTCCGGTGGCCAGCATCTTCTACCAGGGTCTGCTCCGTTACGACGAAGGTATCGACGTTGTAGAAAAGACCGTTGTTTCCTACGGTTCCGTACAGATGGGCCAGATGGAAAGCGGCCTCTCCTGGATCTCTCTGTTCATCGCCCTCTCCCCGATGTTGGGTTTCATGGGTACCGTAGTAGGGATGATCGACGCCTTCGACGCTATCGAAGCTGCCGGTGACGTGTCTCCCACCCTGGTGGCCGGGGGTATCAAGGTGGCCCTGTTGACCACGCTGGCCGGTCTTATCGCCGCCGTGATCCTGCAGCTCTTCTACAACTACATCCTCTCGAAGATCGACGGCTTGGTTATCACCATGGAAGATACCTCGATCACCCTGGTCGACATGATCACCAAGTTCAACAAAAAGTAATAAACCCCAGAAGACGATGAAATATTTATCAATCATACGCTATGCTTTCCTGGGCATTTCCGTGCTGACCGTCCTGCTGTACTTCCTGGGCGCCGTTGACGTGGACCTGATGCTCAACTGGGCATACGTTCTGCTGGCATTGACCGTCGTGGTATCCCTGGTGTTCCCCGTGGTCAATATCATCCAGAACCCGCAGGGCGCCCTGGGCACCCTGGTCGGACTGGCCATCGTGGCCGTGGTCGTTGGCATTTCCTACATGTTCTCTAGCGATGCTACGATCATCACGCCGGTCAACACGTTTGACAATCCGGTTTCTCTGAAACTCAGCGATACGGGGCTCTATGCCACCTACATCACTCTGGGTGCTGCGATTGTGATCTCCATTGGCTGCGAAATTGCCAATATCTTCAAGTAGACCGTCATTACCAACACGGAAAAAAAAGAAACAATGGCTATAGACAAAAAAAAGATCCCAGAAATCAATGCCGGTTCAATGGCCGACATTGCCTTCTTGCTGTTGATATTTTTCCTTGTGGCGACGACGATGAACGTGGATACCGGTCTGCAACGCGTTTTACCCCCGATTTCCGAAAAGCAAGACCAGGAAGTCGAAGTGAAAAAACGCAACCTGTTGCTGGTTTTTGTGAATACGTTTGACGACATTCAGGTCGGTGGCGAACGGATGGATATTACTCAGGTGAAAGACAAAGCCAAAGAGTTTATCCTCAACGCCGCCAAATCGCCTGACCTGCCCGAAACGACGGACACGGAAATCGACCTGATCGGGTCTTATCCCGTCAGCCAGGGGGTGATCTCCCTGCAGAACGACCGGGGTACGAGCTACAACAAATATATCATGGTGCAAAACGAACTCACCCGCGCTTTCAACGAAGTGCGCGATGAGGTAGCTACCGCAAAATTCGGCCGTTCATTTGCCGAATTGGGCGAAAAAGAACGCGAAGCCATCACCAAGGCGGTGCCCCTGAAGATTTCGGAGGCCGAACCTAAGAATATTGGAGGGAAATAGTCATGGCAGTAATGAAGAAAAAAGGGAACAAAGGGGTCGGCGCCATTTCGACCGCCTCCTTGCCCGACGTTGTTTTCATGATCCTCTTCTTCTTTATGGTGGTAACTACGATGCGTGAGCAGGAAATGCTGGTGCGTTTCCGTCTCCCCCAGGCGACCGAAGTACAGAAGCTGGAGAAGAAATCCCTGGCCAGCTACATCTACATCGGCCCCCCGACCAAGGAGATGGCTGCCAAGTTCGGTACGGCTCCCCGTATCCAACTCAACGACAGCTACCGTCAGCCTTTCGAGATCGGCGAATTCATCGCCTCCGAACGGGACAATGTTAAGGAAAGCGAGCGTGCCGCTATGACGGCCGTGCTCAAAGCCGACAACATGACCCGCATGGGGATCATCACCGAGGTGAAGATGGAACTCCGTAAGGCCAGCGCACTGAAGATCAGCTACGCCGCCGAAAAAAGCATGGGTTACTAATCCCGGTTTTACGATAAGAAAAAACGCTCCTAAACAGGAGCGTTTTTTTTGTGGTGGCTACGTATAATCCGCAAATCCAAATGTTGCGAGATTCCAAAACGAAACGTACCAAAAAACCAAAACGAAATGTATCTTTTGGGGACGTAAAATGAATGTAAATTAGGCACGTTTATATGTACAAACATAGCGGATAAAACCAACATTTACAAGAATTACAATTATATTTGTAGACAAGATAAATTTGCTTATTTTTGTATTCAAATGGTATTCACCAGGCAACTGATGGACGCCTCCCGGAAAGCGGGGCCGCAAGGCTTCGCTTTCTTATATGTAGTCTAAGACCTTAAACGAAGCGGAGCCCTTTGAGCTCCGCTTCGTTTGTTGTTGCTTTAAATGGATTCGAATGCGAATTAAATCGGATTCAAATAGCCCTGGGCTTGTTTCTCACGCCGCTCTATATCTGCAAGTTCCTTTTTTGCATTCCGTCCGAGATAGCTATTAAATGTGCTCTCAGCAATGAGATATTTTTCGCGTATAATAGTTTCATAGACATGCCTCTGAGTTACGCCACGCTTCTTTTCTCGGAGCACAATGTCCTGTATCTCTATGATCTTTCGCAGGAGCAGCTTGTTGTTGTATCCCATAGCCAGCCTTTTAGGCGTTGGTACTCACGATAGCGCCGATACCTTTGTTTCTGAGAGGAAGTGCCACGAAGCGCTTATCGAAGCCGACGATCGCTCCTCGTTCTTTCGGATCGTTTACAGCGGCGTACATTTGCACCGTGCCGTCCGCTTTCATCACCTCACCGCTTTGGAAGGCAAATGAGCAGAACGCATCGTCCCCGGCCACCACGGACCCGAAAGGCTTTTTGACGAGGCTACTGTTATAATAGGCCATTTTTGAGAACTGAAGCATACCGAAGCCCGCGAGGCGCTTGGGTTGGCCGTTCTCGAAGTCGGTTATATCCTTGAACGCTTTTACGTCAAACAGGATAAGGTCGGTAAGGTGCGAGGGATGCAATACCAGGAAGCGGTTTTCAAGCGGGATATCGGCATTGTCGAAGCGTTCCTTCAGAAGTAGGATATCTTCGACAGCAAGCCTTTTCCGACCGTTATACACCTCTCCGGTCGTCCGTATTACAGGGGTCTCGACGGTGTCGGCATCAGGTGCATAGGCGTGAGCGGCTTTCGCCCCGGTCGTGGCCTTCAGTACATTCCGGTGCCCCATAATGACGCTTTCCAGTTGATTGTAGGCGTACTCGATGGCTTCGGGATGTCTGACCAGCGTGTTTTCTGTCTCGAATAGGTCTAACTCTATTCGGATCGGCTTGTCATCGCGCTTTACCACATCGATGGGATAGGTGGTATTGTTCACCAAAACACGGGGGTCGATGCCAGCCTCCGCAAGGTTAAGTACATCATGATCCACCAGCGAGGTGAAATCTTTTGCGTAGTTCAAGAACGAGCTATCAGGGTAAAATTTCTCCAGTAGCTGCTTGATCCACACTTCTTTTCTTAAATCTGCCATAGTGTCGTTTTATTGGTTGTTTTTACATTCTTTTTGAATGAGCTTATCGTACAGTTCCGGATCGTTCTGCAAGGCCCTTGGGTCTTTCTTTCGGTAATCATCGAGCGTCCAGTTGCTGCGGTTTTCTCCGCTCATGCGGGGGTGTTTTGTTGCGATTTTCTGCACGGGCTCCATTTCCATAAGAGCCGCATGTGCTGTATCATAATCGGTTGATAAAAGCGTTTCCCAGTGATTTTTAGCCGTTGCAACAATACGCTTTTCGTATATGGCATCCGAAACCATTTTGGCGATACGTGCTTTATGTTCACGCTCGCCACGCTCTACTCGCTTTTGCAGAAGGCGCGTAAATGCTTGGGGACTTGTGCGGGCAATGGAAAGCAACTCATCGCTTTCAAAGGTCTGTATAGTGCCCCTTGTAAGGGCAGCTTGTACGATATCTTCGGGACGTTCTTCACCTTTCAGACGAGCGATCTCTTTGAGGATATCATCGAGGGAGCTGTTGGGATTGATCTGTAATGCTTCGGCCACTTTTGCAAGGTCATTACGCTTTTTCCCCGGGAGTTTGCCCGCCGGGCAACCGCAAGCCACAATCAGCGCATTAGTTTGAGTGTCAATAGCCGTTTCGCCTTGCACTGCGGAGATGAAGCCATTTTCTTTCGCTTCGTTTGCTGTCATCCACCAATCCGCTCCACTCTTCCACATCTGTTCGAAGGTTTCGCCATCTTTAGCTACGTTCTTATAGGCCTGATAGTATTGTTCTTCTATGGTTTGAAGCAACTTTAGATAGGCCTCTACGTCCTGTGCGTTGCCGCTCGCATTGCCTGCCGGTTTATGGATCATAAACATGCCGTTTTCAGGCATGGTGAACGTCGAACATTGCAAGGCTATGTAGGTGGCCGCACTGGCTACCAGAGCCCCGCCTTCGCCCGTTATTTGGCCCGTGAAGGCAGTCCGGATGATATTGACGATCTCGGCGGCATCGAACACTGATCCACCGGGGCTATTTATGTACACGTGAGCATCCGTAATTCCCTCGTTCGCAATAGCTTCTACTTGCGCCCGGAATAGTTCGGCATTAACGTCGAGTCCGATATTGCCCGTTATTTTTATTTGGGCTTTATCGTTCTGTTTTACTGCGTTGATGTTAAAAGGAATAGCCTTCATATTTGCGTTGTTGATAATTTTCAAAATTCTACGCTTTGATGGCAAAAAGTATAAGCGTTGTCAATTCATTTGGCCAACATTGTTATTTGCGGGAACTTTGCCTGTTCTCAGGCAAAATTTGCATTTCTCTGTGAAGACAAGAAAAATGCACACAAGGGATACAAATGATTTTGTATCCCTTGTAATTTTTTCTACCTCTAAAAAAATACCTTTTAATTGTCGGAGGCATTTGGATTTGTCCGAAAGAAAATGGATATTTGCTTATCCTAAAAGTCAAAAGTCATGTTTTTCTATCAGCCAAATCTCACAATTATAGCCACTCATGGTGCGGGCAGCGGAAACGCCCCGGCGCTTTCTTTTGACAGCGTAGGACACCTGCGAGTGGCTTTTATTAAAATCCTAAAAGTCAAAAGTCATGAACAACTCAGAACACGGTGCAAAGACTCTTGCACAGATTGAAGCACGGATGCGAGAAGCCCAGGAATTGGTAGAAAAGGCGAATCGAGACAATTACGATTGGACGGGCATTATAGACCGCCTGGTCGGATGGGAGCCGAAACTAGTCGCTAAGCGCTTCCGTCTGATTTATTTTGAGTATGTCGAACTCTTCTTGCGTGACAAGAATATTTGCGGCGCATGGGAAGAGTTGGCCGATGCCCTCTATGATTTGCGAGGTCTGGCCGATGCGCTCGAAAAAATGGAAGATTCCGGCGAACGACTATTATTGTTTACCACACATCCCAGTGTTCACCACGACTAAGCGAATCAAGCCCCGCCACTTTGGCGGGGCTTTTTGTCTCCGATATATAGACGCTATAGGCAAGTTTCTAAGCCAAATTTATCACTTACAAAATGTCCCTCCTCTCTTGGGAGATTTGTCTCTCCTCCGTGTCCCCCCTCTTGTCCCTCCACTCGAAAAAGTAACCCCTCTCACTTTCAAAATGTAACTCCACTTTGTAACCCCTCTTGTAACCCCAATCTTTAAATATCCTTTATTATTTAGAATATCCTTTCCCAAAAAGAATGAATATCCTATCTGAATACCCAAATGAAGAAGCTCTCCTGATTTTGCATTCTGTTCAGTTCTCAAAAACGGTTTATTTGTCCGTCCTCTCTGAAACAAATGTCCGTCCACTCTGTCCGTCTTCTTGTCCGCCCTTTAGGTATATTTCTGCAATTTGGGCTACATCAGCCAGCACTCTTATTTGTAAGCCCTCTCCGCAAAAAAATGTAAGTCCACCCCGTAAGTCCTTGTGTAAGTCTTCTCCCAATTTTTAACCATTTTCCAGAACGGAAGAGGAGTTCATTCAAGAGCATTTTAAGGGCATTATAATGGTATTCAAATGCTATAATAAGAGACGAAAAAGGGGCCGAAATAGCCCGCATTTAAGCGCCAGCGCGGCTTTCGAAATGCAGCGGTGCGACCACAAAAAGGACGCAAATCAATCGATCGCGCCCCTTGTGGCGGCCCACATCGGGCCTCTGTGAAATGGTGAATAAATGACACTTGGATGATACCTAAATGGTGAATTATATACGCTTCGTTTTGGGGGCTATTTTTCATTAATCCAGGCAACTCTTTGCCCTTCTGCCATTTACGTCATTCCCCCAGAGATTACTTTATGTACGTTTGGATATCCCCCCTATATACGCATATCGCACGCCATCTTTCGTCCATCCTCCTCTCTTCGGTGCTCACGTACTTCAAGTACGCTCCGCTCCTCGAACCGGACGATGAACAAAATCTGCCGCACGCTATGCTCAGCCCCGTCCCGGAGGTTTGGGTGTGAAAAAAAAGGAAGAGAGATGTCTTATAGAGGATCGACGTCGGGAAGAACTTCTACGTATCGGAATTCGCTCTGGGCGTGCAGTTCTTTTATGCGCTCGAGCAGCATGGCCTTGGCCCGGGCGATCGGGCGTTGCTTCTCGATCTTGAGCAGGAAACGGACCAGGTATTGTCCCCGCACCCGGTCCACCGGGGGGGCTTCGGGGCCCAGCAGCCGCGCCCCGAAGACTTCGCGGGTGCGCTGTCCGAAGAAGGCGGCGGCTCGCCAGAGCAGTTCCTTGTCGCGGTGGCGCAGGGTCAGGGCGATCAGGCGCCCGTAGGGGGGATAGAGAAAGGCCTGCCGCTCGGAGAGTTGCAGGACCGCCATCGCCTCGTAGTCGCCCCGGGCGACCTGGCCGATAACCGGGTGCCCGCTCTGGGTGGTCTGGATCACTACTTCGCCCTGCTGTTCGCGCCGTCCGGCCCGGCCCCCGACTTGCATCATCAACTGGAACGCCCGCTCGGCGGCTCGGAAGTCGGGCATGTTGAGCAGGTTGTCCGCGTTGAGGATTCCGACCAGCGAGACGTTTCCGAAGTCGAACCCCTTGGTGATCATTTGTGTGCCGATCAGGATGTCGGTGCGCCCCTGTTCGAAGGCGGAGATGATGCGCTGGTAGGCCGAGGCGGTGCGGGTGGAATCCGCGTCGAGCCGGTCTATGGTGGCCGCCGGGAAAATTTCGGATAGCGCTTCTTCTATTTTTTCAGTTCCGAAGCCCTTGGGTTGCAGGTCCTCGGCCGAGCAGCTCGGGCAACGCGCCGGGATGGGCGTCTGGTAGCCGCAGTAGTGGCAGCGCAGGCTGCCGGCGGCCTTGTGGTAGGTCAGCGTCACGTTGCACTGGGGGCATCCGGCGCTCCAGCCGCAGGCCCCGCATTCGACGTAGGGCGAAAATCCCCGCCGGTTCTGGAAGAGGATCACCTGGCGTCCCGCCTCCAGGGCCGCGTCGATGCGCTGAAGCAGGGCGGCGTTGAAGTGAGAGCGCTTTTCGCCCCGCTTGGCCGCCCGCAGGGTGTCCGAGACGACCACCGTGGGCAGCGAGACCCCCGAGTAGCGTTCGGGGAGGGTGACCAGGGCGTACTTGCCGCTGCGGCCGTTGTAGTAGGATTCCAGCGAGGGGGTGGCGCTGCCCAGCAGGGTGCGGGCCCCGTAGAGGGAGGCCAGGACGATGGCCGCGTCCCGGGCGTGGTAGCGGGGGGCGTTGTCCGACTGCTTGAAGCTGGTCTCGTGCTCCTCGTCGACCACCACCAGCGAGAGGGCGGGTGTGGGCAGCAGCACCGCCGAGCGCACCCCCAGGATCAGCTCCCCGCCGGGGCTGTCGAGCAGGAGGCGGTAGGCCGCGGCCCGGCGGTTGTCGGTCAGCCGCGAGTGGTAGACCCGCACCGCTTCGCCGAAGTAGGACTCCATGCGGCGGATCAGCTGGGTGGTCAGGGCGATCTCGGGCAGCAGGTAGAGCACGTTGCCACCCGCGCGCAGGGCCTCGGCGATCAGGTGGATGTAGATTTCGGTCTTGCCGCTGCCGGTGACCCCGTGCAGCAGGGCCACCGATTTTTCGGACAGCCCTTCGCGGAGGGCCTTCAGGGCTTCTTCCTGGGCGGGGGAGAGCACGGGCAGGGGGGCAAAATGGCTTGTGGGCCCCTCGTCGGGGGCTTCTTCTTCGAAAATCTCGAAAATTTCGCGTTCGACCAGCGCCTGGAGCACCGGGGCCGAGGCCTGGATGCGCGCCCGTGGCACCGGGATCAGCGAGTCGAGCCCGGCGGTCTCCGCACCGGAAAGTTCGATGTATTGCATCAGCGCGCGCTGTCGGGCCTTGGCGCGAGAGAGCGAGTCGAGGGCTTCATGCAAAGCCGCCTCGTCGGTTATGCTCGGATGCAGCCGGACGTAGGGGATGCGGGGAGGGCGGTAGTCGGCCCGGCGGAGTTCGAACTCCGAATAGCCCTCAGGCTTGAGCTTGGCGGGCAGGGCGGCCCGCATCACCAGGCCCGGCGGACAGAGGTAGTAGTCGGCCATCCAGGACCATAGCTCCAGTTGCTGGGGCGTCACCACGGGCTCCGGATCGGCCATCCCGGCCAGGGGGCGCAGGCGTACCCCCTCGGGCGCATTTTCGTGCAGGCTGAGGACGATTCCGGTATACACTTTGTTTTTACCCAGGGGGGCCAACACCCGGCTGCCCGGCCGTATCGCCCCGCGCAGGGGCTCGGGGACGGAAAAGGTCAGCACGGGGGTGTCCAGCGGCAGGATCAGGTCGGCGTAAAGAGGGGATGGCATGCTCCAAAGGTAACGATTTTCAACAAAATCTCCGCCGGATCGGCCCGGCCGCAGAAAACCTGTTTGCAATTCCAAAAAACTTCCTCATATTTGCGATCCGTTAGAGCATTTTGCAAAATAGCATGAAATTGTAATTATTTTAACAATTTAACGAGGAATTTACTATGAAAACACCCTCCAGCCAATCGGTCATTCAGACCATCAGGGAGTATTCGCTGATCTCCTTCGGCTTGTTGCTCTACGCATCGGCCTGGACCACCATCCTGCTGCCCGCCAAGGTGATGGGGGGCGGGGTCAACGGGCTCGGCCTGTTGATCTACTACGCCACGGGGGGCGACCAGGGGGGGATTCCCCTGGGGGTTTCCTACCTGGTGATCAATGCCGTGCTGGTGGGCCTCGGGTCCTGGCTGGTGGGCCTCAAAGTCGGGATGAAAACCCTCTACGCCATTCTGTTCCTCTCAGCCTCTCTGGCGGTCTGCCAGCAAATCCTGCCCGAAACCCTGCTGGGCCTGGGCGAGGAAAAACTCCTTTCGGCCATCCTGGGCGGGGCCGTGGCCGGGGTGGGGGTCAGCATCTGCTTTATGCAGGGCGGCAACTCCGGCGGCATGGACATCATCGCCATGATCATCAACCAGTACAAGACGATCAGCTACGGGAAGATCCTGATAAGCATCGACGCGATCACCATCGGCTGTTCGATCTTCGTGCTCAAGGACATCACGGCGGCCATCTACGGCTTCGTGATGGTGGCCACCTACGGCTATACCCTCGACGCGGTGATGGCGGGCAACCGGCAGTCGACCCAGATATTGATCGTTTCTCAGAAATACGAGGAGATCGCCTCGCGCATTTTCGACGCCATGCACCGCGGGGTGACCCTCATCGACGGCATGGGCTGGTACAGCAAGCAGCCCACCAAGCTGGTGATGGTGGTGTGCAGGAAAAGCGAGTCGAATATTATTTTTAAAGTCATCAAAGAGGTGGACCCCAACGCTTTTATGACCTTCGGCAATGTCATGGGCGTCTATGGCCTCGGATTTGAAGCCCTAAAAAAATAACGCACGCTATGCACAGCCACGGTCCCGGCGTATGGGTGGGCTTGATCTGGCCTTCCGGATGACAGAATGTGCATAACTTCCTTTGGAAATCCCGGCTTAAAGCTGGGATTCTTTGTTTCTTTGTAGTCTATAAAACTGCAAGTCATGGCTCTTTCGATCATCGAACTGGAAAATATGGAGTTCCAGGCTTTTCACGGATGCTATCCCCTCGAACAGGTCGTGGGCAACCGTTTCCGGGTGGATGTTACCCTGGAGGCCGACCTTTCGGACGCAGCCAAGAGCGACCAGGTGGAGGATACGATCAACTACCTGGAGGTGTTCGAACTGGTCCGCGCCCAAATGGCCGTCAAATCCCACATTCTGGAGCATGTCTGCGCCCGGATCATCGACGCCCTCTACGAGGCTTACCCTCAATGCCGCCATGTGCGGGTCAAGGTCGCCAAGCTGGCCCCTCCCTTGGGCGGGAAAATCGGACAGGTTTCCGTAACTTCCGAAAGATGAGTGGAATAAAAACACTTGTTGATAACTTCTTGATAAGATTCGACGGGGGGACTTTTACTTTCATCCGACATTCGTAACCTTTGTAAATACAGAAAATCAGCCGAGAAACCGGCCTCCGGAACCAAATGTGCTCCGGCTGTTTTTTTGCTCTCACCCAACCCTTGAAAAGTATGAAAAAATTTCTCGCTTGTTCTCTGATCGCGATGGCTTTTTTGGGCTGCACGCCCAAAAAAACGTACAAAGCCCCGGAAAGTTATATTGACGGCCGTTCGCAGGCCGTTCTGCGCCTCGAGGTCGATGACCGGGGGTTGGTGATGCCCTGCGGCACGGGCCCCGACAGTTGCGACACTTACGGCGCCCGCGAGGCCGTGGTGGTGGAGTACGAGGGAGTCTACTACCTCCATTACGACGGGGCCGGCAACGAGGGCTGGCTCTCCTGCCTGGCCACCAGCACCGACCTGGTCAACTGGGAGAAACACGGCCGGCAACTGACCCTGGGAGAGCCCGGGCAGCCCGACAGCAAGTCGGCCTCCTCGCCCTGGCTGATCCAGAGCGGCGACAAGTGGTACATGTTCTACGTAGGGACGCAGTTCTGCTCCCCGGCCCCCGACCGGGTTCCGGGGACGCCGTACGTTACGTTGATGGCCGAAGGGCCCCATCCGGCCGGTCCCTGGACCAAGCGCTACGACCGCATCCCGTTTATCAACGAACCGGGCACCTATTACAGCGACACCTCCTCGCCCGGCGACATCGTCGAGCAGGACGGCGAGTATATGATGTTCTTCGGGGCGGCGGCTTACCGCGAGGACAGCACCTTCTGGCGCACGATCGGCTGCGCCCGCACCCGCGACCTGGAAGGCCCCTGGACGGTGGACCCCCAGCCGGTCGTCCCCTCGATCGAGCAGTGCGAAAACACTTCGTTGTACTTCGAGCCCACAAACCAGACCTGGTTCATGTTCACCAACCACATCGGCATCAGCCCCGAGGGGCACGAATACACGGATGCCATCTGGGTCTACTGGAGCCAGGACCTCAACAAGTGGAACCCGGACAACAAGGCCATCGTGCTCGATCCCGAAAACTCCAAAGAGGTCAAGGGTTGCATCGGCATGCCTTCGGTGATCCGCGTGGGCGACCGCCTGGCCATGCTCTACGACGGAGCCCCGGGGGAGGACATGACCCACATGAACCGGGGCATCAACCTGGCCTGGATCGACCTGCCGCTCAATCCGCCCACGAAAAAATAAATGATATATTACACTTTTTACCATGTCCGACAAGAAACAAACCAAGTCCGAGGCCCCGGCCCTCAAGCAGTATGAATACGCCGAGGCGGTAGCCGAGTCCAAAAACTATTTCAAGGGCGATGAGCTGGCCGCCACCGTGTGGGTGAGCAAGTACGCCCTGAAGGATTCCTTCGGGAAGATTTACGAAAACTCGCCCGAGCAGATGCACTGGCGCATCGCTTCCGAAATCGCCCGCATCGAGGCCAAGTACCCCAACCCGATGAGCGTCCAGGAGGTACACGGCCTGCTGAAGGATTTCACCTATGTGATCCCTCAGGGAGGACCCATGACCGGTATCGGCAACAACCTGCAGATCGCCTCGCTCTCGAACTGCTTCGTGATCGGGCACCGCCATCCGGCCGACTCCTACGGGGGCATCATCCGCATCGACGAGGAGCAGGTGCAGTTGATGAAGCGCCGCGGGGGTGTCGGGCACGATTTGTCGCACATCCGGCCCACGGGTTCTCCGGTGCTCAATAGCGCCCTGACCTCCACGGGCATCGTCCCCTTTATGGAGCGCTACTCCAACTCCACCCGCGAAGTGGCTCAGGACGGCCGCCGCGGGGCCCTGATGCTGTCGCTGTCGGTCAAGCACCCCGATGCCGAAAACTTTATCGACGCCAAGGTCGAAAAAGGCAAGGTGACCGGGGCCAACGTCTCGATCAAGATCGACGACGAGTTCATGCGCGCCGCCCTGGATGAGAAAAAGTACCACCAGCAATTTCCGATCGACTCCCCCACGCCCAAGTACGAGAAGGACATCGACGCCCGCTCGCTCTGGAACAAGATCATCCACAACGCCTGGAAATCGGCCGAGCCCGGGGTGTTGTTCTGGGACACGGTCATCCGCGAGTCGGTGCCCGACTGCTACGCCGACGAGGGTTTTCGGACCGTGTCGACCAATCCCTGCGGCGAAATTCCGCTCTGCCCCTACGACAGCTGCCGCCTGCTGGCGATCAACTTATACAGCTATGTCGACGAGCCCTTTACCAAAAAGGCCGCCTTCAACTTCGAAAAATTCAAGACCCACGTGGCCCAGGCCATGCGCATGATGGACGACATCATCGACCTGGAACTCGAAAAGGTGGAAGCCATCATCGAAAAGATCGCCGCCGACCCCGAGGAGGACGACATCCGCAAGGTGGAGCTCAACCTCTGGGAAAAGATCCGCGTCAAGGCCCTCCAGGGCCGCCGCACGGGCCTCGGGATCACGGCCGAGGGCGATATGCTGGCCGCCCTGGGGCTGCGCTACGGTTCTCCTGAAGCCATCGACTTCTCGGTGCAAATCCAGAAGACCCTGGCCCTGGAAGCTTACCGCTCCTCGGTGGTGATGGCCTCCGAACGCGGCCCCTTCCCGATGTACTCGGCGGAGAAAGAAAAAGAAAACCCCATGATCGGCCGCCTGCGCGAAGCCGATCCGGGTCTCTACGAACAGATGACCGCCACGGGCCGGCGCAACATCGCCCTGCTGACGATCGCTCCCACGGGCACGACGAGCCTTATGTCGCAGACCACCTCGGGCATCGAGCCGGTCTTCCGGCCCTTCTACGTCCGCCGCCGCAAGGTCAATCCCAGCGACAAGGACGTTAAGGTGACCTTCGTGGACGAGGTGGGCGACTCCTGGGAGGAATACAACGTCTTCCACCACAATTTTCTCACCTGGGCCGAGGTCAACGGCTATGACCTCTCGAAGGTGCAGGCCATGACCCAGGAGGAACTGGACGCGCTGGTCGAAAAATCGCCCTACTACAAGGCCACGGCCAACGACATCGACTGGGTGAGCAAGGTAAAGATGCAGGGCGCGATCCAGAAGTGGGTCGACCACTCGATCTCGGTGACCGTCAACCTCCCCAACGACGTGACCGAGGAACTGGTCGGAGAGGTCTACAAAACGGCCTGGGAATCGGGCTGCAAGGGCGTGACCGTCTACCGCGACGGCTCGCGGGCCGGGGTGTTGGTCGAAAAGAAAAAGGAGACCGCCTCCGAGGGCTCCGGCGAGTACCACCCGCCGCTGAAGCGCCCCATCGAGCTGGCCGCCGACATCGTCCGCTTCAAGAACGGCGAAGAGCAGTGGATCTCGTTCGTGGGCATCTACAACGACCGCCCCTACGAAATCTTCACCGGGAAATTGGAGGAAGACGCCATGTTTATCCCCAAGAAAGTGACCAAAGGGGTGATCATCAAGGTCAAGGATGCCGACGACAACAAACGCTACGACTTCCAGTACACCGACAAATACGGCTACACGAACACCATCGGGGGCATTTCCCGACTCTTCGACGAAGAGTTCTGGAACTACGCCAAGCTGATCTCGGGCGTGCTGCGCAACGGGATGCCGATCATCGACGTGGTGGGGTTGATCGAGTCGCTGCAACTCGACTCGGAGAGCATCAACAACTGGAAGAACGGGGTGGCCCGCGCCTTGAAGCAGTACATTCCCAATGGGACTAAGGTCAAGGAGACCTGTCCGAATTGTGGCCAGGAAACCCTGATCTACCAAAACTCCTGTCCGGTGTGTATGAGTTGTGGGTACTCCAAGTGTGGATAGGGCGGCTGCGCATATCGCACGCCATCTTTCGTCCATCCTCCTCTCTGCGGTACTCACGTACATTAAGTACGCTCCGCTCCTTGAACCGGATGATGAACAAAATCTGACGCACGCTATGCACAGCCTGGTGGGACGGCCTTGGTGCTGATGCATTTTATTACCCACTATATTGCAAAGAAACGGGCGGGTCCTTTTGGACTCGCCCGTTTTGATTGGTTGGGTTTTATCCCGTTATCTCTTCCGTTTCTGCTTCGTTTGGATCGGCTTGTTGCAAGGCCGCAATTTCCTCAGGACTTAAGTCGAAAGTCATTTCCAGGGTAAGGAATTTGACCCGTCCTTCGGCCTTGAGCCGTTCGAACTGGGCCAATGTCTGGCTGGGTGTTTCTTCTTCTTTTGTTTCCCTGGGTGCCTCTTCTTCAGCCTCCGCGGAAATTTCGACCGATTCCCCCTGAACTACGGAGGTGCCTTTCTTTCTGGCGAGGATTTTCAGCGCGAGGTCCCGTTGTTTGTCGTACTTTTTCATATTCGGATCCAGGGGGTCCATGTTGACCTGGGCAAAAAAGAAGCCCATGACGGCGATTGCACGGATCGCATAACTTTTTCCGGCTTCCAGCTCGGCCTCTATAAATGCTTTGTTTTCGCTTCTGGCGATGAAAGCGTGCAGTCCCGGGTCGCATTCGTAAGCGATTACGCCGTTGTTTTTTAGTTTTCCTACGAAGTTGAGGCCGTCGAAAATCTGAAAATTGTACATAGGTCCCGGTCCCGAAGGCCGGATAAAATAAACCATGCATTTGCCCTCGGAAGGTTCGCGCACCAGTTGCTGTGCCTGGCCGGTCCAGCAGAGGGCCAGGAAAGAAAGGATCAATAGCAGTTGTTTCATGATCGGACGAGATTAGGTTATTTCCAGGTTCTGAAGCTGATAAAGCCGGTGAGCATCAGGCTCGAAGCGCTCCATCCCTTATCCAGGGTAGTGCTCGATCCGCTTGATTTGATCTTTTTCACATTGCCGATGTCGGAGGAGATCTTGGCTCCGAGCGCCATGCCCGACGTGACCTTGAAGTCGACTCCCATGCCGAGGTGGATGCCGAAGGCGGAACCGGAGATTTTTCCGCCGTACGAGCCCGATACTTTATCCGTCAGGAACAGTCCGCCGCAGCCCACCTCAAACGTTCCGATGGCTGTCCGGCCGTCCGCCCGTAGGGCCAATGCCGGACCGACGTAGATAACGCTCTGGCGGTCGGTCATGCCGTAAGCTTTTCCTTGGCTCTGAACATAATTGAGGTTGAGTCCGATCCCCGCCACGCGTCCGGGGTAGTACTGCATGTCCATGTTCAGGCTATACCCGCTGCGCATCTCCTTGGTCAGGTTGTCCAACGAGCTGGAACCCGATGATTCCGCTTTCCCCAGGCGGTAGGCATAACCGCCGCCAAAGGCGATCCTAAAATCGCCGCCTTTGTGATCCAGGGTTGGGGTAGGGGAACTTTGAGCGTGGGATGTTAAAGGCAATCCGGCCAGCAGAATAGCCAGCCCTAACAAAAAAAACAGGTTTTTCATAATCAAGTAATCGGGTGTAGGTTATGGGGGAAGGGTGTTGAAAGATAGTAAAAAATCTTGAAACTAGGAACAAATTGGTACAGAGGGGTTAAATTATTTCCAGGGACCCAAAATGCGAGGCGGGCCATCCACTCCAGAGTGGATGGCCCACCTATCTGCGTGAAGCGTTATTCGTATTCCAACCCGATGAGCTGGTCTCCGCCCCAGGGGTTGATCCTGCGTGGGAGGGTGTCGATCGTCTCGCCATCGCGCAGCACGCGAAGCGTGAGCGAGAGCGGGGGCGAGTCGGCCACCTGCCGGGAGGCGGGCATTTCTCTTGGCACCACGTAGAGGCAGGCCTTGATCCGGGTCGCGGTGGCGGCGCTCTCCAGGCGCAGGGGAGTGCCTTCCCCGGCTGAGGAAGTGCCTTCCGGTTCCCGGTTGCCGGCGCTTAGCATGCCCGTCTGCGCCCCCTGCTCGTCGTAGAGGTAGAGGTGCAGGTAGACGTTCATCCGTTGCCAGAAGTCTCCGGCGGCTTCGGCTTCCAGGGCGTAGGTGTGGCGCAGGGTACTCAAGGGGTTATTTTTTCTCAGCCTCTTCTTTCTTGAAGGCGGCTTCGCGTTCGAAGTAATTGTGGAAGAAGACCATCTGGAAGCTCATCGAGTTGCTTCCGTAGGGCGAGTTGTGCACCCCCGGGCGCACGGTGTAGTCGTGCACGATGTTGCGGTAGAGCATCGCCTCGTGCAGGGCCTTGTTCACTTCGAAGAAGAAGTCGTCCGTGCCGCAGTCGAAGATGATGGCCAACTGGTGGGGCTGCATCTTCTGGAGGTTGACGTTGCCCCAGCCGCGGGGCACGCCCTTGCCTTGCTGGAGGCGGTAGAGCTGGTTGATGACCGTGTGCTCCTCCCAGCGCTGCGGATTTTCGTGGTAGGGGCCCAGGTGGCGCTCCATGCGCCAGTTGTCAGGGAAGGGACGGATGTCCACCCCGCCGTGCACGGCCCCGGCCGCCCCGAAGGTGTCGGTGTGGCGGAAGGCCACCCAGAAGGCGCCGTGGCCGCCCATGCTGTTGCCCGAAATGGCACGGCCCGTGCGGTCTTTGAGGGTGTTGTAGTGGGAGTCGATGTATTCGACCAGTTCCTTGGAGACGTAGGTCTCGTAGCGGTATTCGGGCACCAGGGGGCTGTCCCAGTACCAGCTGTCGTAGCCCCCGTCGGGGCAGACGATGATGCAGCGGTGGGCGGTGGCGTCGCCGGGCAGCTCAGGCCGCACGCCGATCCACTGGGCGTAGCTGCCGCTGTAGCCGTGCAGCAGGTAGACCACCGGGTAGGGCCTCTGGGCCTTGGCGTCGTAGCCCGCGGGCAGGATGACGACGTTTTTGACGGCCTTGTTCATCGAGGCGCTGTGGATGGCCACCGTGTCGACGCTCTGGGCGGCGAGTTTTTCAGAACAGGCCAACAGGACTATTCCCAGCAACAAAAGAATCTTTTTCATAGACATACCGTGTGTTTATTCGCAGATGGCCGCCGCGCCGGTGATGATCGAGGCGGTGGTGTCGGGCAGGGTTAGGATGGGAATTTCAACTCCCTGTTCGGCTAAATACTGTTTTACCTGGGGAATGAAAAACTCTTCGGAGAGCACCATGCCCCCGCCGATGACCAGCACGTCGGCCTCGAAGCGGGTCAGGAAGGGCAGCATGATCTCGGCGAACGAGCGGGCGAACTGGTCGAAGATGGCCTTGACGGCCACGGTGTACTCGCCGTTCTTGTAGTAGTCGATCATGGGCTTGACCCCGGTGATGCGGATGCCGGTGGTCTCGGCGAAGCGGCCCTCGAACCAGCGGGTCGAGACGAAGTCCTCGGCGATCTGGCCGCGGAAGGGGAAGTCCCAGAGTTCGCCCCCGATGGGCACGCCGGGGCCGTAGGTGACGTAGCAGCCGTCTACCACGAAGCAGGCTCCGAAGCCCGTGCCGAGGGTCACCCCGATCAGGTGGTTGCGGCCTTTGCCGTTGATGCGCCAGGCGCCCATGCCGAAGGCCGCGGCGTCGTTGGTGAAGCGGATGCGGTGGCCGTCCACGCCCGTGATGCGGCTCAGCTCGGCCCGGATGTTCATCCCCTTGAGCGAGGCGAACTTGTGCTCAGCCAAGGCGATCCCTCCGATAAAGTCGAAGGGGGAGGGGATGGCCACGCCGATGCCTTCGATGGAGCGATCGGCGGCCTTGCCGATGCAGGTGTTGAGGGCTTCGTTCCAGGAGGCCAGGATTTTCTGGGCCGATTCGGTCTCGGCGACCTTGACTTCGGTGTAGGTGCCTTCGACCCCCTCGGAGGTGGTCAGGTCGACCAGTTGGCAGGCGATGTGCGAGCCGCCGATGTCGACGCCCAAGACGTATTGGTTTTTCATGCGGTAGAAGATTTTTTCGGGTTAAGGTCCGTCGGAAACCGGACGATAACACAAAGATAACAAAATTTAGCCTTCTTCCGTCGGGCGGGAAAAGGGGTTTAAATCAAACTCTTCGGTAATGCCGATCTGCTGAGCAAACCGGTGGTCATGGGAAATCACCAGCAGGCTCCCCCGGTAGTCGCGGATGGTGTCGGTGAGGATGGCGAGGCTCTGCAGATCGAGGTTGTTGGTGGGCTCGTCCAGCACGATCAGGTCGGGCATCTGGTTGGAGATCGTCAGGCAGCACAGCAGCAGGCGCATCCGCTCGCCCCCGCTCAGGGTGGAGCAGACCCGGTCCCAACTCTCCTTGGGAAAGAGAAAGCGATTCAGGCGCAGATTCACTTCATGAAGCGGTAGTTGCGCGGTGTTGTGGCGCTGGGCCAGCTCCGAGACGGTTTCCGGCGTATCGGCCTGGGTATAATGCTGATCCAGGTAGAGGTGCGAAAATTCCGCGCGGCGCAGCGTGCCCTTGGTGGGGGCAAGTTCGCCCAACAACAGGCGCAGCAGGGTGGTTTTTCCGCTGCCGTTGTCCCCCAGGATGTGGATGCGGTCCCGGCTGAAAAGCTTGAAATCGAGCCCTTCCGGCCAGAGCCAGCGGCCTCCCGGATAAGAAAAATCGACCCCCACGGCCTCGGCCAGCAATTTTCCAGAATGCAGTGCCGAATCGTCGAAATTAATCTTCAGTTCGTTCTGGCGCTGCTGGCGGGAGCGGAGTTCAGAGAGCTTTTCCCGGCTCTGGGCGACAATTTGATTGTGCTTGTCCCCCAGGCGGGCGGCGGTGTTTTCGGCCGAGTCGCGCAGGGTGTTGCGCATGATGCGGGGCACCTGCATCTTGTTCTTCTGCCCCTGGGTGGCGGTGCGTTTCTGCTGGCGCTCCCGGGCCTCGCGCTCCTGCCGCTGGGCCAGGCGCAAGCTCTTTTCGCTCTCGTGGATGCTCTCTTCCAACGCGTTCTCGCGCAGGGCCTTTTGAGATTGGTAAAACGAAAAATTCCCTCCGTAGCGCGCCAGGCCCTGCGGGCAAAGTTCGTAGGTCGTATCCAGCAACTCCAGCAGCTCGGCGTCGTGGCTGACGACCACCGTCGTGGCCGTGCTCCGGGTCAGCATCTCGTAGAGCCGCTCCCGGCTGCGGCGGTCGAGGTGGTTGGTGGGCTCGTCGAGCAGGACCACCTGCGGATCGTGCAGGAGAAGTCCCGCCAGCAGCACCCGGCTGCGCTCGCCGCCGCTCAGATTTTCGGCCGCGAAGCCGAAGGGAATCTCTCCCAGGCCCCAGGCCGCGAGGGCCTCCCGGCTGCGGGCCTCGATCTCCCAATCGTCGCCCAGGGTGTCGTAGTCGCTCTGGGCCACGCTGCCTCTCTCGATGGCCCTGAGGGCGGCGATCTTGGGAGCGATGCCCAGCAGGGCGGCCACGTCGCCCACGCCCGCCCCCGTGTGCTGGGGGACGTAATAGGGCTTCGAGGAGCAGGCCACGCTGCCCCCCGAGGGCGGCAGCCACCCGGCGATGACTTGTAACAGGGTCGATTTTCCGGTACCGTTGGCACCGACCATAGAGACCTTTTCCCGTGCGGCGACGGAAAGGTTCAGGTGTTCGAACAAAAACGATTCGTTGGGGTAGCGAAAAGAAAGATCGCTCAGGACAATACTCATGATAAACAAATAACAGGCCTGCGGTGCAGGCGGTTAAACCGAAAGGGATGCTTCTGGGTGCCGGTTTAATCGTCCGGCTGTTAGTTGTTAATTCTCATCGGAGTATTTTTTGGTGATGGGACAAATGTAGCAAAAATATCGTTATTCCTCGGTCCCACCCGTCATCATCAGGTAGGCCTTGATAAAGTCACCCAGCAACTCGCCGTCCATAACCCCCTGGACATCGGAAGTCTGGTACAGCGTGCGGTGGTCCTTGACCCGGCGGTCGTCGAAGACGTAGCTGCGGATCTGGCTGCCCCATTCGATCTTTTTCTTCTGGCCCTCCAGCTCGTTCTGCACCTCCATCCGTTTGTCGAGTTCCATCTGGTAAAGCTTCGAACGCAGGATGCGCATGGCGTTCTCCTTGTTCATCAACTGCGAACGGGTCTCGGTGTTCTCGATCATAATGCCCGTGGGCAGGTGGCGCAGGCGCACCCCCGTCTCCACCTTGTTGACGTTCTGGCCCCCTTTGCCGCCGCTGCGGTAGGTGTCCCACTCGATGTCGGCGGGGTTGACGGTGATCTCGATGGTGTCGTCCACGGCCGGGGAGACGAAGACCGAGGCGAAGGTAGTCTGCCGCTTGTTGTTGGCGTTGAAGGGCGAAGGCCGCACCAGGCGGTGCACCCCGCTCTCGCTCTTGAGGTAGCCGTAGGCGTATTCGCCCGTGAATTCCAGGGTGGCCGACTTGATGCCGATCTCCTCGTCCTGCACGTCGAGCACCTTGACTTCATACCCGTTGGCCTCGCCCCAGCGCAGGTACATCCGCATCAGCATCGAGGCCCAGTCCAGGCTCTCGGTGCCCCCGGCCCCGGCGTTGATCTCGAGGATGGCCCCCAGGGCGTCCTCCTCGCCCCCCAGCATGTTGCGCATCTCGAGGGCTTCGACCCTTTGAAGCGCTTCTCCGTACAGGGCTTCCATCTCTTCGGGCGAGGATATTCCCTCGCGCACGAACTCGGGCATTACTTCCAGGTCTTCGAGGTCCTTGGCGATCTGGTCGTAGGCGGTGATCCAGAACTTGATCCCCGCCACCTTTTTGAGCTGTTTTTCGGCTTCCGCAGGGTCGTCCCAGAAGCCCGGGGCCCCGGTTTTCTCCTGCTCCTCCTCGAGGCGCAGGCGCCGTTCGTCGATGTGCAGATGGGTATGCAACGACTCTCGCCGCCGGTCCAGTTCCTTGAGTTGTTCGGGGGTTATCATGTGTTTTTTAATTCGTTGCGCCCGAGACCGAGCAGGGAATGCCGAGCGCTTCGACCCGGGAGGCGATGCCTTTGAGTTCCTCGACCGAAATTTTTTCCAGGTCGGGGGCCGGGGTGTCGCGGTCGATCGAGTAGATCATCACGCTGCGGGGGGCGATCTCTTTCAAAAGTTCGAGCCAGGCGGAGACCTCCTTTTCGGTGGTGTTGTCGACCCGCTGTCCCTCGAATTGTCCGCGAAGGAAAAGGGTCTGGACGATCAGTTGCCCGTGGAAGGCTTTCATGCGCTCCACCGTCTCGGCCGTCGAGTAGGCGCCCCGGGGCTGGTCGATCAGCCGGGCGGTCTCGTCGAAGGCCGAATCGAGTTTTAAGATATTGTTGTCCACGCGCAGCAGCGCCCGGCGGACGTCTTCGCGGGAGAGCTGGGTGGCGTTGCTCAGCACCGAGATGCGCGCCTGGGGGCAAAGTTCGTCCCGGGTGGCGATCGTATCGGCGATGATGGCTTCGAATTCGGGGTGCAGGGTGGGCTCCCCGTTCCCGGCGAAGGTGATCACGTCGGGAGGCGTTCCTTCCTCCCTCATTTCGAGCAGCTTGGAACGAAGTCCCTCGCGTACCTCCTCCCGGCTGTTGAAGCGGGGCCGGAAGGGGCCCTTGGGATTCCAGCCGCATTCGCAGTAGATACAGTTGAACGAGCAGAGTTTGTTGTCCAGCGGCAGCAGGTTGACCCCCAGCGAGAGGCCCAGCCGCCGGCTGTGCACCGGCCCGAAAATGACCCGGTCGTATAATTTGGTCGGCATGGCTTCTCGGATTAAGGGATTCGTCTCAGGTAGAGGGTTCTCAGCAAAAATTCGGCCAACAGCAGCGCCAGGGCCAGCAGGGCCAGGGGCATAAAGCGCTCCTCGTAGCGGGTGACGTTCTCGACCTCGACCCGGGTTTTTTCCAGGGTGTTGATCTCGTCGTACACGGCCTGGAGGCTTGTTTTGTCGGTGGCCCGGAAGTATTGGCCTCCGGTTTTTTGGGCGATTTCGCCGAGTACCTTTTCATCGATCTCGACCTTCATGGGCTGGTAGGAAATTTTGCCCCACATGTCCATGACGGGGTAGGGGGCCATGCCCAGGGTGCCCACCCCGATGGTGTAGACCCGGATGCCGAGGCTCTGGGCGATGTCGGCGGCGGTCAGGGGGGCGATCTGCCCGCTGTTGTTGACCCCGTCGGTGAGCAGGATCACCACCCGGCTGCGGGCCTGGCTCTCGCGCAGGCGGTTGATGGCCGTCGAGAGGCCGTTGCCGATGGCCGTGCCGTCCTCGATCAGGCCGCTGCGCACTTCGCGCAGCAGGTTCAGCAGCGTGGCCTTGTCGGTCGTCAGGGGGCACTGCGTAAAACTTTCCCCGGCGAAGACCACCAGGCCGATGCGATCGTTGGGACGGTCTACGATAAAGCGCCCGGCCACCTCTTTGGCCACGGTGATGCGGTCGGGGTTGAAGTCGCGGGCCAGCATCGAGCCCGAGACGTCCAGCGCCAGGACGATGTCGATCCCCTCGGTGGTGGTGTTCGACAGGCTCTGCGAACTCTGCGGGCGGGCCAGGGCCACGATCAGCAGCGCCAGGGCCCCGATGCGCAGCACGAAGGGCAGGTGGCGCAGGTAGTATTTCACTCCCCGGGGAAGCCGACGCACGCCGTCGACGGTGGAGATGCCCAGCGAGGCGCCCCCCTGGTAGCACCGCCACACGTAGTAGGCGATCAGGGGCAGCAGCGCGAGCAGCAGCCACAGCAGGTTGGGGGAGACGAAGCGTACTATATCCATTGATCTATCTTTCTACCAGTTTTTGCCGGAGCGGCCCACGGCCTTGGCCTTCTGGGCGTCCACCTTCTGTTTGGTGTTGTCCTCGGCGCCCTGCATGGCGTCCAGCATCCGCTCGGCCTCCTGGGGGCTGATGCCGCCCTGGGGCTGGCCTTCGCCGGGCTTGGGTTCGCCCTGGTCCGGCTTGGGCTCCGAATTCTGGTCCTGTTTATCTTGGTCCTTATTCTGGTCTTTGTCGTTCTGGTTCTGGTCCTGGTTCTGATCTTTGTCTTTGTCCTGGTCCTTATCCTGGTCGCCTCCGCCGCCCCCTCCGCCGTTCTTGTCCTGCTCGAGCATTTTCTGGGCGTAGGCCAGGTTGAACTTGGCCTGCTGGTCGTCCGGATTTTTCCGCAGGGCGTTCTTGTAGGCCTCAACGGCCTCGGCGAACTTGCGCTGCTTGAACTGGGCGTTGCCTTCGTTGTAGTGGAGCTGCGAAGCGTAGGGCCCGGCCATCGAGTCGCGGGCCGCCTTGGCCCCCACCTGGGCCGCTTCCTCGAAGCGTTCCTGGCGGTAGAGCGCCCCGGCCAGGTTGCCGGCCGCCTCCACCGAGCCCGGCGTGGCTTCCAGGGCCCTTAGGTAAAAGACCTCCGAGCCGGGGTAGTCACCCTTGTCGTAGCGCTTGTTGCCCTTGCGGATCTCCTGCCGCTCGGGGTATTTCTGGGCCTGGGCCGAAAAGACCGTTCCCAGCAAAAGCGTCAGCGCGGTGATGAAAAACGTTCTCATTTCGGCACCTCCTCCTTTCCGACCCGGTCGCTGCCGATGGCCTCTTCCTGCTGGCTGGGCTTGGATTCCTCGACGAAGTAGTAGGCGTCCACGTAGGCGTCCTCGTTCTGCTCGGCCGTAGGCGTAAACTTGGCGAATTTCACGAAGTCGCTCAGCGGCAATAAATTCTCCATGCGTTGCAAGGCCCGGCCCGGCACTTCCTCCTCGCTCAAGCGGGCGAGAATTTCCGAGGACGTGTATTCCATGGCCGGAAAACCGTAGCGCCCTTCGATGTAGGTGCGCACGATGTCCACCAGCCCCGTGTAGTATTGTTTCTGCTTGCCGCTCTGCCAGAGTTTTTGAGCGTGCAGCTTTTCGAGCGCCTTGACCGCGGCCACGTGGGGCGCTTCGGGCGGGGCGGCCGCGCCCAGCAGGGGTTTGCGTTGCAAAAGCCGGATGATCACGTAGGCCGCGGCGGAGAGCACCACCAGGCCCAGCAGCAGATAGAGCAGGTAGCCGCTGATCTCGCCGAAGCGCAGCGGCGTGGTGATCTGGGGTTTGATGTCGTGGATCTGCTGGGTGAGGGTGTCGATCTCGAAGGTGCCGACGATCAGCTTGAGCGAATCGACGCTCCAAATCGTATCGACGATGTTTTTGTCGATCAGCAGCAGCGGGAAGCGGCCCATGTTGTAGCGCCCCGGCTCGAAGCAGGTGAGCGTGTAGTCGCGCGCGAGGACCATCCGGCGGCCTTCGCGAGAGAGCGTGTCGACGGGGCCTTCGGTGACGATCTCCACCGAGTCGGCCAGGCGCCCGTTGTCGAACGTCGGGAATTCGAGCAGCTGCATCAGGTCTTTGTCCACCTCGATGTGCAGGCCGAAGCGGTCCCCCAACATAATGCTGTCCGTCGAAAAGCGGATTTTTACGGAAGGGGTTCCTGCTTCCGGGGTGACTTCCTGGGCATGGAGCGTGCCCGCGGCAACGAGCAACAATAAAACCAGGCTATGTCGGAAAAAACGGATCACTCGTTTAACGTCGTTTGAACAATTTAATCAATGCATTCACATAGTCTTCCCCCGTGGCGATCAGCGCATTGTCCACCCGGCTGCGGTTGAGCGTCCGGGTGATCGCCTCCTGGGTGCGGTCCCAGTGGCGGCCGTAGGCCTCGCGCACGGAGCGCGAAGAACTGTCCACCCAGACCCGCTCGCCCGTCTCGGCGTCCCGCAGCTCCACGATGCCCACGTCGGGCAGCTCCACCTCGCGGCGGTCGTAGACGCGGATGCCCACCAGGTCGTGTTTGCCGGAGGCGATTTTGAGGGCTTCCTCGAAGCGGGGCTCCCCCTCGGGGTCGGTGTCCATAAAGTCCGAGAGCAGGAAGGCCGTGCTCCGCTTCTTGAGCACCCCGGTCAGGTAGCGCAGCCCCTCCGAGAGCGAAGTCCCCGTTGAGGCGGGCTTGAAATCGATCAGCTCGCGGATAATCATCAGCACATGGGCCCGGCCCTTCTTGGGAGGGATGAATTTCTCGACCCGGTCGCTGAAGAACAGGCAGCCCACCTTGTCGTTGTTCTGCGCGGCCGAAAAGGCCAGCACGGCGGCGATCTCGGTGATCATGTTCTTCTTGATCTTGGTCGTGGTGCCGAAGAGCCGCGAGGCGCTCACGTCCACCAGCAACATCATCGTCAGCTCGCGCTCCTCCTCGTAGGTCTTGATGTGGGGCGAGCGGCTCCGCGCGGTCACGTGCCAGTCGATGTCGCGGATGTCGTCCCCCACCTGGTACTCGCGCACCTCGGCGAAGGCCATCCCGCGGCCCTTGAAGGCGCTGTGGTACTTGCCCGCGAAAATCTCGTTGCTCAGGCCCCGGGTCTTGATCTCGATCCGGCGGACTTGCTTGAGGATATCGTTGCTGGTTTCAGTCATTTTTCCGAAAAAAGTCCTTTTTAGGGTACTTCGACGTGGTTGAGGATCTCGGTGATGATCTCCTCGGAGGTGACGTTCTCGGCTTCGGCCTCGTAGGTCAGGCCGATGCGGTGGCGCAGCACGTCGTGGCAGACGGCCCGCACGTCCTCGGGGATCACGTAGCCCCGGCGCTTGATAAAGGCGTAGCTCTTGGCCGCCTTGGCCAGCGAGATGCTCGCGCGGGGCGATCCCCCGTAGCTGATCAGCGCCGAGAGCGAAGCGAGGTTGTACTCGGCGGGCTCGCGGGTGGCGAAGATGATGTCCACGATGTATTTTTCGATCTTCTCGTCCATGTAGACGTCGCGCACCACCTGGCGGGCCGACATCACGTCCTCGGGCGAGATGACCCGGTTGGGCTCGGGAAGCCCGGCCCCTTCGAGGTTCAGGCGCATGATCTCGCGCTCCTCCTGCTTGCGGGGGTAGCCGATGCGGGCCTTGAGCATAAAACGGTCCACCTGGGCTTCGGGCAGGGGATAAGTTCCCTCCTGCTCGAGGGGGTTCTGCGTGGCCAGCACCAGGAAGGGTTTCGGCAATGGGTAGGTCTGGTCGCCGATGGTGACCTGTTTTTCCTGCATGGCTTCCAGCAGGGCGCTCTGCACCTTGGCGGGAGAGCGGTTGATTTCGTCGGCCAGGATAAAGTTGGCGAACACGGGGCCTTTTCTCACCAGGAACTCCTCGTTCTTCTGGGAGTAGATCAGCGTCCCGAGCAGGTCGGCGGGCAGCAGGTCGGGGGTGAACTGGATGCGGCTGAAGTGGGCGTCCACACACTTGGCCAGCGTGGTGATGGCCAGCGTCTTGGCCAGGCCCGGCACGCCTTCTAACAGGATGTGCCCGTCGGAGAGCAACCCGATCAGCAGGGTGTCCACCAGGTGTTTCTGGGCTACGATCACCTTGGACATCTCCATGCCCAGGGTGTCCACAAAGACGCTTTCGCGCTCGATGCGTTCGTTGAGTTCTTTAATATTGATTACTTCCATATGGGGAAATTATTTGTTTCCGATCCTCTCTGAAAATCCTTCCGTTCCTTATGCAAAACGAAGAACACGCAAATTTATGATATTTTTCCCAAATATAGTGAAAGGCGAGAGCAATCGTTGTGTGCTTGCCCGCAAAAGATTGCCGAGCCGCCTCCTTTCGGGCCCGGCCCCGGAGTTTTCAGCAAAATATCCTACCTTTGTTTCTCCTTATTTAGAACAACGATATTCGTGAGCGACTTATTAACCTCCCTCAATCAGGCCCAGCGCGACGCGGTCGTCAATTACCAGCACCCTTCACTGATCATCGCCGGGGCCGGCTCCGGCAAAACCCGGGTGCTCACCTCCCGCATCGCCTACATGCTGCAGCAGGGCGTCGTCCCGGGGCATATCCTCGCGCTGACCTTTACCAACAAAGCCGCCCGCGAAATGCGCGAGCGAATCGCCACGATGGTCCCCCCGGAGCGGGTGCGCGGCCTGTGGATGGGCACCTTCCACTCCCTGTTCGCCCGCATTCTGCGCACCGAAGCCCCCCTGCTGGGCTACCCCCAGAGTTTTACGATCTACGACGCCGCCGACTCCAAAAACATGGTCAAGCTGGTGATCCGCGCCCTGGAACTCGACGAGGAAACCTATAAGGTGAACGTGATCGCCGCGCGCATCAGCCGCGCCAAGAACAACCTCATCACCCCCGACGCCTACGCTGCCAACTCTTCGCTGCTGACCGAGGACCGTGAACAGCGCATCCCCCGCTTCCAGGAGATCTACCGCCTCTACACCCTGCGTTGCCGCGAAAATGGAGCGATGGATTTCGATGATTTACTTTTAGTTACGAATATCCTGTTCCGGGATCATCCCGAGGCCCTGGCCCGCTACCAAGAGCAGTTCCAGTACATCCTGGTGGACGAGTACCAGGACACCAACTACGCCCAGTACGTGATCGTGCGCCGTCTGGCCGAAAAATACGGAAACGTCTGCGTGGTGGGCGACGACGCCCAGAGCATCTACTCCTTCCGGGGGGCCAAAATCGAAAACATCCTCCGATTCCAGCAGGATTTTCCCAACGCCAAGCTCTTCAAACTCGAACAAAACTACCGCTCGACCCAGACCATCGTCGACGCGGCCAACAGCGTCATCGAGAAAAACCAGCGCCAGATCCGAAAAAAATCCTTTTCGGCCGCCGAGACCGGGGAGTTGATAAAAGTACTGAAAGCCTACACCGATCGCGAGGAAGCCTCGCTGTTGGCCGGGGAAATCCAAACGGCCGCCCGCGAGGGGGTCCCCTACCACGAGATGGCCATGCTCTACCGCACCAACGCCCAGAGCCGGGCCCTGGAAGAAAGCCTGCAAACGCGGCGCATCCCCTACAAAATCTACGGAGGTTTTTCGTTTTACCAGCGCAAGGAGATCAAGGACCTGCTGGCCTACATCCGCCTGGTGATCAATCCCCGCGACAACGAGGCTTTCCGCCGGGTCATCAACACCCCGGCGCGCGGCATCGGGGATGTGACCGTGGGCAAGATCGCCGAGTCGGCCCAGCAGCGGAACCTAAGCCTCTGGGAAGCTGTCAGCACCCTCGACCCCGCGGAGATGGAACTGGCCGGGGCCTCGGGCAAGAAAGTCGCCGCCTTCGCCGCCCTGATCGGCGAAATGTCCGCCGCCCGGGCCACGATGGAGGCCCACACCCTGGGCCTGGAGATCGCCACCCGCTCGGGCCTGATCGGCTCCTACAAGATGCAGCAGAGCCCCGAGGCGATCAGCGCCCTCGAAAACCTGGAGGAACTCATCAACTCCATCCGCGTCTACTGCGACGAACAGAACCGCCTCGCCGAAGAAGCGGGCGAAGAAACCCAGAGCGTCGTGGGTATCGAGGAGTGGATGCAGAACGTCTCGCTACTCACCGACATGGACAACGACAAGGCCGAGGACCAGGACAAGGTGACCTTGATGACCGTGCACGCCGCCAAGGGTCTCGAGTTCCAGTACGTTTTCGTGGCGGGCCTGGAGGAAAACCTCTTTCCCAGCCTGATGACCCTGGGCTCTCCCGAGGGCCTCGAGGAGGAGCGCCGCCTCTTCTACGTGGCACTGACCCGGGCCAAGAAAGCCGCCGTGCTGAGCTTTGCGGAATCCCGCTTCAAGTGGGGCGAAATGACCTTCAGCCGCCCCAGCCGCTTCCTCTCGGAGATCGATCCCAAATACCTCGAGATCGCCTTCGACCTCGACACCCCGGAGGCCCCGGAAGAGGGTGACGCCGCTGCCGAGGCCACTCCCCGCCGACCTTACCGCCCCGGAGGACGAAGCACCCAGGAAGGCGGCTACCGCGCCGGAGGCTCCGGAGCTTCCGGACGCCGCCCCAACCCCGATGCCCCACGCACCTACTACCCGCCCAAAGAGCCCCGCGAGAACCAGCCCGCCCGGATGCAACCTCCTCCCCGCCCAGAATCCCGCTTCCGCGCTATGGGAGCCGCCAGGCCCTCCGAGGCCCCGGCCGCCGCTCCCACCAGTCCCGGCTCTGTCGCTTCTTCCGGCGATTACGCCGTAGGCATGCGCGTAGAACATGGAAAATTCGGAGTCGGCACCATCACCGCCATCGAAGAGTGGACCAACGACACCAAACTGACCGTCGATTTCGGCCCCGCCGGTACCAAAGTCCTGCTCAAAAAGTTCGCAAAATTGCATATCTTGTAAACACAGAGTTCGGACATGAAAAAGTTTTGCGATTCCTTGACTGTGTACTCCCGGCGTCCTACGAGAGCGGTTCGTGTAGGGGAGACTGCTATAGGCGGGGATAATCCTGTCCGGCTGCAGTCGATGACCAATACGGACACCAATGACACGGCCGCGAGTGTGGCCCAGATCCGGCGCATCGCGGAGGCAGGCGGGGAGTTGGTACGCCTGACGGCCCAGGGGGTCCGGGAGGCGGCCAACCTGGAAAACATTCACCGGGAGTTGCGCGCTGCGGGCTGCACGGTGCCTTTGGTGGCGGATATTCATTTCCGACCCGAGGCGGCTTTGGAGGCGGCCCGGCACGTCGAAAAGGTGCGGATCAATCCCGGGAATTTCCGGGATTCGGGCGGCCGCTTCGACGAGTTGCTCCGCATCTGCCGGGAGCGGGGCGTGGCCCTGCGCGTCGGGGTGAACCACGGCTCGCTCGCTCCGGAGATCGTCGAACGCTATGGGGACACGCCGGAGGGGATGGTCGCCTCGGCCATGGAATACCTGAATCTCTGCCGGGAGCGCGATTTTCACGCCGTCGTTATCTCCCTCAAATCGAGCAATGTGCGGGTGATGGTACAGGCCTACCGGTTGCTGGCGGCCACCCTGCGCGCCGAACGGATGGACTATCCCCTGCACCTGGGCGTGACCGAGGCGGGCAACGAGCTGGAGGGCCGGGTCAAGTCGGCCGTGGGCATCGGAGCCTTGCTGGCGGACGGGCTGGGGGACACGATCCGCGTCTCGCTGACCGAGGCTCCCGAGCGGGAGATTCCGGTCGCCCGGCAGTTGGCCGATTATTTTGCCGACCGGGCGGGGCATCCCGAAATTCCTACGGTGGACGAGACGCTCTACCACCCTTACGAATACCGCCGCCGGGTTTCCCAAACGGTGCAAGGGGTGGGGGGAACCAACACGCCCCTGCTCTGGGAAGAATTTTCAGAGGGGGCCCAAAAGCAAGTCTATGTAGCTGACATACATACTGTAAAAAACATCCCGGGAGAGGCCCTGGTGGTGCTCACCACGGATAATCCCCACGGCGTGGCCGAGCAGCGCGCCTTCTTCCTGGAAATGGAGCGCCTCGGAAAGAACAATCCGGTCATCATAAAACGCTCTTACAAAGAATCTTCCCTGGAGGCCTTGCAGATCAAGGCCGCCGCAGACCTGGGCCCCCTCTTTCTGGACGGCTACGGGGACGGCTTGTGGATCGAAAACGAGGGACCCGTTTCCCGGGAGGATATTTCCGCCCTCGGTCTGGCCATTTTACAAGCCGCCCGGGTCCGTTTTTCCCGTCCCGAGTACATCGCCTGCCCCGGCTGCGGGCGCACGCTCTACGACCTGGAAGGGACCTTGGCTCAGGTAAAGGCCCGCACGGCCCACCTCTCCGGGGTGCGCATCGCCGTGATGGGCTGCATCGTCAACGGGCCCGGCGAGATGGCCGACGCCGACTACGGTTACGTGGGGGCGGGCCCCGGCCGGGTGACGCTCTACCGGGGCCGTGAGGCCGTGCGCCGCAACCTGCCCCGCGAAGAAGCCCTCGACGCCCTGCTCGCCTTGATCGAGCAAGATAATAAACGATAATTCCGGCGATTATTTCCGAAAAACGGTTAATTTTGCGGCGTCTGCCGGCACCGCCTTTCCCGGAAAGGATATCCGCCGAGGACAAACAGCCCCATGCCCGACCTGTCGTTGATTCTTCATAAGCTCCAATCGTTGCTCGTCTACGACCCTTCGTCGCCGCTGATTTTCAGCAGCGGGCTGTTCCTGTTCCTGTTTCTGGTCTTTATTTTCTTCTACCAGTTCATGCGGCGGACGGTGGTCCTGCGCATCCTCTACATCACCTGTTTTTCGCTCTTTTTCTACTACAAGACCAGCGGGATGTTCGTCCTGCTGCTGCTGGGGCTTTCGTTCTCGGACTTTACGATCGGGCATTTCATCGCCCGGGCCGCCACGCGCCGCGCCAAACGCTGGCTGCTGACGCTGAGCCTGAGCCTCAACCTGGGGATGCTGTGCTACTTCAAGTACACCAACTTCTTCATCGAGGCGATCAACGGCCTCTCGGGCCATCACTGGCTCGATTTCCAGAACATCTTTCTGCCCGTGGGCATCTCGTTTTTCACCTTCCAGTCGATGAGCTACATCATCGACGTCTACCGCGAGCGCATAGAGCCGGTCTACCAGTGGATCGACTACCTCTTCTACCTCTCGTTCTTCCCCCAGTTGGTGGCCGGGCCCATTGTCCGGGCCCGGGATTTTATTCCGCAGATCTACAAAAATCCGCTGGTGGTCGACCGCGAGATGTTTGGCCGGGGGATCTTCCTGATTCTGGGCGGGCTTTTCAAAAAGGCCATTATTTCGGATTACATCAGCCTCAATTTCGTCGACCGCATCTTCGACGACCCCCTGCTGTACAGCGGCTTCGAGAACCTGATGGGGGTCTACGGCTACGCCCTGCAGATCTACTGCGACTTCTCGGGCTACTCGGACATGGCCATCGGCATCGCCCTGCTGCTGGGCTTCCGCTTCCACGTCAACTTCGACTCGCCCTACAAGTCGGCCTCCATCACCGAATTCTGGCGCCGCTGGCACATCTCGCTGTCGAGCTGGCTGAAGGATTACCTCTACATCTCCCTGGGCGGCAACCGCAAGGGCAAGGCCCGCACCTACCTCAACCTCTTCATCACCATGCTCCTGGGTGGTCTCTGGCACGGGGCGGCCTGGCGATTCGTCCTCTGGGGGGGCTGGCACGGGCTGGGGTTGGCGGTGCACAAGGCCGTGATGAGCCGCTTCCCGGGATTCAAGCCCCAGGGCATGGATATGCCGCGGTGGAGGCGGGTGATCGGAATTTTTATTACCTTTAACTTTGTTTGCGCCAGTTGGATCATGTTCCGGGCGGCCGACACGACCACCGGGATGCAGGTCTTCTCGCAGATATTCACTGACTTCCGCTGGGCGATGATTCCTCAGGTGGTCTCGGGCTATGGTGCGATTTTTGCGCTGATCGGCGTGGGTTATCTGTTGCACCTGCTGCCCACCAAGGCCGAGGCCTGGGGGCAGAACCTGGTCACCCGGATGCCGGTTGTGTTTCAGGCGATGTTGATCGCCGCGCTGATTTGGGGAGTGATGCTAATCAAGTCATCCGAGATACAGCCCTTCATTTACTTCCAGTTCTAGGGGGCTGCGCATATCGCACGCCGCTTTTCACTTATCCTCCTTGCCCCAGTCCTCACGTACTTCAAGTACGCTCCGGGCTGGACCTTCGGACGATAAGCAAAAATTGACGCACGCTATGCACAGCCCTGGTCCCGCCACAGGGAGGTTTTTAGTATAGTATTCATGCTTATAGACACCCATAGCCACCTTTACGACGAAGCTTTCGATGCCGACCGGGACGAAGTCCTGCTTCGGGCCCGGCAGGCCGGAGTCGGAAAAATGCTCTGCCCGGCCATCGACAGCGACTCTCATGAGGCCCTTTTCTCTCTGGTGCGCTCCCAGCCCGGTGTGTGTTACGCCATGATGGGGTTGCATCCCACCTCGGTGAACGACAATCCCCGCTGGCGGGAGGAGTTGGGGCTTGTGGAAACGCTGCTGGCGTCGCCTCCGCAGGGGATTCGCTTCGTGGCGGTGGGCGAAACGGGCCTGGACCTCTACTGGAGCAAGGATTTTCTTCGTGAGCAGACCGAGGCCCTGTGGGCGCAGGCTCAGTTGGCTTTGCAGTATGACCTGCCCCTGGTGCTCCATACCCGCGACGCCTGGGAGGAGATGTGCGAGCTGCTCGCCGAGTTCCGCGGCACCGCCCTGCGGGGCGTGCTGCACAGTTTTTCGGGCACCGAAGAGCATTACCTGCGCCTGAAGGAGCAGGGGGGATTCCTCTTCGGGATCGGCGGGCCGGTGACCTACAAAAAATCGGCCCTGGCCCAATGGCTGCCCCGCATGGAGCCGGGCGACCTGCTGCTGGAGACCGACTCGCCCTACCTGCCCCCGACGCCCCACCGCGGGCAGCGCAACGAGAGCGCCTACCTGTCTCTCGTATGCGACCGGGTGGCCGAATTGCTGGGCCTCTCGCCTCAGGAAGTGGCCGGGGCCACGACCCGCAACGCCGAACGGATGTTTCAACTTTCAAACCCATAGGAACGATGTCACTGACTACCCAGATCGTCAATCTGTTTTTCGCGCACCGCCGCGGGGAGATCGACTTTTTCATGCAGCACGGGGTGCAGGTCCAGCACAATCAGTTCGAAAAATTACTGGCCCAGGCCCGGGATACCGACTTCGGCCGCCGGCACGGCTTCGGAAAGATCCGCACCCCGGAGCAGTTCGCCGCCCGGGTGGAGGTGACCGATTACGAGGCCTTCGAGGGCCTGATCGCCCGCAGCCGCGGCGGGGAGGAGAACGTCACCTGGCCCGGAGGGGTCGATTGGTTCGCCAAGTCCTCGGGCACGACCGGTTCCCGGAGCAAGTTTATCCCCGTAACGGAAGATGGCCTTCGCGAGTGCCACCTGCGGGGCCCGATGGATGTCGTCAGCTTTTTCGCGGCGCTCTATCCCCGCAGTAAAGTCTTTTCGGGCAAAACCCTCACCCTGGGGGGCAGCCACCGCCTCGAAAGCACGGGGGGCCGCGCCCAGGAGGGCGACTTGTCGGCCATCCTCATCGAAAACACCCCCAAGTGGGCCGACTGGCGCCGCGCGCCCAAAACGGCCACCGCCCTGATTCCCGATTTCGAGGAGAAGGTGCGGGCCATCTGCGCCGAGACCGTGGGGCAGCGCATCACGGCTTTCGCCGGGGTGCCTTCCTGGAACCTGGTCATGCTCAACAAAATTCTCGAATACACCGGCAAGGACAACGTGCTGGAGGTGTGGCCCGAGATGGAATTGTTCATCCACGGCGGGATGAATTTCAAGCCCTACCGCAGCCAGTACCAGCGCATCTTCCCCTCGGAGCAGATGAAGTACCTCGAGACCTACAACGCCTCCGAGGGCTTTTTCGGCATCCAGAACGAACCCGGCCGGGACGACATGTTGCTGATGCTCGACTACGGAATTTTTTACGAGTTCCTGCCGGTCTCTTCCCTGCACGACACCTCGAAGGCCGTGCCCCTGGAAGGGGTGCGCACGGGGGAAAATTACGCCCTGATCATCTCTTCCTGCAACGGGCTGTGGCGCTACCAGATCGGCGACACGGTGGAATTCACCTCCACCTCGCCCTACAAGTTCAAGATCACGGGCCGCACCAAGCACTTTATCAACGCCTTCGGCGAGGAGATCATCATCGACAACGCCGAGACGGCCCTGCACGAAGCCTGCGAGGCGACCGGCGCCCGCATCAGCGACTACACCGCCGGGCCCGTCTACATGGGCGACCGCAGCCAAGGTTCTCATCAATGGTTGGTGGAATTCAGCCGCGAGCCGGAGAGCCTGGATCAGTTTACCGAGCTGTTGGATAAGGGTTTGCAGCGGGTCAACTCGGACTACGAGGCCAAGCGCTTCAAGAATACCACCCTGCTGTCGCCCACGCTGACGCCCCTGCCCGAGGGGACGTTTTACCGGTGGATGCAATCGCGCGGCAAGGTGGGCGGGCAGAACAAGGTGCCCCGGCTCTACAACGACCGAACCTACTTAGATCAATTACTCGCTTTGCGGGAGTAGATAAACCTTGAAAAAATCATGAAGATTTACCTGGTAGCGGGAGAGCCTTCGGGCGACCTGTTGGCCGCGGGACTGATGAAAGCCCTGGCGGAGCAAGAACCGGGCGTGCAGTTCCGGGGCGTGGGGGGCGAGAGCATGGCCGCCTGCGGGCTGGAGAGCCGCTTCGACATCGCCGAAATCTCGGTGATGGGCATTTTTGAGGTGCTGCCCCGGCTGAGGTTGATCCTGCGCCGCATCCGCGAGACGGCCCGGGACATCGCCGCCTGGCAGCCCGATGTGATCGTGACGGTCGACAGCTGGGGCTTCGTGAGCTCCCTGCTGACCAAGCTGCGCAAGATGGGCGTGACCATCCCGATGGTGCATTACGTGGCCCCCCAGGTGTGGGCCTGGAAAAAAGGCCGGGCCAAGAACGTCTCCAAGTTGGTGGACCGCCTGATGACGCTGATGCCCGACGAGGGCCGCTTCTTCGAGCCCTACGGCCTGCGCTGCGATTTCGTGGGCCATCCGGTGATCGAACGCACGGCGGCCCTGCACTGCGACGGGGCCGATTTCCGGCGCCGGCTGGAGATCCCCGAAGAAGCCCGCGTCCTCTGCGTGCTGCCCGGCAGCCGCCGCAGCGAGATCAACAAACTGATCCCCATTTTCCAGGAGGTTCTCGAAACGATCAAGGCCGCCTATGGTGATTTCTACGTGGTGATCCCCACCGTTCCCGGAGTCGAGCAGCGCGTCCGCAAGGCCTTTGCCTCCACGGACTTTCCGGTGAGGGTGGTCACGGGCCCCGAAGACCGCTACTGCGCCTTTAGCGTCAGTAGCTTCGCCCTGGCCAAGTCGGGCACCGTCTCGCTGGAGTTGGCCGCCCTGGGGGTGCCCCACCTGATCGCCTACAAGTTCAACGCGCTGTCGAACCTGGCCGCCAGGCTGCTGGTAAAAATCCGCTTCGCCAACCTGATCAACCTGATGGCCGATAGGGAGATCATCCCCGAATTCGTGCTGCACAACTGCCGGGCCGAGCTGATCGCCCCCTGCGCACTGGAATTGCTCGGCTCCCCCAAGCGCGCCGAAGAGCAGGTTTCGGAGGCACGGGAGATTTTGCAGCGCCTGCGCCTTCCCGAGATGATGCCCTCGCAACGCGCGGCGGAGATTGTGCGGGAGGAGGCCCGGATGAAAAAAGAACTACCTTTGTCTCAGAATATTTAATAATCAAATAGAAGAACGATGAAAAAAATTCTTTTACTGGCCGCCGCTTTTTTGCTGGCGACCACGAGTTGCAGCAAAGATGATCCCGGCATCCCAGACGGAACCTATAACCCGGCCCGAAAAATCTCAAAAATCTATAAGGAAACGTTCTGGAATGGGGAATCCCAGGGCAAGGAACTTGCCCAGACCTGGACTTGGAACGGTGATCGTTTGATCCACATACAGTATGCCTACGCTTCCGAACCGATTCTCTTTTCGTACGATGGGGATCGGGTCGTGTCGATCACCACGGAAGACGTGCAGTTCCTTTTTATCTATCAAGGGAAACTGCTTCAGCGGGTCGATCTGACTTCTGGGGGCCAATCGGAGACCATCATGGAGGTTTTGGAGCACCAGGACGGTTACATTACCTGGGTTAGGTTCTTGCAGACGGCGGCCAGAACTTCATCCATGCCGGAGGGAGCGGTCGACCGTCTGGGGGATGTCCTTACGAAGCTCTTTTTCCCTTCTCTGTCTCTTTTTCCTTTCGAAGGGCTGCAGACCCGGGCATCCGGAGGGACGTTGGAGGATGTCCGCTTCGTTTATCAGGATGGCAATATCGTCCGGCAGATTAGGTCCGGCCAAGAGGACGGGGAAGTGATAACCATTACCTCTACCTACGATAACCAGAACAATCCTTTTTGCAGTGGTTTGCCTTTCGCCACCCTGGAGCTCTTCTCCCCTTCGGGCAACAACCCGTTGATGGAGGAGGTGTTTTCCGAGGGCAACGGACAAGTCCGGTTCAGTGCCGTCGCCTATACCTACCTCTACGAAAAGGGCTTCCCGGTGCAAGCTAACCGGTATTTCGCCGGAGGATCGGACTTTCTTGGCATTACCTACTACGAATATCTCTAATCTCTCCAGAAAATGAAAAAAATAATTTTATTGGCCGCCGCTTTTTTACTGGCCGCCACCGCCTGTAGCAAGGATGATCCCGCCGGAATCCAGGACGGAACCTACAACCCGGCCCGGAAAATCTCGAAAGTCTATATCGAAACCGTCCTGAACGGAGAGTCCTGGGGCAAGGACCTCAACCAGACCTGGACCTGGGAGGGCGACCGCCTGGTCAGCATCCTGAATGCGTATGACACCGAGCCGGTTCTCTTTACCTACCAGGGAAACCGGATCGCGTCGCTCTCTTCGGAAAATATGCAGGCCCTGTTTGTGTACCAAGGGAAAGAACTCCGGCGGATCGACTTCTCCTACGACGGCCAGACGGGTGCCTTTCTGGAGGTCCTGGAGCACCAGGGCGGCTACATCACCCGGATCAGAGTCTCGGACGTAGGGGTCAAAGGCTCCTTGCCGGAGGGTGCAGCCGAGCGCCTCGGGGAGGCCGTGATGAAATTTCTGTTTCCTACGCTTCCGTCCGATGAACCGGCCACCCGGGCGGTCCGCCCATTGCTCGATGACGTCCGCTTCGAATACGAGGGAGGCAATGTCGTCCGGCAGATCATGACCGGCTACCGGGATGATGGGCCGGCTACCCAGACCTATACCTATACTTACGATGACCAGAGCAATCCCTACTGCAGCGGTATGCCTGCCATGGTGGTGGAACCGTTCTCGGCTTCGCGCAACAACCCGCTGAGCATGGAGTCGATTTCCCGGTACAACGGGGAAACCCGGTTCAATGCCTCGGCCTATACCTACCGCTACGAGGGGGGCTTCCCGGTGCAGGCCAACCAGTATGTCGCGGGCGAGTCGGACTATTACCAGATTGCCTACTACGAATACCTTAATTAGCTCCCTTGCATGAAAAAGATACTCTTGCTGGGCTCCGGTGAACTCGGAAAAGAATTCGTGATCGCGGCCCAACGCCAGGGCGTGTACGTCGTGGCCTGCGACAGCTACCCCAACGCGCCCGCCATGCAGGTGGCCGACCGATCCGAGGTCTTCGACATGCTCGACGGCGAGGCCCTCGCCCGGGCGGTGCGCAAGCACACCCCTGACATCATCGTCCCGGAGATCGAAGCCATCCGCACCGAACGCCTGTATGATTTCGAGAAGGAGGGCATCCAGGTGGTGCCCAGCGCCCGGGCGGTCAATTTCACCATGAACCGCAAGGCCATCCGTGACCTGGCGGCCCGGGAGCTGGGGCTGAGGACGGCGGCCTACTTTTACGCCAAGACCTACGAGGAATTTGTGGAAGCGGCTGAAAAGATCGGTTTCCCCTGTGTCGTAAAACCCCTGATGTCCTCCTCCGGAAAAGGCCAGTCGCTGGTGCGCGGCGCCGACGAACTTCAGAAAGCCTGGGAGTACGGATGCAGCGGGAGCCGGGGCGATATCCGCGAGCTGATCGTCGAGGAGTTTATCGACTTCGACAGCGAGATCACCCTGCTGACCGTCACCCAAAAAGAAGGACCCACGCTCTTCTGCCCGCCCATCGGGCACGTCCAGAAGGGGGGCGATTACCGTGAAAGTTTCCAGCCGGCCCCCATCGAGCCGGCGCAGTTGAAGGAGGCTCAGGATATGGCCGACAAGGTGACCCGGGCCCTGGGAGGCGCGGGCCTCTGGGGCGTCGAGTTTTTCCTGAGCCGCCAAAACGGGGTCTATTTCTCGGAACTCTCCCCGCGTCCGCACGATACGGGCATGGTCACCCTGGCGGGGACCCAGAACCTCAACGAATTCGAACTCCACCTGCACGCCCTGCTCGGGCAGCCCATCCCGGAGATCGACCAGGAGCGCGTGGGCGCCAGCGCGGTGATCCTTTCGGGCATCGCCAAGGAGGAGGAACCCCGCTACAAGGGCGTCTCGGAGGTGCTCAAAGAGAAGGGCACCTACCTGCGCATCTTCGGAAAACCCACCACGCGGCTCAACCGGCGCATGGGAGTCGTGCTCTGCTACGCACCCAACGGCTCGGACCTGGATGCCCTGCGGGACAAGGCCAAGCGGATTGCAACCTTAGTCGAAGTCTACTAATCCGCTGCACATATCGTACGCTATGCACAGCGCCGTCCCGAAGCCCAAACGGGTTCTAATAAGATAGGCCGCCCCACAGGAGCGGCCTATCTTATTTCTTGGATTCAGGTTAGAACAACTTCGACATATTCACCTTGGCCTCCTCCTGCGTTTCACCTGCGGAAAGGATGCTCTCGTCGATCGTCTCGTTGAGCGATCCGGCGGTTTTGTAGAGGGCGATGATGTTCTCGATGGGGCTGCCCACCTGGATGGCGTGCGAGGGGCCCAGGAAAAGGCCGCCTTTGGGGAAGAGGGCCTTGCGGCGTTCGACCTCCCGCTCGACATCCTCCACAGTGCCCCAGGCCAGGGTCGACTGCACGCAGAGGCTGCCGCAGAAGCAGAGCTTGTCGCCGAAATCATGATGCAGCACCGCGATGTCCATCGAAGGCGTCGTGGGCTGGACCACGTCGTAGACGTCGAGCCCCAGCTCGATCAGCCGCGGCAGGAAGGCCCGCACGCAGCCGCACATGTGCATCATCGAGCGTGCCCCGTAGCGGTGCACCATGTCGAAGTATTTGCCTAGTTTGGGGGCGAAATGCTTTTCGAAGATCTCGTCGCTGAACAACTGGGCGCCCTGCGTGCCGAGGTCCTCCCCGATGTGGGTGAAGTCGATCAGGCCCCCGCCCTCCTGCAACACGCGTTCGTGCATGTCGTAGTAGAACTGGAAGCGGGCCTCCATGATGGCCAGGTAAACCGGATCGTCCGTGAAGAGGTCCATCAGCACCTGCTCGGTGCCCCGGGCCCGGGCGATGCTGTTGACGAAGTCCATGTCCCCGGCCGTACCGAAGCAGATAGCCACGCCCTGTTCTTTGAATTTTTCGCATTGCTCCCGGATGGTGGAGTAGTCGAACCAGTCGGCCTTCGGGAAATGGGAGCGGTCGAGCTTCTCCAGCTCGAAGACCCCGGCGAAGGGCAGGTAGGAGGCTTCGAGGTACTTGCCGCCCTCGAATTCGGCGTACTTGTAGCGCTCGCCCCAGTAGCCCTCGATGCTGCCGTCCTCGAACTGGCGCAGCTCGGGGCCGATGTACGCGGGCTCGACGTAGCGGAAATCGTCCCCCACGACCCGCAACACCTGTTCCATGTTGCTCAGTCCGTAGTGGTCCATAATCAGTTGGTTGATCTCGGGCGTACCCTCGTGTTTGACCGGAATGCGGTCATAGCCCGTGCGGTTGAAGGAGCCGAGCACCCGCTCCCGGGAGGTCATGTTTTTCATAGTATGGGATGGATTCGAAAAATGTCAAACGAGTAAGTATCAAAAATAAGAAATTCTTTTGATTAAAAGAAACTTTTTCACACTGAAAATACAACAGGGGAGCCCCGTCCGGAACTCCCCTGCTTCTATCGAAAAAATGGCTTAGTCTTTCAGCTTGGCCGAAAGGAACTCGCGGTTCAAACGGGCGATGTGCGCGATCGAGATGCTCTTGGGGCATTCGGCTTCGCAGGCGCCGGTGTTGGTGCAGTTGCCGAAGCCCAGGGAGTCCATCATGGCGACCATCGCTTTGGCGCGGCGGGCGCCTTCCACGCGGCCCTGGGGCAGCTTGGCCAGCGACGAGACGCGGGCGCCCACGAACAACATCGCCGAGCCGTTCTTGCAGGTGGCGGCGCAGGCTCCGCAGCCGATGCAAGCCGCGGCGTCCATGCTCTCCTCGGCGTCGTCGCGGGGGATGGGGATGGCGTTGCCGTCGGGTACTCCGCCGGTGTTCACCGAGACGAAGCCCCCGGCCTGGAGGATCTTGTCGTAGGAGCTGCGGTCCACGGCCAGGTCCTTGATCACCGGGAAGGCGCGCGAACGCCAGGGCTCGATGGTGATCGTGTCACCGTCCTTGAACTTGCGCATGTGCAGCTGGCAGGTGGTGATCTCGGTGTCGGGCCCGTGGGCGAAGCCGTTGATATGCAGCGAGCACATCCCGCAGATGCCTTCGCGGCAGTCGTGGTCGAATACGATGGGGTCTTTCCCGGCGTGGATCAGGTCGTTGTTGAGGATGTCCAGCATTTCGAGGAAAGAGGTGTCCGGGGAGATGTTCTTTACCTGGTAGGTCTCGAACTTCCCGGCGGCTTTGGCGTTTTGCTGACGCCATATCTTTAATGTCAAATTCATCGTTGTAAGGTTTTTAGTCCGTCAAACAAACAGCCCGCTTAGTCTTTGTAGTTACGCTGGGCCAGGTGTACGGTTTCGAACACCAGCGGTTCCTTTTCGAGCGTCGGCTCCTTGCCTTCGCCCTCGTACTTCCACACCGAGACATACAGGTACTTGTCGTCGTCGCGCAGCGCCTCGCCCTCGGGGGTCTGGAATTCTTCGCGGAAGTGGCCGCCGCAGGATTCGTTGCGGTTCAGGCCGTCGCGGGCCATCAGCTCGCCCAGTTCGAGGAAGTCGGCCAGGCGCAGCGCCTTTTCCAACTCCTGGTTGAACTCGCCGTTCTCGCCCATGACGCGCACGTCCTTCCAGAACTCTTTTTGTAGCGCCTGGATTTCGGTGACGGCCTTTTCGAGGCTTTCCTTCGTGCGGCCCATGCCGACGTTTTCCCACATGATGTTGCCCAGCTTCTTGTGGAGGTCGTCCACCGACTGCTTGCCCTTGATCGAGAACAATTTTTCGATCTTAGCCTTTACTTCCTTCTCGGTGGCTTCGAATTCGGCGCTCTGGGTGTTCACCTTCGGGGACTGGATCTCCTTGGCGAGGTAGTCGCCGATGGTATAGGGCAGCACGAAGTAACCGTCCGCGAGACCCTGCATCAGCGCCGAAGCGCCCAGGCGGTTGGCCCCGTGGTCGGAGAAGTTGGCCTCCCCGATGGCGTACAGGCCGGGGATGGTGGTCATCAGGTTGTAGTCCACCCAGATGCCGCCCATGGTGTAGTGCACCGCGGGGTAGATCATCATCGGCTCGTGGTAGGGATTCACGTCGGTGATCTTCTCATACATCTGGAAGAGGTTGCCGTAGCGGGCGCGGATGACGTCTTCGCCCAGGCGTTCGATGGCGGTCTTGAAGTCCAGGAAAACGGCCAGGCCGGTCTCGTTGACCCCGAAGCCGGCGTCGCAGCGTTCCTTGGCTGCGCGCGAAGCCACGTCGCGGGGAACCAGGGTCCCGAAGGCCGGGGAGCGGCGTTCGAGGTAGTAGTCGCGGTCCTCTTCGGGAATGTCGGAGGCTTTTTTCTTCTTGGCGCGGATCAGTTCCACGTCCTCTTTCTTCTTGGGGACCCAGATGCGGCCGTCGTTGCGCAGCGATTCGGACATCAGCGTCAGCTTGGACTGCTGGGTGCCGTGCACGGGGATGCAGGTGGGGTGGATCTGCGTGAAGCAGGGGTTGGCGAAGTCGGCGCCTTTCTTGTAGCACTGCCAGGCGGCCGATCCGTTGGAGTTCATGGCGTTGGTCGACAGGAAGAAGACGTTGCCGTAGCCCCCGGTGGCGATCACCACGGCGTGGGCGCCGAAGCGTTCGATCTGTCCGGTGGTCAAATCGCGGGTGATGATCCCGCGGGCTTTGCCGTCCACCTGGACCAGGTCCAGCATTTCGTGACGGGGATAGCTCACTACGCTGCCCTTGGCGATCTGGCGGTTGAGGGCGGCGTAGGCCCCCAGCAGCAGTTGCTGGCCGGTCTGGCCGCGGGCGTAGAAGGTACGCGAGACCTGGGCGCCACCGAAGGAGCGGTTGTCCAGCAGGCCGCCGTACTCGCGGGCGAAGGGAACCCCCTGGGCCACACACTGGTCGATGATGCTGTTGGCCACTTCGGCCAGGCGGTAGACGTTGGCTTCGCGGGCGCGGTAGTCACCCCCCTTGATCGTGTCGTAGAAGAGGCGGTAGACCGAGTCGTTGTCGGTCGGGGAGTTATTGGCTGAGTTGATCCCCCCCTGGGCGGCGATGGAGTGCGCGCGGCGGGGTGAGTCGCTGATGCAGAATATTTTTACGTTGTAGCCCAGTTCCCCCAGCGAAGCGGCTGCGGAGGCGCCGCCCAGGCCGGTACCCACGACGATGATGTCGAGTTTACGCTTGTTGGCGGGGCTGACCACCTTGATGTCGGCTTTGTGTTTGCTCCACTTTTCGGCCAGGGGGCCGGCGGGGATGTTTGATTCTAACTTTGCCATATCTTGTAAGTCTTATTTTTTCGAAGTTGAGGTTGGATAGGGGTCTCTGAAGTGCTTAGCAGGCGCCGCCGCAGAGGCTGCGCAGGTAAGCTACCACGACCACCAGGGCGAAGCCCAGCATGACCACCGTGGCGAAGATCGTGGCCACACATTTCCAGCGCTTGAGCCAGATCTGGTTGTTCCAGCCGATGGTTTGCAGGGCGCTCCAGAAACCGTGGGTGAGGTGGAACCAGAGGGCTCCGAACCAAACCAGGTAGATGATGCAATAGACCGGGCTGCTGAACAGCGCGGCGATGTAGGCGGCGCCGTCGGCCGGGTGGAAGGGGCCGATCTCCTGGTGGGTCAGTTCGGCCCACTGCATGTTGTACCAGAAGTTGTAGAAGTGCAGGCAAAGCCCCAGCACGACGATCAGCCCCAGTACGAACATGTTCTTGGAGGCCCAGCTCACCCCTTCGGAGGTTTTCGAAACGCTGTAGCGCTGCGATCCGCGGGCGTAGCGGTTCTGCAGGGTCAGCAGCGTGGCGTAGAGGATGTGGATGACAAAGCCCGCGGCCAGCACCATCGTCCCGGCCAGCGCGTACCAGTTGGCTCCCAGGAATTCGCAGATCATGTTGTAGACCTCGCCCGAGAAGACGGCCGTAAGGTTCATGGCCATGTGGAACAACAGGAACAACACCAGGAAAACGCCGGTGATGCTCATAATCAGCTTTTTGCCGATCGAAGAAGTGAACAAATTGCCCATAAGTTAAAATTGGTTAAAATGGATAGTTCCGTAAGTCAGGGTTTTTCGGAATATATCCCGCAAAGGTATCCCATTGTTTTCGAAATAACAATTCTTCGCGGGAAAATTTGAGACTATTTTACGGGGATGTCGCGCAGGCTGAAAACGGCCTCCCCGCCGAAGTTCAGCTCCCCGCGCAGCTGGTAAAAACCGGGGGTCTCGGGCAGCGTCACCTCGAAGGGCAGGGTCAGCGATCCGTAGGGCCCCGCCTCGGCGGTTTGCCGCCAGGAGGCGAGTTCCTTTCCGTCCTGCAACAGCGTCAGGGAAATTTCCCCGGAGTAAGGCTCCTCGAGGTCGTTGGTCACCCAGACCGGGACGCTCAGCGTACCGCCCCGCGGATACTCTTTCTCCCAGGTGTCGAGCATCAGCCCCACGGGCGAGAACGCCGGGCGGACATATTTCAGGAAGTGGGGCTCGAAGGTCAGCGCCCGCAGGTCGGCCCAGTGGTCGCAGGTCGAGGCTTTGGGTTCCTTGGATTGAGAAAATTCCAGCGAGCAGAAGTGCATCACCCCCGCCGCGCCGCGGTGGGCCCGCCAGTATTCGGTCAGGTAGGCCATCTGCCGGGCGTAGATCTCGAAGCGCTGCTCCGCCGTCAGGGTGCTGCCCTGCCACAGGATCTCGTAGATCCGTTCGGTATTCGGGGTGGGCTCTCCGTCGCGGTTGAGCCACAGCCAGGCGTATTCGTTGATGATCTTCGGGTTCTCGAATTCGATGTGTTTTTCGGGGGAGGCCTTGGCTGAGAGCGACTTGTCGCCCGCCCAGTAGAGGCCCGGGCTGCGGACGACGCCGAAAAATTCCTTGAGGTAGCCCTCGGGCGGCACTACGTCTTGCTCGACTTTATATACTCCATATAGGTAGGGGTGGGTCTCGCAGGGGTCGGTGGGCCGGTCGGGCTCCGACCAGCCGTTTTCCCAGGGCCTATCCGAAAAATCCAGGCCGCGGACCCGCCGGATGGCCTTGCCCGTCTCGTGGGTCATCGACTCGTTCTGGGCGTCCCAGATCACCACGCTGGGGTGGTTCCAGCGCTCGCGCATCCAGCGGCGGTACTCCTCGGCGAACTGGTCGACGGTGACGGTCGCCTTCTCGCGCCAGTAGGGGTATTCGTCCTGAAGCAGGATACCCAGGCTGTCGCAGATCGCGTACCAACGCTCGGGCGGGAAGCCGATGCAGTAGCGCATCGAGTTCCAGTGCATGCTTTTGAGGCGTTCGTGCAGGGTCACGGTCCAGGCGTCGTCCCAAGGCAGGGAGTCCCGGTCGGGGTCGTCGAAAAAGCGGAAGATGCAGATGTTGGTGCCCCGCAGGTAATAGGGTTTTCCGTTGAGCAGGGCAAGTTTAGTCTGGGGGTCGAAGCGAAAGGAGCGCATTCCGAAAATCTCCGATTTGTCGTCGCCTTCGGTGCTTAGGGTCAGTTCATACAGGAAGGGCGATTCGGGGCTCCAGAGTTTACAGCTTGGCATCCCGATCTCGAAATCGACCACAGAGAGACCTTGCTCCGGGGTGACCTCCGGGGCGATTTTCCCCGAGGCGATCCGTTTTCGGGAAACTTTTTCGCGAACTTCGTAGCGCAGCGGCAGGGGGCCCGAGACGCCGGCCTCGATCTCGGCCACCACCCGCAGGCTCTCGCTCTCGATCTGCGGGACACACTGGATGTTCTCGATGTAGGGCTCGTTCGAGCAGATCAGTTCCACCCTATCGTAGATGCCCGGCACATAACCGATCTTTTCGTAGTCGTGCCCGTTGGGGATGGTGTCGGGCAGCTGGGCCTTGCAGCCCACCCCGATCAGGATTTCGTTGGACTCTCCCGCCCCCTTGAGCAGGGGCTTCAGGTCGAAGTAGGAGGGGGTGAAACAGTAGTAATTTTCTCCAACGAAGGTCCCATTCACATAAACCTTCGTGTGGTACATCGCCTTGAAGATTTTGAGGGTGGTCTTCTGAAAATCGCCCGCGGGGGTCTCCAGCGTCCGGCGGTACCAGTACCACCCGCCGTCGTATTTCGTCCCGGGGGTGTCCAGTGCGGGCGAGGCCAGGTCCACCAGCCCCGGCACGGGGGCCGAGGAGGTGAAGGCTTCGGGCAGTTCGCCCGCCGTTTTAGCGATTTGCCACGGGCCGTCCAGGCTTACGACCAGGCGTTTGGGGGCATCCTGACAGGAGAGAAACGCCAGGACGGAGAGCATCAAAACAATCGCCTTTTTCATCGTAGGATTATTTTACCGGGATGTCGCGAATACTAAAAACCAATTCCCCGCCAAAGGTCAATTCCCCTTGCAACTGATAAAAACCGGGTTTTTCCGGAAGGGGCACTTCGAACGAAAGCGTCTGCGCCCCGTAAGAGCCCAGGTCGACGGGCTGCGTCCAGGCGGAGACTTCCTTGCCGTCCTGCAATAACACCAGCCGAATGTCGTGGGCAAACGGCTCCTCGAGATCGTTGATCACCCAAACGGGCACCGTGAGCGAACTCCCGCGCGCATATTCCTTCTCCCAGACATCCACCATAAGCCCCACGGGCGAAAAGGCCGGACGGACGTATTTCCAGAAATAGGGCTCGTAGGTCAGTGCATGGATGTCGGAAAAATGGTCGCAGGTCAGCCCCATGGGGTGCTTGGGCCGCGAGTTGGTCAGGCCGCCGAATTCCTGTACCCCGGCCGCCAGGCGGTGGACCCGCCAGTATTCGGTGAGGTAGGCCATCTGGCGGGCGAAGATCTCGAAGCGCTGTTCGGGGGTGAGTTCCTTGCCCCAGAGGATTTCGTAGACCCGGTCCGACAGCGTGGTGGGCGTTCCGTCGCGGTTGAGCCACAGCCAGCCGTATTCGTTGATGATCATCGGGTTGGGCAGGGTGAGCCCGCCCTTTTCCTTGGCCGAAAGCGATTTGTCGCCCGCCCAGTAGAGGCCCGGGCTGCGGACGAGGCCGAAAAACTCTTTTTTGTAGCCTTCTTCCGGTTCCCGGTCCTGTTCCTTGAGGTAGACCCCGTAGAAGTAGGGGTGGGTCTCGCAGGGGTCGGTGGGCCGGTCGGGCTCCGACCAGCCGTTTTCCCAGGGCCTATCCGAGAGGTCGAGGTCCCGCACCCGGGCGATGGCCTTGCCCGTTTCGTAGGAGGAAGTTTCGTTCTGGGCGTCCCAGATCACCACGCAGGGGTGGTTCCAGCGCTCCCGCATCCAGCGGCGGTATTCCTCGGCCAGGTGGTCGGCTTTGACGCCCTCCTTGAGCTTCCAGATGGCGTACTCGTCCTGGACCAGGATGCCCAGGCTATCCCCGACCTCGTACCAACGTTCGGGCGGGAAGCCGATGCTGTAACGCATGGAATTCCAGTGCATATCCTTGAAGCGCTCGTGTACCGTGGCGATCCACTCGTCGTCCCAGGGCAGCGCCCCCCGGTCGGGATCGTCGAAGAAGCGGAAGATGCAGATGTTCGTCCCGCGCAGGTAATAGGGTTTTCCGTTGAGCAGGGCGATTTTCTTTTCGGGGTCGAAACTAAATGAGCGCATCCCGAAGGTTTCCGATTTGTCGTCGCCTTCGGTGCTCAGGGTCAACTCATAAAGGAAAGGTGATTCGGGGCTCCAGAGTTTACAACCTGGCATGGCGATCTCGAAATCGACTATGGAGAGACCGTTTTGAGGCTCGGCCTGGGGAGTGATCTTTCCCGAAGCGACTCGCTTCCCAGACGCTTTTTCGCAGACCTCATACCGCAGCGGCAGCGGACCCGAAACCCCGGTCTCGATCTCGGCCACCACCCGCAGGGTCTCGGTCTCGATCTGAGGGACACACTGGATATTCTCGATGTAGGGCTCGTTCGAGCAGATCAGTTCCACCCTGTCGTAGAGGCCCGGGGTATAGTGGTATTTCTCGAAGTCGTGCCCGTCGGGGATGGTGTCGGGCAGTTGGGGGGCGCAGCCCAGGCCGATCAGCAGCTCGTTGGGCTCGCCTGCCGGGCGGAGCGATCCCTCAAGGTCGACGTAGGTCGGGGTAAAAGAATAGGGGTTGTCCTCGAGCAGCGTCCCGTTGAAGTAGACCTGGGTGCGGTAGCCCGCTTTGTGGATTTTGAGGATGATTTTCTGAAAATCGCCCGCTGGGACGTCGACCGTTCGGCGGTACCAGTACCACCCCTCCTCGTAGGCGGCCTTGGCCGCGTCGAGCGCTGGAGCGGCCATGTCCACCAGCCCCGGCACGGGGGCCTCGGAGGGGAAGGACGCGGGCAGCTCGCCCGCCGTTTTAGCGATTTGCCACGAACCGTTCAGGCTCATGATCAGGCGTTTAGGTGCTTCCTGACAGGACAAAAACGCCAGGAGCGATACAAGCAAAACCACGATTTTTCTCATATCAACTCTATATTAAACGTTTAGGAAAGATGTCGCAAAAACGTTTCGGTCTCCCGCCGCCGGATTATTTCACCCGGATTTTCTCTTTGAGCTGGAGGATTTTGGTCGGTTTGATGCCGTTGAGGGCGCAGATCTTGTCCACCGTGGTGCCGTACTTGCGGGCCAGGGCCGAGAGGGTGTCCCCCGAGACGATCGTGTGGTAGAGCGCGCCCGAAGAAGACGAGGCGGAGGCGGTGGAGGCCGCCGGTTTGGAGGCCGTGGCCTGGCTTCCGGAGGTGGCCGGAGCGGTTTTCCCCGCCGAAGAGGTTGAAGAGGCCGTGGCGGGCGTTTCCTCGGGTGCGGCGTAGCTGGGCAGGGGTTTGTTTGAGGCCCGCACGCGTCCGCCGCGGTTCGACAGGTAGAGCGTTCCGCTGCGCAGGCACTGGTTGTCGGGGTCGAGGATCAGGTTGGGGTTGAGGGCCTGGCTGGCCACACGAAATTCGAAGTGGAGGTGCTCGGTGGTGGCGCGGCCCGTGCGTCCGGCCAGGCCGATGGGGTCGCCCGCCCGGACTTTGTCGTTGACCGAGACGAGGTTGCGGCTGTTGTGGGCGTAGGCGGTCTCGATGCCGTTGTAGTGGCGGATGACGACGATGTAGCCGTAGCCGCTGTAAGGCTTGGACATGCGCACGACGCCCGGGAAAGCCGCCCGGATGGTGTCGTTGGGCAGGGCCTTGATGTCCATGCCCGAGTGCATGGCACGCCCCCGGGGCCCGAAGGGGGAGATCATCTTACCGCAGTAGGGGTAGCAGAATTGCTCCCGCAGGGCGTCCAGGTCGATCTCCATCTCGCCCGAGGCCGGGAAGGGGTTGTTCAGGCTGCTCGAGAGGCGGACGTTGGCCGATTCGGTCTCGGAAAAGCGCATTTCCGGGTGTTTTTCTTCCTTGGGAAGCGCCACGGGAGCTGGCGTGCCGGAGAGGGTGTCGCCGGGCTGGGCGTCCCAACCGGCGTACTTTTTCGGGGATTGCGTGTCGCTTTTCTGCTTCTCCGCCTGAGGCGTGGCCGTTTGCGCCGTCTGCGCCGCGTGCGGGGCTTCCACTTTTTTCTTTTTGGTGGATTTGAATACCGCGCAGCCTGTCAGGACAAACAGGATGACCAGGAGAAGGGGGAGATAACGTCTGAGCATATAAAAAAGTTTAGGTGCGTAAAGGTAGAAAATTATCTGGAATGTTTGCCAAAATAGCACTATCTTTGTTCACATTAACTTCCCTGAAAAGTATGGAAACCGAACAGACCAAATGCCTAATTATCGGCAGCGGACCGGCCGGATACACCGCCGCCATCTACGCCGCGAGGGCCAACCTCAGCCCCGTTCTCTACGAAGGAATGGCCCCCGGGGGACAGCTCACCACGACCACCGAGATCGAGAATTTCCCCGGCTTCCCCGCGGGCATCAGCGGTCCCGTACTGATGGAGGAGATGAAAAAACAGGCCGTGCGCTTCGGGGCCGAAGTCCGCTTCGGCATCATCACCCAGGTCGACCTCTCAAAGCGTCCCTTCCGGGTGACGGTCGACGGGGGCAAAGAGATCGAAACCCGTTCGCTGATCATCGCCACGGGGGCCTCGGCCCGCTACCTGGGCCTCGAGTCGGAACAGAAATTCCGGGGCATGGGCGTCTCGGCCTGCGCCACCTGCGACGGCTTCTTCTACCGCAAGAAGGACGTCATCGTCGTGGGCGGGGGCGACACGGCCTGTGAGGACGCCCTCTACCTGGCCTCGATCTGCAACCAGGTCTACCTCGTGGTGCGCAAACACCACCTGCGGGCATCGCACCACATGCAAAAACGAGTCAAGGAGACCCCCAACATCGAAATCCTGTTCGGGTACAACACCGCTGAAATTCTCGGCGACGAGTCCGGCGTGACCGGCGCCCGGGTCATCAACGCCGAGGGCGAAGAGCGCACCCTGGAGGCCTTCGGCTTCTTCCTGGCCATCGGCCACCACCCCAACACGGGCCTCTTCGAAGGAGCCCTGCACCTGGACGAGGCGGGCTACATCAAGACCCACCCCGGCACCCCCCGCACCAACATCGAGGGCGTCTTCGCCGCCGGCGACGTCCAGGACCCCGTCTACCGCCAGGCCATTTCCGCCGCCGGGTCGGGCTGCATGGCTGCGCTGGAGTGCGAGCGATTTTTGTTACTGGAAGATTAGCCGTACTTAATCTATAATAGACGAGAGGGCCCGGAATAGTCCGGGCCCTCTCTTTGCGATAAAATTTTAATAAAATTAAAAAATAGTTTGATTTTATTAAAATAAAAATTAGTTTTGTAAAAACAATATAGCACATGCTACCCTGCTACTGTCCGAGTTGCCAAGCGCAACTCCGTGTAAAAACCCTGAGCTGCGAAAGCTGCGGGACCGAAGTCACGGGCCGCTACGACCTGCCGGTGCTGGCGCGGCTGGCCCCCGAGGACCAGGCCTTCGTCCTGCACTTTGTCCGGTGCAGCGGCAGCCTCAAGGAGATGGCCAAGTTTCTCGGCCTGAGTTACCCCACGGTGCGCAACCGCCTGGACGACATCATCGGGCGGATCGAGCAAGCGGAAAAAAATCCCTAAAACTTTTTGTGTGATGAAAAATGCAGCCTTCTTAAAAAATCCGTTCGAACGGATCGCCGGATGGCCCGCCCTGGGCCTCGGGCTGGCGGCCATGGCCCTGACGGCCTGGCTGGGCAAAGTGAACGGCCTCTGGTTCGACGGGGTGCTGGATGTGCATATCGGTGCCCGGGAACAATCCTGGACCGAGGCCTTCTCCATGCAGGGCGTCGCCTGGCTCTCCATGGTGCTTTGCGTGGGCCTCGCGGGCCTGATCTTCGGGAAATCCCGCTTCCGCCTGATCGACGTGGCGGGGACGCTGGCCTTCTCGCGTCTGCCCATGTTGTTGCTGGCCCTGCTCGCTTTTCTGCCGATTGTTCCCGCGGGACTGAAAGACATTCCCCGGGTGGTGATCTTCGTCCTGCTGTGCATCGGGGCCACGGTCTGGATGGTGATCTGGATGTACCGGGGCTACTCCGTTTCCTGCCGCGTCTCGGGTGACCGGGGCATCGCTTCTTTCGCGGGCGCTCTGCTGGTGGGCGAAACGATCTCGAAATTGGTGCTGATATTCTTGCTGTTGGGCGCGGGTTCTTCCTCCGCCCGGGCGGCCGCTCCCGCCGCCGAAATCACCCAGTCCGAAATTTCCCTCCAGCAAACGGCTGCGCAGGTCATGAAAGCCTTTGAACAGGAAGATTTCGCCGCCGTGGTGGCCCGCTTCGACGAGACCATGCAAAAGGCCATGCCCGAACTGCAACTCTCCCAGGTCTGGATGCAACTGCAACTCCAGTGCGGTCCCTACGTGAAGGCAAACACCGACGTCGAAGCCACCGAACGCCAGGGGTACAGCATCTTGCTGGTTCCCTGCGAATTCAAAAACAAGACGGTCAACTTCCAGTTCGCTTTCAATTCTTCCGGACAAATCAGCGGGCTCTATTTTAAATAGGACAACGTTTTCCGTCCGGCAAAAGAGAAGCCCTGAAAATTAATTTCAGGGCTTCTCTTTTGCGGTGGGACCTGACTACTTGAAAATCTTCTCCCCGGTCTGGTCATCCAGGATCACCGTCGAGCCGGATTTTATATCGAGGTCCACGGTTTTTCCATTACGCAGATGGATCTTTCGGGAGCCGCCCTCGTCCGCCTTCGTGGACACGCAGACGATGCCGCCTCCGGCGATCACCACGTCGTTGGCGTCGTTGTAAATGTGCACCCCGGCCTCGCGGAACAACTCCCGCATCAGGCTCGGATTGCGCAGCGGCAGGGCGGAGTAGACCACCGTGTAATCGGCCTGTTTCTTGCGGGCCACGGCCGCTTGGCCCGAGCCCTTGTAGGCCCCCAGGATCTCCACGTCTTTATCGTCGATCGCGAACAACGGGGAGACCGGGACGAGCCCGGGGGCGCCGTTGGGGTCCAGCCCGTACTCTTTGCCCTGGTAGTTGACCACGGGCGGCGTGGAGATGGTAATGGACCGGACGTCCATTTCGGTGATTGCGGCGATCCGGCCGATGTCCAGGCGGGTGCCCTCGGTATAGGCG
>JAVBNV010000028.1:0-22110 GCA_031551325.1 Alistipes sp.
TGAGAACAAGCCATAAATATTTTTTCTCTTGATAGCAGGGGCGGCCATTTCGGTCGCCCTCGCTATTTGCATCACCTACTACGACGATTACGCCTGGCCCGGGCAGCCTTCCCACGCCTTCCGGCCCGAAGAGGCCCTGGAGGGCCAAAGCACCTACAGCACGCGCGTGATCGGCCAGACCACCGGCACCAAGACCAAGGTCCTGGGCATCCCTGAGACCCGCTACCTCACCACGGCCGTCTACTTCGACAGCGACTACCAGACCATCCAGTCCGTAGCCGATCTCTACAACGCCGGAGCATTCGGCACCGAGGTCGTCTCCAACGCCCACGACTTCCTGGGCACGGTCACTCAAACCAAGGTCAAGCAGAGCGTGGTAATGTTTCAGATTAGTTGGCGGATAATTTTCGATCCTCAACTTGCTGAGAACAAGCCATAAATATTTTTTCTCTTGATAGCAGGGGCGGCCATTTCGGTCGCCCTCGCTATTTTTGCGTTAAGAAAATGGCCTTAAAATGCGTCGGGAAGGCACCTGCTTCTCCTTCATGTATCAAAATAGTTGGTAAATTATGGAATGTAAATATTGTCACGGGAAATGCACCAAATACGGTCGGCAAAAAAATGGTAATCAGCGCTATCACTGCAAAAACTGCGGCCGCAAGCAACAGGCCGATTACCGCTACAGGGCCTGCCGCCCGGAAATCGACCGTCAAATCATAGCCCTGACCAAGGAATGCGTCGGCATCCGCGGTACGGCGCGCCTGCTGCGTATTTCGACGACCACCTTGCTGAGGCGCATCCTCTCCATCGCCGCGGCCATCCGGCCGCCCGAGTTGCTTCCGGGACGGGTGTACGAAGTGGACGAGATGCGTACCTTCGTGCGTAGCAAGCGCGAGCCGGTCTGGATCGTCTACGCCCTCGACCGCGCGAGCCGCCGGGTGGCCGGATTCCAGGTCGGGTCCCGCACCAACCGCACCCTGGACTCCGTGCTCGAAATCCTCCGCCGCGCCCGCGCCCGCCGCATCTACACCGACCGCCTCCGCCAATACGCCACCCTGATCCACCGGGCTATCCACCGCACCCTCGCCTACGGCACCAACCGCATCGAGCGCCACAACCTCACCCTGCGCACCCACCTGAGCCGCCTGACCCGCCGCACGATCCGCTTCAGCAAAACCGCCCTCCCCCTGGCCGCCGTCCTGACGATCTATTTCCGGGGGTAATTCCCGCGACAACAAACAAGCATAGGATCATCCTGATTCCCAAGCTATACCGGTTCGGGCAGGCGGAGCGAGGCCCGGAAAAACGGCTTCTTTTCCGAAAACCATTTTTTTAGTATCTTTAGCCCATCGAAAAAAACCGACGACCCATGAAAAAACTTCTGATCCTGGGCCTGGCCGCCTTCCTTTTGGGGGCCTGCTCCAGCAAACTGATCCTCGACAGCTACACCATCGTCCTGCCCGAAGGGGCCACGGAGGTGGAAGCCCGTGCCGCGAGTGAATTGCAGCGTTATTTCAAGCTGATCTCGGGCATCGAGCTGCCCGTCGCCACCGATGCCGCCGCTCCCGCCGAGCACGAAATCCTTATCGGGGCCACCAACCGCGCCTCGTTGGAACAACTTGACAAGCTGGGCCCGGACGGCTTTGTGATCCGTACCCTGGGCGACAAGCTCGCCATCCAGGGCGGCCCCCACAAGGGGACCCTCTACGGGGTGTACGAACTGCTTGAAAAACACTTCGGCGTGCGCCACTACAGCCAGACGGCCGAGATCGTACCCCAGGCCGCCTCGCTGCAGGTGCCCACCAGCCTCTACGACGAGCAGGTTCCGGTCATCACCCACCGCTACATCTCGGCGGTGCCCATGGACACGCTCACCAACGACTGGTTGCGCCGGACCCAGACCCCCGAGGGCCGGCTCGAAAGCTGGGGCCTGTTCGTGCACACCTTCGACCTGCTGTTGCCCCACGAGCTCTTCGAGACCCATCCCGAGTACTTCGCCCTGGTCAAGAGCGGCCGGGCCAAGACCCAGCCCTGCCTCTCGAATCCGGCCGTGCTGGACACCATCTGCAACAACCTCGCCCGGGAAATGGCCAAGAACCCCGAAGCCATCTACTGGTCGGTGAGCAGCAACGACAACTTCCAGTACTGCACCTGCGACCAGTGTGCGGCCATCGACGCCGAGAACGGCGGGCCCACCGGCTCGGTGATCCACTTCGTCAACCAGGTCGCCGAGCGCTTCCCCGACAAGCAGATCTCGACGCTGGCCTACCAGTACAGCCGCCACGCCCCGACGAAGGTCAAGCCACGGCCCAACGTCAACATCATGTTCTGCAGCATCGAGTGCGACCGCATGCTGCCCATCGCCGAGAGCACCGACTCGGTCAACGCCGGATTCGCCCGCGATATGGCCGACTGGAGCCGCCTGACGGACAACATCCTGGTGTGGGACTACGCCGTCAGCTTCAACGAGTTGCAGCGTCCCTTCGCCAACTGGCACGTCCTGCAGCCCAACATCCGGTACTTCGCCCAGAACCACGTCAGCTCAATGTTCGAGCAGTGCGCCGGGCGCCAGAACGGGGAGTTCAGCGAGATGCGCGCCTACCTGGTGGCGAAGCTGATGTGGAATCCCGACCTGGACTACAGCGCCGCCATGAACGACTTTTTGAAAGGGTTTTACGGAAAAGACGCGGCTCCCTACATCCGCCAGTACGTCGACCTGATGTGCAAGAACGCCCGGGAGTCCGGCGTCTTCCTCAACACCCAGCGCTACGCCCTCGAATACAAGGACACCTGGCTCTCGGCCGAGAACCTCGCCCGCTACGAGGCCCTGATGGACCGGGCCGTGAAAGCAGCCGAAGGGACCGGGGACAGCGCCCTGATGATGCGCACCCGCATCGCGCGCGTACCTCTTTATATGGCCGAGATGGAGATCGGCCGGGACGATCCCTACGGGCCCCGCGGCTTCCTCGAGCAGGTGGACGGGAAATGGCAGGCCAAACAATCCTGGCGCGACAAGCTCGAGGAGTTTACCGCCATGTGCCAGGCCCAGGGGGTATGGCGGGTGACCGAGCACCACAGCAGCCCCGAGGAGTACCGCGCACAGATGCTGCGCATGGCCGACGTGCAGCAGGAGGGCAACCTGGCCTACCGCAAGACCGTGACCGAAAACCAGGCCTTCATCTCCCAGCGCAACGGCCAGACCCAGACCCACGGCCTGAGCCTGCTGACCGACGGGGTGCGCGGGACCAACATCTGGTTCACCCAGTGGCTGGGCTACTACCAGCCCGACATCGAGCTGACGGTGGACCTGGGGGCGGTGCAGACGATCAAGCACATCGACTCGGACCACCTGCAGGTGGTGTGGGAATCGGCCTTCCTGCCCGAACGGGTGGAAGCCTTCACCTCGGTGGACGGCAAGACCTTCACCCCGGCCGGAGTGCCCGTGACCCACGTCGTCACCCGGGATCCCTTCTACGGCACGCAGCAGTACAACTTCGACTTCGCACCCCGGGAGGCCCGCTACGCCAAGCTGCGCATCCGCAGCATGGACATCTGCCCCGTCTGGCACTACTACGCCGGCAACGACGCTCTGATGTTCATCGGCGAGATCGTGGTGAGGTAACTTTTTCCCGGAGAAGCGTTTTACACACAGGGAGGCTGTCCGTATGGACAGCCTCCCTCGTTTTTGTTTCATGCTAAAAAAAGACCTGGAAATAGTGGCCCACACGCACCAGAAGAGCGGTTTCGAAAAATAAACTGAAAATTAAGTGGATTTTTCTTGTATAACGGGATTATTTATTGTAGATTTGTGACTATATGGAACAGCGGGTCGGGCAGGTTGCACGCCGTTCCGGAAACTTGACAATCGAATCCTATGGAAAACGGTCATTTGAAAGACGCCAAGCCGATCATCGTCAAGGTGGTCCAGCCGGAGCAAACCGGCATCCAGGTCCGCAACCACACCCGCCACAGCATCGGCTACGTCCTCCGGGGCCGGAAGTACATCTACTACGGCGACACCCGCTACGCGATCCAACCCGGGGATATTTTCTACCTGGGCCAGGGCACCCACTACATCGAAAATCTGCCCGAGGAGGGACAGCACTTCGAGGAGATCGATTTCCACTACAACTCCGAGCAGCTGGCCCGCATCCTCAACCACCTGAGCATGAACTACCAGCTCAACATCGAGCGGGACCACACCTGCCCCGCCTGCGAGAGCCAGGAGCACGTCGCCACCCCCTCCTGCGGCATCCTGAAGAATTTCTTCAACTCGGTTAACCAATCCCTGCGCGAGGGAATGTTCAACGACAACCCCATCGCCGAGAACCTCAAGCTGACCGAGCTGATCTTCCTGGTCCTGGGCAAGAGCGACAGCTGCGTCAAAAAGAAGATCCTCGAGGACACCGACCTGGTGAAGGAGAACTTCGAGCACATCGTCATGCAGCACGTCTTCCACGACATCCTCATCGACGACCTGGCCGCCAAATGCAACCGCAGCCTCACCTCCTTCAAGAAGGAGTTCCGCAAGCATTTCCACGAGCCGCCCCACAAGTGGTTCATCCGCCAGAGGCTCATGCACGCGCGGCTGCTGCTGATCTCGACCCAGAAAGCCGTCGCCGAGATCGGGCGGGAATGCACCTTCCCGAACACGTCGCATTTCATCAAGCTCTTCAAGAAGGAATACGGCTTCACCCCCGCCCAGTACCGCAGCCGCCACGACAAGGGCCTGCTGCCGGTGCAGGAAAGCGGCGCGGCGACCGCCCCGCGGCGGAAAACCGCCGCCGCCAAACGGGCCTGAGCCCCCGGACCGCCCTGCCGCCCTGCGGGACGATTTTCAGGGAGGTCCCCTTCCTATGCTGAGTATCAATCCGAAAGCTCCGTTCCCGTCCCCCGAAAAAAATAACGCTAAATTGTTTTGTTTGTAAAAAAAGTGTAGCTTTGCAGACGCTTTGAGAAGACATTCCTTGAGGAAGGATGTAGCCAAGGCACAAACAAAACCAATTAATTAGCTGAAAATGGAATACTTAGATTCCGCCAAAAAGCAAGAGCTTTTTGCAACCTACGGGACGTCTAACACCGACACCGGTTCCGCCGAGAGCCAGGTAGCGCTGTTTTCTTACCGTATCAGTCACCTCACCGAACACATGAAGTCCAACCGCAAGGACTTCGGTACCCAGCGCGCCCTGCTGCGCCTGGTGGGTAAACGCCGCCGCCTGCTGGATTACCTCAAGAAGACTGATATCGAAAGATACCGCGCCATTATCAAGACCCTCGGTCTGCGTAAATAGGTCGCGTACAGACACAAAAGGAATGGAGCTGTCCGTTGAAGGACAGCTCATTTCCTTTAAACGCTCTTTTTTCGGTTTGCTTAGCTAAACCGATCCTATTGACAGAAAGCTCTTTGCGTGCAGGGAGGTTTCAGCCGCGTTTAAAGGAAATGAGGATTTCGATCACCCCTCCCCGCCCCCTCCCCTGCCGGAAGAGAGGGCCAGCAAAAGGCTTGACGCCTTTTGGCTTGCCAGAAGAACAGATTGAGTTACAAGCGATACGAGAGAAAACAATAAAAAAACCAAACGCGCGTCGGCGTAACCTGAAAACCGCCGGGGTGCAAAACATGAGGAAACCATGATGTATAACGCAACACAGAAGACGATCAAACTGAGCGGAGACCGCGAGATCATGATCGAAACGGGCAAACTTGCCAAGCAGGCCGACGGTTCGGTCATCGTCAAACAAGGCAACACCATGCTGCTGGCCACCGTCACGGCGGCCAAAGACGCCAAACCCGACACGGACTTCATGCCCCTGTCGGTCGAATACAAAGAAAAATACGCCTCCGCCGGGCGCTTCCCCGGAGGCTTTTTGAAACGCGAAGCCCGTCCCTCGGACTACGAAATCCTGGTTTCGCGCCTCATCGACCGCGCCCTGCGCCCGCTCTTCCCGGCCGACTACCACGCCGAAGTCTTCGTGACCGTGACCCTGATCTCGGCCGACAAGGACATCATGCCCGACGCCCTGGCCGGCCTGGCCGCCTCGGCCGCCCTGGCCGTTTCGGACATTCCCTTCGCGGGCCCCATCTCCGAAGTGCGCGTCTCGCGCGTCAGCGGTGAATTCGTCATCAACCCCACCTTCACCCAGAACGCCGAAGCCGACATCGACATCATGGTCGGCGCCACCTACGACAACATCCTGATGGTGGAAGGCGAAATGAAAGAGGTCTCGGAAGCCGAAATGCTCGAAGCCATCAAGGTGGCCCACGAAGAGATCAAAAAACACTGCGCCGTGCAGATGGAGCTCTCCAAGGAGCTCGGCAAGGACGTAAAACGCACCTACTGCCACGAAGACAACGACGACGAGCTGCGCCAAAGAGTGGTCCGCGAGACCTACGACCGCGCCTACGCCATCGCCCGCGAACGTTCGGCCAAGCACGAACGCGCCGAGAAATTCGACGCCCTCGAAGCCGAATTCCTCAGCCAGTTCAGCGAAGAGGAGCTCGTCACGCAGAAGGTGATGATGAAGCGCTACTTCCACGACGACGTGCTCAAGAAGGCCATGCGCAACATGATCCTCAACGAAGGCATCCGCCTGGACGGCCGCTCGACCACCGAGATCCGCCCCATCTGGTGCGAAACCGACTACCTGCCCTGCGCCCACGGCTCGGCCGTGTTCACCCGCGGCGAGACCCAGTCGCTCACCACGGTGACCCTGGGGACCAAGCTGGACGAAAAAATGATCGACGACGTGCTCTTCCGGGGCACCGAGCAGTTCGTGCTGCACTACAACTTCCCCCCCTTCTCCACCGGGGACGCCCGTCCGGCCCGCGGCCTCTCGCGCCGCGAGATCGGCCACGGCAACCTGGCCTGGCGCGCGCTGAAGCCCGTCGTGCCCGTGGGTGAGGACAACCCCTACGCCGTACGCGTGGTCTCGGACATCCTCGAATCGAACGGTTCCTCCTCGATGGCCACCGTCTGCGCCGGTACGCTCGCGCTGATGGACGCCGGGGTGAAGATCAAGAAACCCGTTTCGGGGATCGCCATGGGTCTGATCACCGAAGGCGGCAGCGGCAAATTCGCCGTGCTCTCCGACATCCTCGGCGACGAAGACCACCTGGGAGACATGGACTTCAAGGTGACGGGTACCGCCGACGGGATCACCGCCACCCAGATGGACATCAAGGTGGACGGCCTGCCCTACGAAGTGATGGCCCAGGCACTTGAACAAGCCAAACAAGGTCGTTTACACATTCTTGGCAAGATTCTTGAGGCCATGCCCGAAGTACGCGCCGAGATGAAACCGTTCGTGCCCCGTCTGGTCCAGATCGTTATTCCGCAAGATTTTATTGGTGCCGTGATCGGCCCGGGCGGCAAGGTGATCCAGGACATCCAGAAGAGCACGGGTACCACCATCACCATCACCGAGAAGGACTCCAAGGGATACGTGGACATCTTCGGCGAGAACAAGGAAGCCCTCGACGGCGCCCTGGACCGCATCAAGGCTATCGTAGCCATCCCGGAAGTCGGCGAAATCTACACCGGCAAGATCCGCTCGATCGTCGCCTTCGGCGCCTTCGTGGAGATCATGCCCGGCAAGGACGGCCTGCTGCACATCTCCGAGATCGGCAACAAGCGGTACGAAAACATGGATGAAACCGGCCTGAAGGAAGGGGAAATGATCGAGGTAAAACTCATCGGCGTAGACCCCAAAAACGGCAAGTTGAAACTGAGCCGCAAGGTACTCCTGAACGAAGAAAAAAAATAGGGCGAAAACCCGCCCGAACGTAACGGGGCTGCGGCCTAAATTAAGTGGGAAAAAAGTTTTAATTTTTGAAATATTTTTCTACATTTGTGGCTACCAACCCTATAGTGCGAAAGACCAAACTAAAAATAATTTATTAATTTAATTTCTAAAGCGCTGATTATGAAAAGATTTCTCAAGGTTAGCCTGATGCTCGGAGCCGCTGTTTTGATGCTCTCCGGTTGCAAATGCTACAAGAAAATGGCCAAAAACATCGACGATGTGACCATTACCGCCAACCCGGCCGTGCTCTCCCTCAAAGGCAACACCGTTTCTACCGATGTTACCGTTGACTTCCCCGCCAAGTACTACAACAAGAAGGCCATCCTGAAGGTGACCCCCGTTCTGGTATTCGAAACCGGCGAAATCGTAGGCACTCCCAAGTACGTCCAGGGCTCGAAAGCCAAAGAAAACTACACCGTGATCCAGAAGAAGTCCGGTGGTAGCATGACCCAGACCGTTACGTTCCCCTACGATGAACGTGCCGACCTGAGCACGCTGGAACTGCGCGTTGACGCCAACTGCGGCAAGAACAACGAATTCGTTCAGATCGCCGTTATTCCCGTCGCACAGGGTATCAGCACGGTTCAGAAGCTGGCCTGCAACACCGCTTCGATGTCGATCATGCCCGACAACTTCAAACGCGTGACCACCATCTCGCAGGAAGCCGAGATCATGTACCTGATCAACCGCTCGGAAGTACGCAAGGGCGAACTGACCAAGGACCAGATCAAGATGTTCGAAAACTTCGTAAAAGAATACAAGGACAAAGACCGCGCTACCCTGGGTAACGTATACGCCAAGGGTTACGCTTCTCCCGACGGTCCCGTTGATTTCAACGACAAGCTGTCGAAAGACCGTAGCAAGACCGGTTCGGCCGCCATCAAGAAGAACCTCAAAGACGTGATCTCGGACAACAAGTACGACATCGCCGCCTACGGGGAAGACTGGGAAGGCTTCAAGAACCTGGTTGCCGCTTCGAACATCAAGGACAAAGACCTGATTCTCCAGGTTCTCTCCATGTACGATAACCCGGTTAAACGCGACCAGGAAATCCACAACATGTCCTCCGTATTCGACGTACTGGCCAAGGACATCCTGCCCCAGCTGCGCCGCACCAAGCTGCAGGCTGACGTAGACATCGAAGGCCGCACCGACGCCGAAATCAAAGCCGCCCTCGCCGGTGACGTCAGCGTCCTGAGCGAAGAAGAAATGCTCTACTCGGCTACCCTGGTTAGCGACGCCGACATGAAGATCAAGGCTTACGGCGCTGCCGCCAGCAAGTACAACAGCGCCCGCGGTTACAACAACATGGGTGTCGTATTTGCCCAGAAAGGCAACAAAGCCGAAGCCAAGAAAGCCATCGAAAAGGCCGCTACCCTGAGCCGCGACGCCGCCATCTCCAACAACCTGGCCGTTCTGGCCCTGCTGGACGGTGACACCGCCAAAGCCAAGAGCCTCGCCTCGTCGCTCAACACCGCCGACAGCCGTCAGACCATGGGCCTGATCAACCTGGCCGAAGGCAACTACGCCGAAGCTTCGAAGACCCTGACCGGTTACAACCTGGCCGTGGCTGAAGTATTGAACGGCAACCTGAGCAAGGCCAAATCTCTGCTCTCCAGCGAAAAATGCGCTTCTGCCGACTACCTGAAAGCCATCATCGACATGCGCGAAGGCAACACTTCGAGCGCCGTGGCTAACCTGAAGAGCGCTTGCTCGAAGGACGCTTCCCTCAAGGCTAAGGCCCAGAAGGACGTTGAGTTCGCCAAGATCTTCGGAACGACCGAATTCCTCTCGCTGTAATCTGAGCGAGACAAAAGAAAGGCCGCCCTCACAGGGCGGTCTTTTTTTGTCTCTAGGGAGCTGCGCATATTGCACGCCTAATTTGACTCATCCTCTTTGCTTCAGTTCTCACGTACTTCAAGTACGCTCCGGGCTGAATCTTCAGACGATGAGTCAAATTAGACGCACACTATGCACAGCGGCGCTCCGGACCGTTGGCATACTACAAAACAGCCTCGCGAAATACTTCGCGAGGCTGTTTTGTAGTATTAGGAAAGGATAGTTAACTGCGGGAGTTTTGTTGTTGGGAGACTCTGAAAATTTCCTCGCGTTTGCGGTCTCGGGCGCGGACGGCGGCAGTTACGAGAGCCTCGGGATCGGAGCAGCTGACTACGTAGTTCACTTCGTAGATGTCCCGGATCAATACTAACCTCTTGCGTTCGGTGGCGTAGAACTTATAAATGCTCCACTCCGAGAAACTGAAGTAGTAGCCGAAGTAGCCCCCGAAGCCGTAGGTGCCCAGCAGGGGCGTGAAGCGCTTGAACTGGGCCCGTTCGATGCGGTGGATGGTCTCGATGTCCTCGACGTGGATGCGGGTCAGCTCGACGACGCAGTGGATCTCGAGGGTCTCGTCGTCCAGGGTGATGTAGCGGGGCACCGACAACACGAGCAGGGCCAGCAGCGAGAGCAGGAAGAAAAGCAGCCAGGCGGGCAGGTAAGTCTCTTGCCGGAAAACGGCCAGGGCCACCACCGCAACCATCAGCACGACGGACACGATCCAGGTCACCCGCCGGCAACGGCGGTCCCGCTCGTACTTGAATTTTAAGGTAGGTTCCTCCATGCCTCAAAAATAGTATTTATTGGGGAATACTATTACTCCCGCAACAAATCATCCAATAAGGGAAGAATCGGGCTGGTCGCCTGCGCGGCATGGCTGACCGGAGCCAGACGCGCCTCGTAAGCCAACCGCCCCGCCTCGACCCCCAGCCTAAAGGCGCGGGCCATGGCCACGGGGTCCTGCGAGACGGCGATGGCCGTGTTCACCAGCACGGCGTCGGCCCCCATTTCGAGGGCGGCCGCAGCCTGGGAGGGCGTTCCGATCCCCGCGTCCACCACCACCGGCACGCGGCTCTGTTCGATGATGATCCGCAGGAATTCCCTCGTTTCCAGTCCTTTGTTCGAGCCGATGGGAGCCCCCAGGGGCATCACGCAGGCCACGCCCACTTCCTCCAGGCGCTTGCAGAGCACCGGGTCGGCGTGGATGTAGGGCATCACGATAAAACCCTCCTTGACCAGCTCCTCGGCGGCCTTGAGCACCTCGATCGGGTCGGGCATCAGGTAGCGGGGGTCGGGGTGGATTTCGAGCTTGAGCCAGGGCGTGCCCAGGGCTTCGCGGGCCAGCCGCGCGGCGAAGACCGCCTCCCGGGCGTTGCGCACCCCCGAGGTGTTGGGCAGCAGGTTGATCTGCGGCGCACGCAGGTGGCTGAGAATGTCGTCCTGGGGGTTCTCCATCTCGACCCGCTTGAGGGCCACGGTGACCAGTTCGCTGCCGCTTTCGGCGATGGCCTGGGCCATCATCTCGGAGGAGGAAAATTTCCCCGTGCCCACGAACAGGCGCGAATTAAACGTCTTACCGGCTATAATCAAAGGTTTCATAACTATCGTATTTTTCAGAATGTCCATGATTTCAAAAATTCGGTCGTCACCCGCTCCGGGTCGTCGGCCGTGGAGATTCCCCCGCTGACGGCCACGGCATCCACCCCGGCGGCCAGCAAGCCCGGCACGTCGGCGGGCAACAAGCCCCCGATGGCCGTCACGGGCAACTCAATGCCCCGTTCGCGCAGGGCGGACAGGATCTCCCGGTACCCATCCAGGCCCAGGACCGGAGCCAGGTTTTTCTTGGTCGTCGTATAGCGGTACGGCCCCAGGCCGATGTAATCCACGGCCTCCGGGTCCAAAGCCAGGATGTCGTCGAGGGTATTGGCCGTGGCCCCGATGATCGCTCCGGAGCCCAGCAGGGTTCGGGCCTGTGCAGGCGCCATATCCGTTTTGCCCAGGTGCACCCCGTCGGCCCCGGCCTCGGCGACCAGTTCGGGAGTGTCGTTGAGCAGCATCAAAGCCCCGTAGCGGCGACACAAGGTCGAAAATTCCCGGCCCCGGGCGACGATTTCTTCGGAGGAAGCCCCCTTCATGCGCAGTTGCACCCAGCGGCCCCCACCCCGCAGAAAATGTTCCAGGAGCGAGAGATTACCATCCGAAATAAGTTGCAACCGGCTACCGGCGGCCAACCAGCGGCGGCGGATCAGTTGATACCGCCCCACCACTCCATCCGTCTCGCTCCAAACGGCACCCAGCAGAGCAGCCCCCCGGAATCCGGCCCGCCTCACGGAGACGATATTTCCGGCAGAAATCCCTCCCAAGGCGACGATGCGCTCCCGGAGCACAGGCTCCAGGGCGGCGAAGCGCGCGGGGGTTTCCCGCAGGTCGATCCCCGAGCGGTAGCCCGGCTTGGAGATCGAATCGAAAAGCGGGCTGAGCCACACATAGTCGGCCACTGAGGCCAGTGGCTCGGCTTCTTCCCACGAATGGGCCGAAGCGCTGCGGCGCAGGCGGTCGCCGGAAGCCGCCGGCAACTCCGCCGCCGGAAGATGAACCCCGCCGCAGCCGAAGCGCAGCGCCAACTCCCGCGATCCATGCAGCGTAACGCGTTCCATAGCCACCCCCGCCTCGCGCCACTCGTTCAGCAGGGCCTCAAGCGCCGCCGCCGAAAAACCCGGCTTGCGCAGATGAACGATCCCCGCCCCGCTCCGTTGCAGGGCGCAGACCGCCTGCGCTTCGCCGGAGAGTGGTCCGGGAAGGGTAATCAGTTGCAAATTTTCCAGACTATTCAACACTATCGGGAAGGGCCTTCGTCAGGCTTTTCATAATTTCTTCCGTGGCTCCCTTGTGGGCGGCCACATAGTCGCGGCAGGCGGCGCTGCTGCGCGTGTAGAGCGTTTCATCGGACTGCAACTCCCCGAACCAGGCGAACAGTTCCTCAAAATTTGCAATGCTGCGGGCGCCTCCGACTGCAATCAGTTCGCGGGCTTCCTGAAACTTCTCGTAGCGGGGCCCGAAGGCCAAGGGAAGGCCGAACGTGGCCGCCTCCAGGGTGTTGTGGATGCCCACCCCGAAGCCGCCGCCGATGTAGCCCAGCCGTCCGTAACGGTAGACCGACGAGAGGATGCCGATGGTGTCGATCACCAGCAGCCGGGCGCTCGCCAGGTCGTCCTCGGGGCCCAGTTCGGTGTAGCGCAGCGCAGGCACTCCGGCCCGCTCGATCAGGCGCACGACGCGCTCCTCCACGATTTCGTGGGGGGCGACGATGAATTTCATTTCTCCGCTCTGGGCGATCAGTTTCAGGATCAGCTCCTCGTCGGGCGGCCAGGTGCTCCCGGCCACGAACACCTGCGCCCCCTCGGCGAAAGCGGCGATCTCGGGCCGCGGCCCCGCCGCCTGGGCGATGGCGTAGACCCTATCGAAGCGGGTGTCCCCGGCCACGGTGACGGCTTCGATGCCGATGCCCGAGAGCAGTTGCCGGGACTCCTCGTTCTGCACGAAAATCCGATCGAAGGTGCGCAGCATCCGGCGCATCAGGCCGCCGTAAGGGCGGAAAAAAGATTGGCCGGGGTGGAAAATGGCCGAAATGACATAGGCTTTGACCCCCTGCTTTTGCAGCGCAAAGAGGTAGTTGGCCCAGAACTCGTATTTGATAAAGACCGCCAGGCGGGGCCGGGTGATCTCCAGGAATTCGCGCACGTTGCGGGGAGTGTCCAGCGGCAGGTAGCAGATGTAGTCGGCCCCGGCGTACTCCTTGCGCACCTCGTAGCCCGAGGGAGAGAAGAACGTCAGCAGGATCTTGTACTCCGGATGCGCCGCCCGGAAAGCCTCCATCACGGGCCGTCCCTGCTCGAACTCGCCCAGCGAGGCGGCATGGAACCACACCAACGGGGCCTGCGGGTCGATCTGCTCCCGGAGGCGGTCGAACTGGCCGCGGCGGCCGCGGAGCCACTGCTTGGCTTTTGGGTTGAAAGGCGCAGCCAGGCAGATGCATCCCCTCATCAAAAATATACCCAGGGTATACAGAAATTTCATGGAACGAGTGCTAATAAGAAGTCATCCCGGACCGCAAAACCCGGGATGACAAATTTACGGTTTATTTTCCAACTTTCAATCGGGTTTTACAACCGCCTCCAGACCGGAGCGGTTCAGGATGGTCAGCTTCTCCCCCTCGATACGCACCAGCTTCTTCTTGTACAATTCGGCCAGGGCGGCGTTCAGGGCCGGGCGGGTGGCGTCGAAGTAGACGGCCGTTTCGGCCGGGGCGGGCAGTTCCAGCGAGGGCCTCCCCTCGGTGGTGTTCTCGAGCAGGTAGGCGGCCAGTTTCTGCTGCAGCGAACGCAGCGAGAGGAAGTAGATCTTGCGCGACCAGAGGCTGGCCCGGTTGGAAATGACGTCGATGAAGTTCGACAGCACCAGCACGTTGCTCTGCATCAACTCGAAGAGGTAGCCCCGGTGCAGGACCAGTATCTTCGCAGGCCCTTCGGCGATCACGTCCACCGGCAGGCGGTTGTAGCCCCCGAAGAGGAAGGCCGGAGCGATCAACTGGGGCGCCTCGAGGCGATCGATCACCACCGTCCGGCCGGAGGGACCGGGGGTTTCGCCCCGCACACGGCCCGAGAGGACGATCATCAAGCCCGAATAGGCCGTATCGCGGCAGGCGATGCACTCGTCGGGGCCGTACTCACTGACCGAATAATTGCCGTCGGGGCTCAGCAGGGAGCGGATCTGTTCCGCCGTCAGTCCTCTGAACAGCGGGCATTGGGTAAGCGTCGCATACATAACGAAAGATTTTCCGGGAGAATTTTTCTTACCCTAAATATACAAAAATTATTCCGGTATTTCTTTCGTTTCAGGAAGAAAAAACAATCGAACATATACTTGCATGAAAAAGTTGAAAAATCAGCCCATTTACATTATATAAACTATTGATTTAAAGGATAAATAGACCTATTTTTGTATTGAAAATATTGCATTATAAGGCTATCTTTATAGTACCTAACTATAAACTATGCGCTTATGAAAAAGATCCTACTGATGGCAGCCGGCATCGCGATGCTGTGCGGCTGCGCGAAAGAACCCGTTGTGCAAGAAGATCCGGTGGATCCGGTAACGAGGGCGGGAATTGTAACGATTACTTTTGCCGGTGTTCGATACTACCCCGGGGTTGGCACACCCAGTCTTCAATTCTGCTGCTCTGCAACGATGGTAGGCGGTATTTCGATGAACATCCACAACGTGTATTTAGATCCATCCGAGAGGGGACTTTGGATCCCCGCCTCTGTTACTTCTATTCTATCCGATAGCGGAAACTGTTCGGAAACCGTTCCTTGTTTTTTAAATACGACTGCTTTCTTGGATCTGAACAGCATCCAGGTGAACGGAGTGCCAGTCTCCGGCGACTCCTTCAATATCGTCGGCATTCCCACAGGGTATGCCTCGCCCGGCAGCGGCCCCGGCCAAGACAACGGGAATCCCTGTCCCGGAACCTGTTGCCCGCAAAACTGCGCCTTGTGCATCTCCAGCGGATGCACCTCCGTCTACTGCGGTTGCGACAGCATCCGGGGTATTCACTAAGCATTATGCAGCAAAGAGCAAAGGGTCCTGTAAGTTACAGGACCCTTTGCTCATTTGGATAGTCTGTCGCTGATTAGCACCCCGCCGGTCCAGGACGCCGCTGTGCATAGTGTGCGTCAGATTTTTTCTTATCGCCCGAGCATCACACCGGAGTGTACTAAAAGTACGTGAGGATGTGAGCGCAGGAGGATAAGGAAAATGGGGCGTGCAATATGTGCAGCGGCCCTAATTGACCGAAGGCAGGAAGGAGTACTCCTTGGAATATTCCAACATCTGCCCCGCATAATCATCCGTATACTCGAGCAGCACGTCGGTGATCCGGCCGTTCTCCATAACCGGCTTATAAACCGGATTGACAAACCCGCTGTAAGGCTCCAGCTTCAGCCGGGCGTAGCGTTCCAACACCTCGGCGTGCAGCGCCGGATCGACGCGTACCCCGTAGGTTTCGACCAGCAACTTGCCCGCCTCGTAGTCGCCCTCGCTCTTGATGCGCTGCACTTCGCCGAGCAGTTCGCCGAAAAGCGTGCGCAACGAGTCGAAGTCGTTGACCACAAAATAGGTCTTGCGGTCCTTGACGACCCGCTCGATCACCCGGTTGCCGCCCCGCTCGTAGCACCACTCGGCAATGAGTTTGCGGTTGCGCATGTGGGCCTCCTCGACCTCCTTGCCGGGGGCGATGCGCGTCAGTTGGGTCATCAACCCATTCAGAATATAAGAAGCGTACTCGGCCTTGGCCACGTCGAACGAGGGCACCAGGCCCAGTTCCACCAGCTTGGGATCGCCCAGGTAGTAAAGCGCGAAGAGGTCGGCCCGGGCTTCCTCCAGGGTCGAGCCGTAGTTTTTCAGGGCGTCGGAGCCCACTCCCGGCAGCAGTTGCCCCGAGCCGTGGCCCAGGCACTCGTGCAGGTCGGTATGGAGATCGTCGCCCAGCGATCCGAACTTCTGCTTGCGCTCGCGGTCCTCCTTGCGCAGGACGAACTCCTCGTTGAAGCCGTTGCCCTTGGCCGCCTCGGTGTAGGCGTGGGTGATGTTCTGGATGGTGACCGACTTGCTGCCGTACTCCTTGCGGATCCAGTCGGCGTTGGGCAGGTTGATGCCGATCGGGGTGGCCGGGTAGCAGTCGCCCCCCAGGATGGCCGCCGTGATGACCTTGGCCGAGACCCCTTTGACCTGTTTCTTTTTGAAAGCCGAGTCCACCGGCGAGTGGTCCTCGAACCACTGGGCCTGGAGGCTGATGGCCTCCGTGCGGCGGGTGGCCTCCTCGTCCTTGAAGTTGACGAGGGCCTCCCAGGAAGCCCGGTAGCCGAGCGGATCGCCGTAGGTCTCGATAAAGCCGTTGATAAAATCGACCTTCGAGGCGGTGTCCTGCACCCAGAGGATGCTGTAGCGGTCGAACTGCCGCAGGTTACCCGAACGGTAGTAGTCGATCAAGGCGCGGATCACTTTTTTCTGCGGCTCGGCGGCCACCTCGGCGGCCTTGTCGAGCCAGAAAATGATCTTTTCGATGGCGGCCGAATACATCCCCCCTAGCTTCCAGACCCGCTCGGAGATCATCCCCTGGCGCTTGGAGAGCTGGCTGTTGAGCCCCCAGGAAATGGGCTCGGCCTCCGTGGGATCGACCCGCTGGGCGTAGTAGGCCTCGACTTCGGCCTGGGTCACCCCGTCGTAGTAGTTGTTGGCCGAGGTGGCGACCAGGTCGGCCCCGTCGGCCTGGTTGGCGCGCTTGGGGTAGAGCTCCGGGTCGAAGATCACCGGGCTAATCGTGGCGACGACCTCCTTCACCGAAGAAAAGTCCATCGGGAAAGCCTCGGGAGGGGTCCCGGCGACCAGCTCGTCGAAGTAGCCTTCGGAAAATTCGGGGGCGAATTTGTCGTTGGAGTAGTGGTGGTGGATGCCGTTGGCGAACCATACTTTCTTCAGGTATTTCTCGAAAGCGCGGAAGGAGTCGTTCTCCCGCTCCCCGGTGTAGTGCTGGTAGATGGTCTCCAAGGTGCGGCGGATGCGCAGGTTGTACTTGCCGTTCTGGTCGAAGAGGATGTCCCGTCCGCAGAGGGCGGCCTGGTTGAGGTAGTAGATCAGCAGCTTCTCATCCAGGGCCAGGGTGTCGAAACCCGGCACCTGGTAGTGCAGCACTTTGATGTCGTCGAATCGGTCGACCACCCAGCGGAAACCCGCTTCCGGTTCGGTCTTTTTGCGGCAGGAGCCGAGGCCTGCGATCAGTACAGCCATGCAGGTGAAAGAGATAATATTTTTCATAGGCGCGTGTTTCGGAACGTTTCAAAAAGGTCCCGATAGCAGAGCAAAGTTAAGGTTTTTCAGTTAAAAGTTAGATAATATTAATCTAATTTCTACCTTTGCGAAGTCCCAACGGGAGCATAACCAGGATTCATGATCGTTTACACCACACAGGCCCAATTGACGCAAGCCCTTGCCCCACAGCGCGGGCGCGGAGAATCGGTCGGATTCGTCCCCACCATGGGCGCCCTGCACGAGGGTCACCTCTCGCTGGTGCGCCTGGCCCGGGAGCAGAACGCCTCGGTGGGCGTGAGCGTCTTCGTGAATCCCACGCAGTTCAACGACCCGCGTGACCTGGAGCGCTACCCGCGCACCCCGGCGCAGGACCTGGCCCTGCTGGAAGCCTCCGGCGCCGACTGGGTCTACATGCCCTCCGTGGGGGACATTTACCCCGAGCCCGACACCCGGGAGTTCGATTTCGGACCCCTGGAACGGGTGATGGAGGGGGCCTTCCGCCCCGGCCATTTCAACGGGGTGGCCCAGGTGGTCAGCCGCCTGTTCGAGATCGCACAACCCACGAAGGCCTACTTCGGGGAGAAGGATTTCCAGCAGTTGGCCATTATCCGGGAGTTGGTACGCCGTTTGGATCTGCCCGTGCAGATCGTCGGCTGCCCGATCGTCCGCGAGGCCGACGGCCTGGCGATGAGTTCGCGCAACGCCCTGCTGACGCCCCAGTGCCGCGCCGCGGCCCCGGCCATCTACCGGGCCCTGCAAGAGGGAGCTTCGCTGGCGGGGAAAAAATCGGTCGAAGAGGTGCGCCAGGCGGTCACCGCGGCCATCGACGAGACGGGGGTGCTGAAGACCGAATACTTCAGCGTGGTGGACGCCGCCACCCTGCAAGAAATCTCCGCCTGGAGTCCGGCTCCGCTGAGGGGCTGCGTAGCCGTACAGGCCGGAGCCGTGCGGCTGATCGACAACATCGACATGAGCATTTCTGAATAAGAAATAGGAAATAGTAATGCAAGTAGAAGTCTTAAAATCGAAAATCCACCGGGTGACCATCACACAGGCCAACCTGGATTACGTGGGCAGCATCACCATCGACGAGGACCTGCTCGAAGCGGCCAACCTGATCGAAGGGGAAAAAGTGCAGATCGTCAACGTCAACAACGGCGAACGCCTCGAAACCTACATCATCAAAGGCCAGCGCGGCAGCGGCGCGGTCTGCCTCAACGGCCCCGCGGCCCGGCGCTGCGTGGTGGGCGACGTGGTCATCATCATCTCCTACGCCCGCATGGAGTTCGAAGCCGCCAAAACCTTCAAACCCTGGGTGGTATTCCCGGATACGGCGACCAACAAGCTGGTCCGCTAAGGCACCCCCGCGGCACCGAAATCACACAAGGGAACCCCTCGGGGCTCCCTTTGTCGTTTGGGGAGATTGCATTTTTCAGCAAAAATCCCTTTCTTTGATTGGAAAAAAAATAATGGCTCCCATGAAAAAACTACTGCTCTGCTGCGCCGCCGCCCTGACCCTGGGCGCCACCACCGCCCCGGCCCAGGAACACATCTTCTTCCCGCCCCCGCCCGCCGACACGCTGCTCGCTCCGGCGGCCGACAGCCTCGTCTTTCCCCCGCTGCCCACCTTCGAGCAGATCCGCGACTCTCTGCCCGCGCCCGTCTACGACGAAAACCCGCTCTGGGTCGAGTGTTACTGGAAGGCCTGGGAACTGGCCTGCCCCAATTTCCGCCTGCCCGCCCCCGGCAGCGGCTTCGTCTCCCCCTTCGTGGACGCCGCCTTCAACCAGGATATCTTCCTCTGGGACATGTGCTTCATCACCATGTTCTGCAACTACTCCGGGGGCCTGACCCCCGGCATCGCGGGCCTGGATAACTTCTACGTCAAGCAGCACGCCACGGGCGAAATCTGCTGCGAGATCATCCGCGAGACCGGCGTCGACCGCTGGGACGCCCGCCCCCGGGGCCGCTCGCTCTACACGATCTACGGCTGGAGCCCCCCCGTGGAATTCAAATGGGCCCGGCCCAAAGGCTGGGAAGTGGAGTACATCGGCCGCGAAAAACCCCTGCCCTCCCCCGAGCTGAGCATGGAAGCCATCACCCACCCCATCCTGGCCTGGGCCGAGTGGGAAAGTTTTAGATTGAGCGCCGACACCGCCCGCCTGGCCCGCGTCGTGGGGTCATTGGACCGCTACTACCAGGCCTGCAACACCTACTACATGCAGGGCAACGGCCTCTACATGGCCTCCTGCTCCCTCATGGACAACTCCCGGCGCAACGTCTTCCTCACCGGAGGCGGCCAGGCCGTCGACCTCTCGGCCGAGATGGCCCTCTTCGCCAACAACCTGGCCGACATCTACCACGTCCTGGGACGACGCCCCCGCGAAGCCTACTTCCGGAGCGAAGCCGCCCGCATCGCCCGGGCCATGAACGGGCTGATGTGGAGCCCCCTCAAGCAGTTCTACTACGACCTCACCCTCGAGGGAGGCCGGGCCCCGATCACCACGATCGCCGGATTCTGGTCCCTGCTGGGCAAGGTCCCTTCGGCCGTGCAAGCCACCCAGTTGGTCGCCCAACTCACCGACACCGCCAAGTTCTGGCGCCTAAACCCCGTGCCCACCATCTCGGCCGAGGAACAACTCTTCGATCCCCGGGGCGCCTACTGGAACGGCTCGGTCTGGGCCCCCACCAACACCATGGTCATCCGGGGCTTGGAAAACTACGGCTACGATGAGCTGGCCCGCGAAATCGCCCTCAAACACCTCACCCTGGTGGGCGACGTCTACAAGGAAACGGGCACCATCTGGGAAAACTACATGCCCGACAGCACCAAGTACGGCTACGTCGAACTCAGACCCGGAGAGTACCACCCCGTCAAAAAGAACTTCGTGGGCTGGAGCGGAATAGGCCCCATCGCCTACTTCCTGGAGTACGCCGTCGGCCTGCGGGCCGACGCCCCCGCCCACACCCTCACCTGGCAGATCACTTCTCAGAAGCGCCACGGCTGCGAACGCTTCCGATTCGGAAATACCATCACGTCTCTAATTGCCACCCCCCTCCAAAAAGGCGGCTATTCTCTGAAAATCACTTCCGACGCCCCCTACCACCTGAAAATTGAAGGGCTGGCGCAAGGCGCCTTCGACATCCAGGTAGGCGACAACGAGTTCACCGTCCCGGCCAGGTAAGGGCAAGCGGTTATAAACAAGCCTGGGGACTGCCCCTTTTTATAAAAAGGGGCCAAAAAATTTTTAGGGGACACTGCGTTTCCCGTGATTAGCTTGTTGGAACTATATAGGTTTATAGGAAGGCCCCTCGATCAAATGATCGAGGGGCCTTCCTATAAACCTACTTAAATCCGAATAAAGTCAGTCATGCGATACGTAGTATCGCCCGAAAGTTTTGCGGCGCTTTTACAAAAGCGCCAGTTTCCGGCTTATTTACAAACCACTTACCGTTGCCCCGCCCGGGCGGTGGCATGCTTTGTGCGGGGTTGGGGGTTGAATTAGAACTTTGTGTTATGTTCGGTGCAGCTTTGGCCGGATTGATTTCCGGTGCCGCGATCCTGATCGGGGCCTTTTTGGGTATCTATCTTAAAATCAGCAATAAATTGATTGCGGGGGTGATGGCTTTCGGGGCTGGGGTGCTGATCTCGGCTTTGTCCATCGACCTGATGACGGATGCCTTCGACCGGAGCCATGCTCCGGTGGTGATCAGCTTGAGTTTTCTGGCGGGGGCTTTGGTGTTTGTGGGGGGTGACTACCTGATCGACCGGAATGGGGGCCAGATGCGCAAGCGGGGGCATGGGCTCTCGGAGGAGGCTTCTTCACCCGATGCCAAGGACAATTCGGGCCCGGCTATTTTGCTGGGGACCTTGCTGGACGGGATTCCCGAGTCTTTTGTCGTGGGGGCTTCGATCGCTGCGGGCGGGAGTTCGGGGGTGGTTTTTATCGCCGCGGTTTTTTTGAGCAACCTTCCCGAGGGGATCTCGGGGACCCTGGGCATGAAGATGGCGGGGATGTCGAACGGGCGGATTCTGGGGCTTTGGACGGTGACTTTGGTGGTGACCATCCTCTCGGCGATGGGGGGCTACGCCTTTCTGGGGGACGCCCCGCCCCAGGTGCATGCCGCCACGATGGCTTTCGCCTCGGGGGCGATCCTGGCCATGTTGAGCGACACGATGATCCCGGAGGCTTTTCGGTATGGGGGCCGCCTGGTGGCGCTGGTCACCGTCACCGGATTCCTTTTAGCATTTTTATTGAGCAAGGCGGTTTAGATTTTGATTCTTTGAAAAGGTTTCGCCTTCGGCGCCCTACTTTTGGCATCGCCCAAAAGTGGGCAAAAGGCTACCGCCCAAAAAACTCGCTGAAGGAGTTGTTCTCTTCGGTTAGAACGCCAAACTCGTCCTTATAGAGGCGGCCCCGCAGGGGCCGCCTCTAACGTTCCTCGGACAGGTGGCGTTCTTAAAAAGTCAGTTGCATGCTGCAACTAACTTTTTACCACCGAAGAGAGCAACTCCTTCCGAGACGCGACTTTTTTGATTGGCGGTGGCCTGCCGGAAGCAGAACCTACCGGGCGCAAACACTTGTCTTCCGGCAGGTCGGGCCA
>JAVBNV010000017.1:0-203132 GCA_031551325.1 Alistipes sp.
CCGCCCTTGAGGCGAGTGGCCCGACCTGCCGGAAGACAAGTGTTTGCGCCCGGTAGGTTCTGCTTCCGGCAGGCCACCGCCAATCAAAAAAGTCGCGTCTCGGAAGGAGTTGCTCTCTTCGGTGGTAAAAAGTTAGTTGCAACATGCAACTGACTTTTTAAGAACGCCACCTGTCCGAGGAACGTTAGAGGCGGCCCCTGCGGGCCGCCTCTATAAGGACGAGTTTGGCGTTCTAACCGAAGAGAACAACTCCTTCAGCGAGTTTTTTGGGCGGTAGCCTTTTGCCCACTTTTGGGCAATGCCAAAAGGAAGTCGCCGAAGGCGAAAAAAATATCTAAAGCAGGGTGACACGCAATAGCTCCACGCGAGAAGCATCGCCACGAAGCACCTTGATACGCATGGTATCGGTAAGAATGACCTCGCCAGGCGTAGGAATCCCCTCATGGTGGGCGATCACATAGCCCGCCAGGGTATCAAAATCCTCGGTCTCGGGAATCCCCAGGGCGTATTTTTCGTTGAGGTACTCCACCTCCAGGCGGCCCGAGAAGACGAACTCCCGCTCGCCGACCCGCTTTTCAACCAGGTACTGGTCGTCATGCTCGTCCTCGATTTCCCCGAAAATTTCTTCGAGGATGTCCTCGATGGTGACCATCCCGGCCGTGCCCCCGAACTCGTCGATCACCACGGCCATCGAGAGGTGCTGCTTGATAAAGGCGGCCAGGAGTTTCTCCACGGGCATGCTCTCGGGCACGTACTCCACCTGCTTGAGGATTTCGTCGATGGAGCCGGGGCGCATAAAGAGGCTTTTCGTGGTCACATAACCCACGATGTGGTCGATGGTCCCCTCGTAGACGGGCAGGCGCGAGAAGCGGGTGTCGACGAAGCGCGCGGTCAGTTCCTCGATGGTCCCTTCGCGGTCGATGGCCTCGATCTCCACCCGGGGCACCATGCAATCGCGCACGAGCAGCTCCGAAAAGTCGAGGGCGTTCTGGAAGAGTTTGATCTCCTTTTCGTTCTCGTGCTCGGTCTTGCTCTCGGAGGCCTCGTCCAGCAGGTGTTCGAGGTCCGTGCGGTCGAAGCTGTGGGTGCTCTGGCGGGTATTGATCTTCAGGCCGAAGATCCTCAGCAGCAGCGTGGCCAGGAAGGTGACCAGCTTGCCGACCGGGTAAAAAAGCAGGTAGAAAATGTAAAGCGGTACGGCGAAGATCCGGTAGTAGAAGTTGGGGTTGATGCGCACCACCGCCTTGGGGATAAACTCGGCGGTGAAGATGATGACCACGGTCGAAATGAGGGTCTCGACCAGGAAGAAAAAGCGCGACTCGCTGCCCGGGTCCAGCCCGAAAAGCCCCTGGATCAGGCGGCTCATAAACATCGAATAGACCACCAGGGCGATGTTGTTGCCCACGAGCAGGGTGGTGATGTACTGCCCGCTGTGGCGGCCGAACAGGTCGGCGATGTAGGCGAAGGCCCGGTTGTGTTTCTTCTCGATCTCCAACTTGAGGCGGTTGGACGAGAGAAAAGCGATCTCCATCCCCGAGAAAAACGCGGAGAGCAGCAAGGATACGATAACGACGATCAGTGCCTGGAGAATCATGTTCTTCTGTTAAAAGGGTCTTATGCCCATGATTTCGCGGGCCTTGCTGAGTGTGGCTTCAGCGCTCTCCCGCGCCTTTTCGGCCCCCTGGCGCACCACCTTAGAAAGGTAGGCCTCGTCGCCGACGATCTCCTGGTAGCGTTCGCGGATCGGGGCCACGGTGCGGTCGATGTCCTCGGCCAACTGCTTCTTGAGGTCCCCGTAGCGGATCGAGCAGTCGTTCCAGCGGGCGGTAAAGTCGGTGAGCACCTCCTCCGTGGAGACGGCCTTCATGATGGTAAAGAGGTTGGCGATCACCTCGGGCATGGGGCTGTCGGGCGCCGTGGGACCCGAGTCGGTCACGGCCTTCATCACCTTCTTGCGGATCACCTCCGTCGTGTCGGTCAGGTAGATGCAGTTGCCCTCGGACTTGCCCATCTTGCCGCTGCCGTCCAGGCCGGGAATTTTCACTAACTCCTTATTGAAATTGTAAGGCATGCTTTCCGGAAAAAATTCCACGCCGTAGATCTGGTTGAAGCGGCGGGCGAAGCGGCGGGTCAGCTCGAGGTGCTGTTCCTGGTCCTTGCCTACGGGCACGCGGGTGGCCCTATGGATGAGGATGTCGGCGGCCATTAGCACGGGGTAGGTCAACAGCCCCAGGTTGATGTTGTCGGGCTGCTTGCGGATCTTCTCCTTGAACGAGGCGGTGCGCTCCAGTTCACCCACGTAGGCGTGCATGCACAGCAGCAGCGAGAGTTCGGCGATCTGGGGCACGTCGCTCTGGACGTAGAGCGTGGCCACGTCGGGATCGAGCCCGGCGGAGAGGTACTCGGCCAGGATCTTGCGGATATTTTCGTGCAGGTGCGTGGGGTCGGGATGGGTGGTCAGCGAGTGGTAGTCGGCGATGAAAAAGAAGCAGCGGTTGGTGTGCTGCATCTCGACAAAGTTGCGCAGGGCCCCGAAGTAGTTGCCCAGGTGAAGCTGGCCGGTGGAGCGAATGCCGCTCAGAACTGTTTCCATGAAGTTTGTGTCTGTGTTTTAGAAAGGACAAAACTACTAAAAATTCTTCAAAGAATGCTCCCCGGCCCCGGAGGGAGAGCTTCTCCGGGGGGCCCGGAGCGAAAAAAAACGCAAAATAGCGCCCGTTTCGTTGGATTTATCCGATATTCTTGCTTAATTTTACAAGTGACCCTAATCCAAATCCTATGAAAAAGCATTTCCCCGGCGTAGCGCTCTTTTCGCTGCTGGTACTGACGGTTTTCCGGCTCACCGCAGCCGAGCCCCGGAAGGTGGACATGACCTGGTGGCAGGACGACAAATTCGGGCTCTTTATCCACTGGGGGCTTTATACGCTGGACGATGGTAAGATGTTGCAGGACAAGGTGCCCCTCCAGAAAATGTGGGAGGTGGCCGGGACCTTCAACCCGACGGAGTTCGATGCCGAAAAATGGGTGCAATGCGCGGTGAACACGGGCATGAAGTACCTGGTGCTCACGACCAAGCACCACGACGGCTTCGCGCTGTTCCACTCGCCCTCCAATGCATTCAACCTGGTCGACGCGACCCCTTTCAAGCGGGATCCGGTCAAGGAACTTTCGGATGCCTGTGACAAATACGGTATCAAATTCTGTGTCTACTACTCCCTGGGCCGCGATTTAGAGGATCCCGACGTGCCCTCCAACTGGCCGCAGGTCGGCGGCCGCAGCAACGACTGGGATTTTCCTGATGAGAACAACAAGCGCTTCGAACGCTACTTCCAGCGCAAGCTCAAACCCCAGGTGATCGAGCTACTCACCCAGTACAACGTGCGCATGATCTGGTTCGATACGGAGGGGTTCTGCTCCCCGGCACAGTCGCAGGAGCTGCTCGAGCTGGCGGAAAAATACCGGCCGGGCTGCTTGGTGAACGACCGGGTGGGCAACGGCCTGGGCGACTTCACCACCCCCGAACAGGCTGTCCTCAAGGAGATCTGCCGCGAGCCCTGGGAGTCGTGCATCACGGTCAGCGCCGAATGGGCCTACTCGACCAGGGACACGGTGTGCAAATCGCCCGAGATCATAGGCCGCCTCTTGACCGACATCGTGGCCAAAGGCGGAAACTTCCTGCTAAACATGGCCCCGACCCCCTGGGGCACCTTCCAGCAATTGGCCGTGGACACCCTGGCGGTCATCGGGCGGTGGATGAAAACCAACGGCGAGGCCATCTACGGCACCCGCCCCTGGCGCGTGTACGGCGAGGTCTACGCCCGCGAGACTTTCGCGAATGTGACGGGAGAGGAAACGTTCGATTCCCTGCGCGACGAAACGGCCAAGGGCACCGAGCCCGACATCCGGTTCACGGCCAAGCCCGGCGTACTTTACGTCATTGCCCGGAGCTGGCGGGAGGCCTCCGTACGCGTCGACGACCTGCTGCTCTCGCCGCACGAACAGATCGCCCGCGTGAGCCTGCTGGGCTGGCCCGGAAAGATCGGTTTTACGCGCAACGGCAACGGCATCACGATGGAGCGGCCGGAGAAATACGCTCCGGAAGTCCCCCTCTATGTCTACAAATTGGAACTGAAAGACGAGTAAACGCCTTTTAGCTTATCGAAATCAACCTTTAATAGCCTATTATAAAATCTAAAAACCATCCACCCCGTTTGGATGTTAACTGGGAAGAAAGCCATGAAAAAGTTATTGCTACTGGTAGCGATGGCGGGCTTTGTACTTGCCGGCTACCCCCAGATTCCCGACATCTATTTTTCGGTGCAGGCGTCTGCCCTCTCGAAGACGGTCGCGGTATACGCCACCCGGCCCGTCTCCGAAACGATCCACTGGGAACTCCTCTACCCGGCCTCCGGCGACACGACCGGACGCTGCAACCTCACCCTCGAAGCGGGCGATTCCTACGGATGGACCAAGGTCGAAGACCTCCAGTCCGACAGCGCCAGCTTCCACGTGATGACCCTCGGGGATACCCCCCACCCGGCAGCCGCCTTTCCGGTCAAAACATCCCAGGCGATTTACCACACTCCGTTCTAAATATTCCCTATGACAAGAAGGGCGCCCAGTCAGGGCGCCCTTCGTCATTTACTTCTTTTTTCCAGGTCTTACCACGCGTAAAGCGCCTTTCTCGCAAGTGATCCGCACCGGAAACCTCGGCCCCGCCTGCCCGTCGACGTCGGTAGGCTCGTCGCTGTAGGAGTGGATGGCGATCTGCCGGGCCTGGAGGTGCACCACCCCGGGGGGATAGCTGCCCGCCCCTTTGGCCAGGCCGGTGTTGCGGCGGATAAAGTGGAAGAGCGTGCGGATGGTGTCGATGGGACTGTCGCCCTTGACCACCAGCACGTCCAGCAGCCCGTCGTCGATCTGCGAGAGGTAGGCGAATCGCATCTGCCCGGCCGTGCGCCCGTTGAAGACGAAGAAGATCAGCGAGGTGCCCTCGTAGCGGCCCGCCTCGGTCTCGATGCTGATGTTCATCTTGCGGAAATTGGGCAGCTCACCCAGCCCCCCCACGTAGTAGGCCAGTTTTCCGAAGGTATTTTTAAGCACCGTGGGAGTCTTCTGGGACACCTCGGTAAAAAGGCCGCAACTGAAAACATTCACGAAATACTCGCCGTTGGCCTTCCCCAGGTCCACCTCTTCGACGGTCCCGGTAAGGATGCGGCGGCAAGCCCGCGCCAGGTCGGGGGGCACGTCCAGCATGCGGGCGAAGTCGTTGGCCGTGCCCGTGGGCAGGACTGCCACGGGCACATCCAGCCCCCGGCGCTTCATCAGGTTGACCACGTAGTTGATCGTCCCGTCGCCCCCGGCCACGAGCAGGTGGTGGGTCCGCTCATCGACCCCCTCGAAGATGCGTTCCTCCTCCTCGTCCGAGAAATTCAGGCGGTAGGGGCGGATCGAAAGGCCTTTCTGCTGGTAGATGTCGATGATCTCGTCGAGGCGCTCCGTGATGAGCGTTTCTCCTGACGCAGGGTTGTATATGAGGCGAACGTTTTGCATGGTGGCGGTGCTTTATGTTATTTGATGATTCGTTTCTCCATTCCGGGGGTGATGTAGGTCCGAAAAGCTCCCGTCTCGTCCGTCCACACCAGGTAGGCGTCCAGTTCGGGGTGTTTTTTGAGCAGTTCGATGCTCTCGTCCAGCCCGATGATCATGCACAGGGTGCCGTAGGCGTCGGCCAGCGTGGCGTCCGGACCCACGAGCGTGGCCGAGATCAGGTGGCTGATGACGGGCTGCCCGGAGAGGGCGTCCACGGTATGGACGATGCGGCGGCCCTGGTCGTCGGTATAAAACTTGCGGTAGTTGCCCGAGGTGGCCAGTCCCTCGTCGCTGATGCCGATGCGCTCCTGTAGGTCGGCCCCCGGCAGGAAATTCCCGTCGATGGGCTTGTCGATGCCCACGATCCAGGGCCGCCCCTTGGCGTTGCGCCCCTTGGCATAAATCTCGCCTCCGATCTCGATCAGGTAGTCCGTCAGCCCCAAGCTGTCGAACCAGGCGGCCAGGTAGTCCGCGCTGGCGCCCTGGGCGATGGAGTTGAGGTCGATCTGCACCCCGGGATGACTCTTGACAAGCCGGTCCCCCTCGATGCGGATCTTTTCGTAACCCACGAACTGCATCAGCGAGTCGACGTTGGGCTGCCGGGTGGGCTTTCCCTCGGCAAAGCCGTAGGCCGTGATCAGGGGCTTGATGGTGATGTCGTAGCGCCCCCCGCTCTGGCGGCTGAGGGTCTCGGCGCTGCGGATGCACCCGGCGATAAAGTCGTCCAGGGTGTCGGTCTCGTTGCGGTTGAGGCGGCTCAGGCGCGAGTCGGGATTGTAGAGCGACATCGAGCGGTCGATCAGCCCGAGCAACGAGTCGATCCCCGGTTTCAGCTCCTCGAGCGAGCGGTCCGAGATCAGCACCATGTGGTAGGTGCCCCCCTGGGCGAAGCCGTCGATGGTGGTCTGCACCCGGGGTTTTTCCTTCTCGCGGCAAGCGGCCAGGGCCGCTACAAGGAGCAGGCTGAACAGAATCCGTACCGGTGTTTTCATGGGCATTGAAAAATAAAGACAAAGCTAAGGTTTTTCCGCGATAATCCCCTGCCCTTTTCGCCGTTCACCGAAAATCCTTATATTTACACAATGGAAGAGTTGGCCCTGATTCAAAACGAGATCCACGAGATACGCGGCCAACGGGTCATGCTGGATTTCGACCTGGCAGAACTGTATCAAGTAGAGGCCAAACGTTTGAAGGAGTCGGTCCGCCGCAATAGCGAACGTTTTGCGGGGGACGATTTTATGTTCGAGCTCACGCCGGACGAATATAACCATCTGAATAACAGTTTGAGGACGCAATTTTCGACCTCAAACGAACGGGGTGGACGGCGCTATATGCCGTTCGCTTTTACCGAAACGGGGGAGTTCGACGATATTTATGCCGCCCTGGCGGCCCTGGCCCGGAAAAAGTAAAGGGGCGCCCCGCGCGCGCCCTCGGATACAAAAACACGAATACCGACACCTAATGGAAATTTCAGTAAACGGAAAAAAGACCCAGAGCGACGCAACCACCCTCGCCGGGTGGATCGCCGCGCAAGGCCTCGAGACGGCCGGCCTGGCCGTGGCCCTGGGCGAGCGGGTGGTGCCCCGCGCCGAGTGGGAGCGGACGCCCCTCTCGGAGGGCGACGCCCTGACGCTCATCCGTGCCACGCAAGGCGGATAGGCCTTTTTCGGAAGGCCCGGCGGCAGATATGCGAAAAAATAATATCTTTGCACCATACAATCCGAAATCTTAGACCACTTATGGAATACAACTCCAATTACGACCAGTACGACCCCCGTTACGACCAGTACGGGCAGGACCCTTACGGCAAGGACCCCCAGCAGAAATCGATCAAGGGCCTCAAGATCATGATCGTCATCCTGGCGGTCATCCTGGCCGGGCTGTCGGTGATGTACTTCACGCAGGTGCGCAACATGCAGGCCGATTTCGCCGAAAAACGCGACACGCTCATCAGCCAGCTGACGGCCCTCTCGGGCGACTACGAAAGCCTGCGCACCGAGAACGACACCATCACGCAGAACCTCGCCACCGAACGCGGCCGCACCGACTCGCTGCTCGAAGCCATCCAGAAGGAGCGCAGCATCAGCCGCAGCAAGATCAAGGGCTACGAAAAGCAGCTCAGCTACATGCGCACGGTCATGGAGGGCTACATCCACCAGATCGACTCGCTCAACACCCTCAACCAGAAGCTCGGAAGCGAGAACGTCACCCTGCGCAAACAGGTCACCACGGCCCGCCTGCGGGCCGACATGGCCGAGGAAAAGGCCACCGAGCTGACCACCAAGGTCCAGAAGGGCGCCGTCATCCGGGCCCGCAACATCGCCCTGCAGGCGCTCAACAATTCGGATAAGGCCGTCAGCCGCTCGGCCCGCGCCGCCCGCCTGCGGGTGGACTTCGTGCTGGTGGGCAACGAGCTGACCACCCCCGGACAGCGCAACGTCTACGCCCAGATCACCGGCCCCGACGGCTACGTGCTGGCCAACGCCACGGGCGACCTGTTCAACTTCGAAGGGGACATGATCACCTACTCGGCCACCCGCGAGGTGGACTACCAGAACGAAGACCTTTCGGTGAGCCTCTTCTACAACGGGGGCGGCATCCGCGAAGGAAAATACAGCGTCAGAATCTTCATAGACGGGCACATGATAGGGTCCAACGAAATCATAATGCGATAAGGGATTGCTCCTGGGGAGGCTGCACATATCGCACGCCATCTTTCGTCCATCCTCCTCTCTGCGGTGCTCACGTACTTGAAGTACGCTCCGCTCCTCGAACCGGACGATGAACGAAAGCTGACGCACGCTACGCACAGCGGAGTTCCTGACCGGTAGGAGGGACTAATCGTAAATTAAAATGGGGAAACTTCTTTGAGAAGTTTCCCCATTTTTTGTGAATGACGAAAGTCGTAAGCTTGCCGGAACGAAGCCCATTCATTGCATGGCGTCAGGTTTGATTTACCTTTGAACTTGCGGTCTTTGCCCTGCCAGGAGGAGGAAAACGGGCAGTCTTTTTTGCCCGTTAACGCTGACGCACGCTATGCACAGCGAAGTCCCCCACCAGGAGAATATCTAACCATACAAAAAAGCGGGGAAGCATTTTCGAAATGCTTCCCCGCTTTTTGTATGGTACCTATCGGTTACTCGATCGCCAATTCCGTGGGCGCAGGCGCAGCGGCGGACGCGGCTTCCGGGGTCCGGGTGACGTTCACCTGGCCTTCGAGCAGGGCGTTCTCCTCGATCGAGAGGCCCCCGGCGACGATGTTGCCCTTGATCACCGAGGATTGTTTGATGACCAGGATGCCGCCGACGGTGATGTTGCCGTTGACGGTGCTGTCGATCTCGGCCTGCTGGGAGAAGATGTCCCCCTTGATCTCGCTGTTGCAGACCGACACGCCGTCCTCAGCGGTGATGTTGCCTTTGATCCGGCCCTGGATGACGCGCACCGAGTGCGCCGAGATGTTCCCCTGGACCTGGCCCAGCACTTCGAGGTGGCCCCGGCAAACGACATCGCCGCGGATCACTCCTTCGACGACCATGTCCGAGTCGGAGGTCACCGAACCGTCGATCAACAGGTCGGCGGCGAAGAAGTTGACGACCCGCCTCGCTTCCCGGCGGGGAGCCGGAGACTCGGGGTACTCGGAGTTGGGTTGACGAATGGGGTGTTTGAGAAAATTAAATTTTGAAAAATACTCTTTCCAGGCTATTGTATCCATCATGATTAGGGAGATAAGGAATAACAAAAATAGAACCGGTCACCGGCAATGAGTTTAACAGATCATATATTTGATTTAACGAATCGTAAAAACTGGGGTCATATTAGAGGCACAAGTTAGGAATTTTTAAAGAACAAATTGATACCCACTCCCTAAAATTCCAAAAAACGCAATTTTCCCTCCGCGTTTAACACGAAAAGCCTGTCTCACAAGGAAGTCACATAGTCCGAATAGGCCTCGAAAAAGGCCTGAAGAAGCATTTCGCCCTGAAGCCGGTAACCGTCCACGGTCAGGTGCACTTTGTCGGGCCGGCTCAGCCCGGCGCCGTTCCAGCGCGCCATGGCCCCCTCGCCTCCCGCGGCGGCGTAGAAATCCCAATAAGCGATCCCCTCGCGGCGGGCGGTCTCGAGGATCACTTCCCGGACTTTCTCCGAATTGGGGTTCAGCCTCGAGATGATTTTGCGGCCCGAGCGCAACCTGGAAAAGCACTCCATGGGGGTGGTCAGCAGCAGGGCGCTGCCGGGGGCCGCCTGCCGGCAGAGGGCGATCAGGCGGGTGAGCTGTCCGGAGATTTGGTCGGCCGAGAAATTGCGGCCGAAGGAGTCGTTCGTGCCCAGGGAAATGAGGATCAGGTCGGGGGCCAGTTGGGCGGCCTGGTAGACGACCTGGGGATTGCGCAGCATGGCCTGGAAGGAGTTGCCGTTGATGCCCACGCTGTGGTAGAGCAGCCCGCTGAGGCCGTTTTCGAGGCTGAAGCCGTTGAAGACGGCCAGATCGTAGCCCTCCTGCGGCAGCTCCGCCCGCAGGGTCACCCGCTCGGTGGGTCCCCTCAACGGAACGCGGGTCATCGTGGGCGAGTCCTCCCAGGGGCAGCTCATGCCCAGGGCCTGCTCCCCGGCCTCCAGCAGCGGAGCCTGGGGGTGGTGCAACACGAGGACCGACTCGAAGGGTTCGCCGGGGACGCCGATGGTCAGCTCCACGCTGCGCTCGGTCGTGGCGATGGCCGCTCCCGTGGCGCCGACTTCGGGCTCGGGGGAGGGGTCGATGCAGCGCGAGAAGCTCCAGGCGTTGGGCGAGGAGATCTCGTAGCCCGGGGGCTGGTTGGTCTTCATCAGGCGGTAGGGGGTCAGCAAGCCGCGCCCGGCGCTTCCGAACCGCTGTTGCAAGCCCTTGCGCAGCGGCTCCGTGAAATAGCCCCCCTGGACGTGCGAATCGCCCAGGTGCAGCAGGCTCGCCACCTCGCGCGGAAAAGCGTCCGCGGAATCCATCTGCGAACAAGAGGCGCTCCCGCGCAAGGCTTCCAGGCGCCGGAATTTCTCGAATACCCCCGCCAGGGAGGCCATGTTGCCGCCGATGCGGTTGGCCGCCGTGTCGACCAGTTCGGCCCCGCAGCAACCCGAAAAATCCTGGCGGAAAACCGCCGTGGTATCTTCCGGAGCGGCCGGGACGACCCTATCCGGGGAAGCACCGCTTCCCCACAGCCCCAGGCAGAGCGCCCCCGGGGCCAGCAACCAAAGAACGTTATGGAGCGATCCGGAACGCATAGTCGTTAAGGATTCGGGGTTTGGGCGGCCTCAGGCGCCGTATCGGGACGGGGAAGGGCGGGCACGCTGTCCGGTTTTCCGGAAGCGGAGGTGTCGCTCTTCTTCTTATTTTTAAAGCGCTCGGCGGGCGTCAGGCCGTGGGAAGCCGTATCCGGCTTTTTCACCGCCGGCAGGCTGTCACCCTTCTTGGCGCTCGTGTCGGGAGCCGGCCCCTGCGAGACGGTATCCGGATGGCGCAGCGGCGGGGTCGTGTCGGCCGCCGAGGCGGAAGGCGTGGCCGTAGCCTGTGTATCGGCGGCGGGCAACACCTGAGTCTCCAGGTGATTCTGGTATTGCAGTTCCTGCAACGCGCGCCGCGCCTGCTGCTGGGCCTCGCGGCGTTCCCGCTCCTGGGCGTCGGTCTGGCCGTAGACGAGGCTCTCGACGAGCTTGGTAGCCAGGACCCGTCCCCCCGGATGGCGCAGGTGGGTGTAGTCCTGGGCGGCCCACTTGTTCTTCACGAACTCGGCCATGCCGCCCGGCCCGCCCATGGCATCGAAGGTATCCCAGAAAGCGGTCCCCGTCTCGCGGGCCGCCTCCCGCTGGGCGCGGAGCATGCCCCACACCCCCGGCATGGTGACGAACTGCCCGCCCCGCTGGGTGCTGCGGTCCCCCACCCCCATCACCAGGATGGCGGCCCCGGGGAAGCATTGCTGCATGTAGCGGATGACGTTGACGAGCTTGTCGCGGTAGGAGTCGTAATTCTTGACGTCGGCCGACATCACGTTCAGGCCGTACTGGAGGATCAGCAGGTCGTATCCGGCCAGCGAAGCGATCTGCTGGTTGACGCTGCGGGAGGTCCCGAACAGGGCCATGCCGCTGTTGCCGCGGATTGAAAAATTGTCCACGCTCACCCCCTGACGGTCCTCGAGGATGATCCCGTAGCCGATAAAGCCTTCGGTCTGGGTGAGTTTCACCCGCAGCGAGCGGATCGGGGCCTCGACGATGATCTGCTGGACCTGCTCGTCCGGCGGCGGGTTGAACACCCGGCTGGCCGAGTCGTTCACTTGCACTTCGATCTGCGTGGCCCTTCCGTTGATAAAGAGCAGCCGGGCCCGCTCCACGCGGTCGAGGTAGCGGCGGAAGTCGGTCCCCTTCAACTTCACGGTGGCCCCTTCCTGGGGCTGGGCGAAGTTGCCGGAGACGAAGAATTTGTCTTTCAGGGATTCGGGCAGCGAAGCGCGCTGCGAGAGGGTGCGGATCGTCCAGCGGTCGTACTGGTGGGAGACGCTCCCCCGGACGGTGTTCATGGCCGTGGCGAAGGGCACGAAGCCCACGCCGGAGCCGCCGTGCAGCCCCTGCAACTGCTCCCTCAGGTCGGCCGTCAGGATGTCCCCCTCGATGTAGGAGTCCCCCAGCACGGCGATGCGCAGGGGTTTCCGACCCGAGCTGTCGGCCCAGGCCCGGTAGAACGCCGCCAGGGCGGAGCCCCCCTCGCCGAAGTCCTCGATGGGCACCAGCTCGGAGGGAAGTTCGCCGGAGGGAACCTCCCGGCGGGCCGGACGGCGGCTCTGCCAGGCGGGGTCCAGCTCCCAGGCCTCGGTCGTGGCCACGGCCACGGCGACGGTCTCGGGGGTCTGCATGGCGTCGAGCACCTCGGCTTCGGAGGTGGCCAGCAGGGTGGTATCGAAGATGGGCTCCGCTTTTACCGCGGGCAGGTCTTCCTCGCGGTCGATCACGTCGGAGAGGATGTTGACCGGCTTGATGTAGAGGCCCGCGATGTGGCGTCCCGGCAACAGCGAGATGACGCCCAGAAGGAGGATCACCGCGAGGGTGATCCAGAAAACGGAAGAGAGGTAGTTGCGGTCGGGTTTCATGAGCGGGGGCTCGGTCAAACAAAATCGAGGCAAAGGTAAGAGTTTATCTCAGAACTACGCGCGCGCGGAAGCAGTTTCTGAAAAAAGGGTTTCCGCGAAAGGATTTCCGCAAAACGAATCCGGCCCCCGTTTTCGCGGAAGCCGGATGAGTTTCCCCGGGCCGGGCTTTTTACTCGCCGGGGGTGGGAATCAGCATGCCCCGGACGGCGCGTTTTTCGACGGAGGAGGCAAAACAGGCCATCCCCGCCGCGGAGGTTTTCGTCGTCCCGGCCGCGGAGGGAGCGGAGAGGGCAAGCCCGCCGATGCGGTCGAGGGCCATTTTCAGCAGGGTCTCGGTGGGATCACCCAACTCGATCAGGGAGACCGAAACGTCCCCCTGCTCGTCCCATTCGGCCTGCGGGGTGAAACCTTCCTTGTAGTCCGCCTGCCCCCGGCTGTTGAAGGTTTTGAAGGTGATGGGGTGTAGGTCCAGTTGGTACTCGCTGCTCTGGAGGAGGTAGCTGCCGACGTTCTTGCCCTCGGTCTTGGACCCGAGCACCACCACGTCCATGTAGGGACGCAGGGAGTTGATCAGCAACTCGCTGGCCGAGGCCGTGTTGCGGCCCGTGAGGACGTAGACCCGCTGCAGGTCGAGGTTGCAATCCGAAACCTGACCCACCGGGAGCAGCTTATCGGGCTGCGGATTGAGCGCGGCCTGCCGGGCAGCGTTGTACTGGGAGGTAAAGAAGGTCTGTCCCAGGACGGTCCGGGGAGCGATCAGACTGCCCAACAGCGTGCAGCAGTCGACGTAGCCGCCCGGGTTGTAGCGCAGGTCGACCACCAGGTTGCGGACACTCCGGTTTTTGAACTCCCGGAAGGCGGCCTTGAGCTCGTTGTCGAACGTCTTGTCGCTGAATCCGCCGGGACCCGTATTGAACTCGTTGTAAATCAGATAACCCGTCGTCCCGATCACCTTCGACAGGAAGACCGGGGAGTTGGTGATCCGGGAGGCGGTCCCCAGGGAGAAGGTTTTCGGGTAGCCGCTGCTCCAGTCCAGGTAGGGGCTCGAGGGGTTGGAGGTATTGTAATACATCATCCCGGCCGTCACGGAGACCGCCCCGCCGCTCTCGACGGCGGTGTAGTTGCTCGTGGTCAGGTCGGCGCCGCCGATCTGCGAAATCCACATGCCGCGCTTGATCCCGGCCGTTTCGGCCACCGATCCGGAGGCCACGTAGAGCACCCGCAACAACACCCGCGAGGAAGTGGACGAGACCCGGTACCCGGCGTACTCGATGCCGTAGCTGGTGACGTTGCTGCCGATGTGCTTGCTCGTGGCGGTGCTTTCCAGGTAGGAGTAGAAATAGCTGCTCCCGTAGCGGTTGGGGTGCTTGCCGTCGTTGTCCGAGGGGGAGGTGCTGAGCAGCGACTCGAAAAAGTCCTCGTTGGAGAGGGTGTAGTCGGGCGTCAGGCTCTGCAAATAATCCGTATAGAGGTAGTGGGTCTTCATCTGGTTGTATATCCAGGTGTTGGAGGCCTCGTAGGGATTCGGAGTGGGTGTAGGGGGATTGGGCTCTGGATCGGGTCCGTCCGGGCAACCGGTCAGCACCAGGAGTCCGAAAACCGGAAACAGCAGACGAAGAAAACGACGGTTCATAAAATCGGTCAAACGTTAGAAGTTGTGCCCTTCCCCCGGGCCGGGGTCCGGTGCGCGGCATAATAGCGGCACCAGGGGCTCAGGCCGCACTCCCCGCAGCGGGGCTTGCGGGCCAGGCAGACGTAGCGCCCGTGCAGGATCAACCAGTGGTGGGCCACCGAGAGTTCGTCGTGGGGAATGCCTTTGGTGAGTTGGAGTTCGGTTTGCAGCGGGGTTTTGGCCCCGGTGGTCAGCCCCAGGCGGTCCGACACCCGGAAAACGTGGGTGTCCACGGGCATCACCTGCCGTCCGAAAGCCACCGCCCCCACCACGTTGGCCGTCTTGCGGCCCACGCCGGGGAGGCTTTGCAGGGCTTCGAGGTCGTCGGGCACCTTTCCCCCGAAGTGTTCTACCAAACCGCGTGCCATACCCGACAGGTTTTTCGCCTTGTTGTTGGGGTAAGAAACGCTTTTGATGTAGGGGTAGATATCCTCCGGTTCCACGGCGGCCATCGCCTCGGGAGTGGGAAAACGCTCGAGCAGAGGGGGGGTGACCCCATTGACCCGCTTGTCGGTGCACTGGGCCGAAAGGATCACCGCCACCAGCAGGCCGTAGGGGTCGTCGTAGTGCAACTCGCTCTGCGCCACGGGGCGGTTCTGCCGGAACCATTCCAGGATGTATTTGTAGCGTTGAGACGTCGTCATACTCCGCAAGATAACGAAAAGAGCGCGAAAAATAGTGCCTTTTAAAGAAAAATCAGATAGATGCGTCGATGGCGTCCAGCAACATCCTGGCGGAAAGTTCTACCTCCTCCGGAGAAATGGTCAGGGGCGGAGCCACCCGCAGGGCGGTATCCCGGAACAGGAAAAACTCGGTCAGCAAGCCCGTCCGCACGGCCCGGTCGACCACCCGCGCACAGAGCGCACTCTCGCCGAATTCCACGCCCAGCAGCAGGCCCGTGCGGCGGATCTCGCGCACGGCCGGGTGGGCCCCCAGCAAGGTTTCGTACTGCGCCCCCCGCTCTTCGGCCCGGGCCATCAGGTCGTTTTCGAGCACGAAGTCCAGGGCCGCCAGGCCCGCCGCGCAGCAGACCGGATGCCCCCCGAAGGTGGTGATGTGGCCCAACACGGGATTGGTCTTGAGCACCTGCATGATCCGCTGCGGGGCGATAAAAGCCCCCAGCGGCATCCCGCCCCCGAAGGCCTTGGCCGTGCAGAGAATATCGGGCACGGCCCCCGTCTGCTGAAAATAGAACAGGGTCCCGGTGCGTCCCAGCCCGGTCTGTATTTCATCGAAAATCAGCAACGCCCCCACCTCGTCGCAACGCTTGCGTAAGGCTTCCAGAAACCCGGTCTCCGGCAGGATGATCCCGCCCTCGCCCTGCACCGGCTCCACGATCACGCAGGCCGTGCGCTCAGAGAGTTGGACCAGGTCGTCAAAAGAATTGAAGCGCAAACGCCGCACATCGGGAAGCAGCGGACGGTAAGAGGCCCGGTACTCCTCGCCCCCCATCACGCTCAGAGCGCCCTGGGTACTGCCATGGTAAGCATTCTGAAAACCAATCAGCTCCGTGCGCCCGGTGTAGCGTTTGGCCAGCTTGAGCGCCCCCTCGACGGCCTCGCTGCCCGAGTTGACGAAGTAGACCGAATCGAGCCCCCCCGGCAGCAAGGCGGAAATCCGCTCGGCATAGCGCACCTGGGGCGACTGGATCACTTCCCCATACACCATCAGGTGCAGGTGGCTGCGCGCCTGGGCGCAGACGGCCTCCACGACCGCCGGATTGCCATGCCCCACGGCGCTCACCGAGACCCCCGAAATCAGGTCGATCCACTTCTTTCCCCCCGGCCCGTAGAGCCACACCCCCTCGGCCCGCTCGACCTCGAGGGCCATCGGGAAATCGGAGGTCTGGCCCACATGTTCCAGAAAAAGTTTTCGAAGGGAGGGTTTCATAGAAATAGAGTGTCGGTTCCCAAAGCTGTGCATAGTGTGCGTCGATTTTGGCTTATCGTCCGAGCATCAAACCGGAGCATACTATAAGTATGTGAGGATTTGAGCACAGGAGGATAAGTCAAAAGCGGCGTGCAATATGTGCAGCCAACATTACAACTTATTGATATTCACCTCCGACGCCAGGTCGCTGACCTGGGGCAGCAAAGTCTTGAAATGGGAAGTCTTTTCGTGGGCCGAAAGCGCCTCGGGGCTTTCCCAGCGCTCGACGATCACCAGCTGTTCGGGATCCTCGGGATGGAGGTAGTACTGGTAGTGGATGCAACCCTTTTCGCCTTGCGAAGCGTAGCTCAAATCGCCCAACAGGGCAAGGATCTTGTCCCGGTTCTGCCGGGGCACCGTAATCGTGACAAAAATGTTTACCATGACTTTCAACTATTTTTAGAGAAAAAGTTAAACCACAATTATCCCGGCATACTATTAAAACCCTGGGCAATCTGCTCCGCGATTTGATCCACGGCTCCGGCCAATTTACTGCCGACCATCATCTTCATCATCATATTGAGCTCGACGTCCAGCACGATGCGCATGCGGGTATCCGCCTCAGCCGCTTCGGCCAACTGAATCCAGAGCGTAAAATCCATCGGGCCGCCCTCCTCCCCGGTCACCTTGATGAGCTTGCCGGGCTGCCGCTCGACCATGCGCAGGGCCAGGGGAATGCCTTTGACCTTGAACGAGCAGCGGTCCTCGGTGGCCTGCCAGTCGTCGGCCTTGCCTTCGACCACGGGCGTCAGGTGGGTGAAATCGGCCAACAATTCGTAAACGAAGGCGGCCGGACGCCGGATCTGAACTTGCTTGCTTTCGTATCTTTCCATAACGTAAATTTCGGATAAGAATTCTCTATTTTGTTTTGTAGACAAGATCGTTAACGCAAGAATTCTTATCTGAAACTTACGTTAACGGCTTTTGAAAAAAGCCGTTAGGCCCGCCACCCCACCTAAATCCTCCCCTGATAGGGTTGGACTTTGCCAATGGCTCCTTGGAGCCATTGGCCCAACGGTATGTGAATTTCGTTTCCGAAATTCACGTTAAAATCAGTAGCGCCCCTATAGGTCAAGCATTAAACCGCACCCTCCGCCCGAAAGACATCGAGGATCGTCTGATAGGTATTTTCAAGTTTCCCGGGCAACTCCTCCGGAGCGACCCAGAGGGCCTCGGCGATCCCCTCGACCTCCTGCGGCCGGGGTTGCTGCCCGGCGGGACAGCTCATCCGGTACCAGGCCGTGCGTTTGAGCACCCACTCGCCCTCGAGCTTGTAGGCGTGATAGGTGTTCGTCAAAAAGCCCTCGGAGCGCAGCGAACTCACCGAGCACTCCTCCTCCACTTCCCGCAGGGCGCACTCCTCGATGGCTTCGCCGGGTTCGAGCTTGCCCTTGGGCAGGTCCCAGCGGCCGTTGCGCAGGATCATCAGCACCCATCCCCGCGGATCGCGCACCAATCCCCCTCCCGCGTCGACCAGCGGAGTATTGTGGCAGAAATTCGAAAATACCTCTTCCAGGGCGGGGGTTATTACCGCAAGGCGTTTGGTAAATTGGACTTTTTGCAACAACTTTGTCAGATTCAACGGTTCGTCGGGGGATACCTCCAGGCGCTCCGCTTCCGGAAAACCCTCTTCCCGGCTCGTGAAAACAATCTCCCGGGTACCTATATAAACTTTTTGAAAATCATCCATATGAAACAGGACCCCGCCAAAGTGGTGGCCGAAAGTCTGCTACAAATTAAGGCAATTAAATTAAATCCGGCAAATCCCTTTACCTGGGCGTCGGGCTGGCACTCGCCCATCTACTGCGACAACCGCAAGATCCTCTCCCACCCCGCGGTGCGCAAGCAGGTCTACGAGGCGTTCGCCGACTTGATCGCCGAAAAATACCCCGAGGCCGAGCTCCTGGCCGGGGTCGCCACGGGAGCCATCGCCCACGGGGTGCTGGTGGCCGAGCGCATGGGCAAGCCTTTTATTTATGTCCGCAGCGCGCCCAAGTCGCACGGCCTCACGAACCAGGTCGAGGGTGAGTACCATCCGGGCCAGAAGGTGGTGGTGATCGAGGATTTGATCTCCACGGGCGGCAGCAGCCTCTCGGCCGTCGAAGCCCTGAGGGCGGCGGGCTGCGAGGTGTTGGGCATGGTGGCCATCTTCACCTACGGTTTCCCCCAGGCGGTCGAGAATTTTTCCGCAGCGGGCGTCGAGCTGGACACCCTGAGCAACTACAACACCCTGATCGAGATGGCCGTCCGCGACGGCTACGTCCCCGCCGATGCCGTCGACACGCTTTCAGCATGGCGCAAGGACCCCTCCGTCTGGGGAAAATAATCGTTTCCATGGACGCCGAAGCCTTCCGAACGCTGTTGGAGGGCCCGCTCGAGTCGGGCTTTCTGCCGCGCTACGGGGTTATCGTGCGTGAACAAAATCTCTGGCGCGAGGCCATTGCCCTGAGCCTGGATAAAGACCCCCGGGTGGCCTTCCGCTCCGCCGGGTCGCTCGAGCACGCCTACTTCACCGACCGGACGGCTTTCGCTCCCCACCGGGACTATTTTCTGGAAACTTACCTGCGGGTAAAAAATCCGAGCGCCCACCGCCATTTCGGCAAGATCACCCTCGACCTGCTGCGGCGGGGCGACATAGAGCCCTCCCCGGAGCTCTCCGAGCGCCTGGCCGAGGCGGCCTTCGACCGGCTGATCGACCCGGCGGTCAAAGTGGCCGTCAAGGCCTGGGAGATGGACATCCTGCTCTGGTTCTCGGAGCGCCTGCCCTGGGTGCGCGAACAGTTCGAAGATACGATCCGTTACCTGATGGCCGAGCAGCCCACCCCCGGCATTCTTTCGCGGGGGACCCGCTGCCTGCGGGCGCTGAAAAATACAATTAGGTAGGCGATCCAGGGAAAAATCACTGATTATGGGGATTGTGAGAGCTCCGAAAGCGCCGCATCTTTGTACTCAGAAAATAGCCCATTTTCAGTAAGTCAAATTTAAGTTAAGGTTGGTGCCCCGCGAAGACGAAAGTCTCCGCGGGGCTTTTTTTGTGCCCGGGCCGCCGGGAAAACGGTTTTTAATTTCTATCTTTAACCTAAATTTAAAAAAACTAACCTTCCGAACCGGTATGAAAAAACTACTCCCCGCGCTGCTGTCGCTGTTTTTATGCGCCGCAACGACCTCCCAGGCCCAGAGCGTCAGCTTCCAGAAAGCCGTGCCCATCTGGATCAACGACCTGCAAACCGTCCAGAACGTGACCGCCTCGTTCCGCGTGGTGATCCCCTGGGACGGCGCTTCGGACGTACTGCTGCGCCTGACGGCCCACTGCGACTACCGCGCCTTCGTCAACGGCCAATTCCTGGGCCACGGCCCCTGCGTGGCCGGGGAAGGTTTTTACCGCGTCGATGAGCACGCCCTCAAGCCCCTGCTGAAAAAAGGGGACAACCTGATCGCCGTCGAGGTGGCCGGGTACAACATCGACAACTACTACCTGCTCAACAAGCCCTCGTTCTTCCAGGGCGAGATCACCTCGGGGGGCAAGGTCCTGGCGGCCACCACCTCCGGCAAGTGGAACAAAGGGTTCACGCCGTTTGAAGGAGCGCTGCTCGAGCAAAAGGTGCAGAACGCCGAAAAATACAGCTTCCAGCGTCCCCAGCGCGAAGCCTACAACCTGAAGCCGGGCTACCAGGGCTGGCTGACCGACGCCAATTCGCCGCTGTTCAAGCCCGCGAAACTGGAGGAAACCGACGCCAAGGCACTGATCGCCCGCCGGGTCAAGTACCCCGACTACACGATCCGCCGCAGCACGGGATCGACTTACGAAAACACCTATAAGTTCGAATGCAACACCACCGGCTTCCTGGGGGCCCACTTCGAAGTGAGCGAGCAGGCCAGGGTGGTGCTGCGCTTCGACGAGTTCTTCAACGAGGACGGTTCGCTGGTCAACCGCAACGCCTACAAGGGTTGGCTGGCCTGGGAGCTGGCTCCGGGCAGCTACGACGTCGAGGCCTTCGAGCCCTACACCATGCAGGGCGTCGAGGTGATCGTCGAAAGCGGCAAGGCCTCCGTGAGCGGCCTCTACCTGCGCCAGTACGTCAACTCGGACGTCTCGCGCGCCTCCTTCGAGACCGACAATGCCGGGATCAACACCATCTACAAGGCCGCCGTGGAGACCTTCAAGCAGAACGCCCTGGACATCTTTCTGGACTGCCCCTCGCGCGAGCGGGCGGGCTGGCTGTGCGACAGCTACTTCACCTCGCGGGTGGCCTTCGATTTGAGCGGCAACACGCTGATCGAGAAAAACTTCCTCGAAAACTTCCTGTTGCCCGCCCAATTCCCGAACATCCCCGAGGGCATGCTCCCCATGTGCTATCCCTCGGACCACGTCAACGGCAATTTCATCCCCAACTGGGCGATGTGGTTCGTGATCCAGTTGGAGGAATACGTGGTCCGCAGCGGCGACCGCGCCCTGATCGACGCCCTGCAACCCAAGGTAGAGGCGCTGATGGAGTACTTCAAGCGCTACGAGAACGAGTACGGGATGCTCGAGAGCCTCGAGAAGTGGATTTTCGTGGAGTGGTCCAAGGCCAACGACTTCGTGCAGGACGTCAACTACCCCACCAACATGCTCTACGCCCGGATGCTGGACGTGGCCGGAAAGCTCTACAACCGCCCGGCGCTCAGCACCCAGGCCGAGAAGCTGCGTGAGACGATCCGCGAGCAATCTTTCGACGGAACGTTCTTCATCGACAACGCCCTGCGCGTGGACGGGAAGTTGGTGCCGCAGAAGAACAACCGCACGGAGACCTGCCAGTACTACGCTTTCTACCTGGGCGTGGGCACGCCGGAGCTGCACCCCGCGCTGTGGCAGAAGCTGCTCACCGAGTTCGGTCCGCAGCGCCAGGCCAAGGGGCTGTATCCGGAGATTTACCCGGCCAATGCCTTTATCGGCACTTACCTGCGCCTGGAAATTTTGTCGCACTACGGCCATGCCAAGCAGCTGGTGGGCGAGATGACGGACCAGTATCTCTATATGGCTGAGAAGACGGGGACGTTGTGGGAAAATATTACGACTTCGGCCAGTTGCAACCACGGGTTCGCCTCGCATGTGGCGCATGTTTTCTACCGGGACTTGCTGGGCTTTTCGAAGGTGGACGCCCTGGGTAAGAAGTTGCAAATTGTCTTAAATCCCACGGATTTGAACCGTTGCAGCGGCACGATTGCGGTGGGTGACGAGACGATTTCGCTGAGTTGGGTGAAGAAGGGCAAAAACCTGACGTACTCGCTCCAGACGCCCGCCGGATGGCAGGTGGATGTCGAAAACAAGACCGGCCTCAAAGTAACTTCGAAATAATCCGCCAAACGGCGTTTAAAAAGGAGGCGCTTTCCGGTGGAAAGCGCCTCCCCCATCTAAAGCCATGCGATACAAAGTATCGCCCAAAAATTTTTGCGTCGCTTTTACAAAAGCGACAGTTTTTAGACTAATTCCCCGGCCGCCCCGCCAACCGAGGTCGCTGCATTAGCAGCGGGCGAGCCTCACCGACCGAAGCCCGGAGTCGCGCATAGCGCGGCCCGGAGTAAGCGAAGAGAGGTAACATGGCGGCCGGTCGAGGCAAAGCCTCGAATAAAAACTCCCCGCCCATGAAAACCGAAGAAACCCGCCTGATCTGCTTCTCGCCAACCCGAACCTCCCTAAGAATAGGCAAGGCCATAGCCCGGGGAGTGGCCGCGCAACGGGAAACCCTCTTAGACCTGACCCACACCATCCCAAAGCAGCCCACGGCCCCGGCCCCCGGAACCCTGGCCATCCTGGCCATGCCCGTCTACGGAGGCCACATCCCCCCGGCAGCGGCGGAAAGGTTGAAAGAAATCCAAGGAGAGCAAACCCCGGCCATCCTGGTAGCGGTCTACGGAAACCGCGACTACGAAAACGCCCTGAGGGAACTGGAAACCCTCGCCCGGGAGCAGGGTTTTCTGCCCGTGGCCGCGGCGACTTTCATAGGCGAACACTCTTATAGCACGGAGCAAGCGCCCATAGCTCAAGGACGGCCCGACAAAGAAGACCTCGAAAAAGCCGAAGCCTTCGGAAAAGCCGTAAGGGAAAAACTGGACCGGGCGGAGGACCCATCCCGGGCCACCCTGAAAAGCACGGACAACATCCCCCGCCCCAGGCAACCCCTGCTGCCGCGGCTGGGTTTTATTGTAGACATAGTACGCCTGAGGAGAAGCGGCCAGCCCCTGCCCAAAACCCCGGCCACCGACCCCGGACTATGCACCCATTGCGGGGCCTGCGTGGGACTCTGTCCCACGGAAGCCATCGCCGCGGGCGACGAACTGAACACCGACTCCAAGAGCTGCATCCGCTGCTGCGCCTGCGTCAAGGGCTGCCCCCTGGGAGCCCGCCGCTTCGACACGCCTTTCGCCCACATCCTGACCCGGCGATTCCCCGGACGCAAGGAGCCGCAAACTTTATTGTAAATCAGTTATACATTAAAAAGGCAGGCCCCGCTTCGGAAAGCAGGGTCTGCCTTTTTGAAATCATATACACTAAAGCCCGGATTAATTAAATTAGCTGAACTATATTGCGGACAATTTAAATTTGGATTCTATATTTGTATATCGTGAATCGCGATACACGATAACCAAATTACATGAAGAAACATTGTAAAATGAGACCTCACAATATTGTTATCTTATCAATTTAAAAAATATGGAATGGATTTTTGACGGAATAGGAACCGCAATTGTAACCTTAATTGTAGGTATTCTGACTGGTGGTACAGTTGGCTATCGAATTGGCATTAATAAAAACTCTGCTAACCAAAAGCAAAAAGCAGGAGACAATTCTTCTCAAATTCAAATTGGGAGAGATTATAATGGCAAATAAACAAATTCAAGAAGCAGGGGACAATTCACAGCAATTGCAAGCGAGTAATATGATTGTCAACATTGGTATTGACGAGAAACGAGCAAGAGAAATTTATCAAGAAATGAACTTGCAATTAAGAAAAGATTACTCCCAAGAAGCCCTTAATATTGCAAATTCAAGAGTTGCAGAATTTGAAAATAGGCTATTGCCTAAAATGGAGGCCGTTGACGGGGCTTTAGAAGCATTTGCTGACCCAAGTTTTCAGTTATTGCTTGTTGAAGCTCAAAAGACGGCAGCTTCAACTGAAAGACCGGCTGACTATGACCTTTTATCTGAATTATTAATTCATAGATTTCAACAAGGGAAGAACCGAGTAACAAGAGCTGGAATTAGTCGTGCTGTTAAGATTGTCGATGAAATTTCTGACGATGCTTTATTAGGGTTGACTGTTTTTCACTCTGTAACCCATTTTTCCCCAGCAAGCGGAGATATTCAACAAGGGCTTAAAGTATTGAATGATTTATTTGGGAAGCTCTTCTACGGTAACCTCCCAAGAGGTAAAGAATGGCTTGATCATTTGGATATTTTAGATGCGATTAGGGTAAGTAGTTTTGGCAAACTAAAGAAAATGGAAGAATATTATTCCCAAATGTTAGGCGGGTATATAGATATAGGAATTAATAAAAACTCGGATGATTACAGTAAGGCTATTGACATACTAAGAAATAACGGATTGCCTCAAAATATATTGGTGGATCATGCATTAAATCCAGACTACATAAGAGTAAATCTGCCCGATAAAGAACAAATTAGTTCTCTGATACTAGAACGACCAACAGTTCACAATGGTCAGCTATTAAGCAGAGCAATACCTCTGTCCGAAGCACAAATAACCGCGATAAAATCAATATACGGCTTATATAAGACCGACGACAACGTACGACAACAGAATATAAAAAAATTTATGGAGGAATGGAACAAACAACCAAATTTAAAAATACTAAGAGAATGGTGGGATAATATTGACGTTAGTTTACAATTAACTTCTGTTGGTAAAGTACTGGCACATTCAAATGCACAAAGATGTGACAGAAATTTACCATCGTTAGACTAATCAATTAAGTATAAACTATGCCTAAAACGATGTGGGTAATTGGAGAATAGATAGAATTGCGCCTTGATCATCTGACAGCATATCAATACAAAATATTGAAATGTAAGCGGTTATCAATTCGCCATCTCAGAATCTCAAAAACCCTGCTAAAAATTTACTTTTCAATCGGTTATACCAACTAAAATAACAAGACAGGCCCCGCATTTCGAAATGCGGGGCCTGTCTTTGTTCTAGAGAGATTACTTTTCCTCCTGGATAACCGGAGCCTTCAGCATCCCGAACGGAATGACGTGGTAGGTGTCGCGCCAGAGGATGGGGTTGCTTCGCAGGCGGGCGTCGTACCAATCCGGATCGCCGGCCTCGATGGTGCTGTTGGGCCAGGAGTTGCAGCCCTGGAAGGTGGCGGGGCCCACTTCGGCGAACTCGCCGCCCTTGTGGTGGTGGGGGCCCATCAGGTTGCGCAGGCTGTTGGTGAGCGTAAGCTTCAGCTCATTCTTGCCGGGCTGGAGCGCCGAGGTGACGTCCGCTTCCCAGGGGCTGGCGAAGACCACCGGAAGCTCTTTGCCGTTGAGTTGCACCCCGATGAGGATGGATTCGAAGCCGGGGAAGGTGAGAAAATAACGCTTGCCGGGCTCGGGGGCGGGCATCTCGAACGACTGGCTCAGGGCGAAGCTGCCCGCGTAGAAGGGATAGCCCAGCGTGCTCAGGTCGCCGCTCACGGAGGCCGGTTCGCCCGTGAGGCTGAACGAGGCGTAGCGGTTGACGGCCGGTTTCTTGGGCAGGCCCGCCTGGGCGTTGCGCCAGGTCTCCGCCAGAGGTTCGCTCGCGCCCAGGCCGCGTACCCCGAAGTCGCCGATCAGGTAGATGCTCTCGGTCTCGGTGCCGTAGCGCTCGATTTCGTTCGAGCTGCGGGGCACGGGGGCCACGAAGTCCACAGAGAGGACGATCTCGTTGACGCCTTTCTGCATCAGCGAAGTGACCTCCTGCGTGCGGAAGACGTTGTCGCGGTAGAAGCCGTTGCCGGTAAATTTCACCTCTTTCCCGTTGACCGTAATGGAGTTATAGATGCCGGGCTGCTCCATCACCAGCGAGCAGGTGCGGGGCAGGTCGTCCACCGTGACGCTGAACTTGATCTGCAGCGGGCCGCTGGTCTGCTTCACCGCGGTACGGGCGTAGAAGGCGAGCACGGGCTCCGAAATGCTCCAGCTCTTGCCCCCGTCCCAGGAGAAGCGGGCGAAGTCGAGGGTGATGGCGTTGGGGTCGAGGCGCGCGGGCGTCCAGGTGTTGCCCAGGGTGAGCACGTCGGTGCGCTCGCCGGGCAGGGTGTAGGCCAGGTCGGGCGTGGCGGCCTTGGCCGAGGCTCCTGTGGTGATGATCCAGGTCTGGGCGGGGGCGAACTCGATGGTGTAGCCCCCGGAACCTTCGCTCAGGCTGAGGCATTCGCCGTTGATGGGGTTCCAGAGGACCACCGGGGCGGCCTCCTTCAGGGAGAACTGTATGCGGTAGGTATCCAGGCGGGAGGTGTTGGAGAGTTGAATGCTTACACCCCCCTTGATATCGCGCAGGTGCGACCAGATGGCCTCGCTACCGGCGCCTTTCAGGGCAAAGGCCGGAGCCAGGGCGGCGTCCACGGCGGCGCCCAAGGTTTCCAAGGTCGTCTTTTGGGCATACCCCAGGAAAGCCTCGAGGGCCTCCGTATCAACCACTCCATCCACAAACTGCGGGGCCTCGCCGCAGAGCAGTACGCTCCCCCCGGCGCGGTGGAACTCACTGAGCAGCTTGAGGGTGCTCTCCCGGATGGTCTTCATGTCGGGCACGACCACCACGGGGTAGGCCATGCGCCCGATCTCGAGGCCCTTGCGGGAGGCGACGCCGATCTCGGAGAGGATCTGCTCGTCGCCCATGTCGAAGTTGCGGTGGGCGGCCAACAGGGCGTTGAGCACCCGCTCGTAGTCGTTGTCGTCGTCCTTGCCCGCGCCTCCCCAGGAAATGTTGGGGCCCAGGTACTGCGACTCGATGGGGTTGATCACGCATACTTCCGCGCGGGTCCAGCCCGTGGCGGCGAAGTAGCACAGCCGGGCCGAATAATCTTCGAAAAGTTTGTTTTCGTTGAAATAGGGCTGCTGGTGGCTGACCGTGGGAGGAAAGTCACGTTTGCGGGAACCCTTCATGCTGTACAGATAAAGGTGCGGACACATGAAGTTGATCCCCATGATGGTGTGCCAGGAGGTGATCCACATGCGGTCCTCGAAGGACATGTTGTGGCCGCTGATGCCGAACAGCTCGCTCAGGCGGCGCTCCAGGCCGTACTGGTTGGCCACCGAGGAGGTTACCTTGCCGCAGTAGGTGCTGTTGTAGCGCAGGCCCAGGGCGTCGATGCCGGGCTGCTGCATATGGCGCAGCTGCTGCATCAGGTTGCCCTCGTTGAGCATGTTGCCGTAGGCGTTGTCCTCGGCGTTGTAGTGGCCCGTCCAGATGAAGTTGTTCTGGGCGCAGAAGTCGCCGATGGGCTTGCTGAAGGCCGCTTCCATGCAATGGGCCACCGTGCGGTAGTAGTGCAGGCGCACGCTGCGCCAGTCGCCGATGGTGTCGAATAAGGAGGGCAGCACGGGCTCCAGGTCATAGCCCCAGAGCTCGCGGAAAGCCGTTTTCATGTAGGGCGAGTAGCTGGCCACCCCGCTGTGCTCGGTCTCGTCCACCAGGGGGCGTACCTGGGGTTCATCCGTAAAAATACCCAACACATGGGGTTTTCCGGCGAAGCGGTCCGTATAAGGTTTGTAGCTGCAATCGATGAAGGCCTGGACCATTTCGGGGTTCATCAAATCGACCCAGCAGGTGCCGTTGAACCAGTCGCCCCAGGGGCTGACCTGTTCGACGTAGATCCACTTGTCGTCTTCCCAGAGGATCTGGTCGGGGGCCTCGACGGGAGTTCCCTGCGGCAGGCGCAATAACGCCCTTGCTCTAAAATCGTCGCTCTGGCGGGGGATGATCCCCCCGGCGAAGCCGCTGGGCCACTTGTCCTCGTCGTAGTACCAGGCGTCGATGCCCAGGCGCTGGCACTCGCGGGTGCCCACGTCCATCATGTGGAACCACTCCTCGCTGAGGTAGGGGGTCAGCAATCCGATGCGGCTGTGCAGGAAGGCGCCCCCGTAGCCCGCTTCCTTGAAGATGCCCAGCTGGCGGCAGAGTTCGGCCGAGTCGAGCAGGTCGTTGAGCGAGTAGAAAGGCACGGCCCGAAAGGCGTTTTCGGGCGAGCGGAAAGAGGCCTGCTCGAAGGAATCGGAGTAGGTGTAGCCAGGGGATTTTTGGGTGGTGCAGGCTCCGAGCAGCAGCCCGGCTCCGAGCAGCAAACCCGCCAGACGAGTCTTTTTCATGGGTCGATTAAGTTTTGGGTTTCAGATTCAAATATACGGTTTTTTCATTTCCCGGCCATCTTCTCTGGCGAGATTGCCCAAAAATCACTATCTTCGTATCCAAAAGCATAGTGATATGAACTTCATCGACTGGATACTGATTATCCCCTTGGTCTATGCGGCCTGGGAAGGATTCAACGACGGGATCGCCTCCCAGCTGGGGGGCCTGATCGCCCTGGTGGCCGGGGTCTACCTGGCCTTCTGGCTGGGCGGCACCGTGGGTGGGTGGCTCGGCCTGGAGAGCTTCACGGCCGCGGTCGTGGGCTTCCTCATCGTGCTGGTGATCGTGGTGGCGGCCGCCGTGCTGCTGGGCAAAGTGGTCGGAAAGCTCTTCCACCTGACGGGCCTGGGGGCCATCGACCGCGTGGGGGGCCTGTTGCTGGGGGTGTTCAAAATGGCCCTGCTGCTGAGCGTGATCCTCATGGCCTTCGACCTGATCAACCGCTACGAAAAGATCATCGCCCAGGAGCGGATCGACCATTCGGCGCTCTACAAACCCCTGATGTCGCTGGCCGACAAGACACTGCCCTATTTCGACCGGCTGACGGACTCCGTACTCCCCGAAACCCCGAGCGAGTCGGAAGTCCATGAGTGAAACCCCCGCCCTGCACACCGCCCTGGTCATCAAGAGCACCGGAAGCTGGTACACCCTGCATGACGATCTGAGCGGCGAGCGCATCGAGGCCCGCCTGCCCGGACGCATCCGGTTGCAGGGCCGCCGCTCGACCAACCCCCTGGTGGTGGGCGACCGGGTGGAGTACCGCCCGGAGACCAACGTTTCCGGGGAGGGAGGCCCCGCCACGGCCGTGATCGAAGAGATCCTGCCGCGCAACAACTACATCATCCGCCGCGCCTCGAACCTCTCGCACGAATCGCACATCCTGGCGGCCAACCTCGACCAGGCGCTGCTGGTGGCCACGCTGGGCTTCCCGGAGACCAACTTCGAATTCATCGACCGCTTTCTGGTCACGGCCGAGGCCTACCACATTCCCGCGGCCGTCGTCCTCAACAAATGCGACCTCTACGATACGGAGGAGCTGCGCGAGCGGCTGGACTATTTTCGGGGAATTTACCGCGGTGCGGGCTACGAGATCCTGGAAACGGCGGCCTCGCTGGGAAAAGGGATCGGGCCGCTGCGCGAGCGGCTGCAAGGGCGCGTCACCCTGCTTTCCGGAAACTCGGGGGTGGGCAAATCGACCCTGATCCGGGCCGTCGACCCGGCCCTGGAGCCCAAGGTGGGGGCCATCTCGGACTACCACCACAAGGGGCGCCACACGACCACTTTTTCGGAGATGTACCCCTTGCAGGGGGGCGGCTGGCTGATCGACTCGCCGGGCATCAAGGGCTTCGGGCTGATCGATCTGGAAGGGGCCGAGGTCGCCCGCTATTTTCCAGATTTGTTCGCCCTCTCCAAGGGCTGCGCCTACCACAACTGCACCCACACCCACGAACCCGGCTGCGCCGTCAAGGAGGCCCTCGAACAAGGGACCGTCAGCGAGTCGCGCTACATCAGCTACCTCAAACTGTTGGAGGAGGACGGGGGGAAATACCGCTAAATCTTTAATCATCCTATGATACGAAAGCTTTTTTTGACGGCCTTATTGCTGGGCGGAAGCTGCCTGCTCCGGGCCGCCTCTCCCGGCGTCGCGGGTCTTCAGACCGAATACTCCGAAAATCCCCTGGGCGTCGATGCCCCGCGTCCGCAATTGAACTGGCAGGTGGTTTCTTCCGAACGGGGCACGGTGCAGAGCGCCTACGAAATCCGGGTGGGCACCGACTCGGCGGCGCTGACGCAGGGCAAAAAAATCGCTTGGAGCAGCAAAAAGAAAAGCGCGGCCCAGAGCGCCGGCTACGAAGGAAAAGCCCTGGCCGCTTTTACCCGGTATTTTTGGCAGGTGCGGGTATGGAATGCCGCGGGCGAAGTTTCGCCCTGGAGCGGGACCGCCCGGTGGGAGACCGCCGCGTTGAGCCCCGCCGACTGGAAAGGCGAGTGGATCGGGGACGGACGAAAGGACCCGGCCACGGAGGAGGCATTCTACGAGGACGAGCCCGCCCCTTTGCTGCGCAAAAATTTTTCGGCGGCGGGCAAGCCCGTTCGAGAAGCTCGGCTTTACATCGCCGGGCTGGGCTACTACGAGGCCTCACTCAACGGCGCCCGGGTGGGCGACCAGGTGCTGGACCCGGGTTGGACCAATTTTTCGAAAGAAGTATTATACAGTACCTACGATGTCACGGAGCTGGTCGGCTCCGGGAAGAACGTCCTGGGCGTGACGCTGGGCAACGGATTTTACAATCCGCTGCCGATGCGCATTTTCAAGCCTCTGCGCGAATTTCTCGCCATCGGGCGGCCTTGCCTGCGGGCCATGCTGAGAATCACCTATACCGACGGGCAGGTGCAGACCGTGGTCACCGACGAGAGCTGGCAGTGGGCCCCGGGGCCCGTGCTGCGCAACAACGTCTACCTGGGCGAGCACTACGATGCGCGCAAGGAAATTCCCGGCTGGGACACCCCCGCTTTCGACGCTTCGGCCTGGGCGCAGGCCTCTGCGGCCCTCACTCCCCCCGCGGGAAAACTGACCGCCCAGATGCAACCCCCGATCCGGGCCACGAAGGTGCTCAAGGCCGTCCAGATGACCGAGTCGCGGCCCGGGGTCTTCGTCTTCGACCTGGGACAGAATTTCGCCGGGGTGGTCCGCCTGCGCGTAAGCGGCCCGGCGGGCACCTGCATCCGCATCCGCACCGGGGAGGACGTCTACTCGGACGGTAGCCTCAACGTGATGACCTCCGTGGCGGGCCAATTGAAAACCGTCTGGGGCGCCGACCGGGAAGCTCCGGGACGGCCCCAGACCGCCTGGCAGGAGGATAGCTACACGCTCCGCGGCGGGGACGAGGAAGTCTGGTCGCCCCGCTTCACCTTCCATGGCGGCCGCTACGTCGAGCTGACGGGCTGGCCCGGACGGCCCACGCTCGGGAGCGTGGAAGGCATCCGCCTGAACGCCGACCTGCGGCGCACGGGCTTTTTTGAGTGTTCCAACGAGCAGTTGAACCGGCTGAACCAGGTGTTGGAAAATACGTTCCTGAGCAATGTGTTCAGCGTGCAGAGCGACTGCCCGGCCCGCGAGAAATTCGGCTACGGGGGCGATATCGTGGGCGTGGCCCGCACCTTCTGCTGGTTCTTCGACATGGATAATTTTTACCGGAAGGCGCTCCGGGACTTCGCCCACGACCAACGCCCCGCCGGGGGGATGACCGAAACGGCCCCCTACAACGGCATCGGCGACCAGGGATTCGGGGACGGCTCGGGGCCCATCGGCTGGCAGCTGGCTTTTCCGTTTATGCAGGACCAACTCTACGGCTACTACGGCGATAAGTCCGTTATCGAGACGCACTACGCGGCACTCAAAAAGCAGGTGGACTTCCTGCGCACCCAGGCCAAGGAGGGCATTATCGACTACTGCATCAACGACCACGAAAGCCTCGAGGAGCGCATCCCGGCCCTCTTCGCCACGGCGCACTACTACCACCATGCCTTGCTGCTGACCCGTTTTTCGGCCCTGACCGGACGGATGGAGGACGCCACGCACTACCAGGCGCTCTGCGAAGAGATCCAGGCCGCCTTCCAGAAGCATTTTTGCTCCGGAGAGCCCGGCCTGGTGGGCAACGGCACCCAGGGGGCCCAGGCCATTGCACTTTACTACGGTCTGGCGCCCGATAAGGAAGCTGCCTTTAAAAAACTGCTCGAGGCGATCGAGGCCCGCGGCGGGCATGTGGCCTGCGGCATCTTCGGGGTGCCCGCCATGCTGGAAGTGCTTTCGCGCGAGGGGCGGGGCGACGTCGCCTACGAGATGGTGTGCAAAAAGGAGTTTCCCGGCTGGGGGCATATGCTCGAAAACGGGGCCACCACGCTCTGGGAGACCTGGGCCTACTCGGACAACGTCTACTCGCACAACCACCCCATGTTCGGCAGCGTGGGCGAATGGTTTTACACGACCCTGGGCGGCATCCGCGCCTCGGCTCCGGGCTTTTCCCAGATCGAGATCCGGCCCCAGCCCGCCGGGGACCTCGAGTGGGTGCGCTGCCGCTATGAGTCGGTGCGGGGGCCCATTGTTTCCTCCTGGAAGCGTTCCGAAGGGAAGTTCACCCTGGAGGTGACCATTCCGGCCAACACCACGGCGCGGGTGTGGCTGCCCGCCTCGGCGGGGGCCTCGATCAGCGAGGGCGGAAAGCCGGTGGCGCAGGTCTCGGGCGTCACGCAGCTCGAACGCGGGGCGGAGAATGCTTGCTTCGAAGTGGGCTCGGGAAGTTATCGCTTCGAAGTTTCGCAGTAGCATAACACAACAAAGGAGGCCGCGTTTTCTTTCGAAAACGCGGCCTCTTTTGCTATGCGGTTTATCGGCTTGGAGAGGAAAACCCTACCGCCCGGATTTTTTTCTGTCCCGAAAGGTCGGTTTCCGTCTCGATAATGCCCGTGAGCACATCGGGGGCGTCATGCCTGCGGTTGGCCTTCCAGAGACGGCGGTAGGAGCTCAGGTCGGCATGCAACTGCGGCCAGCGGGCCTCCCAGCCCCAGGGCAGGCGCAGCAGTTGGAGCACCGTGGCCGAGTGCGAGAGGATGCGGGCCTCCTTGTTGCGTCCCTGGTGGAACCATTCGACCCTGAGCGACGGCAGGGCGCGGGCGATGGCCCGGGCGAAGCCGCGGCCGCCGTTGTTGCTCTCGATGCGGGCCGTGCGGGTGCCGCTCTCGCGCAGCAGTTCGGCCACGAGGGTCTCGCTTACCTCCATCGGCTCGGGAGTGTAGACCACGCCCGTGACGTAGATCAGGCCGTCGGCCCCCAGGGCGTAGCAGACCGAGCAGAGGTAGTCCTCGCCCGTGTCGGCCGTGTCGGTGTAGTTGCCCCACTTGACGATCCGCTCGGGCAGTTCGTCGTAAGTGGAAAACCCGGCCCCGTAAAGGAGTCCCTCGGTCGGGGAGGGGCGGCCTTGGTAGAGGGTCTCGAAGGTGCGGGAGTCGAGCCTCCGCTTTTCGGCGAGCAGTGCCGCGGAATGCCGCTCCGGCCAGAGGGCTTTTCCTCGCGGGCGGGGGTCGAGGGGTGTGGGCAGGCTCCCTTGAAGGGCTTCGAGGTGAAGGTGGAGCCAGGCTCCGGGCGGAACGTTTTCGAGTTGGGAGAGGTCGTGCAAGGGGATCAGCGTTTCGTGCTTGGCCAAGCGGCCCACCAGGTCGTCCTCGTGCCATCGCGTAAAAACGAGCAGCTCCCGGGAATCGTTGTGCAGGCGGGTGCGCACGACGCTGGTGTACCACTCCCAGGCGTTTTCGCGAATGAGCGGAGAATTGGCCTCCAGGGCATCTTTATACAGGTCGTCGAGGATAAAGACATCCACGGCATTGCCCGTCAGGGGGCCTTCGCGGCCCACGGAGAGCAGGCCGCCTCTCTGGTCCAGCAGTTCAAATTCCTCGCGGGTGCGTACCGCCCCGGCATTGCGTTTGAGCGAGCCGGGGCCCGAAGCCTTGAGCCGGGTGCCCGGAAAAATCCGCCCGTAGAGCGGCGTGTCGATCAACTGCTGGACCCTGCGGTTAAAGCGGGAGGCCAGCGCCAGGCTGTAGGAGGCCAGCGCGATTCTCGTCCGGGGTTGCAGCCCGAGCAAATAGGCGGGCAGCAAAAGCGAAGAGCCGGTCGACTTGCCGTGCTGGGGAGGCATGGTGACGATCAGGCGGCGTATGTGCCCGCGGGCAAAGGCGTCCAACACCCGGTAGTAGTTGCGGTGGAAGGGCGTCAGGGCCAGCGAGGGTTGCAGCAGGGCGGCGAACTGTTCCAGCGAGCGGCGCGCGAGTTCCCGCGAAGCCTGCCCCGGGGTCGGCATCGGGTGCGGGTGCGGGCCCGGGTCCGGAGAGAGAGGCGGAGGGATGGTTTTCGGGTTGTTCATAGGAAATTTCAGATTCGGGAAGGCCGGACAGCAGGCGCAGGGCCTCGTCCGAGAGGGCCGAGAGGTCGGGCTCCGGGACCGGCAGGTCCGCCGGGTCGGGGGCTTCCCGGGGCTTGAGCAGTTGCCAGCGGCCGGGGTCGAGGTTGGTGAGGATAAACTGGATGGCCTGCAGGTCGGGGCCCACCCGCTTGCGGGTGACGACCTCGCTGCGCAGGACTTTTTCGCCCCCGGCGATCTCGTAGGTGGCCTTGACCTCGCGGGCCGTGTAGCCCCGGGCGCATTGGGCCAGGCCCGCGAGGGCCTTTTGCCCGAGGGCCTGAGGGGGGTCGGTTGCCGGACTCATAAGGATATGGTTTTTGAGGATAATCAAAGGAAAGGTTCCCCGGGAGGCGTCCCTCTGCAGGTGGGAAAAAAGCAAAGAAGGGGGAACCATAGTGGAACGGGGCGGAAGGAGCGTCCTCCAGGCGGGATTGTGAAACCGCCCCGAAGATTTTTAAAAATGTTCGGTCAGCAAGCGATCCAGCTCCGTCCAGCAGAAATCCGTGAGCGCCTCCCCGTCACAGAGGTGGAGGTGGTACTCCCACCAGACGGGCAGCACGGAGAGCAGGCGCCCGGTCTGGGCGTCGCGGCAGAGGATCAGGGTGCAGGTGAGGCTCGAGTAGAATTCGTCGGTGTCGTATTCGACCGTGCCGTTGAAAAATTGGGCGCCTTCGAGGCGGGAGGCCAGAGAGGCGGCCACCTCCCGGTAGGTCGTTTCGCAGATGGAGATCATGGCGGTAAAGGGTTAGGAGTTTCTAAGCGAAGAGACAAAAATAAACGACCGTAGCCGGAGATTTCTTCTATAGTTTTGAACTTTTCTAAGGAGTGATTTCCGTTTTTGGCGGCTATTGTTGCGGATATGAGAAAAATAATTTAACTTTGCAGGACAAATATAAGTTCAATAATTGAACTTTGCAATAGACAAGCCTGAAAAGCGCATAAAAAAACCGGATTGTGTTATGAACAAACGCCTGAAGGAAATACGTAAAGAGCTGAATATTACACAAGAACAGCTCGCCGCAAAACTGGGAATCGGCAAGAGCGCCCTCTCGATGATCGAAACAGGCAGAGCCGCGCTCTCGGAACGCAACAAGAACATCATCCTCCAGGAATTGAACATCAACGCCGCCTGGCTGGAGACCGGCCGGGGCCCGATGTTCAACGCCCACCGCCCCCAGGAGGTTTTTTCAAAACGCACCGACCATCCCCTGCCCCTGCAGAGCGTGCCGCTTTACAACATCGAGGGCACGGCGGGCCTGGTCCCCCTCTTTATGAGCCAGCAGACGGTCGAACCGATCGACTACATCCACATCCCCAACCTGCCGCGCTGCGACGGGGCCCTCTACGTGGTGGGGGACAGCATGTACCCGCTGCTCAAGAGCGGCGACATCGTCCTGTACAAGCAGCTCAGCAGCATCGAGGACATTTTCTGGGGCGACATGTACCTGCTGTCGATCGACCTCAACGGGGAGGAATACGTGACGGTCAAATACATCCAGAAGGCCGAAAAACCCGAGTACGTGCGCCTGGTGAGCCAGAACCACCACCACGCCGACAAGGAGATCGCCGTGGAGAAGATCCGGGCCCTGGCCCTGGTCAAGGCATCTATTCGTATGAATTCCATACGATAAGGGTAGATAAACCGTCTTTTCGGAGGTTTTCATTCGAAAAACTCCCGTTATTTATACTACTTTTGCATTTTCTAACCGACCCGCTTTTCAGAAGGTCGGAGGAAAATTAGAAGCACCACGACCGTCCCATCGCTGTGCATAGCGTGCGTCAGATTTAACGGGCAAAGGGACGCCCGTTTTCCTCCTCCTTGCAGGGCAGAGCCCGCAAGCGGACTCTGCGCCTGCTGCGTTCGTCGGTTTGCTTATCATCCGAAGTTACAGCCCGGAGCGTACTTAAGGTACGTGAGGACTGGAACGAAGAGGATAAGGAAAATATGGCGTGCGATATGCGCAGCCAACCCGAAAACGAGACATAATACCGTTGTATGAATACTTATTGGAGACTTCTGGGCTTCGCCCGCCCCATCGAGAAATACGCCATCCCCTACTTCTTCTACACCCTGTTCCACGCGGTGTTCAACACCTTCACCTTCGTGATGATCATCCCGATCCTCAACACGCTCTTCACGCCCGACGCCCAACTGGCGCAGGTGACGGTAGCGCCCGCGTTCGAGTTTTCGGCGGGCTTCATCTCCGAGTACATCAACTACCTCCTCTACCGCCTCTACGGCGCCGATTACCAGATCATGGACGTGCTGATCGCCCTGAGCATCGTGGTGGTCTCGGCCTCGCTGCTGAGCAACCTGTTCCGCTACCTGGGCCAGCGCATCATCGAGACGATGCGCATCACCACCCTGCGCAAGCTGCGCGACGCCGTGTTCAACAACGTCATGGGCCTCAACGTGGGCTATTTCAGCAATGAACGCAAGGGAGACATCATCGCCAAGATTTCGTCGGACGTACAGGTCGTTCAATTCTGCGTCACCAATTCGCTGCAGGTTATCTTCCGGGATCCTTTCCTGACGCTGGGGTACCTGTTCGCGCTGATCGCCATCTCCTGGAAGCTGACCATCTTCACGGCCCTGTTCCTGCCCGCCACGGCCTTCACCATCGGGGCCATCGTCAAGAAATTGCGGGTGAGCGCCGCCGAGGCCCAGGAGAACTTCGGCACCATGGTCAGCATGGTGGACGAGTCGCTCACCGGCATCAAGATCATCAAGGCCTACAACGCCACGGGCTACATGAAAAAGAAATTCAGCGCCCTCAACCAGCTCTTTTCGAGCATTTCCAAGCGCATGGCCTCGCGCCAGCAACTGGGCTCCCCGGTGAGTGAATTCCTGGGGGTAATGGCCGTGGCCGTGATCCTCATCTACGGGGGCTCGCTGGTACTGGGCGGCGACGGCGACCTCAACTCGGCGGCCTTTATCGCCTACATCGGGATCTTTTCGCAGATCACCCGGCCCGTGCGCTCGCTCACCGACGCCTACAGCAACATCAATCAAGGCCTGGCCGCCGGCGAACGCGTCCTGGGGCTGATCGACGAACGGAGCACGATCACGGACGCCTCGGACGCCATCGAGCTGAACGATTTTAAGGAGAGCATCGAATTCAAGGACGTGCACTTCGCCTACGCCGACCGCCCCGTCATCGAGGGCATCGACCTGACCATCCGCAAGGGCGAGACGGTGGCCCTGGTGGGCTCCTCGGGGGCGGGCAAATCCACGCTCTCGGACCTGATCCCGCGCTTCTACGACGTGACTGCCGGAGAGATCCTCATCGACGGGGTGGACGTGCGCCGCTACCGCCAGGAAAGCCTGCACGCCCACATGGGCGTGGTGGCCCAGGAGACCATCCTGTTCAACGACTCCATCGGCAACAACATCCGCCTGGGCAAGCTCGGCGCCACACAGGAGGAGATCGTCTCGGCGGCCCGGGTGGCCAACGCCGACGGCTTTATCCGCGAAACCGAGGAGGGCTACGACACCAACATCGGCGACCGCGGCATGAAGCTCTCGGGCGGCCAGCGGCAGCGACTCTCGATCGCCCGGGCCGTGCTCAAAAACCCGGACATCCTGATCCTCGACGAGGCCACCTCGGCCCTGGACACCGAGTCCGAAAAGCTGGTCCAGGACGCCCTGAACTCGCTGCTCAAGGGGCGCACCTCGCTGGTGATCGCCCACCGCCTGAGCACGATCCAGCACGCCGACAAGATCGTGGTGATCGACGCGGGCCGCATCGCCGAGCAGGGGACGCACCAGGAGTTGATGCAGAAAAAGGGAATCTACTCGCGGCTGATAGAAATGCAGCAACTGGCCTAACCGTAACCTCACTATTACTTGAAAAGCCCACGCAGACTGCGTGGGCTTTTCGGTTTATTCGAAGGGACGGTTTTTACTTTGCCAATTTCAGTATGCGTACTGCGCCCCGGATAACGATCAAGAAGATAACGATGCCTATGATCAGGTCCGGGATATTGCTCCCCAGCCACCAAACCATGAATCCTGCTGCAATAACGCCAATATTGATGATGACGTCATTCGCCGAAAAGATAACACTGGCGCGGATATGGGCCTCCCGGCTTCCGATGCGTTGAAGCAGCCACAGGCTGACGGAATTGGCGAGTAAGGCGAGCAAAGAAATACCGATCATCAGGCGGAAATCGGGCATCAATTCCGCCCCGGCAAATCGCCTTATGACCTCGCTTAAACCCAAGACGGCGAGTATGATCTGGATGATCCCGCTGAATAGGGCCACTTTCTTTTTCCGGCTCATGGCAGCCCCAACGGCCATCAGGCTCATGCCATACACCAGCGCATCGGCAAGCATATCGAGGCTGTCGGCGACCAAACCCATGGACCAGGAAAGCAAGCCCGTCAGCATCTCTATGAGGAAAAACCCGAAATTGATCGCCAGCACGGTCCATAACACGTTGCGCTGTTTGGCATCATCCTCTTTTACTTCAGAGAGTTCGGATTGTGCGGTAGAGCTCAATTTCGCGCCAAGATTTAATGCGTGCAAGGCTTTTTCAATCTCCGATACATCGCCCCCATGATTAACCGTAAGGGTCCTATTCGGCAAATCGAAAACCAAGCCTAAAACCTCCGGTATACCTTCCAACTTCATCCGGATCAAGGCCTCTTCGCAGGGGCAATCCATTTGGGGAATGCGAAATATAGAAGTGTACATAGCTTATCTCACTAATCGAAATGCTCTACTTCTTACGGGGAAATTCTAGGGTCTTTGTGATTTTCTGCGACACATCCCGCGACTTCACCTGAATTTCCTGGGGAGTGACCGTCAAGTCGAGAGCGTGCTGGTGGTCGTTGACCAGCACCGGGAAATCGCAGGGCGACTCCCCACCGGCGGGAATCAGCATTTCGCGGTGCGTGTGGCCCGAGAGCATCAGGTCGATCCCGTGGCCGTTGAGCCGGGGCACGAACAGCCGCCGGATTTCCTCGGCCCCGCGCCAGTTGTCCTGGATGGGAGGCATGTGCATCAGCACGATGCGGTAGGGTGCGGCCTTGAAGGCCTCGCTGGCGACGACTTCGTCCAGCCAACGGGCTTCCTTTTCGCGGAATTGGTCGTAGTCGCCCAGGCCGTAGTACTCGATGTCGCTGTCGGGCTTGTCCTCGCCCCCGTCCAGCACGACGAAGAAGACGGGGCCCGCCCGGAAGGTATAATACGGTTCACACGTGGGAGAAGGATAGTAGTCCAAAAAACGCCAGGAGTAGCGGCCCCGGGTCTCGTGGTTGCCGCGGCTGTAGAAGAAGGGGATGTCGGAGGCGAAGGCCTCGACGGTGGTCGTCAGGAAAGCGTCCTGCATCTGCCGTTCGCTGGAGAGGTGGTTGGCCATATCGCCGTTGAGGACCACCAGGTCCACGCCCCGTTTTGCGGGATCGGAGAGCAACTGGCGGTAGCGGGCGCTGTCGCCGTGGATGTCGTTGACCATCGTCAGCGAGAGGGTCTCCTGGGTGTCGTCGAAGGTGGTGAAGCGGTGGGGCTTCAGGGAAACTTCGGTGCTGGCGATGGGGCCGTACTCCACGATGTAGTCCTCGAGGTTGGTCACCTCCTCGGAGACCACCCGGTAGCGGTAGGTGGTGCCGGGGGTCAGTCCCGTCACCCGCACCCGGTGCAGGGTGTCGATCACCTTGCGCCCGTAGAGGCTCTGGAAGTATTTGGGACGCTCCTGGGCGTAGAAATGGCTCCGGTCGTCGGGAGCGATCTCCACCCAGCCCGTGGCCGGCCGCTCGCTCTTCCAGCAGATGGTCACCTCCGTGGGGGTCATTTGCTGGAGGTAGGGCCCCAGGGTGATGTAGAGTTTTTCTTCGGCGTGCAGGGCCAGGGCGAAACAGAGGACCCCCAGGGTACAAAGGAATTTTTTCATGGGTGTTCGTTTTAAAATTCTGTCTATAAATAATTTATATGCAAAAATTTCGCCTTTGGCGACTTACTTTTGGCATCACCCAAAAGTAAGCAAAAGGCTACGGGCCCACCTCAGAGCGGCACCCACTAAGGCTCTCTTTCGCCGCGAGACCGATCATTCGGTCTCGCCTGGCTCAGAGAACCTAAGTGGGGCCCACCGCTCCCGAGGCGATTGGCCCGGCCTGCCGGGAACCATCCTGCCGGAGGCAAAACCTTTTCAGGTATTCAGGTAGGTAAACTCCACGGCAATCTCAAAGGTAGCGATTTTCCGGCGGCAGACAAAGAGGGATTTGCGCGCGTATTCATTTTTTAGTATGTTTGTCATACATCCCTAAAACCGATGCGACGATGAAACGGTCGTTTTTTCTCTCTCTGGCGGCATGTATGCTGGTCCTTTCGTCCTGCGGGCGGCATAACAGCGCCCCGCTTTTCGACGGCACCCACAGCGGCAACTGGCGCACGATGGGCGGCGCCACCCTGCGCGACAGCCTGCTGGTGCTGCCGGGCCCCGACGCCCGGGCCATCCTCAAGCAGGGCGCCTACACCGACTTCGAACTGACCCTCCGCGTGCGGACCACCCCCGGCGCCAAAGGGGCCGTCTGTTTCCATACCAACCCCTTCCTGCGCAAGGGCTACCGGGTCGTGCTGGACAACGACCTCGAGGACCCCGCCTGGTGGCGCATGACCGGCAGCCTGCTGGGGGTGCGCAACCTGACCAAGTCTTTCGTCGCCGACGACCAGTGGTTCACGATGGTGATCCGGGTCGAAGGGCGCGCCGTGACGGTGAGCCTGGACGGGCAGCCCGTCGTGGAATATATCGAGCCGCAGGAACCCTACCGCATAAAACCCTATGCCGATGCGCGGCTCTCGTCGGGCACTTTTGTGCTGGTCAACGAGGGCGAGGGTGAAATCCAGTTCCGCGACATCGCCGTGAGCGTCCCCCCGGCCAAGACTTACGACGAAGAGGCCCAACTCTCCGGAGCCATCGACGAACAAAAAGACCCCTTTATCCGCCTCCACCAGGCCGACTTCCCGGTGCTGGACTACCACGTCCACCTCAAGGGGGGCCTGACCCGCGAGCAGGCCGCCACCCAGTCGCGCCGCCTGGGCATCAACTATGCCGTGGCCCCCAACTGCGGCCTGAACTTCCCAATTTCCAACGACAAGCAGCTGGGCGACTACCTCGACACCATGCGCACGCAGCCCTTCCTGCTGGCCATGCAGGCCGAGGGGCGCGAGTGGCTGGAGCTGTTCTCGCCCGCGGCCCGGGAGCGCTTCGACTTCGTCTTCACCGACGCGCTGACCTTCACCGACAACAAGGACCGCCGCAGCCGGATCTGGATTCCCGAGGAGACCTGGATCGGAGGCGACGAAGAGGCCTACATGGAGATGCTGCTGGACCGCATCTGCGCGGTGCTGACGGAGCCGGCCGACGTCTACGTCAACCCCTGCTTCCTGCCCGAGCCCCTGAGCGAACGCTTCGACGAATTGTGGACCGAGGAGCGCATGGACCGCTTTATCGAGGCCCTGGTGGCCAGCGGCAAAGCACTCGAAATTAATGAATTGTACCAGATCCCCAACAAGGCGATCCTGATGCGGGCCAAGGCGGCCAAGGTGCGTTTCACCTTCGGCAGCAACAACGTCACGCCCGCGGTGAGCGACCTTTCGTACAGCCTGAGAATGAAGGAAGAATGCGGATTGACCGCCGAGGATATGTATAAACCACCTCGCAAGAGGTAAACATAAAAAGAGGAGGGACCCGATCGGGTCCCTCCTCTTTTTATTAGGATATTTGGCTGAAATCGACCGGAGTATGCGCGGAGAATCGCGCGGCCAGGGCTCTTAGCGAAATGTTTTCGGGGGAGCGCAGGCCGGGGTCGGCCTCCAGGATGTGTTCGGCGGCTTCGCGGGCCCGGGTCAGGATCTGGCCGTCGCGGGCCAGGTCGGCGATCTTGAGGTCGAAGGCCAGGCCGCTTTGCAGGGTGCCGCTCAGGTCGCCCGGGCCCCGCAGCTTGAGGTCCAGTTCGGCCAGGGCGAAGCCGTCGGTGGTCTCGACCATGGCCGCGAGGCGCTTGCGGGAATCCGTGGAAAGCTTGTCGCCGCTCATCAGCACGCAGTAGGACTGCCCGCTCCCGCGGCCCACACGGCCCCGGAGCTGGTGCAGCTGCGAGAGGCCGAAGCGCTCGGCGCTCTCGATGACCATCACCGTGGCGTTGGGAACGTCCACACCCACCTCGATCACCGAGGTGGCCACCATGATGTGGGCCGTACCCTCCTTGAAGAGGTTCATGCCGTACTCCTTGTCCGCGGCGCTCATCTTGCCGTGCACCACCACCGTCACGTACTCCGGGGGCGGGAAGGCGGCCGAAATGCCCGCGTAGCCGTCCTCGAGGTCCTTGTAGTCCATCTTCTCGGACTCCTTGATCAGGGGGTAGACGATGTAGACCTGGCGGCCCTTGGCGATCTCTTCGCGCAGAAAGCCGAAGACGCGCAGGCGGTGGCTGTCGCGGTAGTGCAGCGTGCGGATGGGTTGGCGGCCGGGGGGCAGCTCGTCGATCACGGAGACCTCCAGGTCGCCGTAGAGGGTCATGGCCAGGGTGCGGGGAATGGGCGTGGCGGTCATCACCAGGATGTGGGGCGGCTGCTCGCTCTTGCTCCAGAGCCGGGCCCGCTGCTCCACCCCGAAACGGTGCTGCTCGTCGATCACCACCAGGCCGAGCCTGGAAAACTGCACCCCCTGTTCGATCAGGGCGTGGGTGCCGATCAGCAGGTCCAGTTCGCCGGAAAGCAGTTCGCCGCTCAGGCGTTCCCGCTCCTTTTTGCGGGTCGAGCCCGTCCAGAGGCCCACGCGCACGCCGAGGCCCTCGAGCATGCGGGTGATCGTCGCATAATGTTGGTTGGCCAGGATTTCCGTGGGCGCCATCAGGCAACTCTGAAACCCGTTGTCGGCACAGAGGAGCATGCTCATCAGCGCCACCAGGGTCTTGCCGCTGCCCACGTCGCCCTGCAAGAGGCGGTTCATCTGGCGGCCGGTGACGGTGTCGCGGCGGATTTCGCGCACGACCCGTTGCTGGGCCCCGGTCAGCGGGAAGGGCAATTTTTCAGTATAAAAACGGTTGAAGCGCTCGCCCACGGTGGGAAAGAGGTGGCCGTCCGAGCGGCTGACACGCTTATTGCGTTGAGCCAAAATATTGAGTTGCACGCCCAGCAACTCTTCGAATTTGAGGCGGTAGCGGGCCGCCTGCAGGGCGCGTTCGTTTTCGGGAAAATGGATGTCTTTGAGGGCGTTTTCCAGCGAGACCAGATTGTGCTCACGGCGTAGACCCTCCGGCAGGGTTTCCGGGATTTTTCCCTCGACCTGCGCCCAGGCGGTTGTAATAAGGGTGTAGATCGCCTTGGTGCCCAGGTGGCCGTTGTTGAGTTTTTCGGTGGTGCTATAAACCCCCTGGACAGGAAAGGAGGGACGGTTCTGCTGAGAAATGACCGATTCGACCTCGGGGTGGATGAAATTGAGCTCGCGGTTGAAAAAGGTGGGGCGCCCGAAGATGATGTACTCGCGGCCGACCTCGAGGCGCTTTTCGATCCAGGAAATTCCCTTGAACCAGACCAGTTCGGCCGAGCCCGAAGCGTCTTCGACCATCGCCATAAAACGGCGTTTGGCCCCCGCCCCCACCTGCCGGAATCCCGTGATCCGGGCGCGGATCTGGACATAGGTCATGGACTCGTCCCGGATTTCGGCAATCTGGAAAATGCGGCTGCGGTCGATGTAGCGGAAGGGGAAATAGTAGAGCAGGTCGCCCAGCGTGGCGATGCCCAGCTCCTTGCCGAGCAGCTCGGCGCGCTGGGGCCCCACTCCGGGGAGAAACTTAATATCATTATCCAAAACACCTCCCATTGGATATGTCTCGCTTGTAAGTTGGTGGCTGCACATATCGCACGCCATATTTTAATTATCCTCCTTGTTCCAGTCCTCACGTACTTCAGTACGCTCCGGGCTGTAACTTCAGACGATAATTAAAATCTGACGCACGCTATGCACAGCAGCGTATTGGACGGTCGGGGTGCTCGTCGTTTCCACCAACCTATTTCCGGTTTATTCTTTTTTAGGGGGCTCGGAGGGGGCGACTTCCTTGCAGTACAAAACGCCCCCCTCGACCCGGACCACCTGCACGGGGCGGCCCTTGTCGATAAACTGCCCGTCCGCGGCGGCGGCGTCATAGTAAGTCCCTTCCACAAGAACCTTGCCCGAGGGGCGCAGCACGGCCGAGACCACCCCGAAGCTGCCGACCCGGTCGGCATAGGGATCGCGGCCCACGTAGCCTGCCTTGGCATCCATCTCGGCGGTCAGCACGATGCGTTCCCGCAAGGGGGAGCGTCCCGTCAGGAAGCGGCGTCCGAACCAGAGCGCCCCGACAAAGGCCGTGGTGGAGGCGATGATAACCACCAGCAGCGGGCTGAGCACCCGGGCGAGCGAAATCTGCCCGGAGGGCACATAGCGGAACAGGTCGTTGTCGATGGCGGCGAAGGTGAGGCCCAGGATCACGCACAAAATGCCCGAGACCCCGGCCACGCCGAAGCCGGGCAGGACGAATATTTCGACCCCGATCAGGATCAGGCCGAGGACAAAAAGCAGCAACTCCCAGTTGTGGGCCACCCCTTCGAGGTACAAGGGCGCGAAGTAGCAAAGCGCCCCCAGGATGGCCACCCCCAGCGGGAAACCGATGCCCGGGGTCTGCAACTCGAAGTAGATGCCCCCGATGATCATCATGATAAAGAGCCCCTGCACGGCCGGGTGGGTCATCCAGCCGATCAGCCTGTCGAGGGCCGTGGGGGTGAATTCGTAGAGGGTGTAGTCTTTGATGCCTCCCTTCTCCAACACCTCGGCCACGCTCGAGGCCTTGGCTTCGGCGTAGTGGCTCTTGAGGGCCTCGTCGGCCGTGAGGGTCAGCACGCCGGTGGTGGTGCTGTCGCCGCTGCTGCGGCCCACCATCGCCTCGGCCAGGGTCGGGTCGCGGTGCCAACGCCAGGTGGTGTCCCCGCCCCGGACGCTTTCAACCACCTTGCCGTGGGCTTCGGCCGTGGCGCGCATGGTGGCGCGCATAAAACTTTGGAACTTGTCGGGCAGGGGTTTTCCGCTGCCGTCCACCACCGAGGCCGCGCCGATGCTGCCGCCGGGCCGGATGTAGAGGCTGTCGGCCGAGATGGCGATCAGCGCCCCGGCCGAGATGGCTTGATTATCGACAAAAGCCCAAACCGGGATCTCGGAGTTGAGGATGGCCGTGCGCAACGAGTCGGCCACGTCGACCAACCCCCCGTAGGTGTTGAGCTGGATGAGGATCAGGTCCGCCCCCATCTCCCGGGCTTCCTTCAGGCATTTTTCGCTGACGTGCCGCACCGCGGGCATGATCTCCTCGCGGATGGAGAAGGTGTAGATCAGCGGTTTTTCAGTTTCCAAAACCGCAGGAAGGCTGTCCTGGGCGGGCAGGGTGTCGTGCCGCGAGGCGCCGACCTGGGCCCCCGCCAGCAAGGGCAGGGAAAGCAGGGCGAAATGCAGAAAAGTTTTTTTCAAAAAGTCCATGACTACAACCATTTTTTCCAACGGAAGAAGAAGTAAGTCCCCAGCGAGATGGCGACCATCAGGCCCAGGGCGAAGACGTAGCCGTATTTCCACTCGAGCTCGGGCATAAAATGAAAGTTCATCCCGTACATGCTGGCGATCATGGTGGGAGGCATGAACAACACGGCGGCCACTGAGAAGATCTTGGTGACGTTCCCCACCTCGATGTTGATCAAACCGAGCGTGGTATCCTGCATGTAGTCGAGGCGCTCGGAGCTGAAATCGGCGTGACTGATCAGCGAGTTGACGTCCTTGATCATCAGCTGCACCCGGGGGTAGACGTCGTTCGGAAACCGTTCCGAACGCTGGATGCCCGAGAGGATGCGCTGGCGGTCGAAGATGTTCTCGCGCACCGACATGGTGTTCTCCTGGAGGTGGCTGATGCGGGTGAGTATTTCGCGGTCGATGCGGTCCGAAGCGCTGATCTCCTTGCTCAGAGAGGCGATCTGGCGCGAGAGGCCTTCCACGAGGTCGGCGTCGTAGTCGATGCGGATTTCGAGGATCGAGATCAACATGTGGTAGCCCGTGACGTAGGCCCGGTAGTTCATCTGGAGGCGCTTGGCCGCCTCGGTGAAGGTACGGAACTCGCTGTGACGCATGGAGATAAGCACCCCCTCGGCCACGATAAACGAGACCGGCTCCACGTTGAACGTCTCCTCCAGGGGGACGAAGAAGTTGGAGTTGCAGATGATGGCGTTCTCGGTCTCGGAGTACTTCGAAGAACTTTCGATCTCTTCGATCTGCTGCCGGGTCTGGAGATTGATCTCCATGAAATTTTCCACCGCCTTCTGCTCCTTGAGCGTGGGCGTGAGCAGGTCGATCCACAGGATATCGTCGTAGCCCAGCTCGTCGAAGAGCTTGGGATCGGCGTTGCGGACGACTTTGTTGTATTGTTTCAAGTAAATGGTCAGCATCGGTGGAGTTGTTTGGACGTGATACAATAGAGTTTCCTATCTGACCGGGAGATTCCCGAGGTCTTGGCCCGGCGGCTCGGCGGGCCCGGGGGCTTATGCCCCTCAGCCGGGATTTAGCGGAGGGTCGGCCTCGGCGGCCTTCTGCCAATAGAGTTCCAGGGCCCGGCGCTTGTCGGGGTCGAGGCGGAAGTCGATGTTGCGGGTGAGGTAGTCCAGGGCGTAGGGACGATCATTGTAGTTGTACGCGGCCACGGCCTGGGGAATGTGTTCCACGCCGAACGAGAGGGCCGCTTCGAGGGCCCGGACGGCTTCGGGGTCGGTGCCGCGGCGGGCCACCCAGACCGCGAAGGCGAAGGGCAGGCCCGTGAGTGTGCTCCAGGCCACGGCCAGGTCGTGCGTGTGGGAAAACTGGCCCTCGTGGTCGAAGACCTTGTCGCCGATCAGCAGATAGCCTGTTCGGGGATCGGCTTTTTCTCTCAGGGTGTAGTCCGTCAGGGGTTTCCAGGCGGGCGTGATGTTCCAGAGCTCGCGGGCGAGGATCTTTACGAGCCTCACCGAGGTAAGCGAGTGGCTGTCCAGGTAGATGGTCTCGATTCCCTCGACGGGGCCGTTGGAAGCCAGAATGACCGTGCGCACCGGGCCGCTGGCGCCGATGCAGTAAGGGGTGACGATGTCGATGTCTGAGAAAGTGGGAAGGGCGCCCGCGGGAAGCAGGGCGATGTCGGCGAGGCCGTTACGCAGCGCCTCGGCGCAACCGCTCGGGGGAGACAATACGAGTTCCGCGCGCAGGCCAGAGGCCCCGTGCTCGATACCATACAGGAAGGGGATGGTATTGAGGTAGGATACGGCAACTACACGCGTCATCGTCCATAGTGTGGTTTTTTGTTGTGGGTTGGCTGCACATATCGCACGCCATCTTTTCCTTATCCTCCTCTCTGCGGTGCTCACGTACTTCAAGTGCGCTCCGCTCCTCGAACCGGACGATAAGCAAAATCTGACGCACGCTATGCACAGCTGCGTTGTGCACGGTCGGGGTACGACTTATTTCGCCGGGGGCGTTGTCCTACAAGAATTTACCCTCGTTGTTCCGCGCCGGAGTTTATCCGGTCGCTACGCGAAGGTAAGGAAAAAAGCCTAAAAACAAAACTTTTCTCCCTTTCTACAACCCGTTGTAACGGCTCATTATTCCTTGAGGATCACGCACTGTTGTAATCATCCAGCGCAGCAGTATCTCGGCCTGTTCACGGGAGGTCAGGGACCAGGGAGCCGACGAGGCCCGCAGGCGGCCCGAGAGGATGTAGAGCAGGATGGCCGCCGAGGCCGAGACGTTGAGGCTTTCGACGAAGCCGCACATCGGGATGCGGATCGATTCCCCGGCGGCGGCTTCCACCTCGGGGCTGATGCCGGCGTGCTCGGTGCCGAAAAACAGGGCGAAGGGGCCCGCCTCCACGTCGAAGGTTTCCGGAGTAGTACCGGCGTGCGGAGAAGTGGCCACTATGCGGTAACCTTTCGCCCGCAGGCTTTCGAGCAGTTCGGCCGTCGTGCCGTGGCGGCGGATGTCGACCCACTTGTCGGTGCCCCGCACGATGTGGGTGTGGGGCGAAAAGCGGCAGCGGTCGTCCACGGTGTAGATGTCCTGCACCCCGAAGGCCTCGCAGTTGCGCACCAGGGCGCTGGCGTTCTGGCAGTGGAAGGTGTTTTCCATGCAGACCGTCAGGTAGCGGGTCCGGTCGACGAGTGTCTTTTCGAGCGAGGCGGCCCGGCCGTCGAGCATAAATTCCCGAAGGTAGGCGATGCGTCCGGCGAGCTCTTCGTCGGGGAGAGCCATCAGGGCCTCCAGGTCGATGTCGGTTTTCTTAGCCATGGAGCAAAGATACGCAGAAAACTGCTTATCTTTGTCAAGGACATCCTTACCGACCTCTATGAAAACCTTGATAACCTTGCTGCTGCTCTGCCTGGCGGCCTTTTCCTCGACAGCCGCGGAACCCGGCGGCCTGCCCGCGCCCGACCGGAAAGTGAGGGTGCAACGGGCCGATACCCTCAGCGCCGCCCTGGGCGAAGGAGCCATCTGGCACCCCGGGCGCAAAACGCTTTTCTGGGTCGACATCACCGGCTGCAAGCTGTTCGAGTTTCAGCCTGTGCGGAAAACGAGCGCCTCGTGGAGCTTCCCGCTGCCCGTCTCGACGGTGGTGCCCGAGACCGACAGCACGGTGGTGGTGGCCCTGCAAAACAGCGTCGAGCGCCTCCACCTGGCTTCGGGCCGCCGCGACACCCTCGCCCGGATCAACGACAAGGGGGGACGCCTGCGCAGCAACGACGGCAAATGCGACCCCGCCGGACGGCTCTGGGTGGGCACGATGGCCTACGACGGCACCCCCGAGGAGGGCACGCTCTACAGCGTCGAGGCCGACGGGCAGGTCAGCGTCCAACTGGGCAGCGTGACCATCTCCAACGGCCTGGTCTGGACCGCCGACCGCACCACCTTCTACTACATCGACACCCCTACCCGGAGGGTCAACCGTTACCGTTACGACGAGGCTTCGGGGCAGATCAGTTTCGAGGAGACCTCCATCATCGTCCCCGAGGCCTGGGGCTCGCCCGACGGCATGACCATCGACTCCAAGGGCCTGCTGTGGATCGCCCACTGGGGCGGCTACGGGGTCTACTGCTGGGACCCCGACTCGGGCGAGCTCCTGCGCCGCATCGCCCTGCCTTCGGCCAACGTCACCTCCTGCGCCTTCGGGGGCGAGGCCCTCGACACGCTCTACATCACCACGGCCGCCGGAGCCTCCTCCCAGAGCGAAACGCCGGTTGCGGGCGGGCTCTTTGTCTGCAAGCCGGGAGCGCAAGGGGTTAAAGCCTTCTTCTTCGGCAAAAAAAATTAAGATTTATCCTTGTGAAGTCCGGAATAACCGCTATTTTTGTAGAATTCTTTTCAAAATTTGTGTAATTCCGTAGCTTTCCCCACCCAATTCGCTGCCTATAAATACGTTAGGCGGCCGGGAATGTTTATTTTGCACAACGACTAACCAAAACCTAAAATCCATATGAAACCGACTCACATCGAACACCTGGGCATCGCCGTCAAAAGCCTCGACACGGCCATCCCCCTCTGGGAAAACCTCCTGGGCGTGAAGTGCTACAACATCGAGGAGGTCGCCGAACAGAAAGTGCGCACGGCCTTCTTCAAAATCGGGCAGACCAAGATCGAGCTGCTCGAATCGACCGCCGAAGACGGCCCCATCGCCAAATTCATCGAGAAGAAGGGCGAAGGCATCCAGCACGTCGCCCTGGCCGTCGAAAACATCGAAGGCGCCCTCTCTGAGTGCGAAGCCGACGGCATCCAACTCATCGACAAAGCCCCCCGCGGCGGCGCCGAAGGCCTCAGCATCGGTTTCCTGCACCCCCGCTCGACCGGCGGCGTGCTGATAGAACTCTGCGAAGACAAAAACAAATAAAAACCTATAAAGCACAAGTAATGAGCAATATTCAGACCAAGGTCAAGGAATTGATCCAACTTCGCGAGAAGGCCCGCCTGGGAGGCGGCCAGAAACGCATCGACTCCCAGCACGGCAAGGGCAAGCAAACCGCCCGCGAACGCATCGAAATGCTCCTGGACGAAGGTTCGTTCGAGGAATTCGACATGTTCGTCACCCACCGCAGCACCAACTTCGGCCTCGAAAAGGAAACCTACTTCGGGGACGGCGTCATCACCGGCTACGGCACGGTGGACGGACGCCTGGTGTACATCTTCTCGCAGGACTTCACCGTCTTCGGGGGATCGCTTTCCGAAACTTTCGCCAACAAGATCTGCAAGGTCATGGACATGGCCATGCGCAACGGCGCCCCGCTGATCGGGATCAACGACTCGGGCGGCGCACGCATCCAGGAAGGGGTCAACAGCCTGGCCGGGTACACCGAGATTTTCCAGCGCAACATCCTGGCCTCGGGGGTCATCCCCCAGATTTCGGCCATCTTCGGCCCCTGCGCCGGAGGGGCGGTCTACTCGCCCGCGCTGACCGACTTCATCCTCATGAGCCAGGGCACGAGCTACATGTTCGTGACCGGTCCCAAGGTCGTTAAGACCGTCACCGGCGAAGAGGTCACCCAGGAACAACTGGGCGGCGCCTCGGTGCACGCGGCCAAGAGCGGCGTCTCGCACTTCAGCGTCGAAAGCGAGGAAGAAGGGATGCTCATCATCCGCAAGTTGCTCAGCTACATGCCTTCGAACAACATGGAGGACGCCCCGATGGCCGTCTGCACCGACGCCATCGACCGCCTCGAGGACACACTCAACGAGATCATCCCCGACAACCCCAACAAACCCTACGACGTCAAGGACGTGATCCGCGGCATCGTCGACGACGGGGAGTTCCTCGAAAGCCAGAAACAATACGCCCAGAACATCGTCACCTGCTTCGCCCGCTTCAACGGACAGAGCGTGGGGATCATCGCCAACCAGCCCAAGTACATGGCCGGGGTGCTGGACATCAACGCTTCGCGCAAGGCCGCCCGCTTCGTGCGCTTCTGCGACGCCTTCAACCTGCCGATCGTCACCCTGGTGGACGTCCCCGGCTTCCTGCCCGGTACGGCCCAGGAGTACGGCGGGATCATCATCCACGGCGCCAAGCTGCTGTTCGCCTACGGCGAGGCCACGGTGCCCAAGGTGACCGTCATCCTGCGCAAAGCCTACGGCGGCGCCTACTGCGTGATGAGCTCCAAGCACCTGCGCGGTGACCTCAATTACGCCTGGCCGACGGCCGAAATCGCCGTGATGGGCCCCTCGGGCGCCATCGAGGTACTCTCCTCGAAGGAGATCGCCGCCATCGAAGACCCCGAACAGCGGGCCGCCTTCATCGCCGAGAAGGAAGCCGACTACCGCGACAAGTTCGCCAACCCGTACGTGGCCGCCAAGTACGGCTACATCGACGACGTGATCGAGCCGCGCAACACCCGCTTCCGCGTGATCCGCGCCCTGCAGTCGCTCTCCACCAAAAAAGTGATCAACCCCGCTAAAAAGCACACCAACATCCCCTTATAACAATGAGAAAATTTTTATTGACCAGCGCATTGCTGCTCGTGGGGATGATGGGCTACGGTCAGGGAAACCGCGACCTGGTCATCAACGAGATTCTGGTCGACAACGTCGACAACTACGAAGATGACTACGGCCACCGGGTATCCTGGATCGAACTCCACAACACCGGGTTTTCGAAAGCCAACGTAGCCAGTTGCTACCTGGTGATCTCCTCGGGCGAGCAATCGATCACCTACCGCATCCCCAAGAACGACGCGCGCACCGAAATCGCCCCCCAGGGCTACACGGTGTTCTTCTGCGAAGGAACCGGCACCAAAGGGACCTTCCACACCAACTTCACCCTCGACCTGGGTACCCCCCTGCTGGCGTGCACGGCCGCCGAGGGGGACAGCATCGGGTGCTGCGACGGTCCGGTCTATCCCGGGAAGGTCATCACCCTGGCCCTGCTGGAAGCCAACGGCAAGGACACCATCAGCAAGATCACCTACAACCTCTCCGACCAGCGTCCCGACGTCTCGATGGGTCTGCTGCCCGACAAAGAGGGTGAAATGGTGTTCCAGCTCCTGGAGACCACCACGCCCTACGCGACCAACGACACCTCGGACGAGCTTCCCAACCACGAGCGCTTCCGCCAGACCGACCCCATCGGCTACGGGATGGCCCTAATGGCCATGACCGTGGTGCTGATCGCGCTCTTCGCGCTCTACATCTGCTTCCGCACCGTCGGCAAGATCATGAACCGCAGCAAGAAAGCACCCGCAACCGCGACGGCCGCGACGGAGGAATCCGCCGCCAAGAAACCGGCCAAGGGCGTGGTCAGCGGTGAGGATATCGCCGCCATCGCATTGGCCCTGAGAATGTTCGAGGATGATCTGCACGACCACGAATCGACCATCCTGACCATCAACCGGGTGGCCAAAGCCTACTCGCCCTGGAGCTCCAAACTCTACGGCCTGACCCAGACTCCCGATCACCGGAGACGCTAATTACTTATTAACCAAACAAAACGAACACACGCTCATGAAAGAGTATAAATTCAAAATAAACGGCAACGAATACGCCGTAGCCATCGACGGGATCGAGGACAACCAGGCCAAGGTGACCGTCAACGGCACCGACTACAACGTGGAGGTATCGGGCATGATCTCCAAGCCCAAGACCCCCAAGCTGGTGCAGAAACCCGTGGGCACCCCCACCGACATCCACCCCGCCGTGACCAAGACCTCCAAGCCCGGCGAAGGGGGCAAGGCCGTCAAAAGCCCGCTGCCCGGCGTGATCCTCGACCTGAAGGTGCGCGAAGGCGACGCCGTCAAGGTGGGAGACACCCTGCTGGTGCTCGAAGCCATGAAGATGGAAAACAACATCGACTCGGACATGGCCGGGACGGTGCAGTCAATCAAAGTCCGCCAGGGCGACTCGGTGCTCGAAGGCGACGTACTCTTAACCATCGAATAGTATGCTGGCCGAAGTAAATACAGGACTTTTTACCTTGATGGGTGAGAACTTAACCAAGTTCTTCACCTACACGGGCTTCGCCAACGTGACCCCCGGCCACCTGGCCATGATCGCGGTGGGGCTGTTCTTCATCTGGCTGGCCATCTCCAAGAAATTCGAACCGATGCTGCTCGTTCCCATCGGCTTCGGGATCCTGGTGGGCAACATTCCCTTCTTCCCCGGGCTGCAGATCGGGATCTACGAGGACGGTTCGGTGCTCAACTACCTCTATTTCGGGGTGCTCAAAGGGGTCTACCCGCCCCTGATCTTCCTGGGGATCGGAGCCATGACCGACTTCTCGGCCCTGATCTCCAACCCCAAGTTGGTGCTCATCGGGGGAGCCGCCCAATTCGGGATCTTCGCCGCCTACATGGCTGCCCTGGGGCTGGGATTCACGGCCGCCGAAGCGGGTGCCATCGGGATCATCGGCGGGGCCGACGGCCCCACGGCCATCTTCCTCTCGGGGAAACTGGCCCCGGATCTGATGGGCGCCATCGCCGTCTCAGCCTACTCCTACATGGCCCTGGTGCCGGTGATCCAGCCGCCCATCATGAAGCTGCTGACCACCAAGAAAGAACGCGTGATCCGCATGAAGCCGCCCCGCCAGGTCTCCGAACTCGAGAAGATCCTCTTCCCGATCATGGGGATGCTGCTGACCACCTTCCTGGTGCCCTCGGGCCTGCCCCTGCTGGGGATGCTCTTCTTCGGCAACCTGCTCAAAGAAAGTGGCGTGACCCGCCGACTGGCCAACACGGCCAGCGGTCCGATGGTCGACATCGTCACCATCCTGCTGGGTCTGACCGTGGGCGCCTCCACCCAGGCGACCACCTTTCTGACCACCAAGTCGCTGCTGATCTTCGGCCTGGGCGCCGGATCGTTCATCGTGGCCACCGCCGCCGGGGTCTGCTTCGTGAAGATCATGAACCTCGTGCTGCCCAAAGACGGCAAGATCAACCCGCTGATCGGCAACGCCGGGGTATCGGCCGTACCCGACTCGGCCCGCGTCTCCCAGGAAGTCGGGATGCACTACGACAAAAGCAACTACCTGCTGATGCACGCCATGGGCCCGAATGTGGCCGGGGTGATCGGTAGCGCCGTAGCGGCCGGTATCCTGCTCGGCTTCTTAGCGTAAGCGTTTTTCTCTTATAAGAATAGAGCGGCTCCGGGTTTCCGGAGCCGCTCTATTCTTATAAGATATCAAACCTTTATTCTTTGTTCTTGGAGTCCATCCAAATCGTGACAGGGCCGTCGTTGATCAAAGCCACCTGCATATCGGCGCCAAACACCCCGGCGCCCACCGAGCCCGTAGCCCCCGCACGCACCGCACTAATAAACCCCTCGTACAAAGGAATAGCCTGCTCGGGCCGGGCCGCCCGGATGTAACTCGGACGGTTCCCCTTGCGGGTCATGGCATGCAGGGTAAACTGGCTGACAACCAGGATATCCGCCCCAACCTCCTCCGCCGAAAGATTCATAACCCCCTCGGCGTCATCAAAAATCCGAAGTTTCAGCAGTTTTCCGCTCAGCCACTCCACATCTTCCTGGTTGTCGATCTCTTCGATGCCCACAAAAACCAATAACCCCCGTCCGATAGAACTTTCTGCCCTACCCCCGATCGTAACCGAGGCTTCTAAAACACGTTGAATCAAGATACGCATAGAAACTCGCTTTATTTAATCATGCTTTCGAGTGGGTATTTGAGTTTTTCGGCGTTGATTAGGCGGCCTCGGATGGAGCCCACTCGGATGGGGGATTCGATGTAAATCGGGATTTTGTTGGCGTCGTCGGAGATCCAGAGGGTGAATTCGCTGCCGTCTTCGAAGGATTCGCCGCTGGAGGTGGCCAGTTGGCAGACGAAGCGGAGGGTGCGGAATTTCCCGAGGCCTTTGATCGTTTTATTTTCGCGTTTGACGAAGCTGTATCGGATGGTTCGGATGGTGTCGGTGAGCACGAGGTTCAGGGTGCGGTTTTCTCCAGGAGTGAAAGATTCGATGTTCTGGCAGCGGAGGTTGAAGAACAGGGCCAGGGCGTCGAAGCTGCCGTCGGTGAGGGACATCGTGTGGCGGGAGGTGTCGGCGCGCTTGTGGTTGTAATGGGAGGTGGTGACTTGCCGGGCGGCCCAGTCGTACTGGTAGCGCTGGGAGACGCGGTAGGTGCCTTCGCGGATTTCGACCTGCAGGTCGGCGGGACGGAGCGAGGTGGCGTCCAGGCGGCTGATGTAGGTGTCGTTCAGGTCGAAGAACCAGTTGAAAAAGGAGTGGGTCTTTCCGGTGCCTTCGATGCGGTAGAGGGTGCGTTGGCCGACCTGCTGGAGGGAGGTGTTGATGACGACCTCGGCCACGTCGCTGTTGACCATGCCCATTTTGTAGCTGACGGCATAGACCAGGTGTTCGCCCCCGGCGAAGGCTAATTCGGGGGTGGCGGGGGTGTTCTGCTGGGCGCGGCAGGGCGTGGATAGGAGCAACGCCGGTAGCAGGGCCAGACTCAGAAAAGAAAATATGCGGTTCATAGCGTACAGTCGGGTTTTTAGCTGGAAACAGGCAACAAACGGGCCAGTTATGTATATAACGTTCTGCGAACCGAAAAGTTTCTTCTTTGTCTCGCTTCTGGGTTGGCTGCGCATATCGCACGCCATATTTTCCTTATCCTCCTTGTTCCAGTCCTCACGTACTTCAAGTACGCTCCGGGCTGAAACTTCAGACGATAAGAAAACCGACGAACGAAGCAGGCGCAGAGTCCGCTTGCGGGCTATGCCCTGCAAGGAGGAGGAAAACGGGCGTCTTTTTGCCCGTTAAATCTGACGCACGCTATGCACAGCGGCGTTCACGACCGTCGGAGTGCCAATTATATCAAAGAAGCGGAAACCCGTGCAGGTTTCCGCTTCTTTTGTCTGGAGCCCGGAGAAATTAGGATTTCTTCGAGGCGGCCGTTTTCCGGGTTACGGTTTTGGCAGACGAAGTCTTGGCGGCGGCTTTGGGAGCGGCGGCCTTGGCGGCAGCGGGCTTCTTGGCAGCGGCCGGTTTCTTGGCGGCAGCGGCTTTGGCGGGCTTTTCGGCCCCCTCTTCCGTCGTCGTTTCGGCACCTTCGGCGGCGGCTTCGGCAGCGGCCGGTTTCTTGGCGGCACCCGAACGGCTGCGGCGGGTCTTGGGCTTGTCGCCTACCTTGATCTCCTGGCCGTAGCTTTCGTTGAAGTCTACCAGCTCGATGATGCACATCTCGGCGGCGTCTCCCTGGCGGAAGCCCGTCTTGAGGATGCGGCAGTAGCCGCCCGGACGGTCCGCGATGCGCGGGGCCACTTCGCGGAACAGTTCGGCGGTGGCCGTTTTGTCCTTGAGGTAGGAGAAGACGGTACGACGCGAGTGGGTCGTGTCTTCCTTCGACTTGGTGATCAGCGGCTCGACGTACATCCGCAGGGCCTTTGCCTTGGCCAGGGTGGTGCTGATGCGCTTGTGCACGATCAACGAAGAGGCCATGTTGGCCATCAACGATTTACGGTGCGCGGCCTGGCGGCCCAGGTGGTTGATTTTCTTGTTATGTCTCATGATTAGTCCTTGTCAAGTTTGTAAATTGATACGTCCATCCCGAACTGGAGGTTGAGGTTGGTCAACAGTTCGTCCAGCTCCGAAAGCGATTTCTTGCCGAAGTTGCGGAACTTCAGCAGGTCGTTGCGATTGAAGCGAACCAGGTCGCCCACCGTTTCGACTTCGGCGGCCTTGAGGCAATTCAGGGCGCGCACCGAAAGATCCTGCTCCGAGAGCTTGGTCTTGAGCAACTGCCGCATGTGCAGCACGTCCTCGTCGAACTCTTCGGTCGGATTGTTCTCCTCGAGGTTCAGGGTGATCTTTTCGTCCGAGAAGAGCATGAAGTGGTGGATCAAAATCTTGGCCGCTTCCTTGAGGGCTTCCTTGGGGTGGATCGATCCGTCGGTGGTGATCTCCAGGTTGAGCTTCTCGTAGTCGGTCTTCTGCTCCACGCGGTAGTTTTCCACCGAGTACTTGACGTTCTTGATGGGCGTGTGGATCGAGTCGATGGGCAGCACGCCGAACTCGGCGTCCGTGGGACGGTTCTCCTCGGCGGGCACGTAACCGCGGCCCTTGCCGATGGTGAGTTCCATCTGCAGCTTGACGTCGGGATTCAGGCGGCAGATCACCAACTCGGGATTCAAGACCTTGAAGTTGGTCAGGAAGTTGGAGATGTAACCGGCCGTCAGCTCGCGCTGGCCCACCACGTTGATCGTGGCTTTCTCGGCGTCGATCTCCTCGACCGTCTTCGTGAACCGCACCTGCTTGAGGTTGAGTACGATCTCGAGCATCCCCTCCATCACCCCGGGACTGGCGGCGAACTCGTGGTCCACACCGGAGACTTTCACAGTGGTGATGGCGTACCCCTCCAGTGAAGAGAGGAGAATCCGCCGCAGGGCGTTGCCCACGGTCATGCCGAAGCCGGGCTCCAGGGGCCGGAACTCGAAACGTCCCAGCGAGGAGGTGGATTCGAGCATGATGACCTTTTCGGGTTTCTGAAACGCTAATATAGCCATAGTTTTGCTCCTTGCGGTTTAATTACTACTTCGAGTACAATTCGACGATCAACTGCTCGTTGATGTTTTCGGGGATGTCGGCCCGTTCGGGCTTCTGGAGGAAACGACCGCTCATGCGGCTGCCTTCCCACTCCAGCCAGCCGTAGCGGCTGCGGCTGGCTCCCGAAAGCGATTCGGCGATCACTTCGAGCGATTTGGACTTTTCGCGGACACCTACCGTATCGCCTGCTTTGAGCGTGTACGAAGGAATGTTGACCACGGCGCCGTTGACGGTGATGTGGCGGTGCGACACCAGCTGGCGGGCGGCGGCACGCGTCGGGGCTACGCCCAGGCGGTAGACCACGTTGTCCAGGCGGCATTCGAGCAGCTTGAGCAGGTTTTCACCCGTGACGCCACCCACGCGGGCGGCTTCCTCGAAGGTCTTGCGGAATTGCTTTTCCTGTACGCCGTAGATGGCTTTGGCTTTTTGTTTTTCGCTCAGCTGGGTCCCGTATTCCGAGACTTTCTTGCGCTTGCGCGAAAGGCCGTGCTGGCCCGGGGGGTAGTTCTTTTTCTCAAAAGACTTGTCCGCCCCGAAAATGGGCTCGCCGAACTTGCGGGCGATTTTTGTTTTAGGTCCTATGTATCTTCCCATGTTATTATTTAATTTTTCTTTTGGTCGCTGCGGCGACTCCGAATAAACGGGAGTAGCTTTCCTTACTCGGTTATGCCTCCCTCTCTCCGGGTCCCCGGTTCACTTTTAATTTGCCACGAAGTATTAGACGCGGCGGCGGTTGGGGGGACGGCAGCCGTTGTGGGGCAGCGGGGTGACGTCGACGATCTCGGTCACTTCGATCCCGGCACCGTGGATGGTGCGCACGGCCGACTCGCGACCGGCACCCGGGCCCTTAACATATACCTTCACCTTGCGAAGCCCCAGATCGTAGGCTACCTTGGCGCAATCCTGAGCAGCCGTCTGCGAAGCATAAGGCGTGTTCTTCTTGGAGCCGCGGAAACCCATTTTACCGGCAGAGCTCCAACTGATGACCTGACCCTGTTCGTTGGTCAGGGTGATGATCACGTTGTTGAACGTAGAGTGTACGTGCGCCATACCCTGCAGGCCCACTTTAACCACTCTTTTCTTAACAGTTCCTGTTTTCTTTGCCATAATTGTCTAAGGGTTACTTCGTTGCTTTTTTCTTGTTGGCGACCGTTTTCTTGCGGCCCTTGCGGGTACGGGCGTTGTTCTTCGTGCTCTGGCCGCGCACCGGCAAGCCGATACGGTGACGGATACCCCGGTAGCAACCGATATCCATCAGGCGTTTGATGTTCAACTGAACCGTGGAACGCAACTCGCCTTCCACCTTGTAACCCTCGTCGGCGATCGCGCCACGGATGGCTGCCACCTGGTCGTCATTCCAATCCTGGACTTTCGTGTTAACGTCCACCTGGGCTTTCTCGAGGATCGCACGGGCCGTGCTGCGACCGATCCCATAAATATAGGTCAGGCCGATCTCGCCTCGTTTGTTTTTGGGTAAATCTACACCAACTATACGTGCCATATTGTTTCTTTTGCTTTAACAGATTAAACGATTATCCCTGACGCATTTTCAGCTTGGGATTCTTCTTGCAGATCACATAGAGGCGGCCTTTGCGCTTGACGATCTTGCAATCCTCGCTTCTCTTCTTGATGGATGCTCTCACTTTCATTTTTCAGACATCATTAAATTTATGCCTCTCCTATCGCGGCGGCTCCTTCGAAGCAGGCCTGTACTTCCGGTTTTCCGATTCCGAGTCTTTCAGGATGTTCCCTATTCAGGCGTCTCCCCTAAAACTCCTCCGGCCCCCCGGTTATGCAGCCCCGCCCCTCGCAAGTCCCTTATCAGGATGGGCGGTTCGTGTTATTTGTATCGAAAAGAGATCCGTCCCTTACTCAAATCGTAGGGGGACATCTCCACTTTTACCTTGTCGCCGGGCAGGATCTTGATGTAGTGCATCCGCATCTTACCCGAAATGTGGGCGGTGATCACGTGGCCGTTGTCCAATTCCACGCGGAACATGGCGTTGGAGAGGGCTTCGATGATCGTGCCGTCCTTTTCAATAGCATTTTGTTTTGCCATACGAGTCTTTTCGTCTTTTATCGTGTCCCCGGAGGGCCACTTTACGCGTTCAACACCTTGTCGATCACACTAAAGTCGGTCAGCACGTCCGGTCCGTCGGCGGTGATGGCCACGGCGTACTCGAAGTGCGCCGAGGGTTTTCCGTCCTTGGTCCGTACGGTCCAGCCGTCGCGGTCGAAGACCACCGCCCGGCTGCCCTGGTTGATCATGGGCTCGATGCAGAGCACCATGCCCGGTTTCAAGAGGGGACCGCGCCCGCGGGCTCCGTAGTTGGGGACTTCGGGTGCTTCGTGCATCCGCTCGCCCAACCCATGGCCCACCATCTCGCGCACCACGCTGAAGCCGGCCTTCTCGGCGGTGTCCTGCACGGCGGCGCTGATGTCGCCGACGCGGTTTCCGGCCACCGCCTGGGCCACGCCCCGGAGCAGAGCCTCGCGGGTGACTTTCAGCAGCTCGGCCGCCTTGGGGTCGATCCGACCTACAGCAAACGTATAGGCGCTGTCACCATAAAAACCTTTCATCCGCGTGCCGCAATCCACCGAGAGGATGTCCCCCTCGCGCAGGATCTCCTTGGCCGAGGGGATTCCGTGCACCACTTTGTCGTTGAGCGACATGCAGAGCGTGTTCGGAAAACCGTTGTAGCCCAGGAAACCGGGTTCGGCCCCATGCGAGCGGATAAACTCCTCGGCCAGGGCGTCCAGTTCCAGGGTGCTGACCCCGGGCCGGATGTGTCGCCCCACCTCGGAGAGCGTCAGGCTGACCAGGAGGTTGTTCTCGCGCAGGATCTCGATCTGCGGCTGTGTCTTGAGGTGTATCATTACGTAAGAACTTCGTTTGTGTCTACCTGGGGTTTCGAAAGAAGCGGTTCAAAACAAGAGGACTCTCCATTCAAAAAGGTCTCTCTGAAATCTCTCCCCTCTCTCGGCCCCCGGCAGGCACTATCTGCGGCCCTGGATACGGCCGGTCTTCATCAGACCGTCGTAGTGACGCAGGAGCAGGTAGCTTTCGATCTGCTGCAGGGTGTCGAGCACGACGCCCACCAGGATCAGCAGCGAGGTCCCCCCGTAGAAGAGGGCGAACTGGTTGTTGATCCCCAGCATCATGGCGAACGACGGCAGGATGGCCACGATCGCCAGGAAGATGGAGCCCGGCAGGGTGATTCTCGTCATGATGGTGTCGAGGTATTCGACCGTCTTCTTACCCGGCTTGACGCCCGGGATGAAGCCGCCGTTGCGTTTCATGTCCTCGGCCATCATGTTGGGGTTGACGGTGATCGCGGTGTAGAAGTAGGTGAAGGCGATCACCAGCAGGGCGAAGGTGAAGTTGTACCAGAAGCCGGTGTAGTTCCCGAAGGCGGCGGCGAAGCCACGGGTGGCCTCAAAGCGGCTGAAGAACATCGGCACGAACATCAACGCCTGGGCGAAGATGATGGGCATAACCCCGGCAGCGTTGATCTTCAAGGGAATGTACTGGCGTACACCACCATACTGCTTGTTGCCGACGATGCGTTTGGCGTACTGCACCGGAATCTTGCGCGTGGCCTGAACCAGCGCGATGGTGGCGCAGAAGACCAGGAACAGCAGCACCAGTTCGACGACCAGCATCACGAAGCCCCCGGTGGATTCCGTGAAGCGGGTGTTCATTTCGGCCAGCAGGGCGTGCGGCAGGCGGGCGATGATCCCCACCATGATGATCAGCGATACCCCGTTGCCGATCCCCTTGTCGGTGATCTTTTCCCCGAGCCACATCACGAACATCGTACCGGCGATGAGCACGATGGTGGCGGCGAAGGTGAACAGGACGCTTCCGCGGCCCAGCACGAAGGCGGCATCGGGCAGCTGGGCGTGCAGGTTGGCCAGGTAGGCCGGGCCCTGCAGCAGCAGCACGATGATGGTCAGGTAGCGGGTCCACTGGTTGATCTTGCGGCGGCCGCTTTCCCCCTCCTTCTGGAGTTTCTGGAAATAGGGCACCACGATCCCCAAGAGCTGGATAACGATCGACGCCGAGATATAAGGCATGATCCCCAGCGCAAAGATAGACGCGTTGGAGAAAGCCCCCCCGGAGAAGATGTTCAGCAGGCCCATCAGGCCGTTGCCGTCCACCTGGTTCTGCAGAGCGGACAGCGACTGGGGATTGATCCCCGGGATCACCACGAAACTACCGAAACGATAGATCAGAATCAGGCTCAGCGTAAAGAGGATGCGGTTGCGCAGCTCCTCGATCCGGAAGATGTTCTTAATGGTTTCGATTAATTTTTTCATGACCGGTCATTAAAGGGTGATGGCCTTGCCGCTCTTGGCTTCGATGGCTGCGACGGCGCTCTTCGAGAAAGCGTGTGCGGTCACCTCCAGCGTCTGGGTCAGTTCTCCGCCGCCGAGGATCTTCACGCGGTCGTTCTTCGACACCATGCCGTGTTCGATGAGCGTGTCCACGGTGATCGCCTTGAGCGAGTACTTGGTGGCCATCTCTTCCAGGACGGAAAGGTTGATCCCTTTGAACTCTACCCGCTTGAGGTTTTTGAAACCAAACTTGGGCAGACGGCGCTGAAGGGGCATCTGGCCGCCTTCAAAACCGGTTTTCGACGAGTAGCCCGAACGGGACTGCGCCCCTTTGTGTCCGCGCGTGGAGGTGCCCCCACGGCCCGAACCCTGGCCGCGGCCGATGCGTTTTTCCTTTTTGGTAGCCCCTTCCGCGGGTTTTAAGGTATGTAAGTTCATGATATTGTACGATTTATTCCGCTCCCCGGGAGGCTTTCGAAAACCTCCCGCGAAACGGACGTAAAAACTATTTCTTCTTTACTTCTTCGATGACGACCAGGTGCTTTACCTTTTCGAGCATGCCCAAAATGATGGCCGAATCCTGGTGTTCAACGGTCTGATTCATCTTGCGAAGACCCAGCGCATCCAGATTCTTCTTCTGGCGGGCGGTCGCGCCGATGCGGCTTTGCGTTTGCGTGATTTTCAATGTAGCCATTTTCTCTTAGCTTATCCGTTAAACACTTTGTCGAGCGAAATGCCACGTACCTGGGCCACGCTGTGCGCGTCGCGCAGTTCCAGCAGGGCGGCGATGGTCGCCTTCACCAGGTTGTGCGGGTTGGAAGAGCCCTTGCTCTTGGCCAACACGTTGCGGATGCCGACGCTCTCCAGCACGGCGCGCATGGCACCCCCGGCGATAACCCCCGTCCCGGGAGCGGCCGGACGGACCATCACCAGCGATCCGCTGAAGCGGGCCTCCTGCTTGTGGGGAATCGTGCCGTGCAGGACCGGGATCTTCACCAGGTTCTTCTTGGCGTCTTCCACCCCCTTGGCGATGGCCGAGGTGACTTCGCTGGCTTTGCCCAGGCCGTAGCCCACAACGCCGTTTTCGTTCCCCACGACCACGATGGCCGAGAAGGTGAAGGTGCGGCCCCCTTTGGTGACTTTCGTCACGCGCTGGATGCTGACCAGACGGTCTTTGAGCTCCAGGTCGCTCGTTCTGACTTTCTTTATGTTCGTATTTGACATGGCTGCTTAAAATTTAAGACCCCCTTCACGGGCGGCGTCCGCTAACATTTTGACTCTTCCGTGGTACAGGTAACCGTTGCGGTCAAAAGATACCTCGGCGATGCCCTTCGAGGCACAGCGTTCGGCGGCCAGTTTGCCCACCAGGGCGGCCACTTGGGATTTGTTCAGACCGGCGGCTTTTTCCGATACCTCCTTGTCCGTGGACGAGGCGGCTGCCAGGGTAACTCCGTTCAGGTCGTCGATCAGCTGCACGTAGATCTGCTTGTTGCTGCGGAACACAGACATGCGGGGTTTTTGAGCCGTACCGCTGACGATCTTGCGGATACGCATCTTAACCCGTGCTCTTCTTTCTATTTTGGTCAATGACATAACTGTACGATTTTACTATTTAGCATTAGCGGATTTACCGGCCTTGCGGCGCAGCTGTTCACCCACGAACTTGATCCCCTTGCCTTTGTACGGCTCGGGCTTGCGCAGCGAGCGGATCTTGGCGGCTACCTGGCCGATCAACTGCTTGTCGGCGCTCTTGAGCGTCAGGATGGGGTTGTTTTTCTTTTCGGTCACGGCCGTGGCGGTCACCTCTTTGGGCAACTGGATGTAGATGTCGTGCGAATAACCCAGCGAAAGCTGCAGCACTCCGTCCACAACTTCAGCTTTGTAACCCACGCCCACCAGCTCCTGCTTGATCTCGTAGCCGGTCGATACACCCACCACCATGTTGTTGATCAACGAACGGTACAGACCGTGCATCGAACGGTGACGGGGCTGATTGGTCGGACGGGTGATGTTTACCTCGGTCCCTTCCACGCTGACGGTGATGTCCGAGTCCACTTTCTGGCTCTGTTCCCCCAGCGGTCCTTTCACGCTTACCACGTTATCGGCGCTGACCGTCACGGTCACCCCGGCGGGTAAGTTTACAGGCATTTTTCCAATTCTTGACATTATTTCTCGCTTTATACATTAATAAACATAGCACAGGACCTCGCCGCCCACGTTTTCCTGGCGGGCCTTCTTGTCGGTCATAATGCCTTTGGAAGTCGATACGACGGCAATGCCCAGGCCGTTCAACACGCGGGGCATCTCGGCGGCCGAGGCGTAGCGGCGCAGGCCGGGACGGCTTACTCGCTTGAGGCCCTTGATGGCGCAGAGTTTGCTTTCGGGATGGTACTTCAGGGCCAGTTTGATCGTGGGGTGCCCGGCAGCATCCGTGTCGCTTTTGTAAGCCAGGATGTAGCCCTGTTCGTACAGAATGCGGGCGATCTCCAGCTTCATCTTCGAGGCGGGAGCTTCAACCACCTTGTGGTTGGCTTTCACCGCGTTCCTGACTCTCGTCAGGAAATCCGAAATAGGATCAGTCATTTGATTTTGTGTTGGTTGTTGGTAAATATTCTTAAAAATCAGGCGCGAAAGATACGAAAATTCTTCGACTTTTCCGCAGTCTGTCTTTTTTCTGGTTTTTGAGGGCCTTTCGGGTCCTCTTTCTTTGCAGGAGTTTTTTTGCCTGCCGGTAGTTTCCCGAGGCTTTGCCTCGTTGGCCGCCGAAAGATTTTCGGGAATCCCGAAAATCTTTATTTTGGCGGGCGGCCAGGGTAATTAGCCTACGAACTGTCGCTTTTTATAAAAAGCGACGCAAAAATTTTCAGAGGGTAGGCTTGCTCTCCGGGAAGGTGTTCCGCAGCACAACGTCCGGGTCAGCAATCACTTGCCCGCCCATTCGGTGTGCGCGTGCGCACCTACCAGCTGGCTTTCTTTACTCCGGGGATCAGGCCGGCGGAGGCCATTTCGCGGAACTGGATGCGGCTGATCCCGAACTGGCGCATGTACCCTTTGGGACGACCCGTCAGCAGGCAGCGGTTGTGCAGGCGGATGGGGTTCGAGTTGCGGGGCAACTTCGAGAGACCTTCCTGGTCCCCGGCTTCCTTGAGGGCGGCACGCTTGGCGGCGTAACGCTGAACCAGCTTGAGGCGCTTGGCCTCACGGGCTTTCATTGATTCCTTTGCCATATCTTAATTGTTATTCTTCTTAGCGTTCTTAAACGGTAAACCGAACTCGCGCAGCAGGGCGTAAGCCTCTTCGTCGTTGGGCGCCGAGGTGACCATCGTGATCTCCATACCCAGGATCTTCGAAATCTTGTCGATGTCGATCTCCGGGAAGATGATCTGCTCGGTCACACCCATGGTGTAGTTCCCGCGGCCGTCCAGCTTGTCTCCGATCCCCTTGAAGTCACGGATGCGCGGCAGGGCCACGGCCACCAGGCGTTCCAGGAATTCGTACATCTTCCCTCCCCGCAGCGTCACGCGTACCCCGATGGGCATGCCTTTACGCAACTTGAAGTTCGAGATGTCCTTCTTGGACTTGGTGATCACGGCTTTCTGGCCCGTGATGCGGGTGAGCTCTTCGACGGCCGTCTCCAGGATCTTCTTGTCGGCCACGGCCTGTCCCAGACCCTGGTTGATGACGATCTTCTGCAGCACGGGCACCTGCATGACGCTCTTGTAGCCGAATTCCTTGACAAGGGCAGGTACGATCTGCTCCTTGTAGGTCTTTTTGAATGTAGGTTCGTAAGCCATTATTTGATTTCCTCCCCTGACTTTTTAGCGTAACGTACTAATTTTCCTTTGGCGTCCTCATGGCGTCCTACACGGGTAGGTTTGCCGCTCTTGGGGTCCACCAACTGCAAGTTGGAGAGGTTGATCGAAGCTTCCTGCTTGACGATGCCTCCCTGGGGACTCTTGGCGTTGGGCTTGGTGTGCTTGGAGACCATGTTGACCCCCTCGACGATGGCCCGGCCCTTGGCTACCAGCACTTCCAGCACCTTGCCCTGTTGGCCTTTGCTGTCGCCGGCGATCACCAGAACCTGATCCCCCTTCTTGATATGCAATTTAATTGACATGATATTCTTTGCGTTTTTTAATTACAGCACTTCGGGAGCCAGCGAAATGATCTTCATGTACGAATCACGCAACTCGCGGGCAACGGGGCCGAAGATACGCGTCCCGCGCATTTCCCCCTGGTTGTTCAACAGAACGACGGCGTTGTCGTCGAAGCGGATGTAAGAACCGTTGGCACGGCGGATCTCCTTCTTGGTGCGCACCACGACGGCCTTCGAGACCGTGCCTTTCTTCACGTCGCCCGAAGGGGTGGCGCTCTTGACCGTCACGACGATCTTGTCGCCGATCGTGGCATAGCGCTTGCCGGTACCGCCCAAAACACGGATGCAAAGAACTTCCTTCGCCCCGCTGTTATCGGCTACCGATAGTCTACTTTCTTGTTGTACCATGGCTATTTAGCTCTTTCTATGATTTCTACTAATCTCCAACGTTTCGTGCGGCTCATCGGACGCGTCTCCATGATGCGTACCGTGTCGCCCGGGTTGCAGGTGTTGGTCTCGTCATGGGCCACGAACTTGGTGGTCTTGTTGACGAACTTGCCGTACATCGGATGTTTCACCTTCCGCTTGACGGCAACCGTCATCGACTTATCCATCTTGTTGCTGACAACCACCCCGATTCTCTCTTTTCTAAGATTTCTTTCCATGATGGGTGAATTAACTGTTAATTTGTTTTTGTCCGAGCACGGTCAGCATGCGGGCGATGTCCCGGCGGGCCTTCTTCATGACCGCAGCGTTCTCCAGGGGAGAGACGGCGTGGTTGACTTTCAGGCGGTTCAACTCGGCCTTGGCCGCGTCGATGCGTTCCGCCAGTTCGGCCGCGTTGAGCTCTCTTATTTCAGAAGTCTTCATCTCTAAATCGATTTTTCGGTGTAATCTCGTCTAACGATAAACTTGGTCGCGATGGGGAGCTTCTGAGCGCCCAGACGGAGGGCTTCCTGAGCCACTTCCATGGGCACGCCTTCGGCCTCGATGAGGATGCGGCCCGGGGTCACCGGAGCCACGAATCCTTCGGGAGCCCCTTTCCCCTTACCCATGCGGACTTCGGCCGGTTTCTTGGTGATCGGCTTGTCCGGGAAGATCCGGATCCAGATCTGGCCTTCACGCTTCATGTAGCGCACGATGGCCTGACGGGCAGCCTCGATCTGGCGACCCGTGATCCAGGTCGAATCCAGGGCTTTGATGCCGAAGGAACCGAAGGCCAGTTGGGCCCCGCGCTGGGCGTTGCCCTTCATGCGGCCCTTCTGCATTCTTCTGAATTTCGTTCTTTTTGGCTGTAACATGATCTATACTTTTTTAGTCTCTTTTTACTCGTAGGTTATCTTCTCGGACCCCGGTCGTTCCCCCCGCGGCCGCCGTCACGGCGGTCACGACGGTCGCCTCCACGGCCGCCATCGCGGCCGCCATCACGGCGGTCACGGCGTTCGCCGCGGTCGGGGCGGTCACCCCGGAAGCCGCCGGGACCACCTTGTCCGGCGGGCGTGTTGGCCAGCGGCTGGAACAGGTCGTAGTGGCGGTCGTAGATCTCACCGTTGCAGATCCATACCTTGATGCCCAGCAGGCCCACCTTGGTGAGCGCTTCGCACAGGGCGTAGTCTACGTTGGCGCGGAAGGTGTGCAAGGGAATGCGGCCTTCCTTGTAGGTCTCGCTGCGGGCCATTTCGGCGCCGCCCACGCGGCCCGAAATCTGGATCTTGATCCCTTCGGCGCCCATGCGGATCGTCGAAGCGATGGCCGTCTTGACGGCGCGGCGGTACGAAATACGGCCTTCCAGCTGGCGGGCGATGTTCGTGCCGACGATCATGGCGTCGGTTTCGGGACGCTTGATCTCGAAGATGTTGATCTGGACCTCCTTGCCGGTGAGCTTGCGCAGCTCTTCCTTGAGTTTGTCCACTTCCTGGCCGCCTTTGCCGATGATGATCCCCGGACGGGCGGTGCAGATGGTGACGGTGACGAGCTTAAGTGTCCGCTCAATCAAAATTTTGGAGAGGCTTGCTTTGGCCAGACGGGCCCCCAGGTACTTGCGGATCTTGGCGTCTTCGACCAACTTGCTCGAAAAGTCTTTGCCACCGTACCAGTTGGAGTCCCAACCGCGAATGATGCCCAGTCGGTTGGCTATCGGATTAACTTTCTGTCCCATCTGCTTTTGCTTTTGATTTTTTAGCTTCTTTCTCTACCATCTTGTCCACGATGATCGTCACGTGGTTCGAACGCTTGCGGATCCGGTGTGCGCGACCCTGGGGCGCGGGCTGGATGCGTTTGAGCATGCGGCCCCCGTCGACGGTGATCGTCTGGACGCACAGGGTGGTATCCTCGAGGCGCGTGCCTTCGTTCTTGGCCTCCCAGTTGGCGATGGCGCTGCGCAGGAGTTTCTCTAACTTGATCGAGGCGGCCTTCTTGTTGTAGCGAAGGATGCCCAGCGCGCGGTTGACTTCGACTCCACGGATGGTGTCAGCCACAATGCGCATCTTCAGGGGCGAAGTGGGGCAATCCCGCAGCGTGGCGATCGCCGTCTGCTTCTTCTGCTCCTTGAGCCCTTCGGCTCTGGTGCTTTTTCTTGAACCCATGGTTTATCTCTATTTTTTCTTGTTTCCTGAATGCCCACGGAAGTTACGCGTCGGGGCGAATTCGCCCAGCTTGTGTCCTACCATGTTCTCCGTGACGTACACGGGGATAAACTTGTTCCCGTTGTGGACGGCGATCGTGTGGCCCACGAAATCGGGAGAAATCATACTGGCCCGCGACCAGGTCTTGATCACGGTTTTCTTGCCGCCTTCGTTCTGGGTGATTACCCGCGACTCCAGTTTCGGCTCGATGTATGGTCCTTTTTTTAATGAACGACTCATTGCTATTATTTTAGATTATTTTTTCCGTTTGGAGACAATAAACTTCGACGTGGTCTTCTTCGGATCGCGCGTCTTGTAGCCTTTGGCCAACAGACCCTTGCGCGAACGAGGATGTCCACCGCTCGAACGGCCTTCACCACCACCCATGGGGTGATCCACCGGGTTCATCGAGACCCCACGGTTGCGGGGACGACGGCCCAGCCAGCGACGGCGCCCGGCCTTGCCGTGCGATTCGAGGCTGTGGTCCGGGTTGGAAACGGCTCCGATCGTAGCCCGGCAGATCGACTGGATCATGCGGGTTTCGCCCGAAGGAAGTTTAATAATAGCGTATTTGCCTTCGCGGGCCAGAAGCTGCGCGTAGGTACCGGCCGAACGGGCCATCACGGCGCCCTGACCGGGGTAGAGTTCGATGTTGTGGATCACGGTACCCAGCGGAATGTCCGACAGGGGCAGCGTGTTGCCCACTTCAGGAGCCACACCGGAGCCCGAGGTGACCGTCTGGCCTACCTTGAGGCCGTTGGGGGCCAGCATGTAGCGTTTCTCACCGTCGGCGTAGCTCACCAGGGCGATGCGGGCCGAACGGTTGGGGTCGTATTCGATGGTCTTCACCACGGCGGACATGTTGTCCTTGTCGCGCTTGAAGTCGATCAGACGGTATTGGCGTTTGTGACCGCCGCCGATGTAGCGGACGGTCATTTTGCCCGAGTTGTTGCGGCCGCCGGAGTTCTTCAGGGGGCTGAGCAGCGATTTCTCGGGAGTCGACGACGTAATATCAGTAAAGGTGCCGGCCACTTTGTGGCGGGTCCCCGGGGTCATAGGTTTGAACTTTTTAACTGCCATGGCTCTTAGATATTACTGTAAAAGTCGATGTTGTCTCCGTCTTTGAGCGTTACGATCGCCTTCTTGAAGTTGTTGGTGCGGCCTACGAGCATACCTGCTTTGGTGTAGCGGCTCTTGACTTTCCCCATGTAACGCATGGTGTTTACATCTGTAACCACCACATTGTACATCGCCTCCACGGCCGAAGCGATCTGCAGCTTGTTGGCCCGCGGATCGACGATGAAACCGTAACGGTTCAGCTTCTCGCCCTGGACCGTCATTCGTTCGGTTAAAATTGGCTTAATAATGATATCCATGATCTGGAACTTTTTTTGATTTCGTTTTCTTACTGACCGAAGAGCTGGTTGATGGCTTCGACGCTGTCGGCGGCCATCAACATCATGCCGGCGTTCATCACGTCGTAGGTGTTGAGGTTCTGCGCCAGGGTCACCTTCACGTTGGGCAGGTTGCGGGCCGAGAGAGCTACCGCGGGGTTGCTTTCGGGCAACACCAGCAGGAGTTTCTTGCCTTCGAGGCCCAGGTTCTTGGTCACGGCCAGGAACTCTTTGGTCTTGGGAGCTTCCATCGAGAAGATATCCACCACGGTGATGGAACCTTCTTTGGCCTTGTAGGCCAGGGCGCTCTTGCGGGCGAGCTGTTTGAGCTTCTTGTTGAGCTTGAAGCTGTAGTCGCGGGGAACCGGACCGAACACCCGGCCGCCACCCGGGAACAGGGGCGAAAGGATGCTGCCGCTGCGGGCGCCGCCGGTGCCTTTCTGGCGTTTGAGCTTGCGGGTAGAACCCATCACCTCGTTGCGCTGTTTGGCTTTGTGCGTGCCCTGGCGCTGGTTGGCCAGGTATTGTTTCACGTCCAGGTAAATAGCGTGATTGTTAGGCTCGATCCCGAAAATTTCATCTTTCAGGGTGACCTTCTTGCCGGTCTCTTTGCCTGAAGTGTTCAAAATGGCTATTTCCATGGCTAGTCTTCGATTAATAAGTAAGAACCCTTGGCGCCCGGAATCGACCCCTTCACCAGGAGGAGGTTGTTTTCGGGGAGCCGTTTAACGATGCGCAGGTTGAGCACTTTGACCTGCTCGCCGCCCGTGCGGCCCGGCAGGCGTTTGCCCTTGAACACGCGCGAGGGATAGGAGCTGGCACCCAGCGAACCGGGCTTGCGCTGGCGGTTGTGCTGGCCGTGGGTCTGTCCGCCCACCCCGGCGAAGCCGTGGCGCTTGACAACCCCCTGGAAGCCTTTCCCTTTGGAGATGCCCGTCACGTCGACCCAATCGTCGTCGGCGAACTGCTCCACGGTGATGACGTCACCCAGGTTCATTTCGTTCTCAAAAGAGGTAAATTCCGCCAGCTTGCGCTTCGGCGTGGTGCCGGCCTTCTTGAAGTGGCCGAGCAGGCTTCCGGTCGTGTTTTTTTCGGGTTTTTCGTCATAGGCAAGCTGCACAGCGGCGTAACCGTCCTTTTCGACGGTTCTTACTTGCGTAACCACACAGGGACCGGCTTCGATCACGGTGCAGGGGATGTTCTTCCCGTCGGCACCGAATACGGAAGTCATTCCGATTTTTTTTCCAATGATTCCTGACATTTGTTTTTTATTGGTAGGGGAGTCCACTGATTTCAGCGGCTGCACCGTCTGCCGGACACTTCACAGCCTCCTTCTAACGGACCCTTCGCAGCTTGATTCCAGCCTCAACCCCGGGTTTATTTTTCTTGTTCGGGACGTTCTTCTTTTCAGAACAAGCGTCCCCTCCGACACACGGCGGGCCTTTGGGGATCAACAATAGCCTTCTCTTTTCAGAACAGAGCTACCCTCTCCCGGCCCCCCGGTGGGTCAGACCTTGATTTCTACCTCCACGCCGCTGGGCAGTTCCAGCTTCATGAGGGCGTCGATCGTCTTGGGGGTGGAGGAGTAGATGTCCAGCACCCGCTTGCAGGTCTCCAGCTGGAACTGTTCGCGGGCCTTCTTGTTGACGAAGGTCGAACGGTTCACGGTGAAGATCTTCTTCTGCGTGGGCAGCGGAATGGGACCGCTGACGACTGCACCCGTCCCTTTGACGGTTTTGACGATCTTCTCGGCTGATTTGTCAACCAGGTTGTGATCGTAGGATTTGAGTTTGATTCTTATTTTCTGGCTCATAATCTGATTTATTCTACAGAACCTTTTTTACCACTTGATTTTTCGATGATCTCCTTGGCCTGGTTGGCGGGTACTTCTTCGAAGTTGGAGAACTCCATCGAAGAGGTCGCACGGCCCGAAGAGATGGTACGCAACACGGTCACGTAACCGAACATCTCCGAGAGGGGAACCTTGGCGGTCACCACGCGGGCGTTGCCCTTGGATTCCATGCCGGTGACCTGGCCGCGGCGCTTGTTGAGGTCGCCGATGATGTCCCCCATGCTTTCTTCGGGAGTCACCACTTCGACAGCCATCACAGGCTCCAGCAACACGGGGTTGGCCTTGCGGGCAGCCTCGCGGTAGCCGTTGCGGGCGGCGATTTCGAAGGAAAGCGAGTCGGAGTCGACCGGGTGGAACGAACCGTCCTTGAGGGTCACCTTCATCGAATCCATCACGAAGCCGGCCAGCGGACCGTTGGCCATGGCCGAGGTGAAGCCCTTCTGGACCGAAGGAATGTATTCCTTGGGGATGTTCCCGCCCTTGACGGCGTCCACGAACTCGAGGCCCGGTTTGCCGTCCTCGGAAGGACCGATTTCGAAAATGATGTCGGCGAACTTACCGCGGCCCCCGGTCTGTTTCTTGAACACCTCGCGGTGCTGAACGGTGCCTTTGATGGCTTCCTTGTAGTTGACCTGCGGAGCGCCCTGGTTGATCTCGACGCCGAATTCGCGCTTGAGGCGGTCGACGATGATCTCGAGGTGCAGCTCGCCCATCCCGCTGATGACGGTCTGGCCGCTGTCTTCGTCGGTTTTCACCGTGAAGGTGGGGTCCTCTTCGGAGAGTTTGCCCAGGGCGATGCCCAGCTTATCGAGTTCTTTCTGAGTCTTGGGTTCCACCGCCAGACCGATCACCGGTTCGGGGAAGGTCATCGACTCGAGGACGATGGGGAACTTCTCGTCGCAGAGGGTGTCGCCCGTGCGGATGTCCTTGAAACCGACGGCGGCGCAGATGTCGCCGGCGCCGACCACTTCGATCGGGTTCTGCTTGTTGGCGTGCATCTGGTAGAGGCGGCTGATGCGTTCCTTCTTGTCCGAACGGCTGTTGTGGACGTAGGAACCGGCGTCGAGCTTGCCCGAGTAGACGCGGATGAAGGCCAGGCGGCCCACGAAGGGGTCGGTGGCGATCTTAAAGGCCAAGGAGCTGAACGGATCGGTCTCGGTGGGCTTGCGGGTCTCTTCCTTGCCGGTGTCGGGGTTGGTCCCCGTCACGGCCTCGATATCGAGGGGCGAGGGCAGGAAAGCCATCACGTAGTCCAGCAGCAGCTGAACCCCTTTGTTCTTGAAGGAAGAACCGCAGAGCATCGGGATGATGGTCATCGAGATGGTGGCCTTGCGGATGGCGGCGATCAACTCGTCGGGGGTGATCGAATCGGCGTCCTCGAAGAACTTTTCCATCAAGGCGTCGTCTTCGGCGGCCACTTCTTCGATCAGTTTCCCGCGCCATTCGTCCACTTCGGCACGCATGTCGGCGGGGACTTCTTCGTAGGTGTAGTTGACCAGTTCGGTTTTCTTGTCTTCGTGGTAGATGAGCGCGCGGTTGTAGATCAGGTCCACCAATCCGGCAAACTTGTCTTCCTGCCCGATGGGCAGCACCACCGGCAGGGCCGTGGCGCCGAGGCGCTCTTTGATCTGGGCGCAAACACCCAGGAAGTCGGCCCCCGTGCGGTCCATCTTGTTGACGTAGCCCATGCGGGGTACGTTGTACTTGTCGGCCTGGCGCCAAACGGTCTCGCTCTGGGGCTCTACCCCACCCACGGCGCAGAACGTAGCCACGGCACCGTCCAGGACGCGCAGCGAACGCTCCACCTCGGCGGTGAAGTCGACGTGGCCCGGGGTGTCGATGATGTTGATCTGGTAGGTGTGGTCTTTGTATTTCCAGAAAGCGGTCGTAGCGGCCGAGGTGATCGTGATCCCGCGTTCCTGCTCCTGGGCCATCCAGTCCATCGTAGCGCTCCCCTCGTGGGTCTCGCCGATCTTGTGGGTTTTGCCCGTGTAGAACAGGATGCGTTCCGACGTGGTGGTCTTACCGGCATCGATGTGGGCCATGATGCCGATGTTTCTCGTATATGTAAGGTCTCTTGCCATATAAATTTTCTCTATCCTCCGCTGTTAGAATCTGAAATGGGCGAACGCCTTGTTGGCGTCGGCCATGCGGTGCATCTCTTCCTTGCGTTTGAAGGCGGCACCTTCTTCGTTGTAGGCGGCTTGGATTTCGGCGGCTAATTTTTCCGCCATCGACCGACCTGCGCGTTTTTTGGAGTAAAGGATCAGGTTTCTCATTGCCAGGGAAACTTTGCGCTCAGGTCTAACCTCCGTAGGGACCTGGAAGGTAGCACCACCTACACGGCGGGACTTCACTTCGACCTGGGGAGTGATGTTCTCCAGGGATTTCTTCCAGACATCCAGAGGAGCCTTGTCTGCATCCTTCATCTTCTCACCCACGATATCTATGGCGTCATAGAAAATCCCGTAGGCAATACTCTTCTTACCATCCAGCATCAGGTTGTTTACAAACCGGGTCACCAGGGTGTCACCGAATTTGGGATCTGGAAGTAGAATTCGCTTTTTAGGCTTTGCTTTTCTCATTGTTGAAAAACGTTGTGTGTGTTACGGTTAAATTTCGGGGCTCCTATATACTAAGGTATCCCCTGTTTTACTTCTCTCCTTCAATCGGAGGGATTACTTACCGGCTTTGGGCCGTTTGGCTCCGTACTTCGAGCGGCGTTGGCGGCGTCCGTCTACACCGGCCGAGTCGAGGGCTCCGCGCACCAGGTGGTAGCGAACCCCGGGCAGGTCTTTGACACGGCCTCCGCGCACCAGCACGATCGAGTGCTCCTGCAGGTTGTGGCCTTCGCCGGGAATGTAAGCGTTGACCTCCTTGCCGTTGGTCAGGCGCACACGGGCCACCTTACGCATGGCCGAGTTGGGTTTCTTGGGCGTGGTGGTGTACACACGCACACAAACCCCACGACGCTGCGGACAGGCGTCCAGGGCCGGAGACTTGCTCGTGAAGCTCGGCTTGGTGCGTCCGTTACGTACTAACTGTTGAATCGTTGGCATTGTAAATCCTTTAACTTTAGTTTGTTAGATCCTTTACTCCAGGGCATAACACACCCCGCCATTTAACGAAATGGACTGCAAATATATGTAAAAAATCCGAGTCTCCAAGCCCTGCAACGCTTTTTTATGCCCTTTTGGCGCGGTTTTACACGGTTTTGCGGGTTTTCCGGGGCTTTTGTTTATTCTTTTTTCTGATAATATTTCCAGAATTATATGATTTACTTATTATTCGAAGGGGAAAACCGCCCGGGGAGCCGTCTGGCCGGGAAAAAGGGAGCAAAAGTGCTGAAACTCCGGATGGAAATCGCGTTCTTTGATTATCTTTGTGGAATGAAAAAGTCGATGAACAAACGGGTCGTCGTGGGCCTCTCCGGAGGCGTGGATTCGAGTGTCGCAGCCTACCTGCTCCAGCAGCAGGGCTACGAAGTAGTGGGCCTGTTTATGCGCAACTGGCACGACACCACCGGCACCCTCGAGGGGGACTGCCCCTGGTACGACGACCAAGTGTTCGCCGAGCTGACCGCCAAGAAACTCGATATCCCCTTCCACTTCGTGGACCTCAGCGAGCCGTACCGGCGCCGGGTGGTGGACTACATGTTCGACGAATACAGCCGCGGGCGCACCCCCAACCCCGACGTGCTCTGCAACCGGGAGATCAAGTTCGACGCCTTCCTCCAGGAAGCGCTTAAACTCGGGGCCGACTACGTCGCCACGGGCCACTACTGCCGCAAGGAAGAGATCGAGGTCGACGGAGAGACCGTCTACCGCCTGCTGGCCGGCAGCGATCCCAACAAGGACCAGAGCTACTTCCTCTGCCAGCTCAGCCAGCAGCAACTCGCCAAGGCGCTCTTTCCCATCGGGGGGCTGCTCAAACCCGAGGTGCGCCGCATCGCCACCGAGCAGGGCCTGGCTACGGCCGCCCGCAAGGACTCCCAGGGCATCTGTTTCGTGGGCAAGGTGGACCTGCCGGTCTTCCTGCAACAGAAACTCGAAGCCCACGAGGGACCCATCGTCGAAATCTCCGACACCTGGAGCGGGTACCACATCCCCCCCGAGGAAAAACAAGCGCTCACCGCCGAGGAGCGCCTCGACCGCTACACGGCCCCCTACCGCTACGAGCCCACGGACGGGATCGAGGTGGGACGGCACCGCGGCGCCCACTTCTTCACCATCGGCCAACGCAAAGGCCTCCAGGTGGGCGGCAAGGCCGAAGCGCTCTTCGTGATCGCCACGGACGTTTCCGAGAATATCCTCTACGTGGGGCTGGGCCAGGAACATCCCGGCCTCTACCGCCGGGGGTTGACGATCCTGCACGACGAGATGCACTGGATCCGGCCCGACCGCGCCCTCAAAGCGGGCGAGTTCCGCCGCTTCAACTTCCGCATCCGCTACCGCCAACCCCTCCAGAGCGGGGTGCTGTTCATCACCAGCCGGGCCTGCTACGTCCTCTTCGACAGCCCCCAGCGGGGCGTCACCGCGGGGCAGTTTGCCGCCTGGTACGAGGGAGAGGAATTGATCGGGTCGGGGGTCATCCACCGCTAAGCGCTGCGCCTTGGACATCCTCACCCATACGGTATCGGGCCTGGCGGCGGGGAGTGTCGTGGCCGGGTTTTCACGAAAAGGATTCGGAAATCAGGCGGCGATCATCGCCCTCGCCGGACTGGGCGGCGCGCTGCCCGACATCGATGCGGTGAGCCTGTGGTCGAGATTCGATGCGACCCTCGGGCGGTTTTTCGGGCTCTCCGAGCCGGGCAAGGTGATCTACTCGAGTACTTTCTGGTATTCCCACCATGGATTCTTTCATTCGCTGGCGGCGGGGCTGTTGTTCGCGTTGCTGATCGGATTGCTCCTGTACCTTCTGCGACCGGGGGCTGGAAGCTTCCGTCTCAAAAGGTTTTCAGCGAGTCTTGCCAACCATAAGCTACTGCTGACGGGCTTTCTGGCCGGATTCGTCGTCCATTTGCTGGGCGATCTACCTACCCCGGCGGCGTCCTGGGGCGGCGTCCGGTTGTTTTTTCCGTTGGAAAGCTATGTCGGGGGAACGGGCCGGATCTGGTGGTGGAACAACTATGATTTGTTTCTGATCGCCCTCGGGGTGCTCTTGATAAATTTTATTTTTCTGGCGGTGCGGGCTGCCTCCGTTAGAAAAATTACCGTGTGCGTCTTTGCCGCCGGATTTTTCCTGACTCTCATCCATATCCATTCCCGCGACTATGATTTTTCATACACCGGGCATACCAGTCGCTACAACGAGCTGGAGGCGGAATCGAAGGCGCAGCAGAAAGCGATTTTTGGGGAGCGGGTTTTCGAAGTGATGGAAAAGTTCGACAACAAACTACCTTTCTATTTTTAGGAGGATCAGCATGGCCAACCCTTTCTCAGAAGTGTTTCAATTGTTCTTTCCGCAGAGCTGTCCGGCTTGTGGGAAGGCGCTCTCGGAAGGGGAAGGGAGGATTTGTCTCTCTTGCCGGTACGATATGCCGCTGACGGGGTATGCGCGCTGGCATGACAATCCGGTGTTCAAGAAATTCGGGGGACTGGTTCCGGTTTGCGAGGCGTGTTCGTTTTTCTTTTTTGCGCGGAAAAGTCCCTACCGGGAGATGATCCATGATTTCAAGTACCGGGGGCATTGGAACCTGAGTGCCTACCTGGGGTCTCTGTTGGGAAACGCTCTGCGCGAGGGCGGGCTGTACGGGGAGGTGGACCTGGTGATGCCGGTGCCGCTGCACCCGCGCCGCCGGTTGAAGCGGGGGTACAACCAGGCCGAATACCTGGCCCGGGCGGTGGCCCAGGCGCTGGGGCGTCCGCTGGAGACGCGCTGCCTGAAGCGCCGGGTGCACAACCCCTCCCAGGCCCAAACCCGGGAGCGCAACGACCGCTGGGAAAACGTGGAGGGGATCTTCGCCCTGCGCCGCAAGGACTCCCTCGTCGGGCGCCACGTGCTGCTGGTGGACGACGTGCTGACCACGGGGGCTACGCTCATTTCCTGCGCGGAGACCCTCCTCAAGGAGGTCCCGGAGGTGCGGGTGAGCATCGCCACGCTGGCCGTTTCGGCCCATGAACTTTTCGGGCGGCACAAGCAGGGAGGGTTGTGAAGCCTCTTTCGTGTGGATTTCGTGGCTAAATTCGTGACTTTGTGTGAGAAAAAGCACGGAAAAGCCGTTTTTTATTTGGAGAATTTCGGAAACCTCCGTATTTTTGATCCATATTTATTAATCTTCAACTTCATACATCATGAAAAAGTTAATGACCCAGATCAACGAACAGATCGACGCTTTCACCGTAAACGCCACCGCTCAAGTAGAAAAGGAAAACAAAGCCGCCGGGACCCGCGCCCGCAAAGCCGCCCTCGAACTGAGCAAGCTCCTGAAGGAATTCCGCAAAGTTTCCGTGGAAGCCGCTAAAAAATAAGCGACCTGATTTTATAAAATAAAGCCACCCCAAGGGGTGGCTTTATTTTTTGTCTCGCGTCTGGGTTGGCTGCACATAGCGCACGCTATGTACAGCGGCGGGACGGCAGGAACATTCTCTACTTGGGGAGAGAACATCCTATTTCGTCGAAGGGAATCGGCTTGAAGCCCGGGATATTCCGGAAGACGGCCGCGTCGGGTTTGAGGTTCCAGTTCTCGGCGGCGGCGTCCACGAAGCCCGGGTCCTCGAAGCCTTTGCCGCTCCAGGTCACCCAGCAGCCCAGCATCTCCATGTAGGCCCGTTCGTAGGGGCGTTCGCCCGGGCAGACCAGCAACTTAGAGATGTCGTAGAAGAGGGTGTTGCGCACGGTGTTGCGCTTGGGAATCTGGAAGCCGTCCTCGAAGTAACGCGAGGCCAGGGGGTAGCGGTCCTTGAAGGGGGAATCGAGGAAACCTACCACTTCGAGTCGGTGGCGGTAGAGGGCCAGCATCTCGGGGGTGCCGCACCAGTTCTCGAGGCGGTTGTCCACGTAGAGGCCGTAAGGGGTCCCGATGATGATGTTGTTGTCGTAGCAGTTGTCCGAGCCACCGCCCAGCAGCACCGGCTGGAGGCCCGCCTGGAAGAAGATGTTCCCGTAGCAATACATGCCGCAGGCGCCGTCGTCGTGGTAGAAGGCCGTCACGCGGTGCTTGGCGCTCAGGTGATGTACGTAGTTGTACATCAACCGGTTGCCCTGCTCCGAGGGGTCCCGCCCGTAGTAGACCGCCCCCAGGTCGTCCACTTCCTGGCAGACGTGGTGGATGTCGTTGTACTCGATCAGGTGGTCGTTGCCGTGCAGCATGATGGCCGAGGAGGGGGCGTTGAAAATCTCGCAATGGGAGATCCGGTTGCCCACGCCCATGATCAGGATGGCCGGACGGTAGGAGCGCTCGACGCGGTTGTAGTTGCTGATGCGGCAATTCTGGACGTAGTTTCCGGCGGCCTCGAGGGTGCGGCGGTTGCCGCCGCCCAGGTTGACGCCCCCGGCGCCGACGTCCTGGATCACGCAGTCGATCAGGCCGTTGTTGTGGCCGCCCTCGCGGTCGAAGCCCGTATCGTCGTAGTAGTGCTGGGCCAGGCTACCGAGCATGCGGGAGATGGGTTTCCCGGCGAAGCTGTGTCCGTATTGCTTCTGGGCTTCCACGCCGCGGCCGATGCAAACGGCCGTGGCGCCCAGATTACGAAAAGTGCAGCCCCGGAGCGTCACGTTCTCGGTGCGTTCCAGGTAGGCGCCCATGCCGCGGCTGACGTTGAAGTCGATGTTGCGGATTTCGACGTCGCTCACCCCCTCGAGGGCCACCATCGGCTCCGAGAGCAGCGAGAGACTCAGCGTGTGGATTTCCTCGGAAGGGTAGACCCACAGCACGAGGTTTTCTTCGTCCAGGTAGTATTCGCCGGGGCGGTCCACCTCTTCGAGCAGGTTGACCACGTACCAGCGGTTGTAATCCTGGCCGGAAATGAGGCCGTACATAACGGCTTCGGCCAGGGTGATCGTCTTTTTGAGCGTGTCGACCGAGGCGATGCGCACCATGTCGTCGGCGTAGCCGTAGGCGAAATAGCCCGCGATCCACTTCGGGGCGCTCTTCCAGGCCGCGGGCCGGTCGTCGTAGTAGGAGAAGGTGCCTCCTTTGTTGCCCATATCGCCCACGCGGGGCACGGAACCCGTCTCGAGCACCGGGCCCATCAGGGCCATGGTGTCGTTGGGCCAGCGGGAGAGCTGCTGGGCCCGGTCGTTGATAAAGACCTCGGTCCAGGCGGGCAGGGCCGGGCGGCTGAAGCCGGAGTTGCGGATCGGGCCGATGGAGCGGATACCCGCTTTGCGGAGGTCGACCCGGTAGATCTTGTCGCGCATGTCCGGGCGGATGCGCTCGTCGGCGGGCGCTTTTTCGATCATCGACAGGGGGACCGAGACGCCTCCCCGCCAGGTTACTTTTTCGCCGTTCAGCGGGGCGACGGTGAGCGTGCCCCCACCCTGTCCGAGTTCGCGGGTGGTCATCTCCAGGGTTTTGGTGAGGGTGTAGTCGCCTCCGGCGATCAACAGGGTGACGTCGTCGCCTTTTTGTTTGTACTTGCCGGAGAGGTCGATGCCCTCCTGCAGGGTTTTCACGCGCTGGGCGCCGGCAGGGACTCCCGCCGGGGTGGCGCTCACGCAGACCACCCGTTCGGCGCTCAAGCCCTGGGCGGCCCAGAGGCAGAACGCGCAAAGCAATACTCCTTTTACTCTCATTATCTATCGGGGTTTGTGGATTTTCGGGACATTTTACAAAAATAGCCGATTCTTTTGGAATCGGCACCAAGCGGTCGGGAAAAAAGCGGATCGGCTTCGTTTTTTGGGTAGGCTGGGCGTAGCATGGCGCTATGTGCGGCCGGGGTATAAAAAATCCGGGGCGACCATGTGGTCGCCCCGGAAGATATTAAGAATAGAACCGACTAGTACGGATTCTGCTTTTCATTAGCATCCGGGTTGTAGTTAGTTTCCGTAAGCGGAAGCTGCCACAAGAAATACGGCGTGTTAGGAGCGTACTGGATGTTGCGGGCGATAGCGTCGCGTACGCGACCCGTGCTAAGCGAACCGTCAGCAGCATACTCGAGACCGTGGGTAGAGAACTGGCCGGTAACACCGGTAGCCAAACGGTCTACACCGACACCCCAACGTTTGTTGTTGTAGTATTCCAGACCGTTTTCACCCCACATTTCGATACGCCACTGGAGCTGAATTCTTTCCAGCAACGACAGAGCCTGTACTTCGGCGGGACCGTAGGTGGCGATGGTTTTGCCGGGAGCACGCAGAGCAATCAGCTCGTTGATCGTAGTTTCGGCGCCAGCAGCGTTGTTGTTGCGGGCCTGAGCTTCAGCCTTGATCAGGTACATCTCGGAGAGACGGTAGTAGATTTCGTCCTGGATGATGTTGTCCTTATTGGCAGAGGGATTCTTGTACGTAGCAGCGAATTTCTCGTTGAAATAGGGCTGCAAGGTTTCCGTATTTGCAGCCACCGGATAAGTGTACGAGAGCTGAGTCGTGCGGAAGTTCTGTTTGCGGTAGTCGGCATCGTCCATCATGTCATAGAGACGGGCGTCGATGGCGGCATAACCGGTACCGGAACCACCGTAACCACCGTCACCGTAGATGTTCAACCAACCCGAGGTAGCAGCTCCGGCATACGTTGCAACGTTGGCGTCCTGAGCAACCGTAAAGGAGAAGATGGCTTCCGGGTTCATGCTGATGGTCGAGAAACCATTGATGGTGGGAAGACCGTTCTCCTTCGGAGCTACATACTGATCTTCGTCCATCATGCCGTAACCGGCAGCGATCACGGCGTCAGCAGCAGCGATGGCCTTGGCATATAGGCCGCAAGAAAGAGCGGCATAGGCCAGGGTAGCGTTGGCTACGGTGATATCCAAGTCGTTGTTTTGTACCAAGGGTTCAGGCATTTCATCAGCAGGCATTAGACCAGATGCCTTTGCTGCCGTGAACAGCATAACAGCCGAGTCCAGGGAAGGAATGATAAAACCTTTCCACAGTTCTTCGATCGTACCGCGGGGAGCCGGAGCTTTGTAAGGATTGTCGTTGTGGTAGATAGGAATACCATAACCGCTCCCGTTGTTGATCACATAGTCCGGCGTGTAGAGCCAAGCCAGCTGCAGGTAAACCATCGACCGGAAAGTCAACGCCCGGGCCATGTGGTACTGCACCTGCGCCAAGGCTAATCCTGTGGGATTCATTTCAAGAGCAGCTACGCACAATCTGGCCGGGCGGTTGGCCGCGGCGATACGAGCATAACCGAACTGGTTCCAGTACCCGGCATTGCCGCCGGAGTTTTCGCTACGATAGTCACTGAAACGGTATTCTTCGTTGTGCCAGGTCTGACGAACCGTAGCATAGACAAAGTCGTTTCCGCGCATGTCGTTGTTCAGGTTCATACACTGACGGCTGCTGGCACCCACGGTACCGGTACCCAGTCTAAAGGTTGCGGCAAGACCGTCAGCCATAGGCTTCACCACCAGGTTAGGATTCACTATCAGAAGGGCTGCTACCTGCTCATCGGTGATTGTGTTGGGGGGAGCGATATCCAGCTTACTGTTACAAGCCGTACCGATCAGACCCAACAATGTCAAGGATAAAAGATATTTTTTCATGTTTTTCTGTTTTTTTAGAACGTTACGTTAATACCCAACGACATACTGCGCATCTGGGGGTACTGGTAAGCACCTACACCCTGACCGCCCTGCATATCCATACGCGGGTCAACACCTCTGTGAGCGGAGATCAGCCACATGTTGTCCACCGAAGCGTACACGCGGATACCGCCAATGCCCCAACGGTCCATCCATTTCTGCGGGAAATTGTAACCCAGGGTGATGTTCTTCACGCTCAGGTAAGAAGCATCCCACATGCTCATCTGGGTATAGCTCCAGTCAGCCGTTGCAGAACCGGCGGAGAAGTTGCCCAGACCGGCGATCTGCATGGGGAAGTAAGCACCCAGGTTGTCGGGCGTCCAGGTATTGCCGATGCGTTCGCTCGGAATAACGACACCGATGCTGTTCAGACCAGCGTAGAAGTTGTCAGCATAGTCCTTGTTCAGGTAGAGACCACCGATCTGGAAAGCGAACTGTACGCTCAGGTCGAGGTTCTTCCAACGAACCGAAGTCCCGAAACCGCCGACTACGTCGGGAGTAGCCGAACCGTATTCGTAGCGGTTGGCCTGGCTGGGGTCGGTCGTGCCTACATAAGAACCAACGGTTTTGTCGGTATAGCGGCCGGCCGTGTGGTCAGCATCGGTTACCGTGTGCTGGTAGAGAGGCAGACCGGCGTTGGGGTCTACACCCAGGTACTTCGGCAGGTAGATGTTGTAGTAGTCCTTGCCGGGACCGCGCAGGTAGAAGAGACCGCCCAGGATGTGGTTGGCTTCAAAGTTGCCGTTCAGTTTTTCGGAACCGACGCCCGGAGGAATGGAGATCAGTTTGTTGGTGTTGTGGAAACCGTTCACGTTGAACGACCACAGCCAATCCTGGTTGCGGATGATGTCGACACCCATATCCCACTCGAAACCGACGTTACGCATGTGGGCCGAGTTTTCTTTCAGCGTGGCGACACCCAGCGAAATGGCGACCGGACGGTCCCAGATCATATCGGTGGTGTTGCGTACGTAGAAGTCTACCGAACCGTAGAAACGATCCCAGAAGCGGAAGTCAGCACCTACGTCGAACGAGGCGACTTTTTCCCAGCTCAGGTTGGGGTTCCCGTATTTGCCGAAGTTCAGAGCCATTCTGGGAGCGGCCAGGGTACCGGCGTTAGCCAAAGACCAGGTCGTGTAACCGTCGTATTTGCCCAGACCGTTCTGGTTACCCATGGTACCGTAGCTGGCACGCAGCTTCAGGTCGTTCATCCAGGAAGAAGCGCCTTCCATCCAGTCCTCGGCGGAAATACGCCAAGCACCGCTGACCGACCAGAACACACCCCAACGCTTGTCGGGATCCTTGAACTTGGAAGAACCGTCACCGCGGACGCTGGCTGCGAAGTAGTACTTGTTGTTGTAGTTGTAGTTCGCGCGGGCGAAGTAGCCTTCCAGGGCGAATTTGTCCACACTGGCGGTGTTGCCCCCGTAAGGAGTCTTACCCGTACCGATGTCGCCGACGAAGTTACCCATTTCGGCCATGTCGTCGATCAGAGAGAGGTAACGGCCGTGGTAAACGCTGCGGGACTGTTCCCAGTAGTATTCGTGGCCGACAACGGCGTCGATGTGGTGTTTGCCATAGTCATGCGACCAATTCAACAACTGCTGCGAGTTCAAGCCGATGAAGTTTCCCATACCCTGGCGGAGAATACCCTGGTCAGCACTATTGAAGGGAGACTGAACCTTGTTCTGGTAACGGTTATTGAACTCATGGCTCTGGTCCATGCTCATGTTGGCCGTGAAGGTGAAGTCCTTGAGGAACTTGGCTTCCAGGTAACCACGGGCAGTGATGTCGTCATAAACCTGGTTCGAGAAGTCATGGTGCATGAAGTAAACCGGGTTACGGCCGGCGCCCGGACGGGAAGTGGCACCGTAGGGAGACAGAGTCTGACCCGAACCCAGGTCGAAGACGCGGTCGGCTTTGTTGGTCGTAACCTGACCGTTCTTGTCGATGTACTGACCGTCTTCGTTACGGGCGTAGATGGACGCCAGCGGAGAGTTGCTGTAGGTCCAGTAGAGGAGGTTTTCAGCAGAACCCCCGGCGTTGGCGCCGTAGCGGGTGTTGGGCTGCTGACGGTCGCGGCGAACGTAAGACATGTTCAAACCGGCCTTCAACCATTTGGTCACCTGAGTGTTCAGGTTCATACGGATCGTGTAACGGTCAAAGCTGGATTCGTTGATAAACGAAGGATCGCTCTGGTAACCGGCCGAGATGTAGTAGTCGGTCTTGTCGGTAGCACCGCTGACGCTCAGGTTGTACTCCTGACGGAACGAGGTGCTGAACATTTCGTCCTGCCAGTTGTCAGCCCACAGCAGTTGGGCGGATTTGTTCAACTTGCCGTCCAGGCCCACCACGTAACCTCCATCGGGCACGTTGTAGTGACGCCAGTTGCGCAGAGTCTGACCGTTGACAGTCTTGAAGAGGTTGTCGCTGGCATACTGAGCGGCCTGTTCCGGAGTCATGTTGGGGTTGGCGATGTTGAGCGTGAACTCGGAAGCAACCTTGGGGTTGTTGTACCGAGCAAAGTTGTACATCGATTTCCAGGCTTCTTCGTGCTGCGTTTTCATGTCACGCTTTACATCATAGGTCGTACCTACCATGTTGGCGCCCCAGCGGCCTTCGAAGGTGATCTTGGGTTTACCCAGAGCACCTTTCTTGGTCGTGATCATCACAACACCGTTGGCACCACGCGAACCGTACAGCGAAGTCGAGGCGGCGTCCTTGAGGACGGTCATCGATTCGATGTCCTTCGGGTTGACGGTGGTCAGGGCGTTGGACTGGGTGTTGGGAACACCGTCGATAACGATCAGCGCGTTGGCGTTGTTGATGTCGGCGGTACCAATACCACGGATGATGATACGTTGGTCTTCACCCGGCTGACCCCCCCAGGCGGAGGTGGCCAACTGTACGCCCGGGATGGCGCCTTCCAGCGCGCGGGATACAGAGACGTTGGTCTGCTGGGAGATGATCTTCGAGTCGATCGAGCTCACAGAACCGGTCAAGTCCTTTTTCTTGGCCGAACCGAAGGCAAGCACAACTACGTCTTCGATGTCCGTAGCGTCGGCGTCCAGGGTTACGTTGACCTCCAGGGTATTACCCATGGTGATGGTCTGCGATTTCATACCCAGGTACGAGAAGACGAGTTTGCTGCCTACCCGGGTGCGGATGGTATACTTACCATCTACACCGGTCGAGGTACCTTGCGTAGTACCATCAACCTGAACATTAGCTCCAATGATCACCTGGTTGTCACCAGCGGATCTTACGGTACCGGAGTAAGTTCTCTCCTGTGCCTGAACTAATGTCATGCTTAACACTGCGATACACAGCGTTAGAAACAATCGTAAAGTTCCTTTCATAATGAATTGTTTGAAGGTTAATAAAAAGTAATACACGCAACTAGCCTGCAAATCAGACCATTAGGCCTTCAGGGCAGGTTTTGTCTTATGTTTTCTTATCTGCAAATATATTCCTTTTTTTCAAATAACAATACTTTTGTGAAAAATTAGCAAAGTTTTTCAGGGCCTCCTCACGGTCAGGCCCGGAGGCCGGGGATCGGACCGGGAAAGCCCCGATTTGGAAGAAAAGGTTTTCGATTTTGTTTATATTTTCTAACTTTGTTAGCAAAACAAACCCAATTCTTTCATGAAAAAGACCAAATCCCTTTTCCGGATACTCCTGAGCGCTGCGATACTTCTGCCGGGCCTCACCGGCTGCGAGGCTCCCGGCGCCAAGCAGGCCCCCCAACAGCGCATCATCCACAACAACGACGGCACGGACGCCCTGGGCAACCGCTGGTTCCACCAGAAGCCCCTCACCAAGGCCGACATCATCGCCTACGTCGACATGGTCTCCGGAAGCCAGGTGACCACCTTTATGATGAACTCGGGCAGCGACTTTCTCTACTACATCTCCAAGTATGGCCGCCCCTTCGGGGACGACGCCAACGGGCGCTACGATTGCGGAGCCGACACGGCGACCTACCGGGCGTTCAACACCTATTATAAGAACATCAAGGCCCTGGAGGCAGAGGGGACGGACGTCATCGAGGCCTCGCTGCTGAGGGCCCAGGAAAACGGGATGGAGGCTTTCATCACCTACCGCATGAACGACCTGCACTTCGCCGACAGCGCCCTGATGGCCGACTGCCCCATCCAGTGCAGCGACTTCTGGATGGAACATCCCGAGTACTGGCTCGGCGACCCCACCCAGGGCTGGCACAGCGCCGGGGCGCTGGACTTCGCCATCCCCCAGGTGCGCCAGCGCAAACTGGACATCATCACCGAGCAACTCCAGAAATACGAGATGATCGACGGCTTCGACCTGGACTTCATGCGTTTTCCGGTCTACTTCAAGAGCGGCGAGGGACCCAAGAACGCCCACCTGATCACCGAGATGGTGAAGACGATCCGGGAAAAGGTCGATTCGGTCTCGAAGGCGCGTGGCAAGAAAATTCTGCTTTCGGTGCGGGTGCCCTTCACCATCGACGGCTGCGACCTCAAGGGGCTCGACATCCGCGAGTGGGCCCGCAAGGGATGGGTGGACTTCATCAGCATCGGGGCCCACTGGAAGGGCGAACCGGCCATGCCCATCGCCAAATTCCGCCAGGACCTGGGTGTCAGCGGGATTCCCATCTACGGCTCGATCGACGACGGGGGCTACTCGCCCCGCGAATCCTACTCCCACGGGATGTTCCGGGGGATGGCCTCGCGCATCCTCTCCCAGGGGGGCGACGGGCTCTACCTCTTTAATTATTACTTCGGACTGTTCAACAGCGAACTGAACGGCAAAATCGAACTCTCGCCCGGCGGGCAGGCCTGCCGCGTGATGAGCCCCGACCTGCTGCAAGAGCTCGGCTCGCTGGAAACGCTCAAAGGGCGGAACAAGGTCTATTGCGAATCGGACGGGGTGACCGACACCTACGGCATCCTGCAGGTGGGCGATCTGCCCCTGGGGGTGGGCGACAGCCGCCTCTGCACGGCCTCGCTCTACATCGGCGACGACGTCAAACGGGACGTTCCCCGCGAGGCGATCCTCTTCGTACGCACGGACCGGCCGGCCAAGTTCGACCTAGAAGTGAACGGGGTTAAGGTCACCGAGATGAAACCCGATTATCCGGCCCTCTACGACCGTTGCAAAGGTATGCTGGGTAAGGACCAGGTCTACGCCTTCGTATTGCCCGAAGGGACCCTGCGCCAGGGAAGCAACCAGGTGGGATTCCTGGCGTACAACTTCCCGGGGCATATGGATCCGGAAGTGTTTATTGTTCGCCGCCTGGAGACGGCCCTGAAATACGGGGACGTCGAAACGCACGGTTATTTCTAACGGGTATACCTTATATATATAACGATCACGGCAATGAAACTGAAAAACACCTTGGTGCTCTGGCTGTGCCTGGGAGCGGGGACGCTCTGTGCGCAGAACCAGTTGTATGTTTCCCCGGCGGGGAGTTCTTCCAATACCGGGCTTAGCCCGGCCTCTCCCTTGAAAAGCCTGGACGAGGCGCGGCTGGCGGTGCGCAAGTTGAACTCTTCGGAGGGTGTTACCGTTCACTTTGCTCCGGGGGTCTATCCGTTGCAGGAAGCGGTGGTCTTCACGCCCGAGGATTCGGGGACTCCCGAGGCGCCGGTGGTTTACCGGGCTTCCGGGGAAGTTGTTTTCAGCGGGGGTGAGCGGATCACCGGCTGGAAGCGGCACAAGGGCGACATCTGGGTGGCTTCACTGCCCGAGGTGGCCGCCGGGACGTGGAATTTCCGGCAGCTTTATGTGGCCGGGGAGATGGCCGTACGGGCCCGTACCCCCAACACCGGGGTGTTTCATGTGAAGAGCCAACCGGGTTGGGATTCGACGGTGCATTACCAGACGCCCAGCTCCGTATTCGAGTACTTCGAGGGGGATGTCGATCCCCGCTGGAAGGAGCCCGAGCAGGGGGAAGTCCTCCTCTACCACTACTGGAACGACGCCCACCTGCCCATTGCGGCGGTGGACGCCAAGGCGCACACGCTTCGCTTCCAGTATCCGTCTAACATGGTTTTCCGGGATGGATTCGAGGGGAACATGGCACGCTATATCATCGAGAACGTCTACGAGGCGCTCGACCAGCCGGGCGAGTGGGTGCTCAATACCCGCACCGGGCAGCTCTTTTACATGCCGCGGCCGGGCGAGGACATGGCTTCGGTGGAAGTGATCGCTCCGCGCTACGGGGAATTTATCCGGGTGAGCGGGGAGACCACCGAGGGACGCTACGTGGAAAACCTGCGTTTCGAGGGGCTCTCGTTCCGCTATTCGAATTTCGTGCTGCCTTTCGGGGACAACAACGACTTCCAAGGGGCCAACACCGTGAAGGCCTGCATCGAGCTGAGCGGCATGCGCGACTGCGCCTTTACGAACTGCTCGTTTACCGGGCTGGGGACCTATGTCTTCGACCTGTTCGACGGCTGCCAGGGCAACCGGTTCACCCACAACGTCATCGAACAGGTGAGCGCCGGGGGATTCCGGATCAAGGGCGTGCTGCCGGGCGGCGATCCGGCCCTCAGGACCGGGGGCAACACGTTCAGCGACAACACCATCGCCTACTACGGCCGCCACTATGCCTCGGCCGTGGCCATCCTGATGATGAACAGCGACGACAACGACATCACCCACAACCTGATCCACCACGGGAATTACACCGGCATCTCCGTGGGCTGGTCGTGGAGCTATATGCGCAGCGCCACGCGCAACAACCGCATCGAGAAGAACTACATCCACCACATCGGCACCGGGGGGCTGCTCTCGGACATGGGCGGCATCTACACCCTGGGCCTCTCGCCCGGGACCACCGTGCGGGGCAACCTGATGCACGACGTGGACGCCAACCAGTACGGCGGCTGGGGAATCTACATGGACGAGGGATCGACCTCGATCCTGGTGGAGAACAACATCGTCTACCGCACGAAGTTCGGGATGTTCAACATCCACTACGCCAAGGACCTGGTGGTTCGCAACAACATTTTTGCCCTGGGTAAGCTGGAGCAGATCTCGCGCGAGAGGATCGACCCCCACGTGAGCGCCTACTTCGAAGGAAACATCGTCTACTGGACCGAGGGGAAATTGCTGGGCAAGGACTGGAGCGACCGGCCGCACAAACTCTACGTGAGCCACTTCACCGGGTGGGTAGATTCCGCAAAAACCATGGTCTGCGACTGGAACCTCTACTTCAACCCCACGATGCCGGTCGGGAAGGTGGACTTCAACGGACACAACTGGGAGCAGTGGCACGCCATGGGGCGGGACGAGCACTCGGTGTACGCCGATCCGATGTTCGTCGATCCGGAACGCTACGACTTCCGGTTGAAGCCCGGGTCGCCCGCGCTGAAGCTGGGATTCCGGCCCATTGACATGAGCGATGTGGGGCCACGGAGGCTTGAATAGCTTGAAAATAAGTGGTCCCGGCTTGTTATTTTATTTTTTTTGAAAAAACTAAAATAAGAGGTACTTTTGTTTTGTGGAATTAAAATAGCGTAAACTTCACGGAAGGGTATGAATAACTATGTCTCGGGGAACTATGTCAACCAAGGGCTTTACTCCTGCTTCATGCCGGAGTACATAAACCGGGACTGGATACTGGATGATGTGGAGATTATCCGGTTGTTGGGCCGGGCCGAACGGGTGATCGGAAAACTCGATATGTTCTCGGATTACATTCCCAACATCGATCTGTTCATCCGGATGCATGTTGTCAAAGAGGCCACGCAAAGCACCAAGATCGAAGGCACGCAAACCAATTTTGAAGAGGCACTCAAGAGCCGGGAGGAAATACCCCAAGGAAAACGTGACGACTGGGATGAGGTCCAGAACTACATCAAGGCCCTGGGCATTGCTATGGAGACTCTCCCCAGCCTCCCCTTTTCAAACCGGTTGATAAAAAACGTCCACCACGCCCTGCTCCAGGGTGTCAGGGGAGAACATAAACTACCCGGCGAATTCCGGGCCAGCCAGAACTGGATCGGCGGCGCCTCGATAAACGATGCGAAATTCGTCCCCCCGGCCCATCATATGGTTCCGGAATTGATGAGCGACATCGAAAAATTCGCCCACAATGGGACAATCCACCTGCCCGAACTGATTAAAATCGCAATCATCCATTATCAGTTCGAGACGGTTCACCCGTTCCTGGACGGTAACGGACGCGTAGGGCGGCTGCTGATACCCATCTATCTTGTCGACAAAGGGCTACTGAAAGCACCCGCCCTATATATTTCCGATTTTTTCGAAAAGAACCGGAGCCTCTATTATGACAATTTGATGGCCGTGAGGACGGATCATCAGTTGAAGCAATGGATAAAATTTTTTCTGGTCGGAATTTCCGAAATTTCGCAGAGGGGGATTGAAACCTTTGATGCCATCCTGAAACTGCAACGAACGGTGGAAGAGAAGGTCAACCGGCTCAAAGGGAAATCATTCAGTGCGAATCAGGTGGTCAATTACCTGTATCAGCACCCCTTTGTAAACGCGTACAAAGTGGCGATGATTACGGGTAAAACCCCGGCATCGGCCTATTCACTGATCAAAGACCTGCAGAGACTCGGAATTCTCGTGGAAATAACCAAAGGCAAACGGGACAAACAGTATGCCTTTGCAGAATACCTCGCCATATTCAACACTTAACCCGATTACCCTATGAGCCGACGTTCAGACTTTCAGAAAATACTTAACCACCAACAACCCGACAGGTTGATCCTCGATCTGGGCGGATGCCCGCAGTCCAACATGGACGGGCAGAGCATGTACTCGCTGCTGGAATACCTCGGGTACGATATCCCGGACAAGATCGACCGGCTGCGCTTCGGGATCACGCGGCCCATCGACGAGCGCATCCTCCAACACTTTGACATCGACGTGCGCTCGGTGGGGGAAATCTATATGCCTCAGGATTCGCAGTATCAAATTCTCTCCGAGGACGAGTACATCGACGAATGGGGGATCAAGTGGGCTTTTACGAATGGGATGTACTGGGAGCAGGCTTCCTGGCCGCTGAAGGGGGCCACGATCGAGGACCTCGACAACTTCCGCTGGCCCGATCCCGATTCGATCGATATGAGTCGACTGGAAGCGGATGCCCTCGAGGCCAAGCGGCTTTTCGAAGAGACGGACTATGTGGTTTGTGCCGAGCATCCGGTTTATGGAGTGTTCGAGCTGGGTTGCTGGATGTGCGGGTTTGATGATTTCCTGCTTCGCATGGGGATCGAGCCGGAGTTTGTCTTTAAGTTTTTCGACAAGGTGTGGGCCTACCAGAAGCGGATCATCGAGCTTTACTACGGGGCGCTGGGAAAATACGTCCACTACACCACCAGCGGGGATGACTTTGCCACGCAGCAGAGCCTGTTCGTCTCCAAAGAAATGTTCCGCGAGATGATCAAACCCTACTTCAAAAAGCGGATCGAGTACACCAAGACCCTGACCGATGCGGCTTTCCTGCACCACTCCTGCGGCAGCGTCTTTACGCTGATCGACGATCTGATCGACTGCGGGGTGGATATCCTCAACCCCATCCAGCCCAAGGCGGCGCAGATGAACCCCGAAAACCTGAAAAAGACCTTCGGGGACCGGATCGTGTTCCACGGGGGGATCGACACCCAGGAGATCCTGCCCTTCGGGACCAAGGAGAGTGTGGAGGAAGTGGTGCGCGAGACCATCGGGATCATGAACCGGGACGGGGGCTATATCTTTGCCGCGGCGCACAACATCCAGGAGGACGTGCCCCCGGCCAATGTGGCCTATATGTACGAGGCGGCGCGGAAATACGGCGGCGGGAATCGGGAATAAACCATTCGAAATAAAAGGAGTTATGAAAAGGCTATTAATCGCCCTGCTGTTGGTGGGTACGACCGTCGCCCAAGCCCAGGTGCGCACCGGAGAAATCTGGCAGATCGCCGAACGACACTGCGCCAACGTGCGGACGCCTTGGAAGTTGCCCCAGATCGAAGGCTACAAGACCTTGGTTTGCGACTTCCACATGCACACGGTCTTTTCGGACGGGAAAGTTTGGCCCGACATGCGGGTGGACGAAGCCTGGGCCCAGGGCCTGGACGCCATCACCATCACCGACCACCTGGAGTACCAGCCCAACAAAGATATCCTCAAAGGGGACATGAACACCTCGTATCAGATCGCCAAAAAACGGGGCGACCAGGTGGGGATGATCGTTATTCCCGGGGCCGAGATCACGCGCAACAAGCCCCTGGGGCACCTCAACGCCATCTTCGTGAAGGACGCCAACCCGCTTCAGACACCCGACGAGCTGGAGGCCATTGAGCTGGCCTACAAGCAGGGGGCCTTTATCGAGTGGAACCATCCGGGCTGGCCGGACAACCTCTCGACAATGTACGACGTGCACAAGAAACTGCTCTCCGAAGGGAAGATCCACGGGATCGAGATCTTCAACGGCTACGAATACTATCCGCCCGTGGCCGGCTGGTGCCGCGAGTACAAGGTGGCCTACATGGGCAACTCGGACATCCATGCCTCCACGGCCATCTACTACGGGGGCGATCCCCACAACCGCCCTGTGACGCTGGTGTTCGCCCGGGAAAAATCGGCCGAAAGTATTCGCGAGGCGCTCTTTGCGAAGCGGACCGTGGCGCTGTTCAACAACATGGTGGTCGGGCCGGAGGAATACCTGCGGGCGATGGCTACGGCTGCGCTGAATTTTACGTTGATCTCCACGGATGCCAAGGGGAAACGGACCTTCGAGGTGGAAAATACCTCGGAGATCGAGGTGCGCCTGCGCCTGGACGACGGGGCGGAGATTCCCGTCTCCGGGGGGACCATCCGGCGGATCGTGCTGGGGGCGGAGCAGAACAAGGCCCTGGTGGTCAACTTCTTCTCGACGGTGGATATGCCGTTGGAAGTGGTGATTCCTTTTGTAAAGTAATTTATGCTGCAATAAATATGCTTTGTCTGACAAAGGCAAGAAGATAGATATTTTCCTTTGTTCATAAAAAGTACGTAGATATGGCAAACGAAAGAATAACTGAGGACATTGTAAGAAATCATTTTAAGAACGACCCTTTGTTCAAGAGTATTAAATTGGAAGAACAAAAATCGTACAATAAAAGAGTGATTGATTTACTGCAAACTGCCTCAAAAAGTGGGAAAGGGGTTGGAAAACCAGAATTTATAATTTCGTTCCCAACAGGAAGCATTGATTATTTGCTCGTTATTGAATGTAAAGCCAATGTTTCCGACCACCGAAGTCAAAAACTCAATAATCCGAAAGATTATGCAGTTGATGGCGTATTACACTATGCCAAAGTCCTCTCTGCTGAATTTGATGTGGTGGCAATTGCTGTAAGTGGACAAACTGAACAAGAGTTGCTTGTATCACATTTTGTTTGGAAAAAAGGCGAAACAAAATTTGCCGAGAACAAAGAGGATAAAAAACTGCTTCCCATAAATAATTATTTAAAACTATTCAACAACGAACAGTTTGCCGATAATCTACGAAATGTAGACATTATCCAAAAGGCTATTTTTTTGAATGAAGAATACCAAGCGTATTCCATTACCGAAACTACGCGCTGCACGATGGTGAGTGCTATTTTGTTGTCGTTGTTGGATAGTCCTTTCCGAAGCAGTTATAAAAAATATTCTACTGCCGAAAGTTTGGGAAAGGCAATGTTGTCTGCGATTGAAAGCGTGTTGGCTGATAATAGCACATTTAATCAGAGTGCAATGATTAGCGAATACAGTAAAATTCTCAATGAACCGCTTTTCAAGCAAAAATCCATTAAACACAAAAAGAAAAAGGAGCATGAACAATCGGTAGAGGTTGCAAAAGAAATGATAACCTATCTACACCAAAATGTATATCCGCTTATGGATATGGAGCAAAGTGGGTTTGATGTTTTAGGCCGTTTCTATACCGAATTTATCCGATACGCAGGCAGCGAGCAGAGTCAAGGCCTGGTGCTTACGCCTACACATATTACTGACTTGTTCTGTGATTTGGCAAATGTAAGTTCCAACGATATTATTTACGATCCATGTTGTGGAACAGGAGGTTTTTTAATCGCCGGAATGAAACGAATGTTTAAGCTTTCCGGCAATGACGAAAACAAGAAACAAAATATAAAAAGTAAACAATTAGTTGGTGTAGAACTCCGTCCCTCAATGTTTACATATGCTTGTTCCAATATGATGATGCGAGGTGATGGGAAATCTAACATTTATTGTGGCGATTGTTTTGCGCTAGACAGTATTGTGAAAGATAATCACAAGCCAACAATTGCTTTTTTAAATCCCCCTTATGATGTGGGCGTGGCAAGGCAAATGCAGTTTATCGAGCATGCGCTGAATATGGTTTCACCTCAAAACGGCATAACAATAGCCATTGTGCAAATGAGTTGTGCAATTAAAAATGAAAAAGAATTAATCGCCGTAAAAAAACGGATTTTGGATAAACACCATTTAAAAGCGGTTCTTTCAATGCCTGACGAATTATTTAATCCCAATGCAAGCGTTGTGACTTGTATAATGATTTTTGAGGCGAATAAACAGCATGAAGGACGTAAAACTTGGTTTGGCTATTTCAAGGAAGATGGTTTTGAAAAAAGGAAGCACAGAGGCCGCATTGATGCTCGTGGCAAATGGACTGATATTAAAAACCGATGGATAAGTGCATATAACAACCTCGATGAAATTGCAGGCTTATCTGTAAAACGAGAAGTAAACGGGGAAGATGAATGGTGTGCTGAAGCTTATTTAGAAACGGATTATTCAAGGCTCAATCAATCAGCCTTTGAAAAGAAAATCCGGCATTATTTAGCACATAAAATTATTACGAATATTGTTCCCATTGGAATTTTAGATACAAGTAATTCAAGTAAAAATATACAGAACCTAGATGCCACAAACTGGAAATGGTTCAGATATGATGATGTTTTCCTTATAAAAAAGGGATTCTATAACAAAAAACCCGATGGCAATTTGAATGGAACAATCCCTTTTATAGGAGCGACTGATTCTAATAACGGGATAACGTCTTGGTGTGATTATGAAACCATAGAATTAACGTCAAAAACAGGCGAAGGAGTAAATGCTTCTATCGAGGAGAAAATATTTAAGCCGAATTGTATAACCGTTTCTAACAATGGTTCTGTTGGCTTTGCTTTTTATCAGACACAGGAATTTACTTGCACTCACGATGTTAATCCGCTATATTTGAAAAATCACACTCTGAATAAGTATATCGCAATGTTTTTGTGTTCATTAATTGAGATGGAGCAGTTCCGTTGGGCTTATGGCAGAAAATGGCGACCCGTAAGAATGCCTCATTCATTAATAAAACTTCCTATCACAAAAGAAGGTTCTCCTGATTGGCTATTTATGGAAAATTATATTAAATCTCTTCCATACTCGAAATCAATCTGAAATAATGACAGATTAATAGAGGAACAAATCCCATAGAAAAAGCCCGCCGGTGTCCCGGCGGGCTTTTTCTATGGGTGGCGAAGTAGGACTACTTCTTGACCATTTTCTTTTCTTTGATGCGGGCTTTCTTGCCGGTCAGTTCGCGCAGGTAGTAGATGCGCGAGCGGCGTACCACACCCACCTTGTTCACTTCGATCTTGTCGATGTGCGGGGAGTAGAGCGGGAAAATACGTTCCACGCCGATGCCGTCCGAAATCTTGCGGATGGTGAACATCTTGGTCACTCCGCGGCCCTTGATCTGGATGACCGTACCCCGGAAACTCTGGATACGTTCCTTGTTGCCTTCGACGATCCGGTACGATACCGTGATCGTGTCGCCGCTCTTGAACGAAGGAACTTCCTTCTCACCCCACATCGAGGCCTCGGCGATTCTGATTAAATTGTCCATCTTGTCGGTTTGTTGAGTACAGCGTGGGAATGTTACCGGCTCCTGTGTCCTGGAAAGAGATTCCGCACGTTTGGAGTGCAAAGATAACGCTTTTTTTGAAATACCAACACTTTTTGAACAATTTGCTCCCGGACGAGCGCTTTCCGCCGACCGGAAAGGGCATTTTTTTTGTTATCTTTGCTGCCTGTATGAAGAGTAAACCCATGAAGAAACCCCTTATATTCATTACCAACGACGACGGTGTACATGCCAAAGGGATGCGCTGCCTCATCGAGGCAGTAAGGCCCCTCGGGCGAATCCTGGTGGTCGCCCCCGAAGAGGGGCAAAGCGGGATGTCGCACGCCATCACCATGTCCAGCCCCCTCTACCTGAGGAAAGTCGAGGAAGAAGATGGGCTCCAGATTTACGCCTGCAGCGGGACCCCCGTGGATTGCGTCAAAATCGCCTTCGACTGCCTGATGCTGGAAGCCGAACGGCCCGCCCTGATCCTCTCCGGAATCAACCACGGCTCCAACTCCGCCATCAATGTCCTCTACTCCGGGACCATGGCCGCCGCCATCGAAGCCAGCTTTTACGACATCCCCTCCATCGGGCTCTCCCTGCTGAATCACGCCCCCGACGCCGACTTCACCGCAGCCCTGGAATTCGCCCCAAAAATCATCCAACGGGTCCTCGAAGGAAAACCCGAAGTCCCTTTCTGCATAAACGTCAATATCCCCTACCTCCCGGCCGACCAAATCCGGGGAATACTCCCCTGCCGCCAAAACCGGGGCTATTGGAGGGAAGAATTCGAACGACGCGAAGACCCCAGAGGAAGAGACTACTACTGGCTGACCGGATTCTTCCACAACACCGAAACCGAAGCCACCGACACCGACGAATGGGCCCTCAAAAACGGATACATATCCATCGTCCCCATCCAGGTAGACCTCACCAACTACAAACAACTCAAACACATGCACGAATGGCTGCCCGAGAGCTGGAGTGGAAAGCCTTAGACTAGCCTGGGGACTGCCACTTTTTATAAAAAGTGGCTCAAAAATTTTTAGGGGAAACTTCGTTTCCCATGATTAGCTTGGTTAGCCTAAGTAGGTTATAAATAGAGACCCCCGAGATCGAATGATCTCGGGGGTCTCTATTTATAACCTATATAAAACTGATCGAAGTCAGTCATGCGATACGGAGTATCGCCCTAAAGTTTTGCGGCGCTTTTACAAAAGCGCCAGTTTCTGGCCGGTCTGGGGCTTTTCTACTCCAGTTCCCAGTCGGTGCCGTCTTTGCGGTCTTTGACTTGGATTCCTGCCTTGGTTAGGCCGTCTCGGATTTGGTCGGAGGTTGTCCAGTCTTTGTTGGTTTTGGCGGTGTTTCTTATGTCGAGGACGAGGTCCATGACTTTGGTTAGGGTTTGGTGGTTGTCGGTTTGGAGGTCGTTTCTTAGTCCTAAGATTTCGGTTACGTAGAAGGTTACTTGTTGGGTTAGTTCTTCTATGTCTTTTTGGGTTAGGGTTTGGTGGTTGTCGTAGACTTGGTTTATCAGTTTTACGGCGTCGAAGAGTTCGGCTATCAGGACGGGGGAGTTCAGGTCGTCGTCCATGGCGGCCTGGAAGCGGGTCCGGTAGGCGGAGATGTCTGTCGTTGACGTGTTTGCCGGTTTTAGTTTGGGTAGCAGGGCTACGGCTTTCATCAGGCGTTCGTAGCCTTTTTCGGCCCCTTGCAGGGCTTCGTTGGAGAAGTCCAGGGTGCTTCGGTAGTGGGCTTGCAGGATGAAGAAGCGGATGGTCATGGCGCTGTAGGGCTGCTCGAGCAGGGGGTGGTCTCCGGAGAGGAGTTGCTCCAGGGTTATGAAGTTGCCCAGGGATTTACCCATTTTTTGGCCATTGATGGTTATCATGTTGTTGTGGACCCAGTAGCGGGCGGCATCGTGGCCCGAGGCGGCGGTGCTTTGGGCTATTTCGCACTCGTGGTGGGGGAACATCAGGTCCATGCCTCCTCCGTGGATGTCGAATTGTTCGCCCAGGTAGCGGGTGCTCATGGCGGAGCATTCGAGGTGCCAGCCCGGAAAACCTTCGCTCCAGGGCGACGGCCAGCGCATAATGTGTTCGGGGGCGGCTTTTTTCCAGAGGGCGAAGTCGAAGGGGTTTCTTTTGTCGCTTTGGCCGTCTAGGGTTCGGGTGTTGGAGAGCATGTCCTCCAGGACTCTTCCGGAGAGTTTTCCGTAGTGGTATTTTTTGTCGTAGGCTTCTACGTCGAAGTAGACGGAGCCGTTGCTTTCGTAGGCGAAGCCTTTTTTTAGGATTTCCCTTGTGAGTTCGATCTGCTCTATGATGTGGCCGGAGGCCCGGGGTTCTATACTGGGGGTCAGTACGTTGAGCTCCCTCATGGCGTCGTGGTAGCGCTCGGTGTAGTGGTGGGCGACCTCCATGGGTTCGAGCTGTTCGAGGCGGGCTTTTTTGGTGATCTTATCCTCTCCCTCGTCGGCGTCGTTTTCGAGGTGTCCCACGTCAGTGATGTTGCGCACGTAGCGGACCCGGTAGCCCTTGGAGCCCAGGTAGCGGTAGAGCAGGTCGAAGGTGATGGCCGGGCGGGCGTGGCCCAGGTGGGGGTCTCCGTAGACGGTGGGACCGCAGACGTAGAGGCCCACGAAGGGGGCTTTGAGGGGGACGAACTGTTCCTTAGTTCGGGAGAGGGTGTTGTAGAGGACGAGGGGTGTAGCTGCCATTTTTCTTGAATTGAGACGGATGATCCGTAACCGCAAAATTAGAAACTTTCCGGGGAGTTTTGGGCCGGGAAACGAAATTACGGGTTATTTTGTTTATTTTTGCGGATCATGCAATCTTTCATCCCATGAACAACTTCAAAAAATATAACCTGATCGCCGGGTGGTTCTCGTTTGCTTTTGCGGCCGTGGTTTACCTGATGACCATCGAGCCCACGGCCAGCCTTTGGGACTGCGCCGAGTTTATCGCGACCTCCTACAAACTCGAGGTGGGACACCCTCCCGGGGCTCCGCTGTTTATGATGATCTCGCGCTTGTTCGCGATTTTTGCTCCCTCTCCCCAGAGCGTGGCGATCATGATCAACTCGATGTCGGCTTTGGCGAGTGCGGCGACGATCCTGTTCCTTTTTTGGTCGATCACCCACCTGGCGCGCCGGGCTTTGGGCAAGCGGGAAGAGGAATTGACGACGGCTCAGACCGTGGCCATCCTGGGTGCCGGGTTGGTGGGGGCTATTTCTTATACGTTTACCGATACGTTTTGGTTTTCGGCCGTGGAGGGGGAAGTGTATGCGCTTTCGTCGATGTTCACCGCCGTGGTTTTTTGGGCCATCCTGCAGTGGGAGAATGTGGCCGACGAGCCCCATGCCAACCGCTGGCTGGTGCTGATCGCCTACCTCACGGGGTTGGCCGTGGGGGTCCACCTGCTTAACCTGCTGATTATTCCGGCCATTGTGCTGATCTATTATTTCCGGAAGTATCCGGTGATCACCAACTGGGGCGTGGTCAAGGCGCTGGCGGTTTCGGCGGCCATCCTGATTGCGGCGATGTTTATTATTATTCCGGGGACCGTTCAGCTGGGGGCCTTTTTTGACCGGGTGTTCGTGAATACGCTGGGCCTTCCGATCAACAGCGGGATCACCTGCTTTGCGTTGGCGCTGATGGCTCTGGTGGGCTGGGGTGTTTGGTATACCCACCGCCTTGGGAAGGTGCTGGCCAACACGATTATCCTCTGTGTGGGGGTGATCCTGATCGGGTATGGCAGTTATGCTTCGGTGATTATCCGTTCGGCGGCCAATCCTCCGATGAACAGCAACAATCCGAGCAACGCCTATGGGCTGTTGTCGTTGTTGAACCGCGACCAGTACGGGGCTCGGCCTCTGCTGAAAGGGCCTTACTACTCCTCTCCGGCGATCGCCTACCAGGAGAAAGACACCTACTACGTGGGGGACGACAGCACCTATGCCAAAGCTTCGATCATCACGGGGCTGAAGTATCCGCCCGAATTCGAGTTCTTCTTCCCGAGGATGTACTCCTCCAAGGAGTCGGACATCCAGGCTTACCACAACTGGGTGGATATCAAGGGGAAGAATCTGCCCTACCACGAGGAGATGATCAATGTGCCGACCTTTGCGGAGAACCTGAAATTTTTCTTTGCCTACCAGCTTAACTTTATGTGCTGGCGGTATTTCCTGTGGAACTTCGTGGGACGCCAGAGCGACATCCAGTCCACCGGGGAGATCACCGACGGCAACTGGCTGAGCGGCATCAAGCCCATCGACGCCATCTTCCTGGGGCCCCAGGACGACCTGCCGGCGGAAATGGCTAACAACAAGGGGCGCAACACCTACTACTTCCTACCCTTCCTTTTGGGGATCATCGGGTTGCTGTTCCAGTTGAACCGGGACGGGAAGAATTTCTCGGTGGTGATGATCTTCTTTATCATGACCGGGGTGGCCATTGCGGTCTACCTCAACTCGCCCCCCTCGGAGCCGCGCGAGCGGGACTACGTCTATGCCGGGAGTTTTTACGCATTCTGCATCTGGATCGGATTCGGGGTGTTGGCTCTTTACCAGGCTTTTTCGCGCTGGTTCCGTAAGGAAAATGTGGCGACTGCTCTCTATGCCACGGCCATTTGTGCCGTTGTTCCCGCCTTGCTGGGGGCTCAGAACTGGGACGACCACGACCGTTCTCACCGCTATACGGTGCGGGACCTGGGGACGAACTACCTGGACGTTTTGCCCAACGCCATCGTGATGAACTTCGGGGACAACGACACCTTCCCGCTCTGGTACGCCCAGGAGGTGGAGGGTGTGCGCACCGATGTGCGGGTGATGAACATGAGCTACCTGAGCGGCGAGTGGTACATCGACCAGATGAAGATCCGCAGCAACCAGTCGGCCCCCGTGCCCTTCTCGCTGCCGCGCAGCAAGTATACCTACGCCAACGAGTTCGTGCCGGTGCAGGAGCTGTTCAAAAAACCGATCCCCATCGCCCAGGCCATCGACTTCCTCAAAAGCGACGACCCGCGGAGCAAGGTTTCCTACGGGGAGAAAACGCTGGACTTCCTGCCCGCCCGGCAACTGATCATTCCGGTGAACAAGGAAAATGTGTTGGCCAGCGGGATCGTCAAGGCCAAGGACGAGGCGCTGATCCCGGATTCGATCACGATCACCCTGCCCCGCAGCAGCGTGGACCGCAGCGAGATGATGCTGCTGGACCTGCTGGCCCACTTCGACTGGAAGCGGCCCCTCTACTTCACGGGCTACGAGACCAGCACCGGGGTCAACCTGGGGGACTACCTCCAAATGGAAGGATTTACCTACCTGCTTACCCCGATCCGGACGCCGGCCCCGAATTCGCTCAGCGCCGGGCGGATCGACACCGAATCGCTCTATCCGAAGCTGATGAAGTACAACTACGGGAACGTCAAGGACCCGCGGGTGTATGCCGACTACTTCGTGCAGCACACCATGAGCGTGTCCCGGGCGCGGGTGCAGTTCAACCGCCTGGCCGGGACCCTGCTCGAAGAGGGGGATACCACCAAGGCCTTGCAGGTGCTGGACCGCTCGCTCGAGGAACTGCCTTTCAGCCAGCTTCGCCACAACTACTTTACCCTGGGCACCGTCGAGGGATATTACCGGGCCGGGCGCTACGAGAAGGGCAACGAGATCATGGCGGACTATGCCTCCGTGCTGGAAGAATCCATTACTTACTACCTGCGCTTTACGGGGCGTCATGCCGAGGCCGTGGAAGACCGGGTGCAGAACGATATCGCACTGCTGTACGAGCTCTACAAACTGGCCGGGAAGTACCGGCAGGATGCTTCGGCCAAGAGTATCCAGGAATTTTTTGTGGGGCAGGGCTTGATGGAGGAAGCCAAGTCCTAAAACGATTTTCGGCCATGCTGAAAAGCTGCTGTCAGGCGGGGGTGCTGGAAGCCGGATGCGACGAGGCGGGCCGGGGTCCCCTGGCCGGGCCGGTCTGTGCGGCGGCGGTGATCCTGCCTGAGGAGTGGAGCCATCCGCTGCTCAACGACTCCAAGCAGATGAGTGAGAAGAACCGGGGGTTGTTGCGGGAGATCATCCGGCGCGAGGCGCTCTCCTGGGCCGTGGAGCTGGTGATGCCCGAGGAGATCGACCGGATCAATATCCTGAATGCTTCCTTTGCGGCGATGAGCCGGGCGGTGGAACGGCTGGCGATTCGACCCGAGCGGCTTCTTATCGATGGGAACCGGTTTCGGACCACGCTGGATATTCCTTATGAGTGTGTGATCCGGGGGGATGGGATCTATGCTTCGATCGCGGCGGCCTCGGTGCTGGCCAAGACGGAGCGGGATGAGTATATGGAGCGTATTTCGGAGGAATATCCGCAGTATGGGTGGGAGCGGAACAAGGGCTATCCGACGCGGGAGCACCGGGAGGCGATTTTGAAGCACGGGCTTACTCCTTACCATCGGCTTTCTTTTAACAGTCCGGCTAATCAGTTGAGGCTGTTTGATATCTGAACTATTTTTTATACAAAGTTGAAATTTTCGGGCCAGCCTCTTGACAAGGGGGTGGCCCGTGTTGTATATTTGTCCCTGCAATGTCATCCTGCCGGCTTGTTCTGAGCGCAGGTTTTTTCCTTATCCTTTTACGATCTATTTTTCCGGGGGCGCGTTCTGCGTCCGGGTTATCAACAGGCGTTTCGTTCGAAGCGGCCTTTTCAATCCTTTATCCTTTCTTATCATGTCTTCCAAAAAATCCCGCGGTCCCATTCCGACCCTGCCTGCCTGCGCTTCTGCGGCAGATGAACAATCAGAAAACAGCTTGCATGTCATGACGTTGGAGTGCGTTTGTGCGCTTCAGGAAACCCTGCGGCGGGTGGAGGCTCTGGCCCGGGAGCGCAGCGCTCAGAAACTGTCCAACAGCCGGGTGGGCGGGGTGGCGCGGGAGCTGAATGAGCTTCTGAAGGTGCTTACCCGTTATTGCGGGGCTTAGGTTATTAACAGGTTATTCACCCTTAAAAACGGGTTATCAACAGATGAAGCACATGGTTATCAACAAGCGCCGCTATGGGTATCCCGGCGGCCTGGAGGAACTGAATTTCGGGCAACTGCGGCGGCTGCTGAGCTACCGGGCCGGGGGTTCCGAGGCGGAAGGGCGAAACATTCTTACAGACCTGGCGGGGGTCGCTCCCCGGGTGCTCGGGCGCTGCGACCCGGCGGATCTGGAGCGTTTTCTGGATGCCTGGAGCGGGCGGATCGAGCGGGAGGTGTACCGGCTGAGCCGGGAGCGTTTTCCGGCGGCCTGTCGCTTTCTGGGGGAACTGGGCCGCGACGAGGGGGCCTGTGTCTGGACGGATGCCTTGTGGTGGATGGCCGGATACCGGGCGGAGGAGACCGGGCGGTTTGAACGACTTTCCTGTCTTCAATTTTTGGGACTTCTTGATAGCAAGCTCCGCGTAAAATCATTTGAAAATCAATACCTCTAATTATGTTTAGAACTGAAATCCTGGGGCTGTTTCGTGAAGCGGCCTCCGAAGCGGGGCTGCATTTCCAGCACGGTTTTCCCTACCGCATGAGCCGCGCCAACCTTCCGCTTCCCGCCCTCTGGCTGGAGCCCCTTGTACTGAGGGAGATCGAGGGGCGCGACGAGGGGACGTTGTGCTACCGCCTGAGCATGTACCTGATGTGTGCCGACCGCAAGTACGACGAGGCCCAAAAGGAGGAGCAATGGGGGGCTCTCGAGCGGACGGCCCTGGAGATGATCCGGGCGATCGTTCTCAAAAAAACGCTGTTGCAAATCTCTAACGTGAGCTGCACCCCCGCCGAATTTACCCTGACCAACCGGGGGGAACTTTCTATAAAATGTGAATTCGACCTTCGGATCGCCTTTTCAGAACCCGACTTTCAAGCGTAATTCTCTTTCATTATGGATATTACACAATCGCCTAAAACCTATGCTTCGGCCTACGCCGAAGCGCTGTTCACCCTTTCGGCCGCGGCGGGCGAGGTGCTCGAAATCGACCTCCTCGACAATGCCACCCAAGCCGTCCTGGGCCGCAAACGCCTTAGCGGACAGACTTCCTACACGGTCAACGTGGCCCCTTACGCCCAGCGGCTGCTCGAGGTGGCTCCCCTGCGCGGTGCGGCCATCGGTTTCCTGAAGCCCGACAAGCGGACCGCCGCGGTGGCCCTGCGCTGCGGGACGAAGAAGGGAACCGCCACGCTCTGCGCCGGGATCGAAGCCTCGCCCAACTTCCGGGACCTGTCGAAACAGGCGTCCGGGCAGCCCGTCTCGAAAAACCACACCGAGGAGATCGCCCTGCTGATGGACGACACGATGATCTATGCCGAGGCCGTGCTGACCAATTCGCTCGGCAGCAAGCGGTTGAGGCTCTGCCAGAACAACCGCATGATGGGCCTCAACGTGCTCTACCTGCCCATGGCGGAGCTGGACCTGAAACTCTACAACGCCGGATGGGGGCGCCTCGGAGACTTCCACACGCTGGCGGTACAGGTGCTCTCCGAGTTCGAGGACCTGTTGGCCGAACGCACCTACCGGATCGTGCCCGAGCAAAGCCGGGCGCAGCGCCTCTGCTGGTGGAACCGTTACGGGCAGATCGACTACGGCACCTTTCTGCAAAGCAGTTCGAAGCGGCTGAGGGTCGACAAACAGAACGTCTACACCGCGGGAGGGTACAAGACCGTGGGTTGCAGCGCCGAGACCCGGACGACGCTGGTCTCCGATTTTCTCAACGAGGAGAGCCTGGCCTGGCTGGGGGAAGTGATCGCGGCTCCCCGGGTGTGGGTGGACGACGGGGCGATTTTTACGCCCGTGCAGGTGCTTTCGGAGGAGGTTTTTACGGATTCCGAAAAACTTAGCCGGCTGGAGGTGGTCGTCTCTCCGCTTCAAAAAACCGTTTTTCAACACCTTTAATCCGATCGTCTTATGATACGTTGTTTTATCGACGGGCGGGAAGTGGATTTCGACCCCGGACAGGGGGTGGCCATTTCGCTGTCGGTGGCCTCGGTGGCCCAGATCCAAACGGGGCGCACGGGGTACAGCAAGGCCCTGCGGCTGCCCATGAGCGCGCTGAACCGCGAGATCCTGGGGGATGCCGGGGAGGTGCACGCGCCCGAACTGTTCAACCAGGGCGAGCACAGCGCCCGGATCGAGGCCGACGGCTGCACGGTGATGCAGGGCGTGCCGATGCTGCTGCGCCGGGAGGAAAACCCGGACACGGGCGGCGGGTGGTACTACCTGAGCATCCTCGGCCCGGGGAAGGAGTGGATCCGTATCGCCGCGGCGCGGATGTTCCGGGAGCTGGAGATCGGCTTCAGCGTGGGCCTGACGGGGACGGCCGTGCTCAACAGCTGGACCTGGGAGCGGCCCGTGCGCTTTTTTCCGGTTCAGCACGACAGCTTCGCGCTGCCCTCGGAGACGATCCAGGCCGGGGTGCGGATGATTACCTTCGAGGATTACTTTCCGTTCCTGCATGTACGTTCGCTGATGGAGGCGATCGCCGCTCAGGGGGGATACACGATCTGCTCGGAGTTTATGGACTCGGCGTTTTTCCGCTCGCTCTACATGAGCGGGCGCTACCAGGAGCACGATCCGGCGATCCCGAACGAGCGCATGGGATTCCGGGCGGGCCGCTTCGCGGCGGCCTCGGCGGCGGCGGACCGCTTCGGGCGGGTGTATGCCGATCCCTTTACGAGCATCTCTTCGGTGGGGAACCTGGTCGACACGGCCGATCCGACCGAAAGCCGGGACGGGGTGACCCTCGAGGGGGTGTACAACCGCAACGGCTGCCTGAAGCGGGTGGGAACGCGGCTGGGCTTTTTCCCGGTGGAGAGCATTGTGGCGGGCTTCGAGTACGCGCTCTCCTACCGCAGCGACTACTACATCGCCTCGCGCACGGAGCTGGGGTGCTTCAACCGCCTGCTGCTGGACGACGGCCTGGAGCGGCAGTACAAGGTGGTCAACCGCTACGAAGACCGCCGGGGGGAGTTTGCGGCCAACCGCAGCTACCGGCTGGTGGTTTTCAACCATGTGGAGGGGAACAGTTACCGGCTTAACTACGACCGGATCGCCTCCTCGGGGGCGGCGACGAGCGTTTCTCTGAAAACATTTGCCGAGCGGAGCGTGGCCATTACCTCGCCCTCGGGGGAGTCGGTCGCCAACCCTCAACTGTGGATCCGTAACCCCGACGCCAGCTACAGCCTCTACACCCAGGACTGGGCCCTCTACGACGGCTACGTCACCGAGACCGGGCAGGTGGACATCGCCGTGACGGCCCGCAGCGCGGCCCGGACGGTCGCCCCCTCCGGGGGCGCGTACTTCGACGACATCTATTTCGGCGGGGCCCGCGAGGGGATGCAGATGACCCTGACGAATGCCGTGACCCTCAGGCCCGTGTTCACCTCCCATCCCGGGGAGGGGACTACGGTCACGTTCGCGCAGGTGGCCGCGCACGAGATCCGGCAGATCGACCTGGTCAGCGCCCTGCGGCAGATGTTCAACCTTTACTTCTACACGGATACCCTCGCGGGGAAGATTTACATCGAGCCCCGGGAGGAGTTCTACACGGACACCCTGGTGGACTGGAGCGAGAAGATCGACCTCTCACAGCCCGTCACGGTGGAGGAATTGGGCGCCGAGATGGCCCGCACCTTCACGCTGCGCTACCAGTTCGGGGACGGCACGGTGGCCCGCTACGACAGCGCCCACAAGGAGGTGGTCGGGCGCTGGAGCGCCGGGATCGCCAACCGCTTCGCCACGGAGGAGGAGCATACCTACTTCAATCCCCTGTTCACCCCCTCACTCAACACCGAGGGAAGCTACCCCGACGCCCCGCAGCTCTCGCTGTTGCAGGTGGGCGACCGGGACTCCAACGGAGGGAACCCGGAGAAGGAGAACCTCAACTTTCCGGCTAAGATCGTCAGCTACGCCGGGGTGCAGACCCTGCCCGAAGGGCAGTACTGGGGTTGGCCGGCCTACAGCCGGGCTTATCCGCTGATCGCTTTTCACGATGCCCGGAGCCGTACTCCGAGCCTTTGCTTCGAGGAGCGGGGCGGCCAACGGGGGCTGCACCGCTACTACGACAAGACCGTCGAGGGGTATAACGCGGGCCGGAGGATTACTCTTTACCTGGACCTGCGGCCCGAGGAGGTGGAGGCCTTTATTCTGCCCAATGAGCTGAAGCGGGATTTTCGGGCGTTGTTCAAGCTGCGGGTTCGGGGCGAGGAGGTTTTTTGCAGGCTTGAGGAGATTGTCGACTACAACCCCGCACGGGGAGGGTCCACGCGTTGTGTATTCCTTAAAAACGTATAACATGAAAACTAAACTGTACCGGCTGCTATCCGACGAAGAGGAGGCCGAAAGCGCTTTGCCGCCCGAGGAGGAAGTCCCCTGGACGCCCCTGCGGGAGGCTTCCCCGGAGAGCGAAGAAGCGCAAAACGACGAGGGGCTTCCCGCGCGGGAGAGGGCCGGAATCGAAACCGTCCGGGAGCCGGAGAGCCCCCGCCTGACCCGGGCCGAGGTGAGCTCCCTGATCGACCAGCGGCTCGGGGGGCTGCGCATCTATGTGCTCGAATCGGACATCACCAAGGCCCAGCAGAGCGTCAAGACGCTGGTTGAAATGGCCACTTTTTAAGACCTGAAAAAAATGACTTCTTACGAAAAAGAACTGATCCGCCAGGTGGAAGAGCGGCATGGGGAGCTGGCCGCGGGGCCGCTGCTGGAAAAATTGATGGAGATGGGGGTGGTCGATTACACGCGCTGCAAGGTGCTCTCGGTGCGCGAGGCGGTGCACGAGCTCACGCGGCAGGGGATGAAAAAGACCGACGCCATGTGGGCGGCCGCCGAACGTTTCTGTTGCTCCTACGAGTATGTCCGAAAATGCATGTATTACTACAATGATGTAAATCTCTGCTAAGGGTTTGTCTGCATCTGTAGAAAAAAATCGAAATCACCTCAACCTACTTTTGTTACTATGATTACAGGAAACATCCTGATCGAAAACCGCACGGGAGAGACGACCGTCATCGACATCGAAGGCATCATCGGCCTGCCCGAAGGGAGCCAGTTCGAGGAACCAGGCGAGAAGACCGCCACCTACGAGCGCTTCCGCCGCCAGATCGAAGCCCTGCGGGCGGTCGACTCCCCCGAGATCGTCGTCAACATCCGCTCCACGGGGGGCAACGTCCACGACGCCCTGTTGATCCACGACGCCCTCAGGGAAACCGGGGGCCGGATCACCACCCGCTGCTGGGGCTACACCGCCTCGGCGGCCACGCTCATCGCCCAGGCCGCCTCGCCCGGACGCCGCGAGATGTCGGCCAACGGGCTCTACCTGATCCACCAGTCCGTATCATCGGGCGAGGGCAACGCCCGCGAACTGGGCCGCACCCTCGATCTGCTCAACCAGACCGACCGCCGCATCGCCGAGCTCTACGCCCAGCGCTCGGGCCGGGAGGCCGAGCATTTCGCCTCGCTGATGAGCCGCAACAACGGCAACGGCGAGTGGCTTTCCCCCCGGGAGGCCAAGCGCTCCGGGCTCATCGACCGCATCATCCCCGCCGGGGAAATCTCCAACCAGGCTTCCGAGGCCGTGCGCCTGCTCCACTTGCCGGAGTTACCGGAACCCCCTTTTTCTGAGCCGCATGCTACCGCCTGGAAGCTCGTTTGGAGGCATTTTTTGAAGCTGGTCAACCGCCTGGAAAACAAAGCGGCCCCCGAAACGGTCGTCGAAGAGCCCGCTCCCGGGGCGGAGCAGACGCTGCCCCGGGACCAAGTGCAGGCACCGATCCCAGCCGCCGATCCGCCGCTGAGGCTCGAGGCCCTGGCCACGGAAACCATCGCCCGGGAAGACCCCTCGAGCGAGGAGTGCCCCCTTTCGGGGAACGCCCTTTCCTACCGGGAAGACCTGCGGCAATTTACCATGCCCTAACTCATTTTTTACCAAAAAAATCATTGCATTCATGGCAAAAATCGAAAACCCCAAAACCTACACCGGGCGTGACCTGGAGACGATCTTCTTCCGGCCCCTGCTCAACGGACCCAGCGCCATCGACCTGGGCGTCAAGATCATGTACAACATGCCGGTGCCCACCACCCTGCAATTCTGGAAACGCTCCGGCGAGGCCCTCCAGCGCTACACCAGCCCCGGCTGGAACGGCTCGGCCTGCGCCACCAAGTACCAGAAAACGATCGCTCTCTCGAAGGTGAAAGCCGAAATGGGCTACAGCGCCGCCGAGTACTTCGGGATGGTCTACGAACTGATCACCAACCGCCCCGAAGTGAACATGGACGACCTCTCGGGCACGGAGCTCGAAGCGGCCGAAACCGCCCTGTTCAAGGAAGCCATCGCCGAAAGCATCCGCGCCACCATGTGGCTGGGCAACACCGCCCGCACGGGCAGCGTGTTGAAGACCTTCGACGGCTTCATCAAGCGGCTGACCGCGGACGTGGGCACCGGATCGGGCGACATCCACACGGTAAGCATCCCGGCGGACTTCGCCACGGGCAACGCGCCCGATGCGGCCGAAAACCTGTTGAAGAGCCTCTGGGACAACGCTTCGAGCCAGCTCAAGGGGTGCAAGGCCCAGGGCGAGCTGGTCTACCTGGTCACCTCGGACATCTACTCCCGCTACGAGGAGGAACTCGACAGCGCGACCCTCGAAGCGGCCTACCTGGCCAAGCAGAACGGCCGCGAACGCATCTCCTACCGCGGCATCCCGGTGATCGACGTGGCCCTCACGGACTACCTCAAAAACACGCCCGACCTGCCCCAGTCGTTCGCCATCCTGACCGACCGCCGCAACCTGGCCCTGGCCGTCAACACGGCCGACTTCCCGGGCACCGAAGTGCGCATGTGGTACAACCCCGACGAGATGGAAAACCGCCAGCGGGCCATCTTTATGGCCGGTTGCGACTACCTGCTGCCCGAGCTGGTGATGCTGGCGATTCCGGCGTAAATTTCCTTTCATTCGAGTTCCGGGCCCTTGTACTGCGGGGTCCGGAACTACCTAAATCCTTATTCCGATGGCCATATCTGGTTACCACAAATTACACGGCGTCCGCCGCAACGGCGGCATCCGGACCCTGGCCCTGATCGACCCGGTCGGGCTGGTCAAGGTCTCCTACGACCCTGAAGTGCACGACTACAGCGAGATACAACTGGTCTCGGGCAGCCGCTTTATCAAGTATGAATTCCGCGAGGACGAAGCCCAGTACCGCGAAGAGGTCACCGTCACCCAGGGAGCCACGGCGGTCACCCACGAGCTCACCTTCCTGCTCGACAAAATGACCAACACCGCCTCGGGGGCCGTCTCCGAGCTGCTCCGGTCCTCCTACAACGGCATGATCGCCATCATCCGCACCCACAGCGACGACTGCTTCCTGATCGGGTACTCCCCCGAATTCGGGAAGGAACGCCCCCTGAGGGTGGCCTCCGTGAACGCGGCCACCGGGAAACGGTTCTCGGAGCCCGGCGGCGAGGTCGTCACCCTGCGGAGCGTGGACTGCTCCAAGGCCAAAACGTTCTCCTGCTCGTTCGACGCGTTGTTATAAACCCCCGCAGCATGAAAAAGAAAACTTCCGAAAAACCGGGCGCCGCCCGGATCTACCTCCCCCACAACCGGATCGACCCCTTCACCCCGGCGCCGGGAGAAGTGGGCGTCAGCGGGGAATTCTGGCGCTGGGGCGACGACAACCTCTTTCCCTACGCCCTCTCGCTGATGGCGCGCCGCTCGACCACTCACCGCCGCATCCTAAACGACAAGGCCGACTACATCTCGGGCAAAGGCTTCCTCTGCGACCCGGACCTCACGCCCCTGAAAGCCTTCGTCGAGCGGGCCAACGGAGCCGGGGAAAGCCTCCGCCAGGTGTTCAACCGCCTGGCCTTCGACAAGGCCCTCTTCGGCAACGCCTTCCTGGAAGTAGTCACCGATGAGGCCCACAGCTTCCTCTCGCTCTTCCACCAGGACGCCTCCCGCTGCCGGGTGGCCAAGAACCGCCCGGAGGTGCTGCTGCACCACGACTGGAGGAATTTCAAGGCGGCGGAAGCCCGGACCCTGCCGCTCTGGCCCGTATTCTCAAAAACTCCGGACGGATCGCTACGCTCGGTCGTCCACTACAAGGACTACGAGCCGATGTTCCGCCACTACGGGCTGCCCCCCTACATCGCCGGGATGAACGTCTCGGCCATCGCCTACAAGACCGACCGCTGGAACATCAGCCGCCTGGACAACTCCTTCCAACTCTCGGGGATCATGGTCCTGGACGGGGAAGTGGACAACGAACAGGACGCCCACCAGTTGGTCAAAACCGCCGAAAAACGCTTCGCCGGGAAACCGGGCCAGGTGATGTTCATGATCAAAAACGCCGAGGAGGCCGACAACTCCAAGTTCGTGCCCATCCAGTCGGCCAACGAGGGTGACTGGAAACTGCTCCACGAACAGGCCACCTCGGACATCGTCGTCGCCCACTCCTGGTTCCGCTCACTCAGCGGCCTCGACTACTCCACGGGCTTCAACGCCGAACGCATCCTGCACGAGTACGAAATCGCCCTAAACACCCTCATCCTGGGAGAACAGCAGGAGCTGCTGGAACCCATCCGGGAGATCGTCCGCCGCATCCTGGGCTGCGAGGCCGCCTCGCTGCAGATCGTAAACCGGCCCCCGACCCGCTCCAAACCCCTCTACATGAAGGTGTGGGAAGCCCGCCAAAGCGACGGCCTGGACTACGATCCCACCGACCCGCAGCAGAACCTCTTCCTGGCCCAGATCACCAAGTACGCACTCAAAAACATCGACTGATGAAAACCACCCTCATAGCCCCCGACGAAGTGTGGGAAATAGCCTTCCCCGGAAGCGACTACCTGTCCCGGGAAAACATAACCCCCACACAAATTGAAGCCGCACAGCTCAAATACCTGAAACCCGCCCTGGGGAAACTCTACGAGGCCCTCGAAGAAAGCCGCTACGCCAGCTTAGTGGCCGAATCCCTGAAAGCTCCCCTGGCCTGGTACGTCCGAAGCCTCGTGCTGGAAGAACTCTCCGCCACCACCGGCTCCCTGGGAGTGGCACAACCCAAAAGCGACTACACCACTCCCCTTAGTCCCAAGCAAATCCTCTCCTTGCGCAAACAAGCCCGAAACCGCGCCGACACCCTCCTGGACCGAGCCATAGAAACCATCGAGGCCAGCCCCAGCACCTTTCCCGAATACGATTCCAAACAAAACATCCGCCACCAACTCTCAACCCGGGGCGGAATCGTTCTCAAAAAGCAAGAGAACTAACGAGGATTATCTATTGCTTTATGGAAAATGTTTCACGTTCCGGAGTTGGGTTTGGAGTGGCGGCGTTGAGTTGGTTCGCGCCGGTGGAGCCTTTGGTTTGTTGTGCGTTGGTTTTTGTGGCCATTGATTTTTTGACGGGAGTATTGGCTGGTTACAAACGCTCGCGGCGGCGGGGAGAACCTTGGTATTTTGAGAGTGCCAAGGCTTGGAAGACGATTTATAAACTGGTTTTTATTTGTGGGGGGATTGTTCTTACCTGGCTTTTGGACTCTTATGTTTTGGGGTTTGCCGGTTTGAATCTTTCCGGGCTTTTCACCGGGTTTGTTTGTGGGGTTGAGCTTTGGAGTTATTTGGAAAATGCGGCCGAGATTTCGGAGCATCCGGTTTTCCGGCTTTTCCGCAAGGTGGTGGAGAAGCGTTTGGATGATTTTGTACCCCCTTCGGATGACTGTATCTAATTAACGTGTGTTCGGGATAAGGAACTCGTCATGTCTCTTGCTTCTCCAGGTGTTACATGTTGATTCCTTATCCCGAACTACACGTTATCGACTTTTTCAAAGCCGATTTAGGGCTGAAAATCCCTCCCCTACCCTCCCTTTGATAAGGGAGGGCTTGCAATCGGCCTACAAGGCCGATTGCTCAAAGGTTGTTCGGGATAAAATCCCGAACTCACGTTAATTGAATGACTATGCTTTTTGAAAAACTTGTTTCTGAAAATTTTGCTTTGAAAGTCCGGGATCTCTGCGGGCGGTTGGGGATTCATCCCGACCATTTGATGGCTTTGATGTGGAGTGAGAGCGGGCTTAATCCCCGGGCCCGCAATCCCCGGGGCGGGGCTACGGGCTTGATCCAGTTTATGCCGGCTACGGCCCGGGGGCTGGGGACTTCTTGTGAGGCTCTTTTGCACATGGACGCCGAGCGGCAACTGGCGTATGTGGAGCGGTTTTTCCGGCCTTATGCTTCTCGCTGCCGGAATTTTCCGGACCTCTATCTTTGTTGTTTTTTCCCGGCGGCTTTGGGCAAGGGGGAGGAGTTTGTTTTGCGGACGGCTTCCCTGAGTGCTTCTCTGATCGCCTCCCAGAATCCGGCCATCGACCTGGACCGCAACGGGGAGATCACCGTGGGGGAATTCCGGCGGTGGCTTCAAAAACGCTTTCCCGATGAGATGCATCCTTTTTTGTTTTAGCCTGCTGCTTCTTTTGGGGAGCGGGTGTGGCTCGCGGCGGGCGGTACAGAGTAGCTCGGCGGTATTCTCGGACAGCGCGGCCGAGCGGGTGCGGGAGGAATCTTTGCGCCGGCATGGCGAGCGGCTTCGGCAGGAGATGCTGGAGCGCATCGAGGTGGAGTTTTTTCCTCCTGCTGTTTTTCCGGACGGTGGCCGGGAGGCTTTTTCGGAGGCGGCTCCGCTGGCTGTCAAGCGAATTTCTAAAAGTACGCTGACGGCTCATAGCCGGAATGTGGAACTGGTGGACAGCACTTTGAGACAGGAGGAACGCGGAACACTGAAACGCGAAGCGCGGAGTGAGCTTTCCGGGCGCAAACGCTCCGGGGGGGCCTGCTGGCTTTGGATCGCCTTAGCGCTGGCCGCCTTGGGCGGTGTTTGGTGGATCTTCCGCCGCTTTTTGTAAACTGATTCGGGCTCCTTGACGGGGCCCGTTTTTTATAGCATTCCCAATTTTTCGAACATGGTTTTGTAGAGAGCGGCTTTCTCAGCCAGGGGCTTGGGGTAGGCGCGCGAGGAGGAGGGCATACGGAAAAATTCGAGGGGACGGCCGCCCCAACAGACCGGGACGCTTCCGCCCACGGGAGGCGCGGGTGAGTCGAAGATCGAGAGCAGGGTGTCGGTGGCCTTCTGGCCCGTGGTGGCGATGCCCCGGCAGGCGGGCAGTTGGGCGAGCGTCTTTTCGAGGTCGATGGTTTCGGCCACTTCGAGGAACTGGTCGGAGGCATTGTCCTTTAGCCGGATGGCACTCAGGGCGGTGTCTCCCAGGGCGATGCCCGCCTCGGTGCAGAAGGCGCGGATGCGGGCTTCGTCGAAGGCCTTGCCGCCGGGGGCGAGCAGGGCGTCCCGGTTTCCGAAGAAGATCAGGCCCAGGATGCGCCACATGTCGTTCTGGAGGTTGGGGTAGAAAAACGGCATCGACCAGCGCAGGGGCTTGGGCGGGAAGCTGCCCAGCATCAGCAGCCGGGCCCCGGGCGGGAGGAAAAACTCGAAGGGATGCTTTTCGGGGAGGGGGGTGCCGGATTCTTTCATGGTTCAAAAATAAGGTGTCGAGCAGAAAAAAGTCCGGGGTTCCGGACTTTTTTCTGTATTGGCTATTTCGGAGTTTTTAATCAATTCTTTTGATACGCGCGCCGAGGGCATTTAATCTCCCGTCGATGTCCTGGTAGCCCCGGTCGATCTGCTCGACGTTCTGGATGATGCTGCGGCCCTCGGCCGAGAGGGCGGCGATCAAGAGAGCCACCCCGGCGCGGATGTCGGGCGACGACATCACCGTGGGGCGCAGGCCCATCTGGTGGTTGTGGCCGATGACCGTGGCGCGGTGGGGGTCGCAGAGGATAATCTGGGCGCCCATGTCGATGAGTTTATCGACGAAGAACAGGCGGCTCTCAAACATTTTCTGGTGGATCAGCACCGCCCCCTTGGCCTGGGTGGCCACCACCAGGAAGACCGACAGCAGGTCGGGGGTCAGGCCCGGCCAGGGCGCGTCGGCGATGGTCATGATCGAGCCGTCGATGAAACTCTCGATCTGGTAGCCCTCGTGGCGGGGGATGTAGATGTCGTCGCCCCGCTGCTCGAAGCGGATGCCCATGCGGGCGAACTGGGCGGGGATGATGCCGAGGTTTTCGTAGGAGACGTTCTTGATGGTGATCTCGCTGCGGGTCATGGCGGCCAGGCCGATGAAGCTGCCCACTTCGATCATGTCCGGCAGCAGGGTGTGCTCGGTACCATGTAATTCGGAAACGCCCTCGATGACCAGCAGGTTGGAGGCGATGCCCGAGATGCGGGCGCCCATGCGCACCAGCATCTTGCAGAGTTGCTGGAGGTAAGGCTCGCAGGCGGCGTTGTAGAGCGTGGTCGTCCCCTCGGCCAGCACGGCGGCCATGACGAGGTTGGCCGTGCCGGTCACCGAAGCCTCGTCGAGGAGCATGTAAGTTCCCTTGAGTTTTTCGGCCTCGACGCTGTAATAGTTGGTGTCGGTGTCGAAATTGAAGGTCGCGCCCAGGTGCTGAAAACCGATGAAGTGGGTGTCCAGCCTCCGGCGGCCGATCTTGTCGCCCCCGGGTTTGGGGATAAATCCCTTGCCGAAGCGCGCCAGCAGCGGTCCTACCATCATCACCGAGCCGCGCAGGCGGGCCGAGCGTTTGCAGTAATCCTCGCTGCAGAGGTAGCCGAGATCGATCTCCCGGGCTTCGAAGGAGTAGCTGCCGGGGCCGAGCTGTTCGACACGCACGCCCATGCTGCGGAGCAGGTCGATGAGTTGGAGGACGTCGACGATCTCCGGCACGTTGTGCACGGTGACCTTTTCGGGGGTCAGCAGGGTGGCGCAGAGGATCTGGAGGGCCTCGTTCTTGGCGCCCTGGGGGGTGATTTCACCCTGGAGGGGAACTCCGCCCCTTACTTCAAAAGTAGCCATAAATAAGGGAATGTCTCGGTTGTGGGTTGGCTGCACATATCGCATGCGATGGTATGCGTCGTCAGGGCGCTAATCATTTGGAGCCGTTACCCGTTGTTTCTCCAAAGGTAAAAATTTACCGCCAAGCCGCCAAACCTGTCACGCGATTTTATTTATAGTTTTTAAAACTATAAATATATATTCTTAAAAACTATTCATCGTATTCGGCCAGTTCCCGAGGGAGGGATTCCCCGCCGTAGCGCTCGCCGTGCTGGCTGCAGTCCAGGCCGACGGCCTCGCTCTTTCCAGAAACCCGCAGCCGGATCATCTTGTTGACCAGCCAGTAGAGGGCGTAGCTGACGACAAAGGTGTAACCGCAGACGACCACGATGGCCAGCAGGTGGTTCAGAAAACTGTGCAGGTGGGTGATGCCCGAGTCGGCCTCGTAGACGAAGATCCCGGTGAAGATTGTCCCGACGATCCCCCCGACGCCGTGGGTGGGGAAGACGTCCAGCGCGTCGTCGAAGCGGTGCTTGGCGTTTTTCCAGGTGACGGCCCCGTTGCAGAGGATGGCCGTGGCGAAGGCGATGAAGATGCTCTCGCCCGTGGTGACCCAGCCGGCCGAGGGGGTGATGGCCACCAGGCCCACCACGGCCCCGATGGCCGCGCCCAGGGCCGAAGGCTTGCGCCCCTGGAGGGCGTCGAAGACCACCCAGGTGATCATGGCCGCGGCCGAGGCGGTGTTGGTGTTGAGAAAGGCCTTGACGGCGATTCCGTCGGCCGCGAGCGAAGAGCCGGCGTTAAAGCCGAACCACCCCAGCCAGAGCATGGCCGTACCCAGAAGCACGAAGGGGATGCTGGCCGGTTTGTGTTCCGAGCTGCGCCGGCGCCCCAGAAAGAAAGCCCCGGCCAAGGCCGCGACGCCGGAAGAGGCATGGACGACGATTCCCCCGGCGAAGTCTTTGACGTGCAGAATGTTCAAAAATCCCTCCGGGTGCCAGGTCCAGTGCGCCAGGGGGCAGTAAACGAAGATCGAGAAGAGGATAATAAAGAGCATGTAGCCCGAGAAGCGGACCCGCTCGGCGAAGGAGCCGGTGATGAGCGAGGGGGTGATGATGGCGAACTTCATCTGGAAAAGCGCGTAGAGAGCCAGCGGGATGCTTAAGCCCAGGCTCCGGGCCAGCGGGTGGTCGACGCCGCCGCCCACGTTCTGAAAGAGGAAAAAAGTGGAGGGGTCGCCGATGAAGTGGCCCGCGTCATCGCCGAAGGCGAGGCTGAATCCGACGACCACCCACAGGACGCTGATGAGCCCCATGGCGATAAAACTTTGGAGGATCGTGGAGATGATGTTCTTGGAGCGCACCATGCCTCCGTAGAAAAACGAGAGCCCGGGGGTCATCATCAGCACGAAAATCGTGGCGGTAATCATCCAGGCGACATCCGCCTTATCCACGCCGGGCCCGAACGAGAACAAATCCGCAGGTTCGTCCACCCACAGGCCCAACAAGGAGAGGAAGAGTAAACAGCCGAAGAGAATAAACCATCTTTTTTTCATCACATACTATTTTTAGGGGGTTTCCGGTACAAAAATACGAATTATTTTTCGGAGACCCCCCTGTAAATTTCATGTATCCGTAAATATTTTTATTATTTTTCGCATATACCCCCTATTTCAATAGGGGTAACATTCTAGAGAATTAGAATTTTAGAGGCGAAGGGGCTTTTTATCACCCCCCTCTCCCCGGAGCAAAAAAAATCCCCGGCCTTTCGGGCCGGGGAAGTATAAGGTAGGGGTAGTTTCGGAAAGGGTTAGGCGGCGCCGAGGGCGTAGGTCTGCACATCGTCCAATTCGATCTTCTCGCCGCTGAGGATAATCAATCGCTCGACCACGTTGCGCAGCTCGCGGATGTTGCCGCTCCACTCCATTTTCATGAGTTCGGCCAGGGCCTCGTTTTCGATCTCCTTGTCGGTCATGCTGTATTCGGCGCAGATCTGCCGGATGAAATGGTCCACCAGCACCGGGATGTCCTCCAGGCGCTCCTTGAGGGGCGGCACCCGGACCACGATGACGCTGAGGCGGTGGTAGAGGTCTTCGCGGAAATTCCCCGCGGCGATCTCCTTTTGGAGGTCCTTGTTGGTGGCGGCCACGACCCGCACGTCCACCCGGATGTCCTGGTCGCTGCCCACGCGGCTGATCTTGTGTTCCTGCAGGGCGCGCAGCACCTTGGCCTGGGCCGAGAGGCTCATGTCGCCGATCTCGTCCAGGAAGAGGGTTCCGCCGTGGGCCTGCTCGAACTTGCCTTTGCGCTGGCGGATGGCCGAGGTGAAGGCCCCCTTCTCGTGGCCGAAGAGTTCGCTCTCGATCAGTTCCGAAGGGATGGCGGCGCAGTTGACCTCCACGAAGGCTCCTCCCTGGCGGGCGCTACGCTGGTGAAGCGAGTGGGCGACCAGCTCCTTGCCGGTCCCGTTGGCCCCCAGGATCAGGACCCGGGCCTCGGAGGGCGCTACTTTCTCGATAAGGCGTTTGACCTGTGTGATGGCTTTCGAGGCGCCGATGATCTCGGGCACGGGGATGGAGACGATCCCGCTGCGGGAACGGCCCTTGGCCGGGGCGGCGGATTCGGCAGGCGCGGGGACCACCGGAACGTGGTCCGGCAGGCGGCCGTCGGTGTGGGCCAGCAAAACGTGCTCCTCCATGTGCTTGCGCTCTTCCTTGGCTTCGCGGATCGAGGCCAGCAGGCGATTCATATCGAGGGGCTTGGCCAGGTAGTCGAAGGCCCCGTGGCGCATGATGTTCACCGCCGAATCGACGCTCTTGAGCGAGGAGAGCATAATAAAGGGAAAATTGGGCGAGTGCTCGTGCACCCGGCTGATGAGATCGTATGCGTCGCAATCCTGGATTTGCATGTCGCAGAGGGCGACGTCGAATGCCCGCCTGCCGTAATAAGAAAGTGCATCATCTCCGGTCTCTGCAGTCTCTACCACGAAACCTTCATACTCGAGCCTTTCCTTGAGGGTATTACGAATACTTCGCTCACCGTCAATAACCAAAATACTTAGCATAACAATTTTATCTTAATATTGGATATAAATTTTGCCGTTCTCACAAATCCCATATATCTTTGCGTCAAAGATACGGAATTTCCCGCATGAACCAAGGCCCCCTCTCTCTGAGGTTCCGACCCTTGGGATCGAAAGTGCCTTCCGAAACACTCCCTGAGTTCGTCTTTTTCAAGCATTTTTCCGCCCGAATGGATCAATTCGGCGGAGCCAGCTCTCTTTTTCGAAGATTTTATACCCAAAATTATGGAGAAAAATTATAATTACCAACGTAAAAAGCTCGCTCTCCCCGAGTACGGCCGTCACATCAGCCAAATGGTTGATTATTTGATGACTATCGAGGACCGAGAATTACGAAACAGCCAGGCTCGGGTGGTGATTAGCATCATGGGCAACCTCAATCCGGTGCTACGGGACGCTGCGGATTTCAATCACAAATTGTGGGACCATCTTTTTTTGATCTCCGGTTTTCAATTGGATGTTGATTCACCCTACCCCAGACCCTCGTCTGAGGCCATTTCGCCCAAGCCCGAGAAACTGTCCTATCCGACGAAGAAGATCGCGTTCAAACAATACGGGAAACACATCGAGGAGATGCTCGGCCAGCTCCCCCTGGTGGAAGATGAGCGCCAGAGGGCCATGCGGGCGGTTATCATCGCCAAATACATGCGCGCGAAAGCCTACGAATACAACCAGGAATACCCCAACAACGAAGTTATTCTAAAAGATATACGCAGAATGACTAAAAATAGCGTAATTTTGGACGAAAACGCGCTGAATAATGTCCAAATAGAGCAAAAACAAACCATTTTGGGGCATCGCGTCCGCAAGGGGAACGGCTCTTCCGGGTTTTTCACCCCCAAAACCGTTCCCCGAACCAGCAAGAACACAGGGAAATACCGGCCCAACAACCGGACCCAGCACAAATAACGGCGCTCCGGCGGCGGCATTGCCGGATTCGGGTCCCATTTCATCATTCGCCCCCCTCCCGTGGTCCGGAAAATCCGGACGGCACGGTTTCCCCGAGCCGGGAAGGCATCTCTTTCGGGGAGGCCGGCGAATGCGTAAAACTCACCGTAAATTTATTACCTTTGCCCCACGGCCCGCCGCCTTATATACAAGGTGCGTGGCGGCCGGGCAATTCCATGGCAGACTTCCGCAACATATCCATCCGCAACAAACGGGCGACGTACGACTACGAGATCCTCGACACCTACATCGCCGGGATCGTGCTTTCGGGTACCGAGATCAAATCGCTGCGCCTGGGGAAAGCCTCCCTGGTGGATTGCTACTGCTACTTCCACAACCACGAACTCTATGTCCGGGGCATGAATATCTCGGAGTACCATTGGGGAACGTACAACAACCATGCCCCGCGCCGGGACCGCAAGTTGCTGTTGCAGGGCCGCGAACTGGCCAAACTCGAGCGCTCCCTCCAGGACAAGGGGCTGACCATCGTGGGTATGAAGCTCTTCATCAACGAAAAGGGCTTAGCAAAACTCCAGATCGGGCTGGCGCGCGGACGCAAAAACTTCGACAAGCGAGAATACATCAAGGAAAAGGACGCCAAGCGAGAAATGGACCGACAGAGGTGAGCTTCACGAATTCAAACGGAACCGTCACAAGTATAGTGCATGCTTATTCAGTCGTTTGAATCCGTGAAACTCACCTCACCCAGACAAACCCCCTAACCCCCCCTTTGAAAAGGGGGACTTTGCCAAAGCCGAGGGCTTTGGCGCAACTGAATCTTACGATTACCGAATATGGGCAACTACAAAAATTCCCTGCTTCCCCTGGCCGTCCTCGCCTTTTTCGCGACGGGCCTGCTGAGCCGTTGCGCCCAGATCGGGATGCCGCAGGGAGGGCCCCGGGACAGTCTGCCTCCCGTGATCGACACGATGATCCCGAAATTCGGGACGACTAATTTCACGGGCAAGCGGATCTTCATCGGCTTCAACGAGTACGTCCAGATCAAGGACCAGCAGAAGGAGTTTTTCACCTCGCCCTTCATGAAGAAGTCCCCGAGCCTGGTGCTCAAGGGCCGCGGCATCCAGGTGGACATCCAGGACACCCTGCTTCCCGACCAGACCTATTCGCTCAACTTCGGCCGCAGCATCGCCGACAACAACGAGGGCAACCCCTACACGGGCCTGCGCTACGTCTTCTCGACGGGGGCGGAGATCGACTCGCTGGTGGTCTCGGGCTACGCGGTCAACGCCTACACCACCGACACGCTGCCGGGCCCCTTCGTCTTCTTCTTCGACCCCGCCGCGGACAGCATCCCGGGCTGCGACTCGACGATCTACAACAGCCGGGCGCTGAGCGTGGGCAGGGCCTTCCCCAACGGCATTTTCCTGGCCGAAAACCTCAAGCCCATGCCCTACCGGATCATCGGCCTGGACGACCAGAACGGCGACCGCCACTACCAGCCGGGCGTCGACCGGGTGGCCTTCCTGGACTCTCTGTGCAACCCGCTGGAGATGCCCTCCTTCGACGTGTGGTACGACACTACGCGCAACTACCTGCAGGCCTCGCCGCAGATGCTGCTGCGCTTCTTTATGGAGCCCCCCGTGCGGCGGCAGACCCTCAGCACGAGCCGGCGCCCCTCGGGCAACCGCGTAGACCTTTACTTCGGGGCCCCGCACCCGCAGATCCAACGGCTCTCGTTCGAGGGCATCGACTCCGCCCGCATCCAACGGGAGTACCTCACCAAGGGCCGTGACTCCCTGGCGCTGTGGATCGACTCGACGGGCTTATCGCTGCCCGACACGCTCCGGGGCACGCTCATCTACCTCAAGCAGGACAGCGTGATGAACTACGCTCCTGACACGGTGGCCCTGAAACTCTTCTGGAAGGCCCCGAAGGTCAAGGAAACCAAGAAAAAGGTGGAGTCCGGCAAGGAGCCCGAAAAGCTCCCCAATCCGTTCAAGGTGTCCGTGATCCCCTCAGGCCAGGTCAACCCCGAGCAGCACATCGCCTTCTCGTTCTCCGTTCCGCTCACGCAACTCGACACGGCCGCCATCCTGCTCGAACAACTGCCCGAAGGAGAGAAAAACCCGGGTGCCGCAGTGCCCGTGAGCTTCACGCAGGACAGCGTCAAAATCCGGGAATGGACCTTGAAAGCCCCCTGGAAACCGGGCTCGCGCTACAAGCTGATGATCCCGGCGGGCACGTTCCACAACGCCAACGGGGAGCAAAACGACACGCTGAACTCGGAATTCGGCATCCACGACCCCGATAAATTCGCCACGGTGGTGCTGAACATCAAGGGCCAAACCCCCGAGAGCCAATACACCGTGGAGCTGCTCAGCGAGCAGGGCCAGACGCTCGATGAGAAACGCCACCTCACCACGGGCAAACACATCTTCCGCTACATCGCCCCGGGCAAGGTCCGCATCCGGGTGATCGACGACAGCAACGGCAACGGCGTCTGGGACACCGGCTCGATTCTCGAACGCCGCCAGCCCGAACGGGCGGAGATATTCGTGGCCCCGGACGGCAGCGACCTGCTCGCCGCCAAGGAGAACTGGGAACTGGCCTACGAACTGGACATGGCCGAGCTGTTCGCCCCGATGACCATGGAGCGCATGGAACAGATCATCGCCCGCCGCGAGGCCATCCGCTTCAAAAAACTGGCCGAGGAAAAAGAAGCGGCCATCAAGCGGCGCAAGGAACAAGGCCACTCCCACGGAGGCAGCTCAGGCGGCAACCGTGGCGGCGGCGGACGATCCGGCAGTTACTAAGAGTTTGTCTAAATTTTATTTATATAAAAGATTATGAGTCAATTTTTTGATGATTTTTTTGCCCACCGAAGAAAGCGTGGCGGTGTCCCACGGTGCCTGAGGTGGGTGAAAAAAGCACAAAAAAGGGGCCATGAGATTTTGTGTAAATAAATTTTAGACAAACTCTAACTTCGCCCCCAAGAAAAACGCATGCGCAACTTCCTGAAAATAGCCCTTTCCGCACTGTTCACCCTGGCCGTATCCACCGCCGGAGCCCAGCATTACGTGGGGGTGCGCGGAGGCTGGGGAGGTGGCAGCGTGCGCCTCAAGCCCCAGGAGGAGACCTCCATGCAGTGGGGCCTCTACTCGGGCGGGGTCTCCTATAAATTTTTCACCGAAACGAAGTACGTGGGGGCGATCCAGATCGACCTCCAGTACACCGGCAAGGGCTACGTCACCCGCGAATTTCCAGACGCCGACACCTCCTACCACCGGACGATCAACAGCTTCGAGCTGCCTTTTATGTGGCAGCCCCACTTCTATTTTTTCCAGCGCAAGGCCCGGTTTTTCATCAACCTGGGGGTGCAGTTCTCCTACAACCTCAACTCGGAGCAGTGGTACGACTGCTCGGCGGGGGTCTTCGACAAGGGGCCCTATCCCATGAAGCTGGTGCGGGACGCCCGCTTCGGCTACGGCCTCTGCGGGGGCGGCGGGATCTCGGTGCTGGCGGGACGCTGGGACATCACCGCCGAGGCGCGCTACTCGTTCGGCTTCTCGGACGTCCTGCGCACCAAGGTGAAGTACGCCCCCAACCCGACCGAGTCGCCCCTGGACAACATCAACATCTCGCTGGGGATCTACTACCGCCTCGGCAAGGGCGGCCTGCGCTCGGCCCCGAGCAAGAAGATGGCCCTGCGCATCGAGGAGGCCCAGGCCCGGCGCATCCTCCGCCAGCAACAGAAGGAGGGCCTGCCGGAGGGGGCGCCCCTGGACAGCCTGGAGCGGCTCGAAGCCGACACCATTTTCAGGAAAGTGGACAGCCTGCACCGCCGCCCGCTTACGCCGGAGAACGAGCCGCCGCTGACTACGCCCGCGTCGGAACCGGCCCCCAAAGACCGCAAAACATCTTCGCCCAAAGGGGAAAAGATGGCCGCCACCTTCCGGAAAGAACCGCTTTTCGCACGTCTTGAAAAATCCATGTTATGAGCCATAATAACCAACCGGAAACAACCCGCCAGCAAAAAATCGGCCGCCAGATCCAACGCGACATGAGCGAGATCATGAGCCGCGAGGCCACCCCCTGGCTGCACGGGGCGATGGTCTCGGTGACCCTGGTGCGCATGAGCCCCGACTTTTCGCTGGCCAAGGTCTACCTGAGCATCTTCCCCTTCGACCGCCACGAGCAGGTGATGGCCTCTCTGGCCGAAAACAACCGCGCGATCCGGGGCCTGTTGGGCACACGGGTCAAGCACCAGTTGCGCCACGTGCCCGAACTGGCCTTTTATGTGGACGACTCGCTGGAATACATCAGCGGCATCGATAAACTTTTAAAAGGGTAATTCTCAGCACAATTTACGCCCATGCAATTCAAGGATATACTCGGACAGGATCGCGTAAAAGCCCACCTCGTGCGCAGCGTCGAAGCGGGCCGCATCAGCCACGCCCAGCTCTTCGCGGGGGCCGAAGGCACGGGAGCCCTGCCCCTGGCCATCGCCTACGCCCAGTATATCCACTGCACCGACCGCCAGGGGGGCGACTCCTGCGGCAAGTGCCCCTCCTGCCACCAGATCACGCAGCTGGCCCACCCCGATCTGCATTTCGTCTTCCCGGTCAACTCCCCCAAGGGAAAATCCTCGGGCGAAAAACCCCTGAGCAGCCACTTCCTGGCCCCCTGGCGCGAGACCGCCGGGAGCACGGGAGGCTATTTCAGTGAAAAACAGTGGTATGAGGCCATCGAGATCGACAACAAACTGGGCAACATCAGCACCTTCGAGGCGGACGAGATCATCCGCAACCTCTCGTTCAAGTCCTTCGAATCGGAGTACAAGATCGTGATCATCTGGCTCCCGGAGCGGATGAATACCCAGGCGGCCAACAAATTACTGAAGATACTGGAAGAACCCTGGGACAAAACGCTCTTCCTGCTGGTGAGCCGCACGCCCGAAAAACTCCTCCCCACCATCCTCTCGCGGGTGCAGAGCCTGACGATCCCCGCCCTGGAAAGCGAAGAACTCACCCCCTACCTGGCGGCCAAGGGCCTGCCGCAAGGAGAAGCCGAAAAGATCGCCCGCCTCTCGCGGGGCGACCGGCTCGAAGCCGACCGCCTGGCCGAGGCGGTGCTGGACGGCGAGGAGCAGGAATCGCTGGAGTGGTTTATCCGCCTGATGAGGCTGAGCTACGAGAACCGCCACATGGAACTGCTGGAATGGGCCGAGGGCGTGGCGGCGATGGGACGCGAGGAACAGCGCGCCCTGATGGAGAACGCCATCCGCCTGCTGCGCGACAGCTACATGCTGACCGCGGGGATGGACTCTATCTCGTTTCTTTTCGGCAAGGAGTACGACTTCTGCAAACGCTTTTCCCCCTTCGTCAACAACGACAACATCGAGCAACTGGTCGCCGAGCTGGAACTCGTGATCCGCCAAGTGGGCCAGAACGGCAATCCGAAGATCATTTTTCCGCATTTCGCCCTGACGGTGAGCAAACTCATCGGTCCCTTAAAGCCATGACCCAAGTCGTCCTGCTGACCGGAGGCAACCTGGGCGCGGTGGCCCGGACACTCGAAAAAGCCCGCCGGCAGTTGATCCGCCGCGTGGGCCCCGAACGGATGCACTCTACCGTACAAAGCTCCGCCCCCTGGGGCTTCGAAGCCCCCGATCCCTTTTTGAACCAGGTCCTGGTGCTCGAAACCGACCTCTGTGCGGAGGAGGTGCTCGACGCGGCCCAGCAGATCGAACAAGAACTGGGACGCCAGCGGGAGCCCGGCGGCGCCAACGGGAAGCGCACCTACCACTCCCGCCCGATAGACATAGACATCCTCTTTTACGGCCGGCAGATCATCCACACCCCCCGCCTGAGCATCCCCCACCCCCTGATCGCCCAACGCGAGTTCGTCCTGAGCCCCCTGGCCGAGGTGCTCCCCGACTGGCTCCACCCCGAGACCGGACAGCCCATGTCCGAGCTACTCCAAAACATCCAACACCTATAATATAAGAGACCGGAGTATCCGGTCTCTTATAGTATTGGCACCCCCACCGCGCCCAAGGCTTGTGCATAGTGTGCGTCAGATTTGGTTTATCTTTTTGGCCTCCAACCGGAGCATACTTAAACGTATGTGAGGATTGGAGGCCAAAAAGATAAGTCAAAGATGGCGTGCAATATGTGCAAGTCCCCGCCTATTGTCTCATCCATGTACTTCCGAAAACCAGGTAGTAGGCGAAGCCTTCGTTGCCCATGGCGAAGTCGGCTCCCATTCTCAATTTCAGTTTGCGGGCTATCAGATACCGGAAACCAGCACCGTAGCCGTAGGCCCAGTCCGCCTTCCCAAACTGCGAATACGAATCAAACCCCTTGCCGGTCCCGCCGAAGAGCAGCAAACTCCAACGCTTGTAAAGATCCCAGCGCTGCTCGACCTCGATAAGCGCGGTGCTGTTGCCCTGGTAGCGGTTGGCGGGCACCCCGCGCATATCGACGAAGGGTTTCAGGTAGAAAGGCGCCGTCCCGAACACCTGCTGCACGTCCACGCGGATACCCGTGACGAAGGGCCGCTTATCGCCGTACTGGAGGAACCAGTAAAAGGCCCCCTCGAGGTTGCCGTAGCGGTAGTCGCTGCCGATGACCGGATTGCTCCAACGGCCGTGCAGGTAAGTCTTGATCCCCTTGTCGGGGGTGAAGGTGTTGTCCCGGGAGTCGTAGCTCGCCTGCAAGCCCAGGTTGGAGACGTGGCTTTTCACCTCTTTGTCCGTAACAAAGGCGGGCAGGTCGCCTCCATTGGCGAGTTTCAGCTTGGAGTACATGTACAGGTAGTCGATCCCGATCTCGAAGCGGGGGTTGGGCAGGATTTTGCCCAGGTAGCCGTAAACGGGCACGGAGCGGATGTTGAACTCGAACTTCTGGTCGCCCAGCAGCTCGAAGTGGTGGTAGAAATTCATGTTGACGTCGGCGTAAGCCCCACCCAGCTTGTAGTGCATTTTCCACTTGGGGATGCTTCCCATGCGGCCGGCGCCCACCATCCAGGTGTCGTTGAGGGTATAGGCGGCGAAGCCCGCCGTGACGTTGGGCATGTTGGGGTAGACCTTGCCGTTGAGGACGGTGGGGGCCACGGGCTGGATAAAAACCGGGGCCACGCCCAGGCCGAAGCCGCCCAGGGCCGGTTCGGTGATCAGCACCGGGAAGGGCAGGAAGCCCTTTTTGGTAATGAGCCAGTCGCTCATGTCAAAGGCCCCGTCGAGGGAGTCCTTGAAGCCGACTTTGGGTTTTTCGGGGGAGTAGACGTACCTGCCTTTTTCGGTGCGCTTCCAGTCCTGGGGACGGCTGCCCGCGCCCAGGGGGGCACCGTTGCGGTAGGCTACCCGGTGGGAGGTATCCAGGTCTGCGGAGAGCGGGAAACCCTCCTGGGCCTGCGCTCCGGCACTCAAGAGGGCCAGCAGCCCGGCCGCCGCCCACAGTGTAAAAGTTTGTCGCATAGCAGATAAGTTTACTTTTAAACTTATCATTTACTATGCCAAACGGGACGGGTTTTTAAAATTTCACGGTATAGCGCCCGGGCCGGGCGGCGCTCAGCAGCCGGCGCGCCGACTGCGCGTCGGCGACATGCACCGTGCATCCCGCGGGTACGCTGAGTTCCATACCGTTCTCCCGGGAAACTTTCAATTCAATAAACCCCTCCTTCACCGGGATTCGTCCCCGGAACCAGCCGAGTTCGCCCAACTGCGGCGCGAGGGTGTACTCCGCCGGAGCGGAATCCGACTGCGAGAAGCCCATCACCCCGTGCAGCACCGCCAGCAGGGGCGGCACGCCGTTGCAGGGGTGGCAGAGGCTCAGCCCGTAGGGACGGTCGTAGAAGGCCAGTTGTTCGGTGCGGGAATAGTCCGGAAAGATATTCTCGGGGAAGCGCGAAAAGCCCTGTTGGACCCAGCCGCCCCAGACGTCGGTGAGGATGCGCATCAGGTCCGCGGTGCGTCCGGCTTTCACGTAGGCCAGAAATTCGTACCCCTTCTCGATGCTGTAAGTCTGATGGTGGTACTCCATCGCGGGCAGGATGGTGTCGAAATAATGGTCGTAGCGCTCGGGCGGGAAAAGTCCCGTCAGGATGCCCCAAAACTGGGCGTGGTGGGAAATCCGGCGGTCGGGGGTGCCGTCCGCGAGCAGGCCGTTTATGAAGGCTCCGCGCTCGTCGTCCCAGAAATAGCGTAAGATGTTTTCGCGAATTTTTAAAGAAGTGGCTTCGTATTTCTGGGCCAACTTACGTTCACCCCAAAGGGTTGCGAAATAAGCCCCTATCTCAAAATTCAGAGCCAGGATCATCTGCCCGTAGGCCGCCTGCCCGCCCTTTTCGGGCCCCAGCATGGTGGCCCAGGAGGGCAGGAAACCGTCCTGGGAGGGGTGTCCCGACAAAAAGCCCTTTTCGTCGAGGCGAGAGGCGTAAAAATCAAGTAATTGCATCATTCGGTCCTTGAACAACTCCGCGGTGGAAAAGTCGCCGTAGCGCAGGTAGTCATGCTTGATCCCAATGAGCGCGTAGAGCGGAAAATCGACGATGCCCAGGTCCGTCGATTGCGGGTCGAGGGGCATCAGGGCCATCGAGATCCCGTTGCGCGAGACCTGCCGGTCGCCGAACAGGTAGTCGCCCGCCAGGGCCGTCTGCACCACGTCCATCGCCCAGGGCAGGCCGTCGCGTTTGATGCCGTCCAGGTAGAAATCGTGCATGCCCGTGTGGACCGTCGCCGCGCCCATTTCCCAGATCCGGTTGAGCAGCGGATCGCTGCATTCGAACTGCATTGCGTGCTCCACGGGCCACAGCCCGGCCTCGAAGACCACCGAGGAGACGGTGCTGGGCCCGCTGCTCTCGATGCGCAGGAAACGCAGGGCGCGCTCGGGCAGGACGATCTCGCGGGGCGTGTCGCCGAGCGTCACGGTCGCCAGGGGGCGTTGTTCGTAGTCCACTTCCCGGCGGTTGAGGGCTTCCTCGGGGCTTTCGCCCGGATTGAAAGTGAGCGTCCCCTTTCCTTGTGCGGTGAGCCGGACGATGCCGAGCTCGTCGTGCCGGAAGTCGAGGATGGCGCAACCGCCCGGCGCGAAGCGGAGCGTATCGCCCCTCCGGGTGACGTTGTCGAAAAGGATCGTCCTCTCGGGCCGGATGGCATAGCGCTCCTCCTGGGGGTCGTCGGGCCGCCGCTGGGGAGAATCGTAACGCGGGTCGTGCTCGGGAGTCCGCCAGGCAGTGCCGTCCAGGCTTACCTGCCAGCCGGCGGGATCGGATACCCCCGCTCCCTCCAGGATCAGGCAGGGGAGCCGTCCCGGAGAGGTGACTTCAAAGTACAGAGAGTGCCGCCCGGCAGGCAGCGTCCATTCCCGCAGACCGTTTTCCAACTGGCGGCCGTCGATGCGCACGGAAACGCTGCCCGGAGCGGACCAGCGCAGTTGCCGCGGAGCGGTGGTTTTGACCGTTTTGCGGAAAGAGGCCCGGTCGAGGGGAGCGAAAAATTTTCCGGGGTAGCCCACGTAGGTGCACCGTTCGCGCGAGAGGGTCTGCAATTGCTGCTGTTTGTGGGCGCTGAGTTGGCCGGGATACCAGAGGTACTGACCAGACCACTGTTCCACGGGAGTTTTCGGCAGACGCACGCAGGCGGAATCGAGCGAGGGATCGTAGGGTTTTTTCGCATTCACAGCACCACAGAGAAACAGGGCGAACAGGAGTAAGACACTCTTTTTCATTACTATCTATTAAAGGATGCGTTTGGTCTCGGCATTGGGCAGCAGCGCATCCCGCTCCCAGTCGATCCCGCTGAGCAGCACGGCCCCGGGGTGTTTGCCCACCTGGAAAGAGCCCGCCCAGTCGTCCACGCCCAGGGCTTCGGCCCCGCCGAGGGTGGCCCAGCGGATGATTTCCCGGAGCGGAGCCCCCATCTTGCACAGCAGCTTCATCTCCTCGACCATCGAGAGGTCGTCGTTCGAAGCCAGGCTGTCGGTGCCCAGGGCCAGGCGCACGCCCTTGCGGCGCAGCAGCTCCACCGGCGGGCGGGCCCCCTCGATGTAGGCGTTCGAGCGGGGGCAAAGCACCCAGGTGACGGAGCCCCGGAAGTGGTTTTCGACCCGCTCGACCACTTCTTCATCCACAAACGTATTGTGGATTAACAAAATGTCTTTCTCCGGGGGAACGCTTCCGACGATCCGCCCGGCGGGCGAGCCGTAGTGCGCGAAATCGACCGGCAGGCCCATGCGCCCATTGCGTTCGTGCAGCGATCCGCGGCCCTCGAACAATTCGGCCTCGGCGCGGCTCTCCATAAAGTGAATCGAGAGGGGATTTCCCAGCGCGGCGATGGCCCTAAAGGGGGCGTCGGCAAGCGAGTAGGTCGAATGGGGCGTCTTGGAATAGCGCAGGCCCAGCTCCCGGGCCGCCTCGGCCACGGCGTCGGTGGCCGAAAAATCGGTCGTGGCCAGGTTGAAGTACTCGATGAAATTGAGGTAGGCCACCGGGCTGGAAGCCTTGTGCGCAAAGGTGAAGGCGCTATTCGAAATGTCCCCCACGGCCGAGACGCCCCGGCTGTACATCCAGGCGTCCTGGTAGGCCGCAGCAGCGGCCCGCTCGGGCTCGGGCACGTCGTGCCGCAGCCGCGAAATGGCATCGGCGAAACCCGCGAAACCGCAACCCGGAGCGATCTTTCCCTTTAAATAAGAAAGCTCTGTATGCGTATGAGCGTTGACCATCCCCGGGATCAGGGCGCCGCTAAAAAACTCCACCCCCGCGTGATGGTCGACGTTTTCGGAAGGCTCAATCGACAGGAGCTGCCCGCCAGGGCCGAACGAGAGTATCGGCGAGCGGAGCCACCCTTGCGGTGTCCAGGCGAAGTGTGACGAGATCTTTCGGATAGCTTGCGACATGGTTTTCAGGCGTTTGAGCGTCCAACGGAAGATGCGGCACCTCGGGCCAGGGCGAGGGAAACAGGATGCGCCGGGTAAACGAATCGAGCGCCTCGGCCGGGGGAAGCAAGTGGATCACCCGCATCGAGTCGATCTTCACGAGGGTCTTTCCGGAGGGCCGATCCGCCGCCCATTCCTTGGTGCCGGTGTAGGCCAGGAAGATTTCGAGCTCTTTGTAGCGGGCCGTGTCCGTCATCTCCAGCAGGATTTCCTCGCGGCGCCGCTTGCCCTTGGTGAAGGAGCGGTAGGCGTTGTTGCTGTAGCGGTCCGCGGTGTCCCGGACCCGCTGGAAGTATTGCAGGTAGGAGCTCCGGTCGGCCGTGTCGACCAGGTAGACGAATTCCACCCGGTAGCGGCCCGGCAAGAGAGGCACGCTGATGTCGGGCTTGTCCTCGGGGCGGGAAAGGCGGGTGAGCGTGCGCAGCGAATCGTGGAGGTAGACCGTCCGCTGGTAGAAGCGCGAGGCCATGGCGCTGAGGGTATCCATGTTGGCCACCTGGGTGAAATAGCCCGATGCCTCGTTCTCTAAGCGCTTGGTGGCGTTCTCCATCAGGTCGCTCAGGCGGATGCTCTTGCGCTTGGAGAGGTTGCGGATGGTGTGCGTGAAATCCTCGGGCCGGTAGCCGTAATGCTTGAAGACCGGGGTGTAGATGTCGACGCTGTCGAAGCGGAGCGAATCGGGTACGAAGCCTATGCCCGACCAATAGGCATTGGCCAGAAAGAGGTCGCTCACGATGGCCACCAGCTTATCGTCCGGAATCTCCCGGGGCTTGTGGCAGGCCGTCAGCAAAAACAGACCCGCCAACCATACCCATACAGCATGCTTCATACACCCGCCTCCCTATGCGTTCTTACCTTAGAAAGGCAGGTCGTCGACTTCCTCGCCCGCGGGGGCGATTTCGCCGGGAGCCGTCGCGGCGCCCGTCCCGGGGGCGCTGTAAGCCGGGGCCGTGGGGGCGGCGTACTCGCCCGGAGCGCCCGCGCCTTCGGCGCGGCGGCCCAGGATCTTGAGGTCATTGGCCACGATCTCGGTGCTGTAGCGTTTGTTGTTGTCCTTGTCGGTCCACTCGCGGGTGCGGAGGTTGCCCTCGATGTAGAGCTGCGAGCCCTTGCGGACATACTTGTCGGCCACGTCGGCCAGGCCGCGCCACAGGGTCACGGTGTGCCACTCGGTGTGCTCCTTGGTTTCCTGGGTCTGGCGGTTGTAGATGCGTTCGGTGGTGGCCAGGCGCACGCGGGCGACCTTGGCGCCCCCTTCGAGGGCCCGGATTTCGGGGTCCATGCCCACGTTTCCGATCAATATTACTTTGTTTATCATATGCTTATGCTTTAAAAATCTATTCGAAAAAAGCCGGCTCGGAGAGCACTCCCTCCACCAGGGCCGTGAGTGTTTGCTGGGCCCGGGCCCCCTCGCGCTGCACCTCCTCGTGGGTCACCTCGGGGGCCCCAAGCCCTAAGTTGGTGATGATCGAAAGGCCCAGCACGGGCAGGCCCATGTGGCGGGCGGCGATCACCTCGGGGGTGGTCGACATGCCCACCGTGTCGGCGCCGATGGTGCGGTAAAAGGCGTACTCCTTCTGCGTCTCGAAGGTCGGCCCGCTGTTGCTCAGGTAGCAGCCGTGCTGCAAACCGACCCCTTGTTTTTCGGCCACGCTGTCCGCCAGGGCGATCAGGCGGCGGCTGTAGGGCTCGCTCATGTCCGGGAAGCGGGGTCCCAGGGAGGGGTCGTTGGGCCCGATCAACGGGTTGGGCAACAAGCTGATGTGGTCCGTGATCACCATCACGTCCCCCGTCCGGAAGGTGGGATTGACCCCGCCGCTGGCGTTGGAGACGATCAGCGTACGGATGCCCAAGGCCTTCATCACGCGCACCGGAAAAACGATCTGCTCGGGGCTGTACCCTTCGTAATAATGGAAGCGCCCCTGCATGGCCACCACGCGGCGGCCGCCCAGGGTCCCGAAGATCAAGCGCCCGGCATGCCCCTCGACGGTCGAGACCGGGAAGCCGGGAATGTCCGTATAGTCCAGCGAAGCCTCCACCTGAATTTTCTCGGCCAGGGCCCCGAGGCCCGTGCCCAGGATGATGCCCACGTCGGGCGTGAAGCCGGTTTTACTCCGGATGAAGGAGGCGGTATTTGTGATTGGTGACGACATATTGTTCCAGTTGGCGGAGGAAATCTCCCTCGGTTCCCCCCACGAAATGCACCCGGATGGGCAGGTAGTAGAGCCGCTGTTGGATTTCGAGGGGTATTTGTTTGCGGTTGGTCAGTTTGACGGCGTCCTTTTCGGTGATGACGATCTTCGTTTCGGGGGGCAGGCCGCGGAGCATCTCCAGGGCCTGGGTCAGGTCGCGCATCCGGTAGACGTGGTGGTCTTCGAAGAGCAATTTGCCCGCCACGCGGTAGCGGGGCGAGAGCGACGCGACCAACGGGGCCGGATTGGCAATGCCGCTCATCACCAGCACCGGCGTGCCGGCAGCAAGCGTCGCGGGGGCCTGCTCCGGGAAGAGGGGCTGCGGGGCCTCGGGCTTCATGCGGGTGAAGTAAAGCGACTGGTAGGGAAACAGGTCCAGCGACTTGCGCACCAGGCGCATATCCAGGGCGCTCATCTCCGCGGGACACTTGGTCACCAGCACGAAGTGGGCCCGGTCGAGTTGGCTGCGCCTATCGCGCAGCGAGCCCCAGGGCAGCAGGTGGTCGGAGTAGATGGGCCGCGTGTAATCCATCAGGATGATGTTGGCCCAGGCCTCCACCCGGCGGTGCTGGAAAGCATCGTCCAGCAGGATGAGGTTGGTCTCGGGGTGAATCTCGCGGAGACGGTGGATCCCCTCGGCGCGGTTCTCGCAGACGGCCACCGGAATCTCGGGGTACTTGAGCTTGATCTGCTTGGGTTCGTCCCCGATCTCGCGGAACGAGGAGCCCAGCGTGGCCAGCACGAAGCCCCGGGTGCGGCGCTTGTAGCCCAGCGAGAGCACGGCCAGGTTGTAGCGTCCGGCGAAGTGCTCGACCAGGTACTCGGTCACGGGCGTCTTGCCGGTCCCCCCCACAGTGAGGTTACCGACGCAGACCACCGGGATGTCAAACTCCTCGCTCCGAAGGATATTCAGATCGAAAAATTTGTTCCGGATGTCTACACCCAGCCCGTACAGGAAGGATAAGGGAGCGCCAAGCAGGGGGTTTACCATAAGTCTACATTCATCCAATCTTCAAAATTAACGAATAAAGATTGAAATGCAAATTTTTCGCCCCCCCAAAAAACGGCCCTTGCGAAATTTGTAAGGCCATCGGCCGGGCGAAGTTCTACATCTCTACTTTGAGTACATAAACGGGGGTCAACTGCCCTGCCGCGGAGAGGTCCACCTCCAGCCCCGAGGGGGTCTGCGTCCAGGGCACTTTCTTCCCGCTGTCGAGCAAACTCACCCTCCGGATGCGCCCCGCCTCACGGAAAGAGCCCACCGTGTACTTGAGCGCATAGACGTCCCGCGCGATCACATAGACTATTTTCCCGCGGCTGGTAAAACGAAAATCGGCCGTGCGCTCCTTGGGCGTCCCGTCGTAGACGGCGTCATGGAACTCCCGGTTTACCACCTCGTTGGAGGGGATATCCCCGAAATTCTCGCCGAAGATCCTCCAGGGCCGGGTGCCGTAGATCGCCTCGCCGTTGGCTGCGAGCCAGTCGTGCAACCCGGCGAAGATGGGCCGCGTCTGGAGAGGAAAAGCGCCCTTGTCGGTCGGGCCCACGTTGAGCAGCAGGTTGCCGCCCTTGCTGACAATATCGGCCAAGTGTCGTATAAAGACCTCCGGCGCGCGATAACCCTTGTCGTGCTTGTTGTAGCCCCAGTTCCAGCCCATGGTCAGGCAAGCCTCCCAGGGCTGGGTACTGATGCTGTCGATAAGGCTCTGTTCCTGGATGTTGTAGTCCCCTTTGACCCCTACCACGCGGGCGGAGAGGCGGCCGTTGATCAGGCAGCCCGGCTGGAGGGTGTGGATCAGCTCGCGGATCGTCTCGGCCTGGGCGCGGGTGATCAGCTCGGGGGTGTCGAACCAGATCATGGCCACCGGGCCGTAGCCCGTGAGCAACTCCCTCAGCTGGGGTAGAACCTTGCGGTCGACGTAGGCCTGGAGGTCTTTGGCGTCCTCGTCGGGGTAATCGGTCAGGTTGCTGCGCCCGCCCTTGGTGGGCCAGTTGGTGGGCACGTCGGGGTCTTCCCAGTCGCGGCCCAGCGAGTAGTAGAGCCCCAGGCCGATCCCCTCGCGGTGGCAGGCCTCGGAGAGTTCCTTGAGCGGGTCGCGCCCGAAGGGGGTGCACTTGACGATGGTGTAGTCGCTCGATTTCGAGTCGTACATCGCAAAGCCCTCGTGGTGCTTGGTGGTGTAAACCAGGTACTTCATCCCGCCTTCTTTGGCTGTGCGCACCCACTCCGCAGCGTCAAAGTCCGTGGGGTTGAACTCCCCGGCCTGGGCGGCGTACTGCTTCAGGGGGATTTTTTCGTAGATCATAAAATGCTCGCCGCCCTTGGCGGGCTGGCCTTTCCACTCGCCCCCGGACTGGGAGTAGAGGCCCCAGTGGATAAAGAGGCCGAATTTGGAGTCCTGGAACCACTTCATGGAAGCCGCCCGGTTCTGCGAAACGGGGGCCTGGGCCCGGACGTTTCCGACGAGCGCGGCAGCGAGGACGAACAGGCAAAACGTTACTTTTCTCATGGATTATCAGTCGATAGGGTTAGCGGTAAAGGGGGCTCCGGTCCGATCGGAAACGCAAGCTCGGTACCAAATATAGGCATTCCCCGGCTCACGGGCGCCTACCGGACACAAAAAAAGGCGCCCCCGTTGAGGGAGCGCCTTTCGAATTTCAAGGTAAGGAACGATTACATCATCCCACCCATGCCGCCCATGCCCTGGGGCATGGCGGGAGCGGCGCCGGCGGGTTCTTTCTTTTCCACCAGCACGCATTCCGTGGTCAGGAACATCGCGGCGATCGAGGCGGCGTTTTCCAGGGCCACGCGGGCGACCTTCGTGGGGTCGAGGATCCCGGCCTTGAACATGTCTTCGTACTTGTCCTCGCGGGCGTTGTAGCCGTAGGCGTCCTTACCGGCCTTGACGTTGGCCACCACCACGGAACCTTCGCCCCCGGCGTTGGTAACGATCTGGCGCAGCGGCTCTTCGATGGCGCGCTTGACGATCTGGATGCCGGTGGTTTCGTCCTCGTTGGCCCCTTTGAGCTTTTCGAGGGCGGACACGGCGCGGATGTAAGCGACCCCGCCGCCCGGGATGATCCCCTCTTCGACGGCGGCGCGGGTGGCGGCCAGGGCGTCGTCCACGCGGTCTTTCTTCTCCTTCATTTCCACTTCGCTGGCGGCGCCCACGTAGAGCACGGCCACCCCGCCGGCGAGTTTGGCCAGGCGTTCGGCCAGTTTTTCCTTGTCGTAATCCGAGGTGGAAACTTCCATCTGCTTGCGGATCTGGGCCACGCGTCCGGCGATGGCTTTCTTGTCGCCCAGGCCGTTGACCACCGTGGTGCTTTCCTTGTTGATGATGATCTTGTCGGCCGTACCCAGTACGTCCACACCGGCCTGGTCCAACTTGATGCCGCGTTCTTCCGACACCACCGTGGCGCCGGTCAGGATGGCGATGTCCTCGAGCATGTCCTTGCGGCGGTCACCGAAGCCCGGAGCCTTGACGGCGGCGATCTTCAGCGTGCCGCGCAACTTGTTGACCACCAGGGCGGCCAGAGCTTCCCCGTCCACATCTTCGGCGATCACGACCAGCGACTGGCCGTTCTGGGCGATGGGTTCCAGCACGCCCATGAGTTCCTTCATGGTCGAGATTTTCTTGTCGGTCACCAGGATCATCGGCTTTTCGAGCACAGCTTCCATCTTTTCGGAATCGGTGGTGAAGTAGGGCGAAATGTAGCACCGGTAGAACTGCATCCCTTCGACCACTTCGACGCTCGTCTCGGTGCCTTTGGCTTCTTCGACGGTGATGACGCCTTCCTTGTTGACCTTGCCCATGGCTTCGGCGATCAGCTTGCCGATGGTGTTGTCGTTGTTGGCCGAGACGGTGGCTACCTGCTCGATCTTGTTGATGTCGCCACCTACGTCCTGGCTCTGCTTGCGCAGGCTGGCCACTACGGCTGCGACAGCCTTGTCAATCCCGCGTTTGAGGTCCATGGGGTTGGCTCCGGCGGTGACGTTCTTGACGCCCACACCTACGATGGCCTGGGCCAGTACGGTGGCCGTGGTGGTCCCGTCACCGGCGTCGTCGGCCGTTTTCGAGGCCACTTCCTTGACCATCTGGGCGCCCATGTTGGCCACGGGGTCCTCCAGTTCCACTTCCTTGGCCACGGTCACCCCGTCCTTGGTGATCTGGGGGGCGCCGAATTTCTTGTCGATCACGACGTTGCGGCCTTTGGGGCCGAGGGTTACCTTCACGGCATCGGCCAGCGCGTCTACACCCGCCTTGAGTTCTTCGCGGGCCTGTACATTATATAAAATCTCTTTAGCCATTTTTTTCGAAATTTTGATCCGTTTTACATTTGGTTAGGCCAGCACGGCGAGAATATCGCTCTGCTTCATGATCAGGTAATCCGTGCCGTCGACGTTGATCTCGGTCCCGGCATACTTGCCGTAGAGCACCTGGTCACCGGCTTTGACTTCCATTTTGACGTCGGAAGTGCCGGGGCCCGCGGCCACGACTTTTCCGGCCAGCGGTTTTTCCTTGGCCGTGTCGGGAATAAACAATCCGCCTGCGGTTTTCTCCTCAGCGGGATTGGGCTCTACCAGAACCCGGTCTGCTAACGGTTTTACTTTCATAGCTTTTTATGATTTTAAGTTGTTGATTAATTGGCATTCATGGGGAAAGCGGCCGAAAGAAGAGACTCCGTCCGGACGCGCAGAAAGATTTTTACACAAAATATGCCAAAGCGACTTTGGCATATTTTGGCAGCAAGAACGGCACACTGCCCTCCGGAACGCTGCCACAAGGCTGACACTTTGTCACCCTCGGTGGGGTTATTTTTTCTTCCCTTTCTTTTTGACGGTCTTCTTATCGAAGCCACTCTTTCCGCCCCAGTTTCCGGTGGCGTTGCCCATCAAGGTATCGAAATCGCTGCCCCAGCTTTCGGCGCTTCCTTTTTTGAAGGGTTTCCGGGGGGCGTCTCCATGACGGAATGAGTCGCGCGAGGGACCCTTGCGGGGAGAGTTGAACTCGCGGGGAGCCCGGGGAGAAAATCCTCCCTTGCGGAACCCGCCTTCGCGACGATCTTCGCCTTGTCCTCCGCCCTGGCCTCCGGCGCCGGGCTTGGCCAACTCGGCGATGGGACGGCCGCCCCGGTTGATGTCATTGAGCTTGCGCACCACCTCGCGGGCATCGGCAAAGGGCACCGTCACGAAGGAGTAGCTGTCGCGCACCTGGATGTCGTCGATCTTGCTGTCGCTCAGACCGCATTCGTGCTTGAGCAGCTTGACCAGCTTGCGGGCGTCGTAGTCGTCGAAGCGCCCCAGCGAGAGGAACAGGCGGGCCGTCCCCCGGCGGTCGACGTTGATGGAGCGGATCTCGGGGTAGTTGCTCTCTTCGAGTTCATTCTTGAAAGCCAGCCTCAGCAGCGAGGCCAGGGCGATCTCGGGATCGTGCCCGGCGAGCATCTCGTGGGCCATGTCGATGTATTCGCTGTAGTTCTCGCTCTCGATGATCTCCGAAAAATCCTCGTGGATCTTGGTCTTCTTCATCTCCACCACGTCCTGGGGCGTGGGGATGGCCACCCGCTTGATGTCGGTCTTGATCTGGCGCTGCAGGGCGCCGAACTGGCGGTACTCCGAGCTGGAGATGAAGGTGATGGCCGTCCCGGTATTCCCGGCGCGGCCCGTGCGGCCGATGCGGTGGACGTAGCTCTCGGGGTCCTGGGGCAGGGAGTAGTTGATGACGTGCGAGAGGTTGTTGATGTCGATCCCGCGGGCCGCCACATCGGTGGCCACCAGAATCGTAGCCTGTTTTTTCTTGAATTTCTTGAGGATTTTTTCTCGCTGCACCTGCGAGACGTCGCCGTGCAGGGCCTCGGCGGCGTAGCCGCGTTCGATCAGCTTCGAGACCAGCTCGTCCACGCTCACCTTGGTGCGGCAGAAGACGATGCCGTAAAAATCGGACTCGACGTCCACGATGCGGGTCAGGGCGTCGAACTTGTCGCTCTCGCGCACCTCGAAGTAGATCTGGTCCGTCAACTCGGTGGTCATTTCCTGAGAGGGCACGCGCAGCACTTCCGACTCGTGCATATACTTCTTGGAAAGGTCTACGATGCGCTGGGGCATGGTCGCGGAAAAGAGCAGGATGCGGCGGGTGTCGTTGGACCCGGCCAGGATCGCCTCGATGTCCTCGATAAAGCCCATGTTGAGCATTTCGTCCGCCTCGTCCAGGATCAGGTATTTCAACTGCTTGAGGTCGAGCGTTCCCCGGCCCAGGTGGTCGAGGATGCGCCCGGGGGTCCCCACCACCACGTCGATCCCCTTGCTCAGGCGGCGCAGCTGCTCGGTCATCGAGGCCCCGCCGTAGATGGGGGCGATGGAGAGCTTGCGGTATTTATTAAAGGTGAGCAGCTCCTCGGTCACCTGCAGGGCCAACTCGCGGGTCGGCACCAGGATCAGCGCCTGCACGGTCCCTTTGGCCGGGTAGAGGGTTTCGAGGATGGGCAGCCCGAAGGCGGCGGTTTTGCCCGTGCCGGTCTGGGCCTGGGCGATCAGGTCGTGGTCGTTCTCGGGGTTGAGCAGAACGGGAATGGTGAGTTTCTGGATGGGGGAAGGGGTTTCGAAGCCTTTGGCCCGGATGGCTTCGAGGGCTTCGTCGGAGAGGCCCAGGTCGCGGAATTCTTGCAGATCGTTTGTCATGTTTGAGATATTTACAACTCTGCTTTCCGGAACGAAACCTTTCAAAATCGACGTGCTATTCAATGCAACAGGCCCCCGGGAGGCAGAAAAAAGAAAAGGGTCACCTTGAAAACGGTGACCCTGGGGGTGGACGATGGGGCTCGAACCCACGACCTTCGGAACCACAATCCGACGCTCTAACCAGCTGAGCTACGCCCACCATGCGGCTGTTTTTGTGTGTAAACAGCGTGCAAATTTAATACAGATTTTTATTAATCCAAAATTTGCCCCCTTCCGTCGTTCGAATTGCCGGTTCATTTAGTATAGCTTATAAAACAATAATTTTATTGGATAAGAAAATTATCTTCGTAACTTTGTTCTGAAAACCCTCGGACTATGATCGCAAAAGCCCTCCTCTCAAGGGTGCTGGAAAAGCAGCGCAAAACCCTGGAAGACAAGCCTCCCGGACAAACCCGCCACCTGGCCGGACAGATCCCCTACCTGAGCGACCGGGCCCTGTTGCTGGGCGGCGTGCGGGGCTCGGGACGCAGCACCCTGTTGCTGCAACTGCTGCGCAACGAATACCCCCAGGCCTGGTACGCCGACTTCGAAGACCCCCGCCTGGCGGGATTCGAGGCCCCGGACTTCAGCCGCATGGAGGCCCTGCTCACCGAGTCGGGCCGCGGCGTGGCCCTGCTCGATAAAGTAGACCGGGCGCCGGGCTGGATGGGCTTCGCGAACGGCCTGCTCGACAACGGGATCAAGGTCGTGGCCACGGTCTCCCAGGAAAGCCTGCTCGACATGGAAGCCGCCCAACGCCGCCGGGCCACCGGAGCCGAAAGCGCCGCCGGGCGGTTAGGCCTGCCGGGCCCCCGCAAGAAAAACCCCTCCAACACCCCGCCGAGCGCCCGGGAGAGCGAACAAGCCCTGTTCGAAAGACACTGCGAGAGATACATCCCCTGCCGGGTCTCGCTCTTCTCCTACCCGGAATTCCTGGAAATTCACCACAAACGCGGCTCCGAGGCCGCCGTGCAAGAGTTTTTGACCCGGGGAGCCTTCCCCGAGCAGCAAAAAAATCCGAGGCCTGAAGCGCTCTACGACCTCTACGAAAAAATCCTGGCCCGGGACGTCCTCCTCAAGCGGGGCGTGCGCGACCAGGCGACCCTGCGCCGCCTGGCCCTGCGCCTGCTGGGGTCCCCCGGCGAGGCGGTGACAGCCAACGCCCTACGCAAGGAACTCAAGATCAAGGCGGTCAGCACGGTCTCCGAGCACATGGAGCACCTCGAGCGGGCGGGCCTGGTGGGCTTCGTGCCCTTCTGGAGCGAGAGCCCGGCCCGCCGCCACATCAATCCCCGCCGCGTCTACCCCGTGGACACCGCTCTGGCGGCGGCCCTGAGCCTGGAAAAAACGCCTGACAAGGCACTCTATTTCAAGACAATGATCCACCAACACCTGCTCGACCGCCACGAAGCCCTCTTCTACACCGCCGAGGAGGGAGGCTGCGATTTCGTGGCCCTCAGCGAGGGGCGCCCCGCCCTCTGCGTGCAGGCCTGCTACGAGGGCGAGGACCCCGACGCCCTGCAACAGTGTGCAGAGGGGCTTCTGCGGGCCCTGGAGCTGACCGGAGCCCCCCGGGGCCTGATCGTCACCCCCGGCACGAACGACCGCCTGGTCTGCGGGGAGCGGGAGGTCGAAGTGATCGAGGCGGACCTGCTCCTGGAGGCCGGTTCTTCGTACACGGGATAGAAAATTCAGTTGGTTCCATTTTGGAACATATGGGTATGAAGAACGACAAGGAAGCGCATTCAAACAGGGGCTTGGGAGAAGTTCAGGCTATGTGATCCCTTTTATATTGCAAAAAGTCGGAAAAAATCCGTACTTTTGAAGAATCATAGCCTTTATCTGAACCTATGACTCCTTTTATCGGCAAAGATTTCATGCTCAGCTGCGACGCGGCCCGCGAGTTGTACCACCGCTACGCGGCCCCGCAGCCCATCATCGACTACCACTGCCACCTGGTGCCGCAGATGATCGCCGAAGACTACCGCTTCGGCAGTATCACCGAAGCCTGGCTGGGGGGCGACCACTACAAGTGGCGGGCCATGCGCGCCAACGGGGTCGAGGAGCGCTACATCACGGGCGGGGCCCCGGACTTCGAAAAATTCGAGCGCTGGGCCGACACCCTGCAACACGCCATGCGCAACCCGCTCTACCACTGGACCCACCTCGAGCTCTCCCGCATCTTCGGCATAGACACCGTCCTGAATCCTTCGACGGCCCGCGCCATCTACGAAGCCTGCAACGCCGCCCTGGCCTCCCCCGAATTCAGCGCCCGGAACCTGATGCGCCGCTGCCACGTGGAAGCGGTCTGCACGACGGACGACCCGGCCGACAGCCTGGAATACCACCGCCAGTTGCGCGACGAGGCCTTTGAGATTCAGGTACTGCCTACCTGGAGGCCCGACAAATCGCTGGCCATCGGCGACCCCTTGAGCTACAACAACTACATCGACTCGCTGGAGGCCGCTTCGGACACCTCCATCGCCACCTACGAAGACCTGCTCGACACCCTCCACAAGCGCCACGATTATTTTGCGGAGTTGGGCTGCCGCCTTTCGGACCACGGCCTGGATACCTTCCCGGCGGCCGACTACACCGAGAGCGAGCTGATGCAGATCTTTTCGAAGGTGCGTTCCGGCGAAAAGCCCTCCCCCGAGGAAGCCGGAAAATTCCACAGCGGCCTGCTCTACGACCTGGCCCTGATGGACCACGAGAAGGGCTGGACCCAGCAATTCCACATCGGCCCCCTGCGCAACAACAACACGCGGATGCTGCACTCCCTGGGCCCCGACACGGGCTTCGACGCCATCGGCGATAAGCCCGTGGCCGAGGCCGGGCACAAATTCCTGGACCGCTTGGCCCGCGAGAACAAGCTCACCAAAACCATCCTCTACAACCTCAACCCCCGGGACAACGAACTGCTGTGCGTGATGGCGGGCACCTTCAACGAGGGCCCCACGCCCGGAAAAGTGCAGTTCGGCGCGGCCTGGTGGTTCCTGGACCAGGAGGCGGGGATGCGCCGCCAGATCGACACGCTCTCCTCACTGGGGCTGCTGAGCCGCTTCGTGGGGATGCTCACCGACTCGCGCAGCCTGCTTTCCTATCCGAGGCACGAGTATTTCCGGCGTATCCTCTGCGATAGGCTGGGACAGGACATCGAACAGGGCAAGCTGCCCCGCAGCGAGATGGAGTTTATCGGGCGGATGGTCGAGCCCATTTCCTACGGCAACGCCAATCGTTACTTTGAGTGTTAATTGTTAAAAATATACCCTTCTAAAACCATGAAACAAGTTGTCACCTTCGGGGAGATCATGCTGCGCCTGGCCACTCCCGGCTACCTGCGTTTCAGCCAGGCCAAAGAATTGACCGCCACCTTCGGCGGGGGCGAGGCCAACGTGGCCGTGTCGCTGGCCAACTACGGCCTCAAGCCCGAATTCGTCACCCGGGTGCCCAAGAACGATATCGCCGACAGCTGCCTCAAGGAGCTGCACAAATACGGGGTGGGCACCTCGCACGTCCTCTTCGGGGGCGAGCGCCTGGGCATCTACTTCCTCGAGACGGGGGCCGTGGCCCGCGCCAGCAAGGTGGTCTATGACCGCGCCCACTCTTCGATCGCCGACATCCAGCCGGGCATGATCGACTGGGAGAGCGTTTTCCAGGGAGCCGACTGGTTCCACTGGACGGGCATCACCCCGGCCCTGAGCCAGGGGGCCGCCGACGCCTGCCTGGAGGCGATCAAGGTCGCCAACAAGATGGGGGTGACGGTCTCTACGGACCTGAATTTTCGGAAAAACCTGTGGAAGTACGGCAAGACGGCTTCGGAAGTTATGCCTGCGCTGGTCGAGGGTTGCGACGTTATTTTGGGCAACGAGGAAGACGCCGAAAAGGTGTTCGGGATCAAGCCGGAGGGCTTTGATGTGACGGCTACGGGGGGCCATGTGGCTGCCGCGGAGTTTGAGTCGGTTTGCAAGCAGATGATGAAGAAATTTCCTCGTGCCAAGAAGGTGATTATCACGTTGCGCGGGTCGATCAATGCCAATCACAATACCTGGGCCGGGGTGCTTTGGGACGGGTCGAAGCTGTATGAGTCGCCCGGCTATGACATTACCCACATCGTGGACCGCGTGGGTGGTGGCGACTCGTTTATGGGGGGCCTGATCTACGGCTTGCTGACCTATGCGGGGGATGACCAGAAGGCGCTGAACTTCGCCGTGGCCGCGTCCTGCCTGAAGCACACCATCTACGGGGACTTCAATTTAGTAACCGTTTCGGAGGTTGAAAACCTGATGAAGGGAGACGGCTCAGGCCGGGTATCGCGCTAAAAAAGCCCCTCTAAAAATTTTTGGCGCCGCTTTTTATAAAAAGCGGCAGTCCTTAGACTAATTATCCCGGCCGCACGCCAAAATAAAAGATTTCCGGCCTTTGGCCGAAAATCTTGTGGCGGCCGGTCGAGGCGCAGCCTCGAGAAAAACTAAAAACCACAAAAATGGCAAGATTCACAAAAATGCAAGTCATCGCCTCGATGACCGCCACGGGAATGGTCCCCGTCTTCTACAACAAAGACCTGGAGACCGCCAAGCAAATCCTGAAAGCCTGCTACGCCGGAGGAGTAAGGGCCTTCGAATTCACCAACCGCGGGGAGTTCGCCCACGAGGTATTCGGAGAGCTGAACAAGTTCGCGGCCAAGCAGTGCCCCGAGATGATCCTCGGGGTCGGCTCGGTGGTGGACGCCCCGACGGCCTCGCTCTACATCCAGCTGGGGGCCAACTTCGTGGTGGGCCCGCTGTTCAACCCCGACGTGGCCAAGGTGTGCAACCGCCGCCTGGTGCCCTACACCCCGGGCTGCGGCTCGGTGAGCGAGGTGGGAGCCGCCCAGGAGATGGGCTGCGACCTCTGCAAGGTCTTCCCCGGGGACGTCCTGGGAGCTAACTTCGTCAAGGGCCTGAAGGCCCCCATGCCCTGGTCCATGTTGATGGTCACGGGAGGTGTCAAGCCTGAAGAGGGGAACCTCAAGGGCTGGTTCGACGCCGGGGTCACCTGCGTGGGCATGGGATCGAACCTCTTCCCCAAGGAAGCCGTCGCCGCGGGCGACTGGGGAGCCATCACGAAGCTCTGCTCGGACTCGCTGGCGATCATCGCCCGGGTAAGAAAGTAAAATCAACCTAAACAAAAGATAATGAGTAAATTCAATGAAGTGAACCAACAGATCGGGAAGTACCGCTGGACGATTTGCGCCCTGCTGTTCTTCGCGACCACCATCAACTACCTCGACCGCCAGGTGTTGAGCCTGTTGCAGCCGCTGTTGTCGGACCAGTACGGCTGGACCAACTCCGACTACGCCAACATCACGGCCGTCTTCCAGTTCGTCTACGCCATCGCGATGCTCTTCGCCGGGCGTTTCATCGACTGGCTGGGCACGCGCAAGGGCTACGCCTGGGCGATCGCCCTCTGGTCGCTGGGGGCCATGGTCCACGCGGCGGTCTACTTCGTCTCCCCCGAGTCGAAGCTGGTGCTGGGCGGGGTGATGCTGCCGATGTCGGTGCTGGGCTTTATGCTGGCGCGGGCCGTGCTGGCCATCGGTGAAGCGGGCAACTTCCCTGCGGCGATCAAGACCACCGCCGAATGGTTTCCTAAAAAAGACCGGGCTTTTGCCACGGGTATCTTTAACTCGGGCGCCAACATCGGGGCCATCCTGGCGCCGCTGACGGTGCCCTGGATCGCCGGACATTGGGGCTGGGAAGCCGCCTTCCTGATCGTCGGGGGCGTCGGCTTCATCTGGCTGATCTTCTGGCTGCTGCTCTACAACTCCCCGCGGGCGCTGCTCAAAAGCGGCAAGCTGGGGCAACCCGAATACGACTACATCCACAGCGACAAGGACGAAGCCACCTTGCTGCAGGAGGGAGGCCCCGAGAGCGAAAATGCCGACGGCGATACGGGCAAGGTGCCCTGGATGCGCCTGCTGACCTACCGCCAGACCTGGTCGTTCTTCGTGGGCAAGTTCCTCACCGACGGGGTATGGTGGTTCTTCCTGTTCTGGCTGCCGGCCTACCTCCGTGCCCAGTACGGCATCGAAGGCAACGCCATCATGCTGCCGCTGGCCGTGCTCTACAGCATGACGATGGTGGGCAGCATCGGGGGCGGTTACTTCCCGGCCTACTTCATCAACAAGGGCATGAATCCCTATAAGGGACGCATGACGGCCATGTTCATCATCGCGCTCTTCCCGCTGATCGTGCTGGCGGCCCAACCCCTGGGCTCGATCTCCTACTGGTTCCCGGTGATCCTGATCGGGATCGGGGCTTCGGCCCACCAGGCATGGTCGGCCAACATTTTCACGACCGTCTCGGACATGTTCCCCAAGAAAGCGATCGCTTCGGTCACCGGCATCGGCGGCATGGCCGGGGGCCTGGGCGGGGTGCTGGTCTCCAAGACGGGGGGGTATCTTTTCGACCACTACCAGGCGCTGGGACATGTACAGACGGGGTATACGATCATGTTTGCCTTCTGTGCCGTAGCGTATGTATTGGCCTGGGCGATCATGAAACTACTAGTACCAAAATATACGCCCATCACCGACTTATAGGCGGCTGCACATATCGCACGCCATATTTCACTTATCCTCCTTGTTCCAGTCCTCACGTACTTCAAGTACGCTCCGGGCTGAAACTTCAGACGATAAGCAAAATCTGACGCACGCTATGCACAGCCTTGTCCCGACCGTTGGGGAGGGAAATGTTTTCTACCTTAAAAAGAAGCTCTATGGACCGACGTGATTTTCTGAAAAAGAGCGCCCTGGCAGCCGGGGCGATTTCCTTGGGCGGCGGGATGGACCTGCTGGCCCAGCCCCCCAGGAAAAACCCCGCCCTGGCCACGGGCCCCGGTCCGCGGCGCGACCTCCCGCCCGTGGGGGGTCCCTTCCGCAAGGGGATCATGTGGGGAACGATCGGAGTGAAAGGCACGGTGCTCGAAAAATTCCAGGCCGCGCGCGCGACGGGCTTCGAGGGCATCGAGCCCTACGTCGACATGGACCGCGCGGAGGTCCTCGACGCGATGGCCCAGACGGGCATCGCCGTCACGGACGTCTGCTGCATGCAGCTCTGGTCGTCGCAGCTCTCGTCGCCGGAGGCCCAGATCCGCAAGGACGGGGTCGAGGCGCTGGTGCGCGCGATGGAGGACGCCAAGGCCTACGGCACCGACACGGTGCTGGTGATCCCGGGCGTGGTGAGCAAGCAGGTCGCCTACGACGAGTGCTGGGAGCGCTCGACGGCCTGCCTGCGCGAAGCGCTGCCCGAGGCCGAGCGGCTGGGCGTGAAGCTGGCCATCGAGAACGTCTGGAACAAATTCCTGCTCAGCCCCCTGGAGGCCGTGCGCTTCGTCGACCAGTTCGAAAGCCCGATGGTGGGCTTCTACTTCGACGTGGGCAACATCCTGCCAACAGGCTGGCCCGCCCAGTGGATCCGCATCCTGGGCGACCGCATCCTGCGCATCCACCTCAAGGATTACAGCCTCGCGCTGGCCAACGCCAAAGGGGATAAAGGCAAGGGGTTCGACGTCACCTTCGGCGAGGGCGACAACGACTGGAAGGCCGTGATGGAGGCCCTGAGAGAACACTACCGCTACGGCTGGCTGACCGTCGAGCACGCCGGGGGCGAGAGCCCCGAAGGGCTGGCGACGCTCTCCGGCACAATAGATAAAATCATCGCCGGGTAAGATTTCTGACGGAAAAGTTACGGGCCGCCCTGCAGAGGGCGGCCCGTATTTTTTGGCCGGCGAAACACGACTGGCACTTAATTTGAAAGGGATAGGGCAAACAAATGCCTGAAACCATGAAACTCTCCCATCCTATTTCCGCGCTGCTGGCCGCCCTGATGCTTCTGGGGGGACCGCTGTCGCTGTGGGCGCAGCCGCGGCCGATGCCCCATCCCATGCCTCACCCCATGCCGCATCCGATGCCCCGTCCCGGGCCGATGCCGGGCCCGCACCCCGCACCGCATCCCTACCCCGGTCCGCACCCGGTGCCGCCGCCCCACCCCTATCCGGGACCGCGTCCGGCGCCTTATCCCTATCCACGTCCCGTACCCGTCCCGGTGCGTCCGATTCCGGTGCCCGTCCCGATGTGGGGTCCGCCGATCTACCCCTATTACTACCATCCCTTCGTGCCTTACTACTGGGGGCCGGACTGGTACCCGGTGGGCTACTTCCTGGGCGCGCTGACCGCCACGGCCATCATCGTCACGGTCAACAACACTTCTTATCATTATGACGACGGGGTCTACTACAAAAAGTCCGGCTCGGGCTACGAAGTGGTCCCGGCCCCCGTGGGCGCGGAAGTGCCGGAGCTCCCCGACGGTTACCAGAAGGTAAAAACCGCGGATGAGACCTACTTCTACTACGGCGGGACGTTCTACGTCCGCGAGAGCAACAAAAAGTACAAGGTCATTCCCCCGCCCCCAGGCGTGATGGTCGAAAGCCTGCCCCAGGGGGCCACGGAGACGACCGTGGACGGACAGAAGTATATGCTCTACGACGGAACCTACTACCAACCGGTGCAGCAAGATGGCAAGACCGGTTACGAAGTAATGAAGGCCAAATAGGGCTGCACATATCGCACAGCCCGGCCCCGGACCGTCGGGGTGCCAATCATTCCTCAAAATTAGTCAGGGGCGACCGAATGGTCGCCCCTGACTAATTTTTATAGCCAATAAGATTACCGGCTCAACCGAACCATCGCACACCCCCGTCGAACAGGGACATCCAGCGTAAGCGTTTTCCCGGAAGAACCCATTTCGAGAAGCACCGGCTGCTTTTCGCCGGGATAGAACGCCTCGGCTTTCCAGGCGCGGGACGCGTCCACGGCCGGGAGCGACAGCCCGATCACCTCATCGGCGGCGGCATAGACCACCGGCACGATATAGCCCTCCGGAATTTCAAATATATTCGCTTTAGCAGTACCTTCGACTACCTGTACCGGATCGGGAGAAAGCACCCAGCGGCGGTACTTCATCTGCTGCATCAGGGGCCCGTAGTCCAGGTAGGCCCGGTCGGTCCATTCGTCCGGGCGGATCGAGTGGTCGTTGCCGGGGAAGGGGCACATCGGGAAAACCCCCATGTAGAGGAATTTCTGGAAGAAGTTATCGACCCCCAGCGAATGCATCGTCTTGTTGTTCCAGGTCCACCCCAGGGCAGGCTTCTTGAAGGCCAGGAAGGCCGTGGTATTGAGCGCCCCCTCGGTGGTGGTGTATTCGTCGTGGATGCCGTCGGCGTCCTTGAGCAGGTCGATGCGCTTGGCATGGGTATTTATGAAAATCACCTTGCCGGCCTCGTGCACCATAGGCGCAAACTCCTTCATAAACTCCAACAGCGAAACCCTCAGCGAGCGGGCGGGCTTGCCCTCGTACCAGCTGATCCCGTCGTCGTACTTCTCATTAAAATAGTGCCACCAGTCGAAGCGGTCGATGCAAAATCCGTCCGTGGCGGGCAGCCAGGCCAGGTGCTTGCGGGTTTGCTCCAGCAAAAACTCCTTGTAGACGGGGACCCCGCAGTCCACGACAATCCCGTCGCCCCACGTATAAAACATCCCGCCGCGGGTGGTCTGGGGGTAGTAGCACCCCTCGACGGCCATCTCCTGCGGCACGGGGAGGATGGCCTCGGAGAGCACCTGATAGAGGTAGTCGTTCGGATTTTTCCACAACTGTTCCGGATCGGTGGCGGCGGGCGCCGGGGCCGGGTAGATGATCCCGTTCCCGAACTCATTCAGATTAAAGTAGTTCAGAACATGAAAGCCCGCTTCGTGCATCCGCTCGGCGTAGGCGTTCATCTCGGCCACGCAGACCGAATCCTGGCGGTAGGTGAACCACTTGGTCTGGGGGTCCTTCACGGGCGGAATAAACATGCCCATGTACGGAAAATCGAAGCTGGCCCTCCAGTTGGTCGAAAAGGCCATGTCCTTCATCTTCTGGACGTCGAAACCCATGTCATGGTTGGAGGCGTAGGCGCTGGTCCCGTTCAGCTCGAAAGCCTGCTCCATGGTGGGGTAAAAATACTCCGGGTAGCGTTCGACCATCCAGGCCGCCCCGCCGCGCCAGTCGGGGGCGTGGGCGATCAGGTCGACGCTTAAGTGAACCGGATTCGAATCCACGATGCGGTGGTAGCGGCGGCTGAAGGTGAGCGTGCCGTCGGCCTGCGTGCGCAGGTCGATGTCCTGGATCGTGTCCTGCAGCGAGAGGGCCAGCGTCAGGCCGCGTCCCAAAGCGGGATCGACCACCGTGGCCATGGGGATCGACAGCAGGTCCTTGTACTCGGGGCAGTAGGCGATCTGCGGGTTTTCGTTGGTCACGTAGGGTGAGCCGAAGTAGTAGGTGGCGTCGCTGAAAGGCACTTCCAGCAGGGCGTTGACCCAACCGTTGTCCGAGCCCGGCATCAGGATGAGTTTTTCGCGCAGGGCCTCGTCCTCCACCTGGGCGGGGTCGATCTGGGGGCCTCCCCAGGGAGCCCAGACCCGGGCGCCGGGCGCGCCGTAGCGCAGCACGGTCTGGATCGGGGTGCTCCAGGGTGTTTCACCGCCCAATACCGTCACCTCCCAGCGGATGCTGTTGTCCGTGGCGAAAAAGCGCTCGGTAATAAGGGCACTGCCTTGCGGAGACGTAACCTCTTTGGAAAACTCCCAGCCTTTTCGGATTTTCCGGGCCGAGAGGGTTTTGATGTCGCAACCTTCCAGGCTGACTTCCCCCGAAACGGCTTCGGCGGGTTTTCCTTTGAAACTCATCGCGGCGATCTGCCCCGCGTCGGACAGGGTGATTTTCAGGTCGCCCGAGCGGACGGTCTTTTCGGACGAGCATCCCGCCAACAGCAGCAAAGCCGCCAGCAGGGGGTAAACGAATCGTGCTTTTTTCATGATCGGAGTTTAGGTAGGTTTTATTTATTTTTAAGGATCAGCAATTTGCCTTGTTTCGCGGGAATGGCGATCGGCTCTCCAGGCCGGTAGAGGCCCTGCGCCTGAAAGTCTTTCACCTCGGGAAGAACACACTCCACCCGGGCGGGGTCGAGCCCCAGCGCCTGAAAATCGATATCGAGACGCGCGGAAATATCCCGGTCCGAAAAATTCCCCACGGAGATCAGCGTTTCTCCTTCCTTAACAAAGGCGGTGGCCCGGACCCCGGGTTGGTCCGCCGTCACAGCAGGCGCCTCGTCCCAGTAGCCGACCATCCGGGCGTCGGCAATGCCGAACTCGTCCCAGAGTTTCCAGACGGGGGCCGGGGAGACCGGGGTCCAGGAGTGGCGGTTGGTCATCCCGTAGACGGCCCCCAGAAAGCGGTTGCCCCCACCCTGGAGCATCTCGCTCATGGGCCCGAAGGGAATGCCGGAGACCTGCACGAACCATTGATCCGGCGTAAATTCGTCGTAGTGGAACCACTCGCCGAACCAGAGCCTGTCGACGTAGGGAAGGAAGCCCGCATACTGGTTGGCCGGGCCGTGGGAGTAGCCCGTGTTGGAGTGCAGGTCGATGATCGCCCCGGGGTGGTAGGTTTCCATGATCTTGCGGATGCGCTTCATCACGGGCCTATCGAACGAGACGTCGTCCATGTAGATGCCGTCCAGGCCGTAATTCTCGAACATCCAGCGCAAGCCCTCGAGGTAGTAGTTGATCCAGCGCGAAAAGCCGGTCAGCACCAGGGCCGCGTCCACGTCCTGGTCTTCGAAGGCCGTGTACCAGGCGGGCCAGTACTCGTCCACCAGGTGCTCGGTCATCCAGGGCGCCCCGTGCCCCGGCCCGTCCTTCAGGATCTCGTACCCGAGGCTGCGCAGGGCATGCAGCTCGACGGCGTGGTTGGTCAGCTCGCGGATCGTGTAATACAATTTCACTTTCCGCCCCTGGGCGTGCTCGGCGTCGATAAAACTCTTGAGGCTGTCGCGCACCACGAAGGGGTAGTTGATGTAGGGATTCAGGTCGTAGGAGTGGTGGATGTTGACGATGTTGGCCCCCTCGGAGACGGCCAGTTCCTTGGCCGCGGCCTTCGGCTCGCCGTGGTAGAAGCGCATGGAGAACTGCTTGCGGGTGTCCACCGGTTTCTGGGGCGTGATCAGCAGCGAAAATTCAAACCTCCGGGGTTCTGACGCAAGACTTGTCCGGCCCGTCGAGACGACCGTGCGCGGCCCCTCGACCAGAACCTTTCCCGCTCCCCCGTTGTACCAGGAAGCCGGGGGATCGGAGGTGTAATCGCGATGCAGGGGCCCGTGGTAGGCCCCGCCCAGCAGCTCGGTGTGCAAGCCCGAAAGCGCCCCGCCCATCCAGAAGCTGTCCCAGAGGTAGGGCTTCCAGTCCCAGCTCCAACGCTCCGGCCGGGTGCCGCCGTCGTAGCCCACGCCCATAAAGTAGGCCGAGCTTTCGGGGGCATAGTTCGCCTCCAGGCGGATATTTTTCACGGTGACGGGTTTTTCGGAGGAAACATTCAGCGTATAACGCAGGTAGCCGTCATACTCCATCGAGGCGCGACAGTCGAAGGCGATGCCCTCCTGCACCGAGGAAGCACTCCACTCGACCAGGCCATCGGCCGGGCGGCATGCAGAAAAATTTTCCGCCGCAAAAACCACGTCCCCGGTATCGGTCGTAACCACAAAGCGCAGGGGTTTAGATAATACAGAGCGGTCGTTAATTTCAATGGAGCTGGGCAAGCCGTTGCCATCGAGAAGAACTTCTTTGCCGGTGGCCGTGACGCGCCGCCCGTCGAGTTGCATCGCCCCGTAAGGCGCCACGGGCAGGGAGTCGGTCCCGATCGTCGAGTTGAGCCAGCGCAGGCGGGCGTGACGCCAGAGGTCACCGTCGCCCCGGTCCGGGAGGTTTTTTGAGAGTACGCGGATCGAGAGGGCGATCTCGCGGGGCGCCTGATCCCGGGCACTCAGGGTCACGGTGCCCTGGTAGGTCCCCGGCTTGACCCCGGCGGACAGGTCTACCCCGCACCAGAGCGCCTGCACGCGGCCTTGCGGGACATTGACCGAGAGCGTGAGCGGCTGGCCGTCCCAACCCGTACCCTCGAGGTTGAAGCAGGTGATCGCCGAGGCGGGGATCACGCGGGAGCCGTCCTTAAGATCGCTAAACGTCAATTTCACGTCCTGGATTTCCTGCCGGGCGGCCCAGAGCCCGATCTGGAAGCAGTAGTATTCATTCCGGAGGGCTTCTCCGCTGAAGCCGGGAGAGTCCAACTGCCGTCCGGCCCAACGGGCGGGCAGGTGGTGGGCCAGGCGGATCGGGAAAGCCCTATCCTCCGTAAAAATTAAAAAATCGTCGGAGGTTTGTTCCAGCAGGGCCTGCTCCTCGGCCGGCGTGGCGATCAGCCCCATGGGGGTGAAAAAATCGAAGCGGGTACGGCTCTCGAAGCACACCACTTCTACCAACGTCGAGCGCTCGAAGCGCGACTTGGTATCGGGCGAGGGAGACGCGGCGGGCAGGTAGTCGTTCCAGCGGGTGAAGCGCATCTCGTCGTAGCCCGGCCGGAATTTGGCGGGCAGGTAGTAGACATAATAGTCGCCCGCAGCCGGAGCCGTAAACGACACGGCCCCCTCGGCAGGATTCACTCCCGCGACGACGACTTGTTCCACACGGCGGCCCGTAGCGGCTTCGCAGACCACGATCCCTTTGGCCCCGGGATTCAGGTCGCCCCGCCGCCAGGGAATCTTGACCCGCACGTCGCCTGCCTTTCCCTCGGGCACCCGCACCACGGCCCGCTGGCTGCCCAGGCTGTCGAAGTCCCAGGACCGGGCGGCGACGGTAAAGGGAATCCCGTCCGGGGCGAAGGGCTCATACTGGCTTTCCCCATCCGGAAAAATCCCGGAAGGAGCGGTGGCGCAGGCACCCAGCAGCAAGAGGACGGCGGCAAAGAGATGCTTTTTCATGGAATTCTATTTGGCGAACAGATTATGCACTTGCTGGGGAGCCGACGCGGGCAGCACCGAATAGGCGGGAGCTCCGCCCCGGCAGATACGGCCGTCGACGCGCACCCCGCCGTAGCCGTAGAGCCTGAACTCCACGTCCCAGTCGGCGGGCCAGGCCGGGAACAGATAGATTCCCCTTTCGTCGGTGTTGAGCAGCATCCGCTGGAGGCCCACCATGCCGCTGCCGCCCCAGTTCATGTCGGGAACCCAGTCGTGGCCGGGGCCGAAAAAGGCCGGGAAGCGGACGTTCTTCCGCTCGTCGCTCAGCTTTTCGACGATCAGCCGCCGGGCGTCCTCCCGCTGGCCCAGCATGGCGGCGTAGGCCGGGGTACACTGCCAACTCCAGCTTTGGGCGGCCTGGGAACGCTCCTTTGGGAGGTTGCGCCAGGTCGCCAGCGCCTCGGAGAGTCCGGTCGAATCGCCCGCATGGTAAAAATTATACGGGAAGACCGTATACAACTCGGGCCACTCCCAGAAATTGAACTTCTTCTGAAAACTGTCCGCGGCGCGGATCACCCGCTGAGAGTCGCGCTGCTCGTAGCCGATGGGGGGAATGCGGTCCACGAAATCGGCCAGCCAGATCCAGGTGCTGTCCTCAAGCTGTTCGGCAGGGAGGCTCACCAGTTCGTGCGTCACGGCCCACAGCCCGGCGAGCACTTCCACAGGGTTGGTGGCGTCCTCGAGGTATTCGAGGCTGTTGGCCGGGTAGATCACCAGGTGGCCCAAGCTATCGTATGGTTTTCCAGTATGCTTAAGGCTCTCTTTCTGATAATGTTCATCGAAAAAGCGGAGCACTCCTTCGGCGAGGGGCAGGTATTTCTCGGGGCTCTCCCCGGAGTATTTGGCCCTCAGCAGGGCCATGTAGGCGAACTCCAACTGGATGGAAAAGTGGTAGCGCAGGTGGGGGGCCGAAGACTCCCCGGTGGCGGTGGCCAGCTTGCCCACCGGCAATCCGTAAATAGAAAGGTGCTCGGGGAAGGCCGCGCCCCCGTGGCCCCAGTAACACTCCGAGCGGGCCTCGGCCACCGGGAGGCGATCCCGGTAGAAGTCCAGCGAAGGAGTCATCAACTGAAAATCGCCCGAGGCCAGGGCGGGCCAGCCGATCAGGCGCTGGTTCTGGGCCATGATGAGGTTGCCCCAGCGGCTGTAATCAGGGCCCGGCAACTCGGGCGGGAAATAACTCTCCTCGGGCAGGAATTCGAACTCATCCCGGGTCATGGGATCGAAGGTGAAGATGCCCCCGTTGAAGCGAAGCGGTAGGCGCCCGTCCTCGTTGGTGGCGAGCATATACCGGAACAGTTGATAATTGCGCCCGACCTGAAACCCCTCGTCGAGTTCGCCCTTGTCCAGGTTGATCAGGATAAAACTGCGCTCCCAGAAGCGGTGCCAGCGCTCCTCGTGCGCCCGGCGCAGGGCCTCCCATTCCCCCTGTGCCCGCAGGCTGCTTTGAAAAAGTTCCTCCTGCCAGCCCAGCACGCCCGTCCCCTGCCGGGCGTGGGGCGTCACCACCAGGCGGTGGCTCGGGCGGGCGCCTGCGCTGTTGAGGTTCCACTCAGTCCCCTCCCAACCGGGGGTCGAGATTTTTTCCTGTCCGCCGTAGCGGAGGCTGTCGCCCCGGATCATCCCCCCGAAGATCAACTCCGCGGTGGGATCGGGCACCAGGTCGCGGTACTGCGTGAAAGCCTGTTGGGCGAGCAGCGAGTCCAGGATCGGGCCCCGGACGTTGCGGTGGTACCAGCACAGCCCCCCGTTCACGGGCAGGACCTGGTCGGCGCGGGTGACTTCGTCCTGCCGGAGAAACCAGTTCCAGTTGTCGAGGTTGGTTACCGTGTCGCGGTCGCGCCAGGTGGCATATGAGGCCGTCAGCTCCACGGGCTCCGAAGCCTCCGTCTCGATGTGGAGCGCATCGTAAACCGGGTCGATCCAGAGTTTCAGTTGGGCGGAAAACCCCGCGGGAGTGCGGCCCGAGAGGAGGATCTGCCCGTTGTAGAGGTCCAGTTCCTGCACGAATTCACCCCCCTCCTCAAAGGGATTGGGCGTCAGGGTCAACCCCAGGCGGCCCAGCTTGAGTAGATTGCCGTTCTCGTCGTAGCTATTGGCGCTGCCCAGGTAGAGGTAGACCGTTCCCCGCTCCACCCAGACATTGGCCCCGTAGCCCCCGTGCCCCGAAAGAGGCATCGAGCCCTTGGGCGACTCGGAAGGGCTTGTCCAACGGACGTTGTAGGCGCTGACCTGCCGCTCGGGAGCCTGCGTCCCGCAGCCCGCAAGGAACAGGGTCCCGATCAAGAACAGAGGGGAGAATTTTTTCATGTCAAAAAACGTTCGAGGGCACGGGCTGTGCATAGCGTGCGTCAGATTTTTCTTATCGCCCGGGCGGAAAACCGGAGCGTACTTGAAGTACGTGAGGATTTTTCGGTCGGAGGATAAGGAAAATATGGCGTGCGATATGTGCAGCTACTTAACCACTTGTAAAGCCTTCAAAAATGTAGCCGCGCTCCATCCCATCATTTCGCTGCATGAATATTCCCCGTCGTTGATCTCTCCCGTTCGGGTATATTTTTCATACAGGAAACCCGGATGGCGGTTGCCGTCCCCATACTTAAACGGAGGATAGGTCGCCGGCACGGGCTCCAGGAAATTGCGCGTGGCGGTGTTGAGCCACTGGAGGGCCACCCGGCGGGCATCGCGCTTGTAGCCGTAATTATGCAGGGCATCCATGGCGATAAACTGCATGGGAGCCCATACGTCGTCGTCCCCCCACTGGTAGTTGACAGGCTGTTCGGAGACTTCGCAGACCACCAACCCACCGGGAGAGTCGAACAACGAGAGGTTCTTGCGCACCCGGGCGGCGCGGTCCACCGGGGCGATAGAGCGGTAGAGCGGCATCAGGGTGATGACCGAGGCGATGGGCGAGAAGCGCTCGTTCACGTAGTCGTAGTCCATGTAGAGGCCCCGCTCTTCGTTCCACAGGTGGGCGTTGATGGCCTCGGCGCGGCGCTCGGCGCGGTCTTCCCATCCATACGAGGAGACGATACCCAGCTGCTGCTCGAAGTAGGCCAGGTCCTTTTCATACTGGCAGAGGTTGCTATTCAGGTCCACGGCGATGTAGTCGTTGCAACGGCCCTCGAAGCGGGGGTTGAAGTCCATGGTCTCGCACTCGGACATGCGGTGGGAGGCGATGGCCATCTTCTCTTCGCGGGGCGCTCCGTCGGGCAGGTGGAAGCGGCCTTTGAGCACGCGGTCGTAGAAGACGACCTGGGCGGCGGTGTCGGCGTGGTTGCCGTAGCGCTGCAGTCCGGGGATCGAGGTACGGTGGTTTTCGATCTCGTTGCCGTTCTCGTTGGTCCAGAATTCGTACTCCTTGATGACCGCCAGGTAGGCTTTGCGGAGCCAGGCGGTGTCTTTTTCGGGGGCTTTTTCCCAGTAGCTGCGCACCATCATGCCGTAGTAGGGCGTCTGGCTGCGGTCCTCGCCCCAACCGTGGGCGTTGGGGATAAAGCCCAGTTTTTCGACCTCGTAGGTGAAGTTGTCCACGTTGTTGCGGGCCTGCTCCCAGAATCCCTGCATCATCAGGCCCTCGTTGATGAAGTAGAGGTCCCAGTAGTAGAGCGTGCCGGGATTGAGGGCATAGGAGAAGGGGTGCGGCAGCACGTCGGTGGTGTCGACGTAGCGGAGCCAGCCCCCCCGGATGTTGTTTTCGATCTCGGGCCAGGCCTCGGGGTGTTCGGCTTTGATGGCGGGGGTACAGGCCGTCTGAAGGGCCAGCAGGAAGACGACGGCCGCAGGGGGCCAGCCGGATTTGAGCATTTTCATGGGTTAGGTTATATTGGTCAAGAAAACAAATATAGTGAAAGTTGAGAGCAATCTTCAAGCTTGCTTGAAAAGATTGCCGAGGCGCATCCTATATTATCCAAATATACACTTTTTTCGCAAACGAAGGGCAATAAGAATTCGATAGGCCGTTTCATGAAATATTTCTACCTTTGTCCCTGCAAACCGCCTATCCCCTTTTCATGGTTTCAAAACAAAAACTCATCGATACGCTCAAGACCCCCCGGGCCGTCAAGTGGTTCTGGATCATCATCGCCGCCCCCGTGGCGCTGATCCTGCTGCTGTTGCTGCTCATCTGGCTGGGGGCCTTCGGCAAACTGCCCACCTTCGAGGAACTCGAAAATCCCAAAAGCAACCTGGCCACGGAGATCTACTCCGAGGACGGGGCCCTGCTGGGGAGCTTCTTTATCCAGAACCGCACCTACGTCGACTACGAGGAACTCTCGCCGGGCCTGGTCTGGGCCCTGGTCTCGACCGAGGACGCCCGCTTCTACTCCCACTCGGGGATCGACTTCATCGCCCTGGCCCGTGTGGCCGTGCGCACCCTGGGCATGGGACAGAGCCAGGGCGGGGGGAGCACCATCTCCCAGCAGGTGGCCAAAAACCTCTACCCCCGCGACACGGTCTACCGCAATCCCGTGGGCCGGGCCGGCAAGCTGGTGATCTCCAAGCTCAAGGAGTGGATCACAGCCGTGATGCTCGAGCACAACTACACCAAGGAGGAGATCCTGACGATGTACCTCAACACGATGGAGTACGGCAGCAACGCCTTCGGGATCAAGTCCGCCGCCCGCACCTTCTTCAACAAAACCCCCGCGGAACTCAACGTCCAGGAGTCGGCCATCCTGGTGGGCGTGGTCAACGCCCCCTCGCGCTACAGCCCGGTGCGCAACCCCGAGCGGGCGCTAGCGCGGCGCAACCTGGTACTGGCCCGCATGAAAGACAAGGGCTTCCTCTCCCGCGCCGAGCGGGATTCGATCCAGGCGCTCCCCATCGAACTGGACTACAAACCCATCTCCCACAATGAGGGGACGGGGACCTACTTCCGCGAGATGCTGCGCCAGGTGATGACCGCCCCCAAGCCCACGCGCAACCAGTTCCTCACCGAATGGGACTTCGACCAGGGCGTCAAGCAGTGGGAGACCAACCCGATCTACGGCTGGTGCCTCAAGAACAAGAAATCGGACGGCACGCCCTATAACCTCTACCGCGACGGCCTGAAAATCTACACCACCATCAACGCCGTCATGCAGGCCTACGCCGAGGAATCCCTCGTGAGTCACCTGAGCAAAAACCTCCAGCCCGAGATGGACGCCCAGGTCAAGCGCAACAAACGCCTCTTCAACAACCTCTCCAAGGACGAGATCGACCGGGCCATGCTCAACGCCATGCGCCAGACCGACCGCTACCGCGAACTCAAGGAGGACGGCAAGAACGCCGAGCAGATCATGCAGGAGTTCAAGAAGCCCGTGAAAATGAAAGTTTTCACTTACAAGGGCGACCGGGACACGGTGATGAGTCCCTACGACTCGATCCTCTACCACAAGCAGATCCTGCGGGCCTCGTTCGTGGCCCTGGATCCCTCGACGGGCTACGTCAAGGCCTACGTGGGCGGCCCCAACTACCGCTACTTCAAGTACGACATGGCCAAGCAGGGCAAGCGGCAGGTGGGCTCGACCATCAAGCCCTTCATCTACTCCTTCGCCGTCGACCAGCTCAACTGCACCCCCTGCACCCTGGTGCCCAACCGCCGGGTAACGATCGCCACCGAGACCGGCGACGCCTGGCAGCCCAAGGAAGCGGGCAAGGTGGAGTACGACGACCAACCCCGGCAGCTGCAGTGGGGACTGGCCAACAGCCGCAACAACTACTCGGCCTGGATCATGAAGCAGGCGGGCAACCCCTCGGCCGTGGCCGACTACATCCACAAGATGGGCATCCACAGCTACATCGACCCCGTCTACGCCCTCTGCCTGGGGACGCCCGACATCTCGGTCTTCGAGCTCTGCGGGGCCTACGGCACCTTCGCCAACCGGGGTGTGTTCATCGACCCGATCTTCGTCAACCGCATCGAGGACCGCAACGGCAACATCCTGGGCACCTTCACCGCCGCCTCGCAGGACGCCATCAGCGAGCAGACCGCCTACACCATGCTCGGCATGCTCAAGAACGTCCTCAACGGGACGGCCGGCCGCCTGCGCTGGATCTACAACTTCAAGGGCGAGATGGGCGGCAAGACCGGGACTTCGCAGAACAGCTCCGACGCCTGGTTCATGGGCGTCACCCCCAAGCTGGTGGCCGGGGCCTGGGTAGGCGCCGAGGACCGCAGCGTCCACCTGATCGCGGGCTCCGACGGGGCCCGGCAGGCATTGCCGATCTTCGGGGGCTTTATGAAGATGGTCTACGCCAATCCCTCGCTGGGCGTCTCCGAGTCGGACCTCTTCCCGGTCCCCGTGGGGGCCGTGGTCTACGACTGCTCGGACCGCAGCGAGAGCATCGCCCCGCGGCCGCGCCCGGGCGACGAGTTTTTCGACTAACCTTCTCCGAAACGAATTATATTAAATTTAACAAATACGTGTAAAATTAAACATTTTGTTGAATTTGATTAATCAATCCTTATCTTTGCATTTTAAAATCTAATTATAGCGGGTTATGAAAGTAGCCATCGTAGGCGTCAGCGGGGCCGTCGGCCAGGAATTATTGAGGGTATTGGAGCAGCGGGAATTCCCGGTGCGCGAACTGTTGTTGTTCGGCTCGGCGCGCAGCGCCGGGAGCACCTACCCCTTCCGGAATAAAAAGATCACGGTCAAGCAGCTCGCCCACAACGACGACTTCAAGGGCGTCGACATCGCCTTCGTCTCGGCCGGGGCCGGGACCTCCAAGGAGTATGCCGAAACCATCACCCGCCACGGGGCGCTGATGATCGACAACTCCAGTGCTTTCCGCATGGACGAAGACGTGCCCCTGGTGGTCCCCGAGGTAAACCCGCGCGACGCCGTGGCCCCGCCCCGCCGGATCATCGCCAACCCCAACTGCACGACCATCCAGCTGGTGGTGGCCCTCAAGGCCCTCGAAAAGCTCTCCCCCATTCGCCGGGTACAGGTCTCGACCTACCAGTCGGCCAGCGGCGCGGGCGCCGAGGCCATGCGCGAACTGGCCACCCAGCACGAGCAGATCGTCCGGGGCGAGGAGCCGGTGGTCGACAAATTCGCCTTCCAGTTGGCGTTCAACGTCATCCCCCAGGTGGATGTTTTCACCGAAAACGGCTACACCAAGGAGGAGATGAAGATGTACCACGAGACCCGCAAGATCATGCACTCGGACCTGGCCGTCAGCGCCACCTGCGTGCGCGTCCCGGTCATGCGCGCCCATTCCGAGTCGGTCTGGGTGGAGACCGAGCGCCCCGTCTCGGTGCAGGAAGCCCGCAAGGCCTTCTGCGGAGCCGAGGGCATCGTCCTGATGGACGACCCCGAACGCCGCCGCTACCCCATGCCCATGCCCCTGGCGGGCGAGGACCCCGTCTACGTGGGCCGCATCCGCAAGGATCTCGCTAATCCCAACGGCCTGGCCTTCTGGTGCGTGAGCGACCAGATCCGCAAGGGCGCGGCCCTGAACGCCGTGCAGATCGCCGAATACCTCGTCCGCAACGGACACCTCAACCGCTGCGGGAAGTAAGGTGCCGATTTATAAAAAGCGCTGCCGATAACTTTTCTGGTAAGTTATCGGCAGCATTTTTTGGCAGCATTACCCCAATGCGTACGACGCTATTTCACCTCCTCGAAATCGCCCGGTTTCCAAGAGTTGTCAAAAGCGGGGCCTTCGGGACCGTAGATCCGGAAGTAGCTGAACCAGCCTTTCCCGGGGAGCGTCTGTATCCATACATTTTCTTTCCCCGCGGGAGCTTTGGGGCCGAAGTAGAGCTCGACCGAAGGCTGTCCGGCCAGGTCCTTCAACTCAAACAATGAACGCAGGGCGGCCTTGTTCTGTGCGGTGGCAATTTCGCTGCGGGTTTCGTTATCGTAGATGGTTACCGACCAGAACAGTTTACCCGGAACAGGCTGCGGAACGGTCAGCTTGTAAGTTTTCGACCCGTCGAGGTAGGCGCCCGTATTGTCTTTCAGGCCCAACCAATAAAGCGATCCCGCACCGGGAGCGCGATTGAACATAGCGGGCGATTCGATTTCCGCCTGGTAGAACCACTTTTCACGGGCGTACAGGTCGACATAATTCTCGGCATTGAATTTTCCATCACCCGCATAGCGAAGCACGGCCCATTCCCATTGGCGGTCATTCCAAACGATGCGTTCCGGACGACGGTCGGCAAACGATTGCACGCGCATAATGGCGTTGCCCGTCACGGCCGCTTTTTCGAGAATCGCCTTCATCCGGGCGTCAGGGGCAAAAGGCTTGCCTTTTTCGATGCCCAGTTCGGCCAATTCGCCGTACCAGGTGCGGTACTCGGGATTGGCGGGCTCATCGTTGATGAATTTGGCCAGGCGTTCCCAATAACCTATGGTTTTTTCGTACGGAACAAGCGTAAAGTCGGCCGGCTTGTCGTTCAGATGCAACCACCCGATTTCAGTGGCGGGTTTTCCCAACGGATACACCTTCACCGATTTCATCAGTTTTTCGCCTGTTTCGGGGTTGTTGTCACCCGGGATGGCCCGCAACAGCACTAAAACATGGTTGGTGGTCGATTTCCCTGTGTAATATCCTGTCGGCGTAGCGCCTGTGTAACCCGGAGGGAGAATAATGTGCTTACCTCCTTTCCCCTTGTCGGGGCCGGGCATGCCGATGTCCATCACCCAAAGCTGGTTCATGTCGTTGACTGCGGACATGATCGGGCCTGCGGGCACTTCGATTACCACCGGCCCGTCCGAGAGGTCGAGTGTAAGTCCGGCATAGCGAGTGTCGGAATTAGGGGTGAACGCCTTCTGCGCAGGAGCTCCATCCATGATGGCGAAGGTTTTATTGGCCACGCAGCCTGCCGCCATATTCCCGTCCCAGGTCGCCAGAATGGATACGGTAGGGTAAAAAAAGCGATACGTCTGGATGGCGCGGTTCAGGTCGGCCGCATCGTAAGCGTTTTGAATGGTGGTTGCCGTCGGATAGCCGTTGACGAATTCGTAACCATCGGCGGCCTGTTGTGTCGCCGATTCTTTTTTCTGGTTGCCGCAGGAGATTGCGATTAAGGCAACTGCAAATAATGAGGCGGCATATTTTAATCTCTTTTTCATATCGATATGTTTTATAGTTCTTTGACCTCCATGTACAATTTTCATTCCATTTTTACAAAATAACTACCACCCTGTTTTTAAGTTATTTGGCAAAGCTATGTAGCCCCAGTGGATTCCCGTTTCTGCTTATGCGCTTTTGCGGTAACTTAGGATGGCCCACACATTAAAAAAGAAAGCGAATCCAAGTAAGGCCCACAGCTGCGGCAGCAAATCCGTAAGGACACTCCCCTTCAGATACACCGCGCGCATCACCTGGATAAAATACTTCAGGGGGTTGATCGTCGTGATGGCCTTGGCCCAGTCGGGCATGCTGTTGATGGGCGTGAACAGCCCGCTCATCAGGATAAAGACGATGATAAAGAAAAACATCACGAACATCGCCTGCTGCATGGTCCCCGAGTGGTTGGAAATCACCAGCCCGAGGCCCGTCATCATCACCACATAGACCAGCGCGCAGAGGTAGATCGTCCCCACGTTGCCCGCGGGCAGGAAACCGTAGACCGCCCAGGCAAGCCCCATGCTCACGCTCAGGACGATGAATCCGATGATCCAGTAGGGGATCAGCTTGCCCATGATAAACGAAAACTTGCTCACCGGGGTGACGTTGATCTGTTCGATGGTGCCGGTCTCCTTTTCGGAGACGATGTTCAGCGCGGGCAGGAAACCGCACAGCAGCGTGAGCAGCATCACCATCAGGGCCGGGACCATAAAGCGCTTGTAGTCGAGGTGGGGGTTGAAGCGGTTTTGGACGAAGATCCCGAAGCGCCCCCCGTCCGACACGGTAGCCTGGAAGAGCCCCCCGTACTGCCGCTGCAACTGGGCCGTGAAATCGGCCACGATGGAGGCGGCGTAGCTGCCCCCCAGGCCCCCCTTGTTGCCGTTGACGCTGTTGGCGGCGATCAACACCTGGGGCGTAAGACCCTCCATGAGGTCGCGCTCGAAGCGGGGCGGAATCTCCAGCACCAGGTCGGCCGTGCCCTGCTCGATGCTGCGCAGAGCCTCGGGGTAGGTCGCCGAGACATCCGTCAGGCGGAAGTAGTCCGAGGCCGAAATTTTCTCCACGAGCCGCTCCGAAAACGTGCTGTGGTCGAGGTCCACCACACTGAGGTTGATGTTCTTGATTTCGGAGTTGGCCGCCCAGGGCATCAGCAGCAGCATGATGCAGGGGAACATCACGATCAGCCTGGGGATCAACGGATTTCGCCAGGTCTGCTTGAATTCTTTTTCGATCAGGTATTTCAGTACCATGTTCCTTGCAATTTTGCTATTCCAGCCGTTTTTTGAATTTACTCAAACTGACCCCGATCAACAGAATCGCCATGCCGCCCAGCACCAGCAGTTCGCGCACGATGGCCCCGACGTCGAGGCCCTGGATCATCACCTTCTTGACCGCCGCGATGTACCAGCGGGCCGGGATGACGTTCGAGACTGCCCGCAGGAGGCCGGGCATATTTTCCACCGGGAAGACCATCCCCGAGAGCATCATCGTGGGCATCATCAGCACCATCCCCGAGAGCAGCATGGCCATCACCTGGTTGGAGGCGATCGAGGAGATCAAGAGGCCCAGCGAGAGCGCGACCAGGATATAGAGCAGCGAAAGCCCCAGTAACAACCCCAGGCTCCCGGCCACGGGCACCCCCAGCACGAAGACCGACAGCAGCAGGATGGTCACCAGGTTGACGGCCGAGAGGGTCATGTAGGGCACCGCCTTGGCCAGGATGATGTAGATGGGACGCATGGGCGAAACCAGCAACACTTCCATGGTGCCGGTCTCCTTCTCGCGCACGATCGAGATGGAGGTCATCATGGCGCAGATCAGCATCAGGATCAGCCCCATCACTCCCGGCACGAAGTTGTAGGACGACTTCATCCCCGGATTATAGAGCATTTTTATTTGCGGCTCGATCCTCAGCGGCACGGCACTGGCAGCCTGCTCCCCGGAGAGAAAATCGGCGAGGATCTGGGAAACGTAGCCCGTAAAAAGCGTCGCCTGGTTGGGCTCGCTGGCGTCGGCGATCAACTGCACGGCGGCGCTGCCGGTAGAAACCATCTCCGAAGCGAAATGTTCCGAAAAGGTCACCGCCAGGTCGATCTTGTCGCGGCGGAACAGGGTCTCGATCTGCTCCGGGCTATCGAGCCGCCGGACGACCGAAAAATAAGAACTGGCATCGATCTTCCGGACGATCCGTTCGGTCATCTCGTCCCCGTTCGGGTCCAACACCCCCACCCGCACGCCCCGCACCTCGGTCGTGAGCGCGAAGCCGAAGAGGATGATCTGCACGATGGGCATCCCCAGCAGGATCAGCATCGTCCGGCGGTCGCGGAAGATGTGGCGGAACTCCTTCTGTATAAAGGTCAGAAACGACATTACTCCTTGTTTTGAGCCCGCCGGGCCAGTTGGTAAAACACCTCGTCCATGCTCGATGCGGAAAATTTTTCCTTGAGGGCCAGAGGCGTATCCAGCGCCTCGATGCGGCCGTCGACCATGATCGACACCCGGTCGCAGTACTCGGCCTCGTCCATGTAGTGGGTGGTCACGAAGACCGTGATCCCCCTCTCGGCGGCCTCGTAGATCTGCTCCCAGAACTGCCGCCGCGTGGCAGGGTCGACGCCCCCCGTGGGCTCGTCCAGGAAGACGATGCGGGGCTCGTGGAAGATGGCCACCGAAAAGGCCAGTTTCTGCTTCCAGCCCAGGGGCAGCGCCCCCACCAGGCTGTCGCGCTCGGCGGTGAAATCGAGTTTTTCGAGCAACTCGTCGGTCTTGCTGGCAATGGTTTTGTCGTCCAGGCCGTAAATGCCCGCGTAGAGGCGGATGTTCTCGCGGACGGTCAGGTCTCCGTAGAGCGAGAAGCGCTGGCTCATGTAACCGATGTTGCGCTTGACCTTTTCGCTCTGGGAGCGGATGTCGAAGCCCGCCACTTCGCCGCGGCCCCCCGAGGGCTTGCTCAGCCCGCAGAGCATGCGCATGGCGGTGGTCTTCCCGGCTCCGTTGGCGCCCAGGAAGCCGAAGATCTCGCCCTTGAATACCTCGAACGAGATGGCGTCCACGGCCGTGAAGTTGCCGAAGCGCTTGGTCAGGTTTTCCGTCCGAATCACCGTCTCTTTCATGGGGTTGCGCTTTTTTCCAGTTTCATGTAACAGTCCTCGACCGAGGGCTCGATCGGCTCGATCGTTACCTCCCGGCAGCCCTTTTCGGAGAGAAACGCCCGCAAATCGTCCAGGGAGTGCCCCTCCGCCACGGTCAGGTGATGGCGGTCCCCGAAGGCATAGCAACTCAGCGTCCCTCTCCAGGCGCGCACCTGGCGCAGCAGGCCGAACATATCGTCCCCGCGCACCGCGTAAAGGGGCATCCCGAAGGAAGCGACGATCCCCGAAGGGGTGTCGATCTGCAGGATTTCACCCGTGCGCATCAGCGCGATGCGGTCGCACAGCGAAGCCTCGTCCATGTAGGGGGTCGAGACCAGGATCGTGATCCCCTGCTCCCGGAGCCGGGCGAGCATCTGCCAGAACTCCTTGCGCGAGACGGGGTCCACCCCCGTGGTGGGCTCGTCGAGCAGCAGCACCGAAGGCTTGTGCACCAGGGCGCAGCACAAGGCCAGCTTCTGCTTCATCCCCCCCGAGAGGGCCGCCGAACGCCGTTTGCGGAAGGGCTCCAGCTGGACGTAAATGTCGCGGATCAACTCATAATTTTCCTCGGGGGTCGTATGAAAGATCGAGGCGAAAAAGCGCAGGTTTTCCTCCACGCTCAGGTCGCCGTAGAGCGAGAAGCGGCCCGGCATATACCCCAGCCGGTCGCGGATGGCCTGGTAGTCGGCTTTCGTGTCGAAGCCGTCTACCCGGGCGCTCCCCTCGGAGGGCAGGAGCAACGTGGCCAAAATCCGGAAAAGCGTGGTCTTGCCCGCCCCGTCGGGGCCGATGATTCCGAAAATCTCTCCCTTTTCGACGGCCAGCGACACGTCCCGCAGCGCGGAAAACTCCCCGTAACGCTTGACTACATGTTCGACTTGGACGGCGCTCATCGGTAGGCTATTGAAAGGTCAGTTCTCCGTACATCCCGATCTTGAGGTATCCGTCGTTGCGCACGGCCACCTTGAGGGCGTAGACCAGGTCGGCGCGCTCGTTGCGGGTCTGGATGGTCTTGGGGGTGAATTCGGCCTGGTCGCTGATCCAGGTGATCTTTCCGGGGTAGCTGCGGCGCTCCTTGGCCCCGAAGTCCGAGTAGACCGTCACGGCCTGCCCCAGCTTCAACCGAGTGAGTTGGTCGGCCGTCACGTAGGCTCTCAAAAAGAGGTATTCGACGTCGGCCACCTTGAACAGGGGGCGCCCCGCGGCGGCCATCTCGCCCGCCTCGGCGTATTTTTCGAGCACGGTGCCCCGGATGGGCGAGCTGATGCGGCTCTTGACGATCTGGTCTTCGAGTTGCTCGATCTGCACCGAGAGCGCCCGGGCGTCCTCGCTCAGGCCGCGGTTGCCGCTTTCGAGCGTCGAGCGCTGGGCCGAAAGCTGGCGTTCGAGCAGGGCGATCTGGGCGTTGATGTCGTCGAGTTGCTTGCGGTTGGCCGCGTCGGCTTTCAGCAGTTGTTCGATGCGGTGCTGTTCCACGTACTGGGTCGAGATCTGCTGCTGGGTGACGGCGATCTGCTTGGCGATGTCGCTCTGGCGGCTGTCGGTGCCCCGGATGCTGGCGGCCAACTGGCGGATGCGCAGGCTCAACTGGACGGTGTCGATGCAGCCCACCGTCTCTCCTTGAGCAAGGGTGTCCCCCTCGGTGACGGCAAAACTCACGAGCTTGCCCGCCACCTCGGCCGAGACGATCACCTCGGTGGCCTCGAAGCGCCCCGAGGCGTCGAAATTCCCCTTTTTGGCTCCGCAGGCGCAGCAGGCGAGGGCGGCGAAAACGAATAGTAATTTTTTCATTATTAATTATTTACGGTTGTTTTCATTTCATAGATCGCCTGCATCAACTGCACCTGGTGGATGGCGCGGTTCTGGCGGGAGAGGTTTTCGGCGATCACCTCGCGCATCAGTTCGGTGACGCTCAGCGTCCCCGCCCCCACCTTGGCCTCGGCCGAGCGGCGGATGTTGCCCCGCAGCTCCACCAGGCGGTCGTCCTCGACCATCAGCGAGCGGATGTTTTCGACCTGGCGCTGCTGGGAAGTGAGCGTCAGGGAGGTGTTGAAGAGGAAGGTCTCGCGCTGGGCCTCGACGCTGCGCCAGGCGTTCTCGACCAGGCGGCGGTCGTTGCGCTTGGTGTACTGGCCCCCGAAGTTCCACGAGAGCCGCACTCCCGCGATCCCGTAGGGCTCGAAGGTCGTTTTGAACATATCCAGCCCCGGTTTCCCGTAGCCCCCCTGGGCGAAGAGCGAGAGAGCGGGCATGTTGCCCGCCTTGATCGAGCGCAAGCGGGCGGCGAAGTCGGCGTCCTGGGCGGCGAACAACTCCAGCTCGGGCCGTTCGACGCGCCGGGCGTCGACCGTCGCCCCGGCCGGGGCGACCAATCGGAGGTCCCCCTCACGGCCGATCAGCAGCCCCAGCATCTGCACGTAGGCCCCGCGCAGCGAATTCATGCTGAGGCGGTTCTGGGCGGCGTTGATCTGCTCGACCTGCACGGCGTCCAGGTCGGCCTGGTTGGCCACCCCGGCGGCGATGTAGGCCGAAATTTGGCCGAAGGTGCGCGCGAGGTCCTGCTCCAGCAGGCGGTTCTGTTCGAGTTGTTCGTCGAGCAGCAGGATGCCGAAAAAGAGTTGGTTGACCCGCTCGCGCAGGGCATAGAGGTCCACTTCCAACGATTGCTGGTCGACCTGGGCCGAGGTCCGGGCCGCCTCCTTGCGGGAGGCGATGCGGCCGCCGTCCCAGATACTTTGCGTGAGCTCGATCTTGACGTCGTAGTTGTCCTTGGGCAGCACCGGGATGTCCACGCCCGGCACGTCGATGTTGACCGTGGTGACGTCCGACTGGTAGGAAGCCTTGGCGGACAACTGCAACTGGGGCAGGTAACCCTTGGCGGCGTTGGAGAGGGTGTATTGCTCGGCCTGGGCGATCAGGGCCCTCCGGGCGATCAGCGGGTAGTTCTCCCGGGCCAGTTCCCAGCAGGTTTCCACGGTCAGCTGCGCGCTCAAAGAACCGGTCCCGAGCAGCAAAGCGAAAATGAGCAAAAAATTTTTCATGGCCGTAAACTGGTTAACAAGGTTTTTTTGACCTCTTCGCGGCGGAGGATCAGCATCTGCCGGTACTCGGTCTGCGACAGCCCCAGCACCTGCTTGAGCACGGGCTGGGCGACGAAGGGCAGGGCGTTGAGCGAGAGCAAATCCAGCAGCAGGCTCTGCAAACTCATCGGGCGCACCCGCCCGGCGGCGATCTCGGCCTGGAGGTCCCGGTCGAGGCTTTCCAGTAGCGCCGAGGCTTCCGGGGCCAGGGTCTGCTTGAGTTTGCGGATCCTCCCGGGGTTGGTGGCCAACTCGCTCAAGATCAAGGTGGGGAGCTGGGGATTTTTCATCAACAACTCGTAGTGGGCGTCGACGATGCCCGCTATGACTTCCTCAAACGCTGTGCCCGGACGGTAGATGTTCAGGAATTTTCGGATGAACGTCTGGACTTTCTCGCTGAAAATGCGCTCGAAAAGCTGCTCTTTCGTCCGGAAATAGTAGTGCACCAGGGCCTGGTTGCACCCCGCCTTCTGGGCGATCTCGGTGGTGGAGGTCTGCGCGAAACCCTTGTCCAGGAACAATTTTTCCGCCGAACGGAGAATCGTCTGTTCCATCGAAGAGTTTTCGGGGTTTTGTTTTGGGCGGGCCATATTAACCGGAGTATTTAATTGATTAGTTTAATAGCTCTATTAATTAATCGCAAAGGAAAACCTTATTTCCGGAGAAACCAAGTTTTTGCGGAAAATTTTTAACCTCTGCATTTTCAATGCGCCCCCGAATGTTGCCTTTAGACCGATTATCGTTCTGTTTTCCGTTTTATTTTTAAGAAGTACTGGGGTTTTAAAATCGAATTATTACTTTTGTCGATTCATGAAACAGTGTCTCCCCCTCATTTTCCTGTTGTTGGCGCTCTGCAGCGTCGACCTGGGCGCGCAAACCACCAAGGTCCGCGGCCGGGTGGTCGACGCCCATACCGGCGAGCCCCTGCCGCTGGCCGGCGTGGCTTTCACCGGGACGACCACGGGCGTGTCCACCGACATGGAGGGGAACTACTACCTCGAAAGCCGCGACAGCCTCCGGGAGGTCACCGTCACCTACATCTCCTACGAACCGCAATCATTCCAGATCAAGGCGCGGGCGTTCAACGAACTGAACATCAAACTCGTCCCCCTCGAACACGAGATCGAGGCGATCGTGGTCACCCCCGGCGAAAACCCCGCCCACCGCATCCTGAGGCTGGTGAGCCAGCACAAAAAATACAACAACCCCGATAACTTCCCCTCCTACCACTGCTCCACCTACACCAAGATGGAGCTCGACCTGAGCAACGTCAAGGACGCCTTCAAGAACAAGAAGATGCAGAAGAATTTCGGCTTCGTCTTCGATTACCTCGACACCATGGCCCTCACGGGGAAGGCCTACCTGCCGGTGATGATCTCCGAAACCTCGGCCGACTACTACTACCGCCGCAGCCCGAAGCTCGTGCGCGAGGTCATCTCGGCCAACCGCATCTCGGGCATCGAGCAGAACGCGGCCTTCGCCCAGTTCACCGGCCAGCAGCACGCCAAGCTGAACTTCTACAACAACTTCATCGAGATTTTCCAGGTCAATTTCGTCAGCCCGCTCAACGACAACGGTACCGCCTATTATAAGTACTACCTGGTGGACAGCATCTCGGACCACGGCCGCAAAATCTACAAGATGCGCTTCCACCCCCGCTCCAAGAGCTACCCGGTCTTCGACGGGGAGCTTTCGATCGACTCCGCCACCTGGGCCCTCACGGCGGCCTCGATGCGCCTGGTCAAGGGGGTGAACGTCAACTGGATCAGGGATATGGCCCTGCAAACCACGATGGAACTGGTGGGCGACTCGCTCTGGTTCACCAAGCAGGACCGCATGATCGCCGACTTCTCACTGCTGCAAAAGGACTCCACGCGCATGACCTCCTTCATCGGCCAGCGGCAGATCGACTACGCCCTGCAGAGCATCGGAGAGGAACCGCCGCCCGAGGTGCTCAAGATGCACAACGACGTGGTCATGCAGGGCGACGTGATGGAAAAGGACGAGCAGTATTGGGAGGATGCCCGCCCCTACGAGCTCACCAAGCGGGAGGAGAACATCTACAAGATGGTCGACTCGATCCGCAACGTTAAGATGTTCAAGAACTTCTATGACGCCCTCAACATGGTGCTCTTCGGCTACCTCAAGGTGGGCAAGTACCTCGAGACCGGTCCCTATTATAAGCTATATAGTTTCAACGACTTCGAGGGCAACCGCATCCAGCTCGGGCTGCGCACCTCCGCGGGCTTCAGCAAGCGGACGCGCATCAGCGCCTTCGGGGCCTACGGCACCAAGGACAAGAACTGGAAAGGCAACCTCGAGTGGGAATACATGTTCAAAAAACTCCCCACCACCTCCAAACTGACCGTCTACGCCCGACGCGACGCCTGGCCGCTGGGACTCGGCCCGGGGGCCTTCACCACGGGCAACATCATGGGCTCGATTTTCGCCCGGGGCAACACCGGGAAAATGACCCTCGAAAATAACTTCGGAGCGCTCTGGGAAAAGGAGTGGTTCGAGGGGATGAACAACCATTTCGGGCTGGATTACCGGCGGATGTTCGCCAACTCCAGGGTCGACTTCATTCGACCCGACGGCAGCCGCATGGCCTGCATCGACGCCCCCGAGCTGCGCATGGGGATGCGCTTTTCGCACAACGAAACGGTCATGCGGGGCCATTTCGAAAAACTGTACCGGACCACCGACTACCCCATCCTCAACGTCGAACTGGCGGGCGGGGTCCGCAACGTCCTGGGGGGCGACTTCAGCTACATGAAGGTCGGGGCCTCGCTGCGCTACAGCGTGGACATCAACCCCCTGGGCCGCATGGACCTGACCGTGGCCGGGGGCGCGGTCTTCGGCAAGGTGCCCTTCCCGCTGCTCAAGCTGCACGAAGGGAACTCCACCTACTTCTACAACCCCTACGCCTTCTCCTGCATGAATTTTTACGAATTCGCCTCGGACCGCTGGGGGGCCGCCTTCTGGGAGCACCATTTCAATGGATTCTTCCTGGGGAAAATTCCCCTGATCAAAAAACTCAAGTGGCGCGAAATCGTCACCGTCAAAGCCCTGTGGGGTTCGCTCTCCTCCCGCAACGACGGTAGTTTGGCGGGCACCCAGGCCGTGCTGCTCTTCCCCGAGGGGATGTCTTCGGTCCACAAACCTTATGTCGAAGCGGGCTTCGGGATAGAAAACATTTTCAAAATTTTTAGAATCGATGCTATCTGGCGGGTGACACAAAGAGAGGGACGATCCGGGACCGACAACTTCGCCATCAATTTCGCATATGCCCTGAAGTTCTAAGCGGCTGCACATATCGCACGCCATCTTTAAGCGATCCTCCTCTCTGCGGTGCTCACGTACTTTAAGTACGCTCCGCTCCTCGAACCGGACGATCACTCAAATCTGACGCACGCTATGCACAGCCGCCGCCTCAACCGGTGGGCTGCTAATTATTTTTTCAGACGATACTGCTCAAAACACTGGGGCGGTCCTATACAGGACCGCCCCAGTGGCGTTTTCAGTAAGCAACCTCGTTGCCAAGGCTGTGCGCGGCGTGCGATCCGCGCAGCCTACTATTCTTCTTTGTCTGTGTCCGCGTAGGCTTTTAACAGTTTGTCCTGGACGTCGGCGGGTACCTGTTCGTACGAATGGAATTTCATCGTATAAGTCGCCCGACCGGCCGTCAACGAACTCAGGGTAGTCGAATACCGATACAATTCGGCCAGGGGCACGCGGGCCACCAGCTTCTCAAATCCTTTTTCGCTGCTCATCCCCTCGATCATGGCGCGGCGGTTCTGCAGGTCGCTCATCACGTCGCCCATGCGGTCCGAGGGCACCAGCACCTCGACGGTGTAGATCGGCTCCATGATCTTGGGCCCGGCCTTTTTGAAGGCTTCCTTGAAGGCGTTGCGCCCGGCCAGCTTGAAGGAGAGTTCGTTCGAATCCACCGGGTGCATCTTCCCGTCGTAGACCACCACGCAGATGTCGCGGGCGTAGGAGCCCGTCAGGGGGCCTTCCTCCATCTTCTCCATGATCCCCTTGAGGATGGCGGGCATGAAGCGGGCGTCGATCGAGCCGCCCACGATGGCGCTGTAGAAGACCAGCTTGCCGCCCCATTCGAGGGCGACCTCGTCCTTGTTCTTGATGTTGAGCACCAACTCGCGGCCGTCCACCTTCACTCTCGTGGGATCGGCCATGCCCTCGGTGTAGGGCTGGATCACCATCCACACTTCGCCGAATTGGCCCGCGCCGCCCGATTGCTTCTTGTGGCGGTAATCGGCCGCGGCCACCTTGGTAATCGTCTCGCGGTAGGGGATCTTGGGGGCGATGTACTCGACCTCCATTTTGTTGAGGTTGCCGAGCGTCCACTTGAGGATGTTGAGGTGGTGTTCGCCCTGGCCCTGCACGATGATCTGGCGGAGCTCCTTGGAGTACTCGACCTGGATGGTGGGGTCCTCGAAGTTGGCGCGGTTGAGCAGTTCGCCCAGTTTTTCCTCGTCCCCGGCCTTGGTGGTCTTGATGGCCGCGCGGTAGCGGGGTTCGGGGAAGCGGATCGGGTCGATCTCGATGTTCGAACCGGGGGCCGAGAGGGTCTGGTTGGTGCGGGTGCCCTTGAGCTTGACCGTGCAGCCGAGGTCCCCGGCCATCATCTCGGTTACTTTCACGCGGTTCTTACCTGCTACCGCAAAAATTTGGGAAATTTTTTCCTTGTTGCCGGTTTTGGTGTTGACCAGCTCCATGCCTTCGGAGAGTTTGCCCGAGATCACGCGGAAGAAGCTCACTTCGCCCAGGTGCGGCTCGACGGCGCTCTTGAAGATGAACAGGGTCGTGGGGGCCGAGCTGTCGGCCGGGACTTCCTTGCCGTCGGTGGTCAGGAAATTGGGCGCCTTGAGCGGACCGGGGGCCACGTTGGTGATGAATTCCATCAGGCGCTTGGTGCCGATGTCGCGCTTGCCGGAGGCGCAGAACACGGGGATCAGGTCCCGCTTGGAGAGGCCCACCTTGAGGCCCGCGCGCATCTCGTCCTGGGTCAGCACGCCCTTTTCGAAGTAAAGCTCCATGAGGGCCTCGTCGTTCTCGGCGGCGGCTTCGACCAGGATCTGGTTGAGTTCCTGGGCGCGTTCCTTCTCCGCATCGGGAATCTCGAACTCCTCGCGCACCCCGGTGTCCCGTGTGAATTTCTGCAGTTTCATCAGCAGCACGTCGATGAACGAGTCGAAGCCCGGGCCCGGGTTGATGGGGTACTGCACGATGACGGGCTTGACCTCCGAGGCGGCCTTGAGCGAATCGAGCGTAGCCTCCCAGGAGGCTTTCTCCTGGTCGAGCTGGTTGATCACCGCGATGATGGGTTTTTCGTACTTGCGGGCGTAGCGGGCCTGAATTTCGGTGCCCACCTCGAAGCCGTTCTGGGCATTGAGCACCAGCACGCCCACGTCGGCGACCTTGAACGCGGAGAAAAGGCCCCCGCAGAAGTCGTCCGAGCCGGGGGAGTCTATGATATTGAGTTTGCAACCGTTGAATTCCGAAAAAAGCAGCGTGGAGTAGATCGACCGTTTGTAGAGGTGTTCGATGTCGGAATAGTCCGAGAGGGTGCTGTCTGCCTCGACGCTCCCGCGGCGGTCCGTCACCTTGCCTTCGTAAGCCATCGCCTCGGCCAGGGTGGTCTTCCCCGATCCCGAGGCGCCCAATAGGACTACGTTCTTGATCTCATTAGTAGGGTAGGTTTTCATATGAATATAGGTTTTAGGTTTTTTCAGCAAGCCGCTCCCTCGACGCACGACTCCACACTCACAGAGCCTTGTTCGTGTAAGAACGGCTTTGTAAGATAAATAAATCGGATTAAATTTCCAAAGAAATATCGAAAAGATCGCCCGGCCCAGGAGCTTACCTACCCTGCCAGGTATAGCGAGGCAAATCCAATTCGAGAAGAGAAGTTATGCGCTCGATAAGGCTGCCGCAGAGTTCCTCGATGGTTTGCGGACGGGCATAGAAAGAGGGAGCAGCGGGAAGGACGATAGCCCCGCACTCGGAAAGCGCGGTCAGGTTGCGCAGGTGGATCGTGCTCAGGGGAGTCTCGCGGGGCACCAGGATCAGTCGGCGGCGTTCCTTGAGCATCACGTCGGCGGCCCGGGAGATCAGGTCATTCGAGATGCCTCCCGCGATCCGCCCGGCCATGCCCATCGAACAGGGAATGACCACCATGGCGTCGTACCCGGCCGAGCCCGAAGCCGGGGGAGAAAAGAGGTCGTCGTTGGAATAGCGGCTCAGGCGGGGATGCTCCATCCAGTCGGCCCGGTCCTCGTAGGCGGCCACCTCGGCCCCGTTGCGCGTGGCGATCAGGGCGATTTCACCCAGCCCCGGCGCCTCGTACAAGCGCTCGCAAAGCAAGCGGGCATAGAGCGAACCGCTGGCCCCGGTCAGCGCGACAATGATTTTTCGAGTATCCCGTCCCATTCTATTCGTCTATTCGTTTTCCAGTTCCTCGAACAACCCCTCACAGGCGTCTTCAAGCAAATCGAGAACCCGCTCGAAGCCCTTAGCCCCATCATAATAGGGATCGGGCACATGGGTGGCCTCCGGATGCGAGCGGCAAAACTCGACCATTCTATAAATTTTCTCCGCCGCCGCTCGGCTCGGGGCCATGCGGTGCACGGCATCGTAATTGGAGTCGTCCATCACGACGATGCGGTCGAAGCGCTCAAAATCCTCCTCCCGAAGCCGCCTCGAGAGGCTGGTCAGCCGGTACCCCCGGGCCCGGGCCGCCTGCTGCATCCGCGGATCGGCCCCCTCCCCGGCATGGCCCCCATAGGTCCCCGCCGAATCGATCTCATAACGTTCTGAGGCTCCCTCCTTGTTGACCAAGTCTTTGAAAACCCCCTCGGCCGCCGGAGAGCGGCAGATGTTCCCCAGGCAGACAAAAAGTATTTTATGAGAGGCGGCGCGACGTTCCATAAGGAGTATCTATAAACAAGGTGATTTCTCACAAAGGTAAAAAAATCCCCGAGTTTACACGATTTTAACTAACTTGCACCCCTCTACCCTCTACGGTCGGACACACCGCTGTGCATAGCGTGCGCCAGATTTTGTTTATCGTCTGAAGTTTCAGCCCGGAGCGTACTTAAGTACGTGAGGACTGGAACGAAGAGGATAAGGAAAATATGGCGTGCGATATGCGCAGCAACCTCCCCGGGAGCAAGACATTCCCATATGAAACGGATACTTTGTATTGAAGCCGGTACTGAGGTCGCCTCGGTGGCGTTGGGCGAAAACGGAGCCCTGCGGTCGCTGCGCGAAAGCGGCCAAGGCCGCGAGCACGCCCGCAACCTGGCGCTCTACACAGACGAAATCCTCCGAGAAACGGGCCTGCAGGTCGCGGACCTGGACGCCGTGGCCATCGGTTGCGGCCCCGGCTCCTACACGGGCCTGCGCATCGCCACGGCCCTGGCCAAGGGCCTTTGCTACGGGGCCTCCCTGCCGCTGATCGCCGTGGGCAGCCTCGAGGCACTCTGCCGGGTGGCCCTCGAAGACGCCGCCGCCGGGCTGCTGCCGTTCGAAAAGCTCGAGGGGGCCACGCTGCTGCCGATGATCGACGCCCGCCGCATGGAGGTTTATTGCCAGCTTTTCGACGCCCGGGCCCAGCCGCTTTCGGAAGTCGAAGCCCACATCCTCACGGAAGAAAGTTTTTCGGAGCAGCGGCGCTCCGGCTCCCCCCTGCTGATCTTCGGAGACGGGGCCGCCAAGTGCCGGGACCTCTTTCAAGAACCTTCGGTGCACTTCGCCAATGTGCTCCCTTCGGCCCGCGGGCTGATCGGACCGGCCTTCGAGGCCTTTTCCCAGAAGCGTTTCGAGCCCATCGCCTACTTCGAACCGTTCTATTTGAAAGATTTTTTGGTGACAGTGTCGACCAAAAAGAAATTTTGATTATCTTTGCTCCGCAAAATACCATTGACCCATGGTGTAATGGCAACACTGCAGATTCTGGATCTGTCATTCTAGGTTCGAGTCCTAGTGGGTCAACAATTTAAGTTGATTATCGGCAAATAATCATTCAAAGGGACTAAAACAGGGACTACTTTTAAAAAGTGGTCCCTGTTTCTTTTAAGCCTCTAATTTGCTGAAAATCAAAATCAAGTTACCTCAACAGTAGAGGCAGAGGCGGCAAATATTTGTCGCCTCTGCTATTTTTGAATCGCCCCCCTTAGAATGCGCTGGGGAATCACTCGCATCCCCTTCGCGTTCCAGATTAGGGGATGAAAAGTTATTGCACTTAACCGGGCAAAACCATCTCCATAAAAGACCCCAATCCGGACAACAACTTTACAGCTTTTTGCTAACGAAACTTCAGGGGGCATCTTCCCCCGTTTTTAGGGGGTCTATTTAGCCGTTTTCTCCACTTAGCGCTTTTCATAAGCGATTCGTACAAAGTCAGGTTTCTAAAAAGACACTCCGAAAGACGGGGAGTTGGATGTTTCCCCGGAAAAACATACCTTTAACCTCTAAGTATTTCCCGTCAAAACTACCCCGCTTAAAATCAGCCATTATGAAAAAGATGCTTTTGGGCCTGTGGATGTTGCTTCTGGCCCCCGGAATTTTTACCCAATGTGCCCGCGAAGCGGCCTTCAGCGTCGCCGAAACTTCCTGCGAACAGCAGCAAAACCCGCTGGGCCTCGAAACCCAGACCCCCCGCTTCAGTTGGCAGGTCATGGCCCAGGAACGTTCCTACGCCCAGGGGGCTTACCAGATTCTGGTGGCCGACTCGCCCGAAGCCCTCGCCCGGGAAAAGGGCAACTGCTGGAACAGCGGCAAGGTGCGTTCCGCCGCGCAAATCCTGATCCCCTACGCCGGAGAGCAGCTTCTCGCCGGGCGTCCCTACTGGTGGAAAGTGCGGGTGTGGGACCTGGGCGGAAAGCCCTCCCCCTGGAGCCAACCGGCCACCTTTTCGATGGGGCTGCTCTCCGAACAGGACTGGGCCGGGGCCCGCTGGATCGCCCTGCAGGGTGACATCGAGGCCGAAATGAAAGTCCCCGCCATGCACTCCTGGGAGCAGGCCGACCAGATGCTGGGCCGGGGCACCCCCTTCGGGATGTACACCATGCCGCAGTTCCGCCGCGCCTTCACGGCTGCAAAACCCGTCGCCCGGGCCACGGTCTACGTCTGCGGGCTGGGCCAGTTCGAGCTTTTCGTCAACGGCACCAAGAGCGGCGACCACTTCCTCGATCCGGCCTGGACGGCCTTTGACAAAGAGGCACAATACGTTACCTTCGACATCACGTCCCAGCTCCAGGGAGGCGAAAACGTGCTGGGCGTCATGCTCGGCAACGGATTTTTCAACATTCCGCGCGAGCGCTACTTCAAACTCCTGAAATCCTACGGCGCCCCGAAAATGATCCTCAAAGCGGAGATCGAGTACGAAGACGGCACCCGGGAAACCATCGTCTCGGACGAAAGCTGGCGGGTAAGCCCCAGCGCCGTGACCTACTCGAGCATCTACGGGGGCGAGGACTTCGACGCCTCGACCGAACAACAGGGCTGGAAATCGCCCCGTTTCGACGACGCCTCCTGGAAAGAGCCCCTGCTGACCGGATTCAAGACCGCCCTGCGCACCCAGGGCACCACCCCGCTCATTATCTCCGACCGCATCCCTACCGTCCGCTACTGGCGCAACGGGGCCGGCAACTGGACCTACGACCTGGGCCAGAGCGCCTCGGGCATCGTGCGACTGGAGGTAAAAGCCTCCGGGGCAAAACCGGTAAAACTGATTCCCGCCGAACTGATCCTCGAGAACGGCACGGCCAACCAACGCGCCTCGGGCGATCCCTTCTACTACGTCTACACCCCCCGCGGCGACGGCCAGGTCGAGACCTGGCAGCCCCAGTTCACCTACTACGGCTACCGCTACGTGGAAGTGGTGGGCGCCGTGCCTGCGGGCGAGGCCAACCCCCAGGGGCTGCCCGAAGTGGTCGCTATCACGGGCCTCCACACCCGCAACTCGGCCGAGATCATGGGCGAGTTCAGCTGCTCGAATCCCCTGTTCAACAAGATACACACCCTGATCGACTGGGCCGTACGCAGCAACCTCTCCCACGTGCTCACCGACTGCCCCCACCGCGAGAAACTGGGGTGGCTCGAGGTGGCCCACCTGATGGGGACTTCGATCCAGTTCCGCTACGACATCTCGCGCCTCTACCCCAAAAAGGTCGGCGACATGCACACCGCCCAGCACGACAACGGCATGATCCCCACCATCGCCCCCGAGTACGTCACCTTCTCCGGAGGCTTCGAGGACACCCCCGAATGGGGCAGCGCCTACGTCATCATCCCCTGGCAGCTCTACCAGTGGTACGGTGACAGCAAAGTGCTGGAGGATAACTATGCCGACATGGCCCGCTACGTCGACTACCTGGGCAGCCGTGCCGAGGGGCACATCGTCTCCTACGGCCTGGGCGACTGGTTCGACATCGGCCCCGACTTCCCCGGCTACGCCCAGCTGACCACCAACGGCGTGACCGCCACGGCCATCTACTACCACAACGTGCAGATCCTGCAAAAGGCATCCCAGTTGCTGGGCAAGGCCGAAGAAGCCGCCCGCTACGAAGCCTTGGCCGCGGAGATCAAGCAGGCGTATAATAAAAAATTCTGGAACCCCGAGACCCGCAAATACGACCGCGACAGCCAGACGGCCAACGCCATCTCCCTGTATATGGGCCTGGTCCCCGAGGAAAACATTCCGACAGTCGTCCAAAATATGATCGGCGACATCCGCGCCCGCGGAAACGCCCTCACCGCCGGGGACGTGGGCTACCACTTCCTGCTCAAGGCCCTGGAGGACAACGGAGCCTCCGAAGTGATCTACGACATGAACAGCCGCTACGACGTGCCGGGCTACGGCTACCAGCTCGCCCACGGAGCCACCTGCCTGACCGAGTCCTGGCAGGCCTACCCCCAGGTCTCCAACAACCACTGCATGCTGGGACACCTCACCGAATGGTTATACAGCGGCCTGGCCGGGATTTCCCAAACTCCCGCCTCGGTCGCCTACAAAGAAGTGATGATCCGGCCCCAGGTCGTAGGCGATATCTACGAGGCAAGAGGAGCCTTCCAATCCCCCTACGGCCTGATCCGAAGCGAATGGAAAGACAGCCCCCAACAATTCACCCAACTGGCCGAAATCCCCGCCGGAAGCACCGCCCTGGTCTACCTGCCCCCCGTGGACCCCGGCCGGATCACCGAAAGCGGCCTCTCCCTGGACGACGCTCCCGGAGTAGCCCTGCTCGAGCAAACGGAGCAACACACCATCGTCCGAACCGGAGCCGGAACCTACCACTTCGTGGTAGAGAAAGAATAGGGAACCCGGGTTTAAACTAGCCTGGGGACTGCCCCTTTTTATAAAAAGGGGCCCCTGCAACTTTTTAGGGGAAACTCCGTTTCCCATGATTCACTTGTTGGAACTATATAGGTTTATATGAAGGCCCCTTGATCAAATGATCAAGGGGCCTTCATATAAACCTACTTAAAATCCGAATAAAGTCAGTCATGCGATACGGAGTATCGCCCTAAAGTTTTGCGGCGCTTTTACAAAAGCGCCAGTTTCTGGCCGGTCTATGCCGGTTTCTCTACTCTATCTTTATCCCGATGATGAAGATTTTGGATTCGTCGGCCAGGCGGATTACTTCTTCGCGTTCGATGACGAGGATGCCGCCCGATTCGACGGCGATGCCTCCGATGCCGTATTTTTTGAGTTGTTCGATGGTTTGGATTCCGATGGCGGGCATGTCGGTGCGGGTGTCCTGGCCGGGCTTTTTGATCTTGACCATGATGGGGGCCTTGCCTTGTTTTTTGACGGAGGCGGCCCGGGATAGCATCATGTCGGTGCCTTCCACGGCTTCCAGGGCCAGCACCATGCCTTCCTGTACCACGACGGCCTGGCCCACATCCACGGCTCCGATGGCTTTGGCCACTTCGATGCCGCGGCGGATGTCGCTCATGTCTTCCGACGAGGGTTTCACCTTGCCGTAGATCCCTTCGTGGAACATCATTTCGGGGACCACGTCCTCGATGCCGCGGACGGTGAAGCCCCGTTCTTCGAGGCCTTCGATCACGGCCCGGAAGAGTTTGTCGTCGCCGATGCTTTTCATGCCCACCTTGGCGAGGAACTTGGCTCCTTCCCAGTCGGGGATCAGTTCCTTGAGCGAGGGGCGCTTGATGCCTCCCGCCATGACGAGGTCCATGGCTCCGTTGTCCTTGAGCCACTTGAGCATCTTGCCCACCTCTCCCATGCGGACCATGATGTGGGGAGAGTCCGCGAACTCTTCTTCCACGGCGAAGGGCTGGAGGCCCACCACGTATACTTCCACGCCGCGCTCGCGGCAACTCTTAATGATCTGTAACGGCATCTTGCCGCTCCCGGCCAGCATGCCCACTTTTTGAATTTCGCTCATCGTTTTCTCTGTTTGCATTCACTTCCCCCGGGACCGCCCCGGGGGTTATCTTTCGAAATGCGCCCGGAGAGTTCCAGGCGCAATATTCGTTCAAAATGTATCTGCCCCCTATCAGTACCCCTGCCGTTCGCAACGCAGCTGTGCATAGCGTGCGTTAGATTTAAGCGATCGTCCGGTTCGAGGAGCGGAGCGTACTTTAAGTACGTGAGCACCGCAGAGAGGAGGATCGCTTAAAGATGGCGTGCGATATGTGCAGCCTTCCCCTGCGGCGAGACATAGCTCAAAAATTATTCCACATCCAGTTCGAGTTGCTGGCGCAACTGGGCGAGCAGCGGATTTTTTTCACTCAGGTGACGCAGCCTGTCCTCCACCTTGATGGGCTTTAGGCCCTTGGTGTCGGCGGCGATCTTGACGTCGAACTCGATGTCCCCTCCCTTCAGGGCGCTCAGTTGGGCCAGGCGCAACTTCATCTCGGTGAGAGAGTTCATCAGCTCGTCATAAGACGATTCGTTGGGCACTTTCAGGGATACCCGGTTTCCCGTGACGAGGGCTTCGGCGAATAGATTTCCCATGCGGGGGCGCTGCTCCATCAATTCGCGGGCGAAGCGGGCGCAGCCTTCGGTGAGCAGGGCTTCGGCTCCCTCTTCGGGCTCCGGGCCCTCTTCCTCGGGTTCTTCCGCCTCCGCTTCGGGGGCGGGGGTGGCGGCCGAGCCGTTCAGGATCGAGAGGATCGAGCGGCCGGAGATGGTGGCGTTTTTCGCAGGGGTTTCCGATACCGGCGCAGGGGCGGGCACAGCCTTCGGGGCGGGGGCCGGTGCGGGTTTCGGGGTGGGTTCGGGAATGGGTTGAGGCTCCGGGACGGCTTCCACCGGGGCGGCGGGAGCGGGGAGCGGTTCCGGCTCGGAGGTCATGGCGACCGGGGGTGTTTTCGCCGCAGGTTTGCTCCCTTCCAGCGGGGGCAGGGCGGGCGTTAGGTCGTCGTTATTTTTTTTTTGACCGAGTCCGCAAAGTTTCATCAGACCCAGTTCTACGTGCAAGCGTTGGTTGGTGGCCCCTCGGAGCGAGGCGTCTATGGCCGTCAGCAGGTTGATCCCCTCGAAGAGCAGGGGCACGGAACACTCGGCCGCCTGGGTCTTGTAGCGCTCGGCCACGCTGCCCGTGACCTCCAGCAGCGGCAGTGTCTGCGGATTCTTGCACATAAGCAGATCCCGGAAGTGGTTGTTCAGCCCTGCGACAAACGTCTGCCCGGAAAATCCCTTGCGCAGCACATCGTCCAAGAGCATCAACGCTTCCGTGTATGAACCGGAAAGAATTTGAGCGGTCACCTGGAAATAGGTATCGTAGTCGAGCACGTTGAGCGTCCCGGCCACCTCGGCGATCGTGAGCTGCGGGCCGCAGAACGAGACCACCTTGTCGAACATCGACAGGGCGTCGCGCATCCCGCCGTCGGCTTTCTGGGCGATGATGTGCAGCGACTCGTCGTCGTAGGAGACCTCTTCTTTGGAGGCGATGTACTTGAGATATTCCACGGTGTCCTCGACCCGGATGCGGTTGAAATCGTAGATCTGGCAGCGGGAGAGGATGGTGGGGATGATCTTGTGCTTTTCGGTGGTGGCCAGGATAAACACCGCGTGCGCGGGCGGCTCCTCCAGCGTTTTCAGGAATGCATTAAAGGCCTGGAGCGAGAGCATGTGGACCTCGTCGATGATGTAGACGCTGTAGCGGCCCACCTGGGGCGGGATGCGCACCTGGTCGGTGAGGTTGCGGATGTCGTCCACCGAGTTGTTCGAGGCGGCGTCCAGTTCGTGGATGTTGAACGAGCGCGACTCATTGAAACTGCGGCAGGATTCGCATTCATTGCAGGCTTCTCCTTCGGCGGTTAGATTCAGGCAGTTGATCGCCTTGGCGAAGATGCGCGCGCAGGTCGTCTTGCCCACGCCGCGGGGACCGCAGAACAGGTAGGCGTGGGCCAGCTGTCCCCGGGTGATCGCGTTCTTGAGCGTCGAGGTGATGTGGCCCTGCCCGATCACCGATTGGAAGGTGGCCGGGCGGTATTTGCGTGCCGATACGATGAAATTTTCCATGTTTCCTGGGAAGCCGTGGCACCAAAGGTACACATTTTTCGGCAGAAATTTCAGAGATATTTTTTAAAACCTTACCCTTTAGCGGGAATCCCCGTTTTTGTCCTTGATCACGATTTCGGGCCGGTGGTAGACCTTCGAAAAGGGCGGCACCGACTCCGTGAGCCAGACGTTCCCGCCGATGATCGTATCGTGGCCGACGACCGTGTCCCCGCCCAGGATGGTGCTCCCGGCGTAGACGATGACGTTGTCCTCGAGGGTCGGGTGGCGCTGCTGCCCGGCCAATTCCTTGGTCACGAAGGTCGCCCCCAGGGTCACCCCCTGGTAGAGTTTGACGTTGCGCCCGATCACGCAGGTCTCGCCGATGACGATCCCCGTGCCGTGGTCGATGTAGAAATCGGGGCCGATCCGGGCGCCGGGGTTGATGTCGATGCCCGTGACGCTGTGGGCGTACTCGGAGATCACCCGCGGCAGGATGGGCACTTTTAGCTCATAGAGGATGTGCGCGATGCGGTAGACCATCACGGCGTAAAACCCCGGGTAGCAGAGGATCACCTCCTCGGCGCAGAGGGCCGCCGGGTCGCTGTCGGCGTAGACCCCGGCATCGTGCAGCAGGTCCTCGTAGAGGGCGGGAATGCGCTCGAAAAACCTCTCCGTCAAGTTCTTGCAGCAGCAATCCTGCTCCAGGCAGAGCGGGGTGATGATCTCGTAGAGGTCGCGCTGCAGCGCCTCCCACTGCACCTGCATCTCGGCCCGGGTGATGTCGCGGCGGTCCCGCACCGGGAACAACAGGCTCGTCATCGCGTCGATCCAGCGGTGGGTAGCCAGGGCCGAAGGCACTTCCCGGCAGAGGGTCTGCGTCTTTTCGTACAAACAGGCGGGAAAGTCCCGGAGGATATCGTCAGCCATATCAATGAGGTATTAATGTCTTATTCCAATTCTTAAACTCCGTCCAGTCGACCTACTGTCTCCTGTATTGCATACCAGGAGCGCCATTCGGCCGCTCCTCAAACCCGTTATTCAGATAAAACTCTTTTTTGCCTTTTGCGCAAAACAACTGGATGTCATCTATTCCTGCGCCATGGCATTTGCAAATCAATTTGATAAGGATTGCCTTACCAATGCCTTTTCGTTGATAATCAGGGTGAATGATCATTTCGGTTATGAAAGCATGTAAATATCCATCCGAAATGACTCTGCCGCATCCGACCAATTGTCCCTGCGCATAAACAGAAACCATATACCAACTATTTTTCAGGGCAGTATGGAGGTGTTGTTCTTGCTTGGTCCCCTTGTCATCCCATCCGGTGGTTTGGTAAAGAGTGAAGAACGAAGAGGCATCCGGCAATTCTTCCCGATATTCCAGGTTCATACTATTCATAGTGGCTTTATTCTATTTTTAAGACCGCCTCAAACATGGTAACCGCTTTCCCCCGGATTTCCACCCGGTTATTTTCGGCCATTCTCACGTTCAGCTTGCCGGTTCTTTTTGACAACTGCAAGGAATTCAGGACCGATCTATTCAATTTTTCGCTCCACAGAGGGGCCAAAGCGCAGTGGGCGGAACCCGTAACGGGGTCTTCATTGATTCCTGCAATCGGCGCAAAACACCGCACCACAAAATCAATATCCTCCCGGTTACTTCGGGCTGTAATCATCAAATGCCCCAACCCGTTACGCACTATTTTTTCAAAATCGGGTTTTGCCTGTTCGATCTGCGCTTCCGAAGCGGCAACGGCAACCACCCAGTCATAGAGGCTCGAATAGGTTTCAACCGGCTCAAAACCTACCAGTTCTTTGAACGCAACCGGGGTATCGATCTTTTGCAAGGGATAGGCCGGAAAATTCATGCAAATCCACCCATCCACCCAATCGACCGTCAAATCAGCCCCTTTCGCTTTCAGAAGGATTGTATCATCCCGTTTTTTCAGGCCGAGCTCATAGATGATATGGGCGCTGGCCAGCGTCGCGTGTCCGCACAACGGGACTTCCCGCAGCGGGGTAAAATAACGGATATGGAACCGATCCCCGTCCGGGAGAATAAACGCGGTCTCGGAGAGGTTCATCTCCATCGCCATGTTTTGCATGAACTCCGGGGTCATCGGGGCATCGCAAACCATCACGCCCGCCGGATTTCCCTTAAACGGCGTATCGGTAAAAGCGTCGACCTGGTAGATTGTTTTTTTCATGCCCTACTCGTTAATACCTCGATTTATCCTTTATTTCAGCGTAATACGTTTCTACCCCTCCTTGTTTCATTTTCAGGTTGATGGCTTCCCAGCGTTTTTGTAAATGTTCATCGAATCCGGTATTTTCGCAGGGAAATTCCGGGCACTCGAAGCAGAAGTCAACAGATTTGGCTTCCGAACAGTCCCTTACCTGGCAACTTTTGAATAAGACGCATCGCTCTTTCCGGCAACCGCGGCATTTCCCTTTTGCGAAAAGGGTCAACATCTCCTTAAAATCAGGATATTTTAAGAATACGGGTTCATCGAGCATCTGCACAAACCGCTCGGCATAAGCCTCAAAATTCCCGAGAGACGAATTCAGCTTTTCACTCCATTGGCTGATGTCTCCATCGACAAACGCAAAACACTTTCCACAATGCAACCCGCAAGGGGCCAGTCGAGATTTGATATACTCGTAGTCCATTTTTTACATCTCTTTTGAGAATAAAAAGGCTCTGTTCAGGTATCCCAAGCTTTCGTAAAATTGATGAGCACCTTTTCGGTGAAAGGCCGAATCCAATTCGATTCGCTTGCAATGATTCTCTTTTGCAATTTCGGTTATTTCGGCCATCAGCTTTTGGCCGATGCCCTGTCCCCGATGCTTTGCATCGACAATCAATTCATCGATATGCCCTAAATTTCCGGCCTGCCACAAATTATTTTTGATGGTCAAGGAACAGAATCCGACGATCTCAGCATCGATCGATCCGACAACGAATTTCTGGTTCTCCGATTTTAACGCCTGTTCATAAACGGCCTGAAGCGCTTCCCGGTTTAATGACTTATCGGGCCACAATTGTTCCAACAATGCAAAAACAGATGCAAAATCGCCATTTACACAGGATCTGATTTCCAAGTCTTGCATACCAGGTTTGTCTTAAAATAACTTTCCGATTTGAACGTCAACGCAAGGCTTCCCGCAGGGCCTCGACAAATCCGTCGACGTCCTCCCGGGAAGTATCGAACGAGCACATCCAGCGCACTTCTCCCCGCGCCTCGTCCCAGTCGTAGAAGAAATAGCGTTCGCGCAGCCTCTCGGCCACTCCTTCGGGCAGCGTGGCGAAAATTCCGTTGGCCTGCACTCTCTGCGTCAGGGTCACTTCCGGAAATTCCGCCAGGCGTCCGGCCAGGTAGGCCGCCGCGGCGTTGGCTTGTGCGGCGAGGCGGAGCCAGAGGTCGTCCCGGAGGTAGGCTTCGAACTGGGCGGCTGCGAAGCGCATTTTCGAGGCGAGTTGCATCAGCTGCTTGCGTTCGTAGATCGCCTCGTGAGAGAGTCCTTCCTTCAGAAAAATCACCGCCTCGCCGCCCAGCAGGCCGTTTTTAGTCCCCCCGAAGGAGAGCACGTCCACGCCGGCGGCGGTGATCATCTCGGCGGGCGTGCACCCCAGCGCTGCCACGGCGTTGCCCAGCCGGGCCCCGTCCACGTGCAGCAGCAGGCCGTGCGCGTGGGCCTGGTCGGCTAAGGCGCGGATCTCGTCGATGGAATACAGCGTACCCAGCTCCGTGGGCTGCGAGATCGAGACCACCCGGGGTTGGTTGTGGTGCTGGACGCCGAAGCCGTGCAGCTGGGTGGCCACCAGCTCCGGGGTGAGCTTGCCGTCCGGGGTTTCAATGGAGAGCAGCTTGCAGCCCGTCTGAAACTCCGGGGCCCCGCACTCGTCGGTGTTGATGTGGGCCGTGCGGGCGCAGATCACGGCCTGGTAAGGTCGCGTCACCGTGCGCAGGGCCAGCACATTGGCCCCCGTACCGTTGAACACCAGGTAGGTGTCGGCCGTGGGCCCGAAAAGTTCTTGAAAGCGCTGCTCCACCCGCGCCGTCACCGGGTCGTCCCCGTAGGCAAAGGCGTGGCCCTCGTTGGCCGCCGCAATGGCTTCCAAGATCGAAGGGTGGATGCCCGAATGATTGTCGCTTCCGAAGCTGCGCATAAATCAAGCTATTACTTAGATACTAAAGACAGGGTATGAAGTAGCAATTCCCTCCCGCCCACTTGTCCGTGGCCCGGAATAACGATTCCCGCCGAAGGAAATTTGTCGATCACTTTTTGAATCGTTCCCGGCCAGGCTTGCACATCGCCATCCGCTGTATTTCCCAACCCGGAAGCGGCCGACTCCTTGACCAGACAGCCTCCGAACAGGATTTTTTCCGACGGAATCCACACCACGACGTTATCCGTCGAGTGGCCGCCACCCAGGTAATAACCGTCGATCGCCAGGCCGTGCAGGTTCAGGGCCAGCGAATCCCGGAATCCCTGCTGTGGAACGGGCAATCCCTTTTCCCGGGCCAGGTCGAGGGTCATCCGGTTGGCATACGACGGGATGCCTTGCTTTTGAAGATATCCCAGGCCGCCCATACAGTCCTCGTGCCAATGGGTGGGGATAAATCCGGCCACCACGGCCCGGAGGGAATCGGCGATAAACCGCACCAGGACTTCGGTCTGAAGATTGTCCCAGGGCGAGTCGATCAAAAATGCTTCTCCCCGGTCGATCAGCAGCAGGCCGTTGGCCGATACCCTCCCGAAGGACTTCGTTTCACAGGACGACACATGCACGTAGGCTTTTTCCGAGAGGCGGATCAGCTCGATATCCTCCGCCACCCGGATCCGGCCGGGGGCGGCTTGCGAACGGATCATCAGCGGGAAGAGCAAGATAAGCAAAAACGCGACCGGCAAAATTTTATGCATCGTCAGCCTTGCCAAAGGCACTATTTTATAAAGAACCGGTAAATATCATTCCCGTTGGCAAAAACCATCAGCCCCAGGATCAGGATCAGGCCGATGTACTGGGCCACCTCGAGCACCTTGTCGCTGGGTTTGCGGCCCGTGACGATCTCGATCAGCACGAAGAGCACGTGGCCCCCGTCGAGCATCGGGATGGGCAGGATGTTGATGATGGCCAGCATGATCGACAGGAAGGCCGTGATCTGCCAGAAGGCGTACCAGTCCCACTCGCGCGGGAAAATGCTGCCGATGGCGATCACGCCGCCCAGGGATTTGTAGACCTCCGTTTTGGGCGAGAAGATCAGCTTGAGCTGCTTGCCGTAGTTGGCGATCTCCTGTCCCGTGCGGGAAATGCCCCGGGGGATCGACTGCCAGAAGGAGTAGTTGTGGGTGCTCACCGGGAGGCTCAGGCTGGACATCTGCACGCCGATGGTACCTTCCTCGGAAACGGCTACCTGCTGCGGGAAGGTGCGGGTGATCCCGGCCGAATCGCGGGTGACTTCCACGGTGACCGTCTGGCCCTTGTGCTGCGCGAGGGCTTTTTGGTATTCGTCGAAGAAGCGCATCGGTTCGCCGTTGAGGGCGATCAGCGCGTCGCCCTCCTGCAGCCCGGCCGCAGAGGCCCCGCTGTTTTTGAGCACGCTGCCCAGCACGAAGGGCAGGCGCAGTTCCATGAATTTGCCGTCGCGGATCAGCGCCGCCACCGAATCCTGGGGAATGGCGATGCGCATCTGCTGCCCGTCGCGCAGGACGGTCACATAAGGCGCCTGGTCGAAGATGATGGCCGAATGCACCATCAGGGCGTTTTCGATGGCTTCCCCGGCCACGTCCACGACCTGGTCTCCATTCCGGAAGCCAATATTCTGGGCCAGTTCGCTATAGACATAGCCGTACTTGGCGTCCTTCGTGGCGATGTAGCTCTCGCCCCAGGCCCAGCTCATGCCGATGTAGATAAAGACCGCCAGGATGATGTTCATCAGCACGCCCCCCACCATCACCAGCAGGCGGGCCCAAGGGGATTTCGAGCGGAACTCATAAGGCTGGGGCGGCTGCTTCATCTGCTCGGTGTCCATCGACTCGTCGATCATCCCGGCGATCTTGCAGTAGCCCCCGAAGGGCAGCCAGCCGATGCCGTACTCGGTATCCCCTTTCTTGAATTTAAAGAGCGAAAACCAGGGATTGAAGAAAATGTAAAACTTGTCGACGCGGATCTTGCACATCCGCGCGGTGATGAAGTGCCCGAACTCGTGGACGAAGACCAGGAGCGAGAAGCTGACGATAAATTGCAGAATTTTGATGAATATTTCCATGTTCGAAATTAGTTAGCAATGTTTTAGATTTCCAGCCAGGGAGTGGGCGATGTCGCGGGCCTCGCGGTCCGACTCGCGGCACTGTTCCAGCGTCGGCATCTCCAAAAAAGTAGCCCGGGCAAGGGTTTGTTCGTTGATGAGGGGGATATCGGTAAAGCGGATGCGGCCTTTAAGAAAGGCTTCCACGCCCACCTCGTTGGCGGCGTTGAGCACGGCGCCGGCATTGCCGCCCCGGCGCAGGCACTGGTAGGCCAGGCGCAGGTTGGGCGAGCGGTCGGGGTCGGGCCGCTGGAAATTCAGCGTGCCCAGCGCGGCCAGGTCCACCCGGGGGCCGCCCAGGGGCAGACGCTGCGGGAAACTCAGGGCGTACTGGATGGGCAGGTGCATGTCCGGTGTGCCCAGCTGGGCTTTGATCGCGCCGTCTTCGAACTGCACCATCGAGTGGATCAGGCTGCCCGGGTGGATCAGCACCTCGATGCGCTCGGGGGGAACGTCGAAGAGCCAGGAGGCCTCCATCACCTCGAAGCCTTTGTTCATCAGCGAAGCCGAGTCGATGGTCACCTTGGGGCCCATGTCCCAGCAGGGATGCGCCAGGGCGTCGGCCGGGGTGACGTGCTCCAGTTCGGCGGAGCATTTGTGCAGAAACGGGCCTCCCGAGGCGGTCAGGATCAGTTTTTCGATGGGGCTTTGCTCGCCCACCAGGCACTGGAAGATGGCCGAATGCTCCGAGTCCACGGGCAGGATGGGGGCCCCGTGCCGGGCTGAAAGCTCCATCACGATGCGTCCGGCCACCACCAGGCACTCCTTGTTGGCCAGGGCAATTTTCTTGCCGTGCTTGAGCGCCTCCACCGTGGGGAACAGGCCGCTGTAGCCCACCAGGGCCATCACCACCGTGTCGATGCCCTCCGAGGCGACCACTTCGCAGAGGGCTTTCTCCCCCGCGTAAACTTTTATAGGGTGGCTGGCCAACGCCTCTTTGAGTGGCGCGTAAAAACGTTCGTCGGCGATCACCACGCTGTCAGCCTCCATCTCGATGGCCTGCGCGGCCAGCAGCTCCCAGTTGCGCAGGGCCGTCAGGGTTACCGCCTCGAAGCGCTCGGGGTAGGCCCGCACGATGTCGAGGGTCTGAGTCCCGATGGAACCCGTCGAGCCCAGGATGGCCAATCGCTGTTTGTGTGTGTTCATGGAGATTAAAATACGATATACGCTTGCGGATCGACCGGGACGCCGCCGTGCCAGAGTTCGAATTCGAATACGTTCTTGAGCCCTTGGGCCTCGGCCGAGCCGGTATTGGCGACGATCTCGCCCCCACGCACCCGCTCGCCCGTCTTCTTGAGAGAGCTGGTGTTGTTGCGGTAGACCGACAGCAGGTTGTCGGCGTGCTGGACGTACAGCACATAACCGTTCGAAGGGGTCCAGGCCGACGTGACCACCGTGCCGTCGGCAATGGCCATCACGGGCTGGTTGACCGTGGTGCCGATCCCCAGGCCGTAGCTACCCGCGGCCGGGTCGAATTTGTTGACCACCACCCCCTTGACCGGAGCGAACAGTTCCAGCGAGGTGCGCAGCTGCCGCCGGGCGGGGTCGCCGGCCAAGGAATAGGCACCTTCCGGGGACTCCATCTGCCGCCTCAGCAGCGAATCCTCGGCAGGAAGGGCCGCCGGGCCCGCCGCCCGGGCCGTCGAGTCGGGGGCCTTCACCTCGTTGCGCGTGGCGGGGTTCTTGCCCGCCATGATCAGGGCGACGTTCTCGTTGTATAGCTGCATCTTGGAGAGCTCGTTCTCCAGCGAGTCGAGCCTCATGATGCCGCCCACGAGTACCTCGCGGGACTTGTTGCCCGGATAACCGGGAATGAAATCGAGGATGGGCGTGTAGGCCACCGTCGTGGCCACGATGACGAATAGCGTGAGCACCAGGGCCAAAAACCCGGCCAGCAGGTTGCCCGGGCTGATGTGCATGTACCACACCTCGGTGTCCGTCTGCTGGTTGCGGACACTGAAGCGGTATTTCTCTCGAAGGTTCCTCAGGAACTTGCGGATGCTCATACGGGGGACACAAGGTGTTCACAAAGGTAATAATTTCCCCCGGCTATCCGTACGGGGAAGCCAAAAGAAGAATTTATTTGCCGCCAGCCCTTTGAAAATACGGCAGAAAGTGTAAATTTGCAAAGGCGTTATCTACTATAACGTTCCAGAAAAATATTTAGTTTACAGACTCTTTTTTATGAGTAAACCTACACTTTTGGTCTTGGCGGCCGGGATGGGTTCCCGTTACGGCTCGCTCAAGCAGATGGACGGGGTGGGACCCAATGGAGAAGCGATCATCGATTATTCGATTTACGACGCCATCCGGGCCGGATTCGGCAAAGTGGTCTTCGTCATCCGCCATCAATTCGAAAAGGAATTCCGCGAAATATTCACCCCCGAACGATTCGGGGGAAAGATCGAGGTGGATTTTGTGTTCCAGGAACTGGAAAAATTACCCGAAGGTTTCACCGTCCCCCCGGGACGCGAAAAACCCTGGGGTACCAATCACGCCGTGCTGATGGGAGCCGAGGTCATCCACACCGAGCCCTTCGCCGTCATCAACGCCGACGATTTCTACGGCCAGGACGCCTACCAGACCATCGGAGACTACCTCCGCTCGGTCAGCGGCCAGAAAAACCACTACTGCATGGTGGGCTACGAAATCCAGAACACCCTCTCCGAGTACGGCTCCGTCTCCCGGGGGATCTGCCAGGTCAACGCCAACGGAAACCTGGTCTCCATGGTCGAACGAACCCACATCGAACACAAAGGCAAGGAAATCTTCTTCCTCGACGAAAAAGAAGTGGCCCAGACCATCGACCCCGAAACCCCCGTGTCGATGAACCTCTTCGGATTCACCCCCGACTACTTCGACTACTCCCGGAACTACTTCGCCACCTTCATCAAAGAGAACGAAGAAAACCCCAAAGCCGAATTCTACATCCCCATCATGGTCAATAAACTGGTCAGCGAAGGAAAAGCACAAATGAGAGTCCTCCGCTCCTCCGCCCGCTGGTTCGGAGTCACCTACAAAGAAGACCGCCCCGAAGTAGTCCAACGCATCAAAGACCTCATAACCGCCGGAGTCTACCCCGAGAAATTGTGGGAGTAATCCGGCTGTTCAACAAGCCTGAGAACTGTCCCTTTATTATAAAAAGGGACCCAAAAATTTTTAGGGGAAACTACGTTTCCCATGGTTCAATTACTTAGTTTTATATTAGGTTGAACAGGTAGGCCCCCTGTTGCACCGCATTGCAGTTCCGCACCGAGGTTAAAGCAGGGGGCCTACTTGTTCAACCTAAAGTAAGGCCGAGCAAACGGTCATGCGATACGTAAGTATCGCCCAAAAGTTTTGCGGCGCTTTTACAAAAGCGCCAGTTTCCAGCTTATTAAATAACCTGATTATTACCATAAATTTCTTGGGGTATGAATAGTATTGAGCAGCAGGTTTGGGGGTTTACTCCAGAGGGGGAGGCGGTGATCCTTTATAAGATGACCAATGGGTTGGGGGCTTCGGTTTCCCTGACTAATATTGGGGCGGCGATTGTTTCCATCCAGGTTCCTGACCGTGATGGACGGTTGGGGGAGGTTGCTTTGGGGTATAGCCGTTTTGAGGATTACTGGGCCGATGGACCTTGCATGGGTAAGGTTCCCGGGCGTTTTGCCAACCGGATCGGTAAGGGTCGTTTTACTTTGGATGGGGTGGAGTACCGTTTGGCTCAGAATTGCAGTGGGGGCAACCATCTTCATGGGGGGCCCAAGGGATTCCAGACCAAGCTTTGGACCAGCCGGGTCGAGACGGACCGGGTGGTCTTCGGACTGGTTAGCCCGGATGGGGATGAGAATTATCCGGGGGAGTTGACCACGGAGGTTTGCTACGACTGGAACGACTCCTGCGAGCTGGAGATCACTATTTATGCCAAGACCGAGGCTCCTACCATTGTCAATTTGACGAACCATGCCTACTTTAATCTTCGCAGCGGGGACGGGGGCAGTGTTTTGGGCAATGAATTGCAGCTCAATTCCTCGGCTTTTTTGTGGTACGACGCGGGCTGCATCCCCACGGGGGAGCGGACTCCGGTGGAGGGGACTCCCATGGATTTCCGCACGGCCAAGCCTTTGGGGCGCGACATCGACGCGGACTACGAGCCTTTGAAGATCGGCGCGGGCTACGACCAGTGCTGGCTGATCGACGGCTGGGAGCCGGGCAAGCTTTGCGAAGTGGGCTACCTCTACGATGCGGGGACGGGCCGCCGGATGAACATCCGCTCGACGCAGCCGGGGGTACAGATCTATACGGGCAACTGGCTTCAGGGCTGTCCTCCTTCGCACACAGGGGTGGAGTACAACAACCGCGACGGGGTGGCCATCGAGTGCCAGGGCCTGCCGGACGCTCCCAACAAGCCGGAATTCCCTTCGCCGGTTCTGCGTCCCGGGGAAACGTATCAGCAGACGATCATCTACCAATTCGAGACTGTCAACTAAAACCTGAAATAAACCTAACTCATTCTAAAAATCCATGGAAAAAACCAAGCAAGGGCACGTGGTGCCGATTATCATGATGATCCTCCTGTTCGGGATGATCTCCTTTGTGACCAACCTGGCCGCCCCGATGGGCATCGTGCTCAAGAACCAGTTCTCGGTGTCGAACGCGCTGGGGATGCTGGGCAACGCCGCCAACTTCATCGCCTACGCCGTGATGGGCATCCCGGGCGGGATCCTGCTGCAGCGTGTGGGCTACAAGAAGACGGCCCTGATCGCCATCGCCATCGGCTTCATCGGCGTGGGTATCCAGATGTTGTCGGGCTATGCGGGCGACTCCGCAGCTTTCGCCATCTACCTCACCGGCGCCTTCGTGGCCGGGTTCTCGATGTGCCTGCTCAACACCGTGGTCAACCCCATGCTCAACACCCTGGGCGGCGGCGGCAACAAGGGCAACCAGCTGATCCAGATCGGCGGCTCGTTCAACTCCGTGCTGGCCACCATCACCCCGATGTTCGTGGGTATCCTGATCGGCGAGGTCTCCAAGGCCACCATCACCAAGGTCTTCCCGGTGATGTACATCGCCATGGCCGTTTTCGCTGTGGTTTTCTTCGTGCTGCTGACGGTCAAGATTCCCGAGCCCCATGCCGAACAGGCTTCGGAGCCGCTGGGCAAGCTGATCTCGGGCGCGCTTAAGTTCCGCCACTTCATCCTGGGGGCCATCGGCATCTTCGTCTACGTGGGCGTGGAAGTGGGCGTTCCGGGCACCCTGAACCTCTTCCTGACCGACACCTCGGCCAAGGGCGCGGGCATCGACCCGACCACGGCCGGCTTCGTGGCCGGAACCTACTGGTTCCTGATGCTGGTGGGCCGCCTGATCGGGGCTTCGATCGCCGGGAAGGTATCGAGCAAGTCGATGCTGGCCGTGACCTCGACCCTGGGCATCGCCCTGGTCGCTTGCGCCATTTTCTCCTCCACGAGCTCGCTGGTGAACCTGCCGGTGCTGCAGAAGAGCGCCGCCGGGGCCATCTCCTTCGGCCTGGCCGAAGTGCCCGTGAACGCCATGTACCTGGTGCTGGTGGGCCTGTGCACCTCCATCATGTGGGGCGGGATCTTCAACCTGGCCGTCGAAGGCCTGGGCAAGTACCTGGCTGCGGCTTCGGGCATCTTTATGGTGCTGGTGTGCGGCGGCGGTCTGCTCCCGCTGTTGCAGAACTGGGTGGCCGACATGACCGACTTTATGACGAGCTACTGGGTTATGGCTGCCGGTCTGGCTTACCTGTTGTTCTACGCTTTAGCCGGTTCTAAAAACGTCAACAAGGATATTCCGGTAGACTAATTTTCATATATCTACATAAGAGAGGGCGCCCATTCTGAAATGGGCGCCCTCCATTTTTTTAATAACACCTACCCTTGCGCGGGGACAAGGGTGTGCATAGCGTGCGTCGATTTAACGGGCAAAAAGACGCCCGTTTTCCTCCTCCTCGTTCGGCAAAGTTCAAGCGAGCTTGACTTTGCGCTCTCTCCTTCGTCGGTTTGGATTATCGTCCGAGCATCACACCGGAGCGTACTTAATGTACGTGAGGATGTGAGCGCAGGAGGATGATTCAAAAGCGGCGTGCGATATGTGCAGCCTCATCGGACAGTTTCTAGGGCTACTAGGAAGGCCGAAGCGGTCCATCCGAGCATATGGCTGCAAGGATACTCGTAGTCGTTGATCTCCCCCGTGCGGGTGTATTTTTCATACAAAAATCCCGGGTGGCGGACGCCGTCGCCGTACTTGAAAGCCGGGTAGGTGGCCGGGATGGGCTCGATCCAGTTGCGGGTGACGGTGTTGAGCCACTTCATGGAGATGTTGTAGGCTTCGCGGTGGAATCCGTAGCGCTGCATGGCCTCGATGCCCAGTTGCTGGATGGGCGCCCAGACGGCGGCATCCCCCCACTGGTAGACGATCTCCTGGGGCGAAAGCTCGCAGACGACCAGCCCCCCGTCGCTGTCGAACAGCGGCAGGTTGTCCCGCATCCGCCGGGCGTGCTCGCGGGGGGCGAAGCCGAAGTGCAGGGGCATCAGGCCCCCCACCGAAGCCACCGGGGAGAAGCGCTCGTTGACGAAGTCGTAGTCCATGTAAAGGCCCCGGGCGGGGTCCCAGCAGTATTTTTCGATCAGTTCGGCCCGGCGGGCGGCCTTGGCTTCCCAGTCGCGGCCGTCGGCCATGCCCAGCACTTTCTCATAAAAAGCCAGGTCCTTTTCGTAGCCGTAGAGGTAGCTGTTCAGGTCGACGGCGATGTAGTCCATGCAGCGGCCTTCGAAGCGTGGCGTGAAGTCCATGCACTCGGCCTCGGCCATGCGGTGGGCGGCGATGGTGATCTTTTCATCGTCCGTGGCCCCGTCGGGTAGGCGGAAGCGGCCCTTGAGCACCCGGTCGTAGAAGCGGATCAACTCGGCGGAGTCGCTGTGGTGGCCGTAGCGCTGCAGCCCGGCGATGGGGGTGCTGTGGTCCTCGATGGCGTTGCCGTTCTCGTTGGTCCAGAAGTCATACTCCTTGAGCACGGCACGGTAGGCCTTTTCGAGCCAGGCGGTATCCTTCTCGGGGGCGAGCTCCCAGAAGCGGCGCACGCTGAGCGAAAAATTGGGGCTCTGGCTGCGGTCGGTGCCCCAGTGCAGGGCCGTGGGCACGAAGCCCAGGGAGTCGATCTCGAAGATCATGCAGTCGAGGCCCCCTTGGGCGATTTCCCATTGCTCGTGGCGCATCAGGCCCTCGTTATGAAAATAGATGTCCCAGTAATAGAGGGTGCCCGGATTGAGTCCGTAGAGGTAGGGGGCCGGCATCAGCGGGTCTTTCTCGACGAACTCGGGCCAGGTGCGGCGGATGTAGTTTTCGATCTCGTCCCATTTTTCGGGGTGGAGGGCTTCGACTTTCGGGGGTTGGTTGCAGGCGACCAGCGCGGTGGCCAGCAAAACACACAACAGCAGTCTTTTCATTAATTTTTCGATTTAAAGGATGTGTCTCCGTTGACCGTTTCGAGGGCAACGAGAAAAACCGTGCCCGCCCAGCCCAGCATGTGGCTGCAGGGGTATTCGGTGTCGTTGATCAGCCCGTCGCGGGTGTATTTTTCGTAGAGGAATCCCGGGTGGCGGGTGCCGTCGCCGTACTTGAAGGGCGGGTAGTGCACCGGCTGGGGATCGACCCAGTTGCGGGTGGCGGTGTTGAGCCACTTCATGGCGATGTTGTAGGTCTGCTCGTGGAAGCCGTAGCGCTCCAGCGACTCGATGGCCATCTCCTGGACGTTGGGCCAGACGCCCGTGTGGCCGTACTGGTACTCGGCGCCCCGGGGCGAGACTTCGCTGGAGACCAGGCCCCCGTCGCTATCGAAGAGGTAGAGGTTGTCGCGCACTTTCTTGGCGTGGTCCCGGGGGGCGAAGCCGAAGAAGAGCGGCATGATCCCGGCCATGGCGGCCACCGAGGAGTGCTTCCCTGTGACGAAGTTGTAGTCGAGGTAGAGGCCCCGCTCCTCGCTCCAGCAGTATTTTTCGATCAGGGCGGCGCGCTGCTTGGCCATCTCCTTCCAGGGACGCGTGGGGGCGATGCCCAGTTGTTCCTCGTAGTAGGCCATGTCGTTCTCGTAGCCCACCAGGTAGGAATTGAGGCAGATCGGAATAAAGTCCTTGATGCGGCCGTCGAAGCGGGGCGTGAAGTCCTGGCACTCGCTTTCGGCCAGCATCTGGTCGCCCACCTCGTACTTGACCTGCTCGGGCACGTCCAGGTCGTAGTCCTTGAAGCGGACGGTGACGATCTTTTCGTAGAATTCGATCACCCCGGCCGAGTCGGCGCTGTGGCCGTAGCGTTGCAGCCCGGCGATGGGCGTGCGGTGGTCTTCGAGCAGGTTGCCGTTCTCGTTGACCCAGAATTCGTACTCCTTGAGTATCGCCTCATAGGCCGTTCTCAGCCAGGTGGTGTCCTTGTTGGGGGTCATCTCCCAGTAGCGGTGCACGCTGTGCGAGAGGAAAGGCAGCTGGCTGCGGTCCGTGCCCCAGCGCAGGGCGGTGGGGATGTAGCCCAGCGAATCGATCTGGAAGAACATGCACTCGAGGTTGTCCCGGGCGATGTCCCAGTAGCCGCAGCGCATCAGGCCCTCGTTGTGGAAGTAGACGTCCCAGTAGTAGAGCGTCCCGGGGTTGAGCCCGTAGAGGTAGGGCTTGGGCATCATGGGGTCCTTCTCGACGAAGTCGGGCCAGGAACGTTGGATGTAGGCCACGATGTCGGGCCACACCTCGGGGTGGACGGGTTCGATCTTCGCTTGCCGGGGTTGGCACTGGGCGGCAAGCAGGCCCAGCAGGCAAAATAGAATCAAGCGTTTCATAATCAGTTTGGGTTTTAGGGTTCTAAGAGTTTCTTAAGTACTTTTTCAGGCACCTGGAAAGCCGTGCCGTGGCGCATGCCCTCCGGAAAAGTCATCTGCTCCGAGATGTCCTCCCAGGCGATCCCGTCGCGGCTGCGGACGCCGCCGTAGCGGTGGTTCATGTACTGGTCGTAGTAGATGTAGAGGTATTCGCCGACGTAGAGCGGCGAGGGGCCCTCGGCCCAGTAGGGCGGGTGGATCGGCTCGGAGACCTCGGTGGGGAAGCCGTCTTCGATGCGATCCGTGCGGGTCAGGCGCAGGTTTTTCTGGGCCGGGAGCGAGTTTTCGTTCTTGACGACCATCAGCAAGCGGCCGTCCCGCTCGCGGATGATGGCGGCGTCGATGGCGCTGAAATCGGGATCGAAGAAGATCTTCCCTTCGGTAAACGTTTTGAAATCGCGGGTGGTCGTGTAGTAGATCCGGTGGTTGATGTCGGGCCGCTCGACGGTGGGGACCTCCTTGTGGCGGCCGGGGATGGTCGAGGCCCAGAGGATGTAGAAGGTGTCGGAGGGCTCGTCGTAAAAGAGCTCCGGGGCCCAGCAGTTGAGCGTCGTGGGTTCGTTCTCCATCACCGGGATGCCCTGCTGCTCGCTCCAATGGATCAGGTCCTTGGAGGAGGCGTAGCCGATCTGTTGCTCGTACCAACCGGGGGTCCACACCATGTGGTAGGTGCCGTCGGGACCGCGCACGATCGAGGGGTCGCGCATGAGTTTTTCCTTCACGCCGATTTCGGGGCTCAGGAAGGATTTTCCGTCCCGGAGCGCCTGCCAGTTGAGGCCGTCGTAGCTGTAGGCCATGTGCAGGCCGTCCTGGCCGTTGTCCGTGAAGTAGGTGAAGAGGTAGACCGGCTTGTCCGCGCAGCCTGCCAACAGCCACAGCAAGCCCAGGAGGATGGGGAGTTTTTTCATGCGATTTTTGGGATAGTCCGAGGTAAGATACGAAATTTCCGCAAAAATCCCACCCCCTGTTTAGAGCGGTAGGCTCACGTGTGCGCCGACTTCCACTCCCCTCCGGTCGTTGGGCTTGTAGACGTAGACCCCTATCGACGTGTCGTTGACCGGCATACGCAGCACTCTCATGTCGAAGGTGATCTCCCCCCCGTAGGAGAAAGCCGTGTGCATGGGCGCATCGCCCGTGTTCATGTTGACCAGCCCCCGATAGCGGGCCCGGTCGTAGTAGGCGTTCAGGCGGATGCGGTTGAGGTAGAAGATGCTGGTGATCCCCCAGTCGGGGTAGCAGAGCGGCAGTTGGTAGTCCACCGACCAGGAGGCGTAGCGGGTGGCGGCGTAGGCGTTGTAGTCGCAGCCGCGGGGGTAGAGTTTCTTGGAGTAGAAATTATAGATGTCCTGGTTCTGGGTCTGCAGCGCCCCCCGCAGCATCAGGCTGTGGTGGCGGGCCACCCCCGGCAGGTAGGCCTTGCCGTAGAGGGTGTAGACCGTCCCGAAGTCGCTCCGCAGGGGAGCCAAGGCCCCCGAGCCCTGAAACAGGTAGCCCCAGCGGGGCAGAAAGTCGCGGTAGCCCATGCGCACCTGGTCGGCGAAATCCAGCGCCCAGGCCATGCGCACGAGGCCCGTGGTGAAGGTTTTCCGCTCGGGGCTGTAGACTTTGGCGTTGAGGTAGTTCAGCTCGATGTGGGGGGTCAGGGCCCGTAAGTGGTAGCCCGAGGAGAGCTGCATGGGCAGCAGGATGTTGCCCTGCGCCTCGACGTAGTGGCCCAGGGCGGGCTCGGGCACCCCCGTCTCGGGCGTCCAGCCGTAGAGCAGCTGGCCTTTCTGGTGGAAGTCGACCTCGATCTCGAACTTGGGCGGCAGGCCCCCGTAGTCGATCCGGGCCCCGGCCATGTGGCCCGACCGGTGCGAATAGCCGTAGGAGAGGTAGCCGTCGGTGTTGCTCAGCAGGTTCTGGCTCATGACCGTCGCCCCGAGGTTGATCTCGATCTGGTTCTCCTGCGCGATCTCGTAGGGGTTGATGCTGGCCGGCAGCCAGCTGTGCATGTTGACCAGGTGGCCCCCCTTGCGGAAGGGTTTCCTCCCGGGCAGCGAATCGGGGATTTCGGGGGTGGCGACGCTGTCCAGCGGGCGCAGGCCCCAGCGGCGGCGGGAGGGGTTGACCACGTCCAGCGGCAGGCGGGCGTAGGGGACCGGATGCAGCGAATCGGCTTTTATTTCCTGGCGGGCAAGCCTGTATCCCTCCCGGGTGTAGGTCGTGAAGTAGAGCTCCGGTTTTTCGGAAGGGGCCGAGGGCGAGAAGGAGCCGTAGCGGGAGTCGGTCAGGCGGTATTCCCGGCCCTGGCGCAGGTCGTAGAGGTGCACCTCGTCCTTGCCCGACTGGATGGAGTTGTAGCTGAGGCGTCCGTCGCCCGCGCGCAGGTTGTAGACCGACGAGCGGTTGGGCACGGTCAGGGGGCTGAGGGCTCCCGAGAGGGTATCGGCTTTATAAAACGCCATGCCGCGGTCGCTGAGTCCCAGCAGGGCCAGCGTCCCGGTCAGCTCGTCGTAGGCCATGCCGTGCACCGAGAGGCTGTCGGGCAGGTCGATCGTGGGCCGTCCCGAGAACTCGAGGGTGTAGTGGCCCGAGTAATCGTAGCCCACCGTGGCCAGGCTTCCGCCCGGCAGGGGGGTGGCGTAGAGGGCGTTTCGGCGCTCGCGCACCACGGCCCGGCGTCCCGTGCGCAGGTCGTAGCTGCACACTTTCGAGAACACACGACGATCCCAGAACAGGTCATTGCGGAACTCGGTCCACCAGACCGTGCTGTCGCTGAGCACCGGGGGCGTGCTGATGGTGCCCGTCCCGGCAAGCATCCGCTCGCGGGCCGTGCGCAGGTCCACCGCCACCAGGCGGTTGGGGCGGTCCAGGTCCCGTTTGAAGGCCAGCAGGGTGCTGTCGTTGAGCGGCATCGGGCTGTCGTAGGTGGTGTAGCTGGTGATGCGCGTGGGGATCAGTGTGCCGCTGTTGGGAGTCTGAGGCATAGACTTCCACAGGGTTTCCAGCTCGGCAAAAGTTTCCCTAAACAGTTTATTAGTAGATGTTTTGTAGTATTTTTCCAACGAAAAGTGGGTCGTCAGGATCGAGTAGGGATACTTCGAGACCCACTTGGCCACCGGGTCCCACATGTCGTCCCCGTACTTCTCTCGCGAGTAGGCGGTCAGCTGGTAGCCCAGTTGGTAGTGGTCGGGAAGGAAGTGGACGTAGGAGCCGCAGAACCACTTGTCCACGCGGAACTTGCGGGGCGTCCCCTCGGTCAGGTAGGCGCGGTATTCGATCGTGAAGGAGGGTTGCAGCGCCCGGCCGAACTCCGAAAACTGGGTCTCGGCCATCGTGGCGTCCCCCTCGAGGAACCACAGCGGCAGCAGGGCCGAACTGATCAGGCCCGAGTGCTGGCCGATAAACCAGCCCAAGGGCTTCATAAAGCCCTGGTAGAGGTTGCCGTACTGCACGGCGTGGCGGTATTCGTGGGCCGTGAGCTGCTTGAGCCAGGGCTCGGCGTAGGTTTTCTGGTCGGGGATGGTGAGCAGCTCCATGCGCTTGGGCGCCCAGAGCACCAGCCCGTTGGACTGCATGTTCTCGGTGTAGAGGACGATGGGGAGGCGCAGGGGTGGCTGCGAAAAACCGTAGCCGATGTGTGGGGTGAGCGTGTCGAGGTAGAGGCCGATGCGGTCCGCCCAGCGTTGGTAGTAATCCGGGTAGACGATCTTGCCGGGAGCGGCCCAGGACTGCTTCCAGCGGATGTTGGTCGCCGAGCGCCCCTGGTCGTAATACTGCGCGTGCAGGAAGAGCGGGCCCAGGGAGACCGCCGCCAGCAACACCGCGTATCGGAACAGCCGCCGAGTCATCAGCCGCCCGCTTTTTTAGCCCGGTAGCCCGCCTCGGTGAGGATCGCCACCACCCGCTCGCGGAAATCACCCTGGATGATGATCTCTCCCTCCTTGGCCGTGCCCCCCACTCCGCACTTGCTTTTGAGCAGGCGCCCCAGTTCCTTGAGGTCCTCGTCCCGGCCCACGAAACCGCGCACCAGGGTCACCGTCTTGCCGCCGCGGGATTTGCGGTCGAGCCACACCCGCAGGTCCTGGCGCCCGGGGGCCAGGGTCTCTGTCTCGTCCGACTCGTCTTGTTGGTAGGCGAAGTCGGGGTTGGTGGAATAGACCACGTTCAAACGGCTTTTCCAGTCGTTGTTGCTCATGGGGTTGGGAATTGATGCCGCAAGGTACAAAAAAGCGTCGGAATTCAAAATGCTTATTGGGGATCAGTCTGAAAAGCAGGCCGATGAAAAATAAATTAGCCTCCCGACGGGCGGGACCGCGGCTGTGCATAGCGTGCGTCAGCGTTAACGGGCAAAAAGACTGCCCGTTTTCCTCCTCCTCGTTCAGCAAAGTCCAAGCGGTTGACCTTCGGTCTTCCTCCTCCTGGCAGGGCAAAGACCGCAAGCGCTCTCTGCTCCTGC
>JAVBNV010000010.1:0-229034 GCA_031551325.1 Alistipes sp.
CATCCCTCCCCTGACCGTAGGGGAGGGCTTTGCGGACGGACATTGTCCGTCCGCTCCAGGGAACGCAATTGTTTTACAATCGCTTATCGTTCGACGAATTCGTCGAACTCACGTTAAATTACAGGGGAATGTGTACCATTCCCCTTCTTTTTTGTATCTTGGTTTGGCGTAAACGGGATTCTCATCGAACCACCATATTGCTTACTAACACTCAACCCTATGAAAAGACGTGAATTTCTGGCCGGAACGGCCCTGTTGGGCATGGGCGCCTCCCTGGGCATCCCTTCCCTGCTGAGTTCCTGCTCCGGCCCGGGGAAAAAGGCCGCCCAAACGATCACCCCGGACGAGTTGGGGATGTTTTCCTTTGTCGAGATCGCTCCCGACGGCAAACCGCTCAAGGCGGCCCTGATCGGCTGCGGCGACCGGGGCACCGGCGCCGCCACCCAGTTCCTGGGCGCAGGGCCCAACCTGTCAATCGTCGCCCTGGCCGATATCTTTGAAGACCGGATGGCCACCTGCCGCCAGACGTTGCTCGAAAAATTCAACAATGCGGTGCCGGACGCCAACTGTTTCTTCGGGTTCGATGCTTACCGGAAGGTCCTGGCCATGCCCGAGATCGACCTCGTCCTGCTGTGCACCCCCACCCATTTCCGGCCCGAGCAATTCAAGGCGGCCGTGGAGGCGGGCAAGCACATATTCATGGAGAAACCCTGCGCCGTGGACGCCGTCGGCATCCGTACCGTTATCGCCGCCTCGAAAGTCGCTACCTCCAAAGGGCTGACCGTTATCACGGGCAACCAGCGCCGCCACCGCCGGGATTACTGGGAAGCCTTTGTCCAGGTCCGCAACGGGATCATCGGGGAGGTGACTTCCGCTACGGCCCACTGGGACCAGGCCGCCTGGTGGAACAAGAAGAAGCGCCCCGGGTGGAGCGATATGGAATATTGTCTACGCAACTGGTTTAACATCAAATGGCTTAGCGGAGACCACCTGCTCGACCAGGGGGTCCACAACATCGACATCGTGACCTGGTTCACGGGGATGCTGCCCCAGCGGGCGGCGGGCTTCGGGGGGCGCGCGCGGCGCTTGACCGGCGATATCTTCGACTTCTTTGCGGTCGATTATTACTATGAAAACAACAAGCGCATGCTGGCCACCGCCCGGCAGATCGACGGCTGCGAAAGCAACATCTCGGAGCAGGTGTATGGCACCCAGGGGGTAGCCTTGTTGGGCGACCGCAACAATATCTCGATCGTCGATTACGCCGGCAACGAGCTTTGGAAATACGACTACGAGAACAAACCGGTGAAGAACCCCTACGACCAGGAACATATCCACCTGGTGGAGTCGATCCGCCTGGGCAAGGGGATCAACCAGGCCGAAGCGCTGGCCTACTCCACCCTGGTGTCGATCCAGGGGCGCGAGGCCGCTTACACCGGCGCTGCCATCACCTGGGACGAGATCATGGCATCCGAGTTGCGCTACGGTCCGCAGACCTATGCCCTGGGGCCGCTGCCCGACTACCACGAAGGGGTGGTTCCCGTACCGGGGAAGGACCCCCAGGCGCCGATGTAACCGCCTGTTATGGCATAAAAGAGGGAAGCACCGTATGGTGCTTCCCTTTCTTATTTTCCGGAGAGAGCGGTACGCTTTCTATTTTTTACGTTTGGCCGCCTGTTGTTGCTGTTGTTGCTTGACGGCCTGGTCGAGGCGCTCCTGCCACTTCGATTTCTTTTGCGGCTTCTTGGCATTCGCCTTCATCCGCTGGTGCAGTTTTTCGTCGCTCACCCCGTAGCGGAAGGCGTAGGTCTGTCCGATGGTGAACAGGTTGCTCAGCAGGTAGTAATAGCTCAAACCGCTGGAGTAATTATTGAGGAAGCATAACATCATGAGCGGCATCATATAGAGCATCATGAACTTCATCCCGGCCATCTGGGGTCCGGCCGAAGCGGTCTGCGCATAACTGATCTTCGAATAGATAAAGACCGAAATGGTCATCAGCAGGGTGAACAGGCTCACATGATCGCCGTAGAAGGGAATGTTGAACGGCAGATCCCAGATGCTGTCGTAGGAGGAGAGGTCGTCCGCCCACAGGAAACGCTCGCCCCGTAGCTCGATGGAGGCCGGGAAGAAACGGAACAGGGCGATCAGGATCGGGAACTGGATCAGCATGGGGATACATCCACCCATCGGGTTCACGCCGGCGCTTTTGTAGAGGGCCATGGTCGCCTGTTGCTTTTTCATGGCGTCCTCCTGCTTGGGGTACTTGGCGGTGAGCTGGTCGATCTCGGGCTTCAGCAGACGCATCTTGGCCGAAGAGAGGTAGGACTTGTAGGTCAGCGGCGAGATCAGCAGCTTCACCAGCACCGTCAGGATAAGGATGATCAGCCCGAAATTGGCGATGTGCTTACCCAGGATGTCGAAGGTGGGGATCACCAGCCAGCGGTTCACCCAGCCGATGATCCAGCCGCCCAGCGGGATCAGTCGCTCGAAATGCTGGTCGTATTTCTTGAGCACCGAGAATTTGTTGGGCCCGAAGTAGAAGTCGAAGTGGTACTCCTCGGTTTGGGGCTGAAAGGGCACCGACAAGCGGGCCTGGAAGCCCTTGAGGCGGTTGTCCGTGGGTGCGAAGGTGTTGTATTCGACCACCCCGTTCTGGAAGTTGTCGCCGGCGACCAGGATCGACGAGAAGAACTGCTGCTTGAAGGCCACCCACTGGACCTTGGTGTCGATGTTCTCCGAGCGGGCTTCCTTCGAGGCGCGCACGTGTTCGATCGATTCCTCGCCGGGGTAACGGTAGGCGATGTCGGTGTTGTTGTTCTCGTTCTCGAAGCCCTTCTCGTTCTGGAAGGTCACCATTTTCCACAACAGGCTCAGGTCGCCCTGGTTGCGCGAGAGCTTGTCCTGCATGCCCACGAAGCGGACGTCGAAGTCCATCATGTAGTTGTCCTTGCGCAGCGTGTAGCGATACTCGACGTAGGAGGCCGAATCCAACGGCAGGCGCATGGCGAAGACTTTTTCGGTCTCGTTACCCGCAAAGGTCAGGTTCGTGGAATCGGCCGGAATGAAGTAGTAGTCGGCCGTGTTGATCTGGGCCGTGCCAAATTGCTGGTTGATGAAGAACGAGAGGTCGAAGACCGAGGAGGACTCCTCGAAGAGCTTCAGCGTCCCCCCCTTGTAGGTCTTGTAGTCTTTCAGTTCGACCGAGGCCACCCGTCCCCCTTTGTTAGAGAAGGAGACCTTCATCAGGTCGTTTTCCACGGTGTAGATTCGCTCCTCGCCCAGGGTGGCGTTGTAGAGCGATTCTCCCAGGTGGGAAATGGCTTGTTCCTGTTGCAGCGCCTGGGGGGCTTGCGGGAGAACTTCGACAGAGAGCGTGTCGGCGGGAAGCGGCGCGGGCCGGTTGGCGGCCTCAATCGAGTCATGGATCGCTTTCTGGCGGTTGTACTCAGCTTGCTGGGTGTTGTTGTACCAGACGAAACCGAAGAGGATCACCCCGATCAGAAGTAAGCCAAGGAGTGTTTTTTTATCCATTATTTACTGGTGTTGTTAATCTTTTCATGCTGAACAAAGCGAAGACCTAACGCTTCGCTCCGTCCAGCATGACAGAGTGAGTGACTATTTATTCGCATCCGCGTATTCCGAGGCCGCCTTCACGAAGGAGACGAACAGCGGGTGCGGGTTGAGCGCCGTGCTGCGGTACTCGGGGTGGTACTGCACCCCGATGAACCAGGGGTGATCCTTGAGTTCGATCACTTCGACCAGGCCGGTGTCCGGGTTGACGCCCACGGGCTTGAGGCCGGACTTTTCGAACTCCTCGAAGTACTGGTTGTTGAACTCATAGCGGTGGCGGTGGCGTTCGACGATCTCGCGGCTGCCGTAGATCTGCGAGAGCTTGGAGCCCTTGACCAGTTCGCAGGTGTAGTTGCCCAGGCGCATGGTGCCGCCCTTCTCGATCACACCTTTCTGCTCTTCCATCAGGTCGATCACCGGGTGGGTGGTCGGCTGTTCCATCTCCGTGGAGTTGGCGTCGGCCCAGCCCAGCACGTTGCGGGCGTATTCGATCACGCAGCACTGCATCCCCAGGCAGATCCCCAGCATGGGAATCTTGTTCTCGCGGACGTAGCGAATGGCGGCGATCTTGCCCTCCACGCCACGGTAGCCGAAGCCGGGGGCGATCAGCACCCCGGACATCCCCTTGAGGAGGGTGGCGACGTTCTCGTCGGTGATCTTTTCCGATTTGATGTATTGCAGTTTGACCTTCACCTGGTTGGCGGCGCCCCCGTGGACGAAGGATTCGACGATCGATTTGTAGGCGTCGGGCAGCTCGGTGTACTTGCCCACCAGGGCGATATTGACCTGCTTCTTGGAGTATTTCACCTTGTCCACGAACTCGATCCATTGCTTCAGGTCGAGATCCTTATCGTGCGGGAGATGAAGCTTTTCGAGGGCTACAACGTCGAGCTTCTGGTCGCGCATCATCAGGGGCACCTCGTAGATGGTCGACAGGTCGACCGACTCGACCACGCCCTTGACGTCCACGTTGCAGAAGAGGGCCACCTTGCGCTTGACTTCCGCCGAGAGGTGCTTCTCGGTGCGCAGCACCAGGATGTCGGGCTGGAGCCCGTATTCGAGCAGCTGCTTGACGGAGTGCTGCGTGGGTTTGGTCTTCATCTCGCCCGAAGCGGCCATGTAAGGGATCAGGGTCAGGTGCACGCTCAGCGTGTTGCCGTAGCCCAGTTCGTAGCGCAACTGGCGCACCGCCTCGATGTAGGGCAGCGACTCGATGTCGCCCACGGTCCCCCCGACCTCGGTGATGATGACGTCGTATATTTTTTTGGCACCCAGCATTTTGATGCGGCGCTTGATCTCGTCGGTGATGTGCGGGATTACCTGCACAGTCTTGCCCAGGAACTCACCGCGGCGTTCTTTGTTGATGACGCTCTGGTAGATGCGGCCCGTGGTGACCGTGTTTTCCTTGCTGGTGGGCGTGTTGGTAAAACGCTCGTAGTGGCCCAGGTCGAGGTCGGCCTCGGCCCCGTCTCCGGTGACGTAGCATTCGCCGTGCTCGTAGGGGTTGAGTGTACCCGGGTCGACGTTGATGTAGGGGTCGAGCTTCTGGATGGTCACCTTGTAGCCCCGGGCCAGCAGCAGGCGGGCCAGCGAGGCGGAGATGATCCCCTTGCCCAGGGAGGAGGCGACGCCTCCGGTGACAAAAATAAATTTCGGTTTGTTCTTCGTGTTCGTTGCCATATGGGTGCTTATACTTAATTCTCGGCTTGTTGTTGGTCGATCAGGTTGATTTTTTCGATCAGGGCGGCCATTTCTTCCTTCGACTGCTCGATCTTGGCCTTCACGTCGCGGATCATCGACTCGGCGTTCTTGCTCTTGGAGAAGAAACCGATGTTGTTTTCCAGCAGGGCGATGTCCGATTCCATCTGCTTCATCTTGTTGTAGAGGCGGTCGCGTTCGTAGCGCATCTTCTTGTCCCCCGCCCCTTCGCTCATGTTGGAGATCTTATGCTTGAAACGCTCCATGCGGTGCTCGCGTTCGTTGCCGCGCAGCTGGGCGAAAATGGCGTCCACCGCCGCGCGGTACTCGGCCTGGATGGCGTCCTTCTGCTTGATGGGAATGAATCCGATCTCCGACCAGCGGCGCTGCAGCTCCTTGATGGCCTCGAAGCCCTTGTCGCGGGTCTCGATCGTGAAGGTTTTCAGCTCCTCGAGCAGCTGGCGTTTTTTGGTCAGGTTCTCCTCATACTGGGCGTCCACGGTGGAAAAATGCTTCGTCTTGCGTTCGAAGAAAGCGTCGCAGGCTCCCCGGAAACGTTTCCAGATGGCGTCGGCGTGGCGGCGCGATACCGGGCCGATCTCCTTCCACTTCTTTTGGAGAGCGATCAGTTCGTCGGTCGTTTTCTTCCATTCCTCGCTTTCGCGCAGGGCTTCGGCGGCCGCGCAAATCTCGTTTTTGAGCGTGAAGTTGTTCTCCATCTCCTGCTTGGTTTGCAGGTAGAAATTGCGTTTGCCCTCGAAGAATTTGTCGCAGGCGTTGCGGAAGCGTTCGTATACTTTGGTGTTGTCTCTCTTGGGGGCGAAGCCGATGGTTTTCCACACCTTCTGTACCTCGGTCAGCAGGTCCGAGGCCTTGTTCCACTCCTTGCGGGTGGTGTAGGGCGAGCCGGTGAGCTCCTCGGCCTTGACGCACAGTTCGACCTTGAGTTCGAGGTTGCGTTTCTGTTCGTCCTTGAGGTGTTCGAAGTGTTCCTGGTGGCGTTTGTTGATCTTGGTGCTGGCTTCGCGGAAACGCTCCCAAAGCTGGTCCTTGTATTCGGCGGACACGGGCCCAGTTTCGCGCCATTGCTCGTGCAGCTTCTGGAGCTTGTGGAAGGCGTTGATCACCGAGGGGTCCAGGATCAGGGCCTCGGCCTCCTCGCACAACTGCAACTTGGCCTCGTAGTTCTTCTTGAGGTCCAGATCGCGCAGTTCCTTATTGATCTTGATGAAGTTGTAGAAGTTCTCGACGTGCAGGTTGTAGGTCTCCCAGAGGTCCTTGAGCTGAGTCTGGGGCACGGGGCCGGTCTCCTTCCAGCGCTTCTGCAACTCGCGGAAGGCGTTGAAGGTGGCGTTGAGCGTTTCGCTGCTGCCGATGAGTTCCTTGAGCTCGTCGATGATGCCGAGCTTGATGGTGTGGTTGGCCTCTTTTTCCTGATCCAGGCCGGCCATGTATTCGTTGCGCTTGTCGCGGTATTGCGAGAAAAGGGTCTTGAGGCGCTGTTCGCTCTCGTCGGCGGGGGGCACGAAATCTTCCACCGTGCCGCCGGCTTCGACGAACATTCTCCGGAGTTGCTCCACTTCGGCGCGGTAGGCCTTATAGAAGGCTATCTTGATGGATTCCGCGTCGCGGCGGATCGACTGCACGGGCTTCGTGGCGAGCAGTTCCTCCAGGGCGGCGACCAGTTCGGCCTTCGACTTGTCGGCGTAGTCTGCATTCTCGCCCTTGGCTTCCTCGTGCTGCTGCTCGGCCTCGGTCTCTTCGCCCAGGTCGAACTCGGGGGCGTTGGCGGCCAGGTCGGCCTCTTCTTCCGAAAAATCGACCGCCTCTTCTTTGGCGGGTTCGTCTTCTTCGGGAGCGGACGCCGGGGCGGCTGTTTTCTTGCGGGAAGCGGTTGTTTTGGCCGGGGCTTTCTTGGCTTCGGCGGGGGCTACCTCTGCGGGAGTTTCTTCCTGCGGGGCGGCGGGGGCGGTAACTTTCGCATCTTCAACGGGCTGGCCGTCGACTTGTTCCTCGGGAACAGGGGGAGTTTGGTTTTCAGGAGTCATCGTCAGGGTTTTTTTGCGACCCGTTTTTGGCGGGCCTAAGTGACAAAGATAATAAGAATTTTTCATAAATCGGGACCCCTTAGCCCAAAAAAACGGCACCGGGAAAGGGCCTCCCGATGCTACGAGAAATTTAACAGTTTCTTCTTTCTATTTCGCAGCTAATTCCGTACTTTTGCAGGATGGGTCTCTGGAAAAGCATTCTGATGGTCGGACTCGGCGGCTTCGCCGGCAGCGTGTTGCGCTACCTGATCTCGCTGATAATGCTCCCCACCCTGCCCCCGGGCGGGATTCCCTGGCATACTTTGTTGGTCAACGTGCTCGGGTCGCTGCTGATCGGCTGGTTGTTGGCCATGCAAGTCGAGGGGCACTGGCACTCGCTGGCCGTGGTGGGATTCTGCGGGGGCTTCACCACCTTTTCCACCTTCTCGCTGGAGCTGCTGCGCCTGTTGCAAAACGGCAGTTACGGCACCTCCTTGACCTACCTGCTGCTGAGCCTGGGCTTCACGCTTGGAGCTGCGGCCGCCGGATTTTACCTGGGATTGAAACTATTCGCCAAATCATAGAAAGACATGGAATTCATTGACAAAATCAAAGCCAACGCGGCCGCTAACAAAAAAACGATCGTCCTGCCCGAAGGCACCGAAGCGCGCACCTTAAAAGCTGCCAACGCAATCATCAAGGAGGGATTCGCCAACGTGATCCTGATCGGGGACCCCGCTCAGATCAAACACCTCTCCGGGGAATACTACCTCGAAAACATCGGCAAGGCCACGATCGTCGATCCGCAAAACAACCCCAAGAAAGAAGCCTACATCGAGTTGATGCTCCAGTTGCGCGCCTCCAAGGGCCTCACCCGCGAGCAGGCCGAAGCCCAGTTGCTCGACCCGCTCTACCTGGGGGCCGTGATGGTCAAGGCGGGCGACGCCGACGGCGAAGTGGCCGGGGCGATGAATACCACGGGCAACGTGCTGCGCCCGGCCTTCCAGTACGTGCGCACCCAGCCGGGGATCAGCGTCGTCTCGGGGGCCTTCATCATGTTTTTCAAGGACACGCTTTTCGGCGAGGACGGCATCATGGTGTTCGCCGACTGCGCCGTCAACCCCAACCCCACCGCCGAAGAACTGGCCCAGATCGCCGTGATGACCGGACGCACCACCCGCGCCATCGCCGGCTTCGAGCCCCGCATCGCGATGCTGAGCTTCTCGACCAAGGGCTCGGCCCAGCACGAAATGGTGGACAAGGTCGTCTCGGCCACCCGCCTGGCCCAGGAAATGGACCCCACGCTGCAGATCGACGGCGAACTGCAGGCCGACGCGGCCATCATCCCCGGCATCGGCGCCCAGAAAGCCCCGGGCAGCAAGATCGCCGGGCGGGCCAACGTCCTGGTATTCCCCAGTCTCGAAGTGGGCAACATCGCCTACAAACTGGTGCAACGCATGGCGCACGCCGAAGCCGTGGGCCCCGTCCTGCAGGGCATGGCCGCCCCGATCAACGACCTCTCGCGGGGTTGCTCGGTCGAGGACATCGTTTCGCTGGTGGCTATCACCGCCTGCCAGGCCGGAGGGATGTAATGCTGATCCGCGAAGTAAGCCCGACGGACGCTGCGGCCCTGTGCGCGCTGTATAACTACTACATCGAGCATACGGCGATCTCGTTTGAAACCGATCCGTTTTCGGTCGAAGAAATGCGCTCTCGGATCGGGGAGATCACGGCCAAGGGATTTCCCTACTACGTGGGAGAAGCGGAGGGTAAGATCGTGGGCTACTGCTACCTGCACACTTGGAACAAGCGGGAGGCTTACGACACGACCGCCGAGGTGAGCATCTACCTGGCGGATGGCGAAACAGGCAAGGGCTACGGCTCCCTGTTGATGAAGCACCTGCTCGAGAACACGGACCGCAAACGCTTCCACCAACTGGTCGCGGGCATCTGCCTGCCCAACGAAGGGAGCGTCCGGTTGCACGAAAAATTCGGATTCAGGCCCGTCTCCCATTTTCCGGAGATCGGCCGCAAATTCGACCGGTGGTGGGATGTGGGGCACTGGCTGTTGACCCTCTGAAAAGAAAGACCAATAAATTTTAAAAGACTTTTTTATAATGACTATTCTCGTATTAAACTGCGGCAGCTCGTCGATCAAGTATCAGGTCATCAAGATGAGCAGCCTCTGCGACTACACCATGCTGGTCAAGGGCCAGGTGGAGCGCATCGGGCTCTCCGACGGACTGCTGGTCCACAAACCCGCCGACCGTCCTCCTTTTGAGCTGACCAAGAGCATTCCCGACCACACTTCGGGGATCAGCCTGATCCTCGACGCGCTCACCAATCCCGACCACGGGGTGCTGGGCAGCATCTCCGAACTTTCGGCCGTCGGGCACCGCGTGGCCCACGGGGGCGAGTATTTCAAGGACAGCGCCGTGGTGAACAAAACCGTCAAGCAGCAGATCGAATCCTGCTTCGACCTGGCCCCGCTGCACAACCCGGCCAACCTCAAGGGCATCCTCTCGATGGAAAACATCCTGCCCAACACCCCCCAGGTGGCCGTCTTCGACACCTCCTTCCACCAGAGCATCCCGGCCCGCAACTTCATGTACGCCCTCCCCTACAAATACTACGAGGAACACCGCGTGCGCGTCTACGGTTTCCACGGCACCAGTCACAAGTTCGTGGCCCAGAAGGCCTGCGAAATGACCGGCATCGACTTCAACCAGTCGAAGATCATCACCTGCCACATCGGCAACGGCGCCTCGATCACCGCCATCCTCAACGGCAAATCCTACGACACCTCCATGGGCTTCACCCCGGTGGACGGCCTGGTGATGGGCACCCGCTGCGGGAGCACCGACCCCGGGGCGCTGATCTACATCGCCGAGAAAGAAGGGCTGAACCTGAACCGCCTGGGCGACATGATCAACAAGGAGTCGGGCCTGATGGGCATCACCGGCGTCTCGTCCGACATGCGCGACATCCAGAACGCCGCCGCCCGGGGCGACCAGCGCGCGCGCCTGGCCCTGGACATGGTGACGGGCCGCATCCGCAAGTTTATCGGCGCCTACGCCGCCCTGATGGGGGGCGTGGACCTGATCGTCTTCACCGGAGGCGTGGGCGAGAACGACTACCTGGTGCGCCAGGAGTCCTGCGAGGGCCTCGAGTACATGGGCGTCGAATTCGACAGCGCCGCCAACGACGGGGTGCGTTCGAAGGACATTATCCTCAGCAAACCCACTTCGCGGGTCAAGGTGATGGCCTTGATGACCAACGAAGAACTCGTCATTGCATCGGATACTTTCCGCCTCACGAAAATGCGTTCCGAATAAAACCTCAGCATATTCCGACAGAAAAAGTTCCCCGGCCCTTTTCGCCGGGGAACTTTTTTGTGGTATCTTTAGAGTCTCAAAAAAATCGAAAGCTGTGATAACGAAACTCGAACAACTCGTCGAAACCGTGCAAGGCCGCCCCCGCAAACGCCTGGTGGTGGCTTATGCCGAAGATACCCATACCCTCGAAGCCGTGCACGCGGCCGTTTCGCGGGGCATCGTGGAAGCCACCCTGGTGGGCGACCGCGAAGCGATCGAAGCCACCTGCGCCGGAGTCGGGATCGCCCCCACCCTCTTCACCATCGTGCAGGAGGAGGGCGACGTGGCCTGCGTCAACCGCGCCGTGCAGATGATCGGCCGGGGCGAGGGCGACATCCTGATGAAGGGCCTGGTCTCGACCGACAAATACATGCGCGGCATCCTCAACAAGGAATTCGGCCTGCTGCCCCCCAAGGGCGTGCTGAGTCACATCGTGGTCTTCGAAATGCCGGACTACCACAAATTACTCACGGTCTGCGACGTGGCCGTACTCCCCTGCCCCGACCTGAACCAGAAAACGGCCCTGGTCCGCTACCTGGCCGCCACGGCCCGCGCTCTGGGCGTCGAGCGTCCCAAAATCGCCGCCATCGCCCCCAGCGAGCAGGTGCTCCCGACGATCGTCTCCTCCGCGGAGGCCGCTCTGCTGGCCAAGATGGCGGACCGGGGGCAATTGGGAGATGTGATCCTGGACGGCCCCCTGGCCCTGGACGTGGCCCTCTACGCCGAGGTGGCCCGCACCAAGCACCTGGAGAGCCCGGTGGCCGGAGACGCCGACTGCCTGCTCTTTCCCAACCTGGACGCCGGGAACGTCTTTTTCAAGGCTGCCAACCAAATCTGCAAGGCTCCCCTGGCCGCCATGGTCGTGGGCGCCAAAGCCCCTTGCGTGCTGACCTCGCGGGGCGACACGGCCCTTTCCAAACTCTATTCCATCGCCCTGGCCGCCCTAATGTGAGCTTTTACGGATTCAAACTTATTGTCATCAGATATCTCGGGCGTTTGTATGGAAGTTTGAATCCGTAAAAGCTCACATTAGGGCGAACGCACAGACAATCCCCCTAAATCCCCCTTTGAGAAGGGGGACTTTGCCAAAGCCTCCGGCTTTGGCTTAAAAGGAATCGTTTCGTGAATCCACGAAACTTAAGTTAATCCGACTATGAGTACATTTAAAATACTGGCCATCAACCCCGGATCGACCTCGACCAAGATCTCTTTTTTCGAAAACGACCGGGAAACGTTCACGCAGACCCTGCGGCACTCGGCCGAAGAACTAAAGGCGTTCGACCGGGTAGCCGACCAGTTCGCCTTCCGCAAAAAGCTGATCCTGGAAACCCTGCAAGGCGCCGGAATTTCCCTGGATGACCTTTCCGCCGTTATCGGCCGGGGCGGCTTGATAAAACCCATTCCCTCGGGAGTGTACGAAGTAAATGAAGCCCTGAAGCACGACCTCGAAAATCCGCCCCAGGGCGAACACGCCTCCAACTTGGGCGGGCTGATCGCCGCCGACCTGGCCGCGGGACTGCCCGGAGTGAAAGCCTACATAGCCGATCCGGTGGTGGTGGACGAGCTCGAAGAAGTGGCCCGCGTGGCTGGACATCCCCTCTTCAAGCGGGTCTCGATCTTCCACGCGCTCAACCAGAAAAGCGTCGCCCGCACCTACGCCGCCTCCCTGGGCCGGAAGTATGAGGACCTGAACCTGGTCATCGCCCACCTCGGGGGTGGAATTTCGGTGGGAGCCCACCGGAAAGGCCGGGTCGTGGACGTCAACGACGCCCTCAACGGGGATGGCCCCTTCTCCCCCGAGCGTTCGGGCAAACTCCCCGCGGCCCAGGTGGCCGAAGTGTGCTTCAGCGGAAAATACAGCCGACAGGAAGTCGGGAAAATGATCTGCGGGGCCGGGGGCCTGGTGGCCCTGCTGGGCAGCAACAACCTGATCGAAATCCTGGGACGCTGCGACGCCGGCGATGAGCGGGCCATCCTGGTCATCGAAGCCCTGGGCTACAACGTCGCCAAGGAGATCGGAGCCATGGCCGCGGTGCTCTCCGGGCAGGTGGACGCCGTTCTACTGACCGGAGGCATCGCCCACAGCCAGCGCATTTGCAAGCAGATCACCGACAAGGTATCATTCATCGCCCCGGTAGAAGTCTTCCCCGGAGAAGATGAAATGCGGGCCCTGGCTGAAAATGCCCTGCGGGTGCTACGGGGCGAGCAGCGCCCCTGCATATACGGCTAATGAGTCTACCCCATAAAAAAGACGGCTTCACACTGGAAGCCGTCTTTTTTATGACACATGCCCTAAGAACTACCAGGCATTGATCTTCGTATCCAGCCCCGCTTGTCCTCGGCTCGCCGCAGGCGTTCCGTAAGGACATCCACAGCCTCCGCCCCTCCCACCGAGATGGCAAAATGGGCCAGCCCTTTCCGGTTTCCCCGGCCACCGGGGTCCGCCATATCCGGAATGTGCATCAACTCGATGCGGGTTTCAGCCTCTCCGAAAGAGAGAAAATAGGAGGTGTAATTCCGCCTGGGATTTACATATTTTTCGCCGCAACGGGCATCGAAGTACTCCATGTAGAATTGCCGGAGCAGTTCCAGGTCCTCCGCCCAGATGGCCAGATGGCCAGATGTTCGATTTTCATCTTATTGTCCCGACGTGATCCGGGCCTTGGTTTCGAGGTTAGCCACGCTGCCGATCTCCATGAAGGAAGCCCCCTTAGAGGCGCCGAAGCTGCCGCCCAGCACCACGATCAGGTCTTCTTTGGTCAAGAAATTCTGTTCTTCGAGACGTTCCAGGGCTTCCAACAGAAAGCCGTGGTCATCCGCCGGATCGCTGTAGATGGCGTGGATGCCATAGGAGAGCGCCAGGCAGCGCATCACGCTGCGGCGGTAGCAGACCGCGAACACGGGCTTGTAGCTACGGAAAGCGGCCAGATAGCGGCCCGTGCGGCCCGAGAGGGTGTCGATGACGATCGCCGCCACGGGCAGGTTCAGGCTGGCCCGCACGGCCGAGCGCGACAACTGGGCCGTGATCTCGTTGTTGATGCGCACCAGGTTCATGTCGATGTTGGACTGGTGGTTGTCGTGGTCCTGCTCCACCTCGGCGGCCACGTTGGCCATCGTCCGCACAGCCTCCAGGGGGTAGTTGCCGTTGGCGGTCTCGCCGCTGAGCATCACGGCGTCCACACGCTGGTAGATGGCGTTGGCCACGTCGCTGATCTCGGCGCGAGTGGGACGCGGGTGGTCGATCATGGTGTGCAGCATCTGGGTGGCGATGATCACCGGAGTCTTGCTCTCGATGCATTTGCTCACCAGGGCGCGCTGGGTCACGGGAATCTTTTCGGCGGGAATCTCCACGCCCAGGTCGCCCCGGGCCACCATGATGCCGTAGGTCTCGTCCAGGATTTCGTCGATATTCTCCACCCCCTCGCGGTTCTCGATCTTGGAGATGATCTTGATCGAGGAATTGCGTTCCTGGAGGATTTTCTTGACCGCCAGCACATCGTCTTTGGTGCGCACGAAGGAGTGGGCGATAAAGTCGATGTCCATGTCGATGGCCCACTGGATAAAGGTGTGGTCGCGTTCGGTCACCGAGGGCAGGTCGATGTGTACGCCCGGCACGTTGACGCTCTTGCGGCCCCGGATGCGGCCGGGATTGCGCACTTCGCACAGCAGGGCGTCCCCGCTTTTTTCCACTACCGCCAATTCCAGTTCCCCGTCGTCGATCAGCAGGGAGGCCCCCACCGGGACGTCCCGGTCGATCGATGCGTGGTTCAGGTAGATGGTCCGGTTGTCCGACGGGGCGTCCGAGTCGCTGCCCTTGACGGTGATCCGGTCGCCGGTCTCGACGGGGATGCCCTCGTCGAATTCGGTGGCCATGCCGGTCACCCGGATTTCGGGGCCCTTGGTGTCCACGATGATGGCGATGCGGTCGGAGACCTTGCGGGTGTTCTCGACGACGCGCGAGGCGCTTTCGGGCGTGGTGTGGGCGGAGTTGATGCGCACGGCGTCCATGCCCTCCTCAAAAAGGGAGCGGATAAAATCCACCTCGCAGCGGCGGTCGGAGATGGTGGCTATGATTTTTGTTCTTTTCTTCATAGGATTAGTCTAAAAAACTCTGTATTCCCAAGCGGTACGAATCCAGTCCGAAGCCCATCACCGAGCCCTTGCACTTGGGGGCGATCAGCGACACGTGGCGGAAAGATTCCCGGGCCAGGATGCAGGAGATATGTACCTCGACCACCGGGGCTTTCACCGCGCCGATGGCGTCGGCCAAGGCCACCGAGGTGTGGGTATAGCCCCCGGCGTTGAGCACCACCCCGTCGTAGCGGCCATCGGCCTGTTGGATGCGGTCGATCAGCTCGCCCTCGATGTTGGACTGGAAGTAATCGAGTTGCACCTCGGGAAAACGCGCTTTGAGTTGTTCGAAATAGGCGTCGAAAGATTCGCTCCCGTAGACGCCTGGTTCGCGGGTTCCGAGCAGGTTCAGGTTGGGACCGTTGAGAATAAGTATTTTCATGAGTCTACATTTATCAAATACCGCGCAAAAATAGGAAATTTTAACCTATTTTTGTGTGAAGATACCGTTAATTTATACAATGTACAAAGGAGAATTCGGATTGATCGAGCAGATCCGGCGGCAGTTCGCCGATATTCCCGCCGGGGAGATGACCGGCATCGGGGACGATTGCGCCGTCCTCCCCCTGGATGGAGGGCGTTCGATGGTCGTGACCACCGACCTATTGATCGAGAACATCCATTTCCTGCGCGATAAGATCACGCCGTTTGACCTGGGCTACAAATCGCTGGCGGTCAACCTGAGCGACGTGGCCGCCATGGGAGCCTCCCCGCTGGGGTCCTTTCTCTCGGTAGCCCTGCCCGTCGGAGTGTCGGAAGCCTGGGTGGACGCGTTTCTCGAAGGCTACCATGCCCTTTCGGTCCGCTATGGCGTGCCCCTGCTGGGCGGGGATACGACCGCTTCGTCCGGGGATTTTTCGATCAGCGTGACCGCCCTGGGGACGGCCCAGGCGGAGAACCTGAAAAAAAGATGCGGCGCCCGGGAGGGCGACATAATCTTCGTGACCGGAGAGTTGGGCGGATCGGCCCAGGGGCTGGTCGATCTGATGGGCGGCCACATAAGCTCCCCCTTCATTGCGCAACACCACCGCCCCGAACCCGCCGTCCTCGAGGGCCAGTGGCTCGGGAAACAGCCTGGCGTGCATGCCATGATGGACCTGTCGGACGGCCTGATCTCTGATCTGCCGCATATCCTCGACGCCTCGGGCCTGGGTGCTGAAGTCGAACTTGAAGTGATTCCAACTAAAACATCTGTCAGATTGGCTGTTATCGGAGGAGAAGATTATCAATTATTGGGCACGGCCGACGCTGAATCTTTCCCTGAAATGGAGCAGGCCTACCGGGCGGCATTCAACAAGAGCCTCCACCCCATCGGAACGGTCCGGGCGGGAAATCCGGAAGTCGTCTGGCTGGAAAACGGCGTGCAAACAGCCCCCGACTGGAAAGGTTTTTCCCACTTTTAACGACACCCCATGAAACACTATACACGCATACTCTCCATCGCCGGATCGGACTCCGGAGGCGGTGCGGGCATCCAGGCCGACACCAAGGCCATCTCGGCCTGCGGAGGCTATGCCGCGACCGCCATCACCTCCGTTACCATTCAGAATACACTGGAAGTGAAGGGAGTACACATCCTGCCGACCGAAGTGGTGGAAGCGCAGGTAGAAGCCGTACTGGAAGACATCGGCGCCGACGCCGTCAAATTGGGAATGCTGCCCACGGCGCAGATCGCCGAGGCCGTCGCCCGACTGCTCACCACATTCCGCGTTCCCCACGTAGTGCTCGACCCGGTCATGATCTCCACTTCGGGCCACCGCCTGATCGACCCCGAAGCCGTGCAGACGATCCGCGAGCAGCTCTTTCCCCTCTCCACGCTGGTGACCCCCAACATCCCCGAAGCGGAATACATCACCGGTCTGAAAATCAATTCCGAAGCCGACTTTCCCGCCGCCGCCGAAGCCTTTTTCAACCTGGGCGTCCGGGCTGTACTGCTGAAAGCGGGGCATCTGGACGGGGCCAAAGTCGCCGACCACCTCTACACGCCCGAGGGCGTCCACACCTACCGCTACGACCGGATCGAGACGCCCAACACCCACGGGACGGGCTGCACGCTCTCCTCGGCCATTGCCACCTACCTCGCCCATGGGCATGCGCTGCCCGAGGCGGTCTCGCTAGCCGAAAACTACATCCATAAGGCCATTCTCAACGGGGCCCAATACGCCCTGGGCGGCGGCCACGGCCCGGTGCACCATTTTTACCGCTTCTGGCCGGAGGCTGAGGACTAAACCGTATCATCGCAAAACAAAATAAAGAAATGGCGCACCATAACTGTGAGAGCTGTCCGATACGGGCCAAGTACGATAAGAATCCCCAATCCTTGATTGGAAGATTCTGGCGTTGGCATATTAATTTCTGCCCCGGCTGGAAAGGATATTATAATTCTTTGACGGAAGAAGAACGACAACTGCTGAAAGAAAAGTACAGTTTGAAGAAATAGCCTATTTGAATGCCCTCTAACGCGATCTGGTTCACCCTCTCTGAATTATACCGCAGTTCTAAATAATCACTACCTTTACGGCATGAACCCGTTGCTGAAAAAAATTCTGAACGACCGCCGGTTGTGGATGATCTCCATCCTGATCTTCGTGCTGTTGGTGACGGTGTTTGACAAAAACAACCTGATCGAGGCCTGGCGTCTCAAGCAGGAGCTCAACGAACTGGAAGTCCAGAAAGGATATTACCAGGAAAAGATCACCCAGGACAGCACCCTGCTCGAAAACCTCAAAGACGACCGCTTTCTGGAACACTACGCCCGCGAGCACTTTCTGATGAAGCGGGACGACGAGGTGATCTACGTCATTAAATAATTCTCCCACCGACATTTCCAACCAGCCCGGCTTCCCTGCCGGGCTTTCACGCTGGCCTCACCTGTCCCCGGCGGGATATCCCACAGGGGAAACCCGTTTTGAAAAATTCCAAACAGAGGGACGGGACGTAGGCAAGTTTTGTTTATATTTGAAGAACACCCTTATCTTATTACGTCTAACCCATACGGCTCATTATGAAAAAACCTTTGAGAATTTTCGTTGTTCTGACCGTTTGTTTCCTGGCGGCTTGCACCTCCCGCCAGGGCGGCGTCACCGTGGTCGAGCGTCCGGACCGGACCCAGACCAACGTCAACTACCCGATCAACCGCCCACCGCTGCAACCCGCGGCCTTTATCAAGCTTCCCCTGGGCGCCGTACAGCCCGAAGGCTGGACCCGCGAACTGCTGGTGCGCCAGGCCGACGGCCTCTGCGGGCACCTCGGCGAGATCAGCGCCTGGCTCGACAAGGAGAACAACGAATGGCTCGGTACGGGCAAGAAGGAGCTTCGGGCCGGCGCACCGCGTTGGATGGATGCCTGGGAGGAATTTCCCTACTGGATACGGGGCTACTCCGACATGGCGTTTATGCTCGACGACGAAGCCATGAAGGTCGAAGCGATGATCTGGCTGAACGCCATTTTCGAATGCCAGGAACCCGACGGCTGGTTCGGCCCCTACAAAAAGACCGCCGACGGGCGGCGGGAGCACTGGCCCAATATGCTGATCCTATTTACCATGCAGCACTACTACGAGTGCACGGGCGATCCCCGGGTGATTCCGTTTATGGAACGCTATTTCGGGTACGAAATGTCCGTGCCCGACGAGGACTTCCTGCGCCACAGCGGCTGGGAAACCCTCCGCGCCGGGGATAACCTCTCCAGCGTCTACTGGCTTTACAACCTAACCGGGGAGGCCTGGCTGATCGAGCTGGCCGAAAAGATCCACCGCAACACCTCCAACTGGAAGTGGGACACCAACCTGCCGACCTGGCACAACGTGAACATCGCCCAGGGCTTCCGCGATCCCGGCATCTACTACCTGCTCTCGAAAGACTCCTCCGACCTGAAGGCGCTCTACAACAACTTCAGCCTGGTGCGCCGCACGTTCGGCCAGGTGCCGGGCGGGATGTTCGGCGGGGACGAGGTGTGCCGCCTGGGCTACATCGATCCGCGGCAGGGCACCGAGACCTGCGGCTTCGCCGAGCAGATGACCTCCGACGGCATGCTGACCGGAATCACGGGAGACGTCTTCTGGGCGGACAACTGCGAGGACATCCTATTCAACAGCTTCCCGGCGGCCTTCACCCCCGACATGCGGGCGCTGCGCTACCTATCCAGCCCCAACATGGTGCTCAACGACGCCGAAGACCATGCCCCGGGCGTCAACAACGGCGGCCCCTTCCTGCTGATGAGCCCGCTCAGCTTCCGCTGCTGCCAGCACAACCACGGCCATGCGATCCCCTACTACATCCAGAACATGGTCATGGCCTCCAACGACAACGGCCTGGCGGCCAATCTCTACGGACCCTGCGTCACCCGGGCCAAGGTCGCCGACGGGGTGGAGGTCACGCTCACCGAGCAGACCTACTATCCCTTTGAGGAGAGCGTCCGCTTTGTGCTCGGCACTCCCCGGGAGGTCTCTTTCCCGCTCTACCTGCGCGTTCCGCAGTGGTGCCGGAGGGCGGCCGTGCGGATCAATGGGTCCGAGGCCCGCCTCGACGCCGGGCCCGGAGGTTACTTCCGCATCGACCGGACGTGGAAGGACGGCGACCGGGTGGAACTTTTGCTCCCCATGGAATTGAATGTGCGGCAGTGGGAGACCAACCAGAACAGCGTTTCGGTCAACTACGGTCCCCTCACCTTCTCCCTGCTCATCGAAGAGGAGTACATCCCCATCGGCAGCAAGGAGCCCATCATGAGCGACTCGCGGTATCAGGCCACCGTGGACGAAAAAGAATGGCCTGCCTTCGAAATCCATCCCCGCTCGCCCTGGAATTACGGACTGGTGCTCGATCCCGAGCATCCCGAATCTTCGCTGCGGGTCGAAAAACGGGGTTTTCCTGATAGCAACTACCCATTCCTGTCGGCCGACGCGCCGATCGTCCTGAAGGCCCGGGGAAAGAAGATTCCTTCGTGGCAGATCGACCAGTACGGCCTTTGCGGGGTGCTGCCGGTCAGTCCGGTCGCCTCGGCAGAACCGGAGGAGGAACTGACGCTGGTCCCCATGGGTGGGGCCCGGCTTAGGATTTCGGCCTTTCCCACGGTCTTGTAATCGGAACCTAACACATAAGAGAGCCTTTCGTACATGCACGAAAGGCTCTCTTTTAAGGCAAAGTAACTATTCTGAAAATTAATAATTCAATTACATCCGGTTAACCCATTCAATTGCCACTGGACATCGTACGACGAGGTTATTGAACTGGGATTAAAACGGGCATTCGCGAGATCGAGGCAGGCATCGGACGGGAGAGCAAAACTGGGGATAAAATCGTGAGCATTGCTCCCTGCCGACCAGGCAAATGACAAATATTCATCGGGAACGAAAGTTCCAGGGGGATAGTAGTAGTGGGGGTCCCAACCTACTATGACGCCACCATTAGGCGTGCGGATAGGAAGACTGAGATTAAAGTACTGTGGAAGGCTCGTACCGGAAACTTCCAACTTGAGATCTATCTCACTGCCCAGATACAAGGGGGTAATCGTAAGATAGAGGCGCGGATTCGACTTCGTCACCCCTTCCGTGACATCACCCGTTTGTTCGATAACCGCATCCTGCTTTGCACACCCGGCCAGCATCGCCAACCCGGCTGCCAATAAAAATAATCTTTTCATAATCATTTTTTTAGGTGGTTTTCACTTCAGAAATACAATGAATAAATTTAATTTACAATATCGAACAAGTATTTTTTTACTGCTCGAGCAAAAAAACGACCGGAACCTTCAAAAAGGTCCCGGCCAGTCGTCAATAAGAATTAATAGCAGCCGTTAAGGGATATGCATGTACTTGTGCGTCTGCACGGAGATATTCCAGCGGGGATGCTCCTTGGCGTACTCCACGATGGCTGGCGTGACGGCGGCGCTGCGGCTCCATTCGGGTTGCAGGTAGAGCATGCATTCGGGGCGCACCCTCGCGGCGGACTGCTCGGCCCAGGCGAAATCCTCCGGGGACTCGATAATTACTTTCAGTTCATCGGCCCGCTGACAGATATCGTCCAAAGGGGGATTTTGTTTCTTGGGAGAGAGGCAGATCCAGTCGAAGGTCCCGCTGAGGGGATGGGCGCCCGAGGTTTCCAGGAAAATCTGCAGGCCCCTCGCCCGGAGCTCCCCGGTGAGGTACTCCAACGGATACAGGGAGGGCTCGCCCCCGGTGATCACGATGGCCCGGGCCGGATAGGAGGTGGCCCGTTCGACGATGCCGTCCACCGGGACGGGCGGAAAGAGGGCCGGATTCCAGGTCATCTTGGCGTCGCACCAGCGGCAACCCACGTCGCAACCGCCCAGGCGGATGAAGTAGGCGGGTTTTCCGGTGTGGAATCCCTCGCCCTGGATCGTGTAAAAATCTTCCACCAACGGCAACAGGCGGCCGCCGTCCAAATCCGGCTGGCTATTCATCCAGTTCATACACGGCGTTCAAGTTGCGGCCCCTTTGGTCGTAATCCAGCCCGAAGCCCACTACGAAGCGGTTGGGCACTTCCAGGGCCACGTAGTCGATGGGGCGGGTGGAGCGGTAAGCCTCGCGCTTGAAAGCGAGCGTCGCCACGGCCACGCTCGCGGGTTCATAAGGCGTCAGGGCTTCAAACAGGTAGTCGATCGTGGCCCCCGTGTCGACGATGTCCTCCACCAGGATCACGTGGCGGCCCCGGAGGGCATCGCTCGGGCCGATCGCCTGCCGGATCGTGCCCGTGGATTCGGTCCCCTGGTAAGAGGAGAGCTTGACGAAGGAGGTTTCGCAGGGAATATCGAGCCTGCGGACCAGGTCGGCCATAAAAATAAAGGCCCCGTTGAGCACGCCCACGAACACCGGGGCGCTCTTGCCGCGGTAATCGTCGCTGATGCGGGCCGCCAGGGCGCTCACGGCCTGCTCCACCTGCTGGCGGGGCACGAAGAGCCGGAATGTTTTATCTCCCAGGCGAACCCGGTCGGGATCGAGGGACAGGTGGTATGTCATTTGTAAGCTTTTTACTATATTTGTCCAGACGAAGGCAAAACGCCGGAAAACACCTTTGCAAAAGTAAGTATAATAAAACGAAAATTCACACGCATATGACTCCCCTTGTCAGCATCATCATGGGCAGCACCTCCGATCTGAAGATCATGGAAGCGGCCGCCAAGTTCCTCGACGAAATGCAGATCCCCTACGAGATCAACGCCCTCTCGGCACACCGGGTACCCGAGATGGTGGTCGATTTCGCCAAGAACGCCCACACGCGCGGCATCCGCGTCATCATCGCCGGGGCGGGCGGAGCTGCCCACCTGCCGGGGGTCATCGCGGCGCTCACTCCCCTGCCCGTGATCGGGATTCCCATCAAGTCCTCCAATTCGATCGACGGCTGGGACAGCATCCTCTCGATCCTGCAGATGCCCGCCGGGATTCCCGTGGCCACCATGGCCCTGGACGGCGCCCGCAACGGAGCCATCCTGGCGGCCCAGATCATGGCCTCGGGGGATAAGGCCGCCACCGTGAAAATTCTGAAATTCAAAGAAGAACTGGCCTCGAAGATCAGCAAGGCCAACCTGGAGTTGGCCGCCGTCAAGATGCCCTTCAAGACCAATTAACGCCGAGTCATGTCTTCGACGGTCACCTATGCCCTGCTGTTGACCCTGCTGGCCGGTCTGGCCACGGGGATCGGCAGCGCCATCGCCTTTTTTGCGAAGCACACCGACAAGAAATTCCTTTCCTTTTCGCTGGGCGTCTCGGCCGGGGTGATGATCTACGTCTCCTTTGTGGAGTTGCTGCACGAAGCGCAGATCTCCCTGACGGACCTACTGGGCAGCCAACCGGGGAAGTTGCTCTGCGCCGCCGCTTTTTTCGGCGGAATGCTCCTGGCCGCCGGGATCGACAAACTGGTTCCCTCGAAGGAAAACCCCCACGAATTCAAGAGTGTGGAGAGCATGCAGCACCCGCCCCACAGCAAGAAAAAGCTGATGCGCACGGGCCTGCTGACGGCCATCGTCATCGGGGTGCACAATTTTCCGGAGGGGATCGCCACCTTCATGGCCTCGGTCAGCTCGACGGGCTTAGGGGTAGCCATCGCCGTGGCCGTCGCCATCCACAACATCCCCGAGGGGATCGCCGTCTCGGTACCGATCTACTTCGCCACGGGGAGCAAGAAAAAAGCCTTCTGGTACTCCTTCCTCTCGGGCCTGGCCGAGCCCATCGGCGCCCTGACGGCCTACCTCGTGCTGACTCCCTTTATGACCCCCGTGGTGATGAACAGCGTCTTCGCCGCCGTGGCCGGGATCATGGTCTTCATCTCGCTGGACGAGCTGCTGCCCGCGGCCGAGGAGTACGGCGAGCACCACATCTCGATCTACGGCCTGCTGACCGGGATGGCCATTATGGCCGTGAGTTTGATTTTATTGGCGTAGAACGATGGCATCCGAAAAAGTTCCCCACAACAAAACGACCGTCACGATGATGGTCATCCTGATCGCCCTCTTCGTGATCGGGATCATCCTGCGCTGGGATTACATCAGCCGGGAAGTCTCCGACTCCTTCAAGAGCCGCTTCTCGACCGAGGAGAAGGCCCCCTCTACTGAAACCCTACCTGAACCGGCTTCTGCGGAATAAACCGCCGCATGTGGACCTGCTCTTTGTTGGAGATGCGGAAATACTGGCTGTCCACCAGGCCGTTCTTGCCCAGGGCCACCCCGAAGCGCAGGGTGATCGTATTGAAAACCAGGTGCTCGTTCTTGATGCGCACCCCGAGCCCCAGGGAGCTGTAGAAATCGTTCCGGAAGATATTTCCGTGGTCGCCGATGAGGCCCATGTCGAAAAAGCCGAACATGGCGAAGCGGAAGCCGTAGATGTGCCAGGGGGTGAAGACCACCGTTTCGGAATTGAGCAGCAGGCGGTTTTGTCCGAAGGCCCTCAGGCGCATGGCTCTCAACTGCATGTCGCTCGTAAAACCCACCACTTCCTGGTAACCCTCCAGGCGTTTCCAGCCCCTCACCACTCCGATCCTCACGAACTGCCGCACGGGATAGAGCCCCCTGCCCTTCAGATCGCTGAAATAGGTCAGCTCGGCGTTCAGGGTCGAGCGGTAGAACTCCCCGTTGTGGTGGTTCAGGTAGCTGCCCAGGCCGGCCGAGGCCCCGAAGTAGCCGATGCGGGTGAACTTCCCGCCCGAGAGATTGAGGCCCAGGTACCAGCGGTGTCCGAACTCTCCCCAGCTGAATCCACTGTTGAGTCCCATCTTGAAGCCATAGGCCACATACTCGTTGATGCCGTAGCCGTAGAGGCGGTTGGTCGTGCGGAAGCGTTCGCGGTAGAGGCCCACCTCCGTGAGCAGCAGGGTTTCGTCGTGGAAATAGGGATTCAGCGTGGGGCTTACGTCCGGCCTTTCGAGGTAATTCAGGTAGGAGAGCCGCCCGCTGAGATAGAGGCTGCTGTGGTGGGTTTTAAATTTCCGGGAGAGGCCCGCCCAAACGTCCGCCGTCGCCCAGACCGTCTTGTGGATCGTGTCCTCGGCGTAATCGCGTATTTCCTCCCCCTTGCGGATGAACGAGACCCCGACGGCGTAATCGGTCGGCCGCAGGAATTCCTTGTCCAACTGCAGTCCGTACTCGCTGCGGTCGAAGTCCTTGCCGGCCACCGCCCGGGCGCTGAAAAACGACCCGAAAATGTTGGGCATCTCATACTCCGCGGCGTTTCCGCCATACTCGAAACTGTGTTTCCAGTCGAACGAGGTGCCGAAACTGAACTTATTCCCCCAGCCGAAAATATTCTTATCGTATAGTTCCAGGTAGGCTTGCCCGCTGCTGCGGGTGGTGAACTCGACGCTGATCGACCACTTGTCCCGGGTGATGACGTAGACGTCGACCCGGGTCGAATCCTCTTCCACGGGCAGCAGGAGCATGGTCACGTCGGCGATGTAATCCCGCGAGCGGATCAGCCGCCGGTTGTTCATCATCATGTCCGGGTCGATGGTGTCCCCGGGCGAGAAGAGCAGGTCGCGGCGGATCACTTTTTCGCGGGTCAGCGTATGCAGGTTGTTGGCCGTGCGCTGGACCCAATTCAGGGAGTCCCGGTCGAAGATATCGCTGCGGGCGATGTGGATTTCGCGGATCGTCAGGCCCTTGAACTGGTCGTAGTAGTCGTTCTCCTGCTTCATCCGCTCGCGTTCGGCCGCCGGATCACGTCGCGAGGTGAAGGCATCATTTAGAAGGCGGGAGAAACGGCCCGAGGTCGAATCGCTGGAAAACAGGCGGCGCAGCTTGATCGTGTCGGAGGGCAGGCCGCCCGAGGCGGAAGGGTCGACGTTGACCCCCAGGGGGGAAGGCGATACCGGCTCCGAGGACTTCAATCCCTGAGCCGACAACGAAAAGGCCGCCAGCGACAAACAAACGGCCAAGCCTATTCCCCTGCGTTTCATGCCCTAAATATACGGATTTTCCGCCATCTTGGAGACAAAAAAAGCGGTCCCGGACAGGACCGCTTTCTGTATAAGAATCTAAAATGGATTGCAGTAAACCGATTAGCCCCCTGCCACTCAGACCAAGGCTGTGCATAGCGTGCGTCAGATTTTGCTTATCGTCCGAAGTTACAGCCCGGAGCGTACTTGAAGTACGTGAGGACTGGAACGAGGAGGATGAGGAAAATATGGCGTGCGATATGTGCAGTCGCTCTTACATGCGGACTAAACCGGAGAACCCCATAAACGCCATAGCCAGAATCCCCGCCACGACCAGGGCGATGGGCACGCCCTTCATGGCCTTGGGAACATTCTCCAGGTCGAGGCGTTCGCGCAGCCCGGCGAACAGCACCATGGCCAGCGTAAACCCGATGGCGGTCGCCACGGCATAGACCACCGACTCGGCCAGGTTGTACTCCTTCTGCACCAGCAGGATGGCCACCCCCAGCACGGCGCAGTTGGTCGTAATCAGGGGCAGGAAGATCCCCAGGGCCTGGTAGAGGGCCGGGCTCACCTTTTTGAGGATCAGCTCCACCATCTGCACCAGGGCGGCGATCACCAGGATGAAGCTAATGGTCTGCATGTACTCAATGCCCAGGGGCACCAGCACGTAGTATTGGATCAGGTAGGCGGCCAGCGAGGCGATGGCCATCACGAAGGTAACAGCCGCCCCCATGCCCGCCGAGGTGGAAACCTTGGTGGAAACCCCCAGGAAGGGACAGATCCCCAGGAACTGGGCCAGGACGATGTTGTTGACGAAGATCGACCCGATGATAATCACAAAAAATTCCATGGTTAGTTCTGTTTAGCCGTTAATTTATTGAATATCACCAACAGATAGCCCAGGGCGATGAAGGCCCCCGGAGCCAGCACAAAGATCAGCATCCCGTCGCCGTCGATGAGTTTCTGCCCGAAGATCGAAGCCGAGCCCAGCAACTCGCGGGTGGCGCCCAGCAGGGTCAGCGAGAGGGTGAAGCCCAGGCCTATCCCCACCCCATCGAGGGCCGAGTCGGCCACGTTGTTCTTGGAGGCGAAGGCTTCGGCACGGCCCAGGATGATGCAGTTGACCACAATCAAGGGGATGAATACCCCCAGCGTGGCGTACAGATCGGGCATGTAGGCTTCCATGAGCAACTGCACCACCGTGACGAACGAGGCGATCACTACGATAAAGGCCGGTATGCGGACCTTGCCCGGGATGATGTTCTTAATCAGGGCGATGGCGATGTTCGAAAGCACCAGCACGAAGAGTGTGGCCACACCCATGCCCAGCCCGTTGACGGCCGAGGTGGTGGTCCCCAGCGTGGGACACATCCCCAGCATCAGGACAAAAATGGGGTTCTCCTTGACCAACCCCTTGGTCAGTAATTGCAGCTTACTCATGGCTACCTCCTTTCATCGTTTGCAACAGGTCGTAGGCCCGCTGGACGGCATCCGAGAAGGCCCGCGAGGAGATCGTCGAAGCCGTGATAGCATCCACCTGCCCCCCGTCCTTCTTAACGCTCAGGTTGAACGTGGCCGGGTCTTTTCCTTCGTACTGGACGGAGAAATCGGATTTTTTGCGTTCGATCTTGTCTCCCAGGCCCGGGGTTTCGTTCTGGGCGAGGGTTTCCACCTTATAAATCGTCCCGTCGGGAAGAAAACCGACCATCAGGCGGATCGTCCCGCCGAAGCCTTGTTTCGAAAACGTTTCGACGGCATAGCCTACCGTGTCGGCACCCATCAGGGCCGTGTAGAGGGTCATCTGATCTCCCTCCACCGTTTCGGTGCGCTTGGCTGCCGCCGGGTCGTTGTCGAAGGCGGGCAGGACCTGGGCGATGGCTCCGGTGACCTTGGCCGCCTTGGCCACGGCGATCGGCTCCGCGGTCACCTGATAGACCAGCCCGACGGCCGCCGAGCAGACCAGGGTGATCGCCAGGAGCACCAACACCATATTTTTCAATGTACTTTCCATTCTATCTATTTTGTTTTGGAGAGAGCCCCGAAGCGCCTGGGTTTTACATACTTGTTGATCAGGGGCACCACGGCGTTCATGATCAGGATCGCGAACGACATCCCCTCGGGGTAGGCGCCCCAGACACGGATCAGGATCGTGATCACCCCGATGCCGATCCCGTAAATGGCCATCCCCCGGTAAGTCATCGGCGAGGTCACGTAGTCGGTGGCCATAAAGATGGCGCCCAGCAAGGCTCCCCCGGCAAGCAGGTGGAACAGGGGATTCATGTAGTGCTGCGGATCGACTCCCCAGAGGATGCCGCTGAACAGGGCCATAGCCCCCAGCACATAGACCGGGATGTGCCAGGTGATCACCTTGCGGTAGAGCAGGTAAGCGAAGCCCAGCAACAGGGCCAGTGCGGCGATTTCGCCGAAGGAGCCGGCCTTGAAGCCCAGCATCATGTCCCCGTAGGAGATCTGGTTGGAGAGCTCCTCGGTGGTCATTCCGCCCTTGAGCGCTCCCTTGACGAATCCCAGCAGGGTCGGACCCGAGACGGCATCCACGGCCCCGCCCAGCGGAGCGACCGCTCCCGGCGTGGGGAAGGTGGTCATCTGGACCGGAAAGGAGATCAGCAGGAAGACGCGGCCCACCAGGGCCGGATTAAACGGGTTGCAACCCAGGCCGCCGAAGGACATCTTGCCTACCCCCATCGCGACCAGCGCCCCCAGAACGACCATCCACAGGGGCAGCGAACTGGGCAGGTTGAAGGCCAGCAACACTCCGGTCACCACGGCGGACAGGTCGCCCAGCGAGGAGGGTTTGCGAAGCATAAAACGGCCGATCAGGTACTCGAACAGCATGCAGGCTCCGACCGAGACGACCGTCACCAGCAGCGCGCTGAGCCCGTATACCACCACCGAAACCACAAAGGCGGGCAGCAGGGCGATCAGCACATCGCGCATCAGCCGCCGGGTGGAGACGTCTCCGTGCAGGTGGGGCGAAGGCGATACAACGAATTGGTTTTCCATATCTTTTGTACTACTTTTAATTACGCTTTACGACTGCGGACGATCTTCATCACTTCCGCCTTGCCCAGGCGGACATAATCCAGCAGCGGCAGGGCCGAGGGGCAGGTGTAGGCGCAGCAACCGCACTCGATGCAGTCGGTCACGCTCAGGGGCTCCAGCTCGGCGAAGCGCTGCAACTTGGCCATCCGGCTCAGCAGGTAAGGCTCGAGGGCCATCGGGCAGACCGAGATGCACTTGCCGCACTTGATGCAGTTCTGTTCTTCCTCGCGCAGGGCTTCCTTCTCGTCGAGCAGCAGCACCCCGGAGGTCCCTTTGGTCACCGGAGCGCCCACGTTGGCCATCGAACGACCCATCATGGGGCCGCCGTTGACGACCTTGCGCACCGAGGCGGGCATCCCGCCGCAGTGTTGGATCAGCGAGTCGATGGGCGTACCCAGGCGCACCAGCAGGTTGGAGGGTTTTTCCAACGATTTGCCGGTGACGGTCACCACCCGCTCGATCAGCGGTTTGTTCTTCTGGACGGCTTCGTACACGGCCAGGGCGGTCCCGACGTTCTGCACCACAACGCCCACGTCGATGGGAAGTCCCCCCGAAGGCACCTGGCGGCGCAGCACCGAGTCGATCAATTGCTTCTCGCCCCCTTGCGGATATTGCACTTTGAGGGCCACCACTTCGATGGCCGGGTTATCTTTCAGGGCCGTTTTCAGCGTGGCGATAGCGTCGGGCTTGTTGTTCTCGACGCCGACGAAGCTCTTTTTTACGCCGAGGGCCTTGGCCAGGATCGAGATGCCGACGAGCAGCTCTTCGGTGCGCTCCAGCATCACCCGGTGGTCGGCAGTCAGGTAAGGCTCGCACTCCACGGCATTGATAATAAGGTATTCGGCAGTCTTTCCCGGAGGCACCGACAGCTTGACCTGGGTCGGGAAGGTCGCGCCCCCCATCCCCACGATCCCGGCGGCGGCCACCTTGGCGATGATCTCCTGGGGCGTCAGTTCGCAACCCCGGATCAAATCGCGGCTGCGGTCGATGGATTCGTCCCACTCATCGCCTTCGACCTTGATGGTGATGGCCCCGCGGCGCATTCCGCCCCCGTCGGGCACGGCGTCCACCGAAGTGACCGTCCCCGAGACCGGGCTGTGGATATTGGCGGAGACGAAGCCGCCGGACTGGGCGATCAACTGCCCCGTCTTGACCGTGGCCCCCTTCTCCACCACCGGAGTCGCGGGCGCCCCGATGTGTTGGGAGAGCGGAATGACCACCGTGGCGGGAAGCGGCATCTCGGCGATGGCTGCGCCCCGGCTCAGTTTGTTTTCCGGCGGATGGATACCGCCGATGCGGAAACTCTTTAACATGATAGCTGTTATCGGTTTTTGAATGCTTTTCTATTCGGCTGCCGCGGCGCTCTGCTGCGGTTGCGCGGGCGCGGGTGCTGCTACGGCTTTTTCGGCCGGAGCTTCCTCCTTCTTGGGGGGACGGGGCGGGAAGTTGACCTCCAGGATGGCCCCGGTGGGGCATTCGAGCACGCACTTGCGGCAGAGTTTGCACTTCGCGGCGTCGATGTAGGCCAGGTTGTTTTCCAGCGTAATGGCTTCGAAAGCACATACTTTCACGCACTTGCCGCAACCTATGCAGGCCGCCTCGCAGGCCTTGCGGGCCACGCCGCCCTTGTCCCGGTTGGCGCAGGCGACATAGACCCGGCGGCTCTTGATCCCCTTCTTACGCAGCTCGATGATCATCTTGGGGCAGGCTTTGACGCAGGCCCCGCAGGCGGTGCATTTTTCCTCATCCACTTCCGGCAGACCCGTTTCGGGATTCATATGGATGGCGTCGAAGGTGCACACCACCGTGCAATCCCCCTTGCCCAGGCACCCGAAGGTGCAACCGGTCTCGCCGCCATACAAAGAAGCGACCACCGCGCAGGAGGCCGCTCCGTCGAAGCGGTTGGTGCGGGGGCGTTTGTCACAGGCGCCGTTGCAGCGCAGGACGGCCAGCTGGGGTTCCTTTTCCCCGGCGGCTTTGCCCAGAAAAGAGGCGATAGAGGCCATGGTCTCCAGCCCGCCGACCGGGCAGTAGAGCGCCGAAATGTCGTCGTTCTTGACCAGGGCGTCCGCAAGCCCCCGGCAGCCCGGGAAGCCGCAGCCGCCGCAATTGGCCCCCGGCAACATCCCCTCCACGGTGTCGATGCGGGGATCTTCGTAGACATAGAATTTCCGGGCCACGAAAAAGAGAATCAGCGCGGAAAGAACACCCAATGAACATAATGTCAGGATGGTGAATAGAAGTACATTACTCATTACTTTAACTCGTCTATTTTATGAATGTCAAAGGCAATATCCCGGTCGATCCGGTGACGCAGCAGGTACAGCACCACATAATAAAGGCCCAGCAACCCCAACGCGCTGAGCCCCGCGGCCAACTCCCCAACTCCACTTTGCAGCATCACGAGCAGGGCGGTAAGCACCAACAAAAAAGGGACCACATAAGCGATTACGACCGCCTTGATCCCCATCTGTTGCTGCACGGACACCTCGACCTCTTCCCCCGCCCGGAATAGCTCCGCGGCCGGGGTCACCACCGAGACCAACTTATCCTCGCTCTCGCCCATCCCGCACAGTTTTTTCGCATTGCACGCGGCACAGGCGCCCCGGGCCTCGATTCGGACCAGCACCTCCTGGGTGGTAGCCTGAATAACGATGCCGGTATGATGAATTGAATTTCCCACTAAACTACGATGCTGATTAGTACCCGTACCGGTTGGTCAGGGGAAGGATGCGGTCGATGCCCAGCGTGCGCGTCGAGAGGCGCAGGATGGGGCAACACTGGTGGCGCTTGTACTCGCTGCGAACCACCATGTCGTAGACGCGGTAGACGTCCTGCGGCTCGAAGCCGGCGTTGGTGATCTCCTCGCGGCTCTGCCCTTCCTCGAACATGCGGTAAAGAATGGCGTCCAGCACGTCGTAGGGAGGCAGCTCGTCCGTATCTTTCTGGTTGGGCCGCAGTTCGGCCGAAGGAGCCTTGGTAATGATGTTGCTCGGGATGATCTCCCGGTGGCGGTTGATGTGGCGGGCCAGGTCGAAGACCTCGGTCTTGTAGAGGTCGCCGATGATGCTGATCACCCCGACGCTGTCGCCGTAAAGGGTGCCGTAGCCCACTGCGTTGGCGCTCTTGTTGCAGGTATTGAGCGGAGTGTAGCCGAACTTGTTGGCCAGGGCCAGAAGCAAAACCGCCCGGGTACGGGCCTGAATGTTTTCCTCGGTCACATCGAAAGGCTGCTCCCCAAAGATAGGGCCCAGGGCGCGGGTATGCGCCATAAATATCTCGTTGATCGGCGCCTGCAAAAGTTCGACACCCAGATTCTGGGCCAGTTGCCGGGCATCCTCGAGCGACTCCTTGAGCGTAAATTGAGACGGCATATAGAGCAACTTCACCCGGTCGGGGCCCAGGGTTTCGGCGGCGATGGAGGCCACCACCGAGGAGTCGATCCCGCCCGAAACGGCCACGCAGGCCGTGGTAAAGCCGTTTTTATTGAAATAATCGCCCAAGCCCAACTTGATCGCCCGGTAGACGTTGACCGTTTTATCCTGGTAGGGAATCGGCAAGTCTGGCATATCGGCCTGCAGGTCGACCAGCTGGAAATCCTCCCGGAAGCGCCCCAGCAAAGCGACCGCTTCGCCCCGGGCGTTGAAGACCATGGAAGAGCCATCGTAGATCACGTCGGTTTGCCCCCCGACGTTGTTGAGCAGAATGACGGGCTTGCCGCAACGCAGGGAAAGCAGACGAACATATTCGTAACGCCGCTCGATGATCCCGCGAGAATAGTGGCTGTTGCCCAGGCAGATCACCGCCTCGGCATCCCCGTAATCCTGCCGGCAACGAATGTCCCGGCCGATAACCACGGCGATTTTCCGGCCTTTGATCTGGACGTATTTGACGCCTTCCGAAGGAGAGATGTTGAACAACTCGTCCCGGGAATTGACGTTCTTTTTACCGATGTAGGCTTTGATTTCACGGTCCTCGATCAGCACCGCCACACTGATGGTCTTGTGGTTGGTCGCCTGGGCGGGCATCCCCACCAGCACCGAGATTCCCTCGCAGTAGGAAGCAATCTCCACCAGGGCCTCTTCGCACAGATCCAGAAAGGATACTTTATTGAGCAGGTCGAACGCCGGAGCGCCGCTGACGGCTTGCTCCCCGAAGACGACCAGATCGGCGCCTTGCGACTTTGCCTGGATTACCGAGGCGATAATCTTCATCTTGTTAGACTCGAAATCACCGATCGTATAATTGAGTTGCGCCAGGGCAATTTTCATTACGCAGAACGTTAGTTAGGGCTGGTAAACGTTGCAAAGATATAATTTTTGTCCATACAGCGTACCTTTTTGAACAAGGAAAAGACTATTTTTTCCAGAATTCCGTTGGTGATCCACGAGTTTCGCTTTTTTTAACGCAGTTGTTGGAAAATTAAAATTAATCCCTATCTTTGCACCGTCAAAAACCAAAAGGTGCCATAGCTCAGTTGGTCGAGCACAGGACTGAAAATCCTTGTGTCCCCGGTTCGATTCCTGGTGGCACCACGAGAAAGAAAAGCAAAAAGAAGAAAATCCCTGAAAGTCAAGCACTTTCGGGGATTTTTCATTTCCGGGGAAGTGCAAAAAACAGCAGATTTTGGGACTATCCGGGAACTAAATCGAGACTATTTTCCCAGCAGTCAAAAATAGTCTCGATTATGATTCGAATGTGCTGTTCTACATTGTTTTGCGAGGTCGCATTTTGACAACTATTCCTTAGTTTTGAACCATTAAAACTCAGGAAAAATGAAACGGAATTCTTTCAAATCGACATTCTTCATCAAGAAGAACCAACTGCTCAAAAACGGCGAAGCGCCGGTAATGCTGAGGATCACTGTAAACAGCCTGCGAGCGCAATTACACACTAAGCACAGTATCAACCCCGATCTATGGAGCCAGGCCAAGGAATGCTCGCGGGCCAGAGACGCTAAATCCCGCGAGTTGAATGACTACATAGAAGCGTCCAAATCAAAACTGCGCGACATTTTCCTGGAACTGGAACAGGATGCCAAAATCGTGACCGCCGAGATCGTCAAGAACAAATTCTTCGGGCTGAACGATAATGACCGCAAAACGCTGGTCGGGTTTTTCAACGAGCATAACGAGCAATGCCGGAAGCTGATCGGAATTGATTGTGTCGATATTACCGTGCGGCGTTATGAGTGCTGCGCCCGCTATCTCAGGGAATACATCCGCGAAAAATACATGCAGGACGATCTATTGTTACGCGAGATAAACGGCGAGTTTGTCAAAACAAGCAACTTTTGGCTCTTCGCTTTGCACTGGTCAGTTTAATCCGTTTTCAGGGGGTCTATTTAGCTGTTTTCTCCACCGAATTACAATTACCTGACTGCTTGAATAACAAGATGCGGGCCAAAAGCGTTATCTTTACGAAGCCGAAATGACCGCCATGAAGAAGAAAATCGTGATTTTTTCCGGAGCCGGCATGAGCGCCGAAAGCGGTATCGCCACCTTCCGCGACAGCGACGGGCTCTGGGCCAAATACCGCATCGAGGATGTCTGCACCCCCGAAGCCCTGCTGAACAATCGGGCGCAGGTCATCGAGTTCTACAACATCCGGCGCAAGGAACTTCTGGAAAAGGAGCCCAACGCAGGACACCGCGCCATCGTGGAGCTGGCCCGGCTCTCCGACGTGGAGATCGTCACCCAGAACATCGACGACTTGCACGAACGGGCCACCGCCGAGGCGGGCGTACCCCTGCGGGTGACCCACCTGCACGGAGAACTGCGAAAACTGCGCAGCAGCGCCGATCCCGAGGCGACGGTATCCATCGAGGGTTGGGAACAGGATCCGGAGCAGCGGCATCCGGACGGATCGCTGCTGAGGCCTTTCGTCGTCTTTTTCGGAGAGAGCGTGCCGATGTTTTCCCGGGCGGCGGAGATCGTCGCCGGGGCCGATATCCTGGTCATCGTGGGAACTTCCCTGGCGGTCTATCCGGCCGCTTCGCTGGTGGATTATGCCCGGAGAGGAGTGCCCGTCTACCTGATCGACCCGAAATTGCCGGAGGGCTCCCCCACCCGGCGCACCAGCATTCACATACAAGCCGGAGCGGCCGAGGGCCTGCCCCGGCTGGTGCAACAATTACTCGGATGAGCAAACGGATAGAAACCGAAAAGCGCACCCTCGGACGGATGATCCGGCTCTACTGCCGCCACCGGGAGGGCAACCGGGCTCTGTGCGGGGAATGCCTCGCCCTGCGCGACTACGCCCTTCTGAGGCTCGACAAATGCCCCTTCGGCGAAAAGAAAACCGCTTGCCGCGACTGCCCCGTCCATTGCTACGCACCCGAAGCGCGCGAAAAAATCCGGCAGGTGATGCGCTTCTCGGGGCCCCGGATGATCGTCTTCCATCCCGGCGCCGCTCTAAGGCATCTATTCTCTCGAAAATAAGTAGCTTTCCAAGGATCGGGACCAAGGCTGCGCATAGCGTGCGTCAGCGTTAACGGGCAAAAAGACGCCCGTTTTCCTCCTCCTCGCTCGGCAAAGTTCAAGCAAGCTTGACTTTGCACTCACTCCTTCGTCGGTTTGTTCATCGTCCGGTTCGAGGAGCGGAGCGTACTTAAGGTACGTGAGCACCGCAGAGAGGAGGATGGACGAAAGATGGCGTGCGATATGTGCAGCCTACCCTATTCCAGGTGACCGAACTTACCCTCCTCGACATCCCGGTAGGCCTGTTGAATTTCCTCCCGGGTATTCATCACGAAAGGACCATAGGCCACCACCGGTTCATTCAACGGTTCTCCGCTGAGCACCAGCAACAAGGCATCCTCCAGAGCCTCCAGGCGGATCAACTGCCCCTCGTTTTCGAACAGGATAAAATGATCCCGCGGGGCGACCTCTTCACCATTGACCCGCACCGAGCCTTCCACGACCACCATGCCGGTGTTGTAGGCCGCCGGCAGGCTCAGGGTCGTTTCGCGCCCTTTGCGCAGGCGCACGTTGTACATCTCCATCGGGGAGAAGGTCTCGGCCACCCCCGGCGTCCCGTCGTAGCTTCCGGCGATCACCTCGACGGTGCCCGCCTTGCCGGGCAATTCGCGCACCGGGATATCCCGGTGGAGGATGGCCTGGTACTTGGGCGGGGTCATCTTGTCCCGCTGGGGCAGATTCACCCACACCTGGGCCATGTGAAAATCCCCGCCCTGGCGGTTGAACTCCTCCTCGTGGTATTCCTTATGAAGTACGCCGCCCCCGGCGGTCATCCACTGCAGGTCGCCCTCCCCGATCACCCCGCCGTGCCCGGCGCTGTCGTGGTGGGCCACCTTGCCGCGGTAGGCGATGGTCACCGTCTCGATCCCCCGGTGGGGATGCACCCCCACCCCCTGAGGTTTATCACTGGGCGGGAAATAGGTCGGTGCGTTGTAATCCAGCAGGACGTAGGGACTCATGCGCTCCACGGGCAGAAGCCCGGGAAAGAAATTATGCACCTTGAAGCCATTGCCCACCCAGCGGGTAGGAGGCGGGGGCAATATGCGTTCTATTTTTTTCGTTTTCATGGCGGAATTTGCTTTTCGACTAAAGAGATACAAAAAGCATGCATTTCGGAGCGGAAGACCCGAGAGAAAATGCAAACTCTTTGAAATTCGGTATAAAACGATACCTTTGTAACTTACAGAAGGAATTGTCGGCTCCAGACAAGAGACAATTTTCAGGCTATTTAATTAACATGTAAAATTTATATGACCCGGACAAATACGCTGCCCGACGCCCAGGAATTGAAGAAAATGATGGACGTCATGCGAATGGGCTGGTGGAAAGCCGACTTCAAGAAGGAAACGTATACCTGTTCCGATCTGATCGTCGAATTCCTGCAATTGGACTCAGACCAAATGTCATTCGGGGATTTTCTCCAGATGGTCCGCCCCGACTACCGCGCCTTGGTCTCCGAACAATTTTCCAAGATACACTTTACGGACACCTACGAGCAGATTTTCCCCATTGTAGTCGAGGGGGAATCCCTGTGGATGCATTCCAAACTGGTGGACAAAACGGACGACCTGATCGTCACCGGGACCATCCAGCAGCTCATCAAGGCCGGAGAGAAGCCCAAAGAATTGATCGCCAAACAGATCGACGACCTGATCGATCAACAGAACAGCATCTACAACTCCCTGCTCACCTTCCTGGGAGCGGAAGAGATCACCTCGGCGATAGACTCGGTCTTCCGGGACATCCTGCGGCGTTTCCACGGCAGCCGGGTCTCCCTGTTCGAATACAGTCCGGATGGGAAAACCCAATCCTGCATCTACGAAGTGACCGATCCGTCGGCGTCCAGGGCCCTTCCGTATTCACAGAATTTCGACACGTCCCAGGTTCCCTGGTGGACCGCCCGGATGCAGTCCGGCATGAACGTCATCACCAACACCCTGGACGACCTGCCCGAAGAAGCCCGCGCGGAGAAAGAATTCCTCAGCAAGCAGCAGGTACATTCCCTCCTGGCCGCCCCGTTAATAAGCCGGGACCGGGTCTGGGGATTCTTCGGCCTGGACACGGCCGACCAGAGGCAGTGGAGCAGCGAGGAGTACCAGCTCTTCGCCTCGACGGCCAACCTGCTCAGCATCTGCATGCAGTTCCACGCTTCCGAGACACGGATCCGCCAGAATCAGAAGAACATCGGCGACCTCTACAAATACATGCCCACGGGATACGTCCGGATGAAACTGTTCCGCGACGGGGAGGGCAACCTTCAGGACTACATCTACCTCGACGCCAACGACGCCGCCTCCCGCATGCTGGGCTTCCCGTTCCAGGAAGCCAAAGGCCGCAAAGCCAGCGAAATGGGAAGGGCCCTCCACCTCAAAAGCAAGGAAGTTCTCGACATTATTAACACGGACCAGCACCTGACCCGGAATTTCTTCTCCGAGGAGTTGGGCAAGCATTTCCAGACGGTCATCTTCTCCCCCGCCCGGGAAGAAATCGCCGCGCTGCTGACCGACGTGACCGAAACAGTAAACACCCGGAAAATCCTGGAAGAGAACGAGGAAAAGCTGCGCAACATCTACCGGAACCTCCCCGTGGGGATCGAATTGTACGACAAAAACGGCGTACTGGTCGACCTCAATGAGAAGGAGCTCGAGATATTCGGCCTGCGCAACGAAGAAGAAGCCCTGGGGCTCAACGTCTTCGAAAATCCCAATATTCCCGACGACATCAAGGAGAAACTGCGGCGCCGCGAGCGGGTGGAATTCACCCTGAATTACGACTTCGAGCAGGTGGGCGAATACTACTCCTCCCTGCGCGAAAAGGTGATCAACCTGGTGACGATCGCCACCCCCCTCTTCGACAAGGAGGGCGTGTTCTCCAACTACCTGTTCATCAACATCGACAACACGGACGTCGTCCAATCGCACCGGCAGATCGAGGCCTTCGAGCAGATGACCTCGCTGATCGGGGAGTTCGCCCAGGTGGGCTACGCCCAGTTCGACGCCTACACCCGGGACGGAACAGCCATAGACAGCTGGTTCGCCAATTTCGCCGAAAAACCCGGCACCCCCCTGACGGAAATCGTGGGGGTCATGAACAACGTCAATCCGGAGGACAAGCCCCCCATCCGGGAATTTTTCCGGAAGATCAAACTGGGAGAAGCCCGGCACCTGAGACACGACGTGAGGGTGAATCAGCCGGACGGCAGCCAGAAATGGACCCGGATCAACGTCATGGTCCGCGAGGAAAACCCGCAGGAAGGCAAGCTCGGCATGGTGTGCGTCAACTACGACATCACCGCCCTCAAAGAGACGGAAGAACGCCTGATCGCCGCCCGCGACGAAGCGCAGGCCTCGGACCGCCTCAAGTCAGCCTTCCTGGCCAACATGAGCCACGAGATCCGCACGCCGCTCAACGCCATCGTCGGATTCTCGAACCTGCTGGTCGAATCGGAAACACCTGAGGAACAGCAAGAATACCTCTCCATCGTGCAGGAAAACAACGAACTGTTGCTGCAACTGATCTCCGACATCCTGGACTTCTCGAAGATCGAGGCGGGCTTCCTGGAATTCAACCCTGAGCCGGTGGATGTCTATCTGCTCTGTGCGGAGGTTATCCAGGCGTTTTCGATCAAGACGCCCAAAGGGGTGCAACTGCTCTTCGACACCAGCTCCCCGCGGGTCTCCATCGAGGGGGACCGCAAGCGCATCGCCCAGGTCATCTTCAACTTCCTGACCAACGCCATGAAGTTCACCCAGGCCGGCTCGATCACTCTCTCCTACCGGATCGAGGGCCAGAACGAACTGCGCTTCCAGGTGAGCGACACCGGGATCGGCATCTCGGAGGAGCAACAGGCCGCGATCTTCACCCGCTTCGTCAAGCTGAACTCCTTCGCCAAGGGGACGGGCCTCGGGCTGACGATCTGCCAGAGCCTGGTCACCCAGATGGGCGGCTCCATCGGTGTCGAATCGATCGAGGGGGAAGGATCTACGTTCTGGTTTACCCACCCCTTCGATGCGGACTTCTCCTCCGAGGCTCTGAAATCGGCCGAGGCCCTTCCGGAAGAACCCCGCCCGGCAAAGCCTTCCGCAAAAGAACACCACAGCACGGAAAAGCCCCTGATCCTGGTGGCCGAGGACATCGACAGCAACTACCTGCTGTTGAACACCCTGCTCCAGAAAGAATACCGGCTCGTCCGGGCGGTCAATGGACTGGAAGCCGTCGAATTCTTCAACCGGGAGCAGCCCGAACTGGTGCTCATGGACATGAAGATGCCCGAGATGGACGGTCTGGAAGCCACGGAGATCATCCGCCGGGAGAACACCCAGGTCCCGATCATCGCCCTGACGGCCTTCGCCTTCGACAGCGACCGGGAAAAAGTGATCGCAGCCGGATGCAACGACTTCCTCACCAAGCCCATCGTCCCGGGCCAGCTCCGGGAAACGCTCCGGAAGTGGCTCTGCTGAGAGACCCGCTTCAACTAAAAAACGCCTCCTTTCCGCATGAAAGGAGGCGTTTTTGAACGTATATCCGGGGACTATTTCTTCGCGTCTTTTTTGAAGGCGTCCTCCAATTCTTCTTTTTTCTTGTCGTGGGCAGCCTTGGAAGTATTCTTCTCGGCGCCTTCCACCAGGCCGTCCACCGCTTTGAGCATGTTGGCCTCGCAGGCGCAACAGGATTCTTTGACTTTCACTTTCTTTTCCATAGTCTTATGTGATAAAAGGGTTAAAATAAGGTTTCTGGGAGGAGGTTATGCAAATTGCGTACCGCGAAAACAAAAAAATCCCGGAGGTCCTTTCGAAAACCTCCGGGATTTATCCTGTGCGTGGGAATCTCCTATTTCACCCGCTTGTAACGCAGCAGTACCGAGCTGTGCGCGTCGTCGAGTTTCAGTGGCAGGCCGGTCAAAAGTTGGGCCCCACTGTAGTTGAGCGTCGTATTCTTATCCTCATCGTAGACCTCGTAGGTGGCCTGCGCTTCGAGCCCCCGCAGTTGGATGCTGTACGTGGGCTCAATGTTGTCGTCCCGGCGGAAAGCCAGCACGATGCCCTTCTGCTGGGCAGGCAGATCGAGCTGGTAAGCCAGCCAGGTATCATCGCTGGTCAGGTCGCCCATCCCACTCAGGGGATAGTAATCGCCGTAATAGTAATCGCGCAGTTCCTTGATGTCCTTCATGGCCTTCTGCATGTCGGGAATAGAACTGCTGCGGTCGGTCACCTTCCAGTTCAGCACAGTCCCCGAAGCCAGGCAAGAGCGGACGTCGTAGGCCTTGGAGTTGAATATCCCCGTCCCGTTGAGCGGCAGGAAAAAGTTGATCCCGTAGGCGATATTCTGGGCACCGTTGGGTTCGCCCGGCTCGTAGTCGCTGCGCCACAGAGGAATGGAGCGGGAGATGGTCTCCAGGTCGAGGCGGCAGCCGCCCCCGGCGCAGTTGTCGATCATCAGATTCGGGAAACGGGCCAGCAGGTAATCCCAGTATTTATAAAGGCCTTCTATGTGACGGATCTCGCTGATGCCGATGCGATCGGCCGTGTCGTTGGCCCGCCACCAGTAGCCCGGATAGATGCAGGCGTCCTGGCGGTAGATGTCCACCCCGCTCTCTTCGATAAAATCGCCGATGTACTGGCACAGCCAATCGACGGCCTTGGGGTTGCCCAGATCGAAGAGGAAGTAGCCCCGGTCGGGGCGCTTGCTCATAAAATCGGGGTGTTCGCGCGAGAACATCATGTCGGGTTGCACCCGTTCGGGCTCGAACCAGAGCAGGAATCTGGCTCCGGCAGCGTGGGCGGCGTCGGAGATGGGTTTAAGCCCGCGCGGAAAACGCTCGGGATCAGGCACCCAATTGCCCAGGTTGCCCCAGTCCTTGCCCGGATCGTTGGGACCGCAGCCCTTGTACCAGCCGGCGTCCAGCCAGAAGACCTCGGGTGTCAGGCCGAAGAGCTTGATGCGGTTGAGCATGGCCAGCAGGTACTCTTCCGTCACGCAGCACTGTTCGGCGCAGGGAGCCGGGTCGCCGGGGTTGAAAGCACTCGCCAGGGGCGGCCGGGCCATCTGCCCATTGCGCTGGGGCGAATGGTGGGCCAGGACAAACTGGCGGAAGGTATTCTGTCCCGACATCAGGTCCTCGCCCTGCCAAAAGAGCAGGCAGACGCTCGGCGTGCGGATCGCCTCGCCCGGGTAGAGCAGCAGGTTCATCGTGTGCATGCCCGAGGAGATCGAAGCCTGCCCAGCTTGCTCCCGCGTAAAGGTCGCCGTCCAGGTGCCCGTCCAGCCCAGGGCCATCACCACACCCCGGTCTTTGCCCGAAACGAGGTTGAAGAATGGCATCGCATTCTCGTCCGAGGAGCGACCCTGCAGCAAATCGGGATAGACTTCGATGGGCTTACCCTGAACCAATTCTTCGTAATGGGGACGGAAATCGGCGCGCGAGCCGAAGCAATGCACCCCTTCCATGCGCAGCAGGTGGAATCCCTCCTGGGGATATTCCACCGCGTAATCCACCACCCGGACATCCCGGATCTTCGGCGTGTTCTGTCCCGAGGTATTGGTGAAGTTCATCACCCACTCCACGGCGCCGAAGGCCTCGAAGCCTTTGACCTGGCACTCCACCTGGAGGCCCGTGGCCGGATCGCGGTAGGTATAGAGGTAGGAGACCACCCCTTTCTCGTGAGCAGTCAGTTTTTCGGCCTTGTACTGCCACTTGCGGATAAACTCATCAGAGGGTTTATCGCCATAGAAGAAAGAGAACGGGGGGAGCTTCCCCTTGCCGAAATGCGTCGAAATCCACTCCGAAACATCCACCGCCCCGGAAACCTTTCCCACCGGACGGGCCGGCAGAGAGGCAGGCAACAGCAGAAAAAGGCTCAGGCAGCACCATAGGCCCCGAAGCACAACACGTTGAGAGATAGTCATAACAAACAATGATTGGGGTTAGTAGTTTTGCTTAGAATTTATCCAAAATCAATCTATATAAATTCTAAATTAAATCTTTTCCGGGAGATTCACAAATTTCTCACTCGGAAAAAATTTTGTAGACCGATCCGGCCACGGTCGGGAAACGCATAACATAATAGCCCAAAGAGTCTTGCTCCGCCACGGCTACCACGGGTTCTTTGCCTTTCACTACCTCTATGCCCCGCACAATGAAAGGTGAGGTGCTGCGCAGGCGACATTTGCCACCCCGCAGGGAATGTACCTTGGCCGAAACCAGCTTTCCCTTGGCCCACTTCATGTCGACCTCGAAAGCCCCCCGGCCCCGCAAGCCCCGGACCTCTCCCCTATCCCACTGCGAAGGCAGGGCGGGCAGCAGATGCAACTCCCCGTTCTGGCTCTGGAGCAGCATCTCGGCCACCCCGGCCGTCGCCCCGAAATTGCCGTCGATCTGAAAGGGGGGATGGGCGTCCAGCAGGTTCTCGTAGATCCCGCTGCCGCTACCTTCCTCCGTCGTGTAGACCACCTCGCGGCTGCCGGTCGGGCGCATGGCGTTACGCAGGAGCAGGTGGGCGTGGTCGCCGTCGAGCAGGCGCGCCCAGAAGGCGATTTTCCAGGCCCGGCTCCAGCCCGTCCCGAAGTCGCCCCGGGCCTCGAGGCTCACGCGCGCCGCTGCGGCATATTCGGGCGTGCGCATCGGGGAGATGATCGAGCCGGGATACAATCCGATCAGGTGGGAAACGTGGCGGTGCTGGTTCTGGGGATCGTCAAGGAGGTGCTTCCATTCGCGCAACTGCCCCCAGGAGCCGATGGCCAGGCCCTTGTCCAGACGGCCGATCTTGGCCTTGAGTTCGTTCACAAAATCGTCGTTGTCGCCCAGTAAATCCCCGGCGGTGATCGTGTTGCGGAAGAGTTCCCAGATCAACTGCTGGGCATACGGCACCCCGCTCTCCCAGGGTCCCTGCTCGGGCGACCACTCGTTGGGGGCCACCAGGGTGCCGTCGTCGTCCACGATCAGGCGGTCTATCCAGAAGCGGCAGGCCGACTTGAGCAACGGGTAGGCCCTGTCACGCAGGTAGTCGCGCGAGAGATTGAACAGGTAATGATCCCAGGCATGCAGGCAGTACCAAGCATTGGCCGGGCGGTTCCAATTCCAGTCCGAATAGCCGAAAATAGTGTTCTGGGTCTTCATGGCCCAACCCCCGCAATCCAGTTCGGCGGCCATCCGCCGCCAGGAGGGCTGGACGAGGGCCTCGTTGTAGATGTAATCCAGGAAAGGCGTGTGGCAGCTTCCCAGGGCGGTCACCTCGGCGGGCCAGTAATTCATCTGGACGTTGATGTTGGAATGGATGTCGCTCTGCCAGGGCGGATCGTTGCTGTTGTTCCAGAGACCCTGCAGGTTGGAGGGCTGGGCCAGGGGAGCGCGCGAGGAGGCGATCATCAGGTAGCGTCCGTATTGAAAATAGAGCACATCGGCGGTGGGGTTGTATTGCCCGGCGGCGTAAGCGGCAAAGAGTTTGTCGGTAGGGATAGAAACGGCCGGGATGTTAGGACCGATCGAGAGCGAGACCGGGCTGAAAAGCATCGCGTAATCCGCGATATGCTCCTGCCGGATGGCCTTATACCCCTTTTTGAAAGCCGACTCGCCGGAGCGGACGAGCTCGCCCTCCCAATCGCCCTCTGTCTTGTAGTCCGGCGTCCAGGCGGCATAATTGGTGGCGGCGTTCAGAAAGATGGTCACGGCGTCGGCTCCGCTGACCACCAGGGAGGTATCCGTGTGGCTGAGGCTGCCCCCCTCGTTCTGAACTGAAACGATAGCGCGGTAGGAGAGCCAGTCCAGCTTCCCGTCGATCTCGGCTTTCCCGTCCTCGTACTTGGCCCGTCCCGGGTGGGCATCCTTGAGTTGCAGCGAAAAAGAGAGTTGTCCTTTTTTCCCGGCGCTCAACTGCACGACGATCACATCGTCGGGGTAAGAAGCCAGGTACTCGCGGGTGTAGCGCACCCCGCCGACGGTATAGGTCGTTCGGGCCAGGGCGTTTTCGATGTCCAGTTCACGCCTGTAATTGGTAGAGGTATCCCCATGCGCGAAATCCAGGTAAATTTCCCCGAAATTCTGGTAGGCGCCCCGCTGGGTGGGCGAGCCGGTCCACAGGGTTTTGTCGTTGAACTGGATGCACTCCCGGCCCACGCCCCCGAAGATCATGGCCCCGATGCGGCCGTTACCGATCGGCAGGGCCGAGGTCATCCAGTCGCGGGCCGGGGTTTCATAATTGAGCACCAGACTCTGGGCCCGAGCCGAAAAGGTCAGTGTAAGCGCAAAAAGCGCAAGGTATATTTTTTGCATAAGACTGGGTAGATTTCCTGACAATTTACAAAAATCCGCCCGCTCCACCAAGCCGCCCCCGGCAAAAAAGCGTATCTTCGCAAACAAAGCCATTGAAAATCATGAAAGAGCAAACCGAAAGCAAACGCTGCGGATGGTGCGGCACCGACCCGCTCTACGTCCGCTACCACGACGAAGAGTGGGGCCGCGAGGTGAAAGACGACGCCACGATGTTCGAATTCCTCGTGCTGGAAAGCGCCCAGGCGGGCCTCAGCTGGATCACCATCCTGCGACGGCGGGAAAACTACCGGAAAGCCTTCGCCGGATTCGACGCCCGGAAAGTGGCGCGGTTCAACGAAAAAGACGTCGAACGCCTCATGCAGGACAGCGGGATCATCCGCAACCGCCTGAAAATCGAATCGACGATCACCAACGCCCAAGCCTTCCTGAAGATCCAGGACGAGTTCGGCAGTTTCTGCAACTACCTGCGCAGCTTCCTGCCCGAAGGAAAACCCATCGTCAACCACTGGAAAACGCTCGCCGAGGTCCCCGCCTCGACCCCCGTCTCGGACGCCATCGGCCGGGACATGAAAAAGCGGGGCTTCCGGTTTTTCGGCAGCACGATCTGCTACGCCCACCTCCAGGCCGTGGGCTATGTCAACGACCACCTCTCGGACTGCCACTGCCGGTGATCTTATGGCGACCATCCTGAAAACCTCCCGGCGCAACTTCCAGGAAGAATCCGGAAAAATAGACCCGTTTCGGGTATTCACCGATCGTTCGATCAGGGAGATGGGGATCAAGCCTGAAAACCTGAACTTCGACCTGCGGCAACTGGCCCCGGGAAAATACTCGGCACCCTATCACTTCCACCGCCACGCGGAAGAACTGTTTATGATGATCTCAGGCTCGACCACACTGAGAACCCCCCAACGGGTTGGAGGCGGTCGAAAGCGGCGACCTGATATTCTTCGAAAAAGGAGAAACCGGAGCACACCAGCTTTACAACCATACCGAAGAGCCCTGCCTCTACCTGGATGTACGGAGCTACCTCGGCCACGATGTATGCGAATACCCCGACTCCGGAAAAATCCTGATCGTGCCATCCATGGAAGTTTTCCGGAAGGACTCCGAAACCGGATATTTCGACGGGGAAGAACATCTAAGGGAAACCTGGGAAAAGATAAACAACCGATCCCCGAAGAGATAAATAAGAAAAAGGGCGCGATCTATTCCACTTTTCGTTATCTTTGTAAGCAGTAACTTTTATCTCCAGTGCCGAAAGGCACCACACCCAAAATTCCCGCCCATGTCCACCGAAACGAACACCCAAGAGATCGACCTGGTCGAACTGGTCAAAACCATCTGGGGGCAACGAAAAATGATCCTGAAGTGGTGCCTTTGGGCTGCCCTCGCCGGTTTGATCGTCGCCTTCAGCATCCCTGCGGAATACACCACCGTGGTGAAAATGGCCCCCGAGAACTCCAAAAACACCAAAACCGGGGGCATGTCCGACCTGGCAGCCATGGCTGGCATCAACCTGGGATCGGCCTCCGGAATCGAGGGGGTCAACACGACCATCTACCCGGACATCATCCAGACCACACCTTTCCTGATCGAAATGTCCCGCATTCCGGTGCAGGGGATGAAAATGGACGCCTCCCTCCCCCTGTACAACTACATCAAAGAAGAGATTTCCGCTCCCTGGTGGAACTACGTTCTAAAAGCTCCTATGCGGCTGTTGGGCTGGACAATTTCCTTATTCAAAGCAAAAGAGCCGCAGGGAGATGGCCGGATCGACCCCTACCGCCTTACCTGGGAGCAGAGCGAGGTCATCCGCGCGATCGGAAACCGGATGAATGTAACGGTCGACAAAAAATCCGGCATGATCACCGCCTCGTCCACCATGCAGGACGCTCTGGTCTCCGCCGCAGTCTGCGACTCCCTGACCAGCAAGCTGCAGGAATACGTCGCCGAATACCGCACCCAGAAAGCGAAAAAGGACCTCGAATTCACCCAAAAAATGTTCGAGGACGCCCGGGCCGGATACATCGAGAAGCAACAAATCTACGCCGTCTATATGGACGCCACACAGAACGTGGTACTCCAGTCGATCCGGGCTGAACAGGAACGTCTGCGCAACGAGCAACTGCTGGCCTACACCGTATACAGCCAGGTAACCCAACAACTGGAAGCGGCCAAAATAAAAGTTCAGGAGGAAACTCCCAGCGTCACGGTGATCGAGCCCGCCACCGTCCCCACCCGAAAATCCAACACAAGCAAAGCAACCATCCTGATCGTCTTTGTTTTCCTGGGCGGATTTATCGCCGCCGGAACGATTGTGGTGAAACACCTGTTCCTGAAAGAGCAGCAGGCATAAGACTCCTCGTTACGTACAAAAAATCCCCGGATCAGGTTTGATCCGGGGATTTTTGCATACCGACAAGCGCCCTACTCAATGGGCGAGGCGGGAAGTTGTTCGCCCGTGGCGGGCTTGATGCTGACGATCTGATCGACGATGTAGCGGGAGTAGCCTCTCCAGGGCAGGGCCCCGAAGTGCTCGACGTAATGCAGTTCGACCACCTGGCCGCCCACACGCATCAGGGCGTTGGCGATGGTCGAGTCGGCGATCGAGAACTCGAATTCATTGGACTGGATGCCGCCCGGCTTGTTGGACCAGAGGCCGGTCTGGATCAGCTTTCCTTCGTAGGTTTTGAAGATCACCCCTTTGTGAACCACAAAGTTCAGGGTGCCGGTCTTCACGCCGTCGCCGTAAGGGAAGTAGTAGCGGATGCCCACAAAGGCCACCAGCAGCAACAGCAGGATCAGCAGAGTGATGTTGCGCACTTTTTTCCAAGAGCTGCGCTTGGGCAGGGTATTTTCCATATTTCGTTGGGATTTGGGGTTCTAAATTCTTGGGAGCAAAGATATAAAAAAAAGTGGAATCGCCTCGAAAGACGTTTCCACTTAATTATTCGGAGGACTGAACTAGCGGTTATTGAACTCGGTCAGCGCCTCATAGAAGGCCTTGATATTGGCTTCGGGCACCTCGGGGGGCGTGTCGCAACCCGATGAAAGCACGAAGTTTTTGTAGCCCTTGGTGCGTTCGAGCAACTCGGCCGTGGCCGCTTTCATCTCCGAGGCGGAAGCCATCTTGAACATCGCCACCGGATCGAGGTTGCCCATGGCCAGCACGTCCGAGGGAGAATCCTCCAGCGCCTTGACCATGTCGATCTTGTTGCCGAAGTGCAGGCCCCAGGCCCCGGTCATCACCATGGCGGGGGTGCAGTGGCCCGTGTTGCCGCAGTTGTGGAGGATAACGATAAAGTTTTCATCCTGGACGGCGTCCACGATCTCCTTGACGTAGACCGACGAGAATTTCTCGCAGTCCTCGTTCGACAGCAGCCCGGCGGCCGGTTCGGCCAGGACCACCCCGTTGGCGCCCGCTTCTTTGAGCGCCAGGATGTACTTCTTGGCGAAATCGGTGCACTTGCGCAGCAGCAGGTGGATCGTGTCGGGTTCCACGTAGCAGGCCATCATGATCTCGGTCATGTCGAAGAGGCGGCCGGCCAGCGAGAAGGGCCCGATGGCTCCAGAGAGGATCACTTTGTCCATGTTCTCCGCAGCCAATTTGTTGGCCAGCAGGTACTGGGGCACGCGGGCGGCGGTCACTTCGGGGACCTTGAGGGCCTCCACCGAAGCGTAGTCCGACACCAGGCGGCCGATCACGCTGGGCACTTCGTCCGTGGGGAACGAAATCTCGCAACCGAAGGCCTCGGCTTCCACCGTCAGGTCCATGATCACGGTGGCCGCGGCGCTCAGGGGATAGGCCTCGTTGACCGCCTTGATGGCCTCGTAGTGCACGCGGCCGTCTCTGACGGCATCGACGACCTGCTTGCCCAGCATCTCGATACCCGGATGGGTCATGATCGGCAAAGCGACGCGCGTGTCACTGCTCCTCAAATCATTCACCCATTGTTTCATATTCATTTTCATCGTTTTGCCTTTTTAAAAGTTAATATCATGAATGTCCTTCGTGTCGGCGAAAACAATCCTTTTTAGGACACAAATCGCAAGAAGTAACCCCCGGGGTCACTCCATCGCCGATGCCGATGATTCCGCTCACGGATTTGACCGGAAGCATCAGGCAAGAGTCGTTGAGCCGGACTCCCGCCTGCTCCCCGCCCAGCAGGGCGAAGAGGTTTCGTTGTCCGGTGATGTCCCAGTCGCACTGGCCGGGGCTGAACGAACTGGAGTGCCGGGCCCCGCGGAGTTCTTCCTCCAGGCGGACCTTGGCGTAGGCGCCCATCTTTTCGGCCACGGCCGACCCGATGGCATCCGCGACAAACTCGCTCAGCATATCGCCCCGGGCCTTCACTTCCTGCAACCAGTCGTCGTAGACCTTCCCGGCCGTCACCACAAACACCGCGAAACGGTCGGCCCCCTTGAGTATCCGGGCGATGGAAGCCGGGATGTCGAAGCGGATGCCGTCGATGGTGACCGCGCTCTCCCCTACTTCACCGGGCAGGATCTTCAGCACGTAGGCAGGCTGCACGATCCGGTCCAGCTCCGCGAGCAGGCCGTCGACCACCTGCCGGACATCGGCTTCGGGCACGGCGCCCCGGTAGCCCATGCAGGCATAGGCGTCCGGAGGCGTCAGACCGAGTTGGCCGAACGAAATGACCGACGAGGCATTCATTGTAAGATAAGAAATTAGGCCGAAACCAGTTTGCGGGCCAGCGCTACGGCGCCATTGGCGTTTTCGCTGAAACCATCGGCCCCGATCTGCTGGGCAAAGGCGTCGGTCACGGGGGCGCCGCCCACCATCACTTTCACTTCCTTGCGGATGCCGGCGGCTTCCAGGGCGTCGATCACTTCCTTCATGTAGTTCATGGTGGTGGTCAGCAGAGCCGACATGCAGACGATCTGGGCCTTGTTTTCCTTGACGGCCTCGATGAACTTTTCGCTGGAGATGTCCACGCCCAGGTTCACCACTTCGAAGCCGCAGCCTTCCAGCATGGAAGCCACGAGGTTCTTGCCGATGTCGTGCAGGTCACCCTTGACGGTGCCGATCACCACCTTGCCCATCGAGACACTGTTGGCACCCTTCATCAGGGGACGCAGGATATCGAGCGATCCTTTCATGGCGCGGGCGGCCATCAGCAGGTTGGGCACGAAAGCCTCGCCGTTCTGGAAGCGCAGGCCGATCTCTTCCATGGCCTTGATCATATAACCGTTGATAATTTCCTGGGGTTCGATCCCTTCGGCAACCGCCTGATTGGTCACTTCCACCGACTGTTCGAGTTTACCGGTCAGGATGGCGTCGTAAAGCAAATTCAAATCAACCATAATTGTAAGAGTATTTAAGGTTTTAGTAATTGGTAATTCGTTTGGAATTGGTTCGTTGGTCCGTAAAAATAGAAATTATTTCTTACAAATTCTCCACTTTCTTGAAGTTGGGCGCCAGAACCTGCATCAACACCCAGGCCAGCACGTAGGAGACGGCGCAGATGACGAACATGATGCCGTACCCTTGAGTGATATCGCCCAGGGCCTTGTAGTGGTCGAAGAGCAGCCCGGCCAGCTTGGCGATCAGCACGCCGCCCACCGCTCCGGCCATCCCGCCGATGCCGGTGACCGAAGCCACGGCCCGCTTGGGAAACATGTCCGAGACGGTGGCGAAGGCGTTGGCCGCCCAGGCGCAGTGCGCCGCGCAGGCCAGGCCGATGATGACGATGGCGTACCACATGTTGATCCCCCCGGCCCACTGGGCAAAGAGCACCAGCAGCGGGATCAGGGCGTAGATCAACATGGCTACTTTGCGGGCGCGCCCGGCCATCCAGCCCTTATCGATGAAGTACTTGGGCACCCAGCCGCCGAAGATGCTGCCGAAGCTCGACAACAGGTAAACGACGATCAGGGGCACCGAGACCTGCATCCCGCTGAGGCCGTACTGTACCTCGAGGAAGGCGGGCAACCAGAAGAGGTAGAACCACCAGATGGGATCGCTCATAAACTTGGCGATAAAAAAGACCCAGGTCTGCTTGAGACCCAGCAGGCGGCCCCAGCTGACGCGCTCCTCTTTTTCCGGAGCCACAGCCGCTTCGAGGGGTTCGTCGCTGTTGATGTAGGCCCGTTCGGCCGCTTTCAGGCGGTTTTCCTTGCGGGGGTCATTGTAGAAAATCTGCCAGAAAATAATCCAGATAAAGCCCACGGCCCCGGTCAGGATAAAGGCCCAGCGCCACCCCCAATGGATAGCGATCCAAGGCACCAACAGGGGGGCCACGATGGCCCCGATGGTCGCCCCGGAGTTATAGAGCCCCGTCGCCAGGGCGCGTTCCTTCTGGGGAAACCACTCGGCCACGGTCTTGTTGGCCGCCGGGAAGTTCCCCGACTCGCCGATCCCCAGCAGGGTGCGGGCCAGAGCGAAGCCGCCCGTGCCGCGGACCAGGCCGTGCAGGACGGCCGCCGCGCTCCAGACGATCAGCGAGAGCATGTAGCCCAGCTTGGTGCCCAGACGGTCGATCACCCGCCCGGCAAAGAGCAGGCTGATGGCATAGGCCGCCTGGAAGCAGATGACGATGTTGCCGTAGTCGCTCTCGGTCCAGTTCAACTCCCCGGTCAGGGTTTCCTTGAGCAGGCCGATCACCGCCCGGTCCAGGTAGTTGATCGTGGTGGCGAAAAAGAGCAGCCCGCAGATGGTCCAGCGGTAACCGCCTATTTTTTCACTCACTTCATTGAATTTACTCATAGTAGTTTGGGTTAGTCTACCTCTATCAACACATTAGTATTTTCCGTACTCCATCAGGGTGTCCCACATGGCCCAGAAATTGGCCGCCGAGACGTCGTCCTGGATGTTGTGTACCGGGGCAAAGACGAAGCCGCCGCCCGGAGCCATGATGTCGAGGATGCGCTTCACTTCGTCGGCCACCTCTTCGGGCGAGCCTTTGCAGAGGGTCGACTGGGTGTCGATGCCGCCGCCCCAGAAGACGAGGTCTTTGCCGAAGTCGCGCTTGAGGCCCGAGAGGTCCATGTCGTGGGCCGTGAACTGCACGGGGTTGTAGATGTCCAGGCCGGCCTCGATCAGATCGGGCAGCAGAGGACGCACGGCCCCGCAGGTGTGCATGAAGTTCTTGATGTGCGGCATGCGCTTCTTGTTGTTGGCCCAGAGGCGTTTGAAGCGCGGGATCACCAGGCGGCGCAGGTCGTCGGGGGCGATCAGGGTCGATTTCTGGGTGCCCAGGTCGTCGCACTCGGAAGCCACCAGAAACTTGTCCTGCAGGCCCTGCTCGTCGATCCAGTCGAAGAGGCTGTCCCAGTAGTCGATCTTGTGCTGAACCACCTGTTCGAGCAACTCTTCCACGCCCGCGGGATCCATAAAGATGTCCATGTACCATTTTTCGTAACCGCGGATGCGTAGCGACATTTCGGTCAGCCCGGCGCAGTTGCGGTCGGCGATGCCGCAGTAGTCACCCAGGAAGGGGGCCTGCTCGGCGATGTCGGCGCGCATCTGCTCGACGTACTTCGACCAGTCGGGCACATGCCAGTGCTTGAGGCCCTCGGTGATCGATTCATAACTGTCGAGCGGATGGGTGAACTGGTTGTAGTAAAGGTCCTTGCTCTCATCGAGTTTCCAGAGGCAGTCCCAGTGGTCGGTCAGCGACCAGACGCTCCCCTCTTTGGTGCGGATCTGCTCGTAGTTGATCACCCGGCGGGCGCCCAGGCGGCGGGTGTCCGAGCGAAGGGCCACGAGGGTCTCCTCGATGGGAGTGACGATCTGGGAGATGGGGTCCACTTCCTTGGCGTCGTACTCGGTCGAGAGGCCGCGCTCCTTCATGGCGTTGAGGAAGGCTCCCTTACAAATGCCGGTGACGGTGGTTCCGGAAAGGTCGTAGGGAACCCGGTCGGGCTCCTGGTGATTGAGGGCTTTGGCAACCCGTTCTCTGCTTGTCATCATAGTAACGTGTGTTTATGGATAAGAATTATCTTCTATGTTTTTCGGTAACCTTAATCGTTAACGTGATAATTCTTATCCAGAACACACGTTAACGACTTTTTTCAAAAGTCGTAAGGTCCGCCACCCCTCCTAAACCCTCCCCTGATAGGGGAGGACTTTGTCAATGGCTCTCTGGAGCCATTGACCCAAAGGGAGGAGAGTTTCGTACACGAAACTCTTTTTATTAGTTGTATTTCACGGTAAAGCGATCCAGCGCGTCCAGTTTTTCAGCGAAGGTCTTCACCTGGACGTCATCCAACTGCCGGAGGTTTTCGCGCAGATGGGCCTCGCGGCTGGCGGTCACCAGGGGAACAATCCCCTCCCCAGCCAACCAGGAAAGCACCAGTTGCGAAGGGGTGCAGGCGTATTCGCGTGCGCACTCCCTGATCAAGGCCAACATCTTGATGTTGTGCTCAGAATTATACTGCACCGGAAGTTCCCCATCCTCTTTCTCGTACAACCCGGCCAGCAGCGGGGAATAGGCCATCAGCAGCAGGCCCCGCTCGCGGCAGAAGTCGATCTGCTCGGGGGTCAGCACCATCTGGGTACCGAGGTCGGCGCCCAGCACGGGTTGCAGGCAGGTGTAGCGTTGCTGCAACACGCAGAACGAGGCGACGTGGTTCTCGAGGGCCGCGCAACGGGCCTCGGCCAGGCGCCAGGCGTCGAAGTTGCTAGCCCCGATGGCCCGCACCTTCCCGCTCTGCAACAGCGCGTCGAAGGCCTTGAGGGTCTCCTCGATCGGGGTGGCCGGGTCCTGGGCGTGGGCGAAATAGAGGTCGATGTAATCGGTACCCAGGCGGCGGAGGCTCTTTTCGCACTCGGAAATAATGTACTTGGGGGCCAGGCTGCGGGGGACCTCCCCGTAAGGGAATCCCAATTTGGAGGTCACGACGTAACGGTCGCGCGGCTTGCCCTGAAGCCACTCGCCCAGCAGGGTTTCGCTCTCCCCGCCCTGGAATCCGGGGACCCAGGAGGCGTATTTGTTGGCCGAGTCGAGGAAGTTGCCTCCCGCTTCGGCATAGATATCCAACAGGCTGAAGGAAGTCGCCTTATCCACCTTGGTACCGAAATACATCGTACCCAGGCAATAGGTGCTGACGGTATCGCCCAGAACGGGCAGTGTCGTGGTTTTCATCCGCATCGAACGCATTTATACAAAGATAGAAATTCGGGACCGGAAAACTTCGCCCGGGCCCAACCTGCACAAAATACGATATAATCCGATGATTTCAAAGGGTTTTTTGAAATTCCGGAGACCGAAAAGCGTTTACTTTCGTAGTACAGAGTAGCACAAGAAAGGAAATCAGAAAGAAGAGCGGTCGATAAAGCGGCCCGGATTGACCCGGTGCTCGAATCGCCCCCCGCGCACCATCTCGACGATGGAACGGCCCATCTGCTCGAAATCCGTCGAAATGACCGACACCCCCGAGGAGGAGATCACCCCCTTGATAGGGGTGTCATTGTAAGAGATCAGCCCGATCTGTTCGCCCAGGCGGTAGCCCTTTTGCTGGCTGAGCCCCACCAGCGAGATCAGGTCCTCGTCGTCGATCACCAGGTAGCCCTCCCCCGCCTGGAGGCGCGGCCTCTCGCCCGGCCGGACGACGCGGTGGTCCAGATTCATGTCCTTGCAGAAGGCAACGAAGGCATCCAGCAGCTCCACCGGAGGACGGGTCACCGAATCGCGGAAGTAAAGCACCAGCCGGTCGTACTTCCACAGCCGGTCACCCGTGGCCGTGAGACCCCGGATCAGGTCCTGCCGGAAATCCTGGAACACCCCGTGGTAGGCCTGCTGCAGGTTGCGCGGATGACGGCCCAGCAGGTAGAGCCGCTCGGGGGGCAGCCCGGCGAGCACCTCTTCGAGGTCCTCCATATAGAAAGACGAGACGATATAGGTGGTGTACGAGCGGGCGTTCTCGCGGATGTAGCGGCGGAAAAGCTGCGGATCGTAGAAATGAAAATAAACCGAGAGCTCGGCCTGCTCGCCGAACTCCTGCTTGATGGTCTGGAAAAGCGACTGCTTATAAGGGGAGTAATTGTCCAGCAACAAAAATACCCGCAGGGGATGCGGCGCCGAGAGGCATCTGACGTAGTAGCCCTTGCGGGGCACGGACTCGATCACCCCCTGGCGCAGCAGGCCGCAGTAAGCCTTGTGGACGGTCCGGGCGGCAAAGCCGAAGCGGGCGGCCATGGCCGCTACCGAAGGAAGCCGCTGCCCGACCGGGAAACGCCCCTCGGCGATGCCCTGCAACAAAAAATCCTCCACCTGGCGATAGCGCAGGACGGAGGATTCTGTAGATGTATCCGGGGTGCCCATCGCGGACTATTGGTAGCCGATGGCCTGGGCCCAGGCGGTTTCCAGGTAGGCGGTCTTCCAGCCGGGAACGCTCTGCGGAATAAAGGCGTTGATCCCGCTGCAACGCGTCATAGGAAACCAATGGTTTGCACCGAACACGGAATAGACCTCGACCGTATGGTCCTCGTAGGCGACCACCTTGCCCAACTGGGTGGCGAAAGCCTGATAGGCCGCGTTGTTGCCGCCGGTCACTTCGGCCATGTAATCGTTCATGTCGTAGAAGGTATGGATGCTTTTGGCCTCCATGCTTTGGATGGCCGACAGGTTGACCGTCACGCCGGGATGCTGCTCGAAGATCGTTTTCACGGTCCCAGCCAGACCTTCCAGCTCCGAGGTATTGATCAGGGCGACCGTGGCCGAAGGGTAGCTATAGGCGCGGTAGAACTCTATAAACGCCTGGCAGATCTTGGTCAGGTTGAGGGTCGAGGCGAACATCAGCGGAACGACTTTCGCGTACGGATAGCCCGGGCCCATGGTTTCGGTGGGCGAAGCGATGATGTACTTGGAGGCATTGCGCAGGGCGTAAAGCGTCTCGGCTCCCGACATAAAGCAGGCGTCGAAGAGGATGAAATCCAGGCTGCGCCCCGTGGGCAGGGCCGAGGCCAGTTCGTCGACATTGACCCGGCTGGCGTAGGAACGGGTCACTGGGCCGTCCCCCGTGTAATTCTCGAACTGGGTGTAGGGGCTCGGCGCGGAAGAGCGCAGCAGGCCCGAGCGCACGGGCTCGGGATAAGGCTCCCAGCCGGTGCCGTGTCCGGAGAAGACCAGGCCGCGGGATTTGGCCGGATAGGTGGAAAAGACGTAGTTGACCACCTCGCGGATCACCGAGGCGTCGGCGGCGCTGCGGTCCTCATAGGTTTTCAGCACGGTCTGGCTGCCGTCGGGCTCGATCTTGAGCAGGCGGGGGGCCGTGGTGGTCCCGTGGTAGACGATCAGGTTGCCGTCGTAGCCGACCATCCCTGTCTGCATGTCCCGGATGTTGTTGGACAGGTGGACCGAGAGACCCGCTCCGTCGGCGATGTAGACGAGCACCGTGCGGTCTTTTTCCCCGACGGGCTGGGGATCGTCGGCGCAAGCGGCCAGCGAGACCGAGAGAACCAGGAAAAACAACAGTTTCAATACTTTCATGTTTCGTAGTAAGTGGTGTCCGTCAGAAACGGATTTCCGGTTTTAAATATTGCCTTTCTATTTCCAAGGCTGCTTTTTCTTCAGGGGAATGTTGTTGAACTGCCAGTTGCTGTTGGTGCGTTTCTCAGGCAGTTGGTCGGGCCGGTTCCAGTAGATCCGTTCGAAGTTGAAATAATAACCCTTGACCCCGCCGCGGCGTTCGTACAGGGGGATGAATTCCACGGTCCGGCTGACCACCGAATTCTTGCCGAAGATCAGGTTCATGTGACCCAGCACGTCGTCGGCGTCCGGATAATAGAGGATGTGCCAGGCCGATTTCTCCCTCAGCCCCGTCCCCGAGGACTGGATGGTTTCGATGAGCATCTTGAAGCGGTGGGCGTTGACCCGTTCGTTGATCGTGTCGCCGAGGGCCCCGTAGGCGAAGGTCAAAAAGTTCACCGTGCTGGGGTGGAAGGGCTCGGTTTTCATCACGTCGCCCGCGTAGCGGATGATCTCGTGGCAATCCTCCACGGTGAGGCTGTCGAGGCCCTTTTCGAACTTGGCCAGCAACTTGGTGCCGGACTGGGGCGACTCGAACGGCTTGTAAGTCGGCTGCCAGGCGTAGCCGTAGTAGAGATGGCGGTACTCCTCCAGGTTGAGGGTGGTGTCCCCGGCCATGTAGCGGATGAAAAGCGAGGGGTAATAGTAGGGGGACTCGCTGTTGAGTATCTCCCGCAGGATGGCGTCGTTGTCCGGTTCGCGGGGATACTGCGGCCCGGCTTCCGGCGACTGGGCCGCGGCGACCAGGGCGGTCAGGGACAACAAGAGGATCGTAACGAGCTGGGGAAGTTTTTTCAAGCGCATATTCAACAGAATAGTTAGGCGTAAAAGTAGGGATTATTTGCTACAAATAACAAAACACGGGCCAATTAAAAAGGGGAAGAGTGGCGCAAAGCCCTCTTCCCCATGTATAACGGAAGATGAATCCGTTTATTTCTTTATCGAGAAACGATAGATACAATGGCTGTGATAAGTCTGCCCGGGCTCCAGCACCACCGACGGCCAGGTAGGACGGTTGGGCGAGTCGGGGTAATGGTGCGACTCGAGGCAGACGGCCGTTCGGTACTGGTAGGCGATGCCTCCCTTGCCGATGTCGGTCCCATCCAGGTAGTTGCCCGAGTAGACCTGCAGGCCGGGCTCGTCGGTGTAGACTTCCAAGCGGATGCCCGAGGTGGGCGACTCGAGGCTGCCCGCCAGGACGGCGTCATCGCCCCCGGTGTCGAGCAGGAAGTTGTGGTCGATGCCGATCCCGTTGCGGATCGGTTCGAAGTCGTTGCGATCTACGCGTTCCGAAATCGCCGCCGGGGTGGTAAAATCCAGGGGCGTGCCCGAGACGGCCATCGGCTCGGCCAGGGGAATGGCCAGCGAGTCGATCGGCGAAAAATTGGAGGCGTTGACGTAGAGCAGGTGATCCATGGCCTGTCGCGTGGGATCGCCCGAGAGGTTGAAGTAGGCGTGGTTGGTCATGTTGATGATGGTCTTGCGGTCGGTCGTGGCCTCGTAGGCGATGTCGATGGCGTTGTCGTCGGTGAGCGTGTAGGTCACCGCAACGTTCACCGTGCCGGGGAAGCCCATGTCGCCGTCCGGCGAGACCAGGCTCAAGGTGATGGACGAGGCGTCCACCTTGTCCACGTCCCACACCAGTTGGTCCCAGCCTTTGGGCCCGCCATGCAGGGTATGCCCGTGGTCGTTGGTCGGCAGTTGATAGACCTCTCCGTCCAGCTCGAAGCGCCCGCCCGCGATCCGGTTGGCGTAGCGGCCGATGGAGGCCCCGAAGTTGTTGCCGTACTTGAGGTAATCGGCCAGCGTCTGGTAGCCCAGGATCACGTCGCGCAGCGTGCCGTTCTTGTCGGGAGTCATCACCGAGACGAGACGGGCGCCATAGTTGGTTACGCACACCTCCATGCCGGCGGCGTTGGTGAGCGTGTAGAGGTCGGTTTTCTTGCCTTCGAGGGTGGACTGGAAATCGGTCCGGTTCAGGCCGGAGAGGGTGTCGGGCTCGCCCGTTTTCGAGGTGCAGGCGAAGACCGAGGCGGCCAGCAGGCCCAGGACACTCAGACGAAACAGTTTCATAGGGGGAAGTTTTTAGATTATTTTAACTCGTAACGGTCGATCAGTTCGCCCAGCCGCCCCTTCAGGGCATCCGTGGCGGGCACCAGCGGCAGGCGCAGGTAGTCGCCCGTCAGGCCGCGGTGGGCCAGGGCGGCTTTCACGCCCGTGGGATTTCCCTCGGCGAACAGAGCGTCCACGGCTTCCATCAGGCGCATCTGCAGGGCGGCGGCTTCGGCTGCATGTCCGGCCATGGCCTCGTGCACCATGCGGCTGACCGTGCGGGGGAAGGCGTTGGCCGAGACCGAGATCACCCCCTCGCCGCCCAAGGCCATCATGGGAAGGGCGAGGTTGTCGTCCCCGGAGATCACAGAGAATCCGGAAGGACGATCACGCAGGATATAGCCCGCCTGGGCGAGGTCGCCCGAAGCCTCTTTCACGGCCACGACGTTCTCAAACTCACGGGCCAGCCTCAGTGTCGTCTCGGCCTTGAGGTTCACCCCCGTGCGGCCGGGGACGTTGTAGAGCATCACCGGGACGGGCGAGGCTTCGGCCACTTTTTTATAATGCTGATAAAGTCCCTCCTGGGAAGGTTTATTATAATAGGGGGTTACGGAGAGCAATGCCTGAAAATCCGAAAAATCAAAGGCCCGGATCTGTTCTTCCAGCGCGGCGGTGTTGTTGCCCCCGATGCCGATGACCATCGGCACCCGGGCGGCGTTGGTCTCCGTGACGCACTCCACCACGGCGGCCTTTTCGGCGCCCGTCAGCGTAGCGGTTTCGCCGGTCGTGCCCAGCACCACCAGGTAGTCTACACCGCCTGCGATCACCGACTCCACCAGGGCCTCGAGTGCCTTGAAATCAACGGTGCCCGCGGCCGTAAAAGGCGTCACCAGCGCCACTCCCACACCTTGCATGTTATTTTTCATCGAAATGTGTTAAATATTTATTTTGCAAACTTAGTCATTTTCTCAAAATAAACTCCCCTGCTGCGGGATATTTTCCGCCTGAGAGGGCTCCCGAGCGGGTCCATCCTCCGCGATCATCCGCTCAAATTCCTCTTCGGAAAGGAGTTTTACCCCCAGCTTGGCAGCCTTGGAGAGCTTGGCCGGACCGACCTTCTCCCCGGCGAGCAGGTAATCGACCTGGGCCGAGACCCCGCTCAGGTTGCGTCCGCCGTGCTGCTCGATCAGCTCTTTGAGGCGCTCGCGCGAGTGGCGTTCGAAGGTCCCCGAGATCACCAGGCTCAGTCCCGCCAGGCGGTCCGTTCCGTCGGCGCGCTGCTGCATCTCGACATGCAGGCCGTAGCCGCGCAGGCGCTCGATCTGCCGGAGGTTTTCCTCCTGTGAAAAATAGGCCCGGATACTCGTAGCGATCTTCTCGCCCACTTCATCCGCCCCGGAAAGGGCTTCCTCGTCGGCGGTCATCAGGGCATCGATGTTGCGGAACTGCGTGGCCAGGTGCTTGGCCGTGGTCTCGCCCACGAAGCGAATACCGATGGCGAAGAGTACGCGCTGGAAAGGCACCTGTTTGGAAGCTTCGATGCTCTCGAGGATGTTGTCGGCCGATTTGTCGCCCAGGCGGGGCAGATCGACCAGGTCCTCCCGTTTCAATGCGTATAGGTCGGCGGGAGTCTTTAACAAACCGTGGTCGTAGAGCAGTTGCACGGTCTCCTCCCCCAGCCCGTCGATGTTCATGGCCTTGCGGGAAATGAAGTGGACGATTCGCCCTACGATCTGGGGCGGGCAGTGCTCCGCATTGGGGCAATAGTGCCGGGCCTCGCCCTCGTCCTTGACCAACAGGGTATCGCAGCAAGGGCAATAGGTGATGAACTGAAAAGGCTCGCTGCCGGAGGGCCGGTCGGCGAGCTCCACCCCCGTGATCTTGGGGATGATTTCCCCGCCCTTTTCCACGTAGACGTTGTCGCCCAGGCGAATGTCCAACAGCGCGATCTGGTCGGCGTTGTGCAGTGAAGCCCGCTTGACGGTGGTCCCGGCCAAGCGTACCGGGGCGAGGTTGGCCACCGGGGTGACGGCCCCCGTGCGCCCCACCTGGAAATCGACCGAGAGCAACCGGGTGAGGGCCTGCTCGGCCTTGAACTTGTAGGCCACGGCCCAGCGGGGCGCCTTGGCCGTCGAGCCGAGGCGGTTCTGGAGGGCGAAATCGTTCACCTTGATCACCGCCCCGTCGGTGTCGTAGGGCAGGCTTTCGCGCCGCTTGTCCCAGCGGTGGATAAAATCGAACGCCCCCTCGATGTCCCCACAGAGGGTCGAGTGCTCCGAGACCTTGAAGCCCCAGGACCGGGCGGCCTGCAAACTTTCGTAATGCGAAGCGAAAGGCAGGTTGTCGCCCGAGACGGCATACATAAAATTGTCCAGCCCCCGGCGGGCCACCTCCGAGGAGTCCTGCAACTTGAGCGTCCCGGCGGCGGCGTTGCGCGGATTGGCGAAGGGAGCTTCCCCGATGTCCTCCCGCTCGCGGTTCAGCCGCTCGAAAGAGGCGTGGGGCATAAAAATCTCGCCCCGGATCTCGAAGAAATCCGGGTACCCCTCCCCCATCAGTTCGAGGGGGATCGAGCGAATCGTGCGCACGTTGGCCGTCACCTCGTCCCCCACCGTGCCGTCGCCCCGGGTCACAGCCTGCAGCAATTTACCGTGCTGGTAAGTGAGGCTGATGGCCGTGCCGTCGAATTTCAATTCGCAGACGTACTGGGCCTCACCCACCTCCTTGCGAACGCGGGCGTCGAATTCGCGCACTTCTTCCTCGGAATAGGTGTTGCCCAGCGAGAGCATCGGGTAGCGGTGGGCCACGCTCCGGAAGCCGTCGACCAGGTCGCTGCCCACACGGTGGGTGGGTGAGTTGGGATCGTCGTATTCGGGATGGGCGGCCTCCAGGGCCTGCAACTCATGCAGCAGGGCATCGAAGTCGTAATCACTGACGACCGGCTCGTTGAGCACGTAATAGCGGTAGTTGTACTCGTTGATCCGGCGGCGCAAGGCCTCTATCTTGTCTTTCATGAATAATCTGAGTATATTGGGTAAAAATACGCATTTCCCGGGAAACCACACCCCTCCGGACTTTGATTTTTTCGAATAAAAATAACAAAAAGAGGCCTGCCCGATGTTTTTTTCGAGCCGGGAGAAAAAAGAGGAGAGGAAAGATTTGCGATTTACAAATTTTGCGTATACTTGCATAAAATTTTCGCACCCCGATCATCATCATGACTACCGAGAACACCCCAAAAAAACGCGTGGTAATCAGCTACAAAAACCTCTCCGAAGAACTGCAGGAAGAGGTCAAAAAACGCTATCCGCACGGTTACACCGACCAGATGCTGCGCATAGAAAAAGGTCCCGGCGATTTCTTCTACGCCATCGTCCTGGAGACCGAAGACACCAACTACCTGATCAAGGTGGATGTCAAAATCGATGACAACCTCGAGGAAGAAGAGGACAAAGAATACTACAACGACGACATCAAGGGTGCCGACGACCTGGCCGACACCCCGGATGACGAGGAAGACAACTAACTCTTCACACGCATAGTTACACACGACGGGGCCGCTCTTTTCCACAGAGACGGTCCCGTTGTCGTAAATGGCACAAAAAGACCGGGACCCTTTTGCAAGGGCCCCGGTTTCTTTTTGTGCTATAAAATCACCAGTTGAGAATCTTCTTAAAATCGTAGTCGACCGGATTGGCGACGTACTTCTTAGCGGCCTCGTAGTCGGCCGGGGTGATGTAGTTGAAGATATTCTCCACCACCTGGAGGAACTTGTCGCCTTTGATGTCCACCAGACGGGGCGGGATCTTGCCGCTCACGGCATCCTGCAGGTCCTTGAGGTACAGCGGGCTGATCTGCCCGGCAGGGTCCACGTAGACCATGCAGCCGGTCTTGCCTTCGCTGAAGAGCTTGTAGACGCCCATGCCCAGCTGAGAGCAGTAGACCAGGTCGAAGGCCACCGGAGTCTGGCAGCGTACTTCGTAGCCGATCTCCACCGGACGGGATTTGACCTTCAGGCCGATGGCCTTGAGCTTGTTTTCCAGCATTTCGTTGAAGATATGCGCTTTGGAAACCTTGCCCAGTTCGGGGTGGCCGTGGTCGTCGTAGGAGAAGTTGATGCCCGATTTCTTGATTTCCTCGTCGCTCAGTTCGTGGAAAACGCCTTCGGAGATCATGGCGGCGCCGTACTCCATGCCCATCACCTTGCGCTTGAGGATGGCCGATACAACCAGGTTGACGATCTTCTCGACGGTGATGGTCGTTTTGTTGAACATTTCGGGGATGACGATCATCGGGTAGTGGCAGGCGGTGCCGATGCCGAAGGCCAGGTGGCCGGCCGAGCGGCCCATGGCGGCCACGACGAACCAGTTGCCGCTGGTGCGGGCGTCGGTGTATACCGTCCTGGCGATCACCGAGCCCATCTCCTTGGCCGACTGGTACCCGAAAGTGGGCGAACCGGCGGGCAGGGGCAGGTCGTTGTCGATGGTCTTGGGAACGTGGATGTTGGCGATGGGGTATTTCTTGTCCTCGAGGAACTTGGCGATGCGGTTGGCCGTCGAGGCGGTATCGTCGCCCCCTACCGTTACCAGCAGCTTGATGTTGTTCTTGACGAAGAAATCCAGGTTGAAATCCTCGGCGAAATTCTTGTCCGTGGGTTTGAAGCGGCTCATCGTCAGGAAGGAACCTCCGCGGTTGAAGATATCGTCAGAGAGCAGGAAATCGATGTCCGTCGTCTTGGGCGAGGGGTTGAACAGGCCGCTGTAGCCGCCGTGCAGACCGATCACGCGGTAACCTTTCTGTAAAAACGTTTTGGCCACGCTGCCCACCACGGTGTTCATACCGGGAGCGGGCCCGCCGCCCGTCAAAATTGCAATTGCTTCCATGAAGTATCTTTTGAGTTGTTTGAGTTTGCTTTTAAAAGACGATGAACAATGCACGTCGAGGTGTATTGTTCATCGTCAGGGTATTCGGTGCCGTTAGAGTACGTCGATGGCGTTGAGGTCCTGGAAGGAGATCTTCAGGCGTTCGATGATCGACTCTTCGCCCTTGCGCAGCCAGGTGCGGGGATCGTAGTACTTCTTGTTGGGTTTTTCCTCGCCTTCGGGGTTGCCGAGCTGGCCCTGGAGGTAATCCTTCTTGTCGTTGTAGTACTTGCGGATGCCGTCCCAGAAAGCCCACTGGATGTCGGTGTCGAGGTTCATCTTGATGACCCCGTAGCCGATGGCTTCCTGGATCTTTTCGGGTTCGGAGCCCGAACCGCCGTGGAAGACGAAGTTCACGGGACGGGCGGCCGTGCCCAGCTTGTTCTGGATGTACTTCTGCGAGTTGTCCAGGATTTCGGGGCTCAGCACCACGTTACCGGGCTTGTAGACGCCGTGCACGTTGCCGAAGGAAGCGGCGATGGTGAAGTTGGGGCTGATCTTGCTCAGTTCCTCGTAGGCATAGCATACGTCTTCGGGCTGGGTGTAGAGCTTGGCGGTGTCCACGTGGCTGTTGTCCACACCGTCTTCTTCGCCGCCGGTGATCCCGAGTTCGATTTCGAGGGTCATGCCCATCTTGCTCATGCGGGTGAGGTACTTCTTGCAAATGTCGATGTTTTCGGTCAGCGACTCTTCCGAGAGGTCGAGCATGTGCGAGCTGAAGAGGGGTTTGCCATGGGCCTTGAAGTATTTTTCGCCGGCGTCCAACAGACCGTCGATCCAGGGCAGCAATTTCTTGGCGGCGTGGTCGGTGTGCATCACCACAGGAATCCCGTAGGCTTCGGCCAGCAGGTGAACGTGCTTGGCGGCCGACACGGCACCCAGAACGGCGTCGCCGATGGCCTTACCGCCGTAGAAAGCGGCGCCCCCGTTCGAGAGCTGGATCATCACCGGGGCCTTCATGTCACGGGCGGCTTCCATCACGGCGTTGGCCGTGTCGGTGCCGGTGATGTTGACGGCGGGAATGGCAAAACCTTTCTCCTTGGCGTAGGCAAAGAGTTCCTGCAACTGGGTGCCGGAGATTACACCGGCTTGAAATTTCGTGCTCATAGTGGTATGGTTTTATGAATGATTTTTAGCGTGCGTTTTCAAGACTCCAAAAGTACAAATTATTTTTAATATTTTTTAGAAACCTGGGGGCAAAATTATCGACCTATCGTTCGAGAGGATTTTACAGCAATTTTGCAGCCATAGCGTCCGACAGCACATTGCAGCATTCGTATTTCCCTTCCGAGGGCCGTCCGTGGATTTCGGCCGAGGGAGCCACCACTTCCCAACCGCACTGCTGGGCGAAAAGATCGAGGTTGCGCACCCCTCCCCCGTTCCAGCTGTAAGTGCCGAACACGCCCAGGTATTTGTTTTTGACCCCCAGGTCGATCAACTCCTCGGTCAGGTTGCGCATCAGGGGGAACATCCCGGTGTTGTAGGCGCAGGAACCGAGGATCACACCCTGGTACTTCCAGATTTCGTTGATGAGGTAGGAGATGTGGGTTTTCGAAACGTCGAAGACCTGGATGCGCTTGACCCCCTGCTGCGCGATCCGGAAGGCGATGCTATCGGCCATGCGCGCCGTGTTGCCGTACATCGAGGCGTAGACCAGCACCAGGCCGGGATCGCCCTCCTGGCGGCTCCACTTGTCGTAGAGGCCCAGCACCCGGGCGGGGTCCTTGCGCCACACCAGCCCGTGCAGGGGGCAGATCACCTTGACGGGCACGTCCGCCAACTTGGCCAGCGCCTTCTGCACCATCGAGCTGTACTTGCCGACGATGTTGGAATAGTAGCGGCGCATTTCGCTTTCGTGGAAGGCGAAATCGACCTGGTCATCGAACACGCCCCCGTCCAGGGTGCCGAACATCCCGAAGGCGTCGCCCGAGAAGAGGATGCCCTCGGTCTGGTCGTAGCTCATCATGGTCTCGGGCCAGTGGACCCAGGGGGTGAAGACGAATTTCAACTTGTGGTGTCCCAGGTCCAGCTCCTCGCCGTCCTTGACCTCCATTAGGTTGGGCAGCGTGCCGTAGTAGGCCTCGAGCACTTTGAAGGTCTTGGCATTGCCGACGATGCGGACATCCGGGTAGCGGGCCACCAGGTTCTCGATCTCCCCGGCGTGGTCCAGCTCCATGTGGTGGATCACCAGGTAGTCCAGTTCCCGGCCGTCGAGCACCTGGGCCACCCAGTCGAGGTAATTGCGGTCCGAGCCCGCTTCGACGGTGTCCATCAGGGCACACTTTTTGTCGCGGATCAGGTAGGAATTGTAGGAAACCCCCTGGGGCAGGGGCCAGATATTTTCGAAAAGTTCCTTGCGGCGGTCGTTGACCCCGGTCCAGAAAATGCGTTCGGTGAGTTGTTGTTCGCAGTACATACTTCTTGATTTGTTATAACATTTCGCGGGTGAATCCGTTTTATGGATAGGTTTCTTTCTATCTTTGCAAAGGTAGCAAACTTTTGGTTTCCCAGATGAAAAAAGCGGCACTCGGCATCCTTCTCTGTTGCATCGTTTTCGGGGCTTCGGCCCAGGAGAAGGGCTACACCCGTGCCTACAAACGCATGGAGGGACGCGACACGATGCTCGTGGTGGACATCACCCCGATCTACGTTTTCCCCCGCGGGATCGACACCCGCAAGTACGCCCGCCTGATCGCCAACATCAAGAAGGTCTACCCCATCGCCAAGGAGGCCAACGCCACGCTCAGAGCCATGGAGGAACACCTGCTGACCCTGCCCACCCGCAAGGAACAGCAGGCCTTCACCAAGGCGATGGAGAAAAAGCTGAAGGAAAAATACACCCCCGTCCTCAAAAAAATGACCTTCTCCCAGGGCAAGATCCTCATCAAGCTGATCGACCGGGAGACCAGCCGGACGTCCTACGACCTGGTCAAGGAACTGCGGGGCGGATTCAGTGCCTTCCTCTGGCAGGGGGTCGCCCGGCTCTTCGGGGCCAACCTCAAGGATACCTACGACCGCTACGGGGAGGACCGGACGATCGAGATTTTGATTTTGCTTTACGAGGCCGGGGAAATCTAAGCGTCCCCGTTTTTCTATAAAAAATGCCGCAGAAAAATCTCTGCGGCATTTTTAGGGCGTGTTAACATAAACGGTTATGTTCGATTTTGCTCCTGTTTTTGTTTCCTGCGAGCCGCTTTTATGTAGGAATATCGAGAATATTTCAAGAAAAAGCGATGAAGCAGGGGGCGAAAAGAGTAGTGAAAGCGGGCGTAAGCGTTTATGTTAACACGCCCTAATTATCTCAGCGTGCGGAGGAACTCGACGGCCTCCGAGCTCAGCGGATCGAGGCGGTCTCGCCAGCCTTCCTTGAGGAGGCGTTCGCGGTCGCGGTTGATGCCTTCGGTGATCGGGTAGCGGGGTTTTTCGAGCGCTTCGTACTGCTCGCGCTCCGAGGGGCGCATCTCCCGGGTGAAGACGTCCTTCAGCTGCGGGCGGCGCTTTTTCTCCCAGGTGAAGCCGGGGAGGGTCTCCGAGACCTCGCCGGGAATCTTGTCCAGGGGATAGATCGCGTACACGGGGTTGCCCCGGGGCACGATCCGCGTCAACTCCTGGCCCGGCTCCGCTTCCGTCTCCGCTTCCGTCTCGGGTTCGGGTCCCAGGGAGACCGCCCGTCCCGGAGGCTCTTTTTCCTCGGGCAGCTTGGGTTCGAAGTAGAAGCTGACGTCGGCGCACTCGAGGGTCATAAAGCCCGTCAGGTAGCGCCCCAGGCTATCCTTGTCCTCCATGTAATAGTTCATCTGCCCGTTGCCGACGACATCCGTCCGCTGGATCACGCCCTCGGCGAAATAGACCTCCATCACCTTGCCCTTGATCTGGTTGTAACGGACGCCGTCCACCTCCGAGGACATGATCGGCTCGCCGGTGAAGACCACCTTGTCGATCGTCTGGTTGCGCGTGTAGATATCCACCTCGGTGGACATGATCTGGTTCTCCTCGTTCCACATCACGGGATGGATGTACATGTGGGCCGTCGAGTCGAGCGTGAAGCCCGTCATCGAGTCGCAGACGGCCTGGAAGTCGTTGCGGAAGATCCGGACGTTGCGGTAGGCGAACATTTTTCGCAGCAGCGAGTCGGCCTTGTCTATCGTATCGACAGGGGCCGCCAGCAGGGTGCTGTCCACGACCTCGATCTGCGGCAGCGTATCCAGCTTGGCCAACGAATCGGCCCGGGAGAGGGAATCGGCCAGCGCGGCCTCGCGCTGCAGTTCACTCAGGGCCGCCCGTCGCTTGGCCAGCTTGGCCCGGAGCGCTTCGTCCCGCGCCTCTCGTTTTTGCTGCCTCTTCAAGGCTTTTTTTTCCTTGGCGCTCAGCGAGCGGTCCATATCCTCCAGCTTTTGCGTCACCAGGGGGTCTTCTTCGGCCGGAAGCACCGCTTCGGGTTCCTCCACCGTGGGCACGGCCGATTCGTCGGAGTCGAGGTGGTCGGCCTCGGGCAGGTCGCCGTATTCGGGGAAGGAATTTTCGGAGAGGGTGTCGGCACTCAGGGTATCGGTCGCCAGGGAGTCGAAGCGGTTGACCGTGTAGATAAACATCGAGTCGGCCCGCATGTAGAGGGTGTCCTTGCTTCCCTCCTCGTAGGAGGCGACCACCGGGTCGCGGGTCAGCACGGCCTTGCGCTCCTGGCCCCAGTAGCGGATGAAGTCGCCGAAGGCCATCGCGCGCTGCTCCCGGTCGTCCACCTGGACGTTGCTCAGCAACAGGGCGTCGCCGCTCTGCTGGGTGTAGATCAGGGTGTCGGCCCAGATTTCCTGGTTGCCCGTCAGCACGTAGGAGTGGTCGGTGAAGGTGTATTTTTCGGCCTTGCGGTCGTACTCGCCGCGCAAGGCGGTCAGGAATTCATCCTTGCTGTTCCAGATGTAGGAGCGGGTGCGGAAGGTAGCCACCTCGGTATCCATGTTGTAGAAGACCGAGTCGGAGCGCATCCGGTAATCGGGATTCTCCATCTCCACGGCATGGATGCCCACCAGCAGGCGGTCGTCGGAATAGTAAAATCCCTCCTGGGACTCCATGCGGTTTTCATTCTGGAGCATGGTGCCGCCCCCGGTGTAGTGGCCGATGTTGTCGAGGGTATTGAAGGTGAAGTGGTAGGTGTAGAAGACGGCGTCCTTGTCCACCATCTTGATGAGCGGCGCGTAGACCGTGGCCTGGTTGATGTTGCCGTCGTACTCGACCCGGTCGCCGTAGACAAAGACGCTGTCCTGGTTGATAATGACGTTGCGGTAGCAATCCATCTGGCGGTCGTTGTAGCGGATGGCGCTGTCGCAGGTGATCACCGCGCCGTTGTGGTGGAAGACCACATGGCCCACCAGGCTCAGGGCCGAGGAGTCGGCCACCTTGACCGGACGCATCAGGTCGGCCGTGAAGTCGACGACCTTGGTGTCGGGTTCGCCGCCTCCGGGCCGGGCCACCGCCGGAACCACCGGAGCGGGCAATCCCCCACCCTGCGCAGAGGGAGTGGGCGAAGGCGGCTGGGCCCACAACAGGCTCAGGGCACTCCATCCCGCACAAGCGGCCAGCAACAATAAAGCGGGGCGTCGGATCACGGCGTCGGAATTACTTTATCAACGATTTATTCTCAAACTCACAACTGTGGTACTCGGGGTTGATCCGGATAAACATCCCATCGATGGTCTTATCCAGCCAGGCCTTATACACGTCGTCCTGTTTCTTCCGCAAGACGATCTCCTCCACCCGCGCGAAATCCGCGCCGAGGGTCGCCGTGTGGGCCGGGACGATCTCGTTGAGGCGCACCATCCGGCAGAGCACATTGCCCTTGAGGTCCTGCGAGGCGAAAGGCTCCGAAATTTCCCCGGGCTTCAGGTTCTTCAGGCCGTTGTACACCTCGGGGAACTGGGCCAGTTCCTCCTTGAGGAAATGGGTCGAAGCCGCCTTGGCCTCGGCCTGGTTCATCGCTTCCAGCACGTCGAGGTTGGAGACCACCCCGTCGTTGTTCTTCGAGTAACGGTCCTCGGAGTATTGGAATACGGCCTGTTCGTAGGTCATCCGTCCCGCCCGGATTTCCGCGCGCAGAGAGTCGCAGAGCTTGAACGAAGCGGAGAGTTCGTCCGCCGTGAACTGGGGCTTGAGCAGGATGTGGCGCACGCGGTAAAGATTGCGTCCCGTCACCTCCATCAACTGGATCAGGTGGTAGCCGTACTCGGTCTCCACCACTTCGGAAATCTGGCCCACCTTGAGCTTGGCCATGGCATCCGCGAAAGGTTGTACGAAGCCCTCCTTGGGCATGGGTTCCATCTCCCCGCCCTGGCGGGCCGAGCCCGGGTCCTCGGAATACATGCGGGCCAGGGTCTCGAATTTCTGCCCGTTCATGATGCGTTCGCGCATCTCCAACAAGCGGGTGCGGGTGCGCAGCTTGGCATCCTCGATCGAGGGCGGATAGAGAACGATCTGGGAATAGACGTACTGTTCGGGGATCAGCGGCAGGGAGTCCTTGGGCAGCTTGCGGAAATAACGCTCCACCTCGCCCGAGGTGATGGTCACCTTGCCCTTGACTTCGTTCTCCATCGCCGAGGCGTATTGCTGGTCCTCGTAGCGGGCCGTCAGGTCCGTGCGGATCTCGTAGATCGGTTTGTGGTAATATTTTTCCACCTCGGCCTGCGAGCCCTTATCGTCGATCTCGTTGATCAGGGCGTCCTCGACCGCCGTAGCGATCCGGTCCCACATGATCGAAAGCGAGTCGGCGCGGGCTTGGCTGCTGAGGATTTTCTGGGTTACCAGGTATTCGAGGGCCTCGCACATGGGGTCCTTGTCGGAAGTATAACCCTCCTGGCGCCGCTGGTCGGCGAAGGCCTGGGCGACCTGCACCATATCCGAATAGAGCACCATGGAGTTCCCCACCACCGCGACGACCTTGTCGGCCATCACCCGTTGCTGGGCTGCGGTTTTTTGGAACAAGGCCCCCGACAGGGAAAGGCCCAACAAAACAGCAAATAACAATCTGTTTTTCAGCATAATATCGTTATTTAACGTTAATAATCATTTCTTTCTCCGAGAGGGCCTGCCGGTAGAGACTGTCCTCGTGGCGGCGGATGATCTCCTCGCGGCGGCCGTTGAAGACCATGCGGCGGATCATGTCCGTCACGCTCTCCAGGGGGGCGTAATCACCCGGACGGCGACAGTCGAGTACCCGCACGTAGAAGCGCGAATCCTGGTTGGAGAACTCGTGTATCTTGCCTTCGGAAAGCACGTAACTGTAATCGGCGTCGGGACTGGTCGGCAGCAGGGCCAGCAGGGCCGAAAAGTCGGACCATTGGTTCAACTCGGTCAGCTCAAAGCCGTTCTTGGCGCAGAGCTCCACAAAATCCCGGGAATCCTGCTCCCGCGAGGAGAGCATCAGCTCCTTGAGTTTGGCGCTCTGGCGGTAGGTATCCGGGAAGCGCACCACCCGGGCCCGGACGAGGGTCTTGTCGAGCACGAAATCCGCCTTGTGCTGCTCGTAATACTCCTGTATCTGTTGGTCGGTAAAGAGGGTATCGAGGCGGGTGTCCACGTAATACTGGTCGATCTTGTGGATCAGCAGCGAATTGCGGTAATCGTCCACCATGCGGTCGATGTCGCGCTGGCTGCTGTGGAAGAGACGTTCGGCCTCCTGGACCTTGAGTTGTTTCTTGACCCACTGGTCCACATAGCCCTGCAAGGTCTTGGCGCTGTCGGCCGAGGTCATCCCGGAGGTGTAGATCGAGACCACATCCCGGTCGTAGAGGCGCGCGTCGCCCACCTCGGCCAGCACCCGCTCCCCGGCGAAGGGGTTGACAAAGCGCTTGCAGGAGACGAGTCCCAGCATGGCTACAGAAAGAAGGACGAGGGATTTTCGGGTCATAAAGATTGGGATAGTACGTTTTTTTTGTAACGGCTATTTTTCCGGTTTAGTATCGGTTGCAGGCGAAAGTTTTCGGTTCCTCTCCCGGCTCAGGGTAACGCCCATGCAAACAAAGGCGACCAACAGGATCAGGCAGGCTATCCCGTAGACCACATAATAAGTGGTGTCGTCGGGCAACTGGTCCCGGGTCGAGAGGATCTTCTCGCCCCCGATCATCCAGGTGAAGTAAGCGATCAGGTTGTTGATGCAGTGGATTGCCATCACCGGCACCAGCGAACGGCTGCGGTAGTAGATGAAGCCCAGCACCAGGCCGATCAGGAAGGCATTGAGCACTTGCTGGGGAATGATGTGCATGGCCCCGAACACGGCCGCCGCGAGCACGATGCCCAGCGGGGGGCCGTACTTGCGGACGAAGGCCTCCTGGAGAATCCCCCGGAAAAGGAGTTCCTCGAGCAGGGGCGCCAACACGATCGAGGTCAGCATCATCCACCCGCCCCGGCCCATCATCGAGCTGAGGGCCTCGAGGTAGCTTTCCGGCATTTTATCCAGCAGGGGCTCGATCACGATGCCCGCGGCCATCACCACGACGACCCCCCAGAGGATCAGGGTGAAGTCCACTTTCTTCCAGCTGAACTGCAAGCCGCTCCCCTCCCCCGGCAGGCGGCGCGAGCGCCAGTAGAGCGCAAAGGCAATGGTCAGAGAGAATTGGAGGAAATAAGCCAGGCAGGTGGCCAGGCCCGAAGAGAACCACCCGGTGCGCGCCACCAGGATACCCAGGAAGGTGGCTCCCAGGAAGACCGCCAGTAGCAACAGCAGGTCGATCCAGGAGGGATAGGCGCCCGGGCGTTTCAGCGGGGATGTGGCAATCGGGGTTTGCGGCATAAAGGTCAGTCGGCTAAGGTAGCCACCAGGATAGCTTTAATGGTATGGAGGCGGTTTTCCGCCTGGTCGAAAACCACCGATTCCGGGGATTCGAAGACCTCATCGGTGACCTCCATCTCGTCGATCCCGTATTTTTCGGAAACGCTCTCCCCGATGGCGGTTTCGAGGTTGTGGAAAGCGGGCAGGCAGTGCATAAAGCGGCAATCGGGATTGCCCGTGGCCTGCATCACACGGGTGTCGACCCGGTAGGGCTTCAGCAGCTCGATGCGCTCGGCCCAGAGTTCCTCGCTCTCGCCCATCGAGACCCAGACGTCGGTGTAGACAAAATCGCAGCCCTCGACCCCCTCGTCCACATTTTCGGTGAGCGTGATCCGCCCGCCGCTCTGGGAGGCAATCCTCAGGCATTGCACGAGCAGGTTCTCGTCCGGGGCACAGGCCTTGGGCGAAACGGCCCGGTAGTCGATGCCCATCTTGGCCGCGGCCACCATCAGCGAATTGGCCACGTTGTTGTGGGCGTCGCCCAGAAAAGCCAGCTTCATTTCGGTGAAGGGCTTGGGAGAGTGCTCGCGCATGGTCAGGATGTCGGCCAGCGCCTGGGTGGGGTGGGATTCGTTGGTCAGGCCGTTCCAGACGGGCACCTGGGCGAATTCGGCCAGCACCCGGACTATTTTGTGAGCGTAGCCGCGGTACTGGATGCCGTCGTACATGCGGCCCAGCACCCGGGCGGTGTCCTTGATCGACTCTTTCTTGCCGATCTGGGTGCCGCTGGGACCCAGGTAGGTGACGTTCGCGCCCTGATCGTAGGCCGCCACTTCGAAAGCCCCCCGCGTGCGGGTGGAGTCTTTCTCGAAAATCAGGGCGATGTTTTTTCCGGCCAGGTATTTCTTTTCCTTTTTGAGGTATTTGTCGGTTTTCAGCTGAGTCGCCAAGTCGAGCAAATAGAGGAGCTCCTCGGCCGAGAAATCGAGCAAGGAGAGGAAACTTCGTTTGCTTAGGCTAACCATCGGGACCGTTTCTTTTATTTAATAAAAGGTTCTGAAACCAGGCTCAAAGATAAGGTTTTTATTCGGAAAAACACCACCTTCCCGGAGGCCTTCGGAGCGGCGGTCTGCCGCCTTGCAGAAAAGCGCTTGCCTGTTTGTCCGAAATTTTGCTTAATATTGCATGATAAATCCAAGAGAAATATGGGAAAAATCGTAGCGTTGGCCAACCAAAAAGGCGGGGTCGGAAAGACCACCACCGCCATCAACCTGGCGGCCAGTTTAGCTATATTAGGCAAGAAGGTCCTGCTGGTGGACGCCGACCCGCAGGCCAACGCCACCTCCGGCCTGGGGGTGGATATCACCGGCGTCAACATCTACGACTGCATCACCGGGGAGGCCCTCCCCGAGGAGATCATCCAGGCGATCCCGGGTATCAAAAAACTCAGCCTACTGCCCTCGAGCATCAACCTGGTGGGGGCCGAGACCGAACTGCTCGAAATCGAGGACGGCCAGCGCCGCCTCAAAAAAATACTCGAACCGCTGCGCGAGAAATTCGACTTTATATTGATCGACTGCTCCCCGTCGCTGGGCCTGGTGACGCTCAACGCCCTGGTGGCCGCCGACAGCGTACTGATCCCCGTGCAGTGCGAATACTTCGCCCTGGAGGGCCTGGGCAAACTGCTCAACACGATCAAGATGACCAAGACCAAGCTCAACCCAGAGCTAGAGATCGAAGGATTCCTGCTGACCATGTACGACTCGCGGCTGCGCCTGGCCAACCAAGTCGCTACAGAAGTACGCGAACACTTCGGCGATCTCGCTTTCGAGACCATCATCCAGCGCAACACCCGCCTGAGCGAGGCCCCCAGCTACGGCAAGCCCGCCCTGCTCTACGACGCCGCCTCCACGGGCAGCGTCAACTACATGAACCTGGCCAAAGAATTCATCAAAAAAAATAAAAAATAGCCCTCCATGAGCACGAAACCCAAAGGCCTGGGCCGAGGTTTAGGCGCCATCTTCGAAATCGAGAACAAGGAACTGCCCCAGAGCAAGAGCGGCAGCACCTTCGAGCACCTCGCCATCGCCCTGATCCAACCCACCCCCAAGCAGCCCCGCACGCTCTTCGACGAGGACGCCCTGGAAGAGCTGGCCGAGTCGATCCGCACGTTGGGTGTTATCCAGCCGGTCACGGTCAAGGCCGAGACCAACGGCAAGTACACCCTCATCAGCGGCGAACGGCGCTGGCGGGCCGCCCAACTGGCCGCCCAGGAGACCCTTCCGGTCTACATCCGCCCCGAGGTGGACGACCAGACCCTGTTGGAGATGGCCATCGTGGAGAACGTCCAGCGGCAGGACCTCAATGCCATCGAGGTGGCCCTGAGCCTCAGGCGGCTGGTCGAGGAGTGCAACCTGACCCAGGATATGCTGGGTGAGAGAATCGGCAAAAAACGCTCGACGGTAGCCAATTACATGCGGCTACTTAAACTTCCGGCCGAGGTACAGCTGGCCTTGCGCGAGGAGCTCATCAGCATGGGCCACGCCCGCGCCCTGGCCGGGCTGGAAGAACCCCGGCAGCAAATTTCGCTGTTGAAAAAGATCGTCCAGAAAGGCCTCTCGGTCCGCCAGACCGAGGAAATGGTCGCCGCCCTGGGCACCCCCAAGACGGCCAAGAGCGAGGGGGAGGAAGAATTCCCCGAAGTGTACACCCGCCTGGTGGAGCAGCTCGAAAAGCTCTTCACCGAGCAGATCAGCATCCGCAAGAACAACAAGGGCGGGGGCAAGATCACCATCGGCTTCGACTCGGACGACCAGATCCGTGAGATCCTCCGCAAGTTCGAAGACTAACCTATTTATTCTGTTTCATGCGAAAACCCTCTTTCGGCACATACCTCGGTTTCCTGTTAGTCGTCCTGCTCTGTCTGGCAACGGCTCCGGAGGCGTCGGCCCGAAAACCGAAAGAGAAAAAGAAAAGCAAGACCGAGCAACCCGTCCGCGAGGAGGCAGGCAAACGCTATAAGGTCGAGGGCGGCATCCGGCGCGACGCCACGGTTTCCCGTCCCGACACCCTCCCGGGTAGCGGGATCGACACCACCGCCGCCGCCACGCAGGAACCCGTCCTGAAAGCGGACACCCTGCAAGCGGACACGGCCGCCACCGCCCAAGCGGCAGCGCTCAAAGGGAAGAAGCACAAGGAGGCCGACACTTCCTCGGTGCGTTACAGCAAGCTCTTCCGCGACACCATCCCCGTCTCGCGGGTAATGGCCCTCTCGTTGCCCCTGCCGGGTTTCGCGCAGGTGTACAACAAGCAGGCCTGGAAGGTGCCCGTCTTTTGGGGAAGCACCGGGACGCTGCTCTACTTCGGCATCCAACAGAACAAGGAGTACAAGAGCCTCAAGAGCGAGGTAGACAAGATGAAAGCCTCGGGAGCCGCCCAGGAAGACCTGGATCCGGTGCAACGCGAGATGATCGTCAAGAACTCGACCCGCTCGCTGCTGCTGGCCGGAGCCGTGGCCTCCTGGATGTACTTCATGGCCGACGGGGTGATCAACTACCAGGGGCTGCCCTCCAACGTCAAGAAGGCCACCACCCTCTCGATGATCTGCCCGGGCTTGGGCCAGATTTACAACCGCAGCTACTGGAAGACCCCGATCATCGTGGGGGCCTTCACCACCATGGCCTACGTCATCAACTACAACTCGCGGGGCTACACCCGCTACAAAACGGCCTACGACCTACGCACGGACGGCAATCCCGACACCCACGACGAGTTCGAGGACTACTCTTACGTGACACCGGACTACCTGAAAACGTTGAAGAACAACTTCCGCCGTAGCCGCGACCTGGCCATCATCCTCACCGCCGGGCTTTACATCCTCCAGATCATCGACGCCCACGTGGAGGCCCAGTTGAAAAACTACGACATCAGCGACAACCTGGCCTTCACGGTCGAGCCCACGCTGATGCAGTACTATACCCGAAACAACTCACCGGGCCAGGGCATCGGCCTGTCGTTCAAATTTAAATTTTAGGACCATGAGAAAACTCCTCGTCGGAATGATCTTGTGCTGCATCCCCGCACTCCTGTCCGCCCAGGGCCAACGGCTGGCTCGGCTCAGCGCCCGCGAGAAAAGCGAAACGCCCGCGCTGCCCGCCAACCCCGAAAGCGACAACGAAACGGCCACCCCCGAGGCCAAGACGATGCTGAACATCCGGCACACACCCATCGCCTACGATTCGCTGGTGGCGGACTGGAAGTTCAAGTACCTGGACGAGTCGCAGGACACCTTCCTCGAAGAGTACATCGACCTGGACACCACCCGCTACCTGCAGGCCATCGGGATCGTCCCCGACGCCGAGTACCGCCGCCGCCTGGACAACCTGGTCTCCCCCATCCATCTGCCCTACAACGAGGTGATCCGCAAGTACATACTCGCTTATACCACCACCCACAAGGGCATCACGCGACGCATGCTGGGCGAGTCGAAGTACTACTTCCCGATGATCGAACGGGAGCTCGAACGCCAGGGCCTGCCGCTGGAACTGAAGTTCCTGACGGTGGTCGAGTCGGCCCTCAATCCCGCGGCCGTTTCGCGCATGGGCGCCACGGGCCTCTGGCAATTCATGCTCACCACCGGACGGCATTACGGCCTGGAGGTCTCCTCGATGATCGACCAGCGCCGCAGCCCCGAGGAAGCCACCCGGGCCGCCTGCGCCTACCTCAAGGAACTCTACCGCATCTACGGGGACTGGACCCTGGCCATCGCTTCGTATAACTGCGGCCCCGGCAACGTCAACAAGGCCCTCCAGCGGGCCGGCGGCAACGCCAAAACCTACTGGGACATCTACGAATACCTGCCCCGCGAGACCCGCAACTACATCCCGGCCTTCGTGGCGGTCAACTACGCCTACAACTACGCCCAGCAGCACAACATCCAGGGCAACACCCCCTCGGTGCCGCTGGTGACCGACACCATCACCATCCGCCGCAACCTCCACCTCGAGCAGGTCTCCTCCTCGCTGGGCGTCCCGCTGGAATTGCTGCGCATGCTCAATCCCCAGTACAAAATGGACATCATCCCCGCCAGCGGCCGGAGCTACCCGCTGACGCTGCCCCAGCAGGAAGTCTGCCGCTTCATCGCCAACGAAACGGACATCTACGGCCGGGATTCGATCTACCTGAAAAAATACATGACCCCCACAGGCGCCCTTTCCGAGACCAAGATCGCCGCCGCCTCCCCCACCGGCTCGGCCACCGGAAAAATCTACAAGGTCAAATCCGGCGACACCCTGGGGGCCATCGGCCGCAAGTACGGCGTCACGGTGACCCAACTGATGAAATGGAACAAATTGGCCAGCGCCAGCAAGCTGCGCATCGGCCAGTCGCTGAGGGTATCGCCATGACCCTTCCCCGCCAAGAGACCATCGTCGCCGTAGCCACGGGCCGCGGCGGGGCGATCGCCGTCATCCGCCTGAGCGGCCCCGATGCCGTGCGGATCACCGATGCGATCTTCACTCCGGCCTCGGGAATCCCCCTGGCCGGCCAAAAAGGCTACACCCTGCATTACGGCGAAATCCGTCCCGAAGGCACACTGGTCGACGACGTGCTGGTGTCACTCTTTCGCGCCCCTTGCTCCTACACGGGTGAGGAGATGATTGAAATTTCCTGCCACGCTTCCCCCTACATCCAACAAGAGATCCTGCGCCTCTGCCTACTGCACGGCGCCCGGGCCGCCCAGCCCGGCGAATTTACGCTAAGGGCCTTCCTGGCCGGAAAAATGGACCTCTCGCAGGCCGAGGCCGTGGCCGAAGTGATCGCCTCGGACAACCGGGCGGCCCACCGTCTGGCCACCCGCCAGGTGCGGGGAGGCTACTCGGAAGTGTTCGCCCGCCTGAGGGAGCAACTGCTCGAACTGGTGTCGCTGCTGGAGTTGGAACTCGATTTTTCGGAGGAGGACGTCCAGTTCGCCGACCGGACTCGCATCCGCTCCCTGATGGAGGCCGTGGGCGCCAAGATCGCCGCGATGAAAGACTCTTTTCAACTAGGGAATATCATCAAGAACGGCATCCCCGTGGCCATCGTGGGCAGCCCCAACGTCGGCAAGTCCACCCTGCTCAACGCCCTGGTCAACGAGGAAAAGGCCCTGGTCTCGGACATCGCGGGCACCACGCGCGACGTGATCGAGGACACGGTCAACCTGGGCGGGATGCTCTTCCGCTTTATCGACACTGCCGGGATCCGCGAAACCGAAGACCCCCTCGAAAACCTGGGCATCTCCCGCACCTTTGAACGCCTCGACCGGGCCGCCGTGGTGCTGCTGGTGCTGGACGCCCGGGACAGCGTCGAGGAAATGCTGCCCCAGATCGACACGGTGGAGACCCGGCCCGACCAGCGGATTGCCTTACTGCTGAATAAAATCGACCGCATCGACGCCGCTGAACGGGTGGAAAAAGCGGAGGCCCTGCGCCGCCGGACAACCCACACCGTACTCGAACTCTCGGCCAAAGAGCGCACCCACCTGGACGCCCTGATCGATTTCCTCAAACAAAGCGTCGACCTGGACGCCCTGGAAGGAGAGGAAGCCGTCGTGTTCAACGCCCGCCACCACGAAGCCCTGCGCGAAGCCGAAGAAGCCCTCGAACGCGCCCTGAACGCCCTGGAAGAACAACTCCCGGGAGATCTACTCGCGGAAGACCTGCGCGAAGTGATCCGCCACCTGGGCTCCGTTACCGGCACCGATGAAATCACGAGTCAGGAGGTGCTCAATTCTATTTTTTCGAAGTTTTGCGTGGGTAAATAAACCGATCTCTAATAAAGTACAAGCCCGGAAATTTTAAAATTTCCGGGCTTGTACTTTGTGGAGAGAAAACTAATTGACGACCGCCTTACTCTTGCGGTTGCAAAAGCGCTCGCACTGCATAGTAATATCATAGCCCAGCATCGCCCCGAGCATAAAATCCTCCTCAGGGGTCAGGCGGTTGAGCGGTTTGTGCGCGAAGTTGGAGACCGCGTCCAGGCAGGCCTGTTTGCCGAAGTAGAGGTTGACGCGGTTGGTGCCCAACTCCTGTTGCAGGTGGGGGATGCCCTGGGCGGAGAGTTTTTCGACCACCAGGGTTGCGCAGGTGCGGCAGAGGGTGCAGAGCACCAGCGAGCGCACGCCTTTCTTGTACTCGTAGATGTGGTGCAGGATCGTTTTGATTTCCGGGTAGCGGTTGTAATCCTCGGCGCTCATCATCAGGCGTTTTTGAGGGCTTCGATCCAGGCTTCGAGGCGCTGGGGCGTTTGTCCCGGTTCGTCGTCGTCGCAGAGCAGACCCAGGGTCATTCCGTCGGCGAATGCCTCGGAATCGGTGGCGGAATAGCCCGTGGCGGGCAGGCGACCTATGAAGGTGCAACCGGTTTCTTTCAGCTCGTCGGCGATCAGGCCCAGGGCCGCGCAGAAGGTGTCGGGATAGCCGGAGCTGTCCCCGCAGCCGAACAGGGCGACTTTCTTGCCGCTGAGTTTTCTGGTTTTTAGGGCTTTGGCGAAATCGTACCAGTCGTCCTGCAATTCACCCAGGCCCCAGGTCGAGGAACCCAGCAGCAGGCAGTCGTAGGCGTCTACCCGGTCCGCCGGGGTATTGGATACGTTGTGGACATCGGAGGCGGTGAGGCCCAGTTTTGCCGCGATCTGCGCGGCGAGTTCCTCCGTATTTCCGGTGGTGCTTCCAAAGAATATTCCTGTCATAATCTTATGTAGTTGATTTTTGACAAAAATAGCGCATCCCCTCTCTCCGGGAAATACCGAGAATCGGGGATAAGGGGCTGCGGAATACCTAATTGCGCAAGCGGTCCCGACCCAGGAAGAGCAGCGAGGAAAGGAGGGTCAACGTACCGCCCAGTACGGTGAAAACCAGGCGCTCGGCGACCATTCCGAAAGAAAACGGATGAGAGGAGCCCATCAGGAGGAGGACAAAGGTGGTGATGAAAATCGTGCCCAGGGCATAGCGCGTACGCAGGAAGCAGAGCCAGGTGAAGATGCAGCCCACCATCACCACGGCCGTGGGCCAGAGGCCGGGCGAGAGAAAGAGCCAGGCGCTTCCCAGCACGCATCCGGCCAGGGTCCCCAGGGTCCGCTCGACCACCCGGCGCAGGGTCCCGTGGCGGCCTACCTTGAGCACCATCACACAGGTCAGGGGCATCCAGTAAGCGTGCGGATAGGGGCTCAGGCGGATCAACGTGAATCCGGCGCAGAGCAGCAGACTCAGTTCCACCGCGTATAAAAAAAGGTAACTTTTCAACCCCAGGACGAGGCGGTCTTCCTTTTGCGGAGGGGGCGGAAACAATTCCCGCTCGGCCCGGAAACGGGGCGAGGGGAAATAGAGTTTTTTAAGAAACATCCCGACCCCCAAGAGCAGTTCACAGCCCAGGCCCAGCAAGGCCCCGTGCAGGGTCGGCCAGAGGGCGGGCTCGGCGTAATTGGAAAAGAACAGCACCGCCGAGGGGATCACGATATCGGGCCAATTGACCGGAAAAAGCTGGCGGCACCAGGCAAAGCCGAAGGCCAACAAAACGCCCAACAGCAGCGCGACGGGCCAAGCGACGACAGCGGCGACGCCTCCCAGGAAGGCCGTGAAAAAGAGGATAAACACCGTTTTGACGGCGATGGTCAACCGGATGCGGAACGCACCCTGCCGGTTGATCCCCGAGACACTCTGGGCGGCAATGACGAAGGCCCCGGCGAAAATGCCCGCGTAGAGTTCGCGGCTCAGCAGCAGGGTGAGCGCCACGACCCCGGCCGAGAACAGGGCGTTCCAATAGCGGGAAAGGTGGTATTCGGTGGAGATGAACCGGAGGAAAAAACGGGGCATAAAGGCTAAATACTGCTACTGATACCTATGAGGAACGAGGCGGCGACCAACACCAGCAAGCCCGCCCACATCAGGCTCCGCGTGCGGCGGTCCGCCCCTTTCCATTCGCCCCGGCAAAGGCCCCAGACCGTGGCGAAGACGATGGTCATCGTCATCAGTATACCCCAGGCCACAAAGGAAAACTCGCCCATCTGGGCCTTACCCATGCCGAAAAAGAGATAATTGATGTACCACAGAAAACCCGCCGCGGCGCAGCACAACCAGTTGAGCAGCAGGACCCGGCCGGGAAGCGAGACAAACGTCCGGAGGCTTTTGCCACGCACGCCCAGGTAAAGGCACCACCCCAGGGTGGTCACGAACGAGCCCGCGTACAACACCTGGAAAACGGCGCAATCCTGGTAGAGCGGATTGACGCCCGAAGAGAGCATGGCCCGGGCGATGGGAGCCCCCTGCTCTATGCCCAGGGCGGCGGCCGAACCGGCCACTCCGACGAACAAAGCGGCCGCCAAACCCTTTTTGAGGTTGAATTCGGAATTCACCCCACCCTGCTGCAGCGAGCGGCTTTTGCGGTAGCCGGCATAGCCCGAGAGGGCGATCCCGCAAAGCGACACGGCCACCCCGGCGAGGAGCAGCACGCCCCCGGAGCCTTCGAAAAGCCGGGCCAACTTGCCGTCGATCATCGGGGGAACAAGCGTCCCGAGGGCCATCATCAGCCCCAGCGAGAGCGCGTAACCCAAGGCCAGGCCCAGGTAGCGCAACGACAGGCCGAAGGCCAGGTTGGCCGCCCCGTAGATCATCCCCAGGAAGGCCACCCACAGCAGGGTCGCCGAAGGGACTCCCTGCAAAGCGCCCCAGAATCCCGGCGCGAAAACGGCGCAAACGGCCAACGGGAAAACCACGTAGGCGAACAAGGCATAGATCAACCAGTAATTTTCCCATTTCCAGTCGCGGACCTTGTCGAACGGGAGGGCGAAGCTGCCGGACATAAACGCTCCGGTGGAAATCAGCAGGATGCCGTATACAATCAGGAGGCTCATCGGGGAGTGAAGTATTTGTGAGAAAACAAAGATAGGCAAAAGCAGCCAATATCCGACCCGGAAAACCGCGCTTTAGTAGGGCGCGGAGAGATAACAAAACTAGGATTTGACACGATTATCGGAAAGAAGCGGCGGGAATGATCAAAAACAATTGGAAATCAGTTTGCAAATATTATTTTTGTCGGAATAATTCTTTTGTCACCAGTAAAGTAAGATGGCAGGAAAAAGCATAAACCTCGACGACCCGGAACAGCTGTATGCCCGGATGGAAAAAATCTCCGACACCGGTTGGTGTGTGGCAGACTTCACCGACCGGGAAATCCGGCTTTCGAAACACCTCGCCGAACGCCTCGGGGCCACCGACGGCGGGTTTACGTTCGACCGCTTCCTCGAGCTGCTGACTCCCGCCTACCGGCACCACCTGCGGAAAGACGCGGCAGGATGGGATGACACACAATCCTACGACCAGACCTTCCTGCTGCACACCGTCCCGGAGCCCCTCTGGATGCACGTCAAACTCGCCCCCCTGGAGAGCGACGCCCGGGGGCACCGCTTCTGCGCCGGCTCGCTCCGCATCCTGGAGAAAAAAGACTACGAACGCTACGCCCACGAGGCCTACAAGGTCGAGTTGAGCGACCTGCTCCAATCCCAACGTTACATTTCGAACCTGCTGCTCAAACTGCTGGTCAATCCGGACATCGACTCGATCATCAACGAAATCCTGATGAACATCATCGACAAGTTCGACGCCGACCGCTCCTATATTTTCTCCTTCAATCTGCAAAAGCAGACCCACAACTGCGCCTACGAGGTCACCAAAGAGGGCATTTCATCCGAGATCGGCGACCTGCAGAACATCCCCATCTCGGGGACCCAGTGGTGGTGCGACCAGATCCTGGAGAAGAACACCATCATCCTGGGAGACATCCAGACCCTCAAAACGGAGCATCCGGTCGAATTCGAAACACTCGATTCCCAATCCATCAAATCACTGATGGTGGTCCCCCTGCTTTCGGCTCAGGGAGTCTGGGGCTACATCGGCGTCGACATCGTGGGGCACAACCGCACCTGGAGCCACACCGAGCAGCAATGGTTCGAAGCCATCTCCAACTACATCAGCGTCTGCATCGAACTGCACCGGACGCTCGACAACGTACAGCGGAGCAGCGAAACCGTGCGCAGCATCTACCGCTACCTGCCCATCGGGGTCGAACTCTACGACACCGACGGCAACCTCGAGGAGATCAACGAGGCGGACATGGCCATCTTCCAGGTCCCGGACCGGGCCGGTCTGCAGGAACGGAACCTCTTCCGCCACCCGGTCATCCCCCGGGAGCAGATCCGGGAATTGCGCCGGGGCCACGAATTCACGATCGACGTCAGCCATACCTTCAACAACGATTCACGGGATTTTTACAATAGCCGGCTCACCGGACGCAAGGAGCTTTACCTGAAATGCAAACTCCTCTACGGCTCGGACCACATGGTGGAACATTACCTGTTGATGACCATCGACAACACCACCATGCTGCAGGCTTACAACAAGATGCACGAATTCGAATCGCTGTTCGATACGATTTCCGAATTCGCCGAAGTGGGGTTTTTCCGCTGGAACCTGACGACCAAGGAACTCTTCGCCACCAACCAGTGGTACAAGAACATGGGCATCAAGCCCCTGCCCGAGGGCGAGCGATATTCCGGGGATTTTATCCTCTCCCACCTGCACCCGGAAGACAAGGAGGATTTTCTCGGCTTCATCCAGGATGCCCTTTCCGGAGGAGAGAAGACACTCCGGCATGAATTGCGCATCAAGGACCGGAAGGAGTGGAAATGGTTACGCTGCCGGAACATGATCTCCTGTTCGGAAGAAAAACCGGACGAGATCATCCTACTCGGGCTCAACGACAACATCACCAAGGCCAAGGAAGTGGAGCAACACCTGCTCGAAGCCAAGACGAAGGCCGAAGAGAGCGACCGGCTCAAATCCGCCTTCCTGGCCAACATGAGCCACGAGATCCGCACGCCGCTCAACGCCATCGTCGGGTTCTCGAGCATCCTGGCCGAAAGCACCGACCCCGAAGAACGCGAACAGTTCATCTCGATCATCCAGCAGAACAACGAACAACTGCTGCAACTGATCGCCGACATCCTCGACCTGTCGAAGATCGAGGCGGGGATCGTCGACGTCACGTATGGCATGACGGACATCAACCCCCTCTGCTCCAACCTCGTCAACTCGGTGGCCGTCAAGGTCCAGGAGGGGGTCGTGATGAGCTTCGAACCGGGCCTGCCCGACCTCCAGCTCTACACCGACCGGAGCCGCCTGACCCAGGTCTTGTCCAACTACCTGAACAACGCCGCCAAATTCACCTCCTCGGGATCGATCACCCTGAGTTACGCCCAGCAGGGGGAGATGATCGAATTCCGGGTCGAGGACAGCGGAATCGGCATGAGCGCCGAGGAGTGCCGGACGGCTTTCAACCGCTTCGAGAAATTCAACAGCTTCGCCTCGGGCACCGGCCTGGGCCTGTCGATCTGCAAGAGCATCGCCGAGAAACTGGAAGGCGAAGTGGGGGTCGAATCCGAACCGGGCAAAGGCTCCTGCTTTTGGATTCGTGTCCCGAACATCGCTTCCGCCGAAGAACAGAAAAAGATCCAGGAAGCCCCCCAGGCTTCCCCGAAAGAGCAGTCCTCACGCCGCAAAAGCATCCTCGTGGCCGAGGACAGCGAGAGCAACATCCTGCTGATCACCAAAGTACTGGAAAGAAAGTACGATCTGCGTTACGCCAGCAACGGCCGGGAAGTCCTGGAGATGTACAAGGAGCAGAAACCCGACCTGATCCTGATGGACATCAAGATGCCGGAGATGGATGGCCTGGAGGCCACCGAGATCATCCGGCAGATCGACACCGATACTCCCATTCTGGCCATCTCGGACTTCGCCGAGGACGACGACCGCGACAAAGTGCTGGCCACGGGCTGCAACGAATACCTGGCCAAGCCGGTGATCGCCGACGCCCTGCACCGGGCCATCAAACGACATATTTAAACAATCCGGAATGTAAAAAATGATCCCCGCTTCGGCCTGACCGGAGCGGGGATATTTTTGTAACAGCATCATCTTTCACTTTCAGTAAGAAGAAAAAACACCTTCGACATCAGATAGATAACCAGCTCCGAAAAGATTCAGATGATTGAGCAGGTGATACAATTTATAGAGATTTTCGCGGTACTCCCAGCCTTCGGGCAGGGGATACTCCTCCCGGTAGGCCCGGTAGAAGGACTCCGGAAAGCCTCCGAAGAGGCGGGTCATAGCCAGGTCGGCCTCCCGGTGGCCGTAGTAGACGGCCGGGTCGATCAGGATCGCCCTGTCCTCCGGGCCGCAGAGGTAGTTGCCGTTCCAGAGGTCGCCGTGCAGCAGGCAGGGCGGCTCTTCGCTCTCTTGTAAAATCGACTCCAGACGGGATTCCATCTGTAAAAACCCGCGCCGCAGGCGGGCTGTCGCGTAGCCGTTTCGTTCAGCCAGGCGGTATTGGGGTAGCAGGCGTTTACGGAAGTAAAACGCCGCCCAGTCCGTGCGTTCCTCACCCTGGGCTAGGTTGGACTGGGGATTGGCCCCGATAAAATTGTCTTCGTAAAAGCCGAACGATTCGCCCCGGAAGCGGTGCAGGCGGGCCAGTGAACGCCCGAACTCTTCGAAAAAACCGGGGGCCGGGGCCCTCCGGGCGATGTACCCGGTCAGGATAAAATCATCCCCCACGGTCACCGCCTCCGCCACCGGGATCGCCCCGGAGCGGGCGAGCTCCCGCAGACCGTTGGCCTCACAGCGAAAAGCCTCGCTGGCGGGACCTGTTTTCAGAAAATATTCTTTGCCGGAGGACGCACGAAGAAGTCCGGAGCCCGCAAGCGAAAGAGGCTCCCCCAATGCTTCCTCGAGGGTATTTCGCAGCCGGGCATCCATGGCTAATGCGGAAGATCGACCGTACCGGAGGCTCCGTCCAGGACCCCGGGCCGCAATTCATACACTTGTAAATAGGGAGCGTAATCCTCGGCGGGCGGGCGGATGCCGTACTCCGAAGCCGGGCGGAAGCCCAGGCGGCCGTAATAGCCCGGATCGCCCACCAGCACGATGGCCCCAAAGCCCATCTCAGTACCCAAACGGAAGGCTTCGCGCACCAAGGCCGCGCCCACGCCCTGCCCACGCTCTTCGAGGCGGACGGCCAGTGGGGCCAGCAACAGGACTTCATAGGCTTTTCGCGAAGCCGAAGTATCGCGCCGTATCAACGTGCGGGTCAACATGATGTGCCCGATCAATTCCTTTCCCGATTCAGCCACCAGGGCCAGGCCGGGAATGTAATTTTCATCGGCGCGCATGCGGACGATAAACTCCGGTTCGTCCCCGCCGGAGACTTTGGCTGTTTCAAAGGCCCTGTGCACCAAGTTGTAAATCGTCTCGAAATCCGCCTCCCGCTCGGGACGTATCGTCACAGTTGAGTTCATACTTCGGTTGGGTTTAAGGTGCTCCAAGGTAACGCATTTTCCGGAATAAATCGTACCTTCGTCCAAAGTAAAAACAAACAAGCACCCTACCAGCCGGAACGCAGCTGTGCATAGCGTGCGTCAGATTTAACGGGCAAAAAGACGCCCGTTTTCCTCCTCCTTGCAGGGCATAGCCCGCAAGCGGACTCTGCGCCTGCTGCGTTCGTCGGTTTTCTTATCGTCCGCAGATTCAGCCCGGAGCGTACTTGAAGTACGTGAGGACTGAAGCAAGGAGGATAACTCAACTATGGCGTGCGATATGTGCAGCCGGCCCACCCCCCCAAACCAAAGCCATGATCGAACAAAGCACTTTCGACTTTCTAAAAGACCTCAGGGAGAACAACTACCGCGAATGGTTCCACGCCCAGCGGCCTCGTTACGACGCCGCCAAAGCCAACGTTCTGGCCACCGGAGAGGAGCTTTTGGCGGGAATCGCCCGCTTCGACACTACGGTGGGGCTGCCCGACCTGCGCAAGTGCATGTTCCGCATCGCCCGCGACACCCGTTTCTCGCACGACAAGAGCCCCTACAAAACCAACATGGGCGTGCTGTTCAACCCCGACGGCACCACCCGCAGCCCCCTGTCGGCCTACTACATCCACATCGAGCCGGGCAACTGCTTCGCCTCCTGCGGCGCCTACATGCCCGAGAAGGAGACCCTGCGGGCGATCCGCGAAGCGATCGACGACCAGTGGGAGGAATTTTCAGCCATCCTCGGCAAGCCCGCCTTCAAAAAAGCCTTCGGCGACCTCGCCCGCGAGGACAAGATCCTGCAACGGGTGCCCCAGGGATTCGACAAGGAGTCCCCGGCGGCGGAATACCTCAAATTCTGCTCCTTCTACGTCTACATCTCCTTCCCCGACAACTTCGTCTGCTCGCCGGAGTACGTGCCTGCCGTCCTGCAAGCCTTCGAGCGGACGCAGCCCCTGAACGCCTTCCTGAACCGGGCCATCCGTAACCGCTAAGAAAGACCCCGATGGAAGAGCTGTATACCGTCACCTCCGTGGAACCCGGGGAATACGACGCCCTCGCCCGGCTCTGGGAGCGTTCGGTGCGGGCGACCCATCATTTCCTTTCGGAAGAAGAAATACTCTTTTATGCTCCCCTGGTCCGGGAGCAATACCTGCCGGGGATCGGCACCCTGTACTGCGCACGCACGGGCTTCGGCCAAATCGCGGCTTTCGCGGGTATAGAGGACGACAGCCTGGAGATGCTTTTCGTCGATCCGCCCTACCGGGGAAAGGGCCTGGGCAAACTGCTCGTCCGGCACGCCATAGACCGATGGAACGTTTGCCGGGTCGATGTCAACGAGGAGAACTCGGCAGCCTGCGCCTTTTACAACCACCTGGGATTCGACTGCACGGGACGGGATGAACTCGACGCCCAGGGCCAACCCCACCCCATTCTCCACTTAACGCTCCGTCATTAGGCCGTTTGCCGGAAAAAAACTACTTTTGCAGCGATGAACCGCTTTCACGCTATACGCCCCCTTTTCAAAGCCCTCCTCACGGGACTGGGTTGCCTGTTGCTGCTGAGCGGCTGCCTCGAAAAACAGGAGCCCATCACCACCCGGATCGGGATCGCCCTGGGGCCGCGGCAGAACACCTGGGACGCCGCCACGGTGGAGTACGGCACCGTCAGAGCCGCCAGCTACACCCTACCCTATTACCTGACCAACGCGGCGGACTCCGCGGCGCAAGCCTCCCAACTGCAGAACATGGCCAGAGATACCACTAATGTCCGGGGTTGGCATTGCGAGGTCATTATCCTGACCTCGATAAACCAACCTGCAGAGGTCCTCAGCCGGTTTATCAACGACGACAAAGTCCGCATTATCCTCTACGAAACCCCGGTCGAGATCGACTACACCTGCCTGGTGACGGGCGACAACACCCAGGCGGGCAACCTGGCGGCCGCTTTTGTCCTCGGCACCTTCGAGGACGGGACGACACCCCGGATCTTGACACTCGAAGCCCCGGGAAGCCGCTACGCGGCCCGGCTGGAGGCTTTCCGCTCCGCCGTCGGAGTGCAGACGATCGACTCGCTGGTCAAAGCACCCACCGATTCGCTGGCCAAGAAGATGACAAAATCGGCCTTGGACGCCACGGACGGGACAAGCATCAACGCCGTCTACACCGCGGACGACGACATGGCCCTGGGCGTGCTCGACGCCCTCACGGAGACCGGAAACACCCAGATCCGGGTGATCGTAGGCTGCGGGGGCAAGCAGAAATTCCTGCAAAAAATCACGGAGATCACCTACCCCGCCCTGGCCACGGCCACCTACCCCGCCGACATGCTCGAAGAGTGCGTCGACATCGCCTACAAACTGGCGATCCAAGGGCAGCAGCCCGAGTCCCGGGAAATCCACCACCCCTCGGTGCTGATCGACGTTTCGAACGTGACCCAGCACATCGACTCTTTATCCTACTATTAAAACGTCACGCATGAAAGCGATCCGGATCACCTCTCCGGAGGATTCCCTGTTCGAGACAGCCTGGAGCCTCTATACCGGCAGTTTTCCGCTCTGCGAACAACGCATGGAGCGGGACCAGGCCAAGGTCCTGCAAGACCGGCGTTATCACTTCACGCTCTTTTTTGAAAATGAACGATTCACCGGGCTGATCGGATACTGGGAATTCGAAGAATACGTCTACATCGAGCACTACGCCATCGACCCCACCCTGCGCGGCGGAGGCTACGGCAGCCGCATCCTCGGGGAATTTATCCGGGAAGCCGGGCGGCCGGTCATCCTGGAGATCGACCCGGTGGAGGACGAGCTTTCGATGAAGCGGCTGCGCTTCTACCAGCGCCTGGGCTTCGCCTCGAACCCCTATGAGCACCGACTGCCCCGCTACCGGAGCGGGGAGGAGCACCAGGAAATGTTCCTGCACATTTTAACTTACCCGCAGCCCATCGAAACGGCTTTGTACGAGCGCTTCAACGAGGACCTGCATAAAATCATTGTGAATCATGCGTAAGATCGTCGCGTTTTTCGGAGTGCTTTTTGTATCTTTAGGGGCATCTCTAAATCTTTTGGCCATGGACAAATATCCCACAAGCGAAGGAGAACTGGGCATCCAACACATCGGGCACGGCTCGGTGATGATCGCCTGGAAAGGCAAGATCATCCAGGTGGACCCCTACAGCGAGACCGCCGACTACGACACGCTGCCCAAGGCGGACCTGATCCTGCTCACCCACGACCATTACGACCACTACGATCCGAAGGCGTTCAACGCCACGCGAAAGGAATCGACCGCGCTGATCGGCAAGTACCCCGCCGAAGCGGCCGCCGGATTCGAACGGGCCACACCTTTGAGCAACGGTGATGAAACGACCTGGGAGGACATCCGCATCGGGGCCGTCCCGGCCTACAACATCCTGCACATGAAGGCTCCGGGCGAGCCTTTCCACCCCAAGGGGTACGGCAACGGCTACATCCTCGAGGTGGGCGGCTGGCGCGTCTACCTGGCCGGGGACACCGAACTGATCCCCGAGATGAAACAGGTAGGGCCTGTGGACATCGCCTTCCTGCCTCAGAACCTGCCTTATACGATGGACCCGGAAATGTTTTTGGAGGCCGCCCGGTTGATCCGTCCGCGGATTCTTTATCCTTATCATTATTTTGAGATCGACCACAAGGCTGTTGAAAAAGCCTTGCCGGGGATCGAGGTGAAGTGGAAGTAGCGCAAGGCTATTACACAGAAAAGGGAATCCATTCACGGATTCCCTTTTTCTATTTTCTCAGATAACGTTCTTTAGCCCCGTATTTGGCCGTCGCCGGAAATGAGGTACTTGTAGCTGGTTAATTCATGTAAAGCCATCGGGCCCCGGGCGTGGAGCTTCTGGGTGCTGATGCCGATCTCGGCGCCGAGGCCGAATTGGGCCCCGTCGGTGAAGGCCGTCGAAACGTTGGCGTAGACGCAGGCGGCGTCCACGGCTTTCAGAAAGCGGTCGAGCGTCTGTTGATTGCGGCTGACGATGGCCTCGCTGTGCTTGGAGGAGTAGCGGGTGATGTGGGCTATGGCCGCGTCGGGCGAGTCCACCGTGCGGATACTCATCTTCAGGGAGAGAAATTCGGTCCCGAAGCTCTCTTCAGTCGCGGGCAGGAGCAGGGCAGCCGGGTATTTCCCTGCCAGGGCGGCGTAGCTTTCGGGGTCGGCATACACGACCACTTCCTTTTCGGCCAGGGGGGCGCAGACGGCCTCCAGGTCGCCCAGGCGGTCGCGGTGGACGATCAGGCAATCCAGCGTATTGCAGACGCTCGGGCGGCGGGTCTTGGCATTGAACACCAGGTCGGTGGCCACCTTGATGTCGCCCTCGGCGTCGAAGTAGGTGTGGCAGATTCCGGCCCCGGTCTCGATCACGGGGACGCGGGCGTTGTCGCGCACGAAGTCGATCAGGCCCTTGCTCCCGCGCGGGATCAGCAGGTCGACGTAGCCCACGGCGCCCAGCAGCTCGGCCGTGGCCTCGCGCCCGGCGGGCAGCAGGGTGAGCAGGTGTTTGTCCATCCCGTTTTCGATCAGCACCTCGCGGATCAGGGCGGCGATGGCCTCGTTCGAGGAGTGGGCATTGCTGCCGCCCTTGAGCACGCAGGCGCTGCCCGCCTTGAAACAGAGCGAGAAGACGTCGAAGCCGACGTTGGGACGGGCTTCGTAGATCACGCCGATCACGCCGAACGGAACTGTGATTTTTTTGATTTTCATCCCGTTGGGACGGATGATCTCGCTCAACACTTCACCCAGCGGAGAGGGCAACGATGCCACGTTGCGAATGTCGGCGGCGATACCCTGAATCCGTTCTTTAGTGAGCAGCAGCCGATCGAACATGGGATCGGCCGGGTCCATGCGGCTGAGGTCTTCGGCGTTGGCCTGCAGAATACCGTCGGCGGCCGACTCCAGGCGGTCGGCCAGAGCCAGCAGCACCGCGTCGATCTTTTCTGATGGGGTCAGGTTGAGGGCCCGGGAAGCGACCAGGGCGCGCTCCAAATCGTTTTGAATAGTCATATCAGAGTTTATCAGGGGATTTTATCGAAATTATTTTGCGCCTATTTTTGAAGGGCTTTTTTCTTCGAGTTGCAGGGGCATATCGAGAATATGTCCCTGCAACTCGGAGGAGAAAGAACTCGAAAAGAGTTGTGAAAGAATGAGAATAAAATTCCCTGACAAACTCTTAATCCCACAATAAGTAGTCGTAATGCACGATGGGGCGTCCGCCCTTTTGTCCGGCCAGTTGCCGCACGCGCTCGCTGTCGTAGGAGACCTTGCCCACGCCGATCTGGCGGCCGTCCGGGGCGATGATCCGTACGATGTCGTCCTTCTCGAATTCGCCCGTCACGCGCTCCACACCCACCGGCAACAGGCTGGTGGCACGCTCGCCCTGCAGGGCCTCGCAGGCCCCGGCGTTGATGTGCAGCTCGCCTTTGGCGAATCCTTCCGAGTGGGCGATCCACTTTTTGACCGGGGAGAGCGTGCGCCCGGAAGGCAAAAATCGGGTGCAAAGGGCATCGCTTCCCTCGCACAACAGATCGGTCAAGATATTGTCTTTTTTTCCGTTGGCCACGATCACTTCGATGCCTTCGTTAGCCACCTGGCCTGCGATGCGGCTCTTGGTCAGCATCCCGCCCCGGCCGAATTGCGACTTGCCGGTCTGGATGTAGGCCGAGAGGTCGGCGCGCGGGTCGATGCTGCGGATCACCTCCGAAGTGGGGTCCGAGGGAGGACCGTTGAAAATGCCGTCGATGTTGCTCAAGATCACCAGCGCCTCGGCGTCCATCATGGCGGCGATCAGGCCCGAGAGCTCGTCGTTGTCGGTGAACATCAGCTCCGTCACGGAGATCGTGTCGTTCTCGTTGACCACCGGGATCACGCCGTTTTCCAGCATCACGTGCATGCAGTTGCGCTGGTTGAGGTAGTGGCGGCGGGTCGAGAGGCTCTCCTTGGTGGTGAGCACCTGCCCGCAAGCGATGTGGTGCTCGCGGAAAAGCTCGTAATAGCGGTTGATCAGTTTGGCCTGACCCACCGCCGAATAGAGCTGCCGGGCCGAAACAGGATCGAGTTTGCGGACGGCGGTCCCCAACTCGCTGCGGCCCGAGGCCACGGCTCCCGAGGAAACGAGAATCACCTCCACGCCGCCCCGGTGCAACTGGGCGACCTGGTCCGAGAGGGCCGACATCCGGGTGACGTCCAGGGTGCCGTCGGGACGGGCCAGCACATTGCTGCCCACCTTGACGACCACCCGTTTGAAACTGTATTTTTTAGTCATTTTTTCCACCTTATCTGCTCTTAAACAACCCGGAGAGGACAGCTTCGGTGAATCCGGCCTCATCCATGGCGGCCAGGCCCTTGAGGGTCGCCCCCCCGGGTGTGGTCACTTTATCGATCTCGGTCTGGGGATCCGTGTCATTGGCTTCCAGCACGGCCAGCGCCCCTCGTACGGTTTGCATCACAACGGTCCGGGCGGCTTCGGGTGAAAAACCCAGTTCCGTCCCGCCCTGCATGGCGTCGCGCATGTAACGCAAGGCAAAGGCGATACCGCAGGAGGCCAGCGACGTGGCGGCAGTCATCAACTCTTCGCCTATTACTGTCACTCCGCCCAATTCGCCAAAAATGGCCGTCAATTCGTCCAGTTCAGCCTGCTGAGCCCGGTCAGCAGCAATGAAAACCATGCTCTCTCCCACCGAAATGGCCGTATTGGGCATGATGCGGTACAGCACGGGACTTACCCCACTGCCGTTGTCCAGCATCCGATGCAGCTCCGAAAAATCAACCCGGGCAACGATTGATGCCACCCGCTGGCGGGTATAATCGAGATGCCCCTTGATTTCGGCAGCCACCTCTTCAAGCAGCCAGGGTTTGACCGCCAGAATCACCAGATCGGCCCCACACACCGCTTTGGCATTATCCTGGGCTGTCCGGATACCCCCATTGGCCTGCGTAAGCCGGGCGAGGGCCTCCTGGTTTTTGTCGCTCACACAAATATCTCCGGCGGTGAGAAAGCTCCCGGCGGCCATGCCCAGGGCCATCGCCCCGCCCATGTTTCCGCCGCCTATAATCGTCACTTTCATGCTCATTTCCATTAAAGTGTCAAAGGTATAAAAAATCCCCCATTGTTGAAAGCACAGCCCGGAGGCTGGCGTTGGGCTTCGTAATTTCCGGGAAACGAAAATCCGAATCGGAAGACGCATTAACTATTTTTAGAAAAAATTTCAAAACTCCCGACCCATGACCAACAAAATCGGCCAGAAGATCAAACAGTTCCGAGAGGAAAAGAAACTATCCATCGCCGAACTGGCTGCCGAAACGGCCCTCCTCGCCCAACAGGTGGAGATGATCGAAAGCGGCGAGATCAAGCCCTCGATGGCCACTCTGATCCGCATCGCCCAGGTATTGAAACTCCGTCCGGGCACCATTCTCGACGGCGAAGAGTGCAACGCTCCGGCCGTGCACTACCACAAGAAAGAACTCGTCCCCACGGCCAGCGTCTCGAACAACAACACCGAGGTGCGCAAGCACATGGATTTCTTCGCCCTGGCCCAGGAGAAAAGCGACCGGACGATGGAACCCCTGCTGGTGAACGTCAACTACGTCGATCCGGAGAGTATCCCGGCCTCGCAGCACGAGGGCGAGGAATTCATCTACGTGCTCAGCGGCACGGCCGTGCTGGCTTACGGCGAGGAAAGCTATGTCCTCGAGGCGGGCGACAGCGTTTACTACGACTCCTTCGTCCCCCACGTGGTCACCACGCCCTCGCCGGGAGAAAAGGCGCAGGTACTGGCCATCATCTACACCCCGTTTTAACGTGGGATTGCAAATTGAAGTCTGACAATTATCACCCATCGGGCGTATCGTTTACTTCAAGCTCGCAAAACCCACGTTAAAGACACACAGAAAATCCCCCTAAATCCCCCTTTGAAAAGGGGGACTTTACCTCGGTCAAGGGCCGAGATTCAACGGAAAATTTTTATCTTTTTATCCTTTGCAAACTTTTTGGGCTTCGTAAAATATGGAATTGATTAACGCCACCATGGGGGGGCTGCTCGAGAAATGGGCCGCCGAACTTCCCGATCACGATTTCATCGTTTATCCCGACCGCGACCTGCGGTTCAGCTACAAAGCGTTCAACGAACGGGTCGACGACCTGGCCAAGGCCTTCCTGTCGATCGGCGTCACCAAGGGCAGCAAGATCGGCGTCTGGGGCAAGAATGTCCCCGACTGGCTGACCATCTTTTTCGCCTCGGCCAAGGTCGGCGGCGTACTGGTGACCGTCAACACCAACTACAAATCCTCGGAACTGGCCTACATCCTCAAGGACTCGGACATCCACACCATGTGCATGGTCAACGGCTACCGCGACAGCGACTACATCCAGATGATGTACGACCTGGTACCCGAACTGCGCTCCTGCGAACGCGGCAAGCTGCAATCCGACAACTTCCCCGAACTGCGCAACGTGGTTTACATCGGCCACGAGAAACAGAGGGGGATGTACACCACCACCGAACTGCTGGTGCGCGGCAAGCACACCTCCGACAAGGAGCTCCGCGCCCTCACAAGCCAGATCGACCCCCACGATGAGATGAACATGCAGTACACCTCGGGAACCACGGGATTTCCCAAGGGGGTGTTGCTGACCCACCACAACGTGCTCAACAACGGCCTCACCGTAGGCCAGTGCATGAACTACACCAAGGAAGACCGGGTGCTGACCCCCGTGCCGCTGTTCCACTGCTTCGGCTGTGTGCTCTCGCTCTGCGCCGTGATCACCCACGGGGCGACGATGGTCATGGTCGAGGACTTCGACCCGCTCAAGGTGCTGGCCTCGGTGCAGAAGGAGAAATGCACTTCGCTGTACGGCGTGCCGACGATGTTTATCGCCGAGCTGAATCACCCGATGTTCGACATGTTCGACCTCTCGTCGCTGCGCACGGGCATCATGGCCGGGGCCCCCTGCCCCATCGAGACGCTCAAGCAGGTGATGGAAAAAATGTACTGCCGCGACATCATCAGCATTTACGGGCTGACCGAGACTTCGCCCGGTATGACCGGCACGCGCACCACCGACTCGCCCGAAATCCGGGCCACGACCGTCGGGCGCGCCCTGCCCTTCGTGGACGTCAAGGTACTCGATCCCGAGACCAACGAGGAGTGCCCTCCGGGAACGCCGGGCGAGATGTGCTGCAAGGGCTACAACATCATGAAGGGCTACTACAAAAACCCCAAGGCCACGGCCGAGATCATCGACGAGAACGGCTACCTGCACTCGGGCGACCTGGGCGTGATGGACGAGCAGGGCTACTTCAAGATCACGGGCCGCATCAAGGAGATGATCATCCGGGGCGGCGAGAACGTCTACCCGCGCGAGGTGGAGAATTTCCTCTACAACATGCCCCAGATCGAGGCCATCGAGGTGGCCGGCATCCCCAGCCCCAAGTACGGGGAAGAGGTGGGCGCTTATATCAAGGTGAAGGATGGCCGCACGCTGACCGAGGAAGAGGTGACCCTTTTCTGCCGGGGCCAGATCGCCCGCTACAAAACGCCGAAGTATATCTTCTTTGTGGATAGTTTCCCGATGACGGCCAGCGGGAAGATCCAGAAATATAAGCTTAAGGAACTCGGCTTGCAACTACTCAAAGAACGGGGCGTGGAAGTAATCTAAGCCACATTCTTAAAACAGAGAGGCCGGAAGCGTTTGCTTCCGGCCTCTCTGTTTTTATTAGCACCCCACCCGCCCAGACGGACGTGTGCATAGTGTGCGTCACCTGATGTTCGCGATACTTATAATATCAGCGAATACTCCGGCGGCAGTCACATCCTGTCCCGCCCCGTAGCCCTTGATCACCATCGGATACTCCTTGTAGCGTTCGGTGGTCAGCATGATGACGTTGTTGCTACCGGCCAACTGGTAGAACGGGCTTTCGGCGTCCACTTCCCGCAGGGACACTTCCGTGCGGCCCTCGTCCAGCACGGCCACGAAGCGCAGGCGCTTGCCGGAGGCTTCCAACTGCTGGCGGCGCTGTTCGAACTGGGCATCCACCTCGGGAATCCGTTTCCAGAACTCCTCGACGCTTCCCTGGAAATAGGATTCGGGGATAAAGAGGTTGCGCTGCACGTCGGCCTGCTCGACCCGGTAGCCCGCCTCGCGGGAGAGGATCACCAGCTTGCGGATCACGTCCGTGCCGCTGAGGTCGATGCGGGGGTCCGGCTCGGCGTAGCCCGCCTCCTTGGAGAGCTGGATGGCCCGACTGAAAGGAACCTCGGCACTCATTTCGTTGAATATGAAATTGATCGTCCCCGATAACACGGCCTCGATGCGCAGGATACGGTCGCCGCTGTTGATCAGGTCGGCGATCGTGCCGATGATGGGCAATCCGGCGCCCACGTTGGTCTCGAAGAAAAATTTGACTCCGCGTACCCGGGCGATGTTCTTCAGTTTTTCGTAGTGCTCGTAGGCGGCCGAGGCGGCGATCTTGTTGGCCGTCACCACCGAGATGTTGTGCTCGAGCAGCTCCTCGTAGATGGATTCCACTTCGGCGCTGGCCGTGCAGTCGACGAAGACCGGGTTGAAGATGTTCATCGACAGGATCTCGTCCCGGAAGCTGCCCGGCGAGGCGGTCTGCCCGGAGGCTTCCAGCAGCGCGCAGTAGTTTTTCAGGTCGATCCCCTCGCGGTCCACCAGGTAGCGGCGCGAGTTGGAGATGCCCACCACGCGGAGCTGCAGGCCCTTTTCGGCCTTGAGCTTTTCCTGCTGGGCGCAGATCTGTTCGAGCAATTTGTGGCCCACGAGGCCCACCCCGGCCAGAAAGATATTGAGCACCTGGTACTCCGAGAGGAAGAACGAATCGTGGATGACGTTGATCGACTTGCGCAGGTTCTCGAGCGTGACCACGAACGAAATATTGGTCTGAGAAGCCCCCTGGGCGCAGGCGATCACGTTGATCCCGTTGCGGCCCAGCGTCCCGAAGAGTTTTCCGGCGATGCCCGGCACGTGCTTCATGTTCTCGCCCACGATGGCCACCGTGGCCAGGTTGCGGTCCAGCTTCATGGGGTTGATCTCGCCCATGGCGATCTCCTGGGCGAATTCCTCGGTGAGCACCTCGGCGGCCAGGTCGGCGTCGGCGTTGCGCACTCCAATGGAGGTAGTGTTTTCCGAGGCAGCCTGCGAGACGAAGAAGACGCTGATGCCCGACTTGGACAGCGCCTTGAAAATGCGGTAGTTGACCCCGATCACACCCACCATACCCAGGCCGCGCACGGTCACCAGGCAGGTGTCGTTGATGGAGGAAATGCCCCGGATCTGGCGGCCGTCGGGGGTCGATTTGTCCCGCGAGATGTAGGTCCCGGGGGCCGAGGGGTTGAAGGTATTTTTGATAAGGATGGGAATGTTGCTGTGGTAGGCCGGGAAAATCGTGGGCGGGTAGATCACCTTGGCCCCGAAGTTCGAGAGCTCCATCGCCTCCACGAAGGTCAGGTGCTCGATCACGTAGGCGCCGCGGATCACCTTGGGGTCGGCGGTCATAAAGCCGTCCACGTCGGTCCACAGTTCCAGGGCCTCGGCCCCGAGCGTGGCGGCCAGCACCGAGGCGGTGTAATCCGAGCCGCCCCGGCCCAGGTTGGTGGGGTCGCCCGTCAGGGCGTCCGAGGCGATAAAGCCCGGCACGACGGTTACCCGGCCGTGGGTGGCGAACTGCTGGCGGATCAGGGCTTCGGTCGGTACGAAGTCGACGATGTGCTTGCCGTAGTAAGGTTTGGTTTTGATGAAATCACGGGCGTCGAGCAGCTGCGCACCCGGAATCAGGGCGGCGACCAGCACCGAAGAGAGGCGCTCGCCGTAGCTGACGATGGCGTCCAGGGTTTTCTGGGAAAGGTCTTTGATGAGCGAGACGCCGGTCAGAATACCGGAAAGTTCGGTCAGCAGGGCCTCGATCCGCTCGCGGGTGGGCTGCATCCATTCGGCGGGCACGACGGTTTCCAACATCATGCGGTGGCGGGAGATCAACGCGTCCAACTCCTCGCGGTAAGCGGGCTGCGACTCCGAAGAGAGCTTGGCAATGCGCAGCAACTGGTCGGTCACGCCGCTCAGGGCCGACACCACCACAATCACCTCGCCCGGGCAGGCCTGCACGATCTGCCTGAGCTGAGCCAAGGCCTCGGGCGTACCCACCGATGTTCCACCGAATTTCAAAACTTTCATAACCGTACAATAATTAAGGTGCAATTTTATGTATTTTTCCGTAAAAATCCTAATCCAGGGGCCTCCGAAAGCCCGATGCCCAAAGGTTTTGGGAGGCTTTCAAAAAACATCCACTCCCAAAAAGAATCCCTTTCGGGCAAAATCCTTATATTTTGATAATATAGGATGCGTCTCGGCAATCTTTTCAAGCAAGCTTGAAGATTGCTCTCGACTTTCACTATATTTGTTCTTTCAAATCCTCTAAAACCAACCTATGGAACTCAAAGACATCCTGGCCATCTCGGGCCAACCCGGACTCTATAAATTCGTCGCCCAGAGCAAGAACGGCATTATCGTCGAAGCGCTCGTCGGCGGCCGCCGCACCAACGTCCCCGCCCACGCCCGGGTGAGCTCGCTGGGCGAAACAGCCATCTTCACCGAAAGCGAAGACGTGCCCCTGGCCCGGATATTCGAGACCCTCTACACCCAGACCGGAGGAAAGGAAAGCATCGATCCCAAGTCCGCGCCCGAAGCCCTCTCCGAGTGGTTCGCCGGGGTACTGCCCGACTACGACCGCGACCGGGTGCGCCTGGCGGACATCAAGAAGGTGGCCTCCTGGTACAACATCCTTGTAGGAGCCGGCATGAGCGAATTCAAGTCCGCCGAAGAGTCCGAAGAAAACGAAGAAAACGAAACCAAATAATCCCATGAAAAGAACACTTTTATCCATTCTGTTTCTCTCCGTCCTGGCTCTGGGATCAGCCCACGGCCAGAACCTCGAAGAACGTTTCAAAAAACACCTCTACGCCCTGGCCGGGGACGAAATGGCCGGACGCGAACCCGGCACCCGAGGTGACACCCTGGCGGCCAACTACATCCGCGATTTCCTGCGCGCCCTGCCCGGCGTAGAGCTGCTGGGCAAAGACGGCTTCCAGGAATTTTCCTACCAAGCCTACCGCAAGCTGGATACGGATAAATCTGGCCTGAAAGTCGGCGGGCGCTCCCTGACGCTCGGGAAAGATTTCCTCCCCTCGCTGAACTCCGCCGCAGGCACCGCCCAGGGAGAGGTCGTCAGCGTGGGCTCGGGCCGCGAAAGCGACTACGCCGGCAAGGACGTCAAAGGAAAATTCGTCCTGGTGCAACTCACCCCCCGCCCCTACACCGACGGCCGCGAACAGCGCGCCTGCGAACTCCAGGCCCTCAAGGAAGGCGCCGCCGGGGTCATCCTCACCGGACAGCCCCTCTCCAACCTGCCCGCCCGCTGGCCGACCGGCCAGATCGCCGTGATGAAGGTCACCCCCAAGGTGGCCCAGTCGCTCACCGGGAAGACCGTCGAAAGCAACGTGGCCATCGAGATGATCACCGAGCACACTTTCAACGTCGTGGCCAAGATCAGCGCCACCAAGGCCAACAACCCCACCGGTGAGGCCATCCTCATCGGCGCCCACTACGACCACATGGGCTGGGGCGAGTACTTCGGCAAGCAGGCCATCTACTACGGCGCGGACGACAATGCCTCGGGCACGGCCGGGATCATGGAGCTGACTCGCATGCTCTCCCAGAGCCGGGAGTTCCTCAAGCGGGACATCATCGTGGTGCTCTTCGGGGCCGAGGAACGCGGGCTCAAGGGCTCCAAGTACTACGCCGAGAACCCCCTGGAACCCCTCGCAAACGTCAAGGCGATGGTCAACATCGACATGATGGGCCGCATGAACGGCAAAGGGATGACCATCCGCGGGATCGGCTCGGCCTACGAAGCCGTGAGCCTCTTCTCCACCCTGCCCAACAACGAGATGCTGGACATGATCTGGGAATTCCGCGGCTCGGGTCCCACCGACTACACGCCGTTCTACGGCAAGGGAATCCCGTCGTTCTCGTTCGGCACCCGCGACCACGCCGACTACCACACCCCCGGCGACCGGCCCGACCGCATCAACTACGAGGGCATGGTGATGGTGTACGACTACATCGAGAACCTACTTAACCGCCTGGCTTTCGAACCACTGAACCTAACATTCAAGAAAACCGAATAACCCCATAGGTTGCATTTTTGAAAGCACGCTCCGCATCAGTTAAGAAAAACGCTGTGCATAGCGTGCTTTCTATTTTGCTTATCGTCCGAGCATCCAACCGGAGCATACTGGAAGTATGTGAGGATTGGAGCACAGGAGGATAAGTGAAATAGGAAGTGTGATATGTGCAGCCCACCCAACCCCGAGACCAAACAAAACGCCCGCGGCTCTCTGAGAACCGCGGGCGTTTTATTTCGACGGGATAAAACTATTTCTGCGGCGCCAGGTCGGAGGTGTCGCGCATGACCATATTCTTGGAGATACGGATCGCCACGTTGCTGTCCACTTCCACCAGGATGTAGTTTTCCTTCACTTCCTTGACCGTGCCGAAGATGCCGCCTGCGGTCACCACCTTCTGGCCCTTTTCGAGGGAGTTCTGGAACTTCACCAATTCTTTCTGTTTTTTCTGCTGGGGCCGGATCATCAGGAAGTACATCACCACGAAGATCAGGGCCATCATCAGCAGGAACTGCATGCTGCCGCCACCCTGTGCGGCGGGCTCAGTCTGGAGCAAAATTGTCATCGGATTCATAGTATCGTTTCTTTAAGATTTATTTTACTGTTGTTGCAAAGGTAACACAATCCCGGGATTCTCCAAGGGCGCTTAAATTACCTCGCCGGTAATGATAATTTTCAAGGGACGCTGGTCGGCCGAGGTGGTCAGCGTAAGGCTCTTTAGCTGAAAGCCCCGGAAACCCTTGCTGTCGAAGGTGAACGAGAGCGGAGCCTCGGCGCCCGGAAGGATGGGCTGCTTGGGAAAATCGACGCTCGTGCAGCCGCAGGACGTATTGACGGTCAGGATCAAAACGGGATCCGGCGTGGCGTTGTGCAGCAGCATCTCGTAGCGCACGCTCTCTCCCTCACGGATGCGACCGAAGTCTACCGTGTCGGCATCAGGGGAGGCAAACCGGGCTTCGGAAAATTCGATCCGGAGCCGCTCTCGGGAGGTCGTATCCTCCGTCCCCGCGCCGGAAGCCGGACGGGAAGGATTCCCGCAGGAGGCGGCGCAAAAGAGCAAGGCCAGCAGGAGAGCGGATTTCATAGGTAAATTATTTTTCCAGGAGGCCGCGCCCGGCTTTATTTATTCTACCTTCTTCTTTCAGCGCCTCGACAATCTTATCAAGAACCCCATTGATAAAGACGCTACTTCCGGGGGTGCTGTAATACTTGGCGATCTCGATGTACTCGTCCAGGGTCACCTTCACCGGAATGGAGGGAAAGCCCAACAACTCGGTCAGAGCGGCAGCCATGATGAGGTTGTCCATAAAGGCGATGCGCTCGACGTCCCAGTTGCGGGTGAACTTGTCGATGTACTCGAAGTGGGAGGCCTGGTTGACCATCGCGCCCCGGAAGAGTTCCTTGACGAACTGCTCGTCGTCGGAGTTCTTGTACTTGGGCAGCAGGGGCAGGTCGCTCTGCGCGGGCTTCATGTCCTCGAGGGTGCGCAGCACCAGAATGTTGGCGAAATCGAGGTCGTCGGCCCAATGGATCGACTGTTCCTCGACCACGTCTTCCAATTCCTCGCAGGTATCCACCGTCTGGAGGTAGAAGTCCATGACCAGCTTGAGGTCCGTCTTGAACGAGCGGTTCTCATCGGCCATGTAGGCGGCGTAATAGTCGCTCTGCATCATCGACTGGCAGAGCTTTTTGATCAGTTCGGGGTAGTTGGTCCAGCCCAGCTTGTGGGCGGTGAGGTAATCGCACAGGGCCGTACTTTCGCGGATGGCCTCCACGACCCGGTTCTCGATAAATTTGGTGTTGGGGTTGCGTTCCTCGGGGGTGGGCAGGTGCTTGCGGCGGCCCACTTCGATGCGTTCTTCGGCCACGCGGGCCACCTCGACGATCAACCACAGCAACTGGTGGTAGAGTTCGTAGGTTTTGCCGATGCTGAACATCAGGTTTTTCTCGGAGGCTGTCAGGGAATCCGATTCCGACTTAAAATGGGCATAAAGGGCCTTGACAGCTTTGATTCTCAGTAATCTTCGGCTTAGCATACGCAGGAACTTACGGAGCGAACGGAGCGCTCCAGGTGGTTATCTCTCTACTAAATGAGGGTCGGCAAAAGTACGATATTTTTCTGCAAACCGAAAGAAAGCGGGAGTATTTTTTATCTTTGCGAGAAATTTAGAAACTGTAGTGAGATATTTTGACGTCATAGTGGCCGGCGGAGGTGCCGCCGGGGTCATGGCGGCCGGAGTGGCCGCCTCGTCCGGGAAAAGCGTGTTGTTGTGCGAACGGATGGAGAAGCCCCAGCGCAAGGTGCGCATCACCGGCAAGGGCCGCTGCAACCTCACCAACACGCGCTCCGAAGCCGACTTCCTGGCCAAGGTACGCGCCGGAGCCGAATTCTTCACCCCGGCCTTCCGGGCCTTCAACAACGAGGAAACCGTCCGTTTCTTCGAGCAGATCGGTGTTCCACTCAACGTCGAGCGCGGCGAGCGAGTCTTCCCCGCCAGCGGCCGGGCCTGGGACATCGCCGACGCCCACATCCGCTGGTGCGAGACTCAGGGCGTGCGCATCCAGTGTCACACCCGGGTGCAGGGCATCCTGACCGCGGACGGAAAAATCCGCAGCGTGATCGTCGAAGCCCAGGGGGGAGCCAAGGAGGAAATCGCCTGCGAGAAGCTGATCCTTGCCACGGGCGGGGCCTCCTACCCCGCCACGGGCTCCTCGGGGGACGGCTACAACCTCTCCCACCGCCTCGGGCACGAGATCGAGCCGGTGCGGCCCTCGCTCACCCCGCTGGAAACGAGTGCCGACGTGCGTTCGCTCCAGGGCCTGAGCCTGCGCAACGTAGCGCTGCAAGTGCTGATCCACGGAAAACCCGAAGCCGAGGAATTCGGCGAGCTGGAATTTTCGGCCACCGGCATCACCGGGCCCATCGTCCTGCGGGTCAGCCGACTAGCAGTAGACGCGCTGATCGACGGCCGCCGGGTCGAGGCCCTGATCGACCTCAAACCGGCCCTGAGCCCCGAAAAGCTATTGGCCCGCCTCGGGCGCGAGATCGAAGTCCTGGGCCCGAAAGCCACCGCCAGGCAGTTGGGAGGCAAGTTGCTGCCCTCCGCCCTGGCGCCCATCCTGCTGCGCGGTGCGGGCATCGAGCCCGACAGCTCCTTGAGCCAACTTACCGCCGGGCAACAAGAGGTGTTTGTGAAGATGTTGAAACATTTCCGGTTGCCCATCAGCGACTACCGTCCCTTCCCCGAGGCCATCGTCACGGCCGGGGGCGTGGATACCCGGGAGGTCGACCCCCAGACCCTGCAATCGAAGCTGGTCCGGGGGCTCTACTTCGCGGGCGAGTTGCTGGACATCGACGCCGATACCGGAGGCTATAATTTACAGATCGCCTACTCGACCGGCCACCTGGCCGGGGAACTGAAAGAATAACATGCTTAGGCCCATTACACAAGCCTATTACGGCGTCCGCTCGCGCATCCACCTGCGCCACTTTCGGGGAAGGAGCATCCACTCCCCCTTCCTCTATTCGCTGGTGCGCCATGTGTTTATGGCCGGGCAGGTCATCGGGCCCGAGCGGGATTTATACGACGCCTTGCGGCTGATCGGCGTGGGACACAAGCAATCCGTACTGCTGCAAAACCTCTACACCCACACCGGGCTGAACGCCTACACCCTGCTCGGGCCGGGACTTCCGTCCGGGGGCATAGGCCCCACCCACCCCGGCGGGCACAATCTTTGCATCCTGCTGCCCGGCGTTTCGCTCCGGGTGTTGATGCAGGCCTCCGAAAGGGCCTCCGAGCAGCAGGATACCCTGGTGGTGCTGGCCCCGCACCTGACCCGCCGGAGCCGGGAAGCGGTCCGGTCGATCCGCCACCGCCGCCCCTGTTTGAGCATCGACCGCTGCAACCTGCAGATCTGCGTCTTCGACCGGAAATTGCAGCCGCAGCATTACCGCATATAAAACTTCATAAGCCATGAAGATCTATACGAAAACCGGAGACCAAGGCACGACCTCGCTCGTGGGCGGCAAGCGTGTCCCCAAAGACCATCCCCGCCTCGAAGCCTACGGCACCGTGGACGAGTTGATGGCCCACACGGCCTCTCTGCGGGACAGCCTGCCCGCCGGAGAGGCCTTCGAGCCCTACCGCGCCGACCTGTTGCAGGTGCTGGACCACCTGATGCGGCTATCGTCCCACCTGGCCGCGGAAGAGGCCGGGTGCAAGACCCTGCCCGAGCTGGGCGCCCCCCAGGTCCGCTTCCTCGAGGAAGCCATCGACCGGACAGGAGCGGAGTTGCCCGCGGTACAGTGTTTCACCCTGCCGGGAGGAGAACCCCGGGTCTCAATGGCCCACATCGCCCGCACGATCTGCCGAAGGGCCGAACGGCGCATCGTCACGCTCGGCGGAGAATGCCCCGTGGAGGACGCTGTCCGAGAGTACATTAACCGGCTGTCGGACTACTTCTACGTCCTGGGCCGCAAGCTAGCGCAAGAACTTAACGCAAAAGAAATTCTGTGGAAAGTATGATATAAAGAAATTTATTTTACTTTTGCACTCCATAACGACACGACACATTCGCTAACCGGCTAAAAAAGACACGACTATGTATTGGACCTTAGAGTTAGCTTCAAAACTGGAAGACGCGCCCTGGCCCGCGACCAAAGAAGAACTGATCGACTACGCCGTCCGTTCGGGCGCCCCCCTCGAAGTCATCGAGAACCTGAACGAAATCGAAGACGAGGGCGAAATATACGAAAGCATCGAAGACATCTGGCCCGACTACCCGAGCAAGGATGACTTCTTCTTCAACGAAGAAGAGTATTAAGCCGACTTTTCGCTTAATTTACACATAATACCATTGTCATAAGCTTACAAGAGCGACTCTCGGGTCGCTCTTTTTGTATCCAAACCCCATGGAAATAGGAATAAATTTACAAATAAATGCATGAGTATCTATTCAATATCTGACATTCCAATCGATTTGCGGAATTGTGTCGGACTCATACCCGTAGTCTTTTTGAAGAATGTATTAAACGACGAGATGCTTTTAAAGCCGACTTTTTCGGCCACCTCAGCCATGGGTAGTGTTGCCGCGCCGTTCGAAAGCAACTCTTTGGCCTCTTTGATCCGGTAACCGTTCACAAATCCGATAAAGTTCTCCCTGAAATCTTCCCGGATGATCGTCGAAAGGTAGGTCCGGTTGGTACTCAGAGCCCTGGCCACCGCATCGAGCCGGAGCTCCGGGTTGCGGTACTTTTGGTTCTGTTCCATCAGTACAATGAGCTCGTTGTTGAGTTTTTGGCGGATTTCGGCAGGTATGCTACTGACAGCCGCAACCACGTCTTCTTTGCGGTTTTGGTCGCTTTCCGCTGCCGTATAAATGTCTTGTTGGCGAACTCCCAGCAAATTAATGCTCAAATAGAATAATGTGTACAGGAAATTGGAGGCGACAAATGCCCAACTGACCTCGTCCGAAATAAAGAAATCGAATACGGTCCATACCCCATACAACATATAAAGCACGATCAGGTAGGGCAACCAGGCCAAGCTGATATTTTCCCGGAAGGAGAACTGACTCGCAATGTTAGCCTTGTGGTGCAGATACATAGCATAAGTTCTGACCGCGTTACATGCAAGCAGCAAAACGAAATTGAAAAAAGCCGCCAGCCTCAGCAGCACAAGCGGATGGCTGAAATTACGCAGCAGATCATCTAAAGTATAGATTTCCGGGGAGGGAGCATAGTAGAGGGCGAGCAGCTGGTAGAGCATGGTGTAGCCAGTCAACGCACAGAGCAGGCGGATGATCGGTTTCCGGTTGCTCACCCAGGGCAGCATCAGCATGCGGAAATAGATGAATATCAAGCATACCAGAGCGATACATACCAGGCTGTATACATATTCCAGTTTTTGAGAGCGGAAATCCGGATGCAGGTAGAGTGCCGCCAACATGTAAACCACATAAGCCGAAATCAGGGTCGAGATCCGGGCCAGCATCAATTTGGGACGGCTGTTCCCGCGCATCATCCACATGAGCACCGTGCAAAACAGGGCGGAGGAGATCAGCATGGTGGCGGATATGAGAAACCAGTCGTTCATGAGGATTTCGTACTATTTTTCTTTTCCCAAAGATAATCCATCCTGAATTATTTCCCACCCCTGTAAATCAGGGCGGGCGGGCATGCTTTCTCTTCCTCAAGAAGCCGCTCCGGCCATAACGTAATACCCGCCGGGCTCCATCCTCAGCGAGCGAGTTTGAGAGCAAGGGTTCGGGCTGTGAAATTTTGTGAAATTCGATAGAAATTTTGTGGAATCAAATAGTTTATCCACAGCATAATGATGATTTTTGAAGTGGGAAATCATCCGTTAATTTCCCTCATCGGGTACTTTGTAAATATCGATTTCATTTTCACTTCCGCAAAATAGTTATTCGCGTTTTTTTGCTCCCTACTTTTTCACACTATTGCTCAAATTCATTCACCCCTAAAAACGACCGACATGAAACAGCACTTCCTTGAAAAAAGAGCGGCGATTTTTGCCCTGCTCCTGCTGGCCGCCGGCTGCACGAAAAACAACCCTCCGGCAGAAGTCCCCGACGTCAAAATAGACAATCCGCAGGCATTGACCCAGACCGTCCATGCCGACCAGACGCAGGGCGCCGCGGCGGTCGCCTTCACCACCACCGGGGCCTGGAGTACCTCCATCACCGAAACCACACCCACGGCCCTCGCAGCGGCCGACGGCGCCCCCGAACACCCGGCCTCCGGCACCCGGGGCGGCGTCCCCTCGTGGATATCCGTCTCCCCCAGCAGCGGCAGCCAGGCCGGATCCCATTCCTTTACGATCACCCTAGAGCAGAACTTCTCGGGGGCCCAGCGTTCGGCCGGCATCACCATTCTTTCGGGCGGCGGGCAGCAGCAGGTCACCGTCACCCAGAAAGCCACCAAGCAAAACGGAGATCCGAATCCCAAACAGTACGACATCTACATCGCGGGCCATGACGCCAACCTGGAACAAACCCCCGTCTATTGGAAAAACGGCGTAAAAAGAACGCTGCCCACAAAAACGGGCTGGATAACCAAAGTCACGGGCATGGCCGTTACCGAAGCGAACGTCTATGTCGTGGGTACCCGGTACGCTCCGGACGGGGTCGACGGCGGAGTGGAGGCCGTCCTCTGGACCAACGGGGTCGAATCCATTCTGCCCGGCACCATGTTGTTCAACAATGCCAATGGCATCAAGGTGCATAACAACGACGTCTACGTCGTCGGATGGGAAGGCTCCGAGCTCATAGGGACCGCCAAATACTGGAAGAACGGGGTCTCCACCCTGCTCTTCCAGGATGAGTTGATGAAGAGCTTCGGACACGACATCGAAGTGCAGGGAAACGACGTCTATGTCGCCGGCTACGGGATGCGGTTGAATGAATATGGGGTCGCCATGTATTGGAAAAACGGGGTGCGCACGGAGTTGATGGACGGCCAGGAACAAGGGGGCTGGGTCAAAAAGATCGTCGTATCCGGAAACGATGTGCATCTACTGATTGACACAGATCAGTACGACGAAGAAGAGGACAGGCTGGTGGCCTGTCATTTCCATTGGAAGAACGGACAGTGGAACCGACTCACGGGCACGGACCGGGAAGTTGACGTAGCTTATCACATGACCCTGTACAACGGGGACGTATACACCTCCGGAGAGGAGGGGACCTACTCGGCGCCACCGTACGACTACAATGCCAAATACTGGAAAAACGGGCAGGAAGTCCACATGCCCGGCGGACGAATAGCCACCGGACAGAGCATTGCCGTTGCGGACGGGGATGTCTATCTGCTGGGGTGTCATGGCGACTCATCAGTGCCCGGTTTCACACGAGTCGTCTATTGGAAGAACGGCGAAATGGTGGATGTCGCCGACGGACTTCCCGTTTCCATGGCCGTCGTCCCGCACAAACGGTAGACGGGGAGCATTTCGTCCCGGGAATCGGACAAATTAGTCCTTTAATCTATCTGCCATGTTATCCGGAAGTAACACATAAAACATCGAAAATTAAACTTATTAACATGCGACTAAAATCAAATAAAATATCATGTAATATATTGATTATTAATTAATATCATTTTCATTCAACGAAGAAGAGTATTAAGCGGATTTCTTGCTTAATTCACTCACAATCCCATCGTTATAAACTTACAAGAGCGACCGGTTGGTCGCTCTTGTAAATTTATAAAGGGAAGGCTGTTTTCAACGGCACGGTCTCATTCGCTATCCATCAGGCATTGCTCGCCATTGCCGAAATCGATGTCGATCGAGCCGTGGTGGGAGAAGGATTTTGTGCTAAATTTTACGCCACTACCCAGCCAACGGGCGCCCGCATTGTATTGAATTTCAGTATTCTGACACACCACACCTCCTTCCGCCTGGATATTGAGAGAGGACGAAGAGGTATATATGGTCGCTTTCATGTCCGGAGCAAATAGGCTGTAAGGCTGGGGTAGGTCGCTTTGCTTGGCTACAAACGCCGAAGTGGCACGGATCGGTATCTCGGTGTACGTGATATTATTCGTATTGAGATACGCCTCCTGCTCAAAGCCGTTTCCTCTGAGAACCCAGGCATCGAGACCTCCATTTATATTCAAGGCCCATACCTTCCATTCCATGACGGCATCGCTTCCACTGCCGCTCCACCGGTTGGCCACAGTCTGAAAATCCTTCTGGGAATAGGATACGGTTTGGGAAACGGCATACTTGACGCCCGTCGAGAGCGATTTCCCCAGGCTGAAATCGAGCGAAAGACCGTGGGAATTGCTCACATTGGTCGACGACAGTTGATTGGTCGGCAGGTAGGAGTAGATCAACGGAGCACCCTGGTTCTGCCGGGCTTTTATGCCGAAAAAATAATACTGCGCCAGGTTCTTGATGTATGCGTGGCCGGAATGATGCCAGTCTGTCAATACAGTTCCATTGTTCAGGTCAAGACGAGGCTGGATGCCTGCGCCTCTGATGGTAACCTCCGCATAGCGGTCGGTCGATCCGGGATAGGAGTAGGCTTTTACCTCTACATCGAGCATGATCGCGATTTTATCCACGTCAGTGGACGAAAACGTAAAATCGGCATCCGCAATTTCCGTATACGACGGGTTGATGGTGGCCTGCCGGGTGCCGGTATAAAGTTTCTTTATGCTAAAACTCGCGGTACTGGTTTGCGGCGTTGCATCGACTGTCATTCCGGTTCGCATTTCGGCATCGTCATATAGCGACTCCAGCGCATGGGCTATTTGGGATTCGTTAAAGCGGTCGGCAGGCTGAAAAAACACATTACCGGCCGGAGCCATGGATTTCAAGTAGAGGCCGCCGCCGAAGTCAACGCCCGTATGTGTCACCACCCGGCCGGATTCCACCCCCTCGCCCACAGCCAGTAACATGACCGCTTTGTTGCGAGCCGGTTTCAGGAGCGTTTTCCACAGCCGGGCCAACGAAGAATTGTTGTCGTCCTCTGAAAAGCTATCGTCGCCCAGGGAAGAGAAGAGTACGATCCGTTTGGCGCCGGCCACGGACGTCATGGCCAGCGCTTCGTCCACGGAAACACGCGTCGCCTGCGGAAAAAAGCGGCTGTAAGCGTTGTATAACGTTTCCATGCCGTCGTCTACAATGGCCAATATTTCCTGGCTGGTCCCGGCGGTCCCGGTGGTCTCGGCAGGGTCGTCTTTCGAGCACCCGCAAAACAACAGTGCCATTGCACACAAGGGCAAGAAAAAAATACCGAATATTTGGTTCGTTTTCATCGAGTCGTCGTTTAAAAATTATTCCCAGAAAATAGTGTCGTCGGAGAAAATGATCTTTACCCGTTCGGATGCCTCCACGGATAAACGCATCACATATCCGCGTGTCCTCTCACTGTTCATATTGTCTTGCAGATGGGCGGTAACACCCGTTTCCACCGTCACTTCATCTTCCTCGATATGTGTAAGGAGGGAAACCTGCGGACTGAAACTGCGGAATGTGATGGGAAACAGCGCAGGAATATCCAGGTTACGCAACGTTGCATGATGAGTTTTGACATCAATGTAGGGTCCTGGGTGGGATTGCCAATAATACAGACTGCGGGTGTCGAGTCTATCGGGCTCCAGCCAGTATTCGCTCGCCGGTCGTGTCACCCAAAGCTGCGTATACGAGTGGACGTCGGCATCGGTACTGTAGGAGGGTGCGGTAGAAAACGAGGGTTGGTCGTAGGCAACCGAGTTGGACATATTAAACGAAATACCGCCCGACGGAACGCCGGAACTCGGCACACTAAACCCAATGGCGGCAGAGCGCGTCTCCGAAACGGTTTTCGAGCCATTCTCAGCCGAAGGAAGCGCCTGAACAATCCGCGGTATTTTAGATTTGCCCTGCACCGAGATAGACATATTGTAAGCACGCACGAAATTCTTGGTGTGAGCCGAGTCGGTGAAGTATTCAATTTGGTCTTTATAGGTATAAGTATGCCGCACCCACCGCAGCAGATTGGTGGTAAAACCGGCTCCATTTGCTTCTATCAACAGCGAATGGTCCTTGTATCCTTCAAGCGCGTAGATGGTATACTTGACGATGAAATCCCCGTAGGCGCTTCGGCGGCGTTGTTCTTCCGTCATCTGTTCGACGTCTTTGCCTCTGGTGATAACGTCGTCATCGTTCTCACCATACACATCGCTGGCCCGGTAAAAGTTAAAACGCAGCGAACGCACGAACGAGTACTGATTCATCTCTTCCTCCGTCCCCATGGCCGACACTCCCCGTGCCCGCTTTTCTCTGATTTCGTTGATGGTTTTTTCCAGCTGGGAATCGGTCATCGCCTCCTGCTCGATCAATTGGCTGGACAGCCCCGGCCCGAATGAGCGGACATAATAGCCGGAGCTGACATAAAACCCGGCCACCTGCGCTGTGAGCCCGGGCGAAGCCGTCCGGCCGTCATACACCAGGATCAGTTTGTGAGAGAGGGTGGCGTAAAAGCGTTGCCACATATCTTTCAGGGTGGCAGCCAGGGTGGCGTCGGTCAGATAGCGGCCATCCAGAACGACATAGATCGCATCGGAGGAAGCGATCTTCAGCGAATCGGCCATGGAGAGCGGATTGAACAGGTTCACCTGATCCGTCGGTTTCAGGATTCGGGAGGCCATTTTGAGCAATGTCCCGCCATGGGTTCCGTCCAGCACGACGATACGGCTCGCAAAAGGATCCTGATCCGGCGTTACTTCTTCATCGTCTTTGCTGCACGAGGCCAAGAACAGGGATGCAAGAGCAAGCAAGAGCAAGAATCGGTTGGTTGTTTTCATCTTCATATTTCGGTTACTTTTTAGGAACGGCCTTATACTGTGCCGTTTCAAATGTAAAAAGATAAAAACAAAATCCGTTATCAAATCATGATTCGTCAAAAAAACACCCGCAACCAACAAACAATCAGATTGATATTTTTTCCGGATATTGCCCGCTATCTGATTTTTTTCCTAAATTCATTGGGCGGGAGGCCGGTGATCTGCTTAAAGGTACGATGAAAAGTAGTGCGGTTGTTGAAGCCTACCTGCTCGGAAAGTTCGTCGAAATTAATCTTCCCGCGGTGTTCCGCCGATAACAGGTGTATGGCTTCTTTGATGCGGTATTCATTCAGGAAACGGGTGAAGTTCTTACCCGTTGAACGATTGATAGCTCGGGATACCGTCTCACGGTTTACCTCCAGCAGACGTGCCAGGGTATCCAGCGTGAGGGTGCTGTTGCGGTAAAGCTGTCGGCCTGTCATCACTTCATGTATACGGACAGTGAGTTCGGCGTCTTTTTCCGTTGGGTGCGGCGAAAGGTCTCTGTCGGCCCATTGCCTGTTTTTCTGCACCAGGTTGCGGTAGTAAGTTTTTTTCTTCCTGACATAATAATAGAGCAGGCTCAGCAGAAAGCAGATGAGTGATAAAAAAACGGATACAACCAGCATCGAACGGCGATACCATTCGCTGCGGAGTTTTTCCAAGTCGAGCTTTTCCTGTTGTACGCGTTGTTCGGCCAAATGCAGTTTACGCAGGTTGAACTCTTCTTCATGGCGGTTGCGGGCATTGAGCGTGGAATCCATGTAAGCCAGCGCCTGACGGGAGTCGCCCCGGGCGCCATAGTAGCGTGCCAGCACGGGATAGTAGGTATGCCATTGTGCTGCTTCGGGCGCACGTTGAATGTATAGATGGGCCGAGTCAAGGTATCGCTTCGCCTGAGGCAGTTCATTGCGTTTGATATAGATATCGGCAAGCAGCAGGGCTTTCCCGGCGGTATAGCTATAATTGTAGGGGTTGTGCGCCGCTATGCGTTCCACGGCGTAGGCAAGCAGGGGGATAGCGCTGTCGTGGTCGCCACGAAGATAGCTATTGGTGCCCAACTGACCCTTGGCTATGTACGACCAGAGGTCGCGTTCGCTGCACGCTTCGCTATCCGTAATGTCGGGCGGAGCAGTGGCCAGGATACGAAAAAAACAACTGTCGGATCGATTCAGGTCGTGTGCGTGGTTGCGAATGAGGCTCCCCAGGTCATTCAGGGCATGCAGCCGCGACTTCCAGGCAAGTTCGTCTGCCGCCGGCTCTTCGATGACTTTATGACAGAGACTTTCGGCCTTTTCATACTCGCCGAAACGGTTGTACCAGCGTTCGAGATCGAGGTAGGCCGAAGATTTCGTGGGAAAATCCTTCGCCGAGACCTTCGACAGCCAATCTTCCACCATCAGACTGTAGCGGAAGCCCATTTCGTAGTTGAGGGTACGGGTGAAGCAAATCCCCATAATCTGATTGGCGATGCGGATATTCAAGTTGACAGCGCCCATCTGCTTCGCCCGTTCCAGCAGGGGCAGCAGCCCGGCGATGGCCTTCTCTCCTTCGGCGGCTTCATGCGCTTTCAAATCACCCTTTTGCGCGAGCACATAGAGGGCATGGGAGAGGCTGTGCAATTGCAGGTAATAATCGGCTTCGAGCAACCACCGCTTGTCACCCGACCGCCGGGCAACCTCTCGCATTTGGCCGGCCATCCGGGCGGCTTCGTCCGGGGTGGTCGTGTCCATGCCCGCCAATTGTCGTTCCAGATCACGGTAATACAGCCGGTAGGGTTTGCCGGCCATCTCCCAATAGGGATTATCCTGCGCTCCCAGGAGGGAAGAGAACAGGGAGGAGACGATTAATATAATTATCGTAACAACCGATTTCATAGATGCTGAACTTACACTACGGTCTGACTGAAATTTCAGAACAAGAGCTGTTTTCTGTATGAATTTCGCCCTCACGGTGTTCTAAATAGCGTACATCAAAAAAAGAATATGATAGGCAAAAATAGTGAAATAATGAAAGTAATCGCGCTCAAATGGGAAATTTTCGTGATTTTCAGCTAGTTAAATTCCTTTGGACTACACATGCCATAAAGTTTGATTTCAAACTCGGCACCAGCGAATTCTTCCGGAATCTCTTTCTTCTCTAAAAAAGCGAATAATCGCGATAAGATGGTTTCCCCGGAATAATTCCAAAATTACATATATTCCTTACATAACCCCTTTTGAGAAGTCTGCAATATTTTTTTATGAAACACAAAACGCAATACTGGCGCGGCATGCAGAAGAAAGGCGAATCGAGCGCATAAATATTTGACTATACAGCCTTTGTGGTTTGTAAAAAAAAGATATTTTTGCATATACAGGGATCTCCTGAAAATTTACAAGTCATATCCGAATCACCATCCATGCTAACCTTCTAATTGTATGAGATTATGAAAACGGTAAAGATTGTAATTACAGCGTTCGTGTTGATCACAGCCTCGGCCTTCCAGGCCGACGCGCAGGGTCTTCTGAAAAAAATCGGCTCGGCGGCCGAACGCACCGTCACCCGCAAGGCCGAGGAAAAAACAGAGAAGGCGGTGGGGGGCGCCATCGACAAGGCCACCGACCCCGCCACCTACAAAGGCGACCCAAACAACCCACAGACAGAACAAGCCGGGCAGGCAGAACAAACGGCGACTGCGGATGCTGCGGAGCAGCCTGCAAGCGCGCCAAGCGGCAATGTCCGGCAGGGGCAATCCCTTGAAATGACCTATGCTAAGAGTGATTTTGTCGCGGGTGATGAGATTATTTTCGAAGACTTATTGGTAGGTGAAAAACTGGGCGAATTCCCCTCAATGTGGGATTTGAAACGCGGTAACGCTGAAGTCGCCAGCGTCGGCGGCGAAAACGCCATCCACATGGAAAAAGAAACGCTACTTATGCCTTTTATGAAGGAAAAGGATTATCTGCCGGATGAATTTACCGTCGAGTTTGACCTCTACGTGCCCTGTCGGAAGCAGGAAGGAGGAAAAGACAACTGTCAGATAAACAACCGTTACAACATCGATCTGCTGGATGCCACCGGAAAGGTCGTTTTCCGAGCGTATTGGTATAATTCCAGTAACAGCATGAAACGCGATTCCAGGATTTCATGGGAATGGAAGAACGCGGGAGAGACCAGCAAGGGCGAGGCGGAGTATAAATTCAAATTGAGCGACTTCAACCACATTGCGATCTCGTTCAACAAGCGCGCGATGAAGTTTTATGTCAATGGAATCCGTGTTGTGAATATTCCACGCTGTGATGCACCCTCGCACTTCCAGATATTCTCCTACGCAGGCGAATCTCCGGATGAAAGGTTTATCAAGAACATCCGCATCGCCAAAGGCGCGGTACCTCTCTACGACCGCATGATGAGCGACGGCAAGTTTATCACTTACGGCATCACATTCGACATCGCCAAATCGACCATCAAGCCCGAGTCGATGGGCGAGATCAACCGCATCGCACAGTTGATGAATGAGAACCCCGATCTGAAATTCTCGGTCGAGGGCCACACCGACAACACGGGCAACGCCGCCTCCAACCAGAAACTTTCCGAGGCCCGCAGCCAGGCCATCGTGGATAAGCTGACGGAAATGGGCATCTCCGCCGACCGCCTGACCGCCTCCGGCAAGGGGCAGAACAACCCCATCGCCGAGAACTCGACCGACGAAGGCCGGGCGAAAAACCGCCGTGTAGAATTTGTGAAACTATAACCTAAAATCACGAGAGATGAAAAATATCTGTTTATTACTCTTGTGTGCCCTGCCAATTGTGGCGCAGGCGCAGGTAACACCCGAAGCCCTGATCGGGCAATGTCCCTCCATGCCCTCTGTGGCCACGCTGGTGGCGGCCCGCCTCAACCCTCCCGACAAAGGACCCGCCGCGAACGCCGTCGTCGAAGCGTTCCTTCAGCAAATCAATGCCCTTCTGGAACAAGGCAAGCAGCTGGGCGATCAGGTGGAAGCCGCCGCCACAAGCGATGCGGAGCGCATAGCGCAACAGCAGACGGGGCATTCCGTGGCCCAGTTGCAGAATATGAGCGACGACCAGTTGATGGGGATGGCGCAGCAGATGGCGGGAAAGAAACTGGCCGCCGCCGGGATGGGCAACATGTCGCTCGGCGACTTGCAGGCCCTCGAAGGGAAAAGCGACCAGGAGGTACTTGCCGCGCTGGGGAACGCCAATGCCAATGCGTTCAACGGGCTGACCGCCGCTGAGGTCAAAGCGCTGGAGGGCATGACCGACAAACAGGCCGAAGCCTACCTCCAGCAGGGCGACCGGATGCAACGGATGCAGGCTGCGGCCGCCTCTCCGCAGGCCATGGCCCGGCAGGCCGAGACCGCCCGGCTCACCAAGAGCGTCCAGTCGCAAGCCGATATCGCCGCCGAATTGAAAAAAATCACCGACCGCTGGGCGGAAATCGACCGCCTCAACAGCACGGATACGAAAGAAGTTGTCCTCCAGATCGACGCCATTCACAAAAAATACGAGCCGCAGATTGCCGCCATACCCCGCTCCGCCTTGGTCGCCGGCCATGTGGATGCCTATAGCGAGTCGGAAGAGCGGGCCGTCATGGGCCTTCGGAGCGCCTGCGAAAGCGAATGCTATACCCTTTGGAGCAATTTGACCGGCAAAATACAGGGCCGCATCAAGACCAAACTCGCCGACGCTCCCCGGTACGATGAACTGATGAGGCAGCAAGTGGCCTTAAGCGGTGCGACCGCCACGGCCAAAGTAATGCCGACCGTCGGACTGGGCATCGCCTCGGACTACCTGTCCACCACGTCGGGCGTGACCACCTATCCGATCATGCTGGAAAAGTAACCATTGAACGGGAAGGTTACCTGCCATAAGAGCAAGAGCGGCCCGCGGGCCGCTCTTGCCGTACTTACGAAGGCTGCCCGTCAGCTCGTTTCCACCGCTTCCTGCGGCAGAAGCAGGTTGAGCACCACCCCCACGATGGCAGCCAGACCGATCCCGGAGAGCGAGAAATTGCCCCAGGAGAGGACGGCCCCGCCAATGCCGACGGTCAGCGTGAGGGAGACGATCACGATATTGCGCGAATCCCTCAGATTCACCGAATGGATAAGCAAGGTATTGATCCCGGCGGAGGCGATGGTGCCGAACAGCAGCAACATGATCCCGCCCAAGACGGCGTCCGGAATCGACTTGAGAAAGGCGCTCACCTTTCCGACGATGGAGAAAAGGATCGCCGTGAAGGCGGCGATGCGGATCACCTGGGGACTGGTCACCTTGGTGATCGACATGGCCCCGATCACCTCGGCGTAGGTGGTGACCGGAGGGGCGCCGATGCAGGCGCCGAACAGACAGGCCAGGCCGTCTCCGAACAAGGTGCGGTGCAAGCCCGGGTCTTTGACAAAATCCTTCTTGCAGACGGTGTTCGCCACATAGATGTTGCCGATGTGCTCGACGACCGGGGCGATCGCTACGGGAATCAGGTACAGCATCGGCTCCCAGGAAAATTCCGGGAAAACGAATTTCGGCAGACCGATCCAGGCCGCCTCACGCATCCCCGACAAATCCACATCATAGAAAACCAGGGCAGTCACATAACCCACCGCAATGGCACAAAAAATAGGGATCAGTTTGAACAGCCCCTTGGCCTTGAGCGACACGAAGACGGCCGTCGCGAGCGACAGCAAGGCCAGCACCCAATTTTGCTGCGCCATGCTCACTCCCGTGCCGGCCAGGGAGAGGCCGATGAGAACAATGACCGGACCGATGACGACCGGAGGAAACAGGCGGTTGACAAAACGCAGTCCCTGCCATTTGACCAGGGCGCTCATGAGGAAATAAACCAGCGCCACCCCGATCATCCCGGAGAGCGTACCGCCCAGCCCGTACAATTCGGTCGCCTTAACGACGGGTACGATAAAAGCGAAACTGCTCCCCAGGAAAATGGGCACTTTCCCCCGGGTGACCAGGTGAAAGAGGAGCGTGCCGGCACCGGCCGAAAAGAGGGCCACGGAAGGATCGAGACCGGCAAGCAGGGGCACGAGCACGACCGCCCCGAAGGCGACGAAGAGAAACTGCACCCCCACGATTCCCTTGCGCAAAGGGCTCAGGTGATTAACATCCATAGGTATTTTTATAAAATCTACTAATCAGGCTGGACTTAACGGCTGTTTTCATGGTCCTAATGTACAAAAAATGCTTTTATGGATAAAAGGTATAACCCGATTCCCGAAAAACGGACCGCTCTTTTCCTGCCCAGATTCCACGAATTTCGTAACAAACTTAGAAATCAGCCGATAACATTGATCCGGAAAAGAATAATAACTACCTTTGGAATCACGTTTTTTCCGGGCATGAAAACGGCGGCCTGAAATCGTCCGTCCGTTCCCAAAAACGACATATACTACTGCACATAAATACAATATGAATCCATCTCCCTCCCCCCTGAAACCGACCGACCTGGAACCGGAGCAGTACCGCACGCAGCTCGAACGGATGGTCGAGGAAAAATCCAAGGACCTGCTGGAGAGCCAGGCGGAACTGGAAGCGACTACCCGGCGCCAGGCTTTGTTCATCAAGGTCCTGCAAATCCTGCAGTTGGAAGAGGAGATCCCCACGGCCATGAACCTGGCTTTGGCCGAAATCGGCCGCTATACCGGCGTCGACCGCCTGGCGACCTGGGAAAACCACCCGGACGGAGTGACCTACGGCTGCACCAACGAGTGGTGCAACGAGGGCATCGAACCCGCCATAGACTACCTGCGGAGCCTGACCCTCGAAGCCGGGAAACCCTGGTTCGACATGTTCAAGGACGACAACATCATTTGCACGTCGGACATCTATTCGCTCGACCCTTTTATTTCAGGCATGCTCGAACGGCAGGGTGTAAAATCCATCGCCGTCTTTCCGCTGTCGCAACGGGGCATCCAGTTCGGCTTCCTGTCGTTTAACTTCTGCCGGGTGAAGCAATGGGACGACAAGGACATCGAGCTGATGAGCCAGATCTCGCAGATCGTCTCCACCGCCACCAAGCGCTGGCAGGCCGAGGTGTCCCTGCAACAGTCGCAGCAAACCATGCAGAAGGTGCTGGACAACATCAACGCCAACATCTTCGTCACCGATTACGACTCGCTGAAGATTCTCTTCGCCAACAAGCCTTTCCGGGAAGAAGCCGGAGGGACCCTGGAGAACATCGAATGCTGGAAAATGCTGAACGCGGGGTTGAACGACGTCTGCAAGCACTGCCCTAAGCCGCAACTGCTGGACAAAGATCACCTCCCCACAGGCGTCCGCGTCTGGGAAGACTACAACCCCCTGACCAAACGCTGGTACACCATCCAGAGTACGGCCCTGCAATGGATCGACGGACGCTGGGTGATCATGGAACTGGCCACCGACATCACCCCCCGCAAGGAGGTGGAACTGGAACTGGTCAAGGCCAAGGAGAAAGCCGAGGAATCGGACCGGCTCAAGTCGGCCTTCCTGGCCAACATGAGCCACGAGATCCGCACCCCGCTCAACGCTATCGTCGGGTTTTCCTCCTTGTTGGCCGAGACCGAGTCGCCGGAGGAGCGGCAGCAGTACATCAACCTGGTTCAGGAGAACAACGGCTTGTTGCTCAAACTGATCTCCGACATCCTCGACATCTCGAAGATCGAGGCGGGCACCATGGAATTCACGATGAAAACGGTGGACGTCCGGCAGCTTTGCCAGGAGATCATCCAGATGTTCTCGCTGAGGGTTGTTTCCGAAAACGTCAGCCTGGTGTTCGACGAAACCCCGCCCCAGATCATGATCGAGGGGGACAAGAACCGCATCACCCAGGTGCTGTCGAACTTTATGACCAACGCCATGAAGTTTACCTGCCAAGGGTCGATCACCCTGAACTACGGGATGACGGAGAACGGGATGCTCAAATTCACGGTGCGCGACACGGGCATCGGCATCTCCCCGGAGAAACTGGGGACGGTGTTCAGCCGCTTCGTCAAGTTGGACTCCTTCGCCCAGGGCACGGGCCTGGGGCTCTCGATCTGCCAGAGCCTGGTCGAACGCATGGGCGGGGAGATCGGCGTCGACTCCGAAGTGGGGAAAGGCTCGACCTTCTGGTTTACGCTCCCGGTTACGCCCGGGGAGAAAACAGAGCCCCCACGAGGATCGAGAACCTGAACGAACACACATATCTTTGAAGGGCATCCACTACCAGGGATGCCCTTTTCTGTTCGAGTCCATACAAATCCGTCTACTTTCTGGACACTTAGTGTCCATTAATTTTACACTTTGGCCCCGGCTGAAATTTGCTTCGCTTTGAATACCTGACACATACACAATTTGGCATATTTTTGGATCATACAGAGTATTTCAAGGAAAAATAAACTACAGCCCACCCCGAACATGCGCTTTTTCTACTGGATTATCTTATCGATCCTCCCCTTCGCTTTGTCGGCCCAAAACGGCCAACTAACCTTATCGGGCCGCCTGGCCGACCCACAGAATCATCCGATCGGTTACGCCAACGTGATCTTAAAAAGCGCCCAAGACACGTTAACGGTATATGGCACCGCTTCGGACCATGACGGGCTCTTCAGCTTGAAGGTCCCCCGGGGCGCCTATCAGATTCAGGTTTCTTTTCTGGGGTATGAGCCGCACCGAGCGGAAGTTTCATTAACCCAGGCGACAAATCTGGAAACCATCGCATTGACTCCCTCGGCTACGGATATCGATGCCGTAGTCGTCGTAGCCGAGGCCGTCACCCGCGAGTCGGACCGGTTCATTGTCAATGTGGCCGGCTCTCCCTACGCCATCGGCCAAACGGCCAAAGAGATGTTGGAACTCTCCCCCGGGGTGTGGGTAAACGAAAGCGGCGGGATTTCGATCAACGGGAAAAGCGATGCGCAGGTCATTATCAACGACCGCATTCTGCGTGAGAGCGGCGAAGAGTTGGTCAATTATCTGAAAACCATTAAGGCGGAAGACATTCTCCGGATCGAAGTAATTCCCATGGGAGGGGTGGAATACGAGGCGGCGACCCAGGGCGGCATCATCAAGATCACGTTGAAGCGTCAGCGCGAGAACGGGTTGGAAGGAAGCGTCAACATGCGCTACAACACCCGGCTGAGCGGCTACCCCCGCCAATCGTTCCAGCCGGGATTCAACATCAATTACCGGATCAACAAAGCAAGCATCTATCTGAATGTCACCGAAAGCAGCGAATCGACAACATACAACATAACGGGATACCGGGAGAATCAGAACGGGGTCATGATCGATTTTACGGGTGACATGAAGGGTAAAATACACGGGGGGACGCTGCGCGGGGGTGTCCTTTATGACATCAACGAAAAACACAGCGTCGGCGCGGAAGTCAACTTCCAGGGCTACCTGCCCCAGGACAGGAGTCAACTGTTGGAGGAGTCGGTCAGCTACCCGGACGGCCGGTTCGAAAACCTCATCGAAGATTACAAACTCCGCCAAAGGGACAAAACCTGGAACCTTTCGGGGAATTATATCGCTCAGTTGGATGACGCGGGTTCTTCGTTCAAACTTCTGTTGGACTATGCCAACACACTCCCCTGGCGGAAGGGGTATTATGTAGATAAGTACCTGGACCGGGAGTGGAACCCGATCCGTGAAGAGACCTACCGGAGCCTGAACGAGTCATCGAACAACCTCTATTCGGCGGCGGGGGCTTTCGACCTGCGCGCCGGAGAACACGGCCGGGTCAAGACGGGGTTCAAATACATGTTCAGCGAGGTAGACAGCCGGATGGTGTACGAATACCTGACCGACGGAGAGTGGATCAAACACCCGGAACAATCCTACGACACCCGCTACGAGGAACACATTTCGGCCGTTTATGGAAATTACAGCTATGCCTTCCCGAACAACATCGGCCTGAGTGCCGGAATGCGCGTCGAGCATACCTACGCGCAACCGGCCGCAGAGGGCTTGAACAACATCGAGCGGCAAAATTATTTCAATTTCTTTCCGAATGCCAACCTCTCGATCCCACTCAACAAAAGCGGACGCAGCCGATTGATCTTTAGTTACTCCAGGCAGATCAGGCGACCCAACTTCTGGCTGCTGGTCCCCCTGCGGATACCGGCCAGCGCCACCGAAACACGGGTGGGGAACCCGAAATTGAAACCCCGTTTCTCCGACGAGTTGGCTGTAAACTGGGTGTTTGCCAAAAAGTACACGGTCACGGCCGGGGCGCTCCTGCTCAAAGACGATTGGAGTTGGCTCGCCCGGGTGGACCCGGAGAACCCCGAAAAAGTGATCACGAGTCCCGAGAACCGGGCGCGCAACAATATGTGGTACATGACGGTCGCCATTCCGGCCCAGGTCACACGCTGGTGGAATCTGACCGCCAATGTGACCGGCAGCCTAGCCTGGTACGACATCGAAGAGTTCCGCAAGACCAACCACCGCGTCACCGGAAATATCAACAATGCCTTCACACTGAGGGAGGGGACCAATCTGATTCTGAGCGCTTCCGGCCAGACCGCCATGCACCGGGATTACACGGAACGGGGCGGATTCTATACGGTCAACGCCGGAATTACCCAGCAATTCCTGAAGAATAAACTAACCGCCGGGGCATACGTGTACGACATTTTCGACTCATCGAACGTCTGGGCGTACAACCGACATCCGGAGTATCTGGACGCCTATTACTACAACTCCGCGCGCCCCATGCTCACCCTGTCGGTGCGATACAATTTCAAAACAGGCAAAGAGTTCAAGGCGAAAACCGTGGAATCCGGCGCCGATACCTCCCGTATTTCCGGAGCGCAATAGCAAGGGCAGGACAGGCAAGGATCCGGCAATAAAAACAGCGACTTTTCGGTCGCTGTTTTTTAATTTTAGTCCTCTTTCAATTGTTCATATAATTCCTGCAACTTCCTGTGTGTTTTAGTCATGCGTTTCAGGAATATTCGATTTGCAATCGTCGCGGCGATGAATAGTGTGGTGAGGCCCGAGGCCAACTGAAGCAGCACGTGCTTGAGGGAGAAGCCTACGGTAAGAATGTAGATCAGGCAAAAAAGCAAGAGACAAGCCACCCCTATACCGTATTTCCAGAACCAATTCCTCTTGAAGCGTTCGATGCCTTTGTCGAACTCCCGTATCCGCGACTCCACCCACTCTTTCAACGGCATGTCGAAAGAGTATCGTTGCACCTTCTTGCGCCCCCACTCCGAAATACAAGCAGCACCCAAAAGCAGCACCAAGATAGCAGCCATTAATGCATAGCTATAGGTCTGCAGTCGGGGCATAGTATAATTCATCATCACCCAGACCAGAAAGAGGTTGACAAGCAGGAGGGCCGCCCAAAAGAGTAGGCCCGGATAAGAGAGACCTATCGCTTTGCGGGCGCTCTTGAGCACGATCGAGGTGATTTCGGCCTCGGTGTAGTTGTCGATCTGCCTCACGGCATTCTCTTTCCAGATTTCTTTTATCTTATCGCTGTTCATGGCTGCCTATTTTAAGAAATTTTCAAGTTGTTTTTTAGCCCGGTTGATACGGACGCCTACATTCGAACTGCTTATTCCTATGATCTTTCCGATGTCCTCGTAACTATAATCTTCGATATACAGCAGCATAATCGACCGGTCGATCTCTTTCAAGCGCCTGATCGCCTCCAATAGCCGTTGAAAATCCATATCCCTTTCGACGGCATCGGGCTCGGAAGGCATCCCCGTAAAAGCGTCCTCGCCTGAAAACACATAGCGCGAGTCTTTCCGTATCTTGGAAATGGAGGTATTGATCGCGATCGCGTATATCCAGGAAGCTATCTTCTCCCGGTTTTTCAGATGCGGAAAAGCCTTCCACATCTGCAGGACCACTTCCTGGAAGTTGTCCTTCCGGTCCTCGGCCACCGGGAAGTAGATCAGGTTCACCTTGTGAATGATCCCCTGGTAGGCGCTGAGCATGTTCAGGAATTCTTGTTTTTGCACGTTCATCGTCGGATTGAGTTCGCTATATAGTCGCCACTCGCTGAAGTTTATTACAAACTAACAGAAAATATGGATGCGAGCCAACCGACACGCTCCCCGAAAGTCGCCTGTTTTGTTTGCGGGGAATAAAATTTTGTAAATCCCGGATTTTTACCTAATTTAACTCCCTCGAACGTTGCACTCACCCAAACCATCCCATCTTATGAAGCGACTCAAACTCCTTTTCATCCTGTTGCTGGGAGCCACGACCCTGCAAGCCCAGAGTTTCCCTCCGGTCAACCCCAAGGCCACGCCCGAAGCCCGGCAACTGCTGGAATTCCTCTACTCGCTGCAAGGTAAGCGCACGCTCACCGGACAGCACAACCACGTGAGCGACATGGCGCTCTACGACGATGCCGTGTATGAAATGACCGGCAAGTACGCCGCCGTCTGGGGCTGCGATTTCAGTTTCAACGCTGTGGGTGCCGATGCCTGGAAATACCAGCACGCCGGGCCGATGAACCTCACCCCGCCGCTCCAGAAGTGCGAGTTCAACGGCCGTTCGGCCTCCGAATCCCGCCAAATGATGATCGACGAGGCAATCAAAAAATACCAGGAAGGGCGCATCATCACCCTGATGTGGCACTGCTGCTGGCCCACCGACGGGGCCGACGACTGCGACGGGGCCAGCGTCTGGAGCTGGGACAACCGTCCCGACGCCAAGCAGTGGGAAGAACTGGTCACCGACGGCACTCCGCTCAATGAGGCCTGGAAAAAGCAGGTCGACGTGATCGCCGCCTACCTCAAGCAACTCCAGGAAGCCCATGTCCCGGTGATCTGGCGGCCCTACCACGAGATGAACGGCGTCTGGTTCTGGTGGTGCGACAAGCCCGGCGAATGGGGCTTCAAGCGTCTCTGGGTGATGATGTACGACTACCTGACCAACCACCACAAGCTCAACAACCTGCTGTGGGCCTGGAACACCAACGCCCCGCGCGACATCCCCGGGGACGAGGCCGGTCCCTACAAGTACTTCTACCCCGGCGCCGAATACGTCGACATCCTGGCCACGGACGTCTACCGCCGCGACTACCGCCGTTCGCACCACGACGACCTCTTCCTGCTCTCCAAGGGAAAACTGATCAGCCTGGGCGAAGTGGGCGAGCTGCCCACCGTGGGCCAGTACACCAGCCAGCCCAACTGGTCGTGGTTCATGGTCTGGGGCTGGTGCATCAAGTACTGGAACGACCTGGACAACGTCAAGACGATCTACCACCATCCCCAGAGCGTGACCCTGGACCAGATCGATTTTGCCGGGCAGACTTATAAGTTGCGCAAGCCGTAACAGAATGATTCCCATTCAAAAGCCGCTCCCTGATGGGGAGCGGCTTTTTTCATGGCGGGAAGGGAGTGGGAAAATTTGGCGGAACGCGGGGAAATTCGTACTTTTAGCCTCTCTATTCAGAGGCATGGCGCATGCTGTGCCGGATTACCCGCAAAGCGACTAAAATTATAGAATATGACACCCCGGAATTACAAACTCAAAAAAGAGGGCGGACTCGCCCCGGGCGCGGACCCGGCAGACATCATCCGGAAATTCGAAAAAATCTTCACCAACATATACTCCTCCGAGTCGAGCGGGGCGATGTACATCGCCCGCGAGATCGAGAACTGCATCCGCGAGAAGCAGACCCTCGGCGAGCCCTGCGTGCTGGGCATCACCACCGGCAAATCCCCGGTGGGGGTATTCCGCGCGCTGGTGGACATCCACCGCAACGAGGGGCTGAGCTTCAAGAACGTCATCGTCTTCAGCCTCGACGAGTTCTTCCCGATCCATCCGGGCGAGCAGCAGAGCCGCAACTACCTGATCCACGAGAGCCTGCTGGATTTGATCGACATCCTGCCCGAGAACATCCACATCCCCGACGGCACCCTGCCCCCCGAGAAAGTGAGCGCGTTCTGCAAGGAGTACGAAAGCCTGATCGAGCAGTACGACGGCCTCGACCTGCTGATCCTGGGCACCGGCGTGCAGGGGCAGGTGGGCTTCAACGAGCCGGGCTCCTACACCAACACCCGGACCCGCCTGGTGGCCCTGAGCAACGAAAGCCGCAAGGCCGTTTCCCAGATCTTCTACGGCATCGACAACGTCCCCGCCCGGGCGATCACCATGGGGCTGGCCACCATCCTCGACTCGAAGCGCATCATCCTGATGGCCTGGGGTGAAGACAAAGCCGACGTGGTCAAAGCCATCGTCGAGGGCGAGGAGGAAGCCTCCATCCCGGCCACCTGTCTGCAGGACCACGAGAACATCGAGGTGGTGGTGGACGAAGGGGCCTCCCAGGAACTGACCCGCATCAAGACCCCCTGGTTGGTGGGCACCTGCGTCTGGCCGCCGAGATTCGTCCGCACGGCCGTGCTGTGGCTCTGCAACCAGACTCAAAAACCGATCCTCAAACTGACCTACCAGGACTACATCGACAATCGCCTGGGGCAGTTGCTGGAAATCACCGGACGCACCTACGATAGCGTCAATATCCAGGTATTCAACGACCTGCAACACACCATCACGGGCTGGCCGGGCGGGAAACCCAACGCCGACGACTCGACCCGGCCCGAACGCGCCACGCCCTACCCCAAGCGGGTGATCATCTTCAGTCCCCACCCCGACGACGACGTCATCTCGATGGGCGGGACCTTCATGCGGCTGATCACCCAGGGGCACGACGTGCACGTGGCCTACCAGACCTCGGGCAACATCGCCGTGATGGACAACATCGTGCTGCAAACCATCGACACGGCCCGCGAATGCGGCTTTCCCGACCGCTACAAAGAAGTGTGCGAGATCATCGACAACAAGCGCAAGGGCGAGCCCGAGCCGCTGAAACTGCGCGAGCTGAAAGGCTCGATCCGCCGGGCCGAGGCCAAGGCGGCCTGCCGCCTGACCGGCCTGGAAGACCCCGCGAAGATCCACTTCCTGAACATGCCCTTCTACGAAACGGGCGGGGTCAAGAAGGGGATGCTCAGCGAGGAGGATATCCGGCGGGTGGTCGACCTCTTGCAGGAGGTGCAACCCCACCAGATCTACGCCGCGGGCGACTTGAGCGACCCGCACGGCACCCACCGCGTCTGCATCGAGGCCGTCCTGATGGCCCTCGAGCAGGTGAGCGAGGAACCCTGGGTCAAGGACTGCCGCCTGTGGCTCTACCGTGGGGCCTGGCAGGAGTGGAACCTGGACATGGTCGATATGGCCGTGCCCCTGAGCCCCGACGAGGTGTTGCAGAAGCGCCACGCCATCTACCGCCACGTCTCCCAGAAAGACGTCGTCCCCTTCCCCGGCGAGGACAAACGCGAGTTCTGGGAGCGGGCCGAGCAGCGAAACCAGAACACCGCCCGGCTCTACGACCTGCTGGGGATGGCCGAATACCAGGCCATCGAAGTTTTCGTACGATTGAAAATCTAATCCGAACTGACATACATGAGACTGATTATCCAATCCGACAGCGCCGGCGTGGCACAATGGTCCGCCGCCTATATCGTCCGCAAGATCAAGGAACACCAGAGCGCCACGAAGCGCCCCTTCGTGCTGGGCCTGCCCACCGGGTCGACCCCCCTGGGGACCTACAAGGAGCTGATCCGCTACTGCGCCGAGGGCGTGGTGTCGTTCGCCAACGTCATCACCTTCAACATGGACGAATACGTTGGCATCCCCAAGGAGCACCCCGAGAGCTACCACTCGTTCATGTGGAACAACTTTTTCAGCCACATCGACATCCGTCCCGAAAACGTCAACATCCTTAACGGCAACGCGCCCGACCTGAAGGCCGAATGCGCTTCCTACGAGGCACGCATCGAAGCGGCCGGAGGCATCGACCTCTTTATGGGCGGCATCGGGCCCGACGGCCACCTGGCCTTCAACGAGCCCTTCTCCTCGCTCACCTCGCGCACCCGGATCAAGACCCTCACCCGCGACACGCTGATCGCCAACTCGCGCTTCTTCGGGGGTGACATCTCCCAGGTGCCCAAAACGGCCCTGACCGTGGGCGTGGGCACCGTGATGGGCGCCCGCGAGGTGCTGATCCTCGCCAACGGGCACAACAAGGCCCGCGCCCTGGCCAAGGGCGTCGAGGGCTCCTACAACCACCAGTGGACCATCAGCGCCATCCAGGTGCACCCCGCCGGAATCATCGTCTGCGACGAGGAAGCCACGGACGAACTCAAGGTGGGCACCTACAAATACTTCAAGGACATCGAGTCCGGCAACCTGAATCCCAAATCCATACTCCAATAATCGTGGCGGACGAAAAAATCATCTTTTCCATGGTGGGCGTGAGCAAGACGTTCACCAACCAGAAAAAAGTTCTCAACAACATCTACCTCTCCTTTTTCTACGGAGCCAAGATCGGCATTATCGGGCTGAACGGCTCGGGGAAATCGACCCTGATGAAGATCATCGCCGGGCTGGACAAAAATTTCCAGGGCGAGGTGGTCTTCGCCCCCGGCTTCACAGTGGGCTACCTCGAGCAGGAGCCCCAACTGGACGACACGAAAACCGTGCGCGAAGTGGTCGAGGAAGGCTGTGCCGAACTGGTGGCCCTGCTCAAGGAATACGAAGAGGTCAACGCCCGCTTTATGGAGCCCATGGACGACGACGCCATGGCCGCCTTGATCGAACGCCAGGGCGAGCTGACCGAACAGATCGACAACCAGAACGGCTGGGAGTTGGACGCCATGTTGGAGCGGGCCATGGACGCCCTGCGCTGCCCCGACCCGGATGAATCCGTCAAGCACCTCTCGGGGGGCGAACGCCGCCGGGTGGCCCTGTGCCGCCTGCTGCTGCAACAGCCCGACGTGCTGCTGCTGGACGAGCCGACCAACCACCTGGACGCCGAGAGCATCGACTGGCTTGAGCAGCACCTGCAACAATACAAGGGCACGGTGATCGCCGTCACCCACGACCGTTACTTCCTGGACAACGTGGCGGGCTGGATCCTCGAACTCGACCGGGGCGAGGGCATCCCCTGGAAAGGCAACTACTCGAGCTGGCTGGAACAGAAGGCCAAACGCCTCGAGGTGGAGGAAAAACAGGAGAGCAAACGCCGCAAGACCCTCGAGCGCGAATTGGACTGGGTGCGCATGGCCCCCAAGGCGCGGCAAGCCAAGAGCAAGGCCCGCCTGGCCGCCTACGACAAGATGCTCAACGAGGATGGCAAGCAGAAGGAAGAAAAGCTGGAAATTTATATTCCCAACGGACCCCGTCTGGGCGATATGGTCATCGAGGCGCAGAACGTGTCGATGGGCTACGGCGACCGGTTGCTCTACGAAAACCTCAATTTCTCGCTGCCCCCCGCGGGTATCGTGGGGGTGATCGGCCCCAATGGCGTGGGGAAAACCACGTTATTCCGGCTGATCATGGGGATCGAAAAGCCGCTGGGCGGCTCGTTCAAGGTGGGCGAAACGGTCAAGACGGCCTACGTCGACCAGCAGCACTCCTCGATCGACCCCGAGAAAACGGTCTACCAGGTTATTTCGCAGGACAGCGAACTGATCCCCCTGGGCGGACGCAGCGTCAATGCCCGGGCCTACGTCTCGCGCTTCAACTTCAGCGGCTCGGACCAGGAAAAGAAATGCGGCATGCTCTCGGGCGGCGAACGCAACCGCCTCCACCTGGCCCTGGCGCTCAAGGAGGAGGGCAATGTACTGCTGCTGGACGAACCGACCAACGACATCGACGTCAACACCCTGCGGGCCATTGAGGAAGGCCTCGAGAATTTCGCGGGCTGCGCCGTGGTCATCTCGCACGACCGTTGGTTCCTGGACCGCATCGCCACCCACATCCTCGCTTTCGAGGGCGATTCGCAGGTGGTCTTCTTCGAGGGCAGCTACAGCGAATACGAGGAAAACAAACGCAAGCGGCTGGGCGACGACACCCCCCACCGGGTGAAGTACCGCAAACTGGTCGCCGACTAATTTTTCGCAGGCATGAAACGATCACCCGGCCTCTTTCTGTTGTTGCTTCTCCCGCTGCTGTGGCAGTGCGGCGGCGCTGTGACGGGACAAAAGGAGGCCGGGCTCGAGTACCGGGAAGTGCTCCCCAAGAGCGTACTCTCGTCCTCCCTGGCCGAAAGTCCCCTACTCTGCTGCCACGGACAGGCGGGCACGCGGATCCTGGGCGAAAGCGGGAAAGGATATATCCTTTTCGACTTGGGGGAAGAAATGGTGGCCCGCATCCGGGTGGAGGCCGAAAGCCGGAATCCGGCTCCGGGCAGCACCCTGAGCCTCTACTACGGCGAGACTCCCGAAGAAGCGCTCCGCCGGGAGCCCTACTCGGGTTGCGACTGGTATGTCATTCCCTGCGACACGTTTCCGCTTAGAGGTGGCAAGGAGCTTTTCCGCTGCAACGGGCGGCGGGGCCTGCGCTACCTCTGCGTGGAGGCCGCGGGCAGCGACGTCGACCTACGCTCGGTGGTGGCCGTGGCCGAAAACTATCCGGTCGAGTACCGGGGTTCTTTCCTCTCGAGCGACGAGGAGCTTAACCGCGTCTGGCAGATGTGCGCCGAGACGGCCCGCCTCTGCATGCAGGACTACTACGAAGACGGGATCAAACGCGACGGATTGCTGTGGATCTCGGACTACCGCAGCGCCTTTCTGGCCTCCTGGTTCGCCTTCGGCGACCGGGATCTGGCCCGCAAGAGCCTGAGGATGATGGCCGCCTCGCAAAACGAGAACGGATCGATCGCCGCCTGCTGTTCCAAGGGCGGCGGACACCGCCATCCCTGGGACATCGCTTACATGCCCGGGGTGCCGCACGGCTTTGCAAACCGGTGGATCATCCTGAATTACTGCGCCGAATATGTTTCTTCGGTGCACGACTACGTGATGCTGACCGGGGATACCGCCCTGGCGGAGGAACTCTCGGGGAGTCTCCGCCGCATGAACGACTTTCTGTGGAGCCTGCTGGACTTCGAGCGTCCGGGCCAATTCTGGACGGACTCGATCCCTCCGGCCCCGGCTCCCGCCCTGGTTTACGACACCTACCACGACATCACGGAAGATTACCAGACATTTTGCTCTCGGGGAGCTCTGCTGTTCCAACTACTGAAAGCATGGAACGACACCGAGGCGCTGGCGCGATACACCTCCGACCAAAGCTGGAAAGATTCGACCGCCGCCCAAAGCGCCCTGCTGCGCGAGCACATCGAGCGTTGGTTCCGCGACCCGGCCAGTGGCATTTACCTGGATAATCCGGGGCAATCCGCGAAAGAAGCCTCCTTCTTCCCCAACGTGTACGGCGTGCTCTGCGGAGCGATCGAGGGCCATCCTTCGAAGCTGGACGGCGCCCGGGGCAATCCGGGATTTTCGGCCGTGTGGGTGCTGGAAAGCCTCTTTCGCACCGGCCGCATTGGGGAGGCCCTCGGAGTAATCCGGGAGCAATGGGGCCAGATGCTCGAATACGGCCCCGGCACCTGCTGGGAGCGGATGGACTCGCGGCGGGTCGACCGGGATATTCCCCTGCAGGCCCCCCAAAGCTACTGCCACGCCTGGACGGCGGGCCCGGCCTGGCAACTGCCCGCGCACATCGCCGGGGTACGCTGCCTCGCTCCCGGCTTCTCCAGCGTGGAGATCGCCCCGCGCCTCGACTCGCTCGACTGGGTGGAATGCACCGTCCCCACCCCGCAGGGCGGCCTGTTCGTGCGGGTGGAAAACCGCTCCGGAAAGTACGCCGCGGTGGTGAGCGTCCCGGCGGGCATCGAGCACTGCACCCTGCTACTCAACGACGAACGTTACTCCCTGACGAGCGGGCAGATACACCGAATCAACTGATTGTTTACTTGATACAAAGACATGGCACAAAAACCCTCCATCCCCAAAGGGACCCGCGACTTCGGGCCCGGCGAGATGATCCGGCGGAATTACATTTTCGACACCATAAAAAGCGTTTTCCGGACCTACGGCTTCCAGCCCCTGGAAACCCCGGCCATGGAGAACCTCTCCACGCTGATGGGCAAGTACGGCGAGGAAGGCGACAAGCTGCTGTTCAAAATCCTCAATTCGGGGGATTTCCTGAGTGGCATCACTCCGGCCGACCTGGAAAGGGAAAGCCCCAACGCCCTGGCCTCGCGTCTCTGCGAAAAGGGCCTTCGCTACGACCTGACCGTGCCCTTCGCCCGCTACGTGGTGCAGCACCAGAGCGAAATCTCCTTCCCCTTCAAGCGCTACCAGATCCAGCCCGTCTGGCGGGCCGACCGGCCCCAAAAGGGCCGCTACCGCGAGTTCTACCAGTGCGACGTGGACGTGATCGGCAGCCGCAGCCTGCTTAACGAGGCGGAACTGGCGGGGATCGTCGAGGCCGTCTTTTCGAAGCTGGGCATCGGGGTCGTCCTGAAATTGAACAATCGAAAAATCCTCTACGGGATCGCCGAGACCATCGGCCACGCCGACAAGATGACCGACATCACCGTGGCCATCGACAAACTCGACAAGATCGGCCTCGAGGCGGTCAACGAGGAGTTGGCCGGCAAAGGCATCGGCACCGAAGCCGTTGCCGCCTTGCAACCCATCCTGGCCCTGAGCGGCACCAACGCCGAGAAACTCGACAGTCTGCGCGGCATCCTCGCCGGAAGCCCCACGGGCCTTACCGGGATCGAGGAAATGGAGACGATCTTCTCGCTGGTCACGACGCTGGGCCTCACCCTGGAGATCGAACTGGACCTCTCGCTGGCCCGCGGGCTGAACTACTACACCGGGGCGATCTTCGAGGTCAAGGCCCGCGACTACGCCATCGGCAGCATCTGCGGCGGCGGGCGCTACGACGACCTGACGGGCATCTTCGGGATGCCGGAGGTCTCGGGCGTGGGTATCTCCTTCGGGGCCGACCGCATCTACGACGTGATGACGGGCCTGGAACTCTTCCCCGCCGAAGCACAGACCACCACCCGGGTGCTGTTCCTCAATTTCGGGGAGGCCGAGCAAGCGCAGGCATTACAGTTGATGCGTCCGTTGCGCGAGGCGGGCATCGCCTGCGAAATCTACCCCGAGGCGGCCAAGATGAAAAAGCAGATGGAATACGCCAACCGGCGCGGGGTGCCCTTCGTGGCCATCCTCGGCAGCGAGGAACTCGCTGCAGGCAGCGTCACCCTCAAAGACATGGGCAGCGGCCAGCAAACCACCCTCGCCCAGGATGAATTGATCTCGAAATTATGATGAAACTACTCAGAAATACAGGGGCCGCGCTTGCGTGCGCGGTCCTCTTCGTTTGTGCGGGCGCCGCCCAGACCCCTCCCCAGACCGAGGACAATCCGGTGGTCCAATTGCAAAAATTCACCCAGTTCTACCGCTACCTGAACCACGCCTACGTGGACACGGTGGACAACGCCAAGCTCATCGAGAACGCCATCCGCGAAGTGCTCGGCCAGCTCGATCCCCACTCCTCCTACGTGGACGCCGAGGAGATGAAGGGAGTGCAGGAGACCTTCAGCGGCTCGTTCAGCGGCATCGGCATCGAGTACAACGTACTGCGGGACACGATCATCGTGGTGAACCTCATCGCGGGCGGCCCCTCCCAGTCGGTGGGCCTGCTGCCCAACGACCGCATCGTCGGCGTGGACGGCAAGAACGTGGTGGGCACCAAACAAGTGGACGTCCCCAAGCTGCTGCGCGGTCCCAAGGACAGCCGGGTCGAACTGCAGGTGGTCCGCAGCGGGGAGAAAGAGCCACTGGACTTCCTGATCGTGCGGGACAACATCGCCATCACCACCGTGGACGCGGCCTACAAGCCCGATTCGCTCACGGGCTACATCCGGGTCAATCGCTTCGCGAACAATACCTTCAGTGAATTTCAGGAGGCGTTCCAGAAATTCGGCCCCGTCGAAAACCTGATCCTCGACCTGCGCAACAACGGCGGCGGGCTGATGGACCAGGCCCTCAAGCTGAGCAACTTCTTCCTCTCCAAAGGGGCCCTGATCGTCTCCACCGAGGGGACCCACGTCCCGGAGCGGCAGGAACTCTGCCCCGAGAACGGAGCTTTCCGCGAGGGCCGGGTCATCCTGCTGGTCAACGAACTCTCGGCCTCGGCCAGCGAGATCGTCTCGGGAGCCATCCAGGACTGGGACCGGGGGCTGATCGTGGGCCGCAGGACCTTTGGCAAAGGATTGGTTCAAAGCCAATTGCCTTTGAACGACGGATCGGCCGTGTGCATCACCGTGGCCCGCTACCACACTCCCAGCGGACGGGTGATCCAACGCCCCTATGAAAAAGGAAAAGGCGAGGAATACGAGCTCAACCTCTACAAGCGCCTCGCGGGCGACAGCACCGCCATGAGCGTGGACACCTCCCAGGTGTATAAAACCCTGCGCATGGGCCGCACGGTCTACGGCGGAGGCGGGATCGCCCCCGACATCACGGTCGAGGTCGACACCATGCCCTACACCCCCTACTGGCGGGGACTGATCCGCCAGGGCGTCCTGATGGAGTACGTCATCTCCTACATGGACTCCAACCGCAAGGAGCTGGAGGGCAAGTACCCCACCCCGGACGCCTTCATCGCCGGATTCGAAGCCGACGAGGCTCTCCTGGAGGGATTGCGCCAGGCGGCTCTGCGCAAGGAGATCACCCCCACGGACGAGCAGTGGCAGCGTTCGCGCGCCCTGATCGCCGAACAGATCAAGGCCCTGGTGGCCCAGAAGCTCTGGGGAATGAATGAATACTTCCGGGTTTCGAACGGCTCGGACGAGACTTACTTGAAGGCGTTGGAGGTATTTTCCACCTGGGGAGAGCACAGCCAAGGGATCGCAGGGGCCGAAAAAAAATAATCTATTGGGTAAATTTGGACATTTGAATAAGTTATTATACCTTTATAGCTAATAACTTATCTAACCTTATTATGAAAAATTACGAATACCGGAGAGAAGCGGATCGAGAAGGCAACGAAGAAGTGTATTCGAGACCGGTTCGGGCAGGGCGCCGCACTTATTTTTTCGATGTGAAAGCCACCCGGGGTAACGATTATTTTCTGACGATCACCGAAAGCCGCAAACGTGGGGAGGACGATGGTTCCTTCTCGTTCGAAAAACAAAAGATCCACTTATACAAAGAGGACTTTCAAAAATTCGCCGACGGTCTCCAAGAAGTGGTGGATTACATCCGCCAACACAAGCCCGAATGTTTCAACCCCGACGGATCGGCCATTAATTCGCTGTCCGAACGGATGGAATAGTTTCGGTACACCCAAACTTGGAAACAGGCGCTCCCCATTTAAGGAGCGCCTGTTTGCATAAAAGGCGGACTGCACATAACGCACGCTATGCACAGCGGATTCTGCAAACAGCTTCGTTTTTTGAATGACCCGTGGTGCTTATCCGGAAAATTATTGGTAAACTTGCAGTCTGAAAATGACGCCAAAAGCGGCGTTAAACCTAATTTCCCGCATGAATATCGTCCGCAAAACATACGACTGGATCCTGGGTTGGGCCGACAGCCGCTGGGGCACAGTCGCCCTCTTTATCCTGGCCTTCGCCGAATCGAGTTTTTTCCCCATCCCCCCCGACGTCCTGCTGATCGCCCTCTGCCTGGGATGTGTCACCCGCTGGAAACGCTACGTTTTCACCTGTACGCTGGGCTCGATCTTGGGAGCCCTGGCCGGCTACTCCATCGGATATTTCCTTTGGCAGAACGCCGGAGGAGACTTTACCACCGTAGCCGACTTCTTCTTCCGCGTCATTCCGGGCTTCACCCACGAGCAATACGATCGCATCAGCGCCCTGTACGAGCAATACAACTTCTGGATCGTCTTTACGGCCGGGTTCACCCCCATCCCCTACAAACTGGTCACCATCACCGCCGGGGTCTTCAAACTCAGCCTGCCGATGTTCGTCATCGCCTCGATCGTCAGCCGGGGGCTGCGCTTCCTGCTGATCGGCTGGCTGATCTACCGCTTCGGTCCCCCGATCAAGGGCTTCATCGACAAATACTTCAACTACCTGGCCCTGGCCTTCACGGTGCTGCTCATCGGAGGCTTCGTGGCCATCAAATACCTGTTCTGATGGATCGCTACGGACTGCTGGGTTACCCGCTGGGCCATTCGTTTTCGGCCCGCTACTTCGCCGAGAAATTCGAGCGGGAGGGCATCTCCGGTTGTACCTACGAGAATTTCCCGTTGCCGGACATCGAGCGGCTGCCCGCCTGGCTCTCCGGGCAGGCGGACTTGCGGGGCTTCAACGTGACCATTCCTTACAAGGAGGCGATCCTGCCCTACCTGGAGACGTTGAGCGACGAGGCCCGGGCGATCGGGGCGGTCAACTGCGTGAAAGTACTTCCGGACGGGAAACTCGGGGGATTCAACACGGATGCCTACGGATTTTCGTTGTCGCTTCGACAGCTCATCGGAGAGGCCTCTCCCCGGGCGCTGGTGCTGGGCACCGGAGGCGCCTCGAAGGCCGTGTGCCATGCATTGGAAGGACTGGGGCTCGATTATTGGCTGGTGTCGCGCAGCCGGGGTCCCGAACGCCTGAGCTACGAGGATATTTCGCCCGAGGTGATCGGCTTCTGCCGGCTTATCGTCAACACCACCCCCCTGGGAACCTTCCCCGAGGTGGACGGCTGCCCGGACTTGCCCTACGAGGCGATGGGGCCGGAGCATTTCCTGTTCGATCTGGTCTACAATCCTCCCCTGACCGAATTTCTGCGGCGGGGAGAGGCCCGCGGAGCCTCCGTACAAAACGGCTATGAGATGCTGCTAGCCCAGGCCGAACGGTCCTGGGAAATCTGGAACAAGGAGGTTAAAACTTCAATCTAAAGCCTATCATACACCCCCAGGTACTGGCTACCGATTCGTTGGGTACCCACGTGAGGTTGTCCTTAAAGTCCTGGCTGCTGGTGCCGTTGACCGTGAAAAGCGGCGTCTTATCCGAATCCACCCCTTTGTAAGTCAACACCTTGGCATTCGTGTAATCCAACTGGCTCATCGTGCGGGGAACGCCCCAACTCGAGCAGAGCATGTTGCCCACGTTGAGGATATCGACCGTGAACTGCAGGGTGTAGCGGGTGTCGGTGCCGAAGTTGGTGAAGACATCCTGGACAAACTTGAAGTCGAAGCAATTCAGCCAGGGAGCCGTCCCTCCGGCGCGCTCGGCGTACTTTCCTTTGCGGTTTTTCAAATACGAATTCCCGTCGATGTAGGCGAAGAAGTCGGCGCTCTGCTGCTCGGCCGTGTAGCCCGCCTGGTTGACGAAACGGATCTCGTCGGGGCTGGCCGGGACGTAGAGCAGGTCCGAGCTGTTGCCGTCCCCGTTCAGGTCGTTCGTGTAGATGTAGCTGACCCGCTGGGGGCTAGAGCCGTTGTAGTAGAGCGAGAAGGTGGAGGTGAGGTGCTTGAGGAAGGTTTTGGAATAGGAGATGTACCCGTTCACCCGGTGCGGGGTCGAGTAGATCGAATAGCCCAACTCGGGGCGGTTGAGCGACCCGGCGGAGACGTTGGAGCTCCAGGCCGAGGCCGCCGCCGAGCCCGGATTTCCGCCGCAATCGCGCGAGCGGTTGAAGGTGTAGGCGATGTTCCCGGAGAAGCCCGAGGCCGTCTTCCGGGCCAGTTGCACCGTAAAGAACCACTGGTGACCCCGGTTGTGGTTGGTCAGCACCATGAAGTTACTCACGTCGGACTGCACCTTCCGGGCAGCCAGGCTGCTGTTGTTCCAGCTGTCATCGGCGGCCCCCCACCACACTTCCCGGTTGTCGGCCCCGTTGAAACGGCCGGTGGTCTGCGAAGGAAGGTTGGCGTTGACCTGCGTGGCGGCGTGAACGTCCTTGGAATAGAGCCCCTCCAGGGTCAGGGTCAGGCTCCCGGGCAATTTGATGTCCGTAGCCACCGAAGTGCGCCACACCTGGGGCAACTTGAAATCGTCGTCCACCTTATTCAGCGCGCTGTTGAGCGGCAAGAGGCCCTTGTCTTTCGGGAAAAAGTTGGCATAGGCCGGATTGTTGATCACCTCGCGGTAATCGGGCAGGAAATGGAAGCCCGCCGGAAGCGAGGCCCCGGGCAGGCTCACCTCGGGGGATTGGACGAAGCCCGAGCTACCGGGTTGGTTGGTATACCAGACGAAGGGAACGTAGCCCGAGAAGAGGCCGGTCCCGCCGCGCAACTGCCACGAGCGGTCGCCCTGGATGTCCCAGTTGAAGCCGACCCGCGGGGAGAACGAGACCAGCGTTTTGGGCCAACGGCCCATGTCGTAATAGCGCCCGCCGTCGAAGGGGAGCTGAGTCACCGGCACGGCGTCGGGCTGACGGTCGATGGCCGAGCCCTGGCCCAGGGAGTTCAGGCAATTGGAAATCTCCAGGCGCATCCCCCCGGTGAGTTTCAGTTTTTTCGTCACGCTCCACTCGTCCTGAACATAGAAGCCAAACTGTCCGTAGGAGAGCTTAACCCCCGGTGAGCGGTCCCCCTCGTAGGGATAGGTGATCGCAAAGCCGGTCGGAGTGCGGTCGTTGAGGAAATCGTCCACCGACGCGTAGCGGTAGTAGCTGAGCGCCTCCCGCTGGTAGGAGTTGAGAAAATGCTGGTATTCGTAGGAGACTCCGGCCACCAGCGTGTGGTTGCCCAGCGAGATCGTGGTATTGTTGATGATCTGGAACGTACTGTTCTTGATGATGTTGTTGAAGGAAAAAAGTTCATACCCGAACGACATGTATTGGCGCCCCCCCTCCCAGATGTCGACGAAGGGGAAAGGGTCGCTTTTCGAAGTGCGGCTCGTTTCCAGGTAAGTGTAGGAGACCATCAGTTTGTTGGAGACCCGCTGGGAGAAGCGGCTGTTGAGCTCGCCGGTGATCGACTGCACCCGGTCCTTGACCCGGTAATTGGAGTTCCCGAACGAGAAGGCGTCCGTGCTGAAGCGGTTGGCACCCAGCAGGGGCAGGTCGGAGGGGCGGCTGGCCTGGTTGACGATCACGTCGTTGCCCGAGTCGACGTGGTTGTAGCGGATCATGGCCTTGTGGTTGGGTTTGATGTTCCAGTCCAGGCGGGTCACGAATTTGTAATTCCGGGTATCGAAGGGAGGAATGTTCTCGTACACTCCCGGATCGTAGCCGTATTTAGTCTTCAGGTGATTGCTCACCCGCTCGAGGTCGTAGGTGGTGACCCGGGAACGGAAACTTCCCGCATTGCCGCTGCCCGTCCCGACGGGCTCGTCGCTCTGGGTGGGCGTCCAGGAAATTCCCGTTGTGGTTTTCTGTTCGATCTCCCCGGTCACGAAGAAAAAGAGCTTGTTCTTGACCAGGGGGCCGCTGAAGGTCAGGCCGTAATTCTGCGACTCCTTCTGCTCGGCTTCGGCGATCTTAACTCCGTTAACCCGATAGCCCGTGAACGAGCGGGGCCGGAGGTAGGTGTAGACCGAACCCCGGAAGGTGTTGTCGCCGCCGCGGGTGACCGCGTTGATGTTGGCCCCGGTGAAACTGGACTGGCGGATGTCGAAGGGCGAGATGCTGACGGTCAGTTCCTGGATCGCGTCCAGCGAAATGGGCTGGGCGGCCCCGCCGGGTAGCGCCGAAGAGAGGCCGAAGCGGTTGTTGAAGGAAGCCCCGTCGATGGTCAGGTTGTTGTAGCGGCCGTCGCGGCCCGCGAAGGAGTTGTCGCTGCCGGCCTGGGGGGTCAGGCGGATAAAGTCGCTCACCCCGCGGGAGATGCTCGGCAGGATGGCCAGCTCCCGGGCGTTGATGTGGGTGAGGGTCCCGGTGCGGGCGGTGTTGAAGATGGAATTCTGGGCGGCTGTGACGACCACCGAAGCGATGTCGTAGACCTGGTCCTCCAGGCGGGCGTGCAGCAGGTAGTTATCCCCCAGGGGAATCTGGATATTTTCGGCCAGGAAGGATTTGTAGCCGAGCATGCTGACCGTCACCCGGTAGGGGCCGCCGGGCCGGACGTTCATGATGTGGTAGGCGCCCTTGGCATCCGTGACGGCGTTGTACTCGCTTCCTGAAGTGACATGCAGGACCGTGACGACCCCGCCGATCACCGGGTGTTCCCGGGCGTCGATGACATAACCGCTGATCCCGGAGGTGGTGACCTGGGCCCGCAAAGAAGTGAAAGGAAGCAGTGAGAGCAAGAAAAAAGCACACAACAAAGAGAGAGAGACGCTCAAACGGCCATGGTTCTTCAGGGCGCTGAAGGCGCGCCGAAAGACAAGTACATACGAAACCGGAGCTTCCCCTGCAGGGTGTGGATTTTTTGAAACGGGCAGAATCACAGCGCTAAATTATACAAAATCAAGGAGAATGCAATCGGATTGGCTAAATTCGGAACAAAAATTCCAAACTGACGAATTGTGAAACTCATCCTAAAAATAAGAAAAAAAGTGTTAACCGGAAACGATTCCACGCTAAAAAAACACGGGCCACCTTTCCGACAGCCCGTGTCAACTAAAGTTTTCCGGGGTTAATCCAGCTCTTTCAATTCTTCGAAGCCCTCTTTGATCGAGCGCATAACCCCGCTGAGTTTTCTATATATAAACCAGGTGATGACTATGCTGAAAAGGAGGATCACAGAGAACGCAGACCAAGCCAAGATCAGAAATGGATGCTGAGGAAAGCTTGAAAGAAACAAGATAAACAACACAGTAAAAATGGCAATTACGATATAATTACCAATCCGCTCTATGATGATATAACGGTTGTAAGTTTCAACGGCCCGGAGATTGTCCTGCAAGGGCTTAGCCGGATCGACGCTCATCAGGCGATACAACTTGTACCCCTGAAGAAGTAGCACGGCCGGCATAATAACCAGAACAAACCCGACAAGCAATTGAATATACAGGTTAGGGGCCTCCCACACCCCCTGCGTTCTCCAAATCACAAAAGGGATACAGGCCATCACGAAGAAAGTCCCTATCAATTCATATACGGCCACGCCACTGACCTTGCGGAACGATTTCCGTTCGGCCATACCGCGCAACAACTTGCGGTTCAGTTTTTCGCTTTCGTCCAGCTTATGTTCCAGGGCCGTCCAGGCCGCTTTCATTTCTTCCAATTCCATGATTCTTGCGTTTTAAGAATTCGACATTTTTTTGAGTTTCTCCTTCGCCCGGCTGAGCAGGGTGGCCACATTACTCACCGACAAGCCGGTGATCGAGGCGATCTCCTGGTACGTTTTCTCCTCCAGCCAGAGCATCACCACGGCCCGTTCCATCGTGCGCAGGCCCCGGATCAGGCGGTACAACTCGCCGATGGCCTCGCTGTCCCAAGCCTCGGGTTGGGTGACGCTCTCCGTAAACGGGGAGAGCTCCACGTGCCGGGGCCTGCGCGAGACCTTGCGCACGGCGGAAATGCAGGTATTCAGCGCGATGCGGTAGATCCAGGTCGAGGGCGCGCTCTCGCCCCGGAAACTCGCGTACGAGCGCCAGAGGTTGCAGACCGTGTCCTGGTAGAGGTCGGCCACCGGAAAATCCTCCGAGGCGTAGAAGAAACAGACCTTGTAGATCAGCCCCCGGTTACTCTCGAGCATCGCCAGGAAATCGTCGTCTAATTTTTGTTCAGCCATTGCGTTGGTAAAATCGATTTCTTCATTAGTCGTCCGGACGGCGCAAAAATCACAGAACCAAGATAGAAAAAAATTTCACCTTTGGCGACCAGCAGGCTGGCTGCCGGCAGGTCGGGCCAATCGCCTCAAGAGCGGTGGGGCCCCACTTAGGCTTCTCTGAGCCTGGCGAGACCAAATCTATTGGTCTCGCGGCGAAAGAGAGCCTTAGTGGGTGCCGCTTTGAGGCGGGCCCGTAGCCTTTTGCTTACTTTTGGGCAATGCCAAAAGTAAGGCGCCGAAGGCGAAAGTTTCATCAAAAAGAATCCGTCATTAGTTCATACCAAAAGCGAGGCCACCCGACGGGTGGCCTCGCTTACATATAGAAAGTATAAACTTATTTCATCTCGATCATCAGCGTGCGGCTCTTGAGGTTCTCCCCGGCCTTGACGTGGACCTCTTTGACCGTGCCGTCCGCCTGGGCGAGGATGTTGTTGTTCATCTTCATCGCCTTGTAGAGGACCAGCAGGTCGCCCGCCTTGACCTTATCCCCCGCTTTCACCTTCACCTCGACCACCGTTCCGGGGATGTTGGAGAGGATGTTCTTGGGGTTTTCGGGCTCCCAGGGTTTGCGTTCGAGGTACATCTTGTTGTAGGTGGTCTTGAACGTCCCGTAGGCGGTTTCCAGTTCTTCGTATTTCTTTTCAGACATAGAGCGAACGATTTAGAACGGGGGATTCCCGTGTTTCTTGGCCGGCTGGTGACGGCTCTTGTGGGCCGAGACGTGCAGGGCGTGGCGGATGAACTTGCGGGTCTCCGAGGGAGCGATCACCGAATCGATGTACCCGCGCGAGGCGGCCACGTAGGGATTGGCGAATTTCTGTTTGTACTCCTGGATCTTCAGCTCGCGCATCTTGGCGGGGTCCTCGGCTTCCATGATCTCCTTGCGGAAGATGATGTTGGCCGCCCCTTCCGGGCCCATAACAGCGATCTCGGCGTTGGGCCAGGCGAAGACAAAGTCGGCGCGCAGGTGGCGCGAACCCATGGCGATGTAGCCCCCGCCGTAGGCCTTGCGCAGGATGACCGTGATCGAGGGAACGGTGGCCTCGCTGTAGGCGTAGAGCATCTTGGCCCCGTGGCGGATCACCCCGGCGTGCTCCTGATCGATGCCCGGCAGGTAGCCCGGCAGGTCTTCCAGGGTGACGATCGGAATGCCGAAGCAGTCGCAGAAGCGGATGAAGCGGGCGGCCTTGTCCGAGGAGTCGCAGTCGAGCACCCCGGCCAGCACCAACGGTTGGTTGGCGATGAAGCCGATGGTCTCGCCGTCGATGCGGCCGAAGCCCACGACGATGTTGGCGGCGAAGAGTTCCATCACTTCGAGGAAATCGCTGCCGTCGACCAGCGAGCGGATCACGTCGCGCACGTCGTAGGGCACGGTGGGATCGTCCGGGACGATCTTGGCGATGTCGTATTTCTTGAGGGGTTCCGCCGGGGTGGCTTTGGCCGCCGGAATGTTGTTGGCGGGCGGGAGCAGGGCGATCAGCTGGCGGATCTGGGCGAAGCATTCGTCCTCGGTGCTGGCGTAGAAGTGGGCGTTGCCCGTCTTTTCACTGTGCACCCGGGCGCCGCCCAGTTCTTCCATCGAGATTTCCTCACCCAGGACGGTCTTGATGACCTCGGGACCGGTGATAAACATCTTCGAGATGTTTTCCACCACGAAAACGAAGTCGGTCAGGGCCGGCGAGTAAACGGCGCCCCCGGCGCAGGGGCCCAGGATGACCGAAATCTGGGGAATGACCCCGCTGGAGAGCGTATTGCGGAAGAAAATTTCGCCATATCCGGCCAGGGCGTTGACCCCCTCCTGGATGCGGGCGCCCCCCGAGTCGTTGATCCCGCTGAGCGGGATGCGCATGTTGTGGGCGTAGTCCATGTTCTTGGTGATCTTGCGGGCGTGCATAAAGCCCAGCGAGCCACCGGCCACGGTGAAGTCCTGGGCGAAAATGGCGATCGGCGAGCCGCAGATCGTCCCCGTACCGATGATCACACCGTCGCCGGGAAGCGATTTATCCTGCATGCCGAAGTCACGGCCGTCATGTTCGACGAACAGGTCGTATTCGTGGAACGAGTCGGGGTCCATCAGCGCGATGATGCGTTCACGCGCCGTCAGCTTACCCATGGCCTTCTGTTTTTCGATGGCCTTCTCGCCACCTCCCTCAGCGATCTTGTCTTTCCGCTGCTGGAGTTCGAGTACCTTGTTATCTTCAACTGACATAATAAAATGGATTAGTTATAGATGGGTTGTTTTGGCGTAAAAAGATGTGCAAGTTTACGAAAATTTTTCCAAATCCGGTGCTTTTCGTCCCCAGCAAACGCCCGCTCAGGTCAGATCCTCCTGGTGGACAAACAGATCATCCGTGTCAGGAAGGACGATTTCCTCCCCGGCGGGGAACAGGCCGAAGAGGGCGGAGCCCGAGCCGGAGAGGGCCGCATAGCGGGCTCCCAGGCTATAAATCAACTCTTTGATGCGCGCCAATTCGGGATAGCGGACGAACACCGAGGGTTCGAAATCATTGGTGAGACTCTCCCGCCAGGCGGCCACGGGCTGGTGCAACAATTCCGCGAGGGGACGCTCCGGCTGCCGGGGCTTCACCCCGGCGTAGGCCTCGGCGGTGGAGACCCCGAAGGGCGGTTTTACGATCAACAGGCGGTAGCCTTTCAGATCGAAGTGGAAGGGGGTGAGCACTTCGCCTCGGCCCGTGGAAAGGGCGGGACGCGCCGCGACGAAAAAGGCCGTGTCGCTGCCTATTTCGGCGGCTATTTCCTCCATTTCCTGTATGGAAAGATTCAAGTCAAATAATTCGGATAAGCCACGGATCACGTAGGCCGCATCGGAAGATCCTCCACCCAGGCCCGCCCCCATCGGGACGACCTTGTGGAGGTGGATGCGAACACCCTTTATAGGATAGCGCTTGCGCAGCGCCTCATAGCCCCGCACACAGAGGTTCTTTTCCGGCGGGCCGGCGACCGGGAGGCCTGAAGTCGAAAAATGCACACCCGGTTCTTCTGAGGGCAGTATTTCGAGGGCGTCGCAGAGACCCCGCACCGGGTACATCAGCGTTTCGAGCTCGTGGTAGCCGTCCGCGCGCCGGGCGAGGACATGCAGTCCCAGATTGATTTTACAGGGTGGAAAATAGATCATACACCGGGTCGGTTGAAAAAGTAAAATTAGGGATTCCTTTCACCATTTCAAAATTATTATCTTTGTGGTCGAGCTCACGATCCTATCGCCTCCATGAATTTCCGAACGCCCATCACACTACCTCCTTTCCAGCGTCCCGTCGACCATCGTCGGCGGGGTCTCTCGCTGGGCTCGTGCTTCGCCGAGGAGATGGGGCGGCGCATGCGAATAGCCAAATTCCCGCTGACGCTCAATCCTTTCGGCATTCTGTTCAACCCCGCCTCCATCGCCGCCTCACTTGATCGACTGGCCAGCGGAGAGCCTTTCCGGGAAGAAGACCTGACGCGCTGCGGAGAGTCCTGGGTGAGCCTCGCCCACCACGGACGGTTTTCGGGCAATGATCCGGCGCAGGTCTTGGAGGGAATCAACGGAGCCCTGGAAGAAGGTGCCCGGGCCCTGGCCGAAGCCGACTACCTGATCCTGACGCTCGGCACCGCCTGGGTGTATGAGCACCTTTCCACGGGGCGCATCGCGGCGAACTGCCACAAGTTGCCCGCCCGGGATTTCCGGCGCTACCGGCTCTCCCCGGAGGAGGTCGCCGCCTGCCTCGAACAAGCCCTGGCCCCCTACCCCGGCAAACAGATCATCCTGACGGTAAGCCCGGTGCGGCACGGAGGGGACGACCCGGTGGAAAACCAACTCAGCAAAGCGACTCTGATCGTCGCGGCGGCGGCCCTGGCCGAGAAATACCCCAACATCGGCTATTTCCCGGCCTACGAAATCCTCACCGACGAACTGCGCGACTACCGCTTCTACGCCCCCGACATGCTGCATCCCTCGGAGGTGGCCATAGCATACATCTGGGAACGCTTCGCTCAAACCGCCCTCACCGCCGGGGCCCGCCAACTGACCGGACAACTCGAAAAGCTCCGCCGGGCGATGGAACACCGCCCCCTGGACCCTTGCGGCGGAGCCCACCAAGCCTTCCGGGAAAAGATGGCCTCGGAAATCCGGGCCCTGCAAACGACCTGGCCGGACCTGGATTTTTCGGAAGAAACCGCCTACTTCGCATGAAAAACGCCCGAACTATCGCCTGCCCCCGCTGTGGAAATTCGGTCCGCATCCCCCTCTACTGGACGCTGGGGATCGAGGGTATTTTCCGCTGCCGCTCCTGCCGCCAGCCCTTTAAGACGGGGTATAAAATGGGGGCTTTGCTCTCCGCCGTCGGGCTTTGCCTAAGCATGATCTTAATGCAAGTGATGGTTTATCTGACGAGTTCTTACAGCCTTATTTTATTTGCATTACTTTTTATTCCGGTTTGGTTTTTTTTCGCCTTTTACCTGCGCAAAGCCTGGATGATTCGCAAGGTCCGCAACGCGGTCCGGCTCTCGCCCGAAGAGCCTGAAAACCCCGAGGAGGAGCCGACCGAAGAGCGCTCGCCCGAGGAGGAGTATTTCACCCTCCCGCGGCTGCCCAGGGACACCTCGTTCGAGGAGGAGAAAAAACCAACGCAAGAAGAACCGTTTTCGCAATTTTAATTACCTTTGTTTCCCAATTAGAAAACCCATCCATGAAAGCCACCCGGATCGCCCTTTGCGGCCTGCTCACCATACTCTTTTGTTCGCAAACGCCCGTCGCCGCCCAGAACGGCCCGCGGCCCAAACTAGTGGTCCAGATCGTCGTCAGCCAGATGCGCTACGACTATCTGCAACGCTTCTACGACAACTTCTCGCAAAGCGGATTCCGAACGTTCATCAGCGAAGGCACCTGCTACCACAACGCCGCCTACAACTACATGGCCACCAACACCGTTGCGGGGCTTTCGACCCTGGCCACCGGCACCGAGCCCGCCCAACACGGGGTGATCGGCCCGGCCTGGATCGACTTCACGACCAGCAACCGCGTCGAGCTGATCGAGGATCGCACGGTCAAGGGCCTGGCCTGCGAGGAAGGCCAGAGCTGCTACTCCCCCATCCACCTGACCGCCGCGACCCTGGGCGACCGCCTCAAGGAGAGCGACTCCAAGTCGAAAGTCATTTCGATCGCCCTGACCCCCGAATCGGCCATCACCGCCGGGGGACCCTCGGCCGACACCTACTGGTGCTACAGCGACCAGGGCACCTGGACCTCGAGCACCTATTACTTCAGCGACCTGCCCGAGTGGGTCGGCCGCTACAACGGCGAGAAATTCTACACCAACTTCGTCGACCGCGCCTGGGAGCCCAGCAAGCCCTTCGACAGCTACCACAACACCGACCGCAGCATCATCGACTTTGTCTCGGACCGCAAATTCCAGGTCAAGAGCTTCTTCCGAAATATTTTCTCGAGCGACAAAAGCATGGACCGCTTCGACATCAACACCATGCAGTACACCCCCTCGGGCAACAGCATGGTCACCCACTTCGCCCGGGCGGCGGTCATCAACGAATCCCTGGGCCAGAACGAACACACCGACCTGCTGGTCGTCTGCTACGACACGCCCCGCTTTATCGGCGAGCACTTCGGGCCCCGCTCGATCGAGCTGGAGGATATGTATTACAAGTTGGACGCCGAGATCGGCGAAATGATCGAATTCATCTTCTCGCAGGTGGGACGCCAGGACGCGCTCATCGTGCTGACCTCGGACCACGGCACCAGCGACACCTTCCGCGAACCGAACCGCATGCCCATGGGCCAGTTCAACGCCGAACAGTTCAAGATGATCATGAACGGCTTCCTGAGCGCCCAGTATGAGCCGGGCAACTGGGTGATCGACTACATCGACCGCCAGTTGTACCTGAACCGGGAGATGATCTACAAATACGGCTTCAACCTCTCCGAGGTGCAGGCCCGGGCCGCCTCCTTCGCCCTGCAATTCCGGGGCGTGTCGGCCGCCATGACCTCCACGGCCATGCAGAGCGGCTATTTCGCGGGCGGTTACGCCGAAAAGATGCAGGACAGCTTTTACCCCAAACGTTCGGGCGACGTGGTCATCAACCTGATGCCGGGCTGGATCGAGCTGCGCGAGAACATCCTTTCGCAGAGCGGCTCGCTCTACGAGTACGACACCCACGTGCCCCTGATGTTCCTGGGCTACGGTCTGGGCGCCAACCGGGTGGAACGGCCGGTGGAAATGACGGCCGTGGCCCCCACCCTGGCACGAATCCTGCAAATCCCCGTACCGAACGCCTCGACGGGAGTAACCTTACCCGAAGTAACGCATTAGGATGACGATCAACGAAATACAGGACGCCATCGTCGAAGAATTTTCCCTCTTCGACGAGTGGCTCGACAAATACGACTACCTGATCGAACTGAGCCGCGAACTGCCGCCCATAGACCCGGCGCACCGCACCGACCAGTACGTGATCAAAGGCTGCCAGTCGCGGGTGTGGGTGGACGCCGAGTTGCGCGAGGGGCGCGTCTACTACACGGCCGACAGCGATGCCATAATAACCAAAGGGATTATCGCGTTATTGATACGCGTACTGAACGGCCACCCCCCCCAGGCGATCCTCGACGCGGACCTCTACTTCATCGACCGCATCGGCCTCAGGGAGAACCTCTCCCCGACCCGGGCCAACGGATTGCTCTCGATGATCAAACAGATGAAGCTCTTCGCCCTGGCCTACCAGAGCAAAATGTAATTCGAATCATGATTACCCCGCAGGAAATCATACAGATAGAGAAGGACATCGTCCTGACGCTGAAAAACATCTACGATCCCGAGATCCCGGTCAACATCTACGACCTGGGGCTGATCTACGAAATCGACGTGGAGCCGGACGGGAGCGCCAACATCCGCATGACCTTGACGGCGCCCAACTGTCCCATGGCCGACCAACTGTTGGAGGAGGTGCACACCGAGGTGGGCAAAGTCAAGGGCGTAACCGCGGTCAACGTCACCCTGACCTTCGACCCGCCCTGGGACCGTAGCATGATCTCCGAGGAGAGCTTGCTGGAGTTGGGTTTGCTGTAAAAAGCCTGAAAAATATCCAAAAAGATACTATCTTTGTTAGCGTGGGTGCAGTTACCCGCGCTAATTTTTTGCCGCTATGTCTCCAGAGGCCCTAAAGCAAGAATTGATGAAACTGGTTTGGGTGCGCAGGCTCTATGACCCTGCGGAACTGAAAACCCGCGACGGAGAGCCCGTGCGGGTGATCGACCCCGGAGAGATCAACCCGAACAAGGGCCCCGCCATCACGGGAGCCCGCCTGGAGATCGGCGGCGTGCTGCACAGCGGTCCCGTGGCCATCCACACCTCTTCGTCCCAATGGCGGGGGCAACTCTGCCACCTGGACATGGGCTACGAAGCCTGCGTGCTGCAGGTGGTGCTCGACGACGACAGCACAGTCTGCCGCCTGGACGGCAGCGTGATCCCGGGGGCCACGCTCCACTATCCGCAGGAGTTCGACGAGACCTACATCTGGCTGACCAGCACAGGGAAAGGAGCCTACACCTGCGCCCGGACGCTCCGGGGCTTGGAACCGGTGGAAGGCTACCACCTGCTCACCCGCTTGATGGTGGAGCGGCTGGAGCGCAAATACAACGACTTCCTGGAACTCTACGAGCAAAGCGGCAACAACTGGAACGAGGTCTTCTACATCATGCTCTTTCGGTCGATGGGCGCCGGAAACAACCGGGAGGTCTACATGAAACTGGCCCGCTCGGTGAGCTACGTCAACCTCTGCCGGGTGAAAGAGTCGCCCCTGGCGGTCGAGGCCCTGCTGCTCGGCGCCGCGGGCTTCCTGGACACCGAAAGCACGGGGCGCTTCCCCGACCCCTACACCACGCACTTGCAGGCGGAGGCCGACCACCTCTGCCGCCGCTTCGCCATTCAGCCCATGCACTCCCGGGAATGGACGGTCAACAAGCACCGCACGGCCAGCCATCCGGCCATCCGGATCGCCGAACTGGCCGCGCTGCTGTGCGAAAAGGAATTTTTATTCTCCCAACTCATCGAGAGCCGTTCGGCCGAGGAGATCCGCCAGATCCTGAGCGCCCGGGCCTCCGAGTACTGGGACACCCACTACCAGCCCAGCCGCCGGGGCGAACTGGCCGTCAAGCGCATCGGGCGCATGGCGCAGGACACCCTGACGATCAACCTGGCCGTGCCGATGATGTTCACCTACGGCAAGATCAACGGCGACGAGCTGCTCCAGGAGCGCGCCATCGAAATCCTTGAATCCGTCGCGGCGGAAAGGAACCGCTACACGACCCCCTGGGAAGAGCGCGGCGTGAAGATCGAAAACGCCTTTTTCTCCCAGGCCCTGATCCAACTGACACGCGAATATTGCGAGAAAAAACGCTGCGCGGCCTGCCAACTGGGAAAAATGGTATTGTGTTCTCCCGAAAAATCCGTATCTTTAGCCGGTATTTTATAAAGGGGCGCTACACAAGGGCCCCTCACTTCTTAAGAAAACGATAAAAGAATGAGTTTAGTTACCGGCGCCCTGAAATTGTTCTTCGGAACAAAAAGCGATAAAGACCGAAAAGAGATCGAACCCTACGTAGAGCGGATCAAAGCCGCCTACCCCGCCATCGAAAAACTGACCGACGATGGACTGCGCGAACGCAGCGCAGCCCTCCGTACGGCCATCGCCGACTACATTGCCGAAGACGAGAACCGGATCGGCTCCCTGAAAGAGAAACTCGAGAACGTCGACACCTCCCTGGACGAGAAAGAAAGCATTTCCAAGGAGATCGACTCCCTGACCAAGGAGATCGACCGCAAGATCGAGATCAAGCTGGACGAAATCCTCCCCGAGGCCTTCTCCATCATGAAGGACACCGCGCGGCGCTTCACCCAGAACAGCACGATCCGCGTCACGGCCACCGGCTTCGACCGCAACCTGGCCGCCGAGAAGGACTTCGTGACCATCGAAGGCAACACGGCCATCTACGCCAACTCCTGGATGGCCGGGGGCAACACCGTCACCTGGGACATGATCCACTACGACTGCCAGCTCTTTGGCGGGGTGGCCCTGCACAAGGGCAAGATCGCCGAAATGGCGACCGGGGAAGGGAAAACCCTGGTGGCCACGCTGCCCGTCTTCCTGAACGCCCTCTCCGGCAAGGGGGTCCACATGGTGACCGTCAACGACTACCTGGCCCGCCGTGACTCCGAGTGGATGGGTCCGCTCTACCAGTTCCACGGCCTGTCGGTGGACTGCATCGACCGCCACCAGCCCAACTCCGAAGCCCGCCGCAAGGCCTACCTCTCGGACATCACCTTCGGGACCAACAACGAATACGGCTTCGACTACCTGCGCGACAACATGTCCATCTCTCCGGAGGACCTCGTGCAGCGCAAGCACCACTACGCCATCGTCGATGAGGTCGACTCCGTGCTGATCGACGACGCCCGGACCCCGCTGATCATCGCCGGCCCCGTGCCCAAGGGCGAGGACCAAATGTTCGAGCAATACCGCGGGGCGGTCGAGCAGCTGTTCAACGTGCAGCGCACCCTGGTGACCCAATTGCTCTCCGACGCCAAGCGGCTGATCACCGAAGGCAAGACCACCGAGGGGGGCATCCTGCTCTACCGCGCCCACAAGGGGCTACCCAAGTACAAGCCGCTGATCAAATACCTCAGCGAGCCCGGCATCAAAGCCCTGATGCTGAAGACCGAGAACGTCTACATGCAGGACAACAACCGCCGCATGCCGGAGATCGTCGACGACCTCTACTTCGTGATCGACGAAAAGCTCAACTCGGTGGAACTCCAGGACATGGGCCACGACATCCTGGCCAAGACCGTGGGCGAGGAGGGTTTCTTCGTGCTGCCCAACATGGGCAACATCATGGCCGAGATCGAAAAGAGCGACCTGGGCACCGAGGAGAAAGCCATGAAGCAGGACGAGGTGCTCAACGACTACGCCATCAAATCGGAACGGGTGCACACGATCAACCAGTTGCTCAAGGCCTACAGCATGTTCGAGCGCGACATCGAGTACGTCGTGATGGACAACAAGGTCCAGATCGTCGACGAGCAAACGGGCCGTATTCTCGAAGGCCGCCGCTACTCGGACGGCCTGCACCAGGCCATCGAGGCCAAGGAGCGCGTCAAGGTGGAAGCCGCCACGCAGACCTTCGCCACGGTAACCCTGCAGAACTACTTCCGCATGTACCACAAGCTCTCGGGGATGACCGGTACGGCCGAGACCGAAGCGAGCGAGTTCTGGAGCATCTACAAGCTGGACGTGGTTGTCATCCCGACCAACCGCCCCATCGTCCGCGACGACCGCGACGATTTGATCTACAAAACCAAACGCGAAAAATACAGCGCCGTCATCGAACAGATCGACGAGCTGGTCCGGCAGGGACGCCCGGTGCTGGTGGGGACCACCTCGGTGGAAATCTCCGAACTGCTGAGCCGCATGCTCAAGCTGCGCGGCATCAAGCACAATGTCCTCAATGCCAAACAACACCAGCAGGAAGCCCAGGTGGTGGCCGAAGCCGGGAACACCGGCCAGGTGACCATCGCCACCAACATGGCCGGCCGCGGTACCGACATCAAGCTCTCGGCCGAGGTGAAAGCCGCCGGGGGGTTGGCCATCATCGGGACCGAGCGCCACGAATCCCGCCGCGTCGACCGCCAGTTGCGCGGGCGCGCCGGACGCCAGGGTGACCCGGGCTCCTCGCAGTTCTTCGTGTCGCTGGAAGACAACCTGATGCGCCTGTTCGGCTCGGAACGCATCGCCGGATTGATGGACCGCATGGGCCTCAAGGAGGGCGAAGTGATCCAGGCGGGCATGATGTCCAAGGCCATCGAACGCGCCCAGCGCAAGGTGGAGGAGAATAACTTCGGCATCCGCAAGCGCCTGCTCGAGTACGACGACGTGATGAACGCCCAGCGCGAGGTGATCTACACCCGCCGTCGCCACGCCCTGCACGGCGAACGCATCGAGGTGGACCTGAACAACATCATCCTGGATTACGCCGAGACCTTCGTTGAAAGCTTCGGGGACGACGAGTTCGAAGACTTCAAGTTCAACATGATCCGCCAGGTGGCCGTGCAGCCCTCGTTCGACGAGGCCGCTTACAAAGCCGCCCACAAGGAGACCCTGATCGGCATGGTGGCCAAGGATTTCCGGGAAGCCTACCTGCGCCGGATGAACTCCGTGGCCACGACGGCCCAGCCTGTCATCAAGAATGTCTACGAGCAACAGGGCGCGCAGTACGAAAACGTCTACGTGCCGGTATCGGACGGGCTGCGGGCCTACAACGTCTCGGTCAACCTGAAGAAGGCCTACGAGACCCAGTCCAAGGAAATTTTCAAGAGTTTCAGTAAAGTCGTGATGCTTAGCACCATCGACGAAAGCTGGAAGGAGCACCTGCGCGAGATGGACGACCTGCGCCAGAGCGTGCAGAACGCCTCCTACGAGCAGAAAGACCCACTGTTGATCTACAAATTCGAGTCCTTCGAGCTCTTCCGCAAGATGCTCGACAAGGTCAACCGCGAAGTGCTGTCGATCCTCTTCAAGGCCTTTATCCCGATGCGGGACAGCGCCGAGACGGAGGCGGCCGCCACCCGGCAGCCCGCCCCCCAGGCAAGAACCGATATGTCCAAGATGCAGACCTCGCGCATGGAAGCGGCCGCCGCCGTCAGCCAGGCCGCCCAGGGCAAACCCGCCCCGGTGCATGTCGAGAAAAAGGTGGGGCGCAACGACCCCTGCCCCTGCGGAAGCGGCAAGAAGTACAAGCAATGCCACGGGAAGGGAGTGGCTTAAAACACGATCCTTCCCTCCCTCTAAAAATAATGCAGAACCGGATTCGATTCTGCATTATTTTTTAACAGCCCGACCTAACACCCATTGACCCATGAAAATCAGACCGATCCACCGAATCGTCCGGAGTCTTCTGCTCCTTTGCGCCTCAGCCTGGGCCGTCGCCTGTGCTCCGGGCCAAGAGACTATCTACGATCTGCGTTGCGAGAACCTCTGCGACCCGCTGAGCGTCGACACCGAGTTGCCCCGGCTGAGTTGGAAAACCCGCTTCGAAAAGAACGGCAACTGCCAGCAAGCCTACCGCATCCTGGCGGCCACGGACTCCTCGCTGCTCGAGGAGGGCAAAGCCGACCTATGGGATTCGGGCCGGATTCCCTCCGGGGAATCGGTGCTGGTCCCCTACGGAGGCCGCAGACCGGCGGGCAATAAGCTGGTCTATTGGAAAGTGCTGGTCTGGGACCAGAAAGACAAGGTGTCCGCCTGGAGCCCGGCGGCCCGCTTCGGCACCGGCCTGACGGAACAGGAGTGGAGCCAGGCGGAGTACGTCGGCTTCCCCCTGGCGGCCGGGAATCCCCAGTGCCCCCTGCTGCGCAAGCGATTCGAAGCGCCGGGCGACGGCCAGACCACGCTCGTGTACGTCAATTCGTTGGGCTACCATGAACTTTATGTAAACGGGGAAAAAGTGGGCGACGAGGTACTCGCCCCGGCAGTCTCCCAACTCAACAAACGCACGCTATACTGCACCTACGACATCACCCCTTATATAGAGAAGGGCGAGAACGACCTCGTGCTCTGGATGGGCCAAGGCTGGTACCGCCCCGGACATCCCGGGGTCGTTTACGAGGGTCCGTTGGTAAAAGTGCGGATGGAAACCTGCGAAGGAGACGCCTGGAAACGGGTGCTCACCAGTGACAGCTCCTGGCAGGCGGCTGAAAGCGGCTACTCCGGCATCGACGACTGGACCCCGGGCCACTTCGGCGGGGAACGCGTCGAGGCCGCGCTCGTCCCGGCGGACCTGAGCCCGGGCTCGCTCGACAAACTCTCCTGGCACCCGGCCGCCTGCATCGAAGTGCCCGCGGGAGCCGTATCGCCCCAGATGACCGAGGGCAACCGCATCCTGGACACCGTCCAACCCGTCAGCGTCACCATGCTCCCGGACGGCCTCTGCCTGGTGGACCTGGGCCAGGTGCTGACCGGATGGTTCGAGATCCGCTTCCCGCCACTGAACGCGGGCCAGGAGATCGTCCTGGAATACACCGACCTGATCAAGGAGGACGGGGAATTCTACAACCAGCGCCAGGTGGACCGTTACATCGCGTCCGGCAAGGAGGGGGAAGTGTTCCGCAACAAGTTCAACTACCACGGATTCCAATACATCCGCATCGCCGGGCTGAAGAAGGCCCCGGAGCTTGAAACGATGAGCGCCTACCCCATCTGCACCGATTTCCGCGACGCCTCCTCGTTCGAATGCTCGGACAAGGACATGAACGCCATCCACGACATGGTTCACCGCACAATCCGCAACCTGAGCCTGGGCGGCTACATGGTAGACTGCACCCAACTCGAACGCCTGGGCTACGGCGGGGACGGGAACGCCTCGACCCAGACGGCCCAGACGATGTTCGACCTCTCCCCGATGTACGCCAACTGGATGCGCGCCTGGGGAGACGCCGCCCGCGAGAACGGCGACCTGCCCCACACGGCCCCCAACCCCTACTGGGCGGGCGGCGGCCCCTACTGGTGCGGCTTTCTGATCACGGCCTCCTGGCGCACCTACGTCAACTACGGCGACAGCCGGCTCATCGAGCAATACTACCCGCAGATGGCCGCCTGGCTCGGCTTCGTCGAGGCGCACATGGTGGACGGCATCCTGCGGCCCTGGCCCTTCGAAGAGGGTTTTAGGAATTGGTACCTGGGCGACTGGGCCAGCCCGACGGGGGTCTTCCCGAAAGAGCCCGAGTCGGTCGACCTGGTGGACAACTGCTTTATCAGTATCTGCTACGAAACGATGGCCAAGATCGCCGACCTCCTGAAAAAAGGCGGCGATGCGGAAAGCTATACAGAGAAAAGCGTCCGCCTGCGCGAGCGCATCCAACAGGAGTTCTACAAGCCGGACAGCGCCACCTACGCCACCGCCACCCAGATCGACATGACCTTCCCGCTGCTCGCGCGCGTCACGCCCGACACCCTGGTGGAAAAAGTGACCCAAAAACTGTTTGATCTGACTGAAAACGTGTACAAAGGCCACCTCTCCACCGGCCTGGTGGGCGTTCCCACGCTCGTCGAATGGGCCGTCGGGCAGAACCAGCCGGAATTTATCTACTCCATGCTCAAGAAGCGGGAGTACCCGGGCTACCTCTACATGATCGACAACGGCGCCACGGCCACCTGGGAGCACTGGAACGGTTCGCGCAGCCGCAGTCACAACTGCTTCAACGGCATCGGCTCCTGGTTCTACGAGGCCCTGGGCGGCCTGAGCCCCGAGCAGAGCGCTCCCGGCTACCGCACGATCCGGATCGCCCCGCAAATTCCCCAGGGAGTCACCTGGGCCAAAACCACCAAAGAGACCCCCTACGGTCCCGCGGCCCTCGACTGGAAGTTGGAGGGGAGGACCCTGGCCATGAAGATCACCATCCCGCCGGGCAGCCAGGGGATGGTCGTTCTGCCCGCAACATTGAAAGAATACACCCTGGACGGAAAAATTCATATCAAAACGACGAACGAAGTCATTATTCCCAGCGGAAAATACACCTTACGATATACCTTATAAAACGATGAAGCGACTTTTCAGCCTGGCCATCCTGGCCACCCTGACGGGGCCCCTGGCGGCCCAAACCGAATCCGTGGACCTCGAAACGGCCTTTAGGATCAAACGCGAAGCGACCACCCATTCGCAGGTAAAAACACTGATATACAACCTGCTGGACGCCGTAGGCCCCCGGCTGACCGGATCGGACGGCATGGAACGGGGCTACGAGGTGGCCCTGAAGCAAATGAACGAGTACGGACTGAGCAACGTGCGCAAAGAGTTCGCCCGCGACTGGTCGCGGGGCGGCTGGGACCTCACCCGGGCCTACTGCGCCATGAGCGCCCCCTATTACATGCAGATCTACCCCCTGCCGGTGGGTTGGAGCGGCGGCACCTCGGGCCTGAAAAAGGCCGAGGTCGTGATCGTGGACGCCAAAAACTTCGACGAACTGCACGCCTACGCCGGGAAAGTGAAAGGCAAGATCGCACTGCTGGCCTCGGAGTACCGCTACAAATTCAACGAGAATCCGCTCCCCATCCGCATTCCTGCCGAGGAACTGGCCAAGCTGGAGGAAGACTACCCCATCACCTCGTTCGGGGCCCCGCGCAAGAACCGCACCCGCCCGCCCTTCGCCTACGATGACATCGTGGACTTCCTGCAAAAGGAGGGAGCCGTGGCCGTGCTCAACCGCAGCGGGGAGTTCAACGTCCCCCGCGTCACCCATTACGATTACCGCTCGGGCAATCCGCCCGCACTCTGCCAGTTGAACATCACCAGCGAGGCGCACATCCTGATGCAGGAGTTGATCTCCCGCGGCGAGAAAGTCACCATGGAAGTGGACGTGGCCGTGAAATACACCCCGGGCCGCAAGATCTACAACATCCTGGGTGAGATCCCCGGCACCGATCCCGCGCTCAAGGACCAGATCGTCATGCTGGGCGCCCACTACGACTCCCACCCCGTGGGGGTCGGGGCCACCGACAACGGCGGGGGCTGCGTGACGATGATGGAGGCCATGCGCATCCTCAAAACCCTGGGAATCCAACCCCGGCGGACGATCCGCATCGGGCTCTGGGGCGGCGAGGAAATGGGCATCCACGGCTCGGGCGGCTACGTCGAGCAGCACGTCTACGACGCCGCTACGGGCACCAAGAAAGAAGAATACGGCAAAATCTCGGCCTACTTCAACGCCGACTACGGCCCCGGCCGCTTCCGGGGCATCTACGCCCAGGACAACCTGATGGCCGGACCGATCTTCCGCGCCTGGATGGAACCCTACGCCGATATGGGCCTGACGACGGTCTCCAACCGCAGCATGGGCTCGACGGACCACATGCCCTTCGACGACGCGGGCATCCCGGCCTTCCAGTTTATCCAGGACTACATCGAGTGGGTGCGCTCGGCCCACCAGGCCATGGACTACTCCGACCACCTGGTCGAAGCCGACCTCAAGCACAACGCCGCCGTGATGGCCTGGTTCGTCTACTGCGCCGCCCAGCGCGACGAGATGATTCCGCGCAAACCGATGGAATAACGAAATCTTTCCGGAAGAACCGCTACACCTCCGCCGGGGAGGCCCGGCGATCCATCTATTTTATCCCCGAGACAAAAGAGAGGCTTCAAAGCCTCTCTTTTTTACATTTTACACTTGCGAAAATCCATCGAAAAGACTCTTTAAAGATAAAGATACGGCCTTCTCGCCAAGGTTTTATGCCTAATTTAGTATACGGAGAATCCCTACCCTCTCCTGTACAAAATCCGGCTATGGCGCCTATAGCATATAATCCTATTTCATTAACCTAAAAACCTTTAGATGTTATGAAAAAAATGCTCTTAACCGCGATCATCGCCTGCCTGGCTTTTGCTGGATACAGTGCCGAAACCGCATTGAATTCCCAAACCCAGGAAAATACAGTCCTGATGAGCGCTCAGATCACGTTGGTCGACATGGGGGACGGATACTGGTGGCTTTGCGCAAACCCCGCTCTAACTTCAGACGTATATGTCACGGTAGACGGACCGACCACGGCCGGATATACGATTCTGATGCCGGCGGGATCCACGTGCATGAAAACAATGTTCTCCTCTTCTACGGAATTGTATATCGCGGAGATATTTTGATGAAGATTGTTCTTTCTCATAATGATCGAGGGGCCCGCTGGGGCCCCTCGATCTATTTTTCTTCCAGCGCCTCGGCCACCTGTTGCTCGGCCTGGCGGAGTTTTTCCTTGCAGAGTTTTATTAACTCGGCGGCCCGCTTGACCCGGACACCCAGCTCGTCCACGTTCATCTGCTCGGTGTTGAATTGTTCGAGGATGCTTTCCACCTCGGCGATGGCCTCGGCGTAGGTGATTTTTGTTTTGTCCATAGCTATTGTTTTTTGATTTCTTTCACTTCGGCCCCTACTCTTCCGTCGTAGAACTCGATTTCGAGGCGGGCTCCCTCCGTCAGGGCCGCAGCGGAGGCCACCGTTCCTTGTCCGCCGTGCACCCAGGCGAATCCCCGGCGGAGAATCCTTCGCGGGTCCTGTCCGGCAGAGAATTCTTCCATCCATTTTAGCTCTCTGGCCCGGGCCGAGAGGTATTCGCCGGAGCGTTGTTTCAATTGTCCGGAGAAAGGTTGGAGGCGGGCTGACTCGGTCGAAAGGAAGTATCCGGAGGCTTGTTTCAGGCGCAGGCCCAACTCCTGCAAGCGGGCCGCGCTGCGCTCAGCGTGCAGCAGGGTCGAACGTTTCAGGTCGCCCTGCAAGGCTCCCAGGCGCAGTTCCATGGCGTGCACGCCTTCCGAGGAGGCCATTCTCAGGGCGAAAGCATTCTTTTGCAGCCTTTCCCGCTCGCCCTCCAGCAAACCCGTTGCCCAGGCGGCGAGTTCGGCCTGCAGGGCATCCAGGTGGGCGTCGAAGGCCGCGGCCTCCTCTTTCAGGAAGACCGCCACGGCCGTGGGGGTTTTCAGCGCCACGGCCGCCACCAGGTCGGCCACGCTCTGGTCCTTGTCGTGCCCGATGCCCGTGAGCACGGGCAGGGGAAACTGCGCCAGGTGGCAGCAGAGGCGGTAGCTGTCGAAGGCACCGAGGTCGCTCTGCGAGCCCCCGCCGCGGATCAGCACCAGGGCGTCGAAGTCGTCGATCCGCCCGGCGATCTCGTCCAGGGCCGCCACGATGGATTCCTCGGCCCCGGCGCCCTGCATAAAGGCGTCGAACAGGGTGACTGAAAAGCGGTAAGGGCTGTCGCTCAACTCCCGCATAAAATCCTGGTATCCGGCGGCATTGCGCGAGGAAACCACCGCCACGCGTTGGATCAACAGCGGCAGGCCCAGCTCGCGGTTCATCTCGTAGACCCCCTCCTTTTGCAGGCGTTCGATCGTCTCGCGCCGCTGGCGTTGCATATCGCCCAGGGTATAATTGGGATCGATGTCGGTGATTTGCAGCGAGAGGCCGTAGAGTTCGTGGTAGGAGACCACCACCTTGACGAGGACATTGAGGCCCGCGCTCAGGGGCTGGCCCGTCGCGCCCTGGAAATAAGGCGCGATCATGCCGTAGGTCGAGCGCCAGGCCACGGCCGAAGCCTTGGCCCGGGGCACCTGGTTGGCACCGCCCTTCTCCACCAATTCGAGGTAGCAATGGCCCGAGTAGTTGACCTTCAGTTCGCTGATCTCGGCCGCCACCCAATAGGGCAGCGGGTGGGCGCGGTCGATGCCCTGCTTGATCAGGGCCTGGAGTTGGCTTAGGGAGAGTTGGTCCGCCATGGCTGTCCAGATTAATTATTCACGCGGAAAACTTTTTGCATCCCCTTGATCTTGGAAATATGGTGGATCACCATGTCGACCATCTTGGTGCTGGTGACTTCGATGTTGATCAGGCCCGAGAGGGTGCCCCCCGCCGAGCCCAGGTTCATCGAGCGGATGTTGATCTTCAGATCGCGGTTGATCACCTCGGCGATGCGGTTGACCAGCCCCGCTACGTCTTCGGCCTGGATGCGGATCGAGGCCCGAAAGGCGCCCCCGGCCCCCTCCTTCTGCCAGCGGGCGGGCAGCACCCGGTAGGGGTAGCGTTCGCGCAGACGCAGGGCGTTGGGGCAGTCGGCGCGGTGGATGGTGATCCCGCTGCTGACGGTCGTGAAGCCGAAAACCTCGTCGCCGAAGATCGGGTTGCAGCACTTGCCCAGCTTGTATTCGATGTGGCTCAGCGAGTCGTCGATCACCAGAGCGTCGTCGCTGCCGGCGGCGATCTTCGCCGTCTTGAGTGCGCGCGGTTCCTCGGCCGTCTCGGAGGCTTCGCCCGAGATCAGGCGCAGGAGTTGCTCCTTGACGTCGGCGATGACGATGCGGCCCTGGGCGATCTGGCCGTAGAGGTCGGTCCCGGTTTTGATCTTGTGTAGTTTGCACAGGTGATTTACCGCCTCCTCCATCTGCAGGGGCAACTTCCAATTTTTGAGCTTGCGTTCCAGTTCCTCACGCCCCAGCAGGGCCGCCTTGGCCTGCTCCTCGCGCAGGTAGGCCTTGATGCGATTGCGGGCCTTGGAGGTGGTCACCACGTTGAGCCAGTCGGCCTTGGGTTTCTGGGACTTGGAGGTGGTGATCTCCACGATGTCGCCGTTGTGCAGCACCTCTTTGAACGAGACGTTGCGGTGGTTGATCTTTCCTCCCACGCAGGTGGTCCCCAGCTTGGAGTGAATCTCAAACGCGAAGTCCAGCACCGTGGCCCCCTCGCTCATCTTGCGCAGGTCGCCGTTGGGAGTGAAAATAAAAATCTCCCCGGAGGTCAGCTTGGCGTCGAAGCGTTCGCTGAGCGAATCCTCCGAGGCGTTTTCCATGGTCTCGCGCAGCTTGGCGAACCACTCCTCGACCCCCATGCCGTCGCCCTTGACGCCCTTGTAGCGCCAGTGGGCGGCCACCCCGCGTTCGGCCACCTCGTCCATACGTTCGGAGCGGATCTGTATCTCGACCCAGCGGCCCGTGTCGGTCACCACGGTGGTGTGCAGCGACTCGTAGCCGTTGGATTTGGGGATGGAGATCCAATCCCGCATGCGGTCGGGGTTGGGCGTGTAAAAGTCCGTGACGATGGAGTAGACGCCCCAGCAGAGCGCCTTTTCCTGCTCGCGCGGGCAGTCGATGACGATGCGGATGGCGAACAGGTCGTACACCTCCTCGAAGGGGATGTGCATGCGCTTCATCTTGCGCCAGATGGAGTAGACCGATTTCGTGCGGCTCTTGAGGTGGTACTGGAAACCCTGTTGGCCCATCTTCTCCTCGATGGGTTTGACGAAGCCTTTGATAAACTCGTCGCGCTCGGCGGCCGTTTCGGCCAGGCGCTGGTGGATGTAGGCGTAATCTTTCTCTTCGAGGTGTTTCAGCGAAACGTCCTCCAACTCGGACTTGACCGCGTAGAGGCCCAGTTTGTGGGCGATCTGGGCGTAGAGGTGCAGGCTCTCCCAGGATTTTTTGTGGCGTTTTTCGGGCGGGAACATATCCAGGGCCCGCATCACTTCCAGCCGGTCGGCCAGCTTGATGAGGATCACCCGGGGGTCGGTGGAATAGGAAATGATCAGCTCGCGGAAGTTGTCGGCCTGCTCGTCGGCGACCTTGGCGTTGACGTCCGAGATATTGCACAGCCCGCCCAGGATGCCCACGCAGGCTTCGCCGTAGCGCTCGCCCACCTCCGCGGCGCTCATCAGCCCCAGGCGTACCACGTCGTGCAGCAGGGTGGAGACGGCCGAATTGCGGCCCAGGCCGATCTCGCGGATGACGATAAAGGCCGTGCCGATGGTGTGCGTCACGAGCGGGGTCCCGTCGTAGCGCTTGAGGCCGTCGAGTTTTTCGACCGCCAGAGCCAACGCTTCGGACAACATCTGGAAGCTGTTCTCGCTGAAGTATTGTCTCGCGTATTCTAAAAACGGCTCGTAGTAATGTGGCGCCAGCGCAATCGATTTCTCTCGTGTCATTCCCCGGTATTTTATAGCATTCAAAGATACGAAATTCCATGCCTCAGTCCAAGAATCATGCTAAAGAAAAGGCGCTCCCGCCCGGGAACGCCTTACTCGATACAAAAGAAGTCAAAGAGACTATTTCCGGTAGAACTTCCTAGGCTTGACCATATTCTCGGGCAGGAGCACATTATCGAGTTCCTCCTGGCTCATCAGGTTCTTCTCGAGCACCAACTCGTAAATCCCCTTGCCCGTCTTGAGGGCCGTCTGGGCCAGTTCGGTGGAGACCTCGTAGCCCAGGTAGGGGTTGAGGGCCGTCACCAGGCCGATGCTGTTCATCACCATCCGCCGGCAGTTCTCCTCGTTGGCCGTGATGCCCACGATGCACTTTTCGCGCAGGGTGTTCATGGCGTTGGTCACCATGTCAATGCTCTCGAAGAGGCAATGCACGATGATGGGCTCCATCACGTTGAGCTCCAGCTGCCCGGCCTCGCAGGCCATCGTGACGGTCATGTCGTTGCCGATGACCATGAAGGAGACCTGGTTGACCACCTCGGGGATCACGGGATTGACCTTGCCCGGCATAATGGACGAGCCGGGCTGCATGGGCGGCAGGTTGATCTCGTTGAGGCCCGTGCGGGGACCCGAAGAGAGCAGGCGCAGGTCGCTGCATATCTTGGAGAGCTTGACGGCCATGCGCTTCATGGCCGAGGAGTTCATCAGGAAAGCCCCGGTGTCGTTGGTGGCCTCGATCATGTTCTCGGCGGCCACGACGGGCAGGCCCGTGATTTCGGCGAGGTATTTGGTACATAGGGGGGAGTAATCGGGGTCGGCGTTGATCCCGGTACCGATGGCCGTGGCACCCATGTTGACGGTCAGGAAGAGCTTCAGGTTCTCCTGCAGGCGGTCCTGTTCCTCGGCCAGGTTGACGGCATAGGCTTCGAACTCCTGGCCCAGGGTCATGGGCACGGCGTCCTGCAACTGCGTGCGGCCCATCTTGATGACGTGGGAGAACTCCTCACCCTTGGCGCGAAAAGCGGCCACCAGGAGATTGAGGGCCCCGATCACCTTCTGGACGCTGTTGATCATGGCGATCTTGGCGGCCGTGGGATAGGCGTCGTTGGTCGATTGCGAGAGGTTGACGTGGTTGTTGGGGTGGCAGTATTTGTACTCGCCCCGCTGGTGGCCCAGCAGTTCGAGGGCCCGGTTGGCGATCACCTCGTTGGCGTTCATGTTGGTCGAAGTCCCGGCGCCGCCCTGCACCATATCCACGACAAAGTGCTCATCGAGCATGCCGTCGCGCACTTCGCGGCAGGCCATGACGATGGCATCGGCGACTTTAGCGTCCAGCAGCCCCAGGTCGCGGTTGGCGCAGGCCGCAGCCTCCTTGACCATGGCCAGGGCCTTGATAAATTCGGGAAAGAACGAAAGGCGCACCCGGCTGATGTGGAAATTCTCGAGGGCGCGCAGGGTCTGGATTCCGAAGTAGTACTCGACGGGGACTTCCCGGTCTCCCAACAGGTCGTGTTCGGGACGGGTTTTCCCCGAGAGGGGGATGTTGATGGTATTCATAAGGGGTATTCGTTTAAGGTAGATTGACTTGATTGTGGCAAAGAACTTCAAACTTAATCAAATTTATCGAGGAGCCAAACTTCGAAACTGTTAAATTTTCTTAATACCTTTACCGCCGTGCGATTTTTTCTAACCATACTCCTGCTGCTGGCGGGAAGCACGGGCTCGGCAGCCCAGGACACCCTGCGGATGCTCTTCGCGGGCGACGTGATGCAGCACCAGCGGCAACTGGACGCGGCCCGGGGATCGGGAGGCCTTTACCGCTACGACGACTGCTTCAAGTACGTCAAAAAATACATCGACGCCTCCGACCTGGCCATCACCAACCTGGAGACCACCCTCGGCGAGAGCGGCTTCTCGGGCTACCCGGCCTTCTGCTCGCCGGACGAGCTGGCCGCGGCGCTGCAACGCGCGGGATTCGACCTGCTGCTGACGGCCAACAACCACTCCTGTGACCGGGGCCGAAGGGGCATCCTGCGCACGATCAGCGCGCTCGATTCGCTGGGTATTCCCCACACCGGGACCTTCGCCTCGGACTCCGCACGCCGGCAAAGTTATCCTTTCATCCTCGAACAGGGGGCGTTCCGGCTGGCCCTGCTCAACTACACCTACGGCACCAACGGCATCGACATTCCCCCGCCCACGGTGGTCAACCTGATCGACACCGTGCAGATCGCCGCCGACATCGCCGCCGCCCGGCTCCGCTCGCCGGACCTGATCGTCGCCAACATGCACTGGGGCGAGGAATACCAGCTGATGCCCTCCGGGGAGCAACGCCGCCTGGCCGATTTCCTGATCCGGCAGGGCGTCGAGCTGGTGATCGGTTCCCACCCCCATGTGCTGCAACCCATGGAGCGGCATCCGGAAAACGCGGTCGTCTATTCACTTGGGAATTTCATCTCCGCCATGTCGGCCGAGAACACCCAGATCGGGACGATGGTGGAGATCGAAGCGGTGAAAGAAGCCGGAAAAACCCGGATCGCCCGCTGCGGCTACCGCCTCACCTGGGTCCACAAGCCCGTCGAGGCGGGGCGTCAGCAATTCCAGGTGATCCCGGTGGCCGATTACGAGAACGACTCTTCCTTTTTCGGTACGCCCTGGGAGTTGCAACGCATGAAGGCCTCGGCAGTGGCCATGCGCAAGCTGTTCGGACGGGAAAACCTCCGGTTCACGGAGTACACCGGACGGGAAACCAGGAGCACAAAAGACAAGGAACTATTCCGCCTGCCTGACTACGTGGGATACGATGTCAAGCGGTGGGAATAAAAGTATATAAACCATGGAATTAGAATCCGAAAGACTGCGTTTGCAGGAAGTCACCTGGGAAGATATGGACAGCATCCACCAACTTCATTCATGTCCCGAAGTCGATGAATTCAATTGCATTGGAATTCCTAAGAACATCGATGAAACCAAAGAACTTTTCCGGGCTTTTATCGAAACACCAAAAACAGCGGACCGAAAAGCGTATGAGTGGAAAATCATCCTGAAAGATTCGGGTGAATTTATCGGCCTGGCCGGCATCACACTTTCGGCAGACAAGTTCAGACTGGGAGAAATCTATTACAAATTATTGCCTGCGCATTGGGGAGAAGGATTTGCCACGGAAGCAGCGAAGACCTTGGTAAAAGCTGGATTTGAGCAGTTCCACCTTCACAAAGTCGAAGCGGGCGTAGCAACGGGAAACATCCGGTCGATCCGGGTCTTGGAAAAAGCGGGAATGACCCGGGAAGGGTTAAGAAGGAAAATCCTTCCGATCCGGGGCGAATGGAAAGACAATTATCACTATGCGATCGTTGAAGATGATCCGAGGGATTATTAAAAAGAGGACTGAAAAACCAAGGGCGGCCCGAAAAGCCGCCCTTGGTTTTTGCATCGTAAAATTCTACAAATATTTCTCCAGCAGGACTTTCATCTCCCCGGCCAGAGCGGCGGCTTCGCGGGCGGCAGCCTCGGCGAAATCGGCTTCTTTGGAGGCATAGATGATCCCGCGCGAAGAGTTGACCAGCAGGCCGCAGCGGCGGTTCATCCCGTAGCGGGCCACCTCCTCGAGGCTGCCCCCCTGGGCGCCCACGCCCGGCACCAGCAGGAAGTGGCCGGGGACCAGAGAGCGGATGCCCTGAAGCATGCGCGCCTGGGTCGCCCCCACCACGTACATCATATTCTCCTCACTCCCCCACTCGCGGGAAGTGTCGATCACCTTTTCATACAGCAGCCCCCCGTCCTCGAGCCTCAGCAACTCGAAATCGGCCGCGCTGGGGTTGGAGGTCAGGGCCAGCAGCACGGCCCACTTGCCCGGAAATTTCAGGAAGGGATCGACCGTGTCGCGCCCCATGTAGGGCGAGAGGGTCACCGCGTCGACCAGGTCCCCGGCGTAGAAAGCCCGGGCGTAGAGTTCGGAGGTATTGCCGATGTCGCCCCGCTTGGCGTCGGCGATGATCAGGATCTCGGGATAGCGTTCGCGGATGTAACGCACCGTCTTCTCGAAACTCATCCAGCCCCGGGCGCCGTCGCCCTCGTAGAAGGCTAGGTTGGGTTTGTAGCATACGGCGTACGGCGCCGTGGCGTCGATGACGGCCCGGTTGAAGGCGAAGACCGGATCGTCCTCACTCAATACCGTCCGGGGCAGTTTGTCGGGGTCGGTGTCCAGGCCCACGCAGAGGAAGGAGCCCTTGGCTTTGATCTGTTCGAATAACTGAGCGGAAGTCATAAGCACGGGATTTTTAAGAAATTTTGGGTAGTCTCCCCAAAAAGAGCAACGAGGTCAAGCGGGAGCGGGAGAAAATTTCATCCACAAGGATCGGAAATCCCAGGCCCAGGATCAAAGATAATACAAAGATGGCCAATGTGGAATCCATCCCGATGCGCACCAGGAGGATTCGCCCGGCACTGGTCCCGAAGGCGTGGAACAGGTAGATCGTATAGGCGTAAGAACCCAGCCAAATCAGGAAGCGGTTGCGCAAAGGCAACACCAGCAAAAAGGCCGACGATATGATCCCGATCGGAATGTGCAGAGACCAGGTCCTCAGAGACTCCGAATCATGCGAATCAAACCACACCCACTGCTGAAGCAGCAAGCCGATCAGAAATCCGGCCAGGTAGACTTTTCGCATCCGGGGAGAGGCCAGTTGCTCGGAAAAGCGTTTGATCCCGACCCCCAGGATAAAAAACGGCAAGAGGCACAAGGCGCTCCAGACGGCAAACACGTTCGGAAGTTCGGCCGCCAGCAGATGCCCGGCCACGGCTCCCCCGGAGGTGAGCAGCAACCAGAAAGCCCAGGAGGGAATGCTGTCGGCCCAGCGGCGGATATCGATCCAGGCCATCAGTCCGAAAATAAGGAACAGGGCGGGCAGGTACCAATAGACGGTGTAGGGAAACACATAGATCCGCCAGATCTGCGACAGATCGCCCCGGACGTTGGTTCCCGGAACGACGTATTGCACCAGGAAATAGAGGGTGCCCACGAAAACCATCGGCAGCAAAAGCCGCCGGGCTTTTTTCGACATAAACTGGACTCCCTGGTGGGCGCGCACCGGATAGAGGGCGTACACCCAGCCGGAGATCGCCGTAAAAAGGGGCATCCGGATGTATTGCAGGGAATCGTACAGGTAGCGCCAAAGGGAATCGTCGGCGACTTTCATGCCGCCCAAGGCGTCGATGCCGATAACATGACCGGCCACGACCAGAATAATGGCCAGGCCGCGCAACGTTTCGATGGATTCATCTTTCGTTCTGCGCGGTGGCGTGAGTGTCCCGGAGGTGGTCTCCACAGCCATTACAATTCGCTTTCCTTGAGGCGTTCGGCGTTCTCGGCCACCTGCAACTGGTCCAGGATTTCCTGCAGGTCACCGTCCATCACGGCGCTCAGGTTGTAGAGCGTCAGGTTGATGCGGTGGTCGGTCACGCGACCCTGGGGGTAGTTGTAGGTGCGGATCTTGGCGCTGCGGTCGCCGGTGGAGACCATCGTCTTGCGCTTGCCGGCGATCTCGTCCAGGTATTTTTGATATTCCAGGTTGTAGATGCGGGTACGCAGTTCCTCGAAGGCTTTGTCGAAGTTCTTGAGCTGGGATTTCTGGTCCTGGCACTGTACGACGATGCCCGTGGGGATGTGGGTCAGGCGGATGGCCGAGTAAGTGGTATTGACCGACTGGCCGCCGGGGCCCGAGGCGCAGAACGTATCCTTGCGGATATCGTTCATGTTGATCTCCAGGTCGAACTCCTCGGCTTCGGGCAGCACGGCCACCGAAGCGGCCGAGGTATGCACCCGGCCCTGGGTCTCGGTCTGGGGCACGCGCTGGACGCGGTGTACGCCCGACTCGTACTTGAGCACGCCGTAGACACCGTCGCCGATCACTTTCACCACGACTTCCTTGAAGCCGCCCGAAGAGCCTTCGCTGGTGTTGTTGATCTCGTATTTCCAGCCTTTTTTCTCAATGAATTTGAGGTACATGCGCAGCAGGTCCCCGGCGAAGATCGCCGCCTCGTCCCCGCCTGTGCCGCCGCGGATCTCGAGGATGGCGTTCTTGGAGTCCTGGGGGTCGGCAGGAATGAACAGCAGTTTAATCTGCTCTTCCATGGTTTCGATCGAGGGTTCCAGCTCGGCGACCTCTTCCCGGGCCATTTCGCGCAGTTCCTCGTCCTTCTCGTGCTGGAGAATTTCCTTGGCTCCGGAGAGGTTCGAGAGAGCCGTACGGTAGCGTTCACCGGTTTCAACCAGGGGCTGCAATTCCTTGTACTCCTTGTTGAGGGCCACGAATTTCTTCATGTCGGCGATCACCTCGGGGTCGGTCATCTGCTGGCCGATCTCTTCGTATTTAAGCTTCAGGCCGTCAAGGCGAGAAAGAAGCGAATTCTCTGACATAGTCCGATAATTTAAGGCCTCAAAGGTAAGCAAATTTTTCGTATCTTGCGCGCCTCGAAAAGGGTCGTATGAAAAAGCTGATCTTGCGAAGCGCCGGATGTGCGGCGGTGGGGCTGGGCGTGGCGGGAGCATTCCTGCCGCTGCTGCCGACCACCCCGTTTTTGCTGCTGGCGGCCTGGTGTTTCGCCCGCAGTTCGCCCCGGCTGAGCGAGTGGCTGTTGAGCAACAAGTTCTGCGGAAGTTATATCCGGGACTATCAACAGGGCGGCGGCATTCCCTCCGGGGTGAAAGCCGCGGCCATCCTGATGGTGTGGGGCGGAATCTCCTTTTCGGCCATCGTCTTCGTGGAGGCGTGGTGGATTCGGGGGATACTCTACCTGATCGCCGTGGGGGTCAGCCTGCATATCCTGAGCATCCGGCCCCGGCGCAAAGCCATCCTCGTTTTTGCACCCACCGAGGCGGAGATCGCCCCTTTCCGGGCGCTGAATCATCCCGGTGTGCGGATCATCATCTCCGGTGTGGGGACGATCAATACGCTGTTGGCGCTGGAAAATGCGCTGAGCTCCTGCGCAAAACCCCGGCGGGTGATCCTGGCGGGCATCGCCGGGGCCTATCCGGACAGCGGGTTGCAAACCGGGGAAGCCGTGGCCGTCAGCGAGGAATTCGACGCCTCGGCGGGGTCTTTTTCCGAGGGAGTTTTCTCCGCTAAATTCGCCCGGCGGTACCCCTGTCCCGAGCTTCCGGCCTCGTTGCCCGCGGTCTCTTCCAACACAGTCAGCGCAGCGGCGGCGCCCTACCTGCCTCAAACCGAAACCCGGATCGAGAACATGGAAGGGGCGGCCTTTTTTGCCGGATGCCTTTCCCGGGGGATTCCTTTTTGGGAAATCCGCACCGTTTCCAACCGGGTCGGGGAACCGTTTGAAAACTGGGACATTCCCCTGGCCGCCCAAAATCTGGCCACCGCTTTAACCCTGGTTATCGATGAAATTGACGCTTAGTATATCCACCTGTCCGAACGACACCTTTATGTTCGACGCCCTGCTGCACGGGCGCGTCGACACCGAGGGCCTGAACTTCGAGGCGCACCTGGCCGACATCGAGCAGCTCAATGCCACCGCCCTCTCGGGTGGGCCCGACGTGACGAAGATCAGCTACGCCGTGCTGCCGCTTATCGCGCAGCGCTACCGGGTTTTGTCTAGCGGCAGCGCCCTGGGGCGCGGGAACGGGCCCCTGTTGGTGAGCAGCAGTCAGCGGGATTCTCTCAAAGGGCTTTCCGTTGCGATTCCGGGCGTGCATACCACCGCCAACCTCCTGCTCGAAAAACTTTTTCCGGAGATGGGCCCCAAGATTCCCATGCTCTTTTCCGACATCGCTCCGGCCGTGCAGGCGGGCGGGTATGACGCCGGGGTGTTGATCCACGAAGGACGCTTTACTTACCGCTCGCTGGGCCTCGAATTGGTGGCTGATTTAGGGTTGGAGTGGGAAGCGCGCACGGGCCTCCCCCTACCCTTGGGCGCCATCGCCGTTTCGCGCCGATTGCCCCTTGACCTTCAAAAAACGCTCTCCCGGGTGCTGCGGCGCAGCATCGAGTACGGCTTCGCCCACCGGGAAGCCTCGGCGGAATTTGTCCGCTCCCACGCCCGGGAATTGAGCGAGGAAGTGATCCGGCAGCATATCGACCTGTTCGTCAACGACTATTCGCTGGAGCTGGGCCCCGAAGGCCGCCGGGCGGTACAGGAACTACTGAACCTAAAGAAGGAGGTTTTCGTATGATGCGGGAAACGTTGGAAAAACTGCGTACCGAGGACAACCTGCGCATCCTGCCTGAGATCCGCGTCGAGGGCAAATACATTCACCACGGCGGCAAGCGCTACCTGAATCTCTCCTCGAACGACTACCTGGGCATCGCCGCCGGGACGGACCAACGGGCTTTTCTGGAAGAGGCCGCCATGAGCAGGGAATTCCTGCTGAGCAACCCTTCCTCGCGGCTGATTACGGGCAATAGTCCCGAATACACTTCTCTGGAACGTTGTTTATCAGAATTTTACGGGGGCCGTTCGGCCCTGGTGCTGGGTTCGGGTTACCTGGCGAACAGCGGGGTACTCCCCGCCCTGACTTGCAAAAACGACCTGATCCTGGCCGACAAACTGGTGCACGCCAGCCTGATCGATGGGATGCAACTGAGCGGGGCGACCGTGCACCGCTTCGCCCACAACGACACCGGGCACCTCGAAAAACTGCTGAAAAAACACCGTGCCGCCCATGCCGGGGCTTGGATCGTGACCGAATCGCTGTTCAGCATGGACGGCGACCGGGCTCCCCTGGCCGCATTGGCGGCCCTTAAGCGGCAATACGACTGCAAACTCTACCTGGACGAAGCCCATGCCTTCGGGGCCTGCGGGCCCGGTGGACGGGGGCTGGCCGCCGAGGCGGGGATGCTCGATGAATGCGACATCCTGGTGGCCACGCTCGGCAAGGCGGTCGCTTCGCAGGGGGCTTTCGTGCTCTCGGACGCCCTGACCCGGGACTTTTTGACGAACCGGATGCGGACGCTGATCTTTTCCACGGCCCTGCCGCCCCTTTCGCTGCGCTGGTCCGAGGCGGTGATCCGGAGGCTGGACAGCCCGGAAATGGAGGCCAAGCGCCGCCACCTGCAAGCGCTTTCGGCCCTGCTGACCGGGGCGGCCGACAGCTCCCACATCGTCCCCCTGATGGCCGGAGAAAATAGCCGGGCCATCGCCCTAAGCGAACAGATGCGCGAGGCGGGTTTCTGGGCCATGCCCATCCGCACGCCGACCGTCCCTCCCGGCAGCGCCCGGGTACGCATCTCGCTGAGCGCCGCGCTGGCGACCGAAGATATTTCGGCACTGAAAGAACTATGGAAAAGCATTGGTTGATCCAGGAGGGCCATCCTGACCTGCTCGTTTTCGCCCTGGGTTGGGCGACGGCGCCCGCCTCCGTGGTCCATATCCGTCCCCCGGGCTATGATGTGCTCTGCACCTGCGATTACCGCACACTGGAGACCATTACCCCGGAATCTCTCTCAGGATACCGCCACATCGTCTTGATGGCCTGGTCATTCGGCGTCTGGGCTGCCGAGCGTATTTTTCCGCAGGTGCCGTTCCATAAAACGATCGCCCTGAACGGGACGCCCCGCCCGGTGGACGACCGCTACGGCATTCCGGTGAGGAGTTTCCTGGTGACCCTGCGCAGCATAGCCGGATCGGGTACTAAAACCTTCACGCAGCGCGCCTACGGAGAATTCGCCCCCTTGGCATTCACCTGGCCCGCCTCGCGGACCCTGGAAGAGATGGTCGAGGAACTGAAAATCCTTCACAGCGAGAGCCAGCGGGAGGAGAGTACGGGATTCCGTTGGGACGAGGCGGTGGCGGGAAGCGGGGATCTGATTTTCCCGCCCGCCAACCAACTCGCCTACTGGCGCGAATGCTCCCCGGAGACCCGGATTACCGAAGTCACGGGCATGCCCCACTACCCGTATGGAGAGGCCGAATCTATTCTAAGTAAGTTGTAATGACCACCGATAAAGCCCTGCTCAAAAACCGTTTCGCCGCCAAACTCGGCACCTACAACACCCTGGCGGTGGTGCAGGACGAGATCTGCGGCCAGTTGGACGGGCTGCTGGCGGAGGCTGGCCCCGCGTCGGTGGAGCGGGCCCTGGAGATCGGGGCCGGAACGGGCTTTCTGACCCGACGGCTGCTGGAACGCTACCCCGCAACCCGGTGGACCGTCAACGACCTGGTGAAGGAGGCGCGCCCCTTCATCGAAGCTTACGCCGGGGACCGGAAGATCGAATACCGCTGGGGGGACGCCGAGAGCATCGAACTGCCCGGGGGACAGGACCTGCTGGCCTCGGCCTCGACCGTGCAGTGGTTCGACGACCTGCAGGCTTTTCTGCAAAGGGCCCATCATATTTTGCAACCTCAAGGAGTATTGGCCCTGAGCACCTTCGGGCCCGATAACTTCCTTGAGATCAAGGCCACGACCGGGGAGGGACTCAGCTACCGGACGGCCCCGGAAACGCGGAAACTACTGGAAGAATGCGGCTTCCAGGTGACCGCCTGGAAGGAATACACCCGCTCGCTCACGTTCGAAAGCCCCCGCGAAGTGCTGCGCCACATCCGGGGCACGGGGGTCAATTCCATCCGCCGGAGCCGCTGGACGAAGCAAACGCTTGAGGATTTCGAACGCAGCTACCGCGAGAACTACACCACTCCAGAGAGTTCCGTCACCCTGACCTACCACCCGATCCTGGCGGTGTGCTTAAAAAAATAGAGCGGCAAAAATACCGCTCTATTTTAGAAGAAACATAGCAAAAGGTATAAGCCGGGTTCTGTACTCTTTTCCGAAGAAAAAGCCTCTACCATTTATCTAGGCCGGGGGTCTCCCCCGCGGCTCATCAGCAACCTACCCCCCGGCACCGGGCGAGCAACCCTCAATGGCCGGTATACGTGGTCTTGCAACCCGCTGGACGTACTGTCCGGGGCATGTCGCCACCCCCGCGGTGGGCTCTTACCCCACCTTTTCACCCTTACCGGAGCCCGAAGGCCCAGGCGGTTATTCTCTGTTACGCTACCATCCCCTCACGAAGATCTTCCCGTTAGGAAGCGCGGTGCTCTGCGTTGCCCGGACTTTCCTCCCCCCGCGGGCACGAAGCCCGCAGGCAGCGGTAGAGCCCTCCTGCTATGCGCGACAAAGATAGACATTTTTGCGTATCTTTGCGCTCCATGAAACCCACGGACATTCGCATATCCAGCTACGACTACCCGCTGCCCGAAGAGAGGATCGCCAAATTCCCCTTGGCGCGGCGCGACGACTCCAAGCTGCTGCTTTACCGTGAGGGAGAGATCCGAGAAAGCCGCTTCGGAGATATCGGCGAAGAACTGCCCGTGGATTGCATGCTGGTATTCAACAACACCAAGGTAGTGCGCGCCCGGTTGATCTTTTTCAAGGAGAGCGGCGCACGCATCGAGATCTTCTGCCTCGAGCCCCGCGACCCGGCCGATTACGAACGCGCCTTCGCCGCCGCGGGCCGCTGCCGCTGGCAGTGCATTGTGGGCAATTCCAAGAAATGGAAAAGCGGCAGCCTGCACATCGACTTCGAAGCGGAGGGCCTTCCGCAGCGACTTTCGGCCCGGCGGATAGAAACCGAGTCAGATGAACAATTGGTTGAATTCGAATGGGACAATTATTTGACATTCGGGCAACTGCTTGAATTGCTCGGACGCATCCCCATCCCGCCCTACCTCAACCGCGAGAGCCAAGAAGTGGACAACAGCCGCTACCAGACCGTCTACTCCAAGTGGGAGGGATCGGTGGCCGCCCCGACCGCCGGACTGCACTTCACGCCCGAGCTGATCGAGGCCCTGAAGTCCCAGGGACACACCACTGGGGAAGTCACCCTGCACGTGGGGGCCGGGACCTTCCTGCCCGTCAAGGCGGAGGCCGTCAGCGAACACACCATGCACACCGAACATTTCGAGATACGACCCGACACCCTGCATGGGCTGATCGAAAAAGCGGGCCGCATCGTGGCCGTGGGCACCACCAGCGTGCGCACGCTCGAATCGCTCTGCGCCCTGGGGGCTCGTGTCCTGCAAAAAGGCAATCCCGAGGCCGAACGGCCTGTCGGGCAATGGGAATTATACGATATCCCAGAAAAATACGATGGGGTGGAATTGTTGACCGCCCTGGCCGGATACATGCAGCGGGAAGGATTGACCGCCCTGAAAGCCGCCACACAGATATTGATTATGCCCGAGTACCGCTTCCGGGTGGTCGACCACCTGATTACCAACTTCCACCAGCCCAAGAGCACGCTGCTGCTGCTGGTCTCGGCCTTTGTGGGGGAAGCGTGGAAGGACATCTATGCATTCGCCCTGGGCAACGGTTTTCGCTTCCTGAGCTACGGCGATTCCTCTTTGCTAACGCGCCCGAAGGCGATCTAATATCCTCGGCTTCACAGCTTCTCCCGCCGCCCGGGCAGCCTGCTCGGCATCGAGTTGGGCGCGGGACTTACTCTTGATAACGATATACACACCCAGGAAAACCAGTCCGGCGGCGAATCCTTTCGCCCAGCCGAAGGCATCCTGCCCCAGGGCCACCGCCGCCAGCGAGGCGACGAAGGGCTGCAGGTAGTTGTACATGCCCACCACCGTCGGACGCAGGTGCTTCTGGGCAATAGGAATCAGCATGTAGGCCAGGAAGGTGGCTCCGACGACCACGTAGCCGATGCGGGCGTAGACGTCCCAGTCGAACCCTGAAAAATCGACCCGGGTGAAATCGTCCCAGCAAAGCGGCGTGGCGCAAATGGCGGCGAAGAGGAACATCCACTTCATCAGAGTAATTGAACTATATCTTGAGATTAAGCCCCGGAATACACTTAGGTAGATGGCATAAGAGGTTGCTCCGATCAGGCAGATCAAATTCCCGCCCATGTGGCTGTCCCCCCGGCCGACGGCGCCGTTATTGAGGATCAGCAGCAGGGCGCCCGTGGCCCCCACGACCACCCCCAGCACCTTGATCACGGTGATGGGTTCGCGCAGGAACATCGCAGCGAAGACCATCGTCAGTATCGGCACCAGAGTGGCGACGATCGAGGCGTCGATGGGCGAGGTCATCGAAAGGCCGATCAGAAAAGAGGTCTGGTTGAGTTGGATGCTGAACAGCGAGGCGAAGAACAACAGCAGCAGGTCCCGGGGAGAGACCCGCTCCCACTTCCCGAATAGGGATACCCCCCAGAAAAGCAGGGCGGCCCCGGCCATGCGCATCATGTTGAGCGCGAAAGGAGTCATCGTCGGCTCAGCCAGTACGGTTTTAGCAATGGGCCCGTTGAGCCCGAAAATCAGGTTGGCCGCCAAGAGGGAGAGGTGGCCCCGCACATTTTTATCGTCTGGTATCAACATTTTGCGTGGATCGAATCTCGGGGCAAAGGTATCCAATTTCCCGGGGAAATGTACTCCATCCGCCGGAGGGCGGCCCTTTTTTGTTTGTTTTGTGCTTTTTACGTACATTTGTCTTCTATACTGTCAGATAATCTATCCAAGACGATACAATGAACCTGACGAAAGAGCGGGAGGACATATGCGCCTTCAACGCCCGATTCATCGAACAACTCAATAGCGACAAGGCCCTCAAGTTGAAAATTGCAGACGGTCTGAGTCAACTTTGCACTTATTTCCACTACACGCGGGGGTTCATTTACCAAACGGACGGCTTTCATTTTTACCACCTCCGGGAGACCGTCGGCAACGAAGACAAAAGCCTGAGGGAACACTTCGACATCAACAACCTGAGCCACAAGCACGCCAAACTGATCAAGAACGGGGCCTCCTTCTACTTCTGGGAATCGGACCGCAAAAGCCCGCAGGAAGAGGAAATCCGGAACTCCTACAACGTCAAATCCATCTTCATCCGCCACGCCCGGGACACCCAGGGCAAAACGGTCGGATTCGTGGGATTCGCCGACTACCGGGGAAAGAACACCCTGATCCAGGAGGAGTTGCACTCCCTGCAAATGCTCTCGGGCCTGCTGGCCAAAGAGATCGCCAGCCGGGAGTACCTGATGCGGGAGAAACGGGCGAAGAAAACCCTCGAAAGCATCATGAACAACATGGGGGTGGACATCTACGTCAACGGCTTCGAGGACCACAAAATGCTCTACGCCAACAAGACCATGGCGGCCCCCTACGGCGGGACCAAGCACTTCGAAGGCAAAAAATGCTGGCAGGCGCTCTACAACGGAAAGACCGGGGAGTGCGACTTCTGCCCCAAGAAACACCTCATCGACGAAAAGGGCCACCCCTCCAAAGTCTACTCCTGGGACTACCAGCGCCCCTTTGACAAAGCGTGGTTCCGGGTCTTCAGTGCCGCCTTCGAATGGATCGACGGCCAGCTGGCCCACGTGATCACCAGCGTCGACATCACCCACCAGAAAACCATCGAGGCCGAGCTGATCGAGGCCAAGGAAAAGGCCGAAAACCTGGACCGCCTCAAGTCGGTCTTCCTGGCCAACATGAGCCACGAGATCCGCACCCCGCTCAACGCCATCGTCGGTTTCTCGGACCTGCTGACCGTCACCGAAGACGCCGAAGACCGCGTCGTATACAGCAACATCATCAAGGAAAACAATGCCCTGCTGCTGCAACTGATCTCCGACATCCTCGACCTGTCGAAGATGGAGGCGGGCATGTGGGAATTCACCCACGAGGTGATCCCGGTGCGGAAATTCTGCGAAGAGATCGTCCTCTCCTACCGGATCAAGGAAACCAATGGGTTGGCCATCCGCATGGAAGGCGAAGGGGACTTCGTCATCCACAGCGACAAGAAACGGCTGATGCAGGTGGTCACGAACTTTATCAACAACGCCCTCAAGTTCACCACCCAGGGGTCGATCACCCTGGGGTACCGCCTCCTGAAAGGGACGAACGAGATCGAATTCGACGTCCGGGACACCGGCATGGGGATCGAGCCGGAGAAACTGAGCCATGTCTTCGAACGCTTCGTCAAACTGAACGCCTTTGCCCCGGGGAGCGGATTGGGGTTGTCGATCTGCAAGAGCATCGTCGAGCAACTGAACGGCCGGATCGGCGTCGAATCCGAAGTGGGTGTCGGTACCCGGTTCTGGTTTACCCAGGCCAACCAATCCCCAGGGGACGAAGCAGAATAATTTCTTTCCTGAAAAAAGCCTCTTTCCTGCACATGGTAAAATTCCCTACCTTTGCGGAAAATTCGCCCCATGAACCAGCCCATCCTTTCCGATTTTCTGCCTACCTCGCTCAAGGAGGTGCGCGCGCGCGGCTGGGAGGAACTGGACGTAATCCTCTTCTCGGGCGACGCCTACGTCGACCACCCCTCATTCGGGGCGGCCGTGGTGGGGCGACTGCTCGAAGCCGAAGGGCTGCGGGTGGCCATCGTGCCCCAGCCCAACTGGCGGGACGACCTGCGGGATTTTAAGAAACTGGGGCGCCCCCGCCTTTTTTTCGGCATCTCGGGCGGGGCCATGGACTCGATGGTCAACCACTACACGGCGAACAAACGCCTGCGCAGCGACGACGCCTACACCCCCGGCGGGGTGGCCGGATTCCGGCCCGACCGGGCCGTCACGGTTTATAGCCGCATCCTCAAAGAACTTTTTCCGGACGTTCCGGTCGTGATCGGCGGCATCGAGGCTTCGCTGCGGCGGCTGACCCATTACGACTATTGGAGCGACACGTTGATGCCCTCGATCCTCGTCGAGAGCGGGGCCGACCTGCTCTCTTACGGCATGGGCGAGCGGAGCATTCCCGAAATCGCCCGCACGCTGAAAAACGGCTTCAACCTCAAACTCCTGCGCAAATTGCCGCAGGTGGCCTTTCTGGCGGACGAGGAGTATGCACAGGGATTAGCGGGGGCTATCCACCTGCATTCTTACGAGGAGTGCCTGGAGAGCAAAGCGGCTTTCGCGGAAAATTTTGCAAAAATAGAAACCGAGTCCAACCGCCTCGAACCGGCCACGCTGGTCGAACCTACCGCAGGACGCTGCGTGGTGATCAACCCGCCCTACCCTCCATTGGAAGAAGGCGAGCTGGACCGCGCTTTCGCCCTCCCTTACACCCGGACGGCCCACCTCCGCTACCGCGACAAGGCGATCCCGGCCTGGGAGATGATCAAATTTTCGGTCACCCTGCACCGAGGCTGTTTCGGGGGATGCAGTTTCTGTACCATCTCGGCCCACCAGGGCAAATTCATAGCCAGCCGCAGCGAACGGTCCATCCTCGAGGAAGTGGGTCAGATCACCCGCATGCCCGGTTTCAAGGGCTACATCTCCGACCTGGGCGGCCCCTCGGCCAACATGTACCGCATGGGCGGGCGCGATATGGAACGCTGCCGCCGTTGCCGGAGGCCCTCCTGCCTGCATCCGGCGCTCTGCAAGAACCTCGACAACAGCCACGGCCCCCTGCTGGCCCTTTACCGCAAAGTACGCGCACTGCCTGCGGTTAAAAAAGCTTTTATCGGCAGTGGCATCCGCTACGACCTGTTCGAAGAAGACCGGGGCAGGTACCTGCGAGAGGTGATGCTGCATCATGTATCCGGGCGTCTGAAAGTGGCTCCCGAGCATACCGGCGACAAGGTCCTCTCGCTGATGCGCAAGCCCCCGTTCGATACCTTCCGACAGCTCAACGCCGACTTCAACCGCATCTGCGCTGAAGAGGGCCTGCGCGAGCAGTTGATCCCCTACTTTATCTCGAGCCACCCCGGCTGCACCGAAGCGGACATGAAACGCCTCTCACAAGAAACCCGGCGGCTGAACTTCCGCCTCGAGCAGGTCCAGGATTTCACCCCCACCCCCCTGACCCTCGCCTCGGTGATGTTTTACACCGGGATCGACCCCTATACCGGCGAGGCGCTCTACGTCGCCAGGAGCCAGGAGGAAAAACGGCGGCAAAAAAGTTATTTCTTCTCCCCGAAAAAATAAGCCGGAATTTTCCTACCTTTATCCTCCCGATCCAGTATCCCGTTTCACCCTTTCAGACAAGCCCCCACTATGGCCAAACGCTACTCACCCAACGAAGAGAACACCCAAAGCGCCGCCGCGCTGATGGAACAGGGAGGCCTGGTGCCGCCCCAGGCCGTCGAACTGGAAGAGGCCGTGCTGGGCGCCCTGATGCTCGAGAAGGACGCCATCATCGAGTTGCAGGGCATCATCACCCCCGAGGCGTTCTACAAGGAAGCCCACCAGATCATCTACAAGGCCATCCTCGACCTGTCGATGGAGCTCAAGCCCACCGACTACCACGTGGTGATGGACAAGCTCAAGCAGCAGAAAAAGCTGACCGTCGTGGGCGGGGCCTCCTACCTGGCCGAGCTGACCCAGAAAGTGGGCTCGGCGGCCAACGTGGAATTCCACGCCAAGATCATCGCCCAGAAATACATCCAGCGCGAGCTGATCCGCGTGACCACCGAGATCCACAAGATCGCCTACGACGAATCGTTGGACGTAACGGACCTCATCGACAAGGCCGAGGCTGAGATTTTCAAGGTCTCCGAGGGCCACGTCAAGCGCGACGTGCAGAAATCCCGGGATATCCTGACCAAGACCCTGCTGATGATCGAGGAAGCTTCCAAGCGCGAGGGCGGTTTCAGCGGCGTGGCCTCGGGCTTCACCCACCTCGACCGGCTCACCCTGGGCTGGCAGCCCTCCGACCTGATCATCATCGCCGCGCGTCCCTCGATGGGGAAGACGGCCTTCGTGCTTTCGCTGGCGCGCAACGTGGCGGTGGACTTCGACAAAGGGGTGGCTTTTTTCTCCCTGGAAATGAGTGCCCAGCAGCTGATGATGCGTCTGATCGTGGCCGAATCGGAACTCGACTCGCGGGACGTTCGCAACGGCAAACTTACTCCGCCCCAGTGGAAGCACCTCGAGAATTCGATCAAACCGCTTTCGACGGCCCCGCTCTTTATCGACGACACCCCGGCCCTGTCGATCTTCGAGTTCCGCTCGAAGGCGCGGCGGCTCAAGACCCAATACGACATCCAACTCATCGTCATCGACTACCTCCAGCTGATGACCGCCGCGACGGACAACCGCAACGGCAACCGCGAACAGGAGGTGGCCATGATCTCGCGCTCGCTGAAGGCCGTGGCCAAGGAGCTCGACATTCCGATCATCGCCCTTTCGCAGCTCAACCGCTCGGTCGAGTCCCGCGGGGGCAACAAGCGGCCCCAGCTCTCCGACCTGCGTGAATCGGGGGCCATCGAGCAGGACGCCGACCTGGTGGCCTTTATCCACCGTCCCGAATACTACGGCCTGACCGTGGACGAGGATGGCAGCCCCACCCAGGGGATGGCCGAAATCATCATCGCCAAGCACCGTAACGGGGCCGTGGACACGATCAAGCTGCGCTTCCGCAAGGAACAGGCCCGCTTCATGGACATGGACGAGGACATGGGCGGCTTCACGGCCATCGACAGCAACGTCAACACCGAATTCAGCTCCTCGCTGGGCAACAGCCCCGGCCAGGCCGGTTCTTCGGGCGACTTCGGGGGCTACGGCGACTTCGGCATTCCCTCCGGATCGCGCACGGGGGCGGTCTCGCTGGGCGGCTCTTTCGAAAGCGCGGACGACGAAAATTCGCCTTTCTAACGTCTTCCGCCCATGTTCGTCAAGAGTTATTGCAGCGCCCTCGCAGGCATCCGCGCCATGACGGTGGCCGTGGAGGTGAATATCTCCCCGGGGATCGGCATGTTCCTGGTGGGCCTGCCCGACAACGCCGTGCGCGAGAGCCAGGAGCGCATCCGGGCCGCTTTCGACAACAGCTCTTTCAAAATGAGCGGCCGGAAGGTGGTGGTCAACCTCTCCCCGGCCGACCTGCGCAAGGAGGGCTCGGGCTACGACCTCTCCATTGCCGTGGCCATCCTGGGGGCCATGGGCCTGATCGAGGGGGCCGTTCTGGAACGCTACACCATCTTGGGCGAACTGTCGCTCGATGGCAGCGTCCTGCCCGTCAAGGGGGTGCTTCCCGCCGCCATCGAAGCCAAAGAACAACAGTTCGAAGGAATTATCCTGCCGCAGGAGAATGCCCTGGAGGCCGCCGTCGTGGACGGTCTGAAAGTCTACGGGGTGAAGAACCTGCGCGAAGTGGTGGAATTCCTGCAAGGAGAACGGGCGATGGAGCCCACGGAGATCGACCTGAAAAAAGAGTTCGAGGAGCGGCAAAACGTGTTCGAATACGACTTCAGCGACGTCAAGGGTCAAACTCCCGTCAAGCGGGCGCTCGAGATCGCCGCCGCCGGGGGCCACAACATCCTGATGATCGGCCCTCCGGGCTCGGGACAAACCATGTTGGCGCGTCGCATGCCCTCCATCACCCCGCCCCTAACATTGGCCGAAGCGCTCGAAACCACCAAGATACACTCCGTGGCCGGAAAGCTGGGCCAGCGCGGCGGCCTGCTCACCACGCGGCCTTTCCGGGCTCCCCACCACCTCACTTCGCAGGTGGCCCTGGTCGGGGGCGGCAGCACGCCCCAGCCGGGGGAAATCTCGCTCTCGCACAACGGCATCCTTTTCCTGGACGAGCTGCCCGAATTCGGGCGCAACGCCCTGGAGACCCTGCGCCAACCGATGGAGGACAAGAAGGTGGTGGTCTCGCGCTCGCGCTACACGGTGGAATACCCGGCCAACTTCATGCTGATCGCCGCCATGAATCCCTGCCCCTGCGGCTACTACAACCACCCCACCAAGACCTGTGTCTGCTCCAAAGGAGCCGCCTACAAATACATCAACCAACTCTCTGGGCCGCTCCTGGACCGCATCGACCTGCAGATCGAGGTGACCCCCGTCCCCTTCGAGCACCTCAACCGGGAAGAACAGACCGAGCCCAGCGCCGCGATCCGCGCGCGGGTGATGGCCGCTCGCGAGCGTCAGACACGGCGCCTGGCGGGTACCAGCGCCCACACCAACGCCATGATGAGCAGCCGCCAGTTGCGCGAATGCTGTCCCCTGGACGAGCCCTCGGCCAAGCTGCTCAAGCAGGCCATGGAACGGCTCGAACTCTCGGCCCGGGCCTACGACCGCATCGTCAAGGTGGCCCGCACGATCGCCGACCTCTCCGCGAGCGAGGCCATCCGCCCCGAGCACATCGCCGAAGCCATCCGCTACCGCAGCCTCGATAGAAGTAACTGGGGCGCGTAATTTTTCATAGCCCATGAAGCTGTCCGATCAACTGCCCTTGATGCCATTTGTCCGGATTTTAATTCCGTTGACAGCAGGCATCCTGACGGCCCGTTTCGTGACCGCTCCCGACGGGGTGGTTTTTGCTCTGGCAACCCTTCTCTACATTGCAGCCTGGTTCTTGCGTCAAAAATCCTTTGGCCAGGCCTATTTATTGGTCGCCCTGTGGGCGACAGGGATTGTCTTGAGCGTACTGACGGACACCCGCGAGACGATGCCCCGGGGCGAGCGGCTGCGCATGGCCGTCGAAATCCGGGACACGCCTTCGACCCAGGGCCGCTGGCAGCGCACCACCGCCTCGGTGGGGTATTTCCGGTCGGCGAAAAGCGGAGTGTGGGAAGCCTGTGAGGAAAACATCCAACTCTACGTAGACACCTGTTACAAAATCGCCGCCGGGGAGCAATTCACCTTCCGGGGCTACCTCAACGCAATCGACACGTTAGGCACTTCCTACGGGCGGCTGATGCGCAGCCGGGGCCTCTCGGCGCGCAGCTACCTGACCCCCGGCAACCTGCTCGTCCGGGCTCCGGAGCCCCGCAAGGACGCCCGCTACTACGCCCTGAAGGCCCAGCAATGGGCCGTGGAACGCCTCTCGCGCCTGCCTTTGGATACCGAGGAAAAGAACCTGCTGCTGACCCTGGTGGCGGGCGAGCGCCGGGGACTGGACCGGGGGCTGCGGGCCGATTATTCCAAGGTGGGCGTCTCTCACATCCTCTCGGTCTCGGGCCTGCACATGGGCTTTGTTCTTATTTTGATCAATTTACTGACCTTCTGGCTGCCTTTATTCCGGCACGGGCACCTGATCCGCAACGCCTTGGTCATCCTGGGCCTTTGGGCCTATGCCGTCGTGGCGGGGCTTTCGCCTTCGGTGATCCGGGCGGCCCTGATGATGAGCCTGGCCCAGGTAGCGCTGGGCTTTTCGGTACGCGGCAACCGCTACAACCTGCTTCTGGGGGCGGCGACGCTGATGCTGGGGGTCAATCCCCATTACCTGTTCGACATCAGTTTCCAGTTGTCGTTCCTGGCCGTGCTCTCGATCCTGTTCCTCTATCCGAGGCTTTACCGGCGGCGTATAAACAGCAACCGGTTTCTCGATAGCCTGTGGAGTACGCTGCTGCTGGGCCTGGCCGCCCAGGTGGGCACCCTGCCATTGGTGGCCTATTCCTTCGGCAATATTCCCCTGGTTGCGCTGGGGGTCAACCCGGTGGTGATCCTTTGCTCGTTCGTGGCGGTGAGCATAGGCTTCTGTTGGCTGCTCCTGCCGGTCGGCTTTCTGGGACCCGCGGCGGCCTGGATCATCTCCTCCGTCCTGCACCTTCAGAACACCGTGGTCCGCTGGTCGGCGGCTCTACCTTTCGCCGCAGTGGAGGGGGTGAAGCCAAACGGCTGGTATGTGGCGGGCCTCTACGCGCTGATGATCGGGGCGGGCGTTCTCTGGAAATTGCTCGAAGAACGGCAGGCTTTGCGTAAAAGGGGGTTGACCGATTGATAAAATCCCTGTACATTTGTTCCATGACGCAGGCAGAGTTAGCGATATTGCAGGACGAGGGGGTGCGCGAGGAAATCCGCCGCCACCTGGACCGCGGCCCCGCGCAGGTGGCCCTCTCGGGCATCGCCCATGCCGCGCTGGTCTCCACGCAGATCAAGTACCTGCAACGGGCCCGCACGAAACTGCCCTCCTATTACCAGGCCGGATGCATCCTGCCTCCCCTGGCCTTCGAGCAGTCGAGCAGCGAGCAGACCGCCGCGGCCAAGAAGTACCAGGGTGAGTTGTGTGTCGATCTGACCTGTGGACTGGGGGTCGATTCGCTCGCCCTGAGCCGGGGTTTCCGGCAGGTAATCGCCCTGGAGCGGGACGCCGTGGTGGCCGAGACGGCCCGGATCAATTTCCAGCGACTGGGGGTTACTAACATCCAGGTCATCACCGGCTCGGCCGAAGATTTTTTGAACGATCCGACCACCCAGGCCATCGACCTGATCTACGCCGACCCGGCCCGCCGGGGGAGCCGGGGCGAAAAGCTTTTCCGCCTGGAGGATTGCTCGCCCGATGTGGCGGCCCTGATGCCGCGGATGCGGAAGCTTGCCCGGCGCGTGGCCGTCAAACTCTCGCCCCTGTTCGACGTGGAAGAGGCCTTCCGGATTTTCGGGCCCTCAACCTCGGTCGAAGTAGTCTCGTCCCACGACGAATGCAAAGAGGTGCTGGTCGAGCTGCCGGGCCTTTCGGAGGTGGAATCCCGCCCGGGGACCCTTACCGTCACCCGGGCCGGAGGCCCTTCGCTGGTGTTCCCGCGCGAAAACCAAACACAGGACTCTCTCCTGAAAATCAGCGAGCCGGATTCGCTCTGCGGATACCTGCTGATTCCGGACGTCGCTCTCTACAAAGCCCGCCTGGTGGAAGCCTACGCCCGGGCCACGGGGATCGGCTACACCTCCCCCACGGGATACTGCTTCTCGGAGAGCGTCCCGGAAGATTTTTTCGGACGCTCCCACCCCATTCTCCGCACACTGCCCTACCAGCCCAAAAAACTGAAAACGCTCCTGAAATCCGAGGGGATCGAACGGCTCAATATTCTAAAAAAAGATTTTCCGGAGAGCGCCGCCCAGATCGCCCAGGCCCTCGGCGTCCGGGAGGGAAGCACCCGTTACGCAGCCTTCACCCGCCTGGGCGTAGACCGCTACATGATCCTGCTCGACCATGCCTAAATCGCCCACCCTGCTCCAGTCGCTGCTGCCGTTGCTGGCCCTGATCGGATTGATCGGGCTCAACGTCGCCTTGTTGGAGGATGACACCCTCTCGGGGGCCAACCAGCTCTCGCTGCTGATCGCCAGCGCCCTGGCCGTCGGAATAGCCACCTATAACCGGGTTCCCTGGAGCCGCATCCTGCAAGAAATCCTCCACACGCTCGGCAATTCGCTTTCGTCCATCCTGATCCTGATGATGATCGGCGTGCTGGCCGGGGCCTGGATGGTGGGCGGGATCATTCCCGCCATGGTCTATTACGGCTTATACATCCTGCAACCCGCCTACTTCCTGCCTGCGGCGGTCGTTATCGCAGCGGTCATCTCGGTGGCCACGGGCAGTTCCTGGTCGACCGTGGCCACGGTGGGCGTGGCCCTGCTCGGGATCGGGCAGGCCCTGGGCTTTCCGCCCCCGCTGATCGCCGGGGCCATCATTTCGGGGGCCTATTTCGGCGACAAGATCTCCCCCTTAAGCGACACCACCAACCTGGCCTCGGCCGTAGCCCGGGTCGAGCTGTTCACCCACATCCGCTACATGCTCTACACGACCGTGCCGACGATGTTCATCACGTTGGTCCTGTTCACCGTCATCTCGCTCTGCGGCTCCGGAGGCGACCCGGCCCCCGGCTCGGTGGCCGAGCTGCAAGGGCACATCAGCAGCTACTTTAGGATCACCCCCTGGCTCTTTTTGGTCCCGGCGGCGGTGCTCGTGATGATCGCCCGGAAGATGCCCGCCCTCCCGGCCCTCTTTATCGGGGCCTTGCTGGGAGTCGTGGCCGCCCTGGTTTTCCAGGGCGACGTGATCGCCTCGCTCGGCGGAGGGGAGCATTCCCGGGCTGCGGAGACCTACCGGGTACTTTCCCGGGCCCTGTACGGCAGCACGCAGATACAGACCGGGGTCGCGAGCCTCGACAACCTTTTTTCCTCGCACGGCATGGCCGGGATGATGAATACGATCTGGCTGATCGTCACGGCCATGGTATTCGGCGGCGTAATGGAAGCCGGGGGATTCCTGGAGCGGATCACCTCCCTGCTGATCCGGCGGGTGCGCTCCGACGGCTCCCTGGTGGCGACCACCGCGGCCAGTTGCGTGCTTTTCAACGCCACCGCCTCCGACCAGTACATCGCCATCGTGGTGCCCGGACGCATGTTCGCCCGGGCCTACCGCCGCCGCGGCCTGGCGCCCGAAGTGCTCAGCCGCACGCTGGAGGACGCCGGGACGGCCACCTCGGTGCTTATCCCCTGGAACACCTGCGGGGCCACGCAGGCGGGCGTGCTGGGCGTGGCGACCTTCGCCTACCTGCCCTACGCTTTCTTCTGCTACCTGAGCCCGTTGATGAGCATTCTCTTTGCCTCGCTGAACATCCGCATCCGGCGGATCGCCCCCGGGGAAGAGGATATTCCGGACAATTCCTTATCTTTGCCCCCGGAGCCCTAAGCCTCTGTTTCCATGATAAAAAAAATCATCCAGTATATCTCCTACGACATCTGGTTCAAGAAGGAGCATGAATACCGTTCGGGGAGGATGCGCTGGCTGGTACGCCAGCTCAAGGTGGTACTGTTCACCGCCCAGGGCGTGGGCGAGCACAGCATCCTGGTGCGCTCGGCGGCCCTGACCTTCTACACCCTGATGGCCGTGGTGCCGCTGGCGGCCATGGTCTTCGGCATCGCCAAGGGCTTCGGCCTCGAAGCCCGCTTCAACACCTACCTCTACACCGAATTCCCGCAATACTCGCTGGTGATCGACCAGGTGATCGGCTTCGCCGAGAACCTGCTGGAACGCACCAAGGGGGGCATCCTGGCCTCGGTCGGGTTGGTCGCCCTGTTCTGGTCGGTGATCAAGGTCTTCGGCAACGTCGAGGACTCGTTCAACAAGATCTGGGAAGTGCGCAAGTCGCGCAGCTGGGCCCGCAAGTTCAGCGACTACCTCACGGTGGTGGTCGTGGCCCCCATCCTGTGGATACTCTCGAGCAGTATCCGTTTTCAATTACAAAACCACCTTTTGAATCTGACGGCCAGTTGGTTCGTCAACTTCGTCTTCGGGCTGGCCTCGCTGATGATCATGTGGGGGATGTTCACCTTCCTCTACCGGGTGATGCCCAACACCAAGGTCAAGATGAAAAACGCCTTGATGGCCGGGGTGATCGCCGGGACCTTTTTCCAGTTGTTCCAGATCATCTACGTCAGCATCCAGTCCAACCTGACCAGCTACAACGCCATCTACGGGAGTTTCGCCGCCCTACCCCTGTTGCTGATCTGGCTGCAGATCAGTTGGCAGATCGTCCTGTTCGGGGCCGAACTGTCGTTCGCCTACCAGAACATCGGCAAGTTCGAATACGAAAAACGCACCGAGGAAATGAGCTACGACTACCGCAAGCGGGCCTTACTGGTGGTCATGCAGCAGATCGTCCGCCACTTCGTCCGCAGCGAGGGGGCCGTATCCTCGGAAAGCGTGGCCACGGACGTCAACCTGCCGCTGCGCATCGTGCGCGACGTGATCTTCGACCTGGAAAAGGCCGGGTTGATCGTCGCCACCCCCAGCCAGGACGAGAAGATCAACAACTACGTCCCCGCCTGCGACGTCCACGCCCTGACCATCCACGAGATCATCCACCGGGTGGAAAGCAACGGGGCCGACCCCCTGGAAATCGAGCACAGCCCCGAATACCGGAGCATCGACGAGATCCTCCGGGCCCTGGACGAAACCATCGACCAATCGCCCAGCAACGTCCGGATCATGGACGTCTATAAAAACGGCACCGACCCGACCGGGAAAGGAGCCGACCTATGAAACGGGTCGTCGTCGTAGGCAGCGGAAACGTCGCCGAGGCCCTGGCTTCGGCCGTCGCCGGAAGTCCATACACGTTGGTACAGGTCTGGGCCCGCAACGCCGCGCGCGGGGAAGCGATCGCCGAGGCGGCCGGGTGCCCCTGGAGCGGCACCCCTTCCGAATTGGCCCCGGCGGACATCTACCTGATCGCCGTGAGCGACCGGGCGATCGCCGAGGTGGCCTCCGGGCTGGATTTCGGCGGGGCCGTGGTGGCCCATACCGCGGGTAGCGTTTCCTTCGAAGCGCTTCCGGACAAGATCGCCCGGTGCGGAATCTTTTATCCCCTGCAAACCTTTACCTCCGGACGTGCGCTGGATTTCTCGGCGGTTCCGCTGTTCGTCGCCGCAAGCGATCCGCAGACCGCCGCCACCTTGACCGGCCTGGCGCAAGCCCTGTCCAAAACCGTCCGGCAAACCGATCCGCAGCAACTCCGCCAGCTGCATCTGGCGGCCGTATTCGCCTGCAACTTCCCCAATCACCTCTGGGCCATCGCCCAATCTTTGGTCGAAAGAACCGGGCTGCCATCCGAAGTGCTTCGCCCCCTGATCGGGGAAACCGCGGCCAAGGCCCTCGAAAACCCCTCGGCCGCCGCCGTACAGACCGGCCCGGCCCGGCGCGGGGACTTCGCCATACAACAAATGCACCAGGACATGCTCGGCCTGATGGGACCGGAAGAGGTCCAATGGCAGGAAATTTACAAATTGATTAGCAAAGATATATGGGAAACTTCAAAGAAGATATAGCCCGCGTGCGGGTGATCGTCCTGGATGTGGACGGGGTGATGACCGACGGGGGAATCAACGTGACGCCCGAGGGGGATTTCATCCGCAAGTACAATTCCAAAGACGGCTTCGTACTCTCCTACGCCCTCAAAAAGGGCTACGAGGTGGCCATCATCACCGGGGGCCGGGGCCGCAGCCTCGAAGTGCGCTTCGAGATGCTGCGCATCAAGCACACCTACCTCCACTGCATCCAGAAGGGAGAGGCCATGCGGGACCTGATGCAGAAGCTGGGCGCCGGACCCGAAGAGATTCTTTACATGGGGGACGACATTCCCGACATCGAGCCCATGCGTATGGTCGGCATGCCGGTCTGCCCGGCTGATGCTGCCCCCGAGGTCATCGGCGTTTCGCGCTACGTTTCCCAGTTCAAGGGGGGGGAAGGATGTGTGCGGGATGTGGTGGAGCAGGTCTTGCGCGCGCGGGGCGACTGGTATACGATGGGTGAACAGGTCGACGCGGCTTCGCGGTAAGAGACCACAATCACAAACAAAAAAGCCGGGGATCGTCCCCGGCTTTTTTGTTTATCTATAGTAGGAATTGATCACCGGGCATCGCCGAAATTCGCTTTCGCGAAGGCGATGAACTGCTTCCAGTCATAAGCCACCACATCGTGATTGCCACTGCGCACATGGTACCCGATGCGATTTTGGACAGGGGTGTTGACCCGGGGCCAGTCGGCGGTCTCCACGCCTTTGTGGCCATAGAGGTGGTACACCGGATCGGCGTAGTGGCAAGAGAGGAACTCCCCCTTGGGATCGGCCCAGGGGTCCTGGATCGCGCTGGCAACGTAGACGGCCCGGGGGGCCACCAGGGCGAGGAGCATGTGCTGGTCCACGGGCAGGGCCGGTTCGTTATTCCGGTATTGATCGAAATTTTCGCACATCCAGTAGGGCACGGCCTTGTGCATCAGCTCGGCCGTCTCCCCGAACTCGCGGCGGAAAAGCGCGGCCCCTCCGCAGCCCGAATCGTTGGAGATCACCACGGCGAAACGCTGGTCCTGGGCCCCGGCCCAGAGTGTGGCCTTCCCCTGGCGGGACTGGCCCATCACCGCCACCCGGGCGGCGTCCACCTCGGGCACCTGCTCGAGGTAATCCAGCATACGGCTCAGCCCCCAGGCCCAGGCCCCGATGGCGCACCAGCTGTCGGGCCGCTGCGATTCTCCGAAGAGCCGGATCACGCTCCGTTCGCGCATCCCGGGTCCGTCCGGGTAAAAATCGTTGTAACAGGCCGTCGCCAGGCCGAAGCCGGCATCGATGATGGCCTCCAGGTCCCAGCGGCTGAAATCGCCGCCCCGGATGGCCGTCGCCCCGTCGTGGTCCAGCACACCCATCTTCTCGTTGTTGCGGCACCAGGAGGTGGTGGGCAGGATAGCCGGATCATCGCGCAGGGTCTGGTTTCCCCAGAAGTTATAGGCCAGAAAAACGGGAACTTTTCCGGCTTTGGCCGCTTCCCGGGGCAAATAGATGAGCATCAACGCCTGCTGGGAATCGCCGCCGCGCGAAAAGGTCAGGCGCACCTGACGCCTCAGCGCCCGGCCTTCCATCGTGATATCTTCCGCGAGGATTTCGGCTTTCATCGCGATGGCCGGGCTCCCGGGCGTCCGTCCGTACATGTGTTCGCTGAACAGGTCGAGTATCTCCCCGCGCCGCTTGGTTTCCCACTCCCGGGCCGTGGTCACGGGAGTTCCGTCCCGGCAGACCAGCAATTCGGGCAGGGTGTAGGCGGGGATTTTGCATTCGTCGTAATTGGCCAGGGACTCCTGGGCGGCCAGCGGTTTGCCAAGCAGGCTCCCGAGGGCCAGGAGAAGTAAACAGGTCTTTTTCATAGGTTGTGTAGCTTTTTTATCAGGGACCGGACGATCAGCCGGTGAAAGGGTTTGATAAGCAGAAAGTAGATCCGGCCCCAGCGGTTGTTGTAGTGGACGGCGGTCGTCACCCAGACATATCCTTCCGGAGGATCGGTCAACACGGAGACCCTGAAATCGAGGTGAGCGTCCCGTTCGCCCATGACCAACTCGTTTTCGCTCCGGCCGATGACCGGGAAAAGGTTTTGTTTACTCTGGGGCTGACCCTGGGTCGTCTTTAGTCCGAGCGGCCCGACGAGCGCGTCCCGGAATTTCATCAGTCCCTTGATCCAGCCGGGCGAGTCGAACAAATCGACGGCGATCTCTTCGACCGGCCGGTCGGAGAGCACGGGAACCCCGTAAGAATCGGCATAGTCGATCCGGCTGAAGCCCTCCCCGATGGCTGAGCCGGGAGGAATGGCGTGTCTTGCGATGATTTTTCCCATAGTTACGATTCAGAAAGCGGATGATGTGCCTGCATTTCCTGCCTCAGGTGCTCGCCCTCGAGGTGGGTGTAGATTTCGGTGGTCAGGATCGACTCGTGGCCCAGCATCTCCTGGACCTGCCGGATACTCGCCCCGCCCTCCAGCAGATGGGTGGCGAAGCTGTGCCGGAAGGTGTGGGGGCTGATCTTCTTGTCGATCCCGGAGGCCTCGGCCAACTGCCGGATGATGTGAAAAACCATCACCCGGGTGAGGCCCTGGCCTTTGTTGTTCAGAAAAAGCGTGTCGCTGTGGCGGCGGTCCACCGGCAAGGTGGGACGTTGGGCCATATAGAGTTCGATCAGTTCCACGGCCTGGGCGCTTACCGGAACCAGGCGCTGCTTGTCGCCCTTGCCCGTCACGCGGACAAAGCCGTCGGCGAAAAAAAGGTCGCTGATTTTGAGCGTAATCAGTTCGCTCACCCGCAGCCCGCAGCTGTAGAGGGTCTCGACCATCGCCTTGTTGCGGTGGCCGAAGCGCTGGCTCAGGTCGACGGCCCCGAGGATGCGGCCGATCTCGTCGAGGCTCAGCACGTCGGGCAACTTGCGTCCCGGCTTGGGCGCGTCCACAAACTCCGTGGGCAGGGTCTCAATGCGATCGTTCAGCAGCAGGTAGTTGAAAAAACTCTTGACCCCGCTCAACACCCTCGCCTGGGTATTCTTGCCCGCCCCCCGGTCGTAGAGGTGGGCCAGAAAGGCCTCGATGTGGCGAGCCTCGACCTTCTCGGGGCGCTGGATCGCAAATTCCTCCTGCAGGTAGGCCCCCACCTGGCGCAGGTCGCGCAGGTAGGCCTCGACGGTGTTGTCGGAGAGTTTTTTCTCCAACTTGATATAATACGTGTAATCTTTCAGTTCGCGGGCCCAACTCATGGTTCAAATTTAGTAAATTTGCAGAAATTAACCGCATCATGAAATACACCGAACTGACCCTGCCCGTCTCCGGGAGCGAAGAAGCCGAGATCCGGATCGCCCTCCTGAGCGACTGGCCCTTTGAAAGCTTTTCCGAGGAAGAGGGCACGCTGAAAGCCTACATCCCCTCGGCGGAGTACGCCGCCCAGAGGGAAGAGATCGACGCCCTCCTGCGGGAAAGCGGCCAGCCGTACACCTCCCGCGAGATCGAGGAAACCAACTGGAACGCCGCCTGGGAAGCGGCTTTCGAGCCGATCGAGGTCGACGGGCGCTGCCTGATCCGGGCGCCCTTCCACGCCCCCCGTCCGGGGATCGAATTCGACCTGGAGATCATGCCCAAAATGTCGTTCGGCACGGGCCACCACGCCACCACGCACCTGATGGTGGGCGAGATCCTGCGCACTCCCCTCTCGGGCCTCAGCGGGCTGGACATGGGCTCAGGTACGGGCGTGCTGGCCATCCTGGCCGCCAAAGCGGGAGCCGTCCGGGTGGACGCCGTCGACATCGACGAGTGGGCCTACGAAAACTGTGGGGAAAACATCGCCGCCAACGGAGTGGAAGCCCGTGTCATCCCCTACCTGGGCGATGCGGCCCTGCTCACTGGCAAACGCTACGACTTTATCCTGGCCAACATCAACCGCAACATCCTGCTGCGCGATATGCCCGTGTACGTCGAAACCCTCGCCCCGGGCGGCATTCTGATCCTCAGCGGCATTCTCCGGGAAGACATCCCGGCCCTGGAGGCCCGGGCCCGGGAGCTCGGCCTGAGTCCCCAAAGTCAACGGCTGCGCGAAGAATGGGCTGCACTGAAATTCAATAAATTGTAAAACCTGCACGTTTTTTACTGCGTTCCTAAAGCGAGTAATACACTAAAAAGCACTATTTTGCACTGAAAACACCGGAAAACCGGCCTGAAAAACCCTCGAAAAATGTAACTTTCTACCGTCAAACCCGTTTAACCATTGACGATCCAAAAATTAGATCTTTCACTTTTTTAACTAATAATTTGTAAGCGTTATGAAAAAATTTGCATTGTTGGTAATCGGCCTGGTGGCCTTGAGCAGTACGGCTTCGGCCCAGTTTAGCTGGGGGGTAAAAGTCGGGGGCAACATAGCCGGTGTCACGAACGACGGCAGAGGTACGATGCTGGGTCTGACTGCCGGGGCATTCGGTGAATACGAATTCAGCTCTTTGATCTCCCTCTCTGCCGATGTACTCTACTCGGCTCAGGGGAACCGCTACGACCAGGACAACAAAATGTTGTTGAACTACCTGAACATCCCCGTTCTGGCCAACTTCCACCCTTTCAGCAGCATCAAAGGCCTGGCCTTCAAAGCCGGTCTGCAACCGGGTTTCCTGTTAGGCCGCGCTTCCCGCGTAGATGGGACTAAAGTCACAGGCACCAATGGTTTTCAGACCGTCGACCTGACGCTGCCCATCGGCGTTTCTTACGAATTCCCCCTGGGGATCATCGTGGACGCCCGCTACGGCTTCGGCTTGACCAACATCTACGACCAAGGCACCGGCAAAAACAGTGTATTCAGCCTCACCGCCGGTTACCGTTTCTAAGTCGCAACACCTTTTATAGGTAAAGGATGCCTCTCCGTTTTCCGGGGAGGCATCTTCTTTTTGAGGACCAGGCGAAATTTTGGGAACAAGTTTTGTTATCTTTGGAAATTCAAAACCTTTCGACCATGAAAAGCGTACAAGAAACCCTGCTCGAGAGGCGGACGATCCGCCGCTACGAGCGCCGCAAAATAGAGCCCGAGAAACTCGAAATCATCTACCAAGCGATCCGCAACACGCCCACCAGCTACAACGGGCAGCAGTTTTCGGTGATCGCCGTCGAGGACCAGCCCACCAAGGAGCTGATCTACGAGATCACCGGCCAGAAGCAGATCAAGACCTGCGCCACCTTTCTGGTCTTCTGCCTCGATTTTCACAAACTGCGCGTGGCCGCCCGCAACCACGGCGAGGAGACCCCTCCCTTCGAAAGCACCATCGACGGCTACACCGTGGGGGTGATCGACGCCTCGATGGCCATGATGAGCGCCCTAACGGCCGCCGAATCGATGGGCCTGGGAGGCTGCTGCGTGGGCTACGCCCGCACGGCCGATCCGGAAAAGCTCTCCGGGATGCTGAACCTACCCGAAGGAAGTTCCATCGTCTGCGGCCTCTGCCTGGGCTACCCCAACGAGCACCCCGATCTGAAGCCCAAGCTCCCCCTGGAGATCGTGGTACACCGCGAGCGCTACACCCCCGACGAGGCGATGCGCCCCCTGTTGGCGGCCTACGACAAAGAGGTGCACGAATTCAACGCCACCCGCGCCGGAGCCCAGACCGACAACGACTGGTCGGGCCACATCGCCTTCTACCACCGCCACTCCATGGAGCACGGCATCGCCGCCTACCTTAAGAAGTGGCTGAAGCTGAAACTTTAACACTCCGCCCTCACACAAGACCGGGTCGCCCTTTTCTGGGCGGCCCGGTTTTCATTTCCCCGGAGCCTTTCTAATGCATTTCTAATCCGGCTCAAAATTCCCTCTCATTTTCGGGCGGTACTTTTGTGGGCATACTGATCCGCTCCGCCATGAACCGATCTCTTTCCCTGCTGGGGGCCTTCGCCGCCGGGACGCTCTCGATGCACCTGGACATCCCGCCCGAGCAGGAAGAGCTGCTGCAGGTGGAGCAGGACCGCACCCAACTGCTGGTAGCCCTGTTCAACCTGGTCGAAAACGCGGTAAAATACTCCCGGGGCGAGGCCGTCGAGGTACGCCTCTCCCTGCGGGAGGGACATCCCGAACTCTCGATCGCCCTGAGGGTGCTCGAAAAAAACGGCATCGCCTACCGGATCGACTCCTGTGAAAACGAGGGGACCCGGGTTACGTTGACATTCTGACCGGCCATTAAAGCCGAAAAATAATTATCTTTACGAAAACCTCTTTCGTATGGCACAGGATAATCAGCAGAAAATCTCCCGCCGGGCGTTTCTCAACCGCTCGCTTTTCGGTGCGGCCGCCCTGGGGCTGGCCCCTCTTTCAAACGTACTGGCCTGGGAGGCCGAGCCGGTCAAGAAATGGGCGGCTGAGGCTTCGGGCTTTACCTTCTACCTGATCGGGAACGGCCACATCGACCCCGTCTGGCTCTGGTCGTGGCGCGAGGGGATTTCGGTCGTGATGAGCACCTTCCAGGCCGCCCTGGATCGGATGAACGAAAATCCCGGCTTCAAATTCACGGCCAGCTCGGCCCAGTTCTACCAATGGGTAGCCGAGAACGACCCTCAGATGCTCGAGCAGATCAAACGCCGCGTCGAGGAAGGCCGCTGGGAGGTCGTCGGGGGCTGGTGGATCGAGCCGGACGTCAACATCCCCAGCGGGGAAGCCCTGGTGCGCCAGGGGCTCTACGGCCAGCTCACCCTCGAGAAACTGGTGGGCCGCCGGGCCACCGTCGGCTTCAACCCCGACTCGTTCGGCCATCCGGAGACCCTGCCCCAGATCCTGCTCAAACAGGGCCTCAAGCAATACGTCTTCATGCGCCCCATGGCCCACGAAAAGACTCTTCCCGCCCAGCTTTTCCACTGGAAAGGCCCCGACGGCTCCTCCGTGCCGACCTATCACATAGAATACGGCTACGGCTACAACCGCGACCTGCTCCAGGCACTCGACCAACGGATCGGCGACTACGCCGATCAGAAAATGAGGGACTGGATGTTCTTCTACGGAGCCGGGGACCACGGGGGCGGGCCCACCAAAAAATTCCTGACCCAGGTCACGGAAGTCCAGGCCCAGAAAGGCGCCCCGAAACTGGTGTACAGCCGGGTGGACGACTATTTCCAGAAAATGCTTTCCGACAAGTCTATCGAAGTGCCGACCCTGCGGGACGAACTGCAGATGCACGCCGTGGGCTGCTACACGGCCGAAAGCATGATCAAAAAAGGCAACCGCCAGGGCGAGACCGCCCTGACCACCGCCGAGAAGATCGCCGGCATCGGAAGTTCGGTCTGGGGCGCCGCTTATCCGATGGCCGCACTGAGATCGGCCTGGGAGCGCCTGTTGTACCTCCAATTCCACGACAGCCTGGCCGGGACCTCGCTCTCCGACCATTCGGAGATGGCCCGCGAAGGCTACGGCTTCGTGATCGACACCGCCGAGCAGGCGATGGCCATGGCCCTGCAAAAACTCGAGTGGCAGATCGCCTCGGAAGACCCCGCCTCGGAATACTTCGTGGTCTTCAATCCCCACGCCTGGACGGTGGACGGTTATGTGGCCTACGACATCGAAGTTAAGCACGAGGTTTCGGTGGTCGACGAGCAGGGCCGGCCGCTGCCATACCAGTGGGCCGTGGGATCGAGCCAGACCGGGAACTTCCGCAAGCTGCTCGTCCGGGTCGACGTTCCCGCGATGGGCTACCGCCAGGTCCGGGTGAGGCCGGGCGAGGCCATGCCGATTGCCGAACCGGCCAGCGCCAACGGGAAAATCCTGGAAAACAGCTTCCTGCAAGTAAGTTTCTCCGAAGCGGGCACGATCGGCCTCACCGACAAGAAAACGGGCCGCGAATGGTTTATCGGCGGGGAAACCGGGGCCAAGGCCGTGGTGCTCGAAGACACCAGCGACACCTGGAGCCACGACGTGGTGGCCTACACCGACGAGATCGGGGCCTTCGGCGAGGCCAACATCCAGGTGATCGAAAACGGCCCCCTGCGCGCCACGGTGCGCGTCCGCTCGACTTACAACGACTCGAGCCTCACCATAGACTGGACACTCTGGGCCGGATCACCGCGGTTAGACGCCCGGGTCGAACTGGACTGGCACGAACGGCACAAGATGATGCGCTTCTCGTTTCCGGTGAACGTGGAGTCACCCACGGTCACCTACGAAGTGCCCTACGGCGCCATCGAGCGTCCCCGCCAGGGGCAGGAAGTCCCCGGAGGGCGGTGGGTGGACCTCAGCGGCAAAGCGGGGGGAGCCTCTTGCGGCCTCTCCGTGCTGAACGACGCCAAATACGGGTACAGCACCCTGGGCAACGACGTGCGGGTATCGGTCGTGCGCGGGCAGGTGTTCGCCCACCACGCCCCCAACAAACTGGACCCGCAGAAGGAATACCCCTGGATGGACCAGGGCATCCAGACCTTCCGGATGCAATTGATCCCCCACGCCGGGGACCGGAACGAGGCCCGGATCGTCCAACGCACCGAAGAATTCAGCGTCCCCCCGATCCCCACCTACCAAGGCATCCACGGTGGCCACCTGCCCAAATCGGGCTCCTGGCTCTCGCTGGAAAGCCCGGGCGTGGTGCTGACGGCCATCAAGCAGGCCGAGGACGGCAAGGGGTTGATCTTCCGCTGCGTGGAACTCTCCGGGAAAGCCTGTCCGGCCCGGCTCGAGATCGCATTCGCCGGAGTGCGCTGGAGCGGTGACTTCGGAGCTTTCGAGATTAAATCCTTGCGGCTGGACCTGCGTTCCAAGACTATTTCCGAAGTCGATCTGTTGGAGGAATAGTCCCGATTTTCGGCTGCAATTCAATAAAAATCCCTGAATCAACTATGATTCAGGGATTTATTTTTCAAAAGGTACTCGGAACGGGAATCGAACCCGTACGGACATCACTGCCCAAGGGATTTTAAGTCCCTCGTGTCTACCAATTCCACCATCCGAGCGGCATGAGGCCTGCAAATATAAAAGAATTCGGCCAGTTATCAAAATAACTGCTCGCGGAGCCAGGATTCGGCCTCGACGGCTGCGCCCTCCCCACCCTCGATCCAGTGAATTTCGGGGTCGCGGCGGAACCAGGTTTCCTGCCGTTTGGCGTAGCGGCGGCTGTTTCGCTTGATGAGTTCGATGGCTTCCTCGCGGGATATTTTTCCTTCGAAATAATCGAACCATTCCTGGTAGCCTACCGTTTGCAGGGCGTTGAACGTGCGCAGCGGGTAAAGTTCGCGGGCCTCGGCTTCCAGTCCGGCTTCCACCATGGCGTCGACGCGGCGGTTGATCCGGGCGTACAAAATCTCGCGGGGCATTCGGACGCCCAGTTTGAGTATCCGGTAGGGACGCTCCTTGATGCTCCCCTGGCGGATTTCGCTATAAGGGCGCCCGCTTTGCAGGCAGACTTCCAGGGCGCGTATCACGCGCTGGGGATTTTCGCGGTCGACCTGTTCGTAATAGACGGTGTCGAGGGTCCGCAGTTCCTCCGCCAAGGCGACCAGGCCCTCGGATTCGAGGCGGCTGTTGAGCGTCTCGCGCAGGGCCGGGTCCGCGGAGGGCATTTCGTCTATGCCTCGACAGAGGGCATCTATATAAAGGCCCGAGCCCCCGACCAGGAGCAACAGGTTGTGCTCATGGAAGAGTTCTTCGATCAGCGCGCTGGCCTCGGCCTCGTATTGTCCGCAGGAGTAATCCTCCGTGACGCTGCGGGTGCCGATCAGGTGGTGCTTAACCGCGGCGAGTTCTTCGGGAGTGGGCGCGGCCGTTCCGATGCGCATCTCGCGGTAAACCTGGCGGGAGTCCGAGGAGACGATCTCCGCACCGAACGTCCGGGAGAGTGAGAGGCTGACGTCGGTCTTGCCGGTGGCCGTGGCCCCGAGGATCACGAGCAGGGTCTTGTCACTCGTCGTCGCCATAGGCATCGTCTCCGTCGAAGTCGCCAAAATCGTTCATCGCCTCGTCGAAGATCGAGCTGCCCCGGCCTCCGGCGTCAATGTCCCGTTGATCGGGAGCCTCACCGTTGGAATACACGATCTCGGGCGCGCTTTCGCCGGGAACGACCCCGGTTTTCTCGAGGTACATAAAGCGTTCGTCGGCCGGTTCGAAGCAAAAGACCAGGTTGGATTGGCCCGCCAAGGTTTCCAGCCGCGTGGCTTCGGGCAGCGGATTTCCCCAGATCCATTCCTCGTCCGCCGGGGCGAAAAAGGCCGGGAGGTCCGGGAGGTAGTCCAGGTCCCGGGCGATGAACTGGTGAAACTGGGCGAGCGACCAGCTTTCGGGAACGAGGTAGTCCCTCAGGAAGAGGTCGTCCTCGTCGGTGTACATTCTGAATTGGAGCATTTCTTATAGTTTTACTAGAAATTTCATGACGTCCACGCCGTCGGGGTAGTCTTGTAGGCGGGGGTGTTGGGCTTCTCCGAAAGCCACGCTTCGGGGATGGTCGATCCCGCGGCCGACGACGCATTGCAGTTCGTGGTCGTGCGCGGCGATCCAGGCGAGGGCTTCCTGCGGATCGTCGTAGCGGGTGTAACCGATCACGGGCAGGGGTTCCCCGGAAAATTCGCCTTCGCGCAGCAAGTAAAAGCCTCCATCAGTGAACGGCACTCCCGTCATCGTGTAGAGGGCCCGGGCCCGGCGGTAGGCGCCGAGGTAACCGGGGTGATCGGTCCGGCGGCCTTCCAGGGCGGCGAGCAAGCGGTCCAGCGGATAATCCCGCGGGATAAACAGGCGGCTGACATTGCGGCAGCCCAGGCCGAAATAACTGAAAATATCTTCCCCGAGAGCGTCCAGTTCGGCCGGGCTCTCGCTGCCGTCCAGGAGGGCGACGCTGTGACGACTGCCCCGCAGCAGGGCGGGGATTCCGGCGTAGCGGCTTTCGAAATGGCGGCGGGTGGTGTCGCTGCCCGTGGCGATCAGGGCATCCGGCGTTTGTTCTTCCAGCAGAGCGATCCGGAGCCGGGGGTCGATGCTTCGGAGGGTTTCGCAGACCCAGTCCACCAAAACGGTATCCTTCGAGGAAGGTTTTACGAGGGCCCGGTGTCCGCACAACAGGACGCACAGCAGATCGAAAAATCCCACCAGCGGAATATTGCCCGCCATCACGATCCCCACGCTGCGGGCTGCGGGCAGGCGATCCCTTTTATAGGCTGCGAGCCACTCCTCCAGGCGTTCGGGGGCAAGCATATCCGTGCGGATCGCGTCCAGGGCCATGCGCACCGAATCGGCCGTAAACCAGGGATTCGCCTCCACGGCGCGGGCAATCACCCCGTCGAGACTTCCGTCCCGGAGCCCGTCCTCGATCAGGCGGCCCAACTGCACAAAGGGGGCTATGTCGTATTTTGTAGGCATGGCGATGCAACAAAGCTACAAAAAAGTTACCTTTGCCTCAAACACTCCCCTCCTTATATGAAATTTCTGGCCCTGATTCCCGCCCGTTACGCATCCACCCGCTTTCCCGGCAAACCGCTGGCCGAGTTGGCCGGAAAGCCGATGATCCAGCACGTCTACGAAAAGGCCTCGGCCCTCTTTGAAGAAGTGTACGTGGCCACGGATGACGCCCGGATCGAGCAGGCGGTCGCGGCCTTCGGGGGACGCTCGGTAATGACTTCCACGGAGCACCGCAGCGGCACGGACCGTTGCCGGGAGGCGCTCGATAAGATCGAGGCGCAAACCGGGGAGCGTTTCGACGCGGTCATCAACATCCAGGGCGACGAGCCCTTTATCGCCCGCGAGCAACTGGAAAGCCTTGCAAAATGTTTCGACGATTCGGATACCGAAATTGCCACGCTGGTAAAACCATTCTCACAAGGGGAAGATATTTCAAATCCCAACTCTCCGAAAGTAGTGGTCTCGGCCCAGGGCTACGCCCTCTACTTCAGCCGTTCGGTGATCCCCTACCTGCGGGGCGTGGAACCCGCCGAGTGGAGCGCGCGCCATACCTATCTTAAGCACATCGGCCTGTACGGCTACCGCAGCGGGGTGCTGCGCCGGATCACGGCCCTCGAGGCGGGCTCTCTGGAAAACTGCGAATCGCTGGAACAGTTGCGCTGGCTGGAAAACGGCCTGCGCATCCGGGTGGCCCGCACCGCCTCCGAAGGCATCGCCATCGACACGCCCGAGGACCTGGAAGCGGCCCGGGAATACCTGCGGGGAAGGAAATAATTCGATTTTTTTGATTTTTTCGAAAAAACCTCTACTTTTGCTGTTACACAATTGAATTTCGATGCGCCGTCCGTCCGGATGGCCCTATACCATCGCTTAAACATCGTTTTATGAATAAAGACGCGTTACAAGGCAAGAGCCTTGTCGAATTGCGTGAAATCGGCCGGGCCCTGGGCATCAAGGCTCCCCTGCGCAAGCAGGAGCTCGTGGACCGGATTCTCGAACTTTCCGGCTCCACCACAACAACCTCCATCGCCGAAAGCCCCGCGGAAAACCCCGAACAAAAACGCCGGGGACGCCGCCCCCGCACCGAAGCGACCCCGGTCGCCGGTCCGGTCAGCCCGCCCAACCCCTCGGATCCTTCGCCCCTGCCCGTCATGGCCTCGGTCAGCGCCTCGCAGGAGAGCGCCGTGCCGGTCTACTCGGCCAACGGCGAGAAAGGCCAGGATATCCGCCACCGCAAGCGCGGCCGGATCCCCTACAAAAACAAACCGGTGGTGGTGGACGACACCCTGCCGCACGACCATCACCCGGAACCCTTCGGCTTCACGGCCTTCCCGGCGCCGGAGCCCGAGGCGGCCCCCGAGGCGCCCGTCCACGCGGAAGAAACGACTGCCCCGGCCGAACCGGCTGCGGCCTATACGCCCCCGGTGGACCTGCCCGGGCTGCCCCTGATCGACGAGATGGGCGACCGCTACGAGCGCGCCGGATTCAAGCCGAGCACTCCCGCCCCCCAGACTCCCCACACGCCCCAAAACAACAACTCGAAGCGCGAAGCCCGGGACGAATTCCTCGGCTCGGTCGAGGGCGAAGGCGTGCTGGAGATCATGCCCGACGGCTACGGATTCCTGCGGTCGGCCGACTACAACTACCTCAACTCCCCGGACGACATCTACGTCTCGCCCTCCCAGATCAAGCTTTTCGGGCTCAAGGTGGGCGACACGGTGCAGGGCCCCATCCGCCCGCCCAAGGAGGGAGAGAAATACTTCCCCCTGGTCAAGGTCAACCGCATCAACGGATTGACCCCCGAGGAGGTGCGCGACCGGGTGCAGTTCGAATACATGACCCCGCTGTTCCCTTCGGAAAAATTCAACCTCACCGGCAACGGGCACAACAACCTCTCCTCGCGGGTGATCGACCTCTTCTCGCCCATCGGCAAAGGCCAGCGCGGACTGATCGTCGCCCAGCCCAAGACCGGGAAGACCGTCCTGCTGCAATCGCTGGCCAACGCCATCGCCGACAACCATCCGGAGGTCTACATGATCGTGCTGCTGATCGACGAGCGCCCGGAGGAAGTGACCGAAATGGCCCGCAACGTCAAGGCCGAAGTGGTCTCCTCGACCTTCGACGAACAGGCCGGCCGCCACGTGCGGGTGGCCGAGATGGTGCTCGAAAAGGCCAAGCGCATGGTCGAGTGCGGCCACGACGTGGTGATCCTGCTCGACTCCAGTACCCGCCTGGCCCGCGCCGACACCACCGTGCAGCCCGCCTCGGGCAAGGTGCTCTCGGGCGGGGTGGACGCCAACGCCCTGCACAAGCCCAAGCGTTTCTTCGGGGCGGCCCGCAACACCGAGGAACGGGGCTCGCTGACCATCATCGCCACGGCCCTGATCGACACGGGCTCCAAGATGGACGAGGTGATCTTCGAGGAATTCAAGGGTACGGGCAACATGGAACTCCAACTCGACCGCCAGCTGGCCAACAAACGGGTCTACCCGGCCGTCAACCTGGTGGCCTCGGGCACCCGCCGCGAAGACCTGCTGCTGAGCAAGGAGGCCCTTCAAAAGATCTGGGTGCTTCGCCGCTATCTCTCGGATATGAATGCCGTCGAGGCCATGGAAGTTATCAAGAAGCACATGGAAGGGACGCGATCCAACGAAGAGTTACTCATCACGATGAATCAATAAACAGCCGTGCATAGCGTGCCCCCGCCCAATGGGGTCTAATCATAGAAAGAGCCGGTCTCAATATGCTGAGACCGGCTCTTTTCCGTTTATAACAACCACTTATTTCACTCTGGAGTAATTGATGCTTATCACCTGCCAGAGCTTGGCGCGCAGGCCCGAGGAGCTGAGTTTGTTGTTGATGCGCGAAGGATACACGCGGTTGGAAAGAAAAACCATGTAAAATCCCCGGTCGCGGTCGATCCAGAAGATGTCGCCCGTAAAGCCCGTATGACCGCAACAATCGTCGCCGCCCAGGTCGCTCTGGGGCTCCCGTTTGTCGAAGCCCAGGCCCCGGTAGATGCCCCGGCTTTTGAGGGGCGAGTCGGTAAAGAGACGGACCGTCGCGGGAGCGATGATGGTCCGGCCGTGGAACGTACCGCCGCCCGCGATCATCTCGCAGAAGCGGGCCACATCGCCCGCCGTGGCGAAAATCCCGGCGTTGCCCCCCACCCCGTTCGAGAGGGCGGCGATCTCGTCGTGCGCATAGCCCCGGAGCAGGCCCCGGCGCAGCAGGTAATCCTCCTCGGTGGGGACGATCCGATCGGCAGCGGCCCATTCCAGGGGGCGGTAGCCGATGCCGGCGCACTCCAATTCATCGTACAACTCGGCGCTTAAGGCTTCCAGAGGACGGCCCGAGACCTCCTCGCAGACCAGGCGCAGAAGGTAGAAATTAAAGTCGTTGTATTGGTACTTGCCCCGGGAGGCGGGGTTGTAGCTCCGGGAGACCCGGCCCCGCACCAGGGTGTCGACCGCCGGATTGACGTAGAGGCTCTCGCCGATGCGGCGGTAGCCCTCGCAGGGCTCTTCGGAGAGATAGAGCGGGTTGAGCTCCACTTCCCGGAGCATGTAAAGGTTCTTTTCCAGCGGATAGGGGTGCTCCTCCGAGCGGGTGGCGTTGAAGAGTTTCTTTCCCTCGGGGGCCTTGACCATCTGCCGGTAAAGCATCTGCTGGCGCAGGCCCGAAGTGTGGGTCAGAAGCTCCTGCAGGGTCAGTTCCCCGGCGGGCAGGTCCTGGAAGCCGGGCAGCAACTCCGCCAAGGTCTGGTCCATGCGGACCTTGCCCTGGTCGTAGAGGCGCATCAGGACGAAGGTCGTGGAGACGACCTTGGTGCAGGAGGCGATGTCGTAGAGGTCCGTGGACTTGACGGGCTGCGAGGCGCTGTAATCGTGGTAGCCGTAGGCCTTTTCATAGAGGACGCCCGTGCGGTCACCCACCACGAAAGAGGCGCCCGGAAAAGCCTTGGCCCGGAGGCCGGACTGGATCAGCGAATCGAGGCTCCGCTGCACGTCACGCGGCAGCTCGCCCGCCTGCAAGAGGGCAGGCGAGAAACAGAACAAAAGCAACAACAGGCGCAGAAACCTCATTTCTGAAAATTAGTCTTCTTTAAACCATGATGCGTACATCATATAGTCCCGGGCCGTGCGTTCTATGATGTCCCTTACCTGCTCGGGCGTTACGTCCTTGACCCGTTTGGCGGGCACTCCGGCGTAGACACTGCCCGGAGGGATGATCGTCCCGGTCAGCACCAGGGAGTTGGCCGCCACGATCGACCCCGTGCCCACCACGGCATGGTCCAGCACCGTGGCCCCCATGCCGATCAGGCATTTATCCTCGATCTTGGCCCCGTGGATGTTGGCGTTGTGGCCGATGGAGACGTCGTCGCCGATCTCGGTGACCGAGCGCTGGTAGAGGGTGTGCACCACCGCCCCGTCCTGGATGTTGACCCGGTCGCCTACGGTGATCGTGTTGACGTCCCCGCGCAGCACAGCGCTGAACCAGATGCTGCAATCGCGGCCGATGGTCACGTCTCCCACTACAACGGCGTTGTCCGCCAGAAAAGTATTTTCTCCGATCACGGGGGTGAATCCCCGGACCGATTTTACTATTGCCATAATTTAACGTGAGTCGCGGATAAGAAATCGTTTAACCTGTTTACTCAAATGATCGTTACCCCGCGATTTCTTATCCACAACTCGCGTTAAGCGGCTTTTTCAAAGCCGCAAGGTTCGATCACCCCACCCCTACCCTCCCCTAACCGTAGGGGAGGGCTTGCAAACGGCCCCATGGGCCGTTTGCCCAAAGGTAAGTGAGTTTCTTAAAAGAAACTCACATTATATTATTTTTCAGTTATTTTCACTTCTTGCCAGATCGCTTCCATCTGAGGCAGGCTCATCTCGCGCAGGGTTTTTCCGTCTTCCTCGACCCGGTCCTCCAGCGCCGTGAAGCGGGAGATAAACTTGCGGTTGGTCTTTTCGAGGGCGGCGTCCGGGTTGATTCCGTACAAGCGGGCCACATTGACCAGCGAAAAAAGCAGGTCGCCCAGTTCGGCCTCACTCCGGGCGGCGTCGCCGGCGTCCATCTCGGCCTGCAGTTCGCCGATCTCCTCCTGCACCTTGTCCCAGACGTCCTCCTTGCTCTCCCAGTCGAATCCGGCCGAGGAGGCTTTCTGACTGACGCGGTAGGCCTTCACCAGCGAGGGCAGGCTGCGGGGCACGCCCGAGAGGACCCGTTTTTTCTCGTTGGAGAGTTCCTTCTCCTTGAGCTTGATGTCTTCCCAGTTCTGCTTGACTTCTTCGGCCGTGTCGGCCTCGGTGTCGCCGAAGACGTGGGGGTGGCGGAAAATCAGCTTCTCGCTTTCGGCCCGGGCCACGTCGGCGATGTCGAACGCCCCCTGCTCGGAGGCTATCTTGGCGTAAAAAATTACGTGCAGCAAGAGGTCGCCCAGTTCCTTTTTGATCCCGTCCAGGTCGTTGTCCATCAGGGCGTCGACCAGTTCGAAGGTCTCCTCGATGGTGCTGTTGCGCAGCGAGGTGAAGGTCTGCTTGCGGTCCCAGGGGCACTTGACCCTCAGTTCATCCAGCACGTCAAGCAGTTGCCCGAAGGCTTCCAGGCGTTTATCCATACATTCTGTTTTTAATGGAGCAAAGGTACAAACTTCGCGCAAATTGTGTTACTTTTAGCCAACCAAAAGAGAGAACAGATTATGTGCGGAATTGTAGGTTACATCGGGCCGAGGCAGGCCTACCCCATCCTGATCAAAGGATTGCACCGGCTCGAATACCGGGGGTACGACAGCGCGGGCATCGCACTGATCAACGCAGAGAACGAACTCAATATTTTAAAATCAAAAGGAAAAGTATCCGAACTGGAACGATACGCCGAAAGCCGGGATTTTTCGGGCACCATCGGCATCGCCCACACCCGCTGGGCCACCCACGGCGAGCCCAACGACACCAACGCCCACCCCCACTACTCCCAATCCAACAGCCTGGCCATCATCCACAACGGCATCATCGAGAACTACCGGGTGCTCAAAGACGCCCTGGCCCTGCAAGGCTACGAGTTCCGCAGCGACACCGACACCGAGGTGCTGGTCCAGTTGATCGAATACCTCAAGCAGAGCAACGGCTGCGACCTCTGCGAGGCCGTGCAACTGGCCCTGCAGGAGGTGGTGGGCGCCTACGCCATCGCCGTGATGGAACGGGGGAATCCCGACCTGATCGTTGCGGCCCGCAAAAGCAGCCCCCTGGTGGTGGGCATCGGGGCGGACGAGTTTTTCCTGGCCTCGGACGCCACCCCCATCGTCGAATACACCCAGGAGGTGGTCTACCTCCAGGACGAGGAGATCGCCATCATCCGGCGCGGGGAACCGCTCAAGGTGGTCAACTTCACCAACACCGAGAAACCTCTGGAGATCCAGACCCTGGAGATGAGCATCAGCCAGCTCGAGAAAGGCGGATTCCCCCACTTCATGCTCAAGGAGATCTACGAGCAACCCCGGACGATCGTCGACTGCATCCGGGGGCGCATCGACGCCGAAGGCACGGAGGTGATCCTCTCGGGGGTGATCGACAACCGGGAGAAATTCCTCCGGGCCCGGCGGATCATCATCGTCGCCTGCGGGACCTCCTGGCACGCGGGGCTGATCGGGGAGCACCTGCTCGAGGACCTGTGCCGCCTGCCGGTGGAGGTGGAGTACGCCTCGGAGTTCCGCTACCGCGACCCGGTGATCTACCCCGACGACATCGTCATCGCCATCTCCCAGTCGGGGGAGACGGCCGACACGCTGGCCGCCGTGGAGATCGCCCGCAGCCAGGGCGCCTTTATCTACGGGATCTGCAACGCCATCGGCGCCTCCATCCCCCGGGCCACCCATTCGGGCTCCTACATCCACGTGGGCCCCGAAATCGGCGTGGCCTCAACCAAGGCCTTCACCGGGCAGGTCACCGTGCTGGCCATGCTGGCCCTGGCGGTGGGCAAGCTGCGGGGCAGCGTGAGCGAGGGGCGCTACCGGGAGTTGATCCGCGAATTGCAGGCCATTCCGGCCAAGATGGAAGAGGTGCTGCGGTTAGACGGACAGCTCGCCGAACTCTCGAAAATTTTCACCTACGCCCACAATTGCATCTACCTGGGCCGGGGCTACAACTACCCGGTGGCGCTCGAAGGAGCGCTGAAACTCAAGGAAATTTCGTATATTCACGCCGAAGGATATCCGGCCGCCGAGATGAAACACGGCCCCATCGCCCTGATCGACAACGAAATGCCCGTGATCGCCATCGCCACGACCGACCGGGTGTACGAAAAAACGATCAGCAACATTCAGGAAATCAATGCCCGCCACGGCCGGATCGTCGCCCTGGTCACGGCCGGGAACGGCCAGGCCGCCTCGCTGGCCGACCACCTTATCGAAATTCCCGAGGTGGACGAGTGCCTGGTGCCCCTGGTGGTCTCGATTCCTTTGCAAATGCTGGCCTACCACATTGCCGTCAACAAAAACCGCAATGTCGACCAGCCCCGAAACCTGGCTAAATCCGTTACCGTTGAATAAGAACATTACCTCCCTGCTCCTGGCCTGCCTGCTTCTGGCAGGGCCCCTGGCGACTTTCGCCCAAACGTCCGCATCCTCCGAAACCATTGTGGGCGCCGAGCGCCTGGACGCCTACCTGCCGTTACTGAAAGGCAAGCGGGTGGGTGTGCTGACCAACCACACCGGGCGGGTGGGCTCGGCCCACTTGGTGGACACCCTGCTCGCCCTGGGGGTCGATCTCAAAATAGTTTTCGCCCCCGAGCACGGATTCCGGGGCGGGGCCGACGCGGGCGAGAACGTGGCCTCCTACCGGGACAAGAAAACGGGGGTGGAGGTGATCTCCATCTATGGTTCAAATAAAAAGCCTAAAGCGGAAGATATTCAGAAACTTGATATTCTTATTTTCGACGTTCAGGATGTGGGGTTGCGGTATTACACTTACCTCTCCTCGATGCACTATCTGATGGAGGCCTGCGCCGAGAACGACCGGGAATTGATCGTCCTGGACCGGCCCAACCCCAACGGCTTCCTGGTCGACGGGCCCGTGCTCGAGCCTAAGCACCGTTCGTTCGTGGGCATGCACCCCATCCCCACGGTGCACGGCATGACCCTGGGCGAACTGGCCCGGATGATCAACGGCGAAGGGTGGCTCAAGGAAAGCGTGAAGTGTCGGCTACAAGTGATTACCTGTCTGAACTATACCCACCAGAGCCGCTACACTTTACCCGAAAAGCCTTCGCCCAACCTGCCCAACATGCGGGCGATCTACCTTTACACCTCGCTCTGCTACCTGGAGGGCACTCCGGCAAGCGTGGGACGGGGCACGGAAGCCCCTTTCCAGGTATTCGGACACCCCAAACTCAAAGGAACTTACACCTTCACGCCCCAGCCCACCGAGGGCGCCAAGAACCCGCCCCTCAAGGGCCAGTTGTGCCGGGGCGTGGACCTGCGCCAGGCTCCCGCCGACTCGGTGCTCTGGCAGCGGGGCGTGGACCTGAGTTATGTGGTGGAGTGCTACCGCCAGTTGGGAGGCGAGAAATTCTTCCTGCCTATCTTCAACCTGCTTACGGGGGTGGACTATGTGCGCGAGATGATCGTGGCCGGGAAGAGCGCCGAAGAAATCGAAGCCCGTTGGAAAAACGACGTGGAAAAATTCCGCCTGCAGCGAAAACCTTATCTACTGTATGAAGAATAAACACCTTTTCACCTTCACCGCCCTGCTGCTGTTTCTGCCCTTGCTGGGAGCGGCCCAGAACCTGATCCCGCAACCCGCCAAGGTAGCGCCCCGGGAGGGAACTTTCGCCATCAACCCCAAGACGGTCATCACCTACCAGGACTACCCCGACCTGGCCGACTACCTCAACCAGCACATCGAACGGGCCTACGGCTACCGCATTCCGGTGAACCTCACCCCCACGCAGGCGCCCGGCCGCATCAGCCTCGCCTGCGACCCGAAGCTCGGCGAAGAAGCCTACTTCCTGCAAATCGCCCCCGAGGAGATCACCCTGCGGGGCGGCAGCCGGACGGGGGTTTTCTACGCCCTGCAAACCTTGTTTCAACTGATGTCCCCGACCGTCTACGGCCCCGGCCCGGGCGACCCCAACAACCAACCCAAATCGCTCGCCTGCATCACCATTGAGGACGCTCCGCGCTACCCCTACCGGGGGGTGATGCTCGATATTTCGCGCACCTTTTTCGACAAGGAGACCGTCTTGAAGTACCTCGACTGGATGAGCCGCCACAAGATCAATAAGTTCCACTGGCACCTGAGCGACGACGACGGTTGGCGCATCGAGATCAAGAAATACCCCGACCTGACCGAAAAAGGGGCCTGGCGCGGTCCCAGCGAAACGACTCCGGCCTCCTACGGCTCGGGGGAGAAGCGCTACGGCGGCTTCTACACCCAGGAAGACATCAAAGAAGTGGTCCGCTACGCGGCCTTCCGCGGCATCGAGGTCATCCCCGAGATCGACCTGCCGGGCCACAGCAAGGCCGCCCGCTCGGCCTACCCCGAGATTTTCTGCAAGACCCCCAAAGAGCCTTCCTCGCTACTGATGCGCAACATCTGGTGCGCCGGGCGGGAGGAGAACTACGACATGATCCGCGACATCCTCACCGAGGTGGCCGCCCTCTTTCCCTCGCCCTACATCCACATCGGGGGCGACGAGGTCAACTACCGCTACTGGCGCGAATGCCCCCACTGCCAGGCGAAGATGCGCCAGGAGGGCCTGAAAACCCCCACAGAGTTGCAGGGCTACTTTATGTCCCGGCTCGAAAAGATAGCCAACGACCTGGGCAAGCGCTGCGGGGCCTGGAACGAGGTCACTAAGACCAATCCCGGGGACACCACGATCCTGATCTACGGCTGGGAGAACACGGACGCTTGCCGCGAGGCCCTCGCCAAGGGCTACGACCTGGTGGCCATGCCCGCCCAGTACTGCTACATCGACATGAAACAGAGCCCCTTCGAGCGGGGCCACACCTGGGCCTACCTGGTGGACGCACGCCGCCTCTACTCGCTCGAGCCGGGTACGTTGGCCCCCACGGCCGCCGCCGCCAAGCACCTGCGGGGCGTGGAATGCGCCCAGTTCGCGGAGTTGATGGGCAAGCCCGAGCGCTTTATCGAGTACCAGGGCTACCCGCGCATCTGCGCCCTCTCCGAAGTGGGCTGGAGCCAACGCGCGCGGCGTGACTGGGAGGATTTTTATACGCGGCTGACCGTGGGCCACTTCCCGCGCCTGGCCGCCATGGGCATCTCCTTTAGGGTATTCCCGCCCGAAGCGACCTTCCGGGGCGACACGATGAGCGTCTCGAGCGCAATTCCCAACACCACGTTCGAATACACCACCGATCCCGATCCGCTGCAGGCCGAGTACCAACCCTACACCGGCCCCATCGTAGATAGTCTGGGTAGAAATTACCTCTTCCGGGCCAACTACGCCGGGGGGGCGGCCTACAGTCCGGGCGTTCCGGCGGCCAAAACCCGCGTCATCGAACTGGCTCCGGGCGAGACCCGCGCCATCACCCTGCCCCTCAAGGAATACGTCGACCGGGACGGTGTCTGGTACCTGGCAGTGGTCGCCGCCGAGGAGAACACCCGGGTCGCGCGCCTGGAGGTCAAGGGCCCCGACACCACCTACACCATCATCGGGGGCGGCCAGCGGGCCAACCCCTTCAACAACCTGCGCCTATACGTCGACCGGCGCAACCGCACGGCCGACGCCATCCTGACGCTCACCAACAACAGCGCCTCGGTCAATCGGACGCTCCTCTCCCTGCGGCCCTCGCCCTACCTGGAGCCGGCAGTCAAGGTAACGGCCTCCTTCCCCTTCGACAAACGCTTCCCGGCGAACAACCTCTCGGACTACAACCTGGTGAGTTACGCCCGCTCGGACCGAGGCTGCCAGACCGGGGACTACGTCCTCTTCACCTTCGACGAAGCGATCGCTTGCCGCGACATCACCCTGCTGACGGGCTTGCCCAACAACACCCGCTACATCGTAACCCAGGGGACGGTGGACTACTCGGCCGACGGGGTGGCCTTCACCCGGGGCGGGACGATCGACGACTTCGGGGAGTACATCCTCTACCCCAAACACCCGGTCAAAGCCGTCCGCATCCGCATCCACGGCTCGAACGGCGAGATCTACCTGGCCCTACAGGACCTACGAATTAGAAAATAAAACCCGCCCGCCATGAAAATCAAGGAAAAATACCGGGTCGTGGGCATCAACCTCCTGATCGCCCTGGCGATGACCCTGATGCTCAACCTCTCGTTCCTTCTGCTGAGGGAACACTCCGGACGCAAACCCGACCCCTATTTCTTCATCTGGGTGCAGGCGTTCTACATTTTCATGGTGGCCTGGATCACGCTCACCTTCAACACGCTTAAGAATTGGAGCTGGACGCGGCGGATACTGGTCTCCCTGGCCGTGGTCTGTGTGCTCTACCTGCTCACCCCGACGATGAACCGCGCGACCGGGGAGTGGAGCATCCAGCTCTACAGCCACCGGCTCTACAGCCCCTTTCACATCACGCGCATCTCGTTCGTCTGGGTGGTGGGCGTGCTCTACGGGATCATCTACGACCTGATCTACCAGAAGCAGCACATGCTCATCGAGAACGAGCGCCTCAAGAACGAGAACCTGCAGAACCGCTACAACCTGCTGGCCAATCAGATCAGCCCCCACTTCCTGTTCAACTCGCTCAACTCGCTGACCCTGCTGGTGCGCGAGGGAGCCTCCGACAAGGCGCTCCACTACATCGACCGCCTGGCCGATACCTTCCGCTACACCCTGCAATCGGGCAAGAACGAGCTGACCACCCTCTCCGAGGAGCTGCGCTTCACGGAGGCTTACCTCTACCTGCTTTCGATCCGTTATGAGGATAAACTCTTTTGGGATGTGGACATCGACGAGCGTTACCTGGATTGGCAACTGCCTGCCATGTCGCTGATGCCGCTGATCGAAAACGCCGTCAAGCACAACGCCATCACCCGCAGCCAGCCGTTCCGCATCTCGATCCGGGTGCGGGAGGGGGTCCTGGAGGTAAGCAATCCGCTGATCCCCAAGATCGAACCCACGGCCGGGACGGGCATCGGGCTCAAAAACCTTTCGCAGCGTTACCTGTTGCTGGCTTCGCAGGACATCACCATCGCCAACGACGGCAGCACATTCAGCGTCAGCCTGCCACTGATGGAGAATAATTCTTAAGGCCATGAAAATCCTGATCATCGAAGACGAGACCGCCGCCGCGCTGAACCTGCAGCGGATGCTCCGGGAAGCAGACCCCCAGGTCGAAGTGGCCGGGGTACTGGACACGGTGGTCGACAGCGTCCGCTACTTCGAACAACATCCCCAGCCCGACCTGGTCTTCATGGACATCCACCTCTCCGACGGGCAGGCTTTCAACATCTTCGAGCGGGTGGAGGTGACGGCGCCCATCGTCTTCGCCACGGCCTACGACCGCTACGCCCTGGAGGCCTTCAAGGTCAACAGCATCGACTACCTGCTCAAACCGATCAAGGCCGACGACCTGCGGCGAGCGCTCGAAAAATTCAAGCGCCTGACCCAGTCCGAACGCACGGCCTACAGCGGTCGCGTCAACCGGGCCCTGTCGGCTTCGGCCGAGGCGCTGCAGGCTTTTCTGATCCCCGTGCGCGACAAATTGATCCCGCTGGAGGTCGAGCAGATCGCCTTCTGCTACACCCAGTCCGAAAAGGTGACGGCCGTCACTTTGCAGGGCGAGAGCCTGCCCCTGGACCGCTCACTGGACCAGCTTTCGGGGGTGCTTTCGGAGCACGATTTCTTCCGGGCCAACCGCCAGTTTATCGTCGCCCGGAGCGCCATCGCTGACATCTCGGTCTGGTTCGGGAGCCGCATCTGCCTGAACCTGACCGTCCCCACCCCCGAACGGATCATCGTCAGCAAAGCCCGCACACCGGAATTCAAGCGGTGGTTTACCCAGTTGACACCCCGGTCCTAAAACCGATCATTCCAACGAAACTGTAAGGCGGTTCACCCCCCTATTTTTCCGTTTCCCCTTTGAAGTGACCAGCAAACGAAGGGGATGGCTTATCTTTGGGCAAAATTCACGACCCGGACATGACTTACAGAACCATAACGCGCGGCTTACTGACCTGCCTGTTGGCGGGATTGACCTTCTCTCTCTCGGCCCAGAGCCGTTCCACGGTAAGCGGAATCCTGCGCGACAGCACCAACAACGAGGCCATCATCGGGGCGGTCATCGAGGCCACGCCCGCCGCCAACCCCGAAAACAAGAAGTACCAAACCTCGGGTTATGAGGGAAAATTCTCGCTGACCGGCCTGCCCTACGGCGAATACACCCTTTCAATTTCGTACCTGGGCTACCGGACCAAGGTCGTGCCGGTGAAGATCGCCCGCTCGGCGGTGGGCGCGGGCACCATCCTGATCGCCCCGGAAGCCAAGGAGATCGAGGAAGTGGTGATCACAGGGACCGCCATGCGCACCTCGGCCAAGGGGGACACGCTGATCTACAACGCCGACGCCTTCAAGGTGAGCAAGGACGCCGCCACGGAGGACCTGCTGGCCAAGATGCCGGGGGTGACGGTCAACAACGGGACGGTGGAAGCCCACGGCGAGCAGGTCAAGAAAGTGCTCGTGGACGGCAAGGAGTTCTTCGGGGACGACGTGACCACGGCCATCAAGAACCTGCCGGCCGAAGTGATCGACCGGGTGGAGGTGTTCAACAAACTGAGCGACCAGGCCGAGTTCAGCGGCGTGGACGACGGGGAGGGCTACAAGGCCCTGAACTTCGTCACCCGCAATAGGATGGACCGGGGCTCGTTCGGGAAATTCTACGCCGGGTACGGCTTCAACGACAAGTACAACCTCGGGGGGAACATCAACCTCTTCAACAGCAAGCGGCGCTTCTCGATCATCGGGATGGCCAACAACGTCAACCAGCAGAACTTCGCCACGGACGACATCCTGGGCGTGATGGGCGCCTCGACCAGCGACGGGGGCGGCCAGAGGCGCGGCGGCAGCGGGGTATCGAACTTCTCGGTACCCGACCGCAGCGGGGTGGCCACGGTCTACTCGCTGGGGGTCAACTACAGCGAAAAATTCAACGAGAAACTGAAACTCGACGCCAGCTACTTCTTCAACTACACCCAGCGCGAGACCCGCTCCTTCACGGATCGCACCTACTACATGAGCGAGACGGACGACCAGTACTACGAAGCGGAAAGCGAGCAGAGGCGGCGCAACTACAACCACCGTTTCAACGCCAAGCTGGACTACAAGATCAACGACAAAAACTCGATCATGTGGCGCCCGAGCATCAGCTTCCAGAACAACAACCGCGACGGACGCGACACCTCCCACTCCTACACCTCGGCCTCGAACCTCGAAAAAGCCATCCTGAACACCTTCGGGAGCCTGAGCTCGACCCATACGGAGGGGTACAACATCTCCAACACACTGCTCTACATGCACAAGTTCGGCCAGAAGGACGGCCGGGTGCTGACCACCTTCCTGAACTCCAGCTTCTCGAAGAACGACAGCGACCAGGACAGCTACTCGCTCACCCAGTACTACAACCCGGACAGCGAAACGCGGCTCAACCAGCAGATCAACAACCGGACGCAGGGCTACCGCCTGAGCGGGCACCTGAACTATTCGGAACCCATCACTACTAAGTCCCAACTGCTGATGAGCTACCGCATCTCTTATGAAGATTCGGACCGAGACAAGCGCACCTACGACATGCCCGGGCACGAGTTTCTGGACGAATACTCCAACACCTACAACAGCGGCTACCTCACCCAGAGCGTGGGTCCGGGCTACCGCTACCGCCAGGGCAAATCGATGTTGGTGGCCAACGTCTTCTACCAGGCTTCGAGCCTGGTGGGCGACCGCACCTTCCCCTCGCCCGAGGCGCACACCAGCGCCCGCTACAACAACATCACCTACATGGGGATGCTCAACCTGCAGTTCAACCCCTCCACCACGCTTCGCACCATGCTGCGCTCGTCGACCAACAACCCGTCGATCACCCAGTTGCAGGACGTGCTGGACATCTCCAACCCGCTGTTCATCACCCAGGGGAACTCGGGCCTGCGCCCGGTGTACGCCCACCGTCTCTACTCCAACTTCGTGAAAGCCAACACGGCCAAAGGGCGCACCTTCATCGCCTCGATCGGGGGAACGGCCCAGTCCAACTACATCGCCAACAGCACCCAGAGGGCCGAGTACAACGGCTACGAGGTGCTCGACGACCAGGGTAACGTCATCACCACCCTCAACCAGGGGGACCAGTACTCGCGCCCGGTCAACCTGGACGGCTACTGGAGCGCCAACGGTTCGTTGAGCTACGGTTTCCCGGTCAAGTTCATCAAGAGTAACCTCAACGTCAACGGGGGCATCACCTACACCTCCCTGCCGGGGGTCTTCAACCTGGTGGAAAACACCACCCGGACCACCTCCTACCTGGGCGGGGCCACCCTGGGCAGCAACATCAGCGAGCGGATCGACTTCACCTTCGGCTACAACGTGGGCTACAACGTGGCCAAGAACAAAGAGCGCCCCCAGAGCAACAACGAATACGTCAACCAAAGCGCCACGGGCCGCTTCAAGTGGGTCACCGTATGGGGCATCACCCTGCAGGCCGACGCCGCCTACTACAAATACACCGGGGTCACGGACGACTTCCGCGAGGAGTACGTCATCCTGAACGCCTCGCTGGGCAAAAAACTTTTCAAGGGCCAGCGCGGGGAGTTCAACGTGAAGGTCAACGACCTGCTCAACCAGAACACCTCCTTCGCCCGCACCGTCACCGACTCCTACATCCAGAACGTCACCACGAACGTCATCGGCCGCTACGTGAGCATCAACTTCATCTACAACCTGCGCCGCTTCAAGGGCAAGAGCGTGGATAAGATCCCCGAAGGCAAAGGGGGTCCCAGGATGTCGGATGGCCCCGGAGGCCCCGGAGGCCCCGGCGGACGGGGCGGCGGGCCCGGCGGTCCTCCCCCGATGTAAAATTTAGCAGACCCGTGAGCAGCATGGGTCTGCTTCTTTGATAAATGCCAAAGATTTTTTATCATTGTATCTTAAAACTTACTTTTTCGCCATGAAAAAAATCCTTTCCCTCGCCACCTGCCTCCTGATCGCCCTGCCTGCATTGCTGCACGGCCAGACCGACAGTAAATACCTGCTCGGAGCGGTCCCCGAAGTGGACGGCCAGGTCGTCTTTTCCAAGGAGTTCGATCTGACGGGGGCCTCACAGGAAAAGATTTACGACCGCATGCTCTCCTGGGCCAACGACCGCATGGCCCAAAACGAGAACAAAAGCAAGGTGGTCCACACCGATCCCCAGACGGGCCTGATCGTCGCCGCGGGGGAAGAGTTCCTGGTCTTTGTCAACTCCGGCCTCGTGCTGGACCAGGCCTGGATGATCTACCAGATGTCCGTCATGTGCCAGGAAGGAAAATGCCGCATCGAGATAGCCAAGATCCGCTACCTCTATGAAAAGAAGTGGCTCACCGCCGAAGGACGGATTGCCGACGGGGTGGCTCTGGATAAGACCAAAACCAACATTCTCAAAGGCATGGTCCGGATACGAACCAAAACGATCGACTTCACCGAGGAAATGTTCGACAGCGCCCAGGAAGCGATGGGTATTCCCAAAGCCGCTCCCATCAACGCGCCCCTGGCCCCGGCACCCCTGGTTCAGGCTCCGCTGGTCACTGCTCCGGCAGCCGCGGCTCCCGTCGTCACCGCTCCCGAACCCGCTCCCGCCGTGACGGTCGCCACCACCGCGGTGCCCGTGGCCGCCTGGGGAGGCTACAAAACCATCTCCGCCAGCCAGATCCCGGAAGCGACGACCAAAGCGTTCGCCGAAGGCAGCACCCTGCTCGCCTGCGGGAAGGTCACCCAATTCGACCTGGCGACCGCCCGCGGAGGCAGCCTCGGCGAGTACGCCGGCAAGCAGGCCGTCTTCTTCATGACGGACCGGCCGCTCAAGGCGGGAGACATCTTTACGCTGACCTTCTACGCCGACAGCTACCGGGAAGCCCTGCAAGGCATCGAGACCGCCTCGGGAAGCGCCACAGAAAAAGCCCGGGCGGCCGGACTGACCCTCATTATGACCCCCGGCGGAACACCTTCCTTCTCGGAAGCCACCGTGGCCGTGGAATGCCGGGTCGTGGCCTCCCAGCCGATGAACCAGGCCCAGCTCTGCATCGGGGAAATTCTCAACGTCTGGGAAAAATAACAGCCCGCAGGCTTCTTTGTTGAAAAATCCCTCGACATTCCGGGGGATTTTTCGTACATTGGCTACCGTTTCGAAAATACTAATCCAAAATACCACCCCTATGAAACTAAAAATCTTCCTGATCGGGTTGATGTTACCGGCCTTCTCCCTGGTCTCGGCCCAGAAAAAACCGCTGGACCAAAGCGCCTACGACGGTTGGAAATCGATCAAATCCACCACCCTCTCCGACGATGGAGCTTGGGCCTTCTACGCCATCGACCCCCAGCGCGGGGACGGGGTGCTCGAATTCTACCGCACGCAGGACGGGCAGAAAACCCGCTTCGAGCGCGGGACGGCTCCGGCCTTCTTCAACAACGGCACCTGGGCCCGCTTCACGGTCGCCCCGGCGTTCGAGGCCGTCCGCAACGGCAAGATCAAGAAACTGAAAAAAGAAGAGATGCCCCAGGACACCATGGCCGTGCTGCGCCTGAGCGACATGCAGCTCACGCGGCTGCCCGGAGCCAAGGGGTTGAGCGCCTCCGAAAAAGGCTCGCTGATCCTTTACACCTATGAGGTCAAGCGCAAAGCCGATACGACCGACGGCAAGAAAGGCAAGGACGAAAAATTCGACCGCCTCGTGATCTGGGATGTAGCCCGTGGCGACAGCGTCACGGTGGACAGCGTCAAGAGCTTCGCCGTGAGCGAAAAAGGCAACGCGGTGATCTACAGCCGCGAAGCCGACTCCCTGAAAGCCCTCTGGCTCTACCGTCCCGCCCCCAAACACGGAGCCCAGCACACCCAACTGTGGAGCAGCACCCTGGGCGCCATCGCACCGGGATTCGTCTTCGACCGCGCCGGGGAACAGGGAGCCTTCCTGGTGACCGCCGACACGCTCAAGAGCGCCCTCTACGAACTCCACTACTTCCGCACGGAGGACGCCAAGCCGACCAGGATCACCGACAGAGAGGTCGTGGGCCTGCCCGCTGACTACGCCATCAGCCGCTTCGGCAGCCTGAGCTTCAACGCCGACGCCAACATCCTCCAGTTCAACATCGCCCCCCGGCCCAAGCCCGAGCCCAAGAAGGACAGCCTGCCCGACGACGAGCGTTTCTCGCTCGACCTGTGGAGCTACACCGACACCATCATCCAGCCGCAGCAGGCCAAGGAGAAACAGAAGCTGGCCGAGCGCGCTTATACGGCGGTCTATTTCCCGCAGGAGCGCCGCGCCCTGGCCCTGGGCGAGTACAACCTCGAGTCGATCCGCCTGGCCGAGAACGGCAACGCCCCCTACGCCATCGGGGTCACCGAAAAACCGTACAGCCTCTACACCGGCAAGGACCCGCAGTGGTACAGCCCCACGGACACTTACCTGATCGACCTGAAGACGGGCCGCCGGACCCAGATTCTGGAAAACAGTTACGGCGGCAGCTACCTCTCGCCCTCGGCCAAGTACGTCGCCTACTACTCCCAGGCCGACTCCTCCTGGTACGCCATCGACACCAAGACCCTCGCCCACACCCGGGTGACGGGCGATATCCCCTACCCGCTCTGGAACGAGGACGACGACCATCCCGCCACCAAGCCCCTCTACGGCTTCTACGGCTGGACGACCGACGAGAAGATGCTGATCCCGGACCGTTACGACCTCTATCTGGTGGACCCCTCGGGCAAAACCGCTTCCCAGAACCTGACCGTTACGGGCCGCCAAACCAACACCCAGTTCCGCTTCTCCAACCTGGTGCGCACGCCCGGCAAATCGGCCGTGGACCTCTCCAAGCCGATGCTCTTCGTGTCGTTCAACCGCATCAACAAGGAGAACGGCTACTACCGCCTGCAAGTGGGAAAACCCATCGAACGCCTGGTGGAAGGACCCTATATCTACGCGCTGGCCTCGTGGGCCAAAGAATCGGACCGGACCCTCTACACCCGCCAGAACTTCAATGAATTCCCGGATCTGTGGCTCTCCAACCAACGCTTCGAGAACGGCGTGCGCATGACCGACGCCAACCCCCAGCAGGCCGAGTACCTCTGGGGCTCGGTGGAACTGATCAAGTGGACCGACCTCAACGGCAACGAGTGCGAGGGGCTGCTGCACCTGCCCGAGAACTACGATCCCTCGCGGCCCTACCCGACCATCGTCTACTTCTACGAAGCGTGGACGGCCCTGCGCTACCGCTACAACACACCCGCCCCGAGCCGTTCGTCCATCAACTTCGTCTACTGCACCAGCAACGACTACGTGGTCTTTATCCCGGACATCAAATACAAAGTAGGCTACCCGGGCCCGAGCTGCTACGACGTGGTCTTGTCCGGGACGCTGGCCCTCATCGAGCGCGGCATCGCCGACCGCAAGCACATCGGCCTGCAGGGCCAGAGCTGGGGCGGCTACCAGAGCGCCTACCTGGTGACCCAGACCGACTTGTTCGCTTGCAGCGCGCCGGGCGCGGCCGTCACCAACATGGTCTCGGCTTACGGCGGCATCCGCTGGGGCAGCGGCCTCTCGCGCGCCTTCCAGTACGAAACAGCCCAGAGTCGCATCGGGGCCACCCCCTGGCAGCGCCGCGACCTTTACATCGACAACTCGCCCATCTTCTTCGCCGACCGGGTGAAGACCCCTCAACTGCTGCGCCACAGCGACCAGGACGGGGCGGTGCCCTGGTACCAGAGCATCGAGTTCTACATCGCCCTGCGCCGCCTGGGCACCCCGGTGTGGATGCTCAACTACAGCGGCGACGACCACAACCTGGTGTCGCGTGCCGCTTGCATGGACTGGGACAAACGTATGTACCAGTTCTTCGACCACTACCTCAAGGACGCCCCCATGCCCCGCTGGATGAAAGAAGGGATTTCGGTGCTGGAGAAGAACGTAGATCAGAAGTTTGATTTGATCCAACCGGAAAAGTAAGTGCTCCTGGGAAGGCTGCGCATATCGCACGCCATCTTTCACTTATCCTCCTCGTTCCAGTCCTCACGTACCTTAAGTACGCTCCGGGCTGAAACTTCAGACGATAAGCAAAATCTGGCGCACGCTATGCACAGCTGCGTTCACGACCGTCAGGGTGCTAAATTTTCCCTCAGAAATAAAAAATCCCGGCCTCATTGCTGAGGCCGGGATTTTTTTATTGGTAAGCTATCTTACTTCTCACAACACATCTTAATGTAGTGGTGATGGCTTCCGTAGCGTTCGAAGGCGGCGCGGTCCAGTTCCTCGCGGTGGTCCGGATGGGCGATGTCGATGATCATGCGGGCACGCTCCTGGAAGGTCTTGCCGTAGAGGTTAACAGCGCCGTATTCGGTCACCAGCCAATGGATGTGGGCGCGGGTGGTCACGACGCCGGCCCCGGCGGTCAGCACGGGAGCGATCTTGCTGACGCCCTTGTTGGTCACCGAAGGCATGGCCAGGATGGCCTTGCCGCCCTCGGAGCGCGAGGCCCCGTAGATGAAGTCGACCTGGCCGCCGAAGCCCGAGTAGAACTTGGTGCCCAGCGAGTCGGCGCAGACCTGGCCGGTGATGTCCACCTGCAGGGCCGAGTTGATGGCGGTCACCTTGGGGTTCTTGGCGATGATGAAGGGGTCGTTGGTGTAGGCCACGTCCATCATGGCCACGCCCGGGTTGTTGTCGATGAAGTCGTATACTTTCTGCGAGCCCATCAGGAAGGTCGAGACCATTTTGCCTTTGTCGATGGCCTTGTTGCGGCCGTTGATCACCCCTTTTTCGACCAGCGGCAGGACGCCGTCGGCGAACATCTCGGTGTGGATCCCCAGGTCCTTGTGGTTGCCCAACTGGGCCAGTACGGCGTTGGGGATAGCCCCGATGCCCATCTGGAGGCAGGCTCCGTCCTCGATCAGGGCGGCGCAGTTGTTCCCGATGAGGGTTTCGATCTCGGTGGGGGTGGTGAAGTGGGCCTCTTCGAGGGGCTGGTCGTCCTGGACGAAGATGTCGATGTCACTCACCGGGATGAAGGCGTCCCCGAAGGCGCGGGGCACGTATTTGTTGACCACGGCGATCACGTGCTCGGCGCACTCCACGGCGGCCAGGGTGGCGTCCACGGAGGTCCCCAGCGAGACGTACCCGTGCTGGTCGGGGGTCGAGACCTGGATCATGGCCACGTTGCAGGGCAAAGTGCCGCTGCGGTAGAGTTTCTGGGTCTCGCTCAGGAAGACGGGGATGTAATCCGCGTAGCCCGCCTGGGTGGTCTTGCGGACATTGCCGCCCACGAAGAAGGAGTCGAGCTGGAAAACGCCTTCGAACTCGGCTTCCGAATAGGGGGCGGGGCCTTCGGTGTGGAGGTGGTGGACACGGACGTCCTTGATTTCGCCGTTGCTGCCGCGCTCGCACATCGCCTTGATGAGGCATTGGGGGGCGCTGGCCACGCTGCTCAGGTGGACGTGGTCGCCCGACTTGATGACTTTGACCGCCTCTTCGGGCGAGACGAATTTGATTTGTTTCATGGTGTTAGTATCTTTTAGGTATGCTTTTCGAACAAGTCGCAAATTTAATCAAATTTCCCGCACAAACGAAGCATCCCCCGAAAAGTTTTCTCGTTCGTGGAGCCTGTTCTCGGGAGGGAAGAAAATAATTTTACTTTTTTTCGTTATCTTTGCGGGTTGAATAGACCTTACGATATTTTTGACGATAGATGGAAAAGAAGAACAGAATTGAGCTCGAAGACGTAGTCATTCGTTTCTCGGGCGACTCGGGCGACGGCATGCAGATGACCGGGACCCTTTTTGGAGACAGCGCCGCCTACGGTGGCAACGACATTTCGACCTTCCCCGACTACCCCTCCGAAATCCGCGCCCCGCAAGGCACCGTGGCCGGGGTCTCGGGCCTGCAGGTCCACTTCGCCAGCCACCGCATCAACACCCCGGGTGACCTGTGCGACGTGTTGGTGGCCATGAACCCCGCCGCCCTGAGGGCCAACGCCCGATGGGTCAAACCCACCGCCACGATCATCTGCGACGGGGATGCTTTCAACGAAAAAAGCATCCAGCGCGCCGGTTTCTGCACCGAAAACCCGATCCAGGAACTGGGCCTCGAAGGACGCAACATCATCTTCCCGCCCATCAGCTCGATGAGCCGCGAAGCCGCCATGGCCCTCGAAGGCATGGACGCTAAGACGGCCGCCAAGTGCAAGAACATCTTCACGCTGGGCCTCTGCTACTACCTCTTCGACCGCTCGCTGGACCACACGATCGACTACCTCAACACCAAGTTCGCCAAGAAACCGCTGGTGGCCCAGGCCAACATCCTGGCTCTCAAAGCCGGTTACAATTACGGCGCCAATACCCACGCCTTCGCCGACACCTACAGCGTCAAACCCGCTCCGGTCGAAAAAGGCACCTACCGCAACATCTGTGGCAACAACGCCACGGCCTGGGGTTTTCTGGCCGCCGCCGAAAAGAGCGGACGCCCGCTCTTCTGCGGCTCCTACCCCATCACCCCGGCCACGGGCATTCTGGAAGAACTGGCCAAGCACAAAAACCTGGGCGCCAAGACCGTCCAGGCCGAAGACGAGATCGCCGGCATCTGCACGGCCATCGGGGCGGCCTTCGCCGGCAACTTCGCCGTGACGACCACCTCCGGGCCGGGCCTTTCGCTCAAGTCCGAAGCCATGGGCCTGGCCGTGATCGCCGAGCTTCCCCTGGTGGTGGTGGACGTACAACGTGGCGGACCCTCCACGGGGCTGCCCACCAAGACCGAACAGAGCGACCTGCTGCAAGCCCTTTGGGGCCGCAACGGCGAGTGCCCGATGGTGGTCATGGCCGGGAGCACCCCCTCGGACTGCTTCCACTACGCCTTCTGGGCCGGGAAGATCGCCATGGAACACATGACCCCGGTGCTGCTGCTCACCGACGGTTTTATCGCCAACGGCTCCGAGCCCTGGCGCCTGCCCGCGATGAAGGACTACCCCGCTATCACGCCTCCGCTGATCCAGCAGGCTCCCGAAGGCGGCTTTATGCCCTACGCCCGGGACGAAAAGCGCCTGGCCCGCTCCTGGGCCCTGCCCGGCACGGCGGGTCTGGCACACCGCATCGGCGGCCTCGAAAAGGATTTTCTGAGAGGGTCTGCCTCGCACGATCCCGAAAACCACCAGCGCATGGTGGACATCCGCGCCGCCAAGGTGGCCCGGGTGCAGGAGTTCATTCCCGAGCAGAAAGTCGCCGCCGGAGACGATGAAGGCGACCTGCTGGTGGTCGGCTGGGGAGGCACCCGCGGCCACCTGCTTTCGGCCGTGAACGAACTGGTCCGCGAGGGTAAGAAGGTGTCTCTCTGCCACTTCAACTACATCAACCCGCTGCCCAAGGGCGTGGAGGAAATTTTCGGAAAGTTCCGCAAGATCGTGGTCTGCGAGTTGAACAAGGGCCAGTTCGTCGACTACCTGAGAATGAACTTCCCGCGCTTCGAGTACGCCCAGTACAACAAGGTGCAGGGGCTGCCCTTCACGGTGGCCGAACTCAAAGAGGCTTTTGAAAAAGAATTAAACGCGTAAACGATCATGGAAAAGACCTATAAATATACCCCTGCCGACTTCCGCAGCTCCCTGGAAGTGAAATGGTGCCCCGGATGCGGCGACCACGCCATCCTGAGCGCCGTGGCCAAAGCCCTGCCCGAGGTGGCCGACCACTTCGGAATGGGGCACGAACAATTCACCTTCGTCTCGGGCATCGGCTGTTCGTCGCGTTTCCCCTACTACGTGAGCACCTACGGCTTCCACGGCATCCACGGCCGCGCAGCGGCCCTGGCCACGGGGGTCAAGGCGGCCAACCCGAAGCTCTCGGTCTGGCAGATCAGCGGGGACGGGGACGCCCTGGCCATCGGCGGCAACCACTTCATCCACGCCGTGCGCCGCAACATCGACATCAACCTGCTGCTGTTCAACAACCAGATCTACGGGCTCACCAAGGGCCAGTACTCCCCCACCTCGCAGCGGGGCAAGGTGACCAAAACTTCCCCCTACGGCACCATCGAGTCCCCCTTCAATCCCGGGGAACTGGTGATCGGCACGCGGGGCACCTTCTTTGCCCGCAGCATCGACATCGAGATGAATACCACCCAGGCCTGCCTGGTCACGGCAGCCAAGCATGCAGGGACCTCCGTGGTGGAAATTCTGCAAAACTGCGTGATCTTCAACGACAAGACTTTCGAAGCCATCACCGCCAAAGAGGTGCGCAAGGACAGGACCATCACCCTGCAACAGGGCCGTCCGATGCTTTTCGGCCAGAACAACGACAAGGGGCTCGTCCTGCGGGGCATGCACCTCGAAGTGGTCACCCTGGGCGAGAACGGGATCACCGAAAAGGACATCCTGGTGCACGACGCCCACGAAGCCAACCCGGCCATCCACCTGATGCTGGCCTCGATGAGCTACCCGGACTTTCCGGTGGCCCTGGGGGTAATCCGCGACGTGGAGGCCCCGACTTACGATGCGGCCCTGACGGAGCAGATGGAAGCGGTCACGGCCAATGCCTCGATCAAGAACATGGACGAGTTACTGCACAGCGGAGACACCTGGGAAGTAAAATAACCCGCCTGCCGCGATAGACAAAGAACCCGTCCGAACAACTTCGGACGGGTTCTTTTTTTTAAGATCACACACACATTAAAGCATAGGATTATGGAACTCCACGAAAAAGAAAAGATCGACCGGATCATCGCCCTGCGCAAACGGGCCAACGGCTTCTACGGACTCAAATCGAAGGTATTCAGGGCCTTCACCGAGATGGAGCGGCAAACCTACGCGGACGGGGCCCTCCCGCGCCGCGACAAAGAATTGATCGCCACGGGCATCTCCGTGGCCACGGGCTGCGAATCCTGTATGGAATGGCACATCAAGCAGGCCCTCGACCTGGGCGCCAGCGAGGAGCAGGTACTCGAAGCCATCGAGGTGGGCATCGAGATGAGCGGGGGACCCGGCACGGTCCATGCCCGCTTTGCCATGCTCGTTCTGGAATATTACAGGCAGTAGTCTTTTTACGCTTTCGAATGTCCAAAAAATAGACGGTATGTGTCTATTTTTTGGACATTTTTACGTTTATCGAAATTTATAATCAATTAATTATTAAACAATTAAATCATTTGGCATAATTGTGGGACATTGAATGAAACTCCCAAACTCCTGCTGCCATGCTATTTGCCTCCCTGAAAAACCTGCTCCACGTGCTGCGTCGCTTCAAGACCGCCAGCGCACTCAATCTGCTGGGCCTCTCGGTGGCCTTCGCCGCTTTCCTGATCGTAGCCATGCATGTGCGCTACGAGTACAGCTACTACCGGGACGATCCGGAGGCCGGGCGGATCTTCCGCCTGGAATACATACAGGACGACAATTTCTGGAAAAGCAACTATTCCCGCCCGCTGGCGACCTATTTCTGCAATTATTCCCCCCACATCGAGGCCTCGGGGCTATTGATGACCTCGTTGGGCATGCCCTTTTATTTCACGCTCGAGGGGGAAGGAGGCGAAGCGGGCTTCCAGGAGGATTTGCGCCTGGCCACCCCGGGCCTGGCGGACGTATTCCAGTTCGACATGGTGGAGGGAAGCGCCAAGGCCCTTGAAACGCCCGACCTGCTGCTGATTCCGCAAAGCATTGCCCGGAAGATGTTCGGCAACGAATCGGCCGTGGGCCGGATGCTGGAGTTGTCGGAATTCCCCAGCCGGGACGGGAAATTCGAACTCTGGGGCGCCGAGATGAATACCCGCCTGACCGTAGGCGGCGTCTACCGGGATTTTCCGGGGAATGCCGTGCTCCCCAACCACATCTTCACCCGGATCAACGACCGTATCTCGAACACCGACTGGCACACGGGAGCCTATTATTGTTACGTGAAATTCGACGATCCGGCCCAGGCTGCGACCGTGACCGATGAGTTTATGACCGAATATGAGAAACCGCTGAAAAACTGGCGCATCCACAGCATCCGGCTGAGTCCCATTACCGGCGTCTATTTCGACCCGCCGATCGAGTTCGACCCCCTGCCCGTGGGCAACAAAGCCGTGACGGACACCCTGATGCTGGTGGCCCTGCTGATCGTACTGATCGCCTCGATCAATTTCGTCAATTTCTCGGTGGCCCTCACTCCCCTGCGCATCAAGAGCATCAACACCCGCAAGGTATTGGGCTCGACTCCCGGAGCCCTGCGCCGGGGATTGGTCCTGGAGGCCCTGCTGATCACGCTTATGGCTTTCGTGCTGGGGTTGTTCTGGGTTTGGACGATCCAGGAGAGCCGTTGGCTTGACGGACTGGTGGGCGAAGCGCTCTCGCTGAAAAACAATCCGGGCCTGATCGCCCTTACCGGGGCGCTGGCCGGGGCCGTGGGTCTTTTCTCGGGCCTCTACCCGGCCCGCCACATGACTTCTTTCCCCACGGCGATGGTCCTCAACGGCTCGTTCGCCCTCTCGGGCAAGGCCAAATTCGTCCGGCAGTCACTGATCGGCTTCCAGTATGTGGTCTCGATCGCCCTGGTGATCTGCGCCCTGTTTATCCACATCCAGAATCAATATGTCAACCGCCTGGGGATGGGCTTCGACAAGGACCATATCCTGCAATTCAAACTCTCCATGGACCAGGCGGCCACCCAGAGCGACCGTATCCGGCAACTGATGACCGAAAACACGGCCATCCGGGATGTCGCCTTCACCCAGTTGAAATTCGTGAGCGACGAGATAAAGCCTTACATCGGTGTCGATTACAAAGGCGAGCACTATTACCACTTCGAAGTGCAGGTATCTTGGAATTTCCCCGAACTGATCGGGGTGGCGGCGACTAAAGGACGTAATTTCCAGCGCAGCGACGAATACCGTGCGGACGGGAAATCGACCTGGCTGTACAACCAATCTGCAGCCGATATGATGCAACTACAGGTAGGAGACAGCATTAATACCCACGGCAAGGCATACATCGCCGGGATTTTCCCCGACATCCATTTCGAGTCGATGCACCGGGCTATCCAGCCGATGGGGTTTGTTGTCTCGCCCCCGGGGCATTGGGACCTGGGTCTGCCTCCGAGCTACGCCTATGCCAAGGTGCAGGGCGGCCATACCGAGGAGGCCATCGCCCACATCCGCCGCACCATGGCACAGATCGACCCGGCCTTCCCCGTGGAGATCGACTTCTTCGACCGGACGCTGGACGAGCTCTACAAAAAGAGCCACAACCAGGGGTTGATGGTGACCCTGTTCAGCCTGCTGGCCGTGCTGCTGTCGGTGGTGGGGGTCTTCGGGCTGGTGGTTTTCGAGGCCCAGGGACGCACCCGCGAGATCGCCGTGCGCAGGGTGATGGGGGCTTCGGTGCGCGAGATCCTGCTGATGTTCAACACGGGCTTTGTGCGCATTGTGCTGATATGTTTCGTCGTGGCGGCCCCGCTGGCCTGGTATGGGGTGAAGACGTGGCTGGAATCGTTTGCTTACCGCACGCCCCTGCACGGGTGGGTGTTCGCGCTGGCGTTTATTCTGGTGTTGCTGCTGACCGTTCTGACGGTTACTTTCCAGAGCTATCGTTCGGCCACGGCCAATCCGGCGCGGTCGCTCCAAAAATAAAGCAAAAAAGGCTCCGGTGTCCCGGAGCCTTTTTCTTAGCTATCTATACGACTACTTAAATTTCGCAAAGAAGTCGTTCCCCTTGTCGTCCACCAGCAGAAATGCCGGAAAATTTTCAACATAAATCTTGCGGACGGCTTCCATGCCCAATTCAGGAAAATCGACCACTTCGACCGACTTGATGCTGTCCTTGGCCAGGATGGCGGCGGGGCCGCCGATCGAGCCGAGGTAGAAACCGCCGTGCTTCTTGCAGGCGTCGGTCACGGCTTGCGTGCGGTTGCCCTTGGCGACCATCACCAGCGAACCGCCCAGGCTCTGGAACTCGTCCACGTAGGGGTCCATGCGCCCGGCCGTGGTGGGGCCGAAGCTGCCCGAGGCCATGCCTTTGGGGGTCTTGGCGGGGCCGGCGTAGTAGATGGGGTGGTCCTTGAAGTAGGCGGGCATGGGTTCCCCGGCGTCGATCATCGCCTTGATGCGGGCGTGGGCGATGTCGCGGGCCACGATCATCGTCCCCTTGACGTTGAAGCGGGTGGTGACCGGATACTGCGAAAGAATTTTCCGGACTTCGTCCATGCCCAGGTCGAGGTCGAGCTCTACGGCGGGCTTCATGTTGGGAGGCGTCGAAGGCAGGAAGCGGGCGGGGTTCTTCTCGAGCACTTCGAGGAAGATGCCCTCTTCGGTGATCTTGCCCTTGACGTTGCGGTCGGCGCTGCAGCTCACCCCGATGCCCACGGGGCAGGAGGCCGCGTGGCGGGGCATGCGGATCACGCGCACGTCGTGCACCAGGTACTTGCCGCCGAACTGGGCGCCTACGCCGCTCTCCTGGCAAATTTTTTGAATTTTTTCCTCCCACTCCAAATCCCGGAAAGCTTGGCCCCCTTCATTGCCGTGGGTGGGCAGGTGGTCGAGGTAACCGGCCGAGGCCTTCTTGACCGTCGCCAGGCAGGCTTCGGCCGAGGTGCCGCCGATGACCACGGCCAGGTGGTAGGGCGGGCAGGCCGAGGTCCCGAGGTCCATGATCTTAGACTCGATAAAGGCCTTGAGGTTTTTCTCCGTGAGCAGCGACTTGGTCTGCTGATAGAGGTAGGTTTTGTTGCCCGAGCCGCCGCCTTTGGTCATGAACAGGAAGCTGTACTGGTTGCCCTTGGTGGCGTAGAGGTCGATCTGGGCGGGCAGGTTGGTGCCGCTGTTCTTCTCGTCGAACATGGTGAAGGGCACTACCTGGGAATAGCGGAGGTTACGATCACGGTAAGTCTCGAAAACCCCTTTCGAAAGGGCTTCGGCGTCGTCGGCGCCCGTGTAAACGTCCTCGCCCTTCTTGCCGATGACGATGGCCGTCCCGGTGTCCTGGCAGGTGGGCAGCTCGCCCTCGGCCGAGACCACCTGGTTGACGAGCAGGGTGTAGGCGACGAACTTGTCGTTGTCGGTCGCTTCGGGGTCAGAGAGGATGTTCTGCAATTTTTGCAAATGGGCCGCCCTCAGGTAGAACGACACGTCGGCGAAGGCCTCGCGGGAAAGGAGTTCCAAGCCCTTGGGGTCGACCTGGAGGACCTGGCGGTCGCCGCAGGGGACCACCTTGACGTAATCGTTGGTCAGCAGGCGGTACTCGGTCGTGTCGCCCGACAGGGGAAAGGGTTCCTGATACTTGAATTCGCTCATATTTTCAGTATAAAATAAGGTTTCGTTGGAACCTACAAAGTAAGTATATTTCGTGGGTTTTTCCTACATTTGTCTCAAATTCCATTTTCCCAAATGATCGGAACACTTGCCAATGCAGGAGCTATCCTTGTAGGAGGCCTGGTGGGCCTGGCCGTCCACAAGCGGCTGCCCGAAAAAATGACCACCCTGGTTTTCCAGGGCATCGGGCTGGTCACCGGGGTGATCGGCATCTCGATGTCGCTGCGCTCCGACCACCTGATCCTCTCCGTGGTCAGCCTGGCCCTGGGCTCGGTCATCGGGGAGTGGATCGACATCCAGGCGGCCCTGCACCGCTTCGCCGAAAGGCTGCGGCGCAAGCGTCCGGGCGAGGAAGCGTCGCAGCGCTCCACCGAGGGATTTATCACGGCCAGCCTGCTCTTCTGCACTGGGGCGATGGCCATCCTGGGCGCCATCGAGGACGGCATGGGCGAGTTTCCCCGGCTGCTGCTCACCAAGTCCATCATGGACGGGATCTCCTCGGTCGTTCTGGGAGCGACCTTCGGGGCGGCCATCCTGCTTTCCTCCGTGCCCGTACTCCTGTA
>JAVBNV010000027.1:0-20346 GCA_031551325.1 Alistipes sp.
TAGCTTTTCTTTTTGGGGGCGGGCCCTTTCGTGCGAGCACGAGGGCCCGCCCCCAAAAAGTAAAGCCATCCTGTCGGATGGCGTGACTCGCGTGGGTTGTTTGGTCGGGGTGACAAGATTCGAACTTGCGGCCACACGCCCCCCAGACGTGTACTCTAACCGGGCTGAGCTACACCCCGAATTGTTTCAAAGCGACCGCAAAGATGGAAAATTTTACTCAGATCACAAAATTTTCCACAAGATTATTTCTCTCCTGCACCAGATTCATTGGCTTTGTGTCGACGGGCGGGCGGAAAATAGGGTTTTCGCCCGGCGGTTTTTATTTGCCTTGCAGGGAATAGAAAAGCCGTTTGACCTGGTAGCGGACATTGGGTTTGACACTCAGGTCGTCGCCCACATAAAGCACCGGACGGTAAATCACCCGGCAGCTGTGGTGTTCCAGGTAGACGTTCAACAGCCTCTCGCCCAGGAAACCGAAGATCCTCCGTTGATACGAATCGTCCATGGGTACAGCCACGCGCCGCTCCACCTCTTCCAGCAGGTCGAATAACCAGGCTGCGTAGGCGTCGAACCTCTCCCGCCTGGCGATGAACATGTTGTAGGGCGAAAAATGGTGGTTCCGCATCACCCGCTCGAAGGCCGGGCCGTAAACGGGACAACGTTCCCCGATGACCGCGCGCAGCGTATCCAGATCCTTCCCCCGGTGGTCTTTGCGGTATTGCGCTTCCACACTTTGGCTCAGGTAACGGGGCCGCGGAAGGACGATGTCCCGCCCCTGCAGCAGGGCGGCCGGATCGGGTGCGCCGGCGTAGCGTTGCTCCAGTTCCTCCCAACGAACCACCCGGGTCAGGTTGGCCCAGGGCGAATCGTCGGCTAGATCGAAATAACGCCGGTAGTGCGCCAGACCGATCACTCCTGCCGGGGGAAGGTTCTTCCAGGCCCAGTAGCAAGCGGTCAGTTCACAGTAAGAAGGATTGTTGGCCGAAATATTTTCACCTTGGTCATCCCGCTGCATCGGCAGGGTGTAAGGCGAGAGGGTGCTGCCCACATGTACCGGCAGCAAACCGGGATGCTCCAGCAGAGGGCCGGGTTTATGGTGGCAGACCAGAATCGAAACAGGCTCCATGGGTAGTTCCGCCTAGATGATTTTCATCACATTGCCGACAATGTGGTGCATGTCGTAGTACTTGTACTCGGCCAGCCGTCCCCCGAAAATCGTCCCCGGAGACTCGGTCCGGGCCAGGGAGGCATACCGCCGGGCCAGGGCCTCGTTGCGCTCGTCGTTGACCGGGTAGTAGGGCTCCCTCCCCTCGCTCCAGGCTTCGGGGTACTCGCGGGTGATGACCGTGCGGGGCTGGGTGCCGAATTCGAAGTGTTTGTGCTCGATGATGCGGGTGTAGGGGACGTCGGCCGCCGTGTAATTGACCACGGCGTTGCCCTGGTAGTTGGGCGTGTCGAGAATTTCCTCCTCGAAGCGCAGGCCCCGGTACTCGAGCCGCCCGAGGCGGTAATCGAAAAACTCGTCGATCCTCCCGGTGAACACAACCGTTTCGGCCTGGGCGTCCCAGTGGGCCCGGTCGTCGAAGTAATCCACCCCGCAGCGGCAGTCGGTCCCGGCTAGCATCTTTTCGATCAGGCGGTTGTAGCCCCCGATGGGAATGCCCTGGTAGGTGTCGTTGAAATAATTGTTGTCGTAGGTGAAGCGCAGCGGCAGGCGGCGGATGATAAAGGCCGGCAGCTCCGTGGCCGGGCGACCCCACTGTTTTTCGGTGTACTCCTTGATGAGCAGCTCGTAGATGTCCCTGCCCGCCAGCGAGAGGGCCTGCTCCTCGAGGTTTTTGGGCTCGGCGACCCCGTACAGCGTGCGCTGCTGGGCGATCTTGGCCTCGGCCTCGGCCGGAGTGATGGTCCCCCACAACTGCAGAAACGTGTTCATGTTGAAGGGCAGGTTAAAAATCCGTCCCTTGTAATTGGCCAGCGGGGAGTTGGTGTAGCGGTTGAACTCGACCAGCGAGTTGACGTACTCCCACACGGCCCGGTCGGAGGTGTGGAAAATATGGGCCCCGTACTTGTGCACGTTGATCCCTTCGATCTGCTCGCAGTAGAGGTTGCCCCCCGGTTGGGGCCGCCGGTCGATCACCAGGCAGCGTTTCCCCTTGAGGGAAGCCCGGTGGGCGAAGGTGGCCCCGAAGAGCCCCGCCCCGACGATCAGGTAGTCGTATGTCGGCATAGGAAAGATAGTTCTGGATGGACAAATTCTGTAGTTTACAGAATATAGGAGGCGCCTTGGGCATTCTTGTGTGAGTGAAACTCCCACCGAATGCCTCTCGGCTTTCACTATATTTCACAAAGATACTTTTTTTTCGCGGGCCCGCACTCTTTCGGGTTTTTATAAGAAAATGCTACCTTTACTGAACCTCCCCGGAGATTTTTTCGACCAAAAAGAATTCTAAAACACATAAAACCATGAAGTTAAAGTATTTTTTTGCCCTCGCAGCAGCCGCTCTGGCCAGCGCACCTCTCCAGGGGGCCAACCCCTGGTACTCCCAAGGCGATTTTTATCCGGCTCAACGCATTGAGTTCCAGGTGACCAATCCTCTCAACGTGGCCCGGCCCAACACGCCGGTGATCATCCAGCGCGAAAACTTTCCGATGCCCGACCTGCACGAGATGATCATCACCATCGTCGATCCCTCGGGCGATCCGCGTCCCGCTCCCTCGGATTCGGTGCTCAACGTACAAGGCGGCCACCAGCTCCGTGCCGAGACCAATGGCCGCATGGTTTTCCACCAGCTCGACGACCTGGACAAGGACGGCATCTGGGACGAACTGTTCTTCCAACTGGATATGAAACCCCGCGAGACCCGCACCATCTACATCTACCTGGGCGAGAACATTCGCGGCTGGAACACCCACCACACCCACGCCAACATCGGCAGCTACTGCCGCCACATCATGCCCTTCTGGGAAACCGAGGAAGTGGGCTGGAAGATCTGGTTCGCCAACAGCGTGGACGCCTACGGCAAGCGCAAGCCCAACCTCGTTTCGCCGGTGCTCTACATGCGCAACGTGGACGGCTACGGCATCGCCAACATCAACCACGACTACGGCTCGGACATCCAGGAAGTGGCTCCCTCGTTCGGGGCCAGCGCCATCTGCCTGTTCGAACACCCCGAGTTGCCCGACAGCATCGCCATGCCGCGCAAGACGCCCGCCAAGCAGCGCCTGCACCCCGAATCGCTCTGGAACGCCGGGCAGATCTCGGACACCCGCTACGCCTACGACGTGGTGGTCAACGGCCCCCTGCGTTCGACCATCCGCATCAAAACGATGAACTGGGACACCGGCTGCGGCTACTACGAATTCGTGCAGGACTACACGGCCTACGCCCACCAGAACTACTGCGTCTCCAAGGTGCACTACACCACCTTCCAGCCCCTGGGCGCCGGAGTGCTGATGGGCTGCGGGATGAAGAAGAAACCCCAGGAGGACAACTTCGTCCAGAAGGGCGGCTACCTGATCTCCTCGGGCCCGGAAGAGGTGCGCGACCCGGAAAAGATCGACCAGCGCGAGAACATCGTGGTGGACTTTATCGGCGGCGCCATCATCGTCAAGGACATCTACAAGCCCCAGTACCAGTTTATTCCGGCCTACACGGGCAACCACGTCTTCCGTGTGACCCCCGATGAGAACAACACCTACGAATACATGGTCTGCACGGCCTGGAGCGAAGGCACCAAGCTGCGCAACAAGGCGGATTTTAATAATTATGTGGCCCAAATGGCCGACGAGTTTAATAATCCGATTACTTATAAGTTTATCGGGATTGACAGCAAGTAGAGAGGGTCTGAACGCCAATACATGATAAGGGGCGGGACGCATAATGCGTCCCGCCTGCTTTTTTCAGGCAGGGGCTTACAAGCGCGTGAGGGTAAACCGCCTCTCGAGCTCTTCCTCCTCCCGGTCGAGATCGTACAGCCGGTATTGATTTTTGCGGATCGGCTCCACCCGGTACCGCTCATTGCAGCAGATGAAACAAAACCCGTCCGGAGTGTAATCCGAGCGCTCGATGTACAATTCGCCCTTGCCCGAATAATAGGCATACTCCGTGATCTCCGGAGGACGGCCTTCGGTGTACTCCGTCAATTTCCCTTCAAATACCATCGCCCCGGACGCTGTCTCCCATCGCTGGTCTTCTTCGAACTCCCAGATGGAAGACTCCGCGCCATACACCTCAACGCGCTTCCAGCCTTTCCCGGGGATATTTATGTAGCGGGTCCCGGGTTTCCATGTGCCTGTAAAAATATTCTTCCGATCGTTTTCATCTGGTTTCATCCTTTTCAGATTTGAGTGTTTTATCAACTTTTGAAACGATCATATATGATCATAACAGGGCAAAGATAAATATATTCCTTTGGTGTCAATCATATATGACAGGGATTATGCTTGACAAACAAAGAACTTTGGCGGAAGTAGGTTTGCGGATTCGGCGGCTACGGGAAGAAAAAGGATTGTCGATTCAAGACTTTGCCGACAAACTCGAAATCGAATATACCAATGTGGTGCGCATTGAAAAAGGGCGGACCAATTTCACCCTCGGGACGCTCATTAAAATAGCCAACGGCTTAGACATTCCGATAATCGACCTTTTTAAGTAAGTATGATAACGGACCAGGTCCTAAAAGGGATCGGTAAGAATATCAAAAGAATCCGCACCGAAAAAAATATCCTCCAACAGGATTTGGCCGCGATGTGCAACTTCGAGGTATCGGTCATGAGCCGGATCGAAGCGGGAGGATCGAATTTTACCATCGGCACGTTGAACAAGATTGCCAATGCTTTAAAGATCGAGATTTCCGACCTGCTTAAATAGGGATTGGGATAAATAGAGAGCGGGAACTCCTTCTGAGGGGTTCCCGCTCTGCTATTTGTAGTTGGGCCAATTAATCTATGGTTATCCGGCGGCTTTCCGGCCCGGTGATCTCGATGGTGACGGTCATCGCCCCCTCTTCGGGCAGCAGCGCCTCGATTTTCTCGGGCCACTCCACCAGGCAGAGGTCTCCGCCGTAAAAATACTCCTCGTAGCCCAGGTCGAAAGCCTCTTCGAGGCGGTCGATCCGGTAAAAGTCGAAGTGGTAGAGCGGAGCGCCCTCGCGGTCGCGGTATTCGTTGACCAGGGCGAAGGTGGGGCTGGTGACCGTGTCCTCCACCCCCAGGCGGTCGCAGAGGGCGCGGATCAGGGTCGTTTTCCCGGCACCCATCGGGCCCCGCAGCAAGACCAGGCTGCGGCCCTGCAGGTTGGCGAGCACGGCCGCCGCGGCTTCGGGCAGATCGTCTAACTTGTGTACGGTGATCGATTCCATAGGTTACTTATCGTGAGTTTCGCGAATTCGCGAAACGATAAATATTTGTTTCACAAATATTTTCCTTTGATCCAAAGCCGTAGGCTTTGGAAAAGTCCCCCTTCTCAAAGGGGGATTTAGGGGGATTGTCTGTAAGTCGGGGCATCGAAGATGCCCATAACATGGGTTTTACGAATTCAAACCTTCTAAAAAAGACCAATGTTCCGGATAACGGTTCAATTTGAATTCGTGAAATCCATGTTATTTCGGGCGCAGCACGATAAACGGCACCATCATCTCCTCCATAGAAATGCCCCCATGTTGAAATGTGTTGTTGTAGTAGCGCACGAACTGGTTGGTGTTGTTGGGGTAGACGAAGAAATCGCGGTTGTAGGCGAAGATGTAGGTGGACGTCAGGTTGCTCTTGGGCAGGTGGGCCTGCTCGGGCTTGGTGATGGCGAAGACCTCCTTGGCGTTGAAGCCCAGGTTGCGGCCCGTCTTGTAGCGCAGGTTGGTCGAGGTCTCGCGGTCGCCCTGCACCTTGACGGGGTTGTCCACCCGGATGGTGCCGTGGTCGGAGGTGATGATGACCGTATGGCCCTTTTCGGAAAGCTGGCGCATCATCTGGTAGACGTCCGAATGCTCGAACCAGGAGCGGGTCAGCGAGCGGAAGGCCGCCTCGTCCTCGGCCAGGTCGCGGATGATCTGGGTCTCGGTGCGGGCGTGGGAGAGGATATCGAGAAAATTGTAGACGATCACCGAGAAATCGGCCTCGTAGATGCGGTTCATGTTCTCGAGCAGCCGCTTGCCCGAGTCGCTCTTGATGATTTTGTCGAAGGTCATCTTATAACCCTTGCCCAGGGACTGGATCTGCCGTTTCAGGAATTCTTCCTCGTGCTGGTTTTTGCCGCCCTCCTCGTTGTCGTTGAGCCAGAGGCCCGGCATGAGCTTGTCGATGGCCAGGGGGGTCAAGCCCGCGAAGATGGCGTTGCGGGCGTACTGGGTGGCCGTGGGCAGGATGCTGCAATAGAACTCCTCGCTTTCGACCTCGAAGAGGTTGTGCAGGATGGGGTTTATCACCCGCCACTGGTCGTAGCGGAAATTGTCGATCAGCAGCAGGGTCGTCTTCGAGGCGGCGTCGGCCACCGGGAAGATCTTGCTGCGCATGAGGTTGTGCGACAAGACGGGGGCGTCATCGCTGCGGTCGGTGAACCAGTCGAGGTAGTTGTTGCGGATGAATTTGGCGTACTCGTTGTTGGCCTCGTTGCGCTGGAAAGCCAGGATTTCGCGGATCCCAGGGTCGTCCGACTCGGTCAGGTCGACCTCCCAGCCCACCAGTTTTTTGTAGATGTTGACCCAGTCGGCGAAGGTGCGGGCCTGGGAAAAGGAGCTGGCGATCTGTCCGAACTCGCTGCGGTAGTCGGCCGTACTTTGCTCGGTGACCAGCTGGTGGCTGTGGACGTTCTTTTTGATCGACAGCAGCACCTGGTTGGGGTTGACCGGCTTGATGAGGTAATCGGCGATCTTGGAGCCCACGGCCTTGTCCATGATGTTCTCCTCCTCGCTCTTGGTGACCATGATCACGGGGGTCGTGGGGCGCAGTTCCTTGATGCGGGGCAGGGTCTCGAGGCCCGTGATGCCGGGCATCATCTCGTCGAGGATGATCAGGTCGAAGGGGCGGCTGCCTACCAGCTCGATGGCGTCGTAGCCGTTGTTGCAGGTCTCCACCTCGTAGCCCCGCTGCTGCAGGAAAAGGATGTGGGGTTTCAGCAGATCGATCTCATCGTCCACCCATAATATTTTGGCTCCACTCATAGTGTTCTTCTTGTGTTGTGTAAAGATAAGGATACTTCTTTAGTAAAAAGAAAAAATCCCGGATTTATTGTCCGGGAGCTTTTCTATTTTGGGGCTTTCCGCTTTACCCTCCTTAGAGAAGCGACGCGCTGTCGGTATCGAGGTAGAGCGTCGCGGTCTCTTTGGTTCTCAGCACCGAGGCCGGACAAGCCTCCGAGACGGGGCCGCAGAGGGTTTCGCGCACGGCCCAGGCCTTGGTCATGGCCGGGACGATGCAGTACATGTAGCGGCCCGCCATCAGGGCCGGGATGGTCAGCGTCAGGGCGTGGGTGGGCACGGCCCCGAGGCTCGCGAAGCAGCCGTCGTTGACCTGTTGCTGGCGGCATTGTTCGTCGAGGCTCACCACCTTCACCCGCTGGGGGTCGTCGAACAGGGCCACGTGGGGGTCGTTGAAGGCGATGTGGCCGTTCTCGCCGATCCCCAGGCAGACGATGTCCGTGGGGTACTTTGCGAGCAGGGCGGCGTAGCGCGCACATTCTTCGGCCGGGGCTTTCGTCTGGCTGTCCAGGTAGAAAACGTTTCCGAAGGGCAGCTTCGAAAAGAGCCGGTTCCGGAGGAAATTGCTGAACGCCTGGGGCGCCCCGGCCTCCAGGCCCGTGTATTCGTCCATGTGGAAGGCGTTGACCCTCCCCCAGTCGATGCCGCGTGCAGAAACCAAAGTTTCTAAAAATTCGTTTTGGGAGGGGGCGGCGGCGAAGATCATGTTCACCCGCTCCTGGGCGGCGAGCAGTTCCTTGATCCGCTCGGCCACATCGGTGGCGGCCGCTTCGCCCATGGCCCTGCGGGTGGGATATTGTTTCACCGAGAGGGCCTCTTTCTTAAAGAGTTTCATACGAAGAGATTATGCGTTAAAAACAATCCGGGTCCCTTCCCGGAATACCTGCTCGACGCGGATGTCGTCGTCGAAGATCACCAGGTCGGCTTCCTTGCCCGCCTCGAGCGAGCCTTTGCGGGCGTCGATGCCCAGGATGCGGGCCGGGGTGAGGCTGATCATCTTGACGGCGTCCACGAGGGGTACTTTTCCCAGGGAGATCATGGTGCGCACCAGCCTATCGGCCGTGGCGACGCTGCCCGCGAAGGCCGAGCGGTCGAGGAGCTTGGCCACCCCGTCCTCGACGACGATCTTCTGGCCCGTGTCCAACGGACCCAGGATGTACTCGCCCTCGGGCATGCCCGCCGCGCGCATCGAGTCGGTCACCAGGGCCGTACGGTCCGGGCCCTTGAACTTGTAGACGTACTGGAGCAGGGGCCCGGGCAGGTGCACCCCGTCGGCGATCACCTCGACGGTCATCCCGTCCAGCAGGTAGGCCGCCTCGAGCACCCCGGCGTAGCGGTAGGCGTTGCGCCGGGTGATGGTGGACATGCAGGAGTAGAGGTGCGTCATGTGGGTGAATCCCGCGCGGAAAGCCTCCTCTACCTCCTCGTAGATGGCGTCGGAATGGCCCACCGAGGCCAGGATGCCCTTTTCGCGCAGCCGCCGCCCGAAGGCCGGGGCTCCTTCGAGTTCGGGGGCCAGACTCCATCGGACGATGTCGTCCGAGGCCCCCAGGAAGGCTTCGTACTCTTTCGGATCGGGGTTGCGCAGGTACTTGGGGTCCTGGGCCCCCCGCTGGTTGTAGGCGAAATAGGGTCCCTCTAAATGAAGGCCCAGCAAGGCCGCCCCCTTGCTATTAAGGGCCTTAGCTTTTTTGTAGGTTTCGAAGGTATTGTAGAGCGCTTCGTCGGTGCTGGTAAGCGTCGTGGGCAGCAGGGCCGTGGTGCCGTGGCGGGCATGGGTCTCGGCGGCGCCCAGGTAGGCTTCTACGCTTCCGTCCATAAAGTCGTGGCCGCCGGCCCCGTGGGTGTGCATATCGATAAAGCCCGGAGAGATGTATTTTCCCCGGACGTCGATGACTTCTCCGTCCCGGTCTCCCGGCAAACCCTCGCCCACGGCTATGATTTTTCCTCCGGCGATGGTGACATAGCCCTGAGGAATAATCCGTTCCGGAAGAACGACCTGTCCGTTTATAATTATCTTCTTATCGCTCATGATCGTTTCCATTTAGGTTGCCAAGAAGTGATTTTATGGCCCCAGAACGCGTAAAAGACCAGGAAGGCGAAGCCCGGCAGCAGGATCCAGAAATAGGCTTCCCGCAGCGAAGCCACGTCGGCGATGTGCCCGTAGATCAGGGGTACCACGGCGTTGCCGAACAGGGCCATGATCAACATCGAGGAGCCGGTCTTGGTAAAGCGCCCCAGTCCCCGGATCGCCAGCGGCCAGATGCTCCCGTAGACCAACGAGTTGGCCAGGCCGATGCCCACCAAAAACCAGATCGAGATGTCGGAATGGTGGCCCAGGATATTCACCGGCATATGAGCCCACACTACCCCGATCGAGAGCAGCAGCCCCAGCGTGCAGCACACCTGGAAAATCCGGGTTTGGGAAATCACCTTGGGGATCAGCACGATCCCCAGCAAGTTACCCAGGATCACCAGCGAGAGGGTGTAGGAGGGAAAAACCTTGGCCTCGAGCAGGTCCATGCCCATGGTCTGGGCGTAGGAGATGATGGTGTCGATGGTCACCACCTGGGTGCCGATGTGCAGGAACATGGCCAGCACGCCCAGCACCAGATAGGGAAATTGGAACACGGAGGTTTTCCCGGAGGAAACCGTCTGTGCGTCCTGCTTGTTCTCCTCCTCCAGGTTTAATTCAGGCAACTTCGAAAAGCGGATCAGCACCCCGACCACCACCAGAAAGGCCGCGAAAATTCCGTAGGGCAGCATCACCCGGCGCACCAGGCTGTCCAGCAACGCCTCGCGGGCGTCGGTCGGCAGGGCCTCCGAAGCCAACTGCATAAAGAGCTCGCTGTCGGTGACTTTCAGCACGGCGGCGGCGAAGATCAGCGGCGCCACCAGGCCCGCGAACTTGTTGCACACGCCCATGATGGCCATCCGGCGCACCGTGGTGTCGATGGGCCCGATCACCGTCACGTAGGGGTTGGCCGCGGCCTGCAGCATGGCCGACCCGGCCCCGATGACGAACGATCCGGCCAGGAAGACCCCGTAGGAACGCAGCCAGGCCGCGGGAATAAAGATCAGCGCCCCCAGGGCCGTGCAGAAGAAGCCGTACATGATCCCCCGCTTGTAGCCCACCCGCTTGAGTATGCCCGAGGCGGGAAAGGCCATGATCAGGTAGGCACTGTAAAGCGCGAAGACGATCAGGTAGGACTGGAAGTGGTTGAGCTCGCAGCCGATCTTGAAATAGGGGACCAGGATCGAATTGACCCAGGAGGTAAACCCGAAAACAAAGAACATCACCCCCAGGATGACCATCGCCATCACCGAGGTCCGCTTGACTTGTGCCATAGGTAAATTTTTAGGAGAGAGGAGCCGGCCCAGTTAAAGCCGGCTCTTAAAAATTTGCGGCTATAACTTCATTTCCCAACCCGGCTCGTATTCGCGACTCCACAACTTCTGTGCTTGTTTGTCGCCTTGAATGTGTCCGTTCAGAGGGTCGATCTTGAGTGTCCGTCCGACGCGCTGCGCAATATTCCCCAACTGAACCAGCAGCGTACTCTTATGCCCCGAAACAATGTCCGAGCGCAGGGGTGTCCCCTCGCGGATGGCATCGAAAAGATTGGTGATATGCGCCCCGTCGAGGGTCTCGGTGGGATTCATCAGGTTGCGGGGATCAACGGCCACTTCACTGTTGACCTCCTTGATGAGCTTGCTGTCGAGGCCGTAGATCCGGTAGGCGTTGCTGCCGGTGATGGTCATGGAGCCCGTTTCGCCGTAGAAGGTGGCACCCACCTCGCTGCCCTCGATGTGGAGGCCGTTGCAGCAACGCCCCTCCCAGGTCATCATCTTGTTGTCCGCGAACTCGAGGTTGATCACTTGGGTGTCGGGAAACTCCCAGTCGTCCTGGTAGCGGTAGCGGCCACCCGAGGAACTCACGGCAATGGGATACTCCTCCTCCATCCCCCAGCGGAGGATGTCGATCATGTGGGTGCCGTTGTTGAGCGCTTCGCCCGTGCCCCAGTGGTAGAACCAGTGCCAGTTGTAGTGGACGATGTTGTCCTTGAAGGCGCGGCGGGGCGCGGGTCCCTGCCAGAGGTCCCAGTCGAGCCATTCGGGTACGGCGACTTGCTGCCCCGTGCCGATCGACTTGCGGTTGTTGGTGTACCAGCCCTTGCCGAAATAGACCCGGCCGATGGCCCCGTTCTTGATCTCCTCGATCCCGGCGATCACGTTGGGCCAGGAGCGGCGCTGGTTGCCCATCTGGATCTGGCGGCGGTACTTGGCGGCGGCCTGGATCAGCACTTCGCCCTCGTGGGGCACGTAGCTACAGGGTTTTTCGAGGTAGACGTCCTTGCCCGCCTGCATGGCCAGCAGGGCGGCCGGGGCGTGCCAATGGTCGGGAGTGGCGACGATCACCACGTCCATATCCTTGTCTTCAAGCATCTTGCGGACATCCTTGGTCTGCTTCATCTTGGCCCCCGAGATTTTTTCGATCTCCGAAGCGCACTTGGCCAGGGCCCGCGAATCGACGTCGCAGGCATGCACCATTTCGCAATCGGGCAGCTTCGAAAAGGTCGTCGAGAGGGCCAGGCCACGGGAATTGACCCCGATGACCCCCGTGCGGATGCGGTTGTTGGCCCCGGCGACCCGGCTGTAACTGCTGGCGCTCAGCTCGGGCATCAGCCCCCCGAAGGTGAAGGCGGCGGTCCCGGCCAGGGCTTGTTTGAGAAAATCGCGTCTGGTACTCATATCGTAGATTTTTAACGTAAGTTTCGGATAAGAATTCCTATTCTGTTTTGCATATAAGATCGTTAACGCGAGAATTCTTATCCAAAACTCACGTTAACGGCTTTTTTCAAAAGCCGTAAGGTCCGCCACCCCTCCTAAATCCGCCCCTGATAGGGGAGGACTTTGCCCATGACTCGATCGAGCCATGAGCTCAACGGTATGTGAGTTTCGTAAACGAAACTCACCCCTTAATTTATGAGGTTGTCTGACGGATGGATCGCAACACCGGATCAAGATAGGGATTTTCTCCCTCAAAATCCACTCTATTTACGCAGGCGTTTCCTCTTTTTGCGTCGGATCGCCGGAATGGGCACAAAAAAGGGCGGCCCTTCGCAGGGGCCGCCCGGAGCGCTCCAGCTGAAAACCGGCTAAAATAAATACGCAATAACCCCTACGAGCCGGTGATTGGTAGCGCTGTGTGAGCTGGTGTAGCGGCCTTTGGCGTAATCGAAGCTCCCGGCGTCGCCGTAGGCCCCCGAGGTCATCTCATACTCGGCGCCCAGCATAAAGTGGGGGACGTTGTAGGAGAAGGTGGCGCAGAAGCGGTAGAGTTCGTTGAGCGTGAGGCCCTCGCCGTAGACGGCGGAGTTTTCGATGAGATCCTTGCAGCTCCCCAGGTTGCGGCTGTAGCCCCCGAAGAGGCCCCCCTTGAATTTCTTGCCGTAGGAAACCCCTGCCCAGGTGGTCGACTGGAGGAAGTTGGTGTACTGCTGCTCACCGGTCACCGGTTCTATCGCGCTGATGCCGTAGCCGCCCAGCATGGTCTGGTCGGCGAGGTTGCCCCCGAGGATGGTTTTCAGGGAGACCGAGAGCAGGTTGCGGGTATAGTTGGCGTAAACGGTCCCCGCCAGCGAGCCCAGCGATTCGTACACCTTGTAGGTGCTGCCGTCGGGCTGGATCGACTCCGTGCGGGGCTTGATGGTCAGGTAGCGCAGCCCGGCCCCGGCCGTCCACGGGCCGTGGCGGTAGTCCCCTCCCAGGTAGAACTCGGGCCAGACGGCCTTGCGCTGGTAGGTGGTGCTTTTGCCTCCGGGACCCGTGGAGGTGAACTGGAACTCCCAGATGGCCGCCCCGGAAAAGGTAAAGCGCCCCAGGGTGTAGTTGTAGCGAACCAAAGGGCTGCGGTTGAAGGGGTTGAAAGGCGCCCCCACCGACAGCGAGATCACCTCCGGCGTGACCGGCCCGAAGAGGGGGTGCCAGGTCTGCCCGACGATCAGGTTCGATCGCTTCCAGGCCATCTTGATGTAAGCCTGGCGGATGCGCAGCACGCTGAAGTTGGAGCCGAAGCTGCCGCCGAATCCGGCGAAGTCGGCCTCGATCTTGCCGCTGAGGGAGGCCTTGAACACCTCGGCGCCCGTGATGTCGAGGCCCACCCGCGAATTGAAGGCATAAAACCCGGCGCTGGGAACGGCGGAAAGGTCTTTCCCGGTGGCGTCGAGCCGGATATCCTTGGGGTAGAGCAGAAAAAGCCCCTCGAAGGAAGCGACGCTCTCGCGGGTGTCGAAGGAGGCGTCTCCCCGCACGAAGCCGTAGACCTTGGCCTTGATCTTGGGAGCGGGTTTTTCGGCGGGTTCTTCGGCGAAAAGGGTGAGGCTGAGACAGGAGAAAGCCAGCAGCAGGGCGGAGATTTTTTTCATACGTCGGGGTTAGCAAAGCGTTAAGTTTTGCAAAATCCCTCTTTTTCTGAAACATCCTACGCGAGAAACGGCGGCTTCTATGATGCCAAACGCAGGCTGAAAGGAGCTATCTTTCTGATAATTAGGATAAAAAATAATCACTTCGCATCTTTCTGCGCCTTCCACAGTTCCCGCCTCTGCTTGTCGTATTTTTTGAGAAACCCGCTCAGGGTGGTGTTCGAGACCCGGGCCCGGAAAAGCTCTTTCCCGCCGGGATCGCTCACAGATCGGTCGATGCGGCTGGGGTAGAGGCGGTTCCCGCGCTCCGAGAGCACGTAATCCACGTCCATCTGGGTAATCAGGCTCGTGCGCTCCACCCGGTAATACGTGATCTTCCGAACGATTTTAGAAGCGGGATCGACGTAGAGCCGCAGTTGGTAGTTGGCCGTGTTGCGGGCAAAGTGGCGCACCAGGGTGTAGGCCGCCAGGCCCTCCTTCGTCAGGCCGTCGTAGCTCAGGTGGCTCTCCCGGTTCATGCGCGACTGGGGCCGCAAGTGGGACAACACCACGGCTTCATGGATCATGTTCTCAAAATAAGGTTCCAGGGAATCGACCCCGGAGGCCGGGCTAAACTCCCGGATCTGGGTCATCTGAAAGTCTTTCGAAGGAATGAAAACAACCAAAAATTGTCCCGAGTAACTCCGGGCGGAGGCGCTTCCGGGACGGAGCCCCATCTGGACGTCGCCCCGGAATTCCTCGTTCCAGTTGACGTTCTGCACATAGATGATGTCCTTGCCCAACTCAACCTTGCGCCGGGCGGTCACGCTCACCGCCTCGATCTCCACGGGGTCGATTTTTACAGAATAGGCCTTTTTGCCGTCGTAGGCGATCCGCACGGGCGGGCTGCCCACGTAGCTGAACATCAGGGTATCTCCGGGGGTCAATTCCGCCGCCGGGATCACGGCCCGGCCCAGGGAGTCGGTACTGCCGTAAATCGCGTTCTTCAAAAAAACGTAGGCGTACGGGAGGGGTTCTCCACCGGAGGTGACCGAAAAAACGACTTCGGGAGGGGTTTGCGCCCCGGCCGACCAAGAGCAAAGGAACGGCAGGACGAAAAAGAGCAGACGGATTTTTCTCATGGTTTCAGGCGGTTAAGCGGTCATTGTTCCTCATTTTTCTTTTCCTTGAGGAGCTTCTTCCTCACTTCATAGTATTTTTTGAGCGGTTCGCTCAGGGTGGTGTTCGAGACCCGGCCTCTCAAGACCTCTTTCCCGGCGGGATCGGTCACGAGCATTTCGACGCGGCTCGGGTAGAGGCGGCGTTGGTTCTCCGACAGGGCATAATCGGCATTCATCTGGAGAATCAGACTGCTGGGCCTCACCTCATAGAGGGTCAGGCGGCGAACGATTTTCGTGACGGGATCGACGTAGAGCCGCAGTTGGTAATTGGCCGTGTTGCGGGCAAAGCGACGTACCAGGGTATACATGGCCAGGCTATCTTTTGTGAGGCCGTCGTAACTCAAACGGCTCTCTTGATTCATGCGCGACTGGGGCCACAAGTGGATCAATATCACAGCCCGACCCAGAATGGTCTTAAAATAAGACTCCAGGGTCTCGGACCCGACTTCCGGAGTAAATTCCCAGATCGAGGTCAACCGTTCAAGGTAGTTTTCCGCGGGAATATAAACCAGCATAAAACGCCCCTCATAGCTCCGGACGGTATCGCTCCCGGGATGAAGCGCCATCTGCACATCCCCCCGGAATTCCTCGAACCAGTTGACGTTCTGAACGGGCTTGATGTCCTTGCCCAACTTAACTTTGCGCCGGGCGGTCACGCTCACCGCCTCGATCTCCACGGGGTCGATTTCTACGGAATAGGCCTTCTTGCCGTCGTAGGCGACCCGCACGGGCAGGCTGCCCACGTAGCTGAACATCAGGGTATCGCCGGGGGTCAATTCCGAGGCCGGGATCGCCGCCCGCCCGAGCGAATCGGTGCTGCCGTAAATCGCATTTTTCAAAAAGACGTAGGCGTACGGGAGAGGCTCTCCGCCGGAAGTCACCGAAAAAACGACTTCGGGAGGGGTTTGCGCCCCCAGGGTCCAGGAGCCAAGGAGTGAAAAAACGAAAAAGACCAGAGGAATTCTTTTCATGATTTCAGCGGGTTAGTAAGAGGTTGCCTTCTTTAAAGGTAACGAAAAAATCCCCGGAAACGTATTTCCGGGGATTTTTTATAGTTTGGCGGAAGAGGCCGCTAAGTTACTGTATCTTGGCCACCACACCCTTGACCTTCTGGACAAAGGGGCCGGGTTCGTCCCCGCCCACGATGCGGCCGACCTCCTTGCCCGTAGCGTCCAGGATCAGGAAGGTGGGATAGGCGCTCACACCGTATTTCTTGGCCACCTCGATCCCCTCGCCCGCTTCGGCGTCGAACTTGGTGTTCACGAAAGTCTGGTTGAAGTAGGTGCCCACGGCTTCCTGCGGGAAGACGCGGCCGGTCATGTACTTGCAGGGGCCGCACCAGGTGGTGTAGACGTCCACGAAGAGGTATTTCCCGCTCGAAGAAGCCTTGGCGAGCATTTCCTTGAGGGTGCCGGTTTCGAATTTGACGCCCTTGTCCTGGGCGCTGAGGGAGCCGACGGCAAAGAGCATCAACATCGCCCCGAGAATGATTTTTTTCATGGTATTCTGTTTTAATCGATTACAAATCCTGCGGCCCCTGTGTTTGCGGGGCCTTCCTAGGTAATGAACGGGGGCAAGGTACGAAATATTTCCCACTTCCGCCCCGTCGCTTCGCCGGGGGCACTCCCCCGGGGTATGCTTTTTGCAAGGTTATCAGGAATTAATACCTTTGGGTTTACAACAATCCTTCCAATTCCTATGGTCAACGTCGAAAAAAACAACACCTGGTTCCGGCAACTGCTTTTCCTGGGCATCCTGATCGCCCTGGGGCTGGTCATTTTCAAGCAACTGGCCTTTTTCGTGGGCGCCTTCCTGGGGGCCATCACCCTCTACGTGGTCCTGCGGCCCCTGCTCTTCCACCTGGTCGAGAAGCGGCACTGGCGCTCCTGGATCGCCTCGCTGACGCTGGTGAGCCTCATGAGCATCGTCATGCTGGCCCTGGGGTACGTCGTTTTCGAGGTGATCGCTGGCGAACTGCCCGGCATCGACACCTCGCGCATCGTCCAGGGGCTCGACCAGTGGCCCGACAAGATCAACAAGATGCTCGGCTACCAACTCATCACCGGCAACCTGGTCAGTCAGGTGGCCGGCTACATGACCGGGTTTTTCTCCTCGATCCTCAACACCACCTATAGTTTTGCGGCCAACATCTTCATGATGATGATCCTGCTCTACTTCGTACTGGCCAACGCCCGGCGCATGGAGGAGGTCATCTTCGCCTACATGCCCTTCAGCGGCCGCAGCCTCTTGATGATCGAGGACGAGTTCCAGAACATGATCTACAGCAACGCCGTGGGCATTCCCGTGGTGCTGATCTGCCAGAGCATCGTGGCCGGGCTGATCTACTGGGCCCTGGGGCTCAACAACGTGGTCTTCTGGGCCTTCCTGACGGCCCTCTGCGGATTGATCCCCATGCTGGGCACGGTGCTGGTGACCCTGCCGCTGGGCATCTACCTGATCAGCGGGGGCGAAATCTGGCAAGGGATCGTGCTAATCGCCTCCGGGATTCTGATCATCGCCAACGTGGACAACGTCTGCCGGATCGTGATGATGAAGAAATTCGCCAACACCCACCCCCTGATCGTGATCTTCGGGGTGATCCTGGGGATGCCGCTGTTCGGCTTCTGGGGCATTATCTTCGGCCCGCTGTTCATCTCGGGCTTTTTGCTGCTGATCAAGATCTACTACATCGAGTACCGGCTGATCTCCCCGGCCAAGATGGACGAGCTGGACGGAAACGATGAGGAGCAAGAAGAAGTGGGGCTAAAAACGAAATAAGGAGATCCCATAACTCCACTCTATGTAATCGATGGAGCCGTCGTCGTTGGCCTTGATGGCGATGCCGACCTGCTGCTTGGTCTTTTTCCCGAAATGATAGAGCAGCCCCAGGCGTTCGTAGAGGAACCGGTCGGAAGGCAGGCTGAAAAAGGGATAAATGCCCAGACCCACGTTCAGGCCCAGCCGCCCGAAAAGCACCTCGAACTGGCCGGAAACCCCCATCTGGAGGTTGGCGCTGTTGGGCTTGTCCGGAACGAGCGCATGCTCCTTTTCGGAGCCCATGTAAAACAGTTCGGCGGCGGCCCCCCAGTTGAAGCAGGGATGGAAGTGGCGGCGGTAGCCCAGTTGCAGAGTACTGCAAAAGAAGGCCTTGTCCCGGCCCAGGACAGAGAGGTAACGCCGCTTGAACGAAGGAGCGAAGGAGAGGTAGATGTCATTCTTGCGCTCGATCTGCGGCCGGGGCACCTTCTCGACGGAGGGAGTGCCCGGGAAAGGGCGCTTGTGGGGATAAACCCGGATGCCCATCGTGCCCGCCAGGTAGTGAATCCCCTTGTTGGGATAGCGGGTGTTGCCCAGGGAATAGTGGGTAAAATGCACGCCGCCGTAGAGGTCCAGCGAGGGCGAGAGCTGGTACTCGGCCATCACCCCCAGGTCGATGACCGCCGTCAGGGGGGCGCCGACGTATTCGTTCAGGGGATTCGAGTTTTCGTTGTAGGGCTTGGTGTGGTAGGCCAGCCCCAGCCCCAGGGAATACTCCAGCGAGAAGCGGCCCGCCCGGAAAAAGGGTGCTTCCAGGAAGGGGTTGAGCGAGATAGTCTGCCCGTAGATATCCTGGGAATACCCCGTGTAACTGAGCCGCAGGCCGTACTTCGGAAAACCGAAATGCTGGTGCCAGTACTTCTCTCCGCCCACCTGGCGGCCGATACCCAGGGTGAAGCCGTACATGTAGGTGTCCCCCAACCCCTGGCCCGTGGGCGGGCGTTCGAAGAGTGAACCTCCCCGCCCGGCCAGTTCGAAAAAGCCCGGATGGCGGGAATGGTTGTCCCGGCCGTTTGCTTCCCCCGTCGGGCCAAACAGCATCGTCAACAGGACAAGGGATAAGAGAGTGCGATTCATCGACCAAATCTACCACTTTTTTTGTGTCATTCCAATAAAATTCGTTACCTTGCATAGTTTTCCGCTTGCACTCCCTCGGGGAGCGTAAGTGTCTAATCAGCATACCTGAATGAAAATCGCTATTGTAGGGACCGGATATGTGGGGTTGGTTTCGGGAGCTTGCTTCTCGGAAATGGGAGTGGATGTGGTGTGCATCGACCGCGATCATGATAAAATCAGCCGCCTGAAACGGGGCGAGATTCCGATCTATGAACCGGGGCTCGACACACTGGTAACCAAAAACGTACAGGCCGGACGCCTGCACTTCGGCACCTCGCTGGAGGAACACCTCCCCGAGACGGAGGTCGTCTTTATCGCCGTGGGGACCCCCCCGGGCGAGGACGGCTCGGCCGACCTGCAACACGTGCTCTCCGTGGCCCACCAGTTCGGGGCCGCCATCGACCACTACGTGCTGCTGGTGACCAAGAGCACCGTGCCCGTGGGAACGGCCGCCCTGGTGAAGGCCGCCGTGCAGGAGGAGCTGGACCGCCGCGGGCTGGAGATCACCTTCGACGTAGCCTCGAATCCCGAATTCCTCAAAGAAGGGAGCGCCATTCCGGACTTCATGAGCCCCGATAGGGTCGTGGTGGGTGTGGAGAGCGAGCGGTCCCGCGAGTTGATGACCCGTCTGTACCGCCCCTTCCTGCTCAACAACTTCCGCGTGATCTTCATGGACGTCCTTTCGTCCGAAATGACCAAATACGCCGCCAACAGCATGCTGGCCACCCGCATCAGCTTCATGAACGACATCGCCAACCTCTGCGAACGGGTGGGGGCCGACGTCAACATGGTGCGCAAGGGGATCGGCTCGGACTCCCGCATCGGCAACAAATTCCTCTATCCGGGCTGCGGATACGGCGGCTCCTGCTTCCCCAAGGACGTCAAGGCCCTGGTCCAGACCGCCCGGCAGAACGGCTACCGGATGCGGGTGCTGGAGGCCGTCGAGGAGGTGAACGAGGAACAGAAACGCCTGCTCTTCGACAAGGTGCAGGACTACTTCGGCGGCCGGCTCGCCGGGAAGAAGATCGCTCTGTGGGGCCTGGCCTTCAAGCCCGACACGGACGACATCCGCGAGGCCACCTCGCTGGTGGTGGCCCAGCTGCTGCTCGAGGCCGGAGCCCACGTGTCGGCCTACGACCCCGTGGCCACGGAGACCTTCCGGGCCGTGATGGGAGAGAAGGTACACTACGCCACGGACATGTACGAGGCGGCCATCGGCGCCGACGCCCTGCTGCTGATCACCGAATGGAAGGAGTTCCGCATCCCCTCCTGGACGGTGCTCAAGCGCGTGATGAACGTTCCGGTCATCTTCGACGGGCGCAACATCTACGACGCCAGAGAGTTCGAGGGCACCGGGATCACGTACCATTACATAGGAGGATAAATTTGGCTGCACATATCGCACGCCATCTTTTATCCATCCTCCTCTCTGCGGTGCTCACGTACCTTAAGTACGCTCCGCTCCTCGAACCGGACGATGAACCGACGAAGGAGAGAGCGCAAAGTCAACCGACGAACGCAGCAGGAGCAGAGAGCGCTTGCGGTCTTTGCCCTGCCAGGAGGAGGAAGACCGAAGGTCAACCGCTTGGACTTTGCTGAACGAGGAGGAGGAAAACGGGCAGTCTTTTTGCCCGTTAA
>JAVBNV010000012.1:0-87246 GCA_031551325.1 Alistipes sp.
TTAACGGGCAAAAAGACTGCCCGTTTTCCTCCTCCTCGTTCAGCAAAGTCCAAGCGGTTGACCTTCGGTCTTCCTCCTCCTGGCAGGGCAAAGACCGCAAGCGCTCTCTGCTCCTGCTGCGTTCGTCGGTTGACTTTGCGCGCTCTCCTTCGTCGGTTCATCGTCCGGTTCGAGGAGCGGAGCGTACTAACGGTACGTGAGCACCGCAGGGAGGAGGATGGATAAAAGATGGCGTGCGATATGTGCAGCCGCTTATTGATTATGTTCTTCCGGTCGGATCAACTCTTTGGGCAAAGCGGAACGCACGGTCAGAGCGCAGATCACCCAACTGAGGACGCTGAACGTCAGCACCACCCAGAGGAGGTCAGTCCCGCGCAATTCCACGGGATAGGCATCGATCAGAAAGGTCTCGCCCCCCATGCCGATCAGCCCGAAGTGCTGCTGCACGAGCGCCAGGGCCACCCCCAGCACCAGGCCGAACGTAGCTCCCAAGCCGTAGATCAACATCCCTTCGGTGGTAAAAATCCGGCGGATCAGCCCCAGCGGAGCCCCCAGGGTAACGAGCGTGCGGGTGTCCTTGCGCTTTTCGATGATCAGCATCACCAGCGAGCCCACCAGCGAGAAGGAGGCGACGATCAGCACCAGCAGGATAATGAAGTAGATGCCCCACTTTTCGTAGAGCATGATGCGGTAGAAGGATTCGTTCTGCTGGTAGCGGGTGAGCACCTTGAATCGGCCGTCGAGTTGCGCCGCGAGCTCCTTTTGCACCCCTTCGGCAGAGGCCCCCGGAGCCAGTTTCACAGAAACGGAAGACGCCATCCCCGGATAGTCCAGCAGCTCGCGGGCCAGTTCCAGCGAGACGAAGACGAGTTGCCCGTCCGTCTCGGCGTCCAGCGCGAAAATCCCCGACGGGAACGCCCGTTCCTCTCTATAAATGCTCTGCGGCAGCAGCGGCGAGAGCAGGCCCCGGCGGGGTACGTAGATCGATACTGGGTCGTTGAAGGCCGTGCGGATACCCAGGCTGTAAGAGACCCCCTGCCCCACGCAGATTTCCTGCATTTCGCCCAGCCGCAGCCGGAACTCGCCCTCGGCCATCAGGCTGTCGATGGGGATCACTTTTCGATACAGCGAATCGACCCCCCGCATCGTCCCGATCACCTGGCGTCCCCGGTACTCGAACATGGCATTTTCCTCCAGGACGTAAGAGGCGGCTTCGACCCCCTGCACGGAATAGAGTTTTTTCGCGTCCAGGCTGTCCACCGAAAAGACCTTTCCCTGGAAAGGCGTGATCAGGATGTCGGGGTCGAACTGCCGGTACATCCCCTGGATCAGGCTCTCGAAGCCGTTGAACACCGACAGCAGCACCACCATCGCCGCCACGGGAATCGACACCGCAAAGGCGCTCACCCCCGAGATGATGTTGATCACCGAGTGCGATTTCTTCGAAAAGAGGTAGCGGCGGGCGAAGAAAAACGGGAGTCGTTTCACGGCGGGGGAGTTTTGAGGGCTTTATTTGACGCCGGTCGAGCCGAAGCCGCCGGTACCTCTGGACGTTTCGCCGAGTTCCTCGACGCTTTCCCAGGCGATCCGTTCGAAGCGCGAGACCACCAATTGGGCGATCCGTTCGCCGGGCAACAGCTCGAAATCGGTCGTCGAAAGGTTGACCAGGATAACCTTGATCTCGCCCCGATAGTCGGGGTCGATGGTCCCCGGGGTGTTGACCAGCGAAATGCCGTGCCGGGCGGCCAACCCACTGCGGGGGCGCACCTGTATTTCATACCCTTCGGGCAGCTCCACGAACAGCCCCGTGGGCACCAGCGTCCGCTCCAGGGAACGGAGAATGATCGGCTCCTCGATGTTGGCCCGGACATCCAGCCCGGCGGCCTGCGGGGTCTCGTACTGCGGCAGGTCGAAGGCCGAGCGGTTGATCACTTTTACTTTCATAACTATTTAACGTGAGTTACGGATAAGAAATCGTTTAACCAGTTTGCTTGTATGATCGTGATCCCGCGATTTCTTATCCCCAACTCGCGTTAAGCGGCTTTTTCAAAGCCGCAAGGCTCGATCACCCCTCCCTTACCCTCCCCTACCTAGGGGAGGGCTTGCAAACGGCCCTGTAGGGCCGTTTGCCCAGAGGAATGTGAGTTGCTTAAACGCAACTCACGTTATTTATTTTTCTGTGTCACTTTATTGAGCTGATGGATCATGTTGCCCGCGATGTCCTCGTAGTAAGCGGCGGCCAGGTTTTCCTGTTCGGTAACGGGTTTTTCCTCCGGGCTTTCCCCGGCGGCCAGGACCAGGGGAATTTCTCCCAGCAATTTGATCTCCTGCCGCTTGGCCAGGGCCTTACCCCCGCCTTTTCCGAAGAGGTAGTAGCGATTTTCCGGCAATTCGGCCGGAGTAAACCAGGACATGTTTTCGATCAGCCCCAGGATGGGGATGGCCACCTTGTCGTTGCGGAACATGCCGATGCCGCGCACCACGTCGGCGGTGGCGAGCTTCTGGGGGGTGGTCACCACCAGGGCGGCGGTGACGGCCAGTTCGGAGATCAGCGTGATATGCACGTCCCCGGTGCCCGGGGGCAGGTCGACCAACAAAAAGTCCAGGTCGCCCCACCAGCATTGGTGGATCATCTGCTTGAGGGCCGTGGTGGCCATGGGGCCGCGCCAGATCAGGGGCGAGCCGGGGTCGATGAAAAAGCCGATCGACATCACCTTGATCCCCCCGACCTCGGCCGGGTAGATCCGGGCCTCGCCGTCCACTTCCTCGCCCGCGGGGCGGTAGTGTTCCAGGCCGAAGAGGATGGGCTGCGAGGGGCCGTAGAGGTCGGCGTCGAGGATGCCCACCCGGTAGTTCATGCGGGTGAGCTCCAAGGCCAGGTGGGCCGTGACGGTGCTCTTGCCCACGCCCCCCTTGGTGGAGCTGACGGCGATGATGTTTTTGATCCCGGAGAGGTTTTTCGAGGGAGTTTCCCCGGAGGCGGCGGGGGAAGCAGTGGTCGCTTTCGGGACCGCTTCCTTGATAAAGACGGCGATTTTTCCCGCATAGGCCGGGTAAGCCGCCGTGAGGGCCGCCTCGCACTGCTTCTTGAGGGAGCCCGCAAAGGGATCGCGGGCCCGGGCGAAGGTGAGGGTCAGGGAGATCTTTTCCTCGCTGACGTTCACCCCCTCGACCATGCCCAGGGTGACCAGGTCGCTACCCGATTCGGGGTGGACGACCCCGTGCAAGACGGAGAGAACATCGCTTTGGGTAATCATGGGGAATTCTGGTTTGATTCTTGTGCAAAGATAAGAAACTGTCTAAAATTTAGTCAAGCTCCCGGAAAATCTCTACATTTGTAAGATAAGGGGGTCCCTCCGGTTAAAAATTTTCCCTATGAATTCGTTCCTAAAAATGTTTTTGGCCGCGTTGCTGGCCTTTGTGGTGGCCAATTTCCTGGCGGCGGTCATGCTGGTCACCTTCGTGGCGGGCATCGGCGCCCTGCTGGCGGGTTCCTCCACCACGACGCTTTCGGAGCACTCGGTGCTCTACATCGACCTCGAGCAACCCATCGTCGACGAACCTTCGGGCGCCCTGCTCTCGGACATGGACATGGCCCTGCTGAGGCTCAACCGCAAGCTCTCGCTGCTGGACGTGCTGGGGGCCATCGACCAGGCGGCCGAGGATTCCCGCATCGACGGCATTTTGTTGAATATCTCGCCCGCGCACGAGGTAGGCCTGGCTTCGATGGGCGAGATCCGCGCCGCCCTGGAACGCTTTAAGGCCTCCGGGAAATTCCTGGTCAGCTACGCCGATTTTTACTCCCAAAAATCCTATTACCTCTCCTCGGTGGCCGACGAGGTGTACCTCAATCCCGAGGGCCAGGTGCTCTGGAAAGGGCTTTCGGCCCAGGTGATGTTTTACAAAGGCCTCCTGGACAAGCTCGACCTTAAACCGGAAGTGATCCGGCACGGAGCCTTCAAAAGCGCCGTCGAGCCGTTTATCCTGGAGAAGATGAGTCCCGAAAACCGCCTGCAAATGACGACGCTCACCGGGACCATCTGGGGGCAGTTGCTCGGCGAAATCGCCGCCTCGCGCCCGGTGGATTCGGCCGCTCTGCAACAGTACGCCTCGGAGTTGGCGCTCTCGGGGGCCGCCGAAGCCCTGCGCCTGGGGATGGTCGATTCGCTGGCCTACCGGGCCGACGTGGAGGAGATGCTCGAGGGGATGACCGACGAGGAGTATCCCGAATACGTTTCCCTGGGGGAATACGTCTCGCTGTATAAAACTTCGCAGAAAAACTATTCGAAAAACCACCTCGCCGTGGTCTACGCCGAGGGCGAAATCGTCGACGGCTCGGGCGGGCGCGAGATGGTGGGCGGGGACGACCTGGCCGCCAAGTTGGCCGATATGCGCCGGGACGACGATGTCAAGGCCGTGGTCCTGCGCGTGAACAGCCCGGGCGGCAGCGCCCTGGCCGCCGAGGTGATCTGGCACGAAATGGAGCTGCTCCGGCAGGAAAAACCGCTGATCGTTTCGATGGGCGACGTGGCCGCTTCGGGGGGCTACTACATCGCGGCTCCGGCCGACGCCATCCTGGCCTCGCCCTCGACGCTCACCGGCTCGATCGGGGTCTTCGGCCTGCTGCTGGACGCCAGTGAGGGCCTCCGAAACAAGCTGGGCATCACCACCGATGTGGCCAAGACCAACCCCTCGGCCGACCTGGGCTCGCCCTTCCGGCCGATGACCGGGGCCGAACGGGCCTACATGCAACAGGGGGTCGAGCGGGTCTACGCCACCTTCGTGGGCCACGTGGCCGCGGGACGCAACCTGAGCATCGACCGGGTCGACGAGATCGGCCAGGGCCGGGTGTGGTCCGGGGTGAGCGCCCTGGACAACGGCCTGATCGACTCCTACGGGGGCCTGCGGGAGGCCATCTCGCTGGCCGCGGACCGGGCCGGGCTGGGCACGGACTTTCAGTTAGTTAGTCCCTCGGTACCCACGCCTAAGCTGAATCTGCTGCTGGACGCCCTTTCGGCGCGGATTTCGGCAGGCAAGGCCCCCCCCCTGGAGGGCGACCTGGCCGCTGCCGCCGCGGAATACGCCCGTCTGCAACGCATCCTCTCCCGCACCGGGGTCCAGGCCCTGATGCCGGGCAGCATCCGACTGGAATAAATCTACCGATACGTTTATGTTGAAAAATCTGTTGCTCGCAACCGCCCTGCTGCTGGCGGGCTGCGCCGGGAGCGGGGACGTGCCCCCCGGCGTGGTGATCGCCCACTACCCCCAGAAGTCGGGCCTCTACGTCGGCTCGCCCAGCCTCTGCATCCTGCCCGACGGCAGCTACGTGGCCTCCCACGACGAATTCGGCCCTTCTTCGGGCTACCTCACGGGGGCCTTTTCGCAGGTCTACCGCTCCGAGGACCGGGGGGAGAGCTGGACGCCCGTGGCCCGGCTCGAAGGCCAACTCTGGTCCAACCTTTTCTGGCACCGGGGGGCCCTCTACCTGATGGGCACCGACAAGGAGCACGGCAACCTGCTGATCCGCCGCTCCGACGACGGGGGCCGCAGTTGGACCACGCCTTCGGGAAGCGCCTCGGGCCTGATCCGGGTCGGGCAGTACCACACCGCCCCCATGCCCATGCTCTACCACAACGGGCGGATCTGGCGGGGGGTCGAGAACGCCGCTTCTCCGATCGAGATCTGGGGCAAACGCTACAGCGCCATGCTGGTCTCGGCGCCTGAAGAAGCCGATCTGCTGCGCTCGGAGAGTTGGACCGAGACCGAGTGCCTGCGCTATGATTCCACGTACCTGGACGGAAAATTCGGGGGCTGGCTCGAGGGCAACGCCCTGCTCACGCCCGAGGGCCAGTTGGTCGATATGCTGCGGGTGGATTATGCCCCGGGGCCCGAGTACGCCGCCCTGGTGCAGGTGGACGAGGCCACCGGAAAACTGTCGTTCGATCCCGCGAAAGATTTTGTAAAGATGCCGGGCGGGGCCAAGAAATTTACGGTCCGTTACGATTCTATTTCAGATCGTTATCTCTCCCTGGTCAATTACGTAAAACCGGCCTTCGACACGCTCAATCCCGCCTGGGTGCGCAATACGCAGGCCCTGGCTTCTTCGCCCGACCTGCGCCACTGGACCGTGCACGCCATCCTGCTCGAGCACCCCGAGCAACAAAAGCACGGATTCCAATACGTGGACTGGCTCTTCGACGGCGAGGACATCGCCTACCTCAGCCGGACGGCCTACGACGACGCCTCGGAGGGCGCGCACAACAACCACGACGCCAACTACCTGACTTTTCACCGCATCAAAAATTTCAGGGACTTGCTTTCGCAGGAAGTCGCCGAATAGAAAAAGGACCCGTGAGGGTCCTTTTTTCTTTGCGCCTATTGCGAGAGTTGGAACCGGTGTGTCCCGGAGGGCAGTTCGATGGGCTGCCCGGTCTCCCCGGCGGGTTTCAGGCCCGCGGGCAGGATCAGCCGGGCCGTGGTGTTGCCGGGCACGGTGACGCTCAGGTCAATCCCTTCGGAAGTGCGGGACCAACTTACCCCGATGCATCCGTAGAGCGACTCCGTGAACACCTCCAGGTTCTCCATCGAGGCGGGGAAGTAGGGCGCCACGATAAAGCGCTTGAAGCCGGGACGGGCCTTGTCCGCCCGGATACCCCCCAGGTATTTGTACAGCCAGAAGCCGATGTGCGCCCCATAAGGGTGGTGTCCGCTGCCGTAGCGGTCGGCGAAGAGGTCCTCGCCCATGGTGCTCAGGGAGTCGACGGCCATGCGCAGCCAGCCGGGGCTGTCCCGTTGGGAGACGACCGTGAAGGCGAGGTCGATGTGGCCGGACTCGGAGAGGTATTCCAACAGGGGGATCGAGCCGATAAACCCGGCGGTGGTGTGGTTGCCCCACTCGTCCAGCGCGTCGAGCAGGCGGGCTTCCACCAGGGCCTTCTTTTCTTCGGGCACCAGCCCCAGCCAGAGCGGCAGCGCCTGGGCGGTCTGGGAGCCTTTGCGGTACCAACCCGTCGCGGGGTCGAGGAAGGCGGAGTTGAAGCTCGCCTTGATCCGCCCGGCCCGGGCGGCGTATTCCTGAGCCAGGTCCTCTTTGCCCAGCATCCGGGCGTAGGCGGAAATCCGTTCGTTGAACCAGTAGTACCCGGCCGTGGAGGTCTGCACCACAGGAGTTGTGGTCGTGTGCGACCCGGTGTGGTTTACGTCGAGCCAGTCGCCCAGCGACCAGTAAACGAGGTCCTTGACGGCGGTCGTTCCCACAAAATCCGCGTAACGCCTCATGGGCTCGAACGCGTGGGCGATAATGGACGTGTCCCCGGTATAAGTAAAGAGGTTTTCCACCAGCAAAAAGATCGACCCGCCCCACCAGGGATCGTCCCAGAAGAGGGGTTTTCCGTCCGGAGCCGTGTAGGCCCAGCCGTTGGTGGGCACGATGGAGGCGATGTGGCCCGAAGGCTCCTGGGCGTCGATAAAGTCCTGGAGGTTTTTGCGCAGGGCGGCCACCGCGGCGAAGTTGTAGAGGTAGCTCTGAATGGCCACCCCGGCGTCCAGGGTCCAGCCCATCTTTTCGCGGGTGGCCTCCTCGGCGGTCATGCCGTGGGCGCTGTTGAGCAGGGTGCGCACCACGGCCCGCTGGAGGTTGTTGAAGGCCGGATCCGAGCAGCGGAACGAGCCTGTGGTGTCGAGGGCCGTGTGCACACTGCTGGCGACGATTTCTTCAAGAGCCGGAGCCCGGGAGAGGCCCCGCAGCTGGACATAGCGGAATCCGTGGTAGGTGAAGCGGGGCTCGAAGGTTTCGATGCCTTCCCCGGAGAGGACGAAGCGCTCCTGCTGGAAGCGGCCCCGGGTGTGGGTGCGGCTGTGGGTGGTGTCGAGGGTGCCGTCCTCTAAAAGTGTTTCGTTGTAGTCGCAGACAATTTCCTGGCCGTGCGCTCCGGACGTTTTCAGAGAAATCCATCCGGTCATGTTCTTTCCGAAATCGACGAGGTAGACCCCTTTCTGCACTTCGGAGATGGCCACAGGGGCGACTGTTTCGCACACCCTCATCGGGGGCATTCCCGCGCTGCGCAGTTTTCCGAAAGGAGCGGGGACCACGACGGTTTCCCGGAAAGCACTGTCGTCGAAGTCTACCGTGTTCCAACCTTCCTGAGTGCGGGTATGATCGATGGTCTCGCCGCCCCGAAGGCAGTTGTAGCTGATTTCTCCAAGTCCCCACTTCCAGTCGGGGCCCGTGGCGATCACCTGCCGGGCGCCCGAGCGGTATTCCACCACCAGGTTCATCAGCACGCGGGGGGAACTTTTCCAGGGGGCTTTTTCGAACTGGAAGAGGTCGGGCGCGGGCAGGTTGAAAAAGCCGTTGCCCAGCAGGATACCGAGGCAGTTTTCCCCTTTTTCGAGGGCGCCCGTGACATCGTAGGTGGCGTAGTAGAGGCTGCGGCGGTAGTCCGAGAAAAGGGGGTCCATCACCGCGTCGCCCACCTTGGCCCCGTTGAGGTAGAGCTCGTAGTAGCCCAGCCCGCAGATGTAGGCCGTCGCCCGGGCGATCCCGCCCTGGAGGTCGACCGTCTTGCGCAGGTAGAGGGCGGCCGTGTCGGCGGGCACATACTCCGCGTCCGGCTGATCTCCCCAGTGGGGGATCATCTCCCGGGAATTACCGCTTTCCGAATAGCGGCTCGAAATCCACTCGCCTTGCCATTCTCCGGGGGTGAAAAGCCCGGTCGTCCAGCGGGCAGGAGTGCTCCAGGGGGAGGGGCGGTCCTGGGCGTCCCATACCTGCACCTTCCAGAAATACTCTCGACCGCTTTCGAGCGGGGCCCCGGCGTAGGCGATCTGCTGGCTGCGGGGCGAAGGCACCCGGCCGCTGTCCCAGAGGTCTCCCTGCTCTTTTTTTAGCTTTTCGGGGCTGCTGGCCACCAGGATGCGGTAAGCGGTCTGCACGGCCCCGGCCTCGGGCGACATGATCCGCCAGCCCAGCAGCGGGGCGGGATCGTCCACCCCCAGGGGGTCGGCGGCGTACTGGCAGCGAAGCGATTCGGGTTGCAGTCCCCGGGGTTGGGAGGTGCAGGCTCCGGCCAACAGGCAGAGCAACAACAGCATCTTTTTCATACGCGTCTACAGTTTATTGTTCGAAAAATACGGCGGCCCCCCAGGGCGGCAGTTCGAGGCTGCCGTCGTAGGGAAGCAGCTCGGGTTGTTCGGGGGTGGCATAACGCAATGTGCCCCCACCCTCCAGCGAAACCTTGACCTTTGTGGCCTCCCGGTCGTTGGTGTTCATCACCACCACCGCCCGCTTGCCGTCGCCCGGGCGCGTGAAGACCGAGTAGAGCGCGTGGGCTCCCTCCACGCTCGCCCCCAGCACATCCCGGTATTCCCCTTCCCAGAGAAAATCGGCGTAGTGGCGCCTCAGGGAGTCGATTTTGTTGCCGTAGGCCATTAGGGCGGGAGCCTCGGTGAGGCGGCCCTTGAAATTGCGGGGCTCGTAGCCGATCAGGTAGCGGTTTTTGAGGCAGGTGTTGAGGATGTTGCGGCCGTCGTGGCCCGTGACGGGGAGGATGATCGGCAGGCGCGGGTCGATGTAGCGGTGTAGCGGGACGCTCCATTCGTGGCCCCGGATGTAGGTACCGTGGTAGTGGGGTGTCTGGGCGTCGAGAATCCCCTCTCCCAACATCACGAACTCCGGATTGCGCTCCCGAAAAACCTTTTCGAAATCTTTCGCCAGCGGGTTGTCCCCGCTGAAAAGAAACGCGGGCACGGGGTGTCCGTGGTTGGGGTCGAAGCAGAACTGCGCCCCGCCGTGGTGCTGGTTTTCGTCGTAGAGAATCCCGGAGGCCCCCAGGTCCACGCTCTTCGAAAATTCGTTTGAAGAAATCTGCCGCCACTTTTCGGAAACGGGGCACATCACCGCGAAGCGGCGGGTGTTGATCCCGATCAACTGCGTATACGTGTTGTACTGGTAGCCTTCGAAGAGGTAGGGGTCGCCGAAAATATCCTTCGCCGCATAGCGGTTCAACTCGGAGTGGTACCAGGGAGTCGAAATGTCCGACCAGGTGAATTTATTGAACAGCAGAATGTGTACCCCCATGGCCTCGCACTCGGCGATGGCCGCCCGGAATTCCTCCAGGGTACCCAGCCTCGGGTCGGTGTCGTGGCAGGGGTAGTTGCGGTCCTGGCCCCCGGCGTTCCAGCCCGTCAGCTCGATCACCGAGACCCCGTAGCGTTTACACTCGCGGGCGAAATCGGGCAGCTCGGCGTAGCGCATATTGATGCGGTCCTCGGCCGTGTTCATCTGCATCTGGCTCCAGCCGCGGATCTCTTCCAGCCAGCGGGGGCGGCTCGGGGGACGCTGCCAGGTGGCCCGCCAGGTTTTGTAAATGTCCGTGCCCTGCTGCCAGCCGCCCTGGTAGGGGGTCAGCACGACCGGGGTCAGCGCGGCGCTTGCGCCCGGAGCGGTGTATAGCAGGTGGTTGGTCTTGAATTCGATGCGCACGGGGATGCCGTCCACTTCCGGGGTCCGGGGCACGGTGCCCCCGGTGTGGTTGCCTGTCAGGGCTCCCGGGATCAACTCGAAAATGCACTGCACGGGGCGCAGCAGGTCGGGGTCGTCGGCGATTACGCAGAATCCCTGTTGCTCGCTGCGCACGAGCAGGAAACCGCACTCGGGCAGCATCCAGGTCTGCGTGGGATAATCGATGCCCCAGTAGCCTTTCGGGGTCCAGAACTGCGGATAGATCTGCCGCTGCTGGCTCTGTCCGTAGTTGAGGCTCTGCCAGACCATTTCTCCGTCCCGGTCGGGCGGGGCCAGCTCCCCGAACCAGGGCCAGCAGAGGTATTCCACCGGAAATTCCGAGCGGTTTTCGAGCGTGCCCGAGTAGACCAGGCCCCGTTCTTCAAGCGCGATACGGCCCGTAAAGCGGATGGGCAGTGTTTTGTCAAGTCCCTCGGAGCGGATGCCCTCCCAGGTAAAGGTGACGGAGTTGCCCTCCTTTTTCACCCCGGGAGCCGCCTGCTGAGCCCCGTAGGCATTGTTGAACCGCCGCTCGGGCAGGGGGATCAGCATCTGGAACGATTTTCCCAGTTCGGGACGCTCCACGGCATTCCAGCCGCTTTGTCTGTTTTCGAAACGCACCAGGGCCCCGCTCCCGAGGTCGAACTCGGCCCGCAGCGCGGCGTTTTCGAGGACAATGGTTTTTTGCGCGAAAAGGCCTTGGGAAATACCCAGCAACAGCAGCAGGCCGATCAATTTTCGATTCATCTCTTTATTTCTTAAAAGTCCAGGCGAACCCGGGCTTCCCCGGTGAACGGCGAAAGGGTAAGCGTCTCGGAGGCTTCATCATAAACGCCCCCGCTCACCTTGACCGGACGCAGCCCCTGCGGATGAGGCAGGCGCAGCGTCACGCAGGCCGGACGCCGGGCCGGGTCGCAGGCCACACGGGCCTCGATGTAGCCCTCGTCCGTGTGCGAAACGACCTCCAGGTCGAGCGCCCCGAAGTAACTCTGCATCCCCTGCACCGAGATTTTTTGTCCGTCGGCGAGCCAGGCCCGGGGAGCGACTTTCAGTAACTCGAGCGTATCCCCCCGCTCCAGGTAGAGCATCCAGCGGGTCTCCATCAGGAACCAGGCTTCCTCGTGGGTCTTGTGGGGGCTGAGCTTGAAGTAGTGCTCCCAGAAGGTGTAGGTCTCGCGGTCGAGGTGCCCGGCCAGGGTGTTGTAGTAGGTGTTTAGGAAGGGCTTGACCATGCCCATGCGGGCCTGGTACCAGTTGTGGCGGCTGTAGTAGGGCTGGCTGACGGCCGTGTTCTCCTGGAGCAGCAGCTCCGCCTGGTAGTCGAACAGGGTTTTCGCGGCGGGCTCGTCGTCGTCCAGCACCTCGCAGAACACCAGGTAGAACGGGCCCAGCAGGTTGTCGGGGGCTATAAAGGTCCCGTGCGAGCGATAGCGGTCCGGGCGCTGGTAGAGCAACCTCGGGCCCGGCTGTTCGGCCCAGGGCGGGGCCGTGGGACTCCAGCTGCCGTCGCCCAGGGGCACCACCGGGGAGCGGAACATCTTGGCGAAGAACGTGGTCCGGATATCTTCCTTCCAGGCCCGGGCTTCGGCGGCGAACTCCGCCCCTTCGGGAAGGCCCGCGGCGGAGAGCATTTCACCCATGCGCTGCATCCCGAGGTAGCCGTAGCCGTTGAGCAGGAACTGGCGGTAGGGGTCCACCGGGTCGGCCACCTTGCCCTCGACCATGCCGTAGCCGCGGCCTCCCCGGAGGGAGTCGATCTTGTTGCGCTCGCGCCAGGTTTTCAGGTAGTTGGCTGCTTTGATCAGGCGGGGCGCCTCGTTGCGTACCCAGGTTGTATCCCGGCTGTACCGAAAATATTCGCCCGCGGTCCAGAGCACGCCCCCGGTCTCGACGGTGTAGCCGTTGAAATTCTCGATGCGGCCGTCTTCCTGCTGGGTGTCCAGAAAATAGGTCAGCGCACGGCGGGCGTTGTCGTTCCAGCCCATCGAGGCGTAGAAGAGCAGGATGGGGGCGCTCTCGGTGCCGATGGGCCCGTAGATGCCCACGTTGGGCGAAAGCGGGCCGTCGGGTTCCGTGCCGTAGGTGATCAGGTCGAGGTGCAGCAGCCCCGCGTGGGCGATCTCGTCGATGCGCCGTTCGGGCAGGCTGAAGCGGCCCCCCCGGGCGAGCTTGGCCTCCCAGTAGCGGACACATTCGACGTAGCGATCCTCGAACGTTTGCCCGATCAGGGCCTCGGCCCGGGCGGCGGGGATGGGTTCGTGGGGCAGGTAGAATTCGAAGTCGATGCTCTGCCCGGGGGCCAGCAGTACGGCGATCTCTTCCTGGTGGATCGGCTTGCCGTCCAGCTTGGTGACGCAGAAAACCCGGTCTTCGGAATAATTTGAAAATCCTTTTTCGTTGTCGAAGAGATAGGGCGATTTTCCGTCGGGCTTGGGGACCTTCATCCAGGCGTAGCGGGGCACCGAGCCCCGGTTTTCGATCCGGGTGCGGGTGTAGAGCACCGTCTGCTCGTCGTAGGAGATGGCCGCCATCTTGGCCGCCACTTCGTCGCGCTGCTCCTTGGGAAACACCCGGTTCGAAAACTTGTCGGCGATCATGTTCTCGGTCCCCCGCACCGTCGCGGCGCTCAGGGGCGAACGCTCGAAGGAGACGAAAGCCAGGGTGTGGTAGAGGATGTCGTCGTCGGTCAGTTCGCTGTGGTAGATGGGCAGGCTGCCCCGGTCGAGGTGGCGGCGGATGGCGCTCTGAAAACCCACGCCGCGGCCCAGGGCGTAGCGGTAGTTAACAGGCTTGTCCCCGGTCTCGGCGAGCTTGATCCCGTTGGTGGCGTTGAGGGGTTTGATCATTTTTTCCTCCAGCATGCTTCCGGGCAGGTCTTCCTCGATCTCGAAGTTGCGCACATCGCGCGAAAGGCCCAGCCAGATGGGGGCCGTCAGGTTGCGTGCGGCGGCCTCGGCGGCCTCGAAGGTATTTTCGGGTTGGAGCTCGATCCGCTGCAATTTGGTCAGCGTGCCGCGCTCCCGCACGTCCGCGGCGACCTGTGCATAAGTCCGGGCATCGTCGCCGGGCAGCACGGCGACCCCGTATTGCGGCAAGAAGATGGGATAACTCTCCGAAACATCCCGTAGGAAAAAGGAGAAACTGTTTGCTCCGGCGCTCACGCTCACGAGGGTGGCCCCGGCCCCGGGATCGAGTTTAGCCTGAGAGACGGCGGCTTCGAGGCGGCAGTCGCTTTTTCCCGTAAAGCGGACATTCCCGCCGCGGACCTTGGCCCCGGCAGGGGTTTTCAGGGCATCCAACCGGCCCTCGCTGACCGAAAGGCTCACTTCGCCCGGGGGGGCGGGCCACACGATCGCCACGGAATGTTGCTGGGCCCAAAGCGGTGACACACAAAGCAGGGCGACAATAAAAAAGGATAAGCTATGTTTCATCGGGTTAGTAGATTTTAGGGGTACGATTTTTAAAGGTAGGCAAAAAAGCCGGTGAAACAAAGCGAGAAGTTTTTTTAATACCTTTGTTCTTGTGATAAAACCCGATTCCCCCGATACGCTCAAAGAAAAGGTCTCCCTGCTGCCCGACAGCCCGGGAGTGTACCAGTTTCTGGGGGCGGACGACCAGGTGATCTACGTCGGCAAGGCCAAAAACCTCAAGCGCCGGGTCTCTTCCTATTTCCTGGCCCGGGGGGGGCACAACGCCAAGGTGAAACTGATGATCGGGCGCATCCGCGACCTGCAACACACGGTGGTGGGTTCCGAAAGCGAGGCTTTCCTGCTGGAGAACAACATGATCAAAAACCTCCAGCCCCGCTACAACACCCTGCTCAAGGACGACAAGACCTACCCCTGGATCGTCATCCGCAACGAACATTTTCCGAGGATACTCTCCACCCGGCGTTTCGAACGGGACGGCTCCCGCTACTTCGGGCCCTACGCCTCGGGCTTTGTCCAGAAGGCGATCCTCGAGACCCTGCGGGGCCTCTACACCTTGCGCACCTGCAAGCTCAACCTCTCCCCGGAGGCCATCGCCCGGGGCCGCTACAGCGTCTGCCTCGAGTACCACATCGGCAACTGCCTGGGCCCCTGCGTAGGTCGCCAGAGCGAGGCCGACTACCGGAAAAGCATCGACCTGGCCGCCGCCCTGCTCAAGGGCGACACCCGGGCCACGCGCGACTACCTGCAAGGGAAAATGGAGGAAGCCGCCGCAAAACTCCAATACGAAGAAGCCGCCCGCTACAAAAAGCGCATCGAGGTGCTCTCCTCCTACCAAAGCAAGTCGGTGGTGGTGAGCAACACGCTCACCGACCTGGACGTCTTCTCGCTGGTGAGCGAGGAGGGCATGGCCTTCTGCAACTTTATGCGCATCGCCCAGGGGGCCGTGGTCCACTCCTTCACCGTCGAGCTGCGCCCCGGCCTCGAGGACGAGCCCCGGGAGATCCTCTCCTACGCCATCGACGGCATCCGCGAGCGCCTCGAAGCGCCGCTCTCCCGCGAGGTGATCGTCCCCTTCGCCCCCAACGGCGAGCTGTTCGAGGGGGTCCATTTCACCGTTCCCCAGCGTGGAGACAAACTCCAATTATTAAAACTTTCGGAAAAGAACGCCCGGGTCTACCGCCTCGAAAAACTCAAGCAGATCGAGATCAAGGACCCCGCGCGCCACGCCGACCGCATCCTGGCTTCTCTACAGAAAGAACTTCACCTGAGCGAGCCGCCCCGCCACATCGAGTGCTTCGACAACTCCAACCTGCAGGGAACCAATCCCGTGGCCTCCTGCGTCGTCTTCCGCGACGGCAAACCGTCCAAAAAGGAGTACCGCCACTTCAACGTCAAGACCGTCGTCGGGGCCAACGACTTCGCCTCGATGGAGGAGATCGTCACCCGCCGCTACCGCCGCCTGCTGGACGAGGGGGCCGAGCTGCCCCAGTTGATCGTCATCGACGGCGGCAAGGGGCAGTTGGGCTTTGCCTACGAGGTGTTGCAGCGTCTGGGCGTGGCCGACCGGATCGCCATCGTGGGCCTGGCCAAGCGCATCGAGGAAGTTTTCTTCCCGAACGACCCCACGCCCTACTACCTCGACCGCAACAGCGAGGCGCTCAAGGTGTTGATGCACATCCGCGACGAGGCGCACCGCTTCGGGGTGACCTTCCACCGCCAGAAACGCTCCCTGGCCTTTATCAAGAGCGAACTCGAAAGCATTCCGACCCTGGGCCCCCGCTCCGTCGAAAAACTGTTGAAAAAATTCCGGACGATCTCCCGCATCCGCAAGGCCTCCCGGGAAGAACTCGCCGCCGAGATCGGCGAAAACCGGGCCGGGGAAGTGGTCGCCTATTTTCAGAAAATGGGGGAAAACCCGTCGCGGGAGTGAAAATAGTGTGAAAAAAATAACGATTCTAACCGCCGGGAAATCAGCCGATTCCCCGGCGGTTTTCATTTCCCCGGGTCAGAAAAATTCTTTTTTTGCGTTTTTTTTCGCATTTTTATCTATCCCTCCCTGCCGGAGGGAAGAATAGCCGGGGGCTTTTTCGATCCATTTTCTCCTCTTTCCATCGGGCCGAACTATCTTCTTTTTCCCGGCCGCGGCCCAGCTTGCCGCGCGCCACGAGCCCCCTATCGAACACCTTTATTCTGTTGCGGGTATCATCCTGAGGATGAGCCCTTAAAATTGTTATGCCATGACGCGAAAAATGCAAGTATTCAACCTGAACAACTACCGCTCGATCCCCCAGATGGAGCGCATCGACGAAAACCTCAAGCGGGACATCGACATCGTGGGGCGGGTTCTGCCCTTCAAAACAAATAGTTACGTGGTCGACGAACTGATCGACTGGGAGCATCCCGAGACCGACCCCATCTTCACCCTCAACTTCCCCCGGCGGGAAATGCTCTCCCGCCGGCATTACGAGCGGGTCGCCAGGCTGCTCGACCAGGGCGCGTCCGAGGCCGAGATCAGCGAAACGGTCCGCCAGATCCGCCTGTCGCTCAACCCAAATCCGGCAGGCCAGGAGCACAACGTTCCCTCGCTGGGGCCCACCAAACTGCGGGGCGTGCAGCACAAGTACCCCGAGACGGTGCTCTTTTTCCCCAGCCAGGGCCAGACCTGCCACGCCTACTGCACCTTCTGCTTCCGCTGGCCGCAGTTTTCGGGCCTCCACGACCTGAAGTTCGCCATGAAAGAGACCGACCTGCTGCTGAAATACCTGGAGTTGCACCCGGGGGTGACGGATATTCTCTTTACCGGGGGCGACCCGATGGTCATGAGCGCCGAGGTGCTCGAACGCTACATCCTGCCCCTGCTCGAGCCGCGCTTTCAACATATTCGGTCGATTCGTATAGGAAGCAAGTCATTGGCCTACTGGCCCTACCGCTTCCTCACCGCCGAGGACAGCGACCGGCTGCTGGCCCTGTTCGAACGGGTCTCCGCCTCCGGAAAACACCTGGCCTTCCAGGCCCACTTCAACCACCCGCGGGAGCTCTCCACCCCCGCCGTCGAGCAGGCCATCGCCCGCATCCGCGCCACGGGGGCGCAGATCCGCACCCAGTCGCCCCTGCTGCGCAACATCAACGACCGCCCGGAGCTCTGGGCGAAAATGTGGCGGCGTCAGGTCGACCTGGGCTGCATCCCCTACTACATGTTCGTGGCCCGGGACACCGGGCCCAAGGCCTACTTCGAGGTGCCGCTGGAGCGCTGCTGGACCATTTTCCGACGGGCCTACGGCAGCGTGAGCGGGCTGTGCCGCACGGTGCGCGGACCCAGCATGAGCGACCACGCGGGCAAGATCCAGATGTTGGGAGTCACGGAGGTGCAGGGCGAAAAGGTCTTCGTGCTGCGCTTTATCCAGGGCCGCAACCCCTCCTGGGTGGACGTGCCCTTCCTGGCCGCCTATGACCCCAAGGCCACCTGGTTCGACCAGCTCCGGCCCGCCTTCGGGGCCGAGCAGTTCTTTTTCGAGTCGGAGCGGGGTAAAATTCCGCCGACCAAGCCTTTTCAGTTCGAGTAAAAAAGCCGCGTCCTTTTTCGGGACGCGGCTTTTTCGGGGAACGGGCCGGCTTACTCTTTCCAAGGAATTTTCACCACGATCTTGCGGGCGGGACCCTTGCGGCCCAGGCTCATGCAGGGACGGTGGGCGTCCGTGGGGAAGAAGACGAAGAAGCGCGTGGAATCGGCCTTGAGCCGGATAAATTCGTCGCAGTCGAAAAAGAGGATGTCGCGCCGGGCGTCATACTCTGTGGCGGCGGCGACCTCCTCGTCCAGCGGCGAGAAGTCGATCCCCTCGCGGCCCGAGGGCACGTATTGGATATCTATAAAAGCCCGGTGGGCCTCGAAGCGGGCCGAATCCCGGGTCGTGTAGTCGGTGACCGTGGCGTACACACCCTCCTCGGTCAGGGAATAAACCCCCTCCTTGATCGTCAGCAAATCGGTCTGCTGCAAAAACTTGAAGGCCGCAGCCCAGGCGTCCGGATCGGCCATCACCTGGGCGGCCATCGTGCGGGCGTCGATCGAGGAATCGGGCAGCATCTCGAGGCCCGTGCCCCAGGCGCTGCGCGCGAGCCAGCGCTCGGCCCGCTCCTCGCTCCACCCGCTCACGTCGGAAGGTCCACATTGAATAAACGCCCCGCACAGCAGGAGCGCCGTGACGATCAAAACACACTTTTTCATCGCTTTTTCTTTTTTCGGTTTCCAAGGAGCGTCAGCATAAAGCCCACCAGGAAGATGACGGTGGTCCCCACGACAATCGTCAGGTTGACATGCCAGGAATTTTTAAATACATAACAAGGAGAACCTTCGTTGATGCCCGGCGACAGGCTCATCCAGGCGATCACCAGCACCCCGGAGACCACCCCCGCGACGGCCGCCGCACGCCGGGGCGTCCGGCTCACCAGCCCCAGCAGGAACAGGCCCAGCATCCCGCCGCTGAAAATGGCCGACAGCTTCCACCAGGCCTCCAGCACCCCCGTCACCTCCATCATCATCAGCCCCACGCCGACCCCGATGGCCCCGATGCCCAGCGAGGCGCCGTAGAGCACGCCCATGCTCTGCCGCTTGGTGAGCTCGCGCCGCGAAAGGCGCTGGGCGAAATCGGTCAGCACCACCGTGGCCCCGGAGTTGATGCTCGTCGAGAGGGTGCTCATCCCGGCGGCGAAGATCGAGGCGATCAACAGGCCCGTGATGCCGGTAGGCAGCCCGTGGACGATAAAATAGGGAAAGACCCTATCCCCGGAGATCCCCTCGGGCAGCAGGCCCGGCGAAGCGGTGTAGTAGGCGAACAGGGCCGTGCCGATGTAGACGAACAGCAGCGAGACCGGGATGTAGAGCAGGCTCCCGAGCAGGGTTCCCCGCACGGCCTCGCGGGTCGAGCGGGTGGTCAGGTAGCGCTGGACGTAGTTCTGGTCGATGCCGTAATTCTGGACGTTGATAAACAGCCCGTAAACAAAGATCACCCAGAAGGTAGGCTCGCAGAGGCTGCCCCCGAAGCTGCCGAGGCTGAATTTGTGGTGTTGGGAAGCGATTTCAAAAAGTTGAGAAGGCCCTTCGGGCATCGAAAACGTAAGGACCAAGGCGCAGGCCAGAGCCCCGGCGATCAGGATGATCCCCTGCACGGCGTCGGTCCAGATCACCGCGGCGATGCCCCCCAGCAGCGAGTAAAGCAGCGTGAGGACCCCCGTGGCGACGATGATCGCAGGGATGCTCCAGCCGAACATGAAGTTGAGCGGCAGGGCCAGCAGAAAGAGGATCGACCCGGCGCGGGCCAGTTGGGTGAGCAGGTAGCAGGCGGCCACGTAGGCCCGGGCCCAGTAGCCGAATTTCACCTCCAGGTAATGATACGCCGAAACGCTGTTCATCTGCCGGTAGAGCGGCACGAAAACCTTCGCCGCCAGGTAGGCGGCCAGCGGGATCGAGAGGCTGAAGACGAAGGGATTCCAGTTCTTGGCGTAGGCGTCGCCCGGAAGTCCCAGGAAGCTGATGCTGCTGACGAAGGTGGCGAAAATGGACATCCCCACCACCCAGGCGCTCAGCGAGCCGTCCGCTTTGGTGAAGGCATTCACTCCCTGGCGGCTTCTGCGGTAGAACGAACAACCGAAGAGCGTGACGCCCGCCACGAAGGCGAAAAAGACCAGGTAATCCAGGAGAGTGATTTGCAATGTGACAGCGCTTTAGGGGTTTTCTATGGGGCAGCCCAGCCGTTCGAGGGCCTCCCGGACCCGGGTGCGTTCCTCGGCCCGGAAGCGGCGGAAGGGATAGGCCATGTAGTCGTTGCAGAGGCCCCGGAGCGAAAGGGCGGTCTTGAGCCCCTTGAGGTAGCTCGAGTCGTAGCGGCCGATGCCGTAGAGGGCGGCGCCGACCTCCACCACTTTCTGCTGGAGGACTTTCATCCGGTCCAGTTTGCCCGCCGAGGCGGCTTCGTAAAGCTTCACGTAGAGCTCCGGAAAGAGGTTGGCCCCTCCGTTGACCCCGCCCGCGGCGCCCATCTTGACGCATTCGGCGGTCAGTTTCTCGGGACCCACGAAGAGGGCGAAGCCGGACGTGTAGTGCAGGCGGTGGAGCAGGTGCTGGAAATAGACCATGCTCGAGGAGCTGTCCTTGAGTCCGGCGATGTTGGGGTGGCGGGCCAGGGTTTCCACGGTGGCCGGGTCGAGCGAGACCTTGACGTGGGAGGGCATGTTGTAGAGGTAGAGCGGAAGGGGGGAGGCGTCAGCCACGGCCGTGAAATACTCGATCATCTCCTGCTGCGAGGGCGGGAAGTAGTAGGGCGCCGTCGAGACGACCCCCGCGGCCCCGCACTCCGCCGCCCGGCGGGCCAGCCGCAGGCTCTCCTCGAAGGAGGTGTCGGAGATACCCACCAGCACGGGCACCCGGCCCCCGATGAGGTGGCAGGCCAGTTCGGTCAGCTGGTAGCGGATTTCGTAGGGGAGGCTCTGGGCCTCGCCCGTCGTGCCCAGGATGAAGATCCCGTGCACGCCCCCGGCGATGAGGTGTTCGATGAGCCGGGCCGTTCCCTCGCGGTCCAGGCTGCCGTCATCCCGGAGCGGGGTGACCATAGGGGGTACGATTCCTCGGATATCTGCCATTTCTTTTCGGATGTTGGGTCAGGGAAAACCCCTAACAAATTTAACGACTTTTCGGGAAAATCGGGCTCTTCCCCCGAATCGCGTCCGGAAGGAGGGGTGCTGCGGCCTTCGATTTCAACTAAAAAGACGCAGAAAGGACCTTTCATGCGCCTTCAAACACTTCCCCTGGGCGGATTTTCCGGCCCGGAGAACCGCAGAACAAAGATACAGGGTAGAAAGGCCGTGAAATTTAACAAATTGAATATTTTGTTTAACAATCAGTAAAAAAACAAATCTCTTGTGTCGGGATTTATTCCGCTGACAATCAGTATGAAGCAGGCCTTTTCAGCGGGTTTTTTCAATTTTATCAATCGTATAAACGGTCTATTGCAGTCCGTTGCGGCGCAGCCAGTCGCTGCAGGTCATGCCCGTGACCTGCCGGAACATGCGGCTGAAAGCCGAGGCGTGGGTAAAGCCCGAGGACTCGGCGACCTGCTCCTGGAACATGCCCCGCTGGGTGCGCATCAACTCCTGGGCCCAGGCGATGCGGCGGCGGTTGACGGCCGTGGAGAACGAACAGCCACAGTGCTCATTGATCATCCGCGAGAGGTAGGTGCGGTTGGTGCGCATCCGCGAAGCCAGGTCGTCCAGGCGCAGGTCGCTTTGCAGGAAAATGCGCTCCTCGTCCATCAGGCGGTCGAAACTTTCGGCCAATTCGCGTTGCCGCGAAGCCCCCTGCGGGGGGTCCTGTCCCGCCCCGAGCGCGTAACCGCCCTGCAGGGCCTCGAGGTCGCCCCGGCGCTCTTCGGCGGCCAGCTCGACGGCGGTATACCTCAGCTCCCGGACGTTGTATCCCATGGCGAAGGAGATCAGCCCCATGACTGCCATCAGCCCCGCCGCCAGAGCGGGATGGCTGTGGTAATAGTAGCGGCCCACGGTCATGAACACCGAGGCGAACAGGAAGCAGAACACCCAGTGGAGCATGGCCCGGTTGCTGTCCATCGACTTGTTCTCGCTGTTCGAGAAGAAGTCGTTCAGGCGCCGGCGGTAGCGCAGGTAGCGCAAGAGGGCATAGACGATCACGGCGAGCAATTCCACCCGGATGGAGATATTGAAGAAGGTCACGCTCACCAGGAAGAGCACCCGGAAGGAGAGCGGGAAGCCCTGCCTGTAGGAAGCCCCCCCCTGCGCCATGTCGTACAGGATCGCCGGAGCCTGGGGCCCGTCCACGGCGGCGTACAGCACCGCCGTCCCGGTGCCGATGAGCACAGCGGGCAGCAACCAGAGATAATCCCTCCAGCCCAGAGGGCGTTCGTCGGTGAGGGTGCGGTAATAGAAATAGAGGAAGGCGGGATAGGCCAGCACGGTGAAAGCCTCGACGATCTCCAGCTTGTAAAAATTCTCCCCGCCCTCTCCGCTCAGGTAGGCGCCCCAGATGAATCCGCTGACGGCGAGCAGCAAGGAGGTCCCGATCCAGACGTTCTGCGGACGCAGGTTGCTTTTCCCCCGGCAGGAGAGGACCGCCGCCCAGAACAGGTTGGCGAAGCAGGGGATCAGGAAGATGAAGTGGAAGAAAAACATGTTTACAAAGGTAACAAAATGAATGATTTACCTAAGAAAAGCGGTGAAAAAATGCCGCAAAGAACTCTTCGCGGCGGTTCTATCCGGCTGGAGAAAACGTGAAAACCAGGGCTACCGGGGCCCGTTCTGGCGCAGCCATTCGCTACAGGTCATGCCGGTGATCCGGCGGAACATGCGGCTGAAGGACGAGGTGTGGGTGAAGCCCGAGGACTCGGCGACCTGTTCGTGCAGCATGCCGGGATGGGAGAGCATGAGCTCCTGGGCCCAGGCGATGCGGCGGCGGTTGACGGCCGTGGAGAACGAACAGCCGCAGTGCTCGTTGATCATCCGCGAGAGGTAGGTGCGGTTGGTGCGCATCATCGCCGCCAGGTCGTCCAGGCGCAGGTCGCTTTGCAGGAAAATGCGCTCCTCGTCCATCAGCGCCTCGAACGAGCGGATCAGCCCGGCGAACTTCTCCTCCGCCGGCCCGGCCCCGTCCGGTGCGTCGGGGTGCCGCCCGGCGTTTTCCCGGTCGGCCTCCTCCAATTCGGAGGCGAGCGTCCCGGCCGAGTACTCCAGGCGGGAGACGTTCAACCCCATGACGAAGATCGCCACGGCCCAGCAGAGCATCAGCAGGCAGAGGAACAGAGTAGGCTCGTTGTAATGGTACCGGCCCTGGTAGGGCGTCAACGACAGCAACAGCATGGCATACCCGCACACGAGCAGGGCCCGGATGTTTTCCAGGGATTTCCCGTCCAGCGCCGAAAAGACCTCGTCGAGCCGGTGGCGGTACCTGATCAGGCGCACGGTGCCGTAGACCAGCACGAAAATGAGCTGAGCCACCACCAGCAGAGAATACACGGGACCGCTGATCAGACTCAGGGCATATTCCGCCCCGGAAAGCCCGGTCGGCGCCCCCCGGCTGCCGATGGTCGCCTGCAGGTAGGCCACCGCCCGGGACTCCCCCATCTCCAGGTAGAGCGCCGCCATGGCCGCCCCGACGGCCACCGCCGGGAGGAGCCAGACGTACATCTTCCAGCCGAACGGTTTTTCGTTGGTCAGCGAGCGGAAACAGAAGTAGAACAGCGGAGGCAGCAGCAGGGTCGTGAAGGCTTCGAGCACCTCCAGTTTGTAGAACGCCGCATAATCGGTCACCCCGGCGAAGCAGACGCTCCAGACGGACGTACTGACGGTCATCGCCGCCCCGGCGGCGATCCAGATGTTCTGGGCCGTCGAATTGCGCCGGGCCCGGAGGGCGATGGTAAGGGTCCAGAAGAGGCTGGCGAAACACGGTGATAATAACGCGAAATAACACAACATAGGCTCTGGGGAGAGTACCCGGCCGGGAAAAGATGCTCCCCCGGCGGATGATTAGGGTAGTCAAAGATAAAAAATCAGGCTTACAAAATGAACGCGATGCCGCAAATTTTCCCCTTGCCCGGCCGCAAAATCCGGCGTATCTTTGTTTTCATCCGAACCGAAAAACCAAACCGAAATGACGCTCCAAACCGAAAGGCTGCTGCTGCGCCCCTGGCGGGAAAGCGACGCCGAAAGCCTGTACGAATCCGCCAAAGACCCGCGGGTGGGCCCCGCCGCGGGCTGGCCCCCGCACAAGAGCGTGGAGGAAAGCCTCGGGATCATCCGCACGATTTTCGCCGGAGAGGGGGTCTTCGCCGTGACCCTGAAAGGAGAAGACACCGCCATAGGCTGCATCGGCCTGAGCCGGGGCGCCGGAAGCAACTTCCCGATCGGCGAAGACGAGGCCGAGCTGGGCTACTGGATCGCCGTGCCCTACTGGGGCCGCGGCCTGATCCCCGAAGCGGCCCGCGAAATCCTGCGCCACGGCTTCGAGGAGTTGGGGTTGAAAACGATCTGGTGCGGCTACTACGACGGCAACGAACAATCCCGCCGCGTCCAGCAAAAATGCGGTTTTCTACACCACCGCACCGAAACCGGCAAACTCTGCCCGGCCCTGAACGAACTCCGCACCGAACACATCTGCCGCCTCTCCCGGGAGGAGTGGCCCTCCGAGAAATAAAAAGCGCCGCAAGAAATTTCGTTGCGCCCCGGATGGCGGCGATTTGAAATCGTCTATGGGTTTACCGGGCGCCATACAGCTCCACCGGTCCGATCAGTCCCATCGATTGCATGGGCTGGTCCTTGCGGGGGATGACGGTCCAGTATTGGGCCGTTTTGTTTTCGGTGAGCGTCTTCATGTAGTTGCCCAGCACGGTCACGACCTTCACTTCCAGGGTGTTCTCCCCGCTTGTGAGGTGGGGCGCCAGATCGTACAGGCGGTCGCCGTACCAAGTGACCCCCAGAGGTTTCCCGTTGAAGGTCACTTCGGAAATGCCGTGTACCGCCCCCAGGTTGAGCACCGTGGCGGAGGGGTCCTCCAGGCGGAAGCGGGTGCGGTAGATCGCGTCGCCCGTGAAATGGGCGAACTCCGTCTCCTTGAGGTCTTCGAGGGTTTCCATGCGGATCGTTTTGCTCCACTTCTCCCGGCTGTGCCTTAGCTCCACGTCCCAGCCCCCAAGTCGGCGGGGTTGGGCTCCCCGGTAAGGCAGAGGATTCCACTTCTGGGAAGCCCCTTGCTTGTCGAAGACCAGGATCAGCGACTCCTCGGGCCCCAGATCCAGCTCGAGCGAGCCGTCGCGCTCCAACGCAAGCGAATACCGCTCCCCGCTATGCGGGTCCCAGAGAGAGGATTTCCTCCCCGCCGTGATTTCCCGGGCGAAGGTGATCCTCCCCCGGTAGCGTTCGTAGCGCCGGGCGTTGAGCAGAAAGAAAATCTCCGAACGATCGTCGCTCTGGTAGCGGTTGAACATGAAATAGGGATCGGGGGCGTGCACCTGCACGAAGGGCGTGATGCGGTATTGTTGCTGGACGGCGGCATACCAGCCGATAAAATCTTTATCCTCAGGAATATCCAGCAACACGAAGCGATCGGGAAAACCCTTGAGTGTCTCCACCCAGGCCGCGACCTGCGCGTCCCGCTCGGCGCTTCGCCCGGCCCCGAGGGAGTGGTCCGGGTAGCGTTCCACGCAGAAGACGCGGCCCCCCGAGCGGACGAATTCGTCGATCCGGGCCATCGTTTCGGGCTGTATCCCCCGGACCCCGGCCAGGAAGAGGGTGCCGTAGCGTTTGGGCCCGTAGCAGAGTTTGCCTTTCTGCACATTCGAGCCCGCCAGGATCATCTCCGAGGTGTAGTCGCAGCCGTTGCCGTTTTTGACCATCGCCTCCCACAGCAGGGTCATGTAAGGGACGTTGATGCGCATCGGGAAGGGCTCGGTCTGCACGCCCCACTCGGTCCACATGTCGCCGTAGGCGGGCAGGATGGCGATGTCGGTGTACATGGAGGCATGTTCCAACAGGGCCGAGACGCGTCCCCGGTAGTCGGTCAGGTAATGCAGGTAGGGCCAAAGGTTGTTGTGCTCGCTCAGGTAGGAACCGTAGCGCACCCAGCCGGGGAAGGGGACGCTCTGCGGACAGCAGTTCACGCCCCCCAGCACCGAGTGGGTAATCCCCGAAATGACGCTCATGTCGGAGCCCAGTTTCAAAAAATCGAGCGTGGCGTTAAAGACGTTGTAGGTGTTGGTCATCTCCTCGCAGCTGACGATGCGCCGGCCGGTGAGGTGGGCGGCCGAGGAGACGAACTTGTTGATCATCGTATAGCCCCGGCCGCGGCGGTAGTCCTCGTTGGACATCTCCTCGCCCAGGCGGTGCTTGAGCCAGTTGGTGGTCCAGGACTCCCCCTCGGGGATGTCGTAGCCCAGGTTGCTCTCCATGGGGAAGAAGCCCCGGCCGTAATTTTGGGCCCGGGAAAGCACCCCGATGCTTTTGCACCATTCGATAAACGTCCCGTTGAAGCGTTCTTTCAGCAGCTCGGCCTTGGTCAGCTCGAAGTCGTAGCGGACGCGGTTGAGGAACTCCTGGAACGCGGGCGACTTTTCCACCCCGAAGGATACATTGAGGGTTTCTCCCAGCTTTCCGGCCTTGAGCAGGATATAAGGCAGATAAGGCATCAGATCGTACCCGCGCCTCCGCTCGAATTCGGCGGCCATATCGCCCGTCCAGTTGGCCCCCTCGAGCTCCATCGAGTCGGTGTACATGGCCCTCAGGCGGCCTCTGAGGGGGCCGATGCGGTCGATGATCTTGCCCGACATCACGTTCAGGTAGCGCCACACGGCCGCCCGGTTCATGTGGTCCAGGATGGGGCCGCCCGCTCCGGGAGCCCCGTTGATCACCTCGGCGAAGGCCGTCACCCGGACCACGGCGTACAGGAAGTGTTTTCCGGCGGGCACGTCGATTTGTATCATGCGCTGTCCGATCCGGGCGCTGCAATCGATCACCTGCTCCGGCGAAAGGAAGGGGGCCGGGACCAGTTGCAACTGCATCAATTCAAAGGTGCGGACCTTCGAGGGCGTGGTGGTGTCGGGGTCCACCCGCGAAAAGAGGTCGAATTCCGAGAGGGTGAACGTCTGGGGGCCCTCCAACTCGATCGCCTCCACGCGCACCGTCTGCGCCATCTCCTCCTCGCGGAGGAATTCGCCGCCGAAGGGCCAGCCCGAGCCTACCAGCAGGTCGCAGGACATATCGAGCCGCGCGGCCTCCTTGAGCGTCACGTCCAGCAGGTCGATCCACTCGTCGCTGAGCCACTTCTTGGCCTGGGAGAGCATCCCGGCGGGATCGTCCCGCTCGGGAAAGCCGATCGGATTGATCTCCACCCCGCCGAATCCGGCCCCTTTCATCAGCCGCAGGCTCCGGCACAGCTCCTCCTCGCTGATGATGTTCTCGATCCACCACCAGCGGGCAAAGGGATTGTAGACGGACTCGGGGGATTGGAACCGCCGGTAGAGGTCGGCGTCGAAACTCAGCGAATAACTTTTCTGGGCCGCCTGGGCCAGGGCGGGAAAATGCGTCACGGCGACTCCGCCGAGCGTGATCAGCCCGCTGCGAAGCAGGAAGGTACGTCTGTCCATCGGGAAAGGGTTGGGTTAGGGTGTTTCTGTAAAAATAAGACAATATCCGCAAAATAAAAACCCCGATGATCCAACGACCATCGGAGCTTTCAAACAAGGTCCCTGCTCCCCAAAAGAAAAAGCGCAGCAAGAAAATCTCGCTGCGCCTTCAAACGTGGTCCCCGTGGGGCTCGAACCCACGACCCCAACATTAAGAGTGTCGTGCTCTACCAACTGAGCTAGAGAACCGTCCGTTCTAAGAGAGGGCAAATATAACGGATAATTTTTATTTCTCCAAGTTTTTTTGACCCGGAGCCCTCTCCTGTCTTCTAAAATCTACGCTATTCGTATTCGCCGCTCTTGAGCCGCGACACCTCCAGCGGACTCAGGAAGCGCCAAGCGCCCCGCTTGAGCAGTTTCTTGGTGAGGCCGCCGAAGTAGACGCGGTCGAGTTTTTGCACCGAGTAGCCCATCGCTTCGAACATGCGGCGCACGATGCGGTTGCGGCCCGAGTGGATCTCGATGCCGATCTCCTTTTTGGTCTCGTCGACATAGCTCACCTCGTCGGCGAAGATCAACCCGTCCTCGAGTTCGATCCCGTCGGCCAGTTTTTGCATGTCGGCCTGCGTGAGAGGCTTGTCGAGGCTTACCTGGTAGATCTTTTTCTTGTTGTAGCTCGGGTGGGTCAACTGGCGGGTCAGTTCGCCGTCGTTGGTGAACAGCAGCACGCCCACGCTGTTCTTGTCGAGCCGGCCCACGGGGTACACCCGCTCCTGGCAGGCGTCCTTGAGCAGATCCATCACCGTCTTGTCGGCGTGGGGGTCTTCCAGCGAGGTGACGTAGCCGCGGGGCTTGTTCATCAGGATGTAGACCTTTTTCTCACCCTTGATCACCTCCCCGTTGAAGCGCACTTCATCCGTGGGGTTTACTTTCGATCCCAGCTCGGTGACCACGGTCCCGTTGACGCTCACCACCCCGGCCTGGATCAACTCGTCGGCCTCGCGGCGCGAGCAGATGCCCGAGTTGGCGATAAAACGGTTGAGGCGGATGGCCCCGGTGGATTTCGAGGGCTCGAAACGGGGGTAGTTGTCCTTGTCGTATTTCTGGAACGGGGGACGGCTGCCTCCCGAGGGGCGCCGGTCGTCGCGGTTGTAGCCGCCTTCCTTGCGGAAACCTCCTTCGCGCCGGTCATCCCGGTTGAAGTCTTTGCGGAAGCCTCCCGGACGGTCATCCCGGTTGTAACCTCCCTCTTTGCGGAAACCGCCTTCTTTGCGAAAGCCGCCGGGACGGTCATCCCGGTTAAAGCCGCCTTCCTTACGGAAACCGCCTTCTCTCGAAAAACCTCCGGGACGGTCGTCCCGGTTAAAACTGCGGTCGCTGCGGTAGCCGCCCGGACGCTCGTCGCGGTTGTAGCCACCCTCTTTGCGGAAACCCCCGGGACGGTCATCCCGGTTGTAGCCGCCTTCCTTGCGAAAACCTCCTTCTCTCGAAAAACCTCCCGGACGGTCGTCCCGGTTGAAACTGCGGTCACTGCGGTAGCCCCCTTCGCGGCGGTCGTCCCGGTTGTAGCCTCCCTCTTTGCGGTAGCCACCCTCCCGGCGATCGTCGCGGTTGTAGCCGCCTTCCTTGCGATAGCCGCCCTCTCTCGAAAAGCCTCCTTCGCGGCGGTCGTCGCGGTTGAAATTCCGCTCTCCACGGTAGCCTCCCTCGCGGTCGTCTTCGCGGCGCGGGTACGCGGGACGGTTGTCGCGGGTGAAATTGGGGTTGTACGAACGGCGGCGGTCGTCGCCACCCGAACGGTCGTCGCGCTCGCTGCGGTAAGGCCTCTCCTCGCGGCGGTCGTCCCGCGGCGGGCGGCTTTCGTAGCGGGGTTTTTCAGAATAGTCCCCGCGCGAACGCTTGTCTTTCATAAAAGGGGAGGCGTTGTCGTCCCCTCCGAAACTTTTCGAGTCTTCCCGACGGGAAAAGTCTTTTTTGTAGGCTCCTTCGCGCGGGCGGAAATCTCCGCGCGGCGCTTTGCCTTTTTTGTCATAGGTGCTCATCAGCTGATTGAATTATTCCCCATCTCGGGTACTTTTTTAGTGGGAGTTTCTATGTTGAAACTCATTTGTTTTAACGGAATTTGCGCAAATCAAATTGCGCAAACCGGGGCAAAGGTATATTTAATAATTTAGATTCTCTCGTATCTTTGCCTTTCGTATGAAATACAATTTTGATGCTATACTTCCCCGGGAGGGCACTTTTTGCGAAAAGTACGACCACCGGGAGCTGGTTTTCGGCCGCAAAGAGGTGATCCCGATGTGGGTCGCCGACATGGATTTCGCTTCTCCGCCCGAGGTGCTGGAGGCCATCGCCCGGCGGCTCCGACACCCCGTGCTGGGCTATTCGTTCCGCAGTCCCGCCTACTGGCGGAGCATCGTGGAATGGGTCGGCCGGCGCAACGGCTGGGCGATCCGGCCCCAGTGGCTCGACTTCGTGCCGGGCGTGGTGCCCGGCATCGTCCTGGCGCTGAGGGCCTTCACGCAACCCGGCGACGGGGTCGTGATCCAGCCGCCCGTCTACCACCCCTTCGCGCGGCAGACCCGCCTCAACGGACGCACCGTCATCGACAACCCCCTGCGCCTGGCGGGCGACCGCTACGAAATCGACTTCGAAGACCTCGACCGCAAATTAGCCGGGGCCCGCGTCTTCCTGATGTGCAACCCCCACAACCCCACCGGGCGGGTTTTTTCGAAAGAGGAGCTGATACAGATCGGAAACCTTTGTGTCAAGCACGACGTGCTGATCTTCGCCGACGAAATCCACTCCGACCTGGTTTATTCCCCCAACCACCATATCCACATCGCCTCGCTGGACGAGCGGTTTGCCGAGCGGACGCTGACTTTTATCGCCCCCAGCAAGACCTTCAACCTGGCCGGGCTCTCCACGGCCACGGTGATCGTCCCCAACGAGGGACTGCTGGCCACCTTCCGCGAAGAAATGGGAAAACTGCACGCCGAGCAGGGCTCTATCTTCGGCTCGGTGGCCCTCGAAGCGGCTTACAACCACGCCGAAGAGTGGCTCGAGGAACTGCTCGCCTACCTGGGACGCAACATCGACTTCGTCCGGGATTTTTTGGCGAAGGAGCTGCCCTCCGTGCGCGCCCTGCGCCCCGAGGGGACGTACCTGATGTGGCTCGATTTTTCGGCCTGGGGGATTTCCCACGAAGAAATCTACCGCCTGCTGGTCGAGGAAGCCGGCATCGGGGTCAACGAGGGCTCGATGTTCGGCACCGAGGGCCGCGGCTGGATGCGCCTGAACATCGCCACGCGGCTGGACGTCGTGCGCCAGGCGATGGAACAGCTCCGCGATGCCGCCCGCAAACGAGGATTTTAAGAGGGAGATGGCGATCAGACTGATTCCGGAAAACAAAAAGCAATTCCTCGACCTATTGTTGTTGGCCGATGAGCAGGAAAGCATGATCGACCGCTACCTGGAGCGGGGCGACCTGTTTGCATTGTACGACGGCGATTTGAAGTCCGTCTGTGTCGTTGTTGCTGTCGATTCGTCGACCTGTGAATTGAAAAATATCGCCACCTACGAGAAATACCAAGGACAGGGGTATGGCCGCGCGTTGATCGATTATCTTTTTGATTATTATAAAGACACCTACAAAACGATGCTTGTCGGCACCGGTGATTGCCCTTCGATTCTGTCGTTTTACAAGCGCTGCGGATTCGAGCTATCCCACCGGGTCAAAAACTTTTTTACGGACCATTATGACCATCCGATTTTTGAGGAGGGGGTTCAGTTGGTCGATATGGTTTATTTGAAGAGGGAGTTGTGAGTTAAGCTATAAAAACTAGGGAGGCCGTCGAATGACGGCCTCCCTATTTTTATATGCGTTATACTATTTCTTAAAAATCCAGGCTTCGGGGCAGACGCCCAGTACGGTCCGGCGGGCGCGGTCGGCGGCCTCCCGGGTGGTTTCGTCGGCGGTGTAGATCATGATCTTGCCATTCGAGAGGGGAAGTTTTCGGTAGTTAGGCTTGGCGTCCTGGGCACGTAGTTGGCCTATCTTGCGTTCGGCGTTTTCGTCCGTTGAAAAGACGCCCACCACCACGTAGTAGTGGGTTTGCCGGGTGGCCGGGGCGGTTTGGCCCGGAGCCGGAGCGGGCTTGGCGGCAGCCGGGGCCGAAACGGCGGGCTTGGCTTCAGTCTTGGCCGCCGGAGGTGTCTGGGCGGGTTGGGCGGCGGGGGCTTCCGCCGGGGAAGCGGCCGTTTCCTGTTCGGCCAGCGCCTCGAGAGAGTTTTCTATTTCTTCCTCCGCGGTGGCGGGGGTTTGCGGGGTCTCGGCCACGGCGGGGGTTCCGGGGGCGTAGGGGACGTCGTAGGGGCCGGGGCGGCTGTTGAGGTAGACGATCAGCCCGGCGGCCAGGCCCGCTCCCACGATCACGGCGGTGGCGACCCAGAAGAAAAGCTGGCGGTTGGAGTTGGTCTTTTTCAGCGCCACCGGGGCGTCCCCGGCGGGGTTGAGCGCCTGGTAGAGTGCCCCGGCCGGAGTAAACTGCTCGCCCTGGACGGTGCCCACCGAGGGGATTTCCATCTTATCTGCGGTGCAGACCTGGGCCAGGAAACGGTCGTAGATCTCGCGGCTCTGGCCCTCGTCCTTGCCGCTGCTGCGGCCGATGGCCCACAGCAGGTTGTCGTACCCGTCGACTTCTTCCGGGGAGAACACCACCCGGCTCACCGGAGGGGCCAGGCGGCCGTCCTCCTGCATCCGGGCGGGGGTCGAGACCACGCTCAACGAACCCACCCCAGGCAGGTTGATCCCCCGGCGCTGGGCCAAGGAGTTAAACAGAAGCAAACTTACAGGGTCCATTCTTTAACTTTTTATGGATCAGTCCGAAAAGGAGGTTGAGGAAAAATCATTAGCACCCCTACCGTTCACAACGCAGCTGTGCATAGCGTGCGTCAGGTTTTTCTTATCGTCCGGTTCGAGGAGCGGAGCGTACTTGAAGTACGTGAGCACCGCAGAGAGGAGGATAAGGAAAAGATGGCGTGCGATATGCGCAGCCAACCCACAAGCATATCCTTTTATCGTCCGGCCACTTTGGCCCAACTGTCTTTGAGCGTTACCGTGCGGTTGAAAATCAACTTCGAAGAGGTCGAATCCTTGTCCACGCAAAAGTAACCCAGGCGTTCGAACTGAAACGTCTCCCCGGCAGCGGCACCAGCGAGAGCGGGCTCCAGGTACCCGGTAACCACCTTCAACGAATCGGGATTCAGGTAATCCGTAAAGACCTTGCCCTCCTCCACGTCGTCCGGGTCCTCGCGGCTGAACAGCCGGTCGAACAGGCGAACTTCGGCAGGCACGGCATGCTGGGCAGAGACCCAGTGGATCACCCCCTTGACCCGGCGGCCGTCCGAGGAACCGCCCCCGGCCGACTCGGGATCGTAGGTGCAACGCAGCTCGACCACCTCGCCCGCGGCGTTTTTAACGACCTCCTCGCAGCGGATCAGGTAGCCGTAGCGCAGGCGCACTTCTCCGCCCGGAGAAAGCCGGAAATATTTCTTGGGGGGATCTTCCATAAAGTCGTCCCGGTCGATGTAGACTTCTCGAGTAAAGGGCACGTCTCGGCTTCCGGCAGCTTCATCTTCGGGGTTGTTGACGCAGCGGATACTCTCGGTCTTTCCTTCCGGGAAATTGGTGATCACCACCCGGATGGGGTCCAGCACGCCCATGCGGCGCTCACTGCGGCGGTTGAGGTCCTCGCGGACACAGAACTCCAGCAGTCCCAGGTCGATGACGTTGTCGCGCTTGGCCACCCCCACCTTTTCGGCGAAGGCGCGGATGCTCTCGGGGGTGTAGCCCCGGCGGCGCAGGGCGCAGATGGTCGGCATGCGGGGATCGTCCCAGCCCGAGACCAGGCCCGTCTGCACCAGCGAGAGCAGCTTGCGCTTGCTCATGACGGTGTAGGTGAGATTCAGGCGGGCAAATTCGTATTGGTGGCTGGGGAAAATATCCAGCTCGCGGATAAACCAGTCGTAGAGCGGGCGGTGCACGTCGAACTCGAGCGTGCAGATCGAGTGGGTGATCCGTTCGATCGAGTCGCTCTGTCCGTGGGCGTAGTCGTACATGGGGTAGATGCACCATTTGTCGCCCGTGCGGTGGTGGTCGGTGTGCAGGATGCGGTAGAGGATCGGATCGCGCATCAGCATATTGGGGTGGGCCATGTCGATCTTGGCGCGCAGGACTTTCTCGCCGTCGGCGAATTTTCCGGAACGCATGCCGGCGAACAACTCCCGGTTCTCTTCTACGCTGCGCTCGCGCCAGGGGCTCGGAGTGCCCGGCACGGTGACCGTCCCGCGGCCCGTGCGGATCTGCTCCTGGGTCTGGTCGTCGACGTAGGCCTTCGAGGCGCGGATCAGTTGCACCGCCCAGTCGTAGAGCTGTTCGAAGTAGTCCGAGGCGTAGTGCTCCTCGGCCCACTGGAAGCCCAGCCACTGGACGTCCTCCTTGATCGAATCGACGTACTCGACGTCCTCCTTGACGGGGTTGGTGTCGTCGAAGCGCAGGTTTGTTAAACCTCCGTATTTACGCGCGAGACCGAAATTCAGGCAAATGCTCTTGGCATGGCCGATGTGGAGGTAGCCGTTGGGCTCGGGCGGGAAGCGGGTCAGGACGCGGGTGTTGCCCCGGGCGATATCGTTTTCGATGATCTCTTCGAGGAAATTGAGGGATTTTTCCGCAGGGGCGGATTCCGGCTGGTTGGTCGTCATGGTGAGGATAAGTGTGGTATTCTTTCTACAAAAGTAGGTTTTTTAGGAGAAAAAACCGCTATAGCTCTATCGGTACGCTGACTAATCCCTTTTCCTTGAGGAATTGCAGGGTCCGGGGCAGGGCGTAGCGCAGGTTGCGGAACGATTTCCGGGAATCGTGGAACAGGACGATCGACCCTCCGCAGACGTGCTTGGTGACGTTGCGAAGACAAGTGCGCGGCGAAATCAACTGGCTGTAATCCTGCGACAGCACGTCCCACATCACGATGTGGTAGTGCTCCGCCAGACGCCTCGCCTGCGAGGGCTTGATCCGCCCGTAAGGCGGGCGGAACAGGTCGCTCTTCAGAAAGGCGTTGCCGAATTCCACGTCCTCGAGGTAGCCTTCGAGGCTCATGCCCCAGCCTTTCTGGTGGCTGGAGGTGTGGTTGCCCACCTTGTGGCCGCCGTCGAGGATGCGCTGGAACAAGTCGGGGTACATCTCGGCGTTCTTGCCCAGGCAGAAAAAGGTGGCCCGGGCCCCGTATTTTTCGAGGGTGTCCAGGATAAACGGCGTCACCTCCGGGGTGGGCCCGTCGTCGAACGTGAGGTAGACCTCCCGCTCGCTGGGAGGCATCTCCCAGATCAGCGACGGCATCAGGCGGCGGATAAATTTCGGCGGTTTTAAATACATAAGCCTATTGAAGATGAGGAGCCGATCACGTGTTATGCCCGGGCGCGGCAACCGCCCACAAAGTAAAATTATTTCCGCCGAACGGCAAAATCCAGGACCAAATAACGTGGGTTTTACGAATCCAAACGTTGTCATTGCCCCCCAAAGGCCGGGGAATTTGGATTCGTAAAACCCACGTTAAGGGCATCTTTGATGCCCCGAGCTCACAGACAATCCCCCTAAATCCCCCTTTGAGAAGGGGGACTTTGCCAAAACCAACGGCTTTGGCTTAAAAGGAATCATTTCGCGAAGTCGCGAAACTCTCGTTAAATAAACTATCTTTATTATCTTTGTTGGTAAAGTGCCTGTTTTATGAAAATTTTCCGCGCCCTCTTGTTCGGCCTCCCGGCCCTGCTGATTCTCTCGACCTCCTGCCGCACGAACAGCGGCCCCGCCTCCACCTCCACCGGCCGGGCCTACGAGGTGCTGGTGATCGGCCCCCGGCCCCTCTGGGACGGTCCCCTGGGCGATACCCTGCGGGCCGTCCTGCTCGAGGAGGTGCCCATGCTCAACCAGCGCGAGCCGCTGATGGACCCTGTGCCCATCGTCCCCTCGGGCTTTGTAAACATCATCCAGAAGCACCGCAACATCATCGACCTGGAGATCGGGCCCGACTACCCCGAGCCCGCCATCAAACTGGCCAACAACGTCTACGCCTCCCCCCAGCTGATCGTGCAAATCTCGGGCCCGGATGAGGCCTCGGTCATCGACTACACCTGGGAACACCGCTCCGAGTTGATCAAGGTCTTCGAAATAGCCGAACGCGACCGCTACGTGGGCTACGCCTCCCGGCAGAACGAGCCCAAGGTCAAGGAGCGGGTGCAGGAAAAATTCGGTTTCCAGTTCTCCGTCCCCAAGGGCTACACGATCCGCAACGACGAAAAGGATTTTTTGTGGATCTCCTTCGAACTGCCCCTGGTTAGCCAGGGCGTGGTCATCTACCGCTACCCCTACACCGGGGAGAAGGCCTTCACGGGCGACTCGCTCATCAACCGGCGCAACCAGTTCGTGGCCCGCATCCCGGGTCCCGCCGACGGCTCGTTCATGATCACGGCCCCCGAGGAGACTACGCTCGAATACCGCCGCATCGACGGGCGGCTGTGGGCCGAGATGCGCGGCTTCTGGGACGTGCAGGGCGACTTTATGGGAGGCCCCTTCGTGAGCTTCTCAACGCTCGACGCCGCGTCAGGAGAAATCGTCTGCATCGACTGCTACGTCTTCTCGCCCCGCCACCACAAACGCAACTACGTCCGCGAGATGGAGCACCTGGTCCACACGGTCAAGTTCCCCGGAGACGCCCAACCCCAAACTACCGTCCAATAACCCAAACCCTCCCGATGAAAAAGCTCCTGTTCCTGCCACTCCTGCTGTTGCTGGCGGCGCCCCTGTCCGCCCAGAAAGCCGAGCCCGTCAAACCCCTGTACGCCGACAAATGGGGCGAAGTGGAAAGCTACATCAAGGCCCACTGGCTCGATTACGTCGAGACGGACACCCTGCTCCCGAAGCCCTATTGCTACGCGCTGAATCCGGGCACGCTCTACTACTACGACCTCTATTTCATCAACAACGCCATGCTCAAGCACGGCCTCTGGGAGCAATGCCGCAACAACCTCGAATGCTTCATCTACCAGATCGAGCAACTCGGCTTCGTGCCCACGGCCCTGCGCTGGGGCAAGAACCGCAGCCAGATGCCCCTCTTCTCGATGATGGTGCGCGACTACTGGGAGCGCTCGCCCGAGAAGGACACCGCCTTCCTGGCCCGGGCCTACAACGCCGCGCTGAGGGAATACCGCTTCTGGAACAACATCGACTGCGAGATCGAGAACCACCGCACCACCATCCCCGGCCTGATCCGCTACTCCCACCACGGGACTCAGGAGGAGTTGGTCGACTTCTACGACCGGGTACTCTGGTACCGCTTCCACGTCCCGCGCGAAGTCCCCGTGGAGGTGAAGCTCCACATGGGGGGCCAGCGCCTGGCCGAGGCCGAGTCGATGGATTTTACGCCGCGCTACTACGGCCGCTGCATGGATTTTATTCCCGTGGACCTCAACGCCAACATGTACGCCTACGAGAAGAATTTCGCCTACTTCGAAAAGGAGCTGGGCCTGAAAATGACCGACTTCGACTGGGAGACCAAGGCCGCCCGGCGGGCCGAGCTCATCAACCGCTACCTCTGGAACGAGTCTCGGGGGCTCTACCTCGACTACGACTTCGTCAACGAACGCCATACCGAGATCGCCTGCATCATGGCCTTCACCACCCTGTGCTGGGGCTGCGTGCCCGAGGAGCGCAAGGAGCCCCTCAAGGACAACCTCTTCCGGGTGTTGGAGGTGCAGAGCGGGCTGACCGTCTGTGAACCTTCGGACGAGCCGATCCCCTACCAGTTCGGCTACCGGGGCATCTGGGGCTCGATGCAGTACTGGGCCATGTACGGGCTCGAGCAGGGCGGATTCCACGCCGATGCCCAGCGGGTGGCCACCAAGTACGTCAACATGGTGACCAAGAATTATGTCGATCCCTACCCTGCGGAGTACATCCCGTTCAAGCAAACCCAGAAGGTAAAACGTCCCTATGGCCTGTTGTGGGAAAAATTTACCAACGAGGGGGACATCAACGACAACGAGTACTATTGCAGTCCGATACTCGGATTCACGGCAGCCCCCTACGTCCTGGCTCTCGAGATCATCCGGAAACCCTAAAACGCACACGACCATGAAAAATCCGATTCTGATCGTTCTGGCCCTGTTGCTCGGCACAGGAACGCTCGCCGCACAGCCCTCGGCCCCGGCTCCCGCGCCGCTCTACCCCGAAAAATGGGCCGAAGTGGAAAAATACATTTATGATAGCTGGCCCAGCTTCTTCGAGACCCATCCCGAACTACCGAAGCCCTATGCCTACGCGCTGAATCCCGGCACGCTCTACTACGCCGACCAGTACTGGATCAACGACGCGCTGCTGCGGCAGGGCTACGTGGAGCAGGCCCGCAACACACTCGACTGCCTGATCTTCTCGGTGGACTCCCTGGGCTTTATCCCCAACGCCTGGGGCTGGGGCACCAGCCGCAGCCAGTTGCCCTACCTGGCCATGATGGTGCGCAGCTACTACGAACGCACGAACGACAAAGCCTGGCTGCGGGGGGCCTACGAGGCCGTGCTCAAAGAGTATGAATTCTGGACCAACGAGAACGGCAACCTGATCGAGGACCACCGCACGCTGGTCCCCGGCCTGCAACGCTACGGGGAACACGGCACGCGCGAGGAACTCATCGAGTTCTACGACCGGGTGCTGGGCGTGCGCTTCAAGGCCCCGAAGGACGTCCCCGACGAGCTGAAATGCTCGGTGGCCGCCCAACGCCTGGCCGAGTGCGAGTCGATGGATTTTACGCCCAGGTATTACGGACATTGTCTGGACTTTATTCCGACCGACCTCAACGCCAACCTCTATCAATACGAGAAAAACCTGGGCTTCTTCGAACAGGAACTGGGCCTGAAAAGCCAGTACAACTGGACCGAACGGGCCGCCTCGCGCTACGAGCTGATCAACCGCTACCTCTGGAACGAAAAGCGGGGCATGTACATGGACTACGACTTTGTGGCGGGCCGCCACACCCACATCGTCTGCATCATGGCCTTCTCGATGATGTGCTACGATTTGGTCCCCGCCGAAAGGATGGAACGCTTCCGCGACAACATCCTGGAGGCCCTGGAGGTGAAAAGCGGGCTGACCATCTGCGGTGAGTCGGACGAGGACATGGCCTACCAGTTCGGCCGCACGGGTATCTGGGGCTCGGCCCAGTTCGTGGCCATGAACGGCCTGGACAAGGCCGGATTCAAGGAGGACGCCCGCCGCCTGGCCATGAAATACCTCAACATGGTGACCAAAAACTACGTCGACCCCTACCCCTCGGAGTACATCCCCTTCAAAAAGACCCAGCTCGAAAAGCGCCCCTACGGCCGCCTCTGGGAAAAATTCACCTACGAGGGGGACATCAACGACAACGAGTACTACTGCAGCCCCATCTTAGGCTTCACGGCAGCGCCCTATCTATTAGCATTGGACATCATCCGCAAGCCATAGGCTGCGCATATCGCACGCCAACTTTCGTCCATCCTCCTCTCTGCGGTGCTCACGTACTTCAAGTACGCTCCGCTCCTCGAACCGGACGATAAGGAAAATCTGACGCACGCTATGCACAGCCTGGGTCCTGACCGTCGGGGTGCTTCCAATCGGACTGTTCGGGAAGCCCTCCGGGAGCATTTTTTGGCGAAACGGAATAATTGCTTTAATTTCGCGCCACATAAACGGGGTTCCGTAGCTCAGTTGGATAGAGCAACAGCCTTCTAAGCTGTAGGTCGAGCGTTCGAACCGCTCCGGAATCACAAGAAAAGGAGAGTCCCTTTGGGCTCTCTTTTTTGTTGTAAAAATCACGCTATTACAGCATTTTACCGCTTAGATCGATTTTATTCCTGGCCGAAATAGCGAAGAATAAAATTCCCCCGGAATTGCATTTGACGCAAAAAAAAGGTACGTTTGCTTACCAATGTTCCTAAGTAGTTCCTAAGAGAAAACGTATGCCGACCTTCAAAGCCATCGTGGAGCCCCACTATAAACGACAAGATGGGACTTACAATATCAAGATCCGGGTCACACACAACAGACAAAAGCGATACATGGCGACCAAACATTATGCGCGGCCGGCAGATCTTACCCGAACGCTCAAAATCAAAGAGCAAGACTTCATTGACGCCACCGACGACCTGATCCGGAAGTACCGCAAAATATGTGATGCCTATAAAGGAGACATTTCAAAGATCGACATCGATGAGGTGGTAAAGATGCTCAAAGATGGCTATGTGCCTGGCGAGGTATTCCGGCTTGACTTCTTCGAGTATGGTGAAAGGGTGATCACGAAACTTCGGGAGGAAGGCAAAGCCGGGACCGCAGGCAACTATCAAATCGCATTGAACGCTTTAACGAGATACACCGGCAGGACCAAACTCGACATATCGGAAATAACCGGACGATTTATCGAGGGCTTCATCGAGTGGATCAGGAAGAGGCCGGCCCCAGGTAAAAGAGCGAAAGGGAAGCGGGCCGAGTCCCTTTACCCCGGGATAGTAAGGGCGATCCACAACAATGCCAAAAAAGAATACAACGAGGAGGACCGGGGAATCATCCGTATACCCTATTCTCCGTTTTCTACGGTTTCTCTGCCGGCCCAGCCTCAGACCAAGAAAAGAGCCCTTCCCGTAGAAGAAATTCGAGCGATCGCGGCCCTTCCGGACAAGAAGATCATCCAGGCGGGAACAAACCGGTATAACCTGGCTCGGGACGTATTCATGCTCTCATTTTTGCTGGTAGGCATGAATACAGTCGATTTGTTTTGCTGCGACGAGTACAAGGACGGCCGGATAACGTACAAGCGAAAAAAGACCCGGACCAGAAGGCAGGACGAAGCGCTTTTTTCTGTCAAAGTGGAACCTGAGGCCATTCCGCTGGTGGAGAAATACCGGGACCCAACCGGACAGCGGGTATTCCGGTTCTTCCATCTTTATGCCACGCCCGACACATTCAACGCCGCGGTAAACAAAGGGCTCAAAGTTATCGGCTCAGGACTGAAGATCGAGGACCTGGAGCATGGAGCAGCCCGGCACTCCGTCGGGACCATTGCGAGGAACAAATGCGGCGTGAGCAAAGATGATGTCGATTTGATGCTGAATCATGTCAGCCTCAAGAATAAGACCGCCGATATTTACATTGATATAGATTGGTCGATCGTAGACAAGGCGCAGCGGAAGGTGATCAATTATTTCAACGGCCCGAAACCCGCGAAAGGAAAGCCGGAGAAAAAGTAGTATCTTTGGAGTGCTCAATCTTATTTATGAACCAGACAGCAGTACATAGACAATGTAGTGCTGTTGGGTACGTCCGCGAACAGTAGTCTGGTGCATACTAAGATTGAGCCGCTGCATTGTCTATTTTTTACTGCTTGACTATGGGGGCCGAAGTTGGCAAATTATACGAATTTACAGAGGATGAATTTGTCCGTATCGTAGATACACTTGCTATTTACGAGGCGCCCGTCATTTTCTCCGAAGAAGAAACGAGGCTGATTCAATCGACACAAACGCAATTCAACGAAAGAGAGGACTGAAATCAGTCCTCTCTTTTTGTCCGTGCTTGACCGTTAATTATGTCTAATTCACTTCTGTGGAACGCTTCGCCACATTGCGTACATACGAAGTCTTCGGTTTGTGCCCCCAGATAATACTCTTTCTCTAAATCGGGATGATCGCATGGCTTACCGCCCCATTCTTCGCGCAGTTGTTTTGCTTTTTCCATCTGCATAATCGTAGAATTTAAGTATTTGTATTGATAATTGAGCCTTCTCCAGTAAGCAACCAAGTCGCTGACACCCCGTAATCAGTAACCAGATAGGACAACCAAGCCACATCGAAGAGGCCGATTCGGTTCTCTTTCTCGATCTTCCAAAAGTTCCTGCGATTGATGTTATGCAGATCCGCAAAGGTCTTTTTCCCCCGGATAATCCCTCGGGAGATCAAGACGTCAAGCGCCCGGAAAAAACGCTGAACAACGAGTGAGCCGATCTCTGGATTCATTTTATAAGACGTAATTAAACAAACAGAAGCCCGACAAGGCAGTAATTATTAATGCGCAAAGCAGCACGGGAGCGCAGCCAGATTTAGGGATCGTCTTAAGGTCTATATTGTGTTTCTTGGCAAGATCGCTAACATAGCCCGCTGACGAAGTCGAGTCATTTCCGGTTTTCTCTCTATAGTGCATCGCAGCACTTACAATTCCTTGCTCTTGAATAATTTTGACCAATTCATCGTCAATATTCGCTTCAACAGGCTTGCATATTCGGGCTTCCCCGGCCTTAAACTGTTTCCCACACTTTAGGCAGGTAATCTGAACGTCTTTACTTCCAATTGTGCCGGCAAGCAGGCCTATCCCTCCCGTTAAGACTGCGCCTGCGAGCGCCTTCCCTCCGCTAAAGCCCTTTTTGTCGGAGTGCAATTCCCTGGAACCACACTTTGGGCAGCAAAGATATTCCTCAGATTGGGTGGGAGTCAGAGACGGTTGCTGAGCTATAGGATTCCCACAATTAGGGCAAGAAGCCGCTTTATCGCTTACTTCTTTGCCGCATTCAGAGCATGAAATTAAAGCCATAACTATCTACTTATTCGTAATGCCTAAAACTCGTTTTCACCATAGCGAGAATCCTAACGGAGTCTCGGGGTATCTCTTTCGGGGCATAATCCGGATTGTGGCTGCGTAAAGTATAGTAGCCCGGCGTTTCGGACTCATCCAGATACTTTATAACAATATGCTCTTCGCCATCTTCAAGGTAAGCGATCACATAAATGTTCCCGAAAAACAATCCACCGCGACGGCTTTTAGTCACCTTATATAACACCACATCCCCGCTCCAGAGCAAAGGATACATGGAGTTGCCTTTGACATATATTGCTCCGTCACTTTGTGGCACAAAATCAATGGACACATAATCCCCGCTCTCCCTCTCGTCCACATATTGTGAAACAATGCTGGCAAATGCCTCTAAATTGTGCAGCGGTACTACCTGGTGCTCAATTATGGAATCCGACCGCAAGTCGAATCGTTGGGCGATACGATAGCCTTTGGGCTCGCTCCCCGCCCCTACTTCAATGATGTTTTTTTCTGAAGGCTTAAATTCTTTGGACATATCAAATAAAATTATTGAGATTGAATAAGATAAATGTCATCTTATAACTCAATAACATTATTTGATATTGCCACAATAAAATTATTGTGCAATTGCGCTAAAAAATTTTAGAACGTTGAAATATACTTAATTCCCGCCTTCACAATGGCCATCGCCTGGATCGATTCCACGGGGATATCTTGGGGTTTCGCCTCCGGGTTATAGCCTGTCAGGCTCACTTGTTCCTGGTCGTTTGATTTCGTGACTTTCCGGATAACAACATATTCATTACCCTCCAGCAAAAGCGAAAGCAAATAGATCTCCCCGAAATAAATACCAGACGGGATATTCTTGATATGTTGGAAAAGAACAATGTCTCCGGCAGACAAATAGGGCGCCATCGCATTGCCTCGCACAAAGGCCGCGCCGTCGCAAGCTGACACATTCGGGATGTAGACATAATCGATTGGTTTCTGGTGTTCACCGATAAAGGAGCCGTTCAATGCCACCATTTTCCCCAGGTCATACAGCGGGACCATATTCTTTTCATTTATCCATGCGTCGGCCGGCGCCCCTCCTGGCTCAACCGTGGAGAGCTCGGAGGTTTGATTCTTCAGCATCTCGCCTTTGCCCGTCATGAGCCAATCGATATTTACCCCTGTCTGATTTGCAATTTCATTTGCTACGCCACGCCCTACACTATATCCCTCTCTGATCCAATTATTAACAACATTTTCCTTTTTGCCCATAAGTTTAGCAAACTCCTTATTGGAATCATGGCAAAATACTTCTCTTATTTTCCGGATTCGGGCGTTTATTGTTTTGTACATAAAATATGTATATTTGTAAAAACATCGTTGTTATGTTATCACTTCCTCAATATTGCGACTCCCATTATCTGAAAGGGGTTCGTCCCATGTCGTCCAAAACCGAAGCGGAATACAATGCGCGTAAGGCGAGTATTCTTTCCGAGTCAATAGACCTCCTTATGTCTCCTCAACAGGAAAACTCGACACCCAAGCGAGCAGAGCCGAGAAGTCCTCGATTAACCGAGCGTTCTCTACATTTGAAAGTAGGTCAAATAAGTGCTTCTTATTGCTTTCGTTCAATAAAATGTTCTCCGGGCGTATTGTTTCTTTCAATACTTTTATCACCACTCGGCAGGTCTCGAAATCATTGATGCGACTGGCGTGTAAAATGCTTGATACTCTGTAATAAATGTACATGTATATTCTCTCTTTCTCCGACTGATCTTTGCCAACGAACGTGGAGTAGAAATAATCGGATATGGCCATTGTTGTTACGGCCATATTTCTCGAAGACTCATAAAAGGCTGCATCTTTATTCTGGGCTACCTCTTTTTGCATCTTCCTTATATCCATCAGTGCGAATATCTGCCAACCTATCAGGGTGGTAACCATGATCGCCAATATCCCTATTAGCCAGCCGATCAAATCAGTGCCCTGAGCGCTAATTTTCTCTATTGAAAATAATGACGCACACAATGCAATGACGGCAATAATTATTGCCGTCCAAGATATTGCGTTGCCGTGTCTATTTTTCATCACCTAATTCATCACTAATAATCAGTGACTTAATAAATAAATTCATAAAATATGTATTTTTATTTGTTTAATACATATTTTATGTATTACTTTACATCGTAATCCAAAGACAACACCAACCGCACACAAAGAAAATCCAAACAAAAAAGGTGTAGCCATGTTAAAAGTCATCAAAACCTACTCCCGAGAAAACGTTCAAACGAAGAAAGTGTTTTTTCTCGGCATACTCCTGTATGTGAGCTCCAAAGAGCCAGCTTATCCGGATGCTCAGTATTAAGTATATACTACTCTGCCTGGCGAATAAGCTCCTTCACCTCTTCGTAAGTCTCGGATGCATCTACGTACTGGTGCGCGTAATCATTATATCCTGATGGACAAAGAGAAATTCGACAATAATTTTTATGCTGAATGACTTTGAATATCCATGCGACGGACAATAGAACCGTGATCTTTTCTGCGCGCTCAGCAACAGTTACCTCGATAAATCCTTTCATGATTATTTACTCGTTAAGTGCTTTATGGTTTCGGATAAATTTTCAATCGTGCGCTGTTGGCTGGCAAGTATCTCCCTGTTTTCAGTCTCAAAATGATTATCACCATTGGAGAAAAAAGAGGACACGGATACACCTAAGGCGTCTGCAATTTTATTAAGCACGCTCAATTTAATGTCATCCGATTTGATGATTCGGCTAACATTTTGAGGTGCCATTTCGAGCCTTCTGGCAAGTTCGGCTTGCGAAATGCCTCGCTCTCGAAGTATTTTATCTATATCAACCATCTAAAAATCAAACGGGGAAACAAATAAGCATAAATTTATCATCATTTCACTTGCTTTTATCATCACTTATGATTATATTTGCATTATGAAAGAATAATAAAAACAACCTCGTTGCAATTTATTGCAAAGATAACGCAAAGCAAGGTAGCAAAAAATATCAAAACTGATAAAAATGGAATTGAAAACGCTCTTTAACAGAATCGACCGAGAGATTAAGACCGGAGACATCAAGGATGCTTGCGGTCGCGTTGGCGTGAGCTCCCAGGTTTACACGAATCTGCGCAAGCGGGAAACCGGCCAAGAAATGACCTCAAAGGAACAGGAGGTGCTCACGGAGGTCATTAACATCCTCGATGAACGCCAGGCACGTCTTGGCCAACTTCTCGGCAATGCCAACGAGTCGAGGGGATAAGATAAATGCGCTTTTATCGAGTCGAGAAGATAAGGTAAATGCGCTTAACGCGATCGGGCTTTCTCACAAAGAGGGCGCGGACCTACTGAATGTGTCGCAAGCCACTTACAGTAAGCACATCGACAATCTGAAAAAGAAGGTCGGCAAAGGCAAAGCCACCGAGTTAGCGGCGATTTTCATTTGCTCCTTCTACGGTGACGATTTCGAGGAGTTCAAGGAAAAGGTACTGTCAAAGGTGCTGTCGGTTGTTCTCTGTGTTTTTACAACCACCCTTTGCGCTTTGATGATCCTTCTGTCTTGCCCGCTCCAACTCAGCAACATCCCCGCCCGGAACCGGCGGGCACAAAGAACAGCCTCGGTGCGGGTCATCCGGCTCACCCGCCGGGAAGTCGGAGACCGGTACGAAATGATACCAAAAATCGCATAAGCCATGACCTGGATCAAGTGGATATGGAGAAAGTGGTTTGGACGAAGTACAAAAACATACGTCGATGAATTCAACTGTGGAAATGTCGCCAAGTGCCGCAGGAATGTCTGAGGCCGAGGCCATAAGATACAAGGACCTGGAAATAGAACGCATCCAAATGGCAGTAAAGACAGCATTGCGACAACTCGGATTGGTCAAAGATGAAATTTCAGAGCGCGAGGCGTTCCGGAGGTTCGGTGCCGCAACCATCCGAACGTGGGAAAACAAAGGCTGGATCAAGGCCATGCAACCGGGAGGCAAGGGTAAGAAAAAAACCTATTCCCTCACCGAGTTGGAAACGGTCGAACGGCTTGTAAGACAGGGCATCCTAAAGTAAACGTGATTGGTAAACGGGGCTTAAAATTATGGACAGCGAAGCAATAAAAATAATCCTAAAACTGCAAGAAGAGAATATCCTATTACGGAGGGGTGTTCATGGAGCAATACTCGCGCTACATGCCCGAGAAACCCCTCCGGGGCGTCTCATTCCCGAATATGGGGATGATGATATACGTGTTCTGTTCGCTGAAATATCATCTGTTTTACTTGAAGTGCCCCCAAACAGGACGCAACAATCAGACTTTATTGTACTTAACACTAAATAAAACGCCATGAAAAAAGAACGAGTAATCACACGTCGGCAGACGTTGAAAGACATGGTACAGGCGAGGGACGGATTCCGTCAGATCCTCAAAAACTACCCGAAAAGAAGTTCTGGCCGGGAGGTGATCGAGTCGCAGATCGCAGAATGCGATCGACAGCTCGCTACAACATAACCTCCCGCACAGGCCCGGGAGAGATCCCGGGCACAAGGAAAGATAGTTCAGCTGGACAGAACGATTCACTACGGATGAATAGGTCGGGGGTTCGAATCCCTCTCTTTCCTCTCCACATAAAACCGCAAGATTTATGGAAATTGTATTGAAACGCCTTGAAATCAGGAATTTCAAGGGTATCCGAAACCTGTCCGTCCCCTTTGAGGCGTATGGAACCTCGATTAGCGGGGAGAATGGCACCGGGAAATCATCCGTTTTTGACGCCTTCGTCTGGCTCCTTTTTGGGAAGGACAGCAAAAACGCCTCGGTATTCAACATCAAAACCGTCGACGCAGAGGGCCAACCGCTCCATAAGTTGGAGCATGAAGTCGAAGGTTTTCTTACCTGCGACGGAACCCCAATCAAGTTCAGTAGAACATACAAAGAAAAGTGGGTGACGCGCCGCGCGTCGGCCGAGGAAGTTATGGACGGCCACGAAACGCTGTACGCGATCGACGACGTGCCAGTACTGGCCGGCGAGTACCAGCGTCGGGTGTCCCAAATTCTCGATGAGGACATCTTCCGGATGATCACCGACCCGCTTTTTTTCAATTCAAAGAACTGGACGGATCGCCGGAAGGTCCTCATCGGTATGGCCGGGGAGTTGAACGACGCCGAAATCCTTAAATCAAACCCAGCCTTTGCACCTCTCATTGAAAAAATGGGGAGCAAGTCGATCGAGGAATTCAAGGAGTTTATCAAGGCCCAAAAGAAACCCATTGAAGAAAGCCTGAAAGAGATTCCGGCCCGCATCGACGAGGTGGACCGCAGCACCCCGGAGCCTGAGAATTGGACCGAGCTGGAGGCTCAGGTTGAAGCGATCGAAAATAAGATCGATGCCATTGATGCCTCGATTGTCAATCGATCAAAGCCGATCGAAGCATTCTATAAAGCGGACACGGCTCGACAGAGCCGTATACACGCGATCGACACCGAGATTCAAGGGATCGATCATGCGGCAAAAATGCGGCTGCAGTCCGAGAATAACGGTCTGTCCGCAAAGCGTAGCCAAATAAAGAATAAGATCGAAGCGGCCGAAAAGAGCATCAAAGAGGATTCCGACCTTATTGAGAAATCCGATCGCACCATGTCCGAGGCGGAGGCCCGGCGGAAGGGGTATTTCACCCAATGGAACGAGGTCAACCAGGAGGAATTTTCCATGCCCGAAGGAGCTTATATCTGCCCAACGTGCCTACGGGAATTGGAAGAGGGTGCGATCGAAGAAAAGGAAAATACCCTGCGGCAGAACCACACCAAAGACAAACTGCGTCGCCTGGCCGACATCAAGACGAAGGGCCTCCAAGAAAAGCAGACCATTGAAGATGCTCAAAAAAGCAAAGACGAGGCCGAAGCTCACAAGGCAGCCTTAGAAGAAACCCTTGCCTCCCTGCACGAAGAACTGTCCGACATCCCCGAGGACTCAACAGAAGCCATCCTAACGCCCAAAGAATCGGCGCAGCGCGAACAGTTGGTGACGGAACGTGAATCTCTCGACACCCAAAAGGGAACGCCCCCCACGATTGATGTGAGCGATTTGACGCGCGAAAAGGAACCACTCCAAGCTGAACTCGACGAACTCAAAACCCGGTTAGCCAAAAAGGCCCAAATCGAAAGACAAGAGAAGAGGAAAGGAGAACTGCTCGACGAACAGCGAGACCAAGCCGAAGCCGTGGCAGAGTGGCAGAAGTTGGAAATGCTGATCCGCGACTTCACCAAAACGAAGATGTCCTTGGTTGACGAGCGGGTAAACGGGCGATTCAAGTATGTCCGGTTCCGGATGTTCGACACCCAAGTCAACGGAGAGGAAGTCGAGTGCTGCGACCCGTTGATCGATGGGGTTCCGTATACCGATGCCAACCACGCCGCCCGGGTAAACGCCGGGATCGACATCATAAATGCCTTGTGCGAATTCTATGGCGTGACGGCCCCAATCTTTATCGACAACCGAGAGTCAGTCAATGACTTGCTCCCCACGCCCTCGCAGGTAATTAGCCTGATCGTAACGAAAGACATGAAGTTAACCATCCAATAAACCGCAAACAAATGGAAAATAAGACGCAACAACCGCAGCAGCCGGTCGCCCAGGGGCAGACTTTGCAAGTTGCAGAGCAGCAAAAGAACATTTCCGAAGATGTTCTTGCCCGAATCAATCAGTTCCAGGAAGAGGGATCGTTGAGACTCCCAACAGATTACAGTGCCGAGAACGCATTGAAATCGGCCTGGCTTGTCCTGCAGGATACCCAGACCGCAGACAAAAAGCCGGTACTGGAGGCCTGTAAGCGTGGCAGCATCGCAACGGCCTTGCTCGACATGGTCATTCAGGGCCTCTCTGTCTCCAAAAAGCAGGGGTATTTCATCGCCTACGGGCCTAATCTGACTTTTTCCCGCTCCTACTTCGGGAGTGTGGCCCTGGCAAAAAGGGTTGGCGGGATCAAAAAGGAACCGGTTGCCAACGTCGTCTATGAGGGCGACATATTCGAGTACCTGATCGACCCGGCAACCGGCTTAAAGAAAATCGTGAAGCACGAGCAGAAGCTGGGAAATATCAACAACGAAAAAATCGTCGGCGCTTATGCCGTAACCGTTCGACTGGACGACACGACGGAAGTCGAGGTCATGAGCATGGCCCAAATCCGGGCGGCCTGGAACCAAGGAGCCACCAGAGGGAATTCCCCGGCACACAAGAATTTCACCGACCAGATGTGCAAAAAAACGGTGATCGGCCGGGCCTGCAAGATGGTGATCAATTCCTCAGACGATTCCTGGCTTTATGATGGCAAGAAAGACGAGTTCGACACGGATGACGCGGCCGAATCCCGCAACGAAGCAACCCGGCAAATGGCCGGCAAGAAGCGGCTGGCCTTTGAAGATATCCCCTTCGAGGAAGTGCCCCACACCGGACCCGAGGCGGCGAAGCCCGAGGATACCGAACCCATCACCTCCCCTGGTACAAAACCGGAGAATCCGCAAGCGGGAAAAGGTCTGTTTCAAGAGCCCACGGCCGATGGCCCGGGATTTTAATTGAATGTTATGAAACTTAAGGTACTTGGCAGCAGCAGTAGCGGAAACTGCTACATCCTGGAGAACGACCGCGAGGCCCTGATCATCGAAGCGGGCGCCCCGCTCAAAGCGGTGATCAAGGCCCTCGATCGGACGCTCGGGAGGGTTGCAGCGTGTTTGGTCTCTCATGAGCATGATGACCACGCGAAGTATGTCCGCGAGTATGCTGCTGCCGGTATTACGGTTTTATCATCCGAGAGCGTGTTTTCGGCCAAGAAGATGGGCCTGCTTTCCATGAGACGCAAAATAATCGAGCCAGGCAAGGGATATTCTGTCGGCGGATTCCGTGTGATAGCGTTTGATCTCGCCCACGACGTCCCCTGCCTCGGCTTCTTTATCACTCACCCCGAAACGGGCGGCGTCCTCTTTATCACCGACACCTATTACTGCGAATACACCTTCCCGGGCCTGGCAAACATCATCATCGAATGCAACTACTCGGATGAAATCCTCGACCGGAATATTGAGCTGGGCCGGATGCCGGTTGTCATGCGGTCCCGGCTGCTTCACTCTCACATGGAACTGCAGAACTGCAAGGAGTATCTGTTGGCAAACGATCTGTCCGACGTGGTAAACATTGTTCTTGCCCATTTATCGGACGGGAATAGCGACGAAAAGAAGTTTGTCGAGGAAATCCTCCTGGCAACGGGCAAGTCCGTTTACGCGGCCGATAAAGGCCTTTGCATCGAATTCAACGCAACGCCTTTCTAATGTACCTGATCAGCAATAAAACCCGCGAAGATTTGATCAAGCTGCTGCGCTCGATCGAGCGACAGGGCGACCCGGGCGAATCCCAGACCAAGATTGCAGAAAGATGGCGCCGCGCGGCATTGCTGAGTAAGAAATTGAACCAACCAAAACGAACAATTCAAGACTAACCGCCTTCGGGCACAAAACTGACAATATGACAAAGCAGGAATTGGTAGTGGCGATCGCCTACCGCACAGGAGTAAGCCAGCCGGGCGTCCTCAAGGTAATCGAGGCCCTCTCGGATGAAGTAAAAAAGCAAGTGACGAAAGGGGGTGACGTGACGCTGCGGGGTTTCGGAACATTCCAAACAAAGACCCGAAAGGAAAAAGTCGGCCGGAACATTAGCCTGGGCCAGCCGGTCGTGATCCCTGAGCACCGCATCCCCTATTTCAAGCCGGCCGCCGAGTTCAAAATATCCGTGAAGTAAATAAATATCACCCCGGTCCCGCCTCCGGGTGGGGCCACAAAAACCGCAAGTGTATGAAACCTTCCGATACATTCAAGACGAGCATCCGGGAGTACCTGGATAAGAGGGCCGCGACAGACGAATTGTTTGCCGCCTCGTACGGCAAGCCGACAAAGAATATCGACGATTGTGTGACTTACATTCTTAACACGGTCAAAGCAAGTGGCTGCAATGGCTTTTCAGATGATGAAATCTTCTCGATGGCCGTCCACTATTACGACGAGGGTAAGATCAACGTCGGCAAGCCGGTGCAGTGCAAGGTTGTCGTGAACCGATCGATCGAACTAACCGAAGAGGAAAAAGAGAAGGCCCGCCAGGACGCGATCAAAAAGGTGGAGGCCGAGCAGATCGCAAATCTGAAAGCCAAGCCCAAAAAGGCGAAGAAAGCTGAGAATACAGGTGTTGAACAACAAAGCCTCTTTTAGTCATGTTGCCAAAGAATAAATTTCAACGATCAGTAATTGCACTTCGCGAACAACTCCCGGCGATAACCGAGAAACAAAAACGCTGGGCGTATGAGCATTGCTTGTTGCACATTGCGCGACTGATGGCGAAGGGTCTTGTCTGCTTGGACTGTGGTTGCACCTGGCCGGATCAAAACCCAAAAGCCAAAACCGGGATATGTCCCGGATGTGGACGCAAGGTTAGGATTATGCGGTCCAAAAAGCTGGTATTTGACGATTGTGCCTACCTCGGAATTACAACCACCTGGCGAGGAAATCAGGTTTTTCGGCTTATCCTTTTGAAAGTGAAATACCGGACAACACGGAAACCTGAATATGAATGTAGAGAAGTTGTCCAAAGATGGTTAGGACCGAATGGGAAGACTGCGACTTTTGCGAGAAGCAGAAACTCTTGGAGTGTCTATTATGATTCATGGTGCTTGTGGTCTGAAATGGAGTTACGGGGGAATGATCATATCCCATACTCTATCCGTCCCTACGGAATCTATCCGTCTGCCCGATACATTCCGGAAATCAAACGCAATGGCTTTAAGGGAGAATATCATGGTTTGACGCCATTTGATTTCTTTACTCTTATCCTGAGCTCGACGCAAGCCGAAACTCTTTTAAAAGCCGGAGAATTCGAGTGGTTTAAGGTGATGGATTCTTATCCGAAGAAAATCGCCAAGTGTTGGCCGGCGATCAAAATTTGCCTCCGAAATAAGTTTGAGGTTAAGGATAAGCATCTATGGCTTGACTACATCGAACTGCTCCTCCACTTCGGGAAAGACATTCGCAGTCCACGGTATGCGTGCGCGAAAGATTACCACGAAATCCACGACCAACTGGTCCGAAGAAAACGCCGCGAACAAGAACGGAAGGACCTGGCAAAAAAGATCCAGGAGGCGATCAAAGAAGAGGACGGGTACCGAAAAGCAAAAGGGGGATTCTTCGGAATCGAGATCATCGAAGGCAATATCCGGGTTAAAGTCCTTGAAAGTGTAGCCGAAGTTATCAAGGAAGGAGATTATCTACATCATTGCGTTTTCACCAACGGTTATCATCGTCGCCCGGACACCCTGCTTTTATCGGCGCGGATCGAAGGAAAGCCTGTTGAAACAATCGAATTCTCTTTGACACACAAAAAGGTGATGCAATGCAGAGGTGAGTATAATAAGAATTCTGAATATCACGATCGGATTCTCAGTCTTGTAAGCAGCAACAGCCACTTAATACGCAAAAGAACAACGGCATAATCATGACGAAGATACGGACGATAAAACCGGGGTTCTGGGAAGATGAGGATTTGGCAAAACTGCCTTATGGTTGCCGTCTGTTCTTTGTGGGAATGTGGTGTAATGCCGATGATTTCGGGGTTTGCAAGGCAAGTCCGGTATTGTTGAAATCGAAGATTTTCCCTTACGACACAACCCGGATTGAGGAAGTCAATAAATGGCTCGATGCGTTAGTGGATGCCCGGAAGTTGATACCTATTCAGTTCAAGTCTGAAAGCTATTACGTGATCCGCACATTCCGCTCCCATCAGAAGATTGACAAGCGCTGGGGAACACCATTAATCCCGGAGGATGTTGTAAATGATGCCATTAAGAGCGCATGGCGAGACAACACCGAGGCCACACCGAGGCCACCGCGAGGCCACGGAGATGGAAGTGGAAGTGTAATTGGAAGTGTAATTGATAACCCCCTACCTACTGACGTAGGTAGTCCCCCCACGCCCAAAACGAAATATGAAAATTTCGTTGAATGGATTCAGAAAAATGCGCCTAAGGTCTTGCAACTACCTGAACCCATTACCGAAGAGCAGTATAAACAACTTATGAGCGAATTCGGGCGGGATAAAGTTTGCGAAATACTCTTGGCAATGCATAATTACAAATATCTTCTCAAAAAGAACAATTCCGCATACCTAACCGCCAGAGCCTGGATAAGACGTGACGAAAAAAATAACCCTGAATATGGAAAAAGCATCCCAAATAATCGCGGCAATGCAAACGAACAAAAGTACGGTTCAACCGCAGCCGCAAAACATGGCATCCTTGCCGGCTTTGCCCAGCTCGATGGTGATGGAGTTAAGGAGTAGGTTTCCCAAGGCCAGCGCTGCGGGAGAATACTTCTCAGTCCCTCACCTGATGGAGATCCGGCGAAAAAACGGGATCAACAGCCTGAAAAAATGCGTCTCGTATAACTATCCTACGTTGCGCGATTTGGCACAATCCCACGGGACCAAATGCGCGACCCTGTTGGTTCAGGTTTACATCGTCAACCTGAACGATTCCGGAAATGTGCAGCGCATGACCGGAGAGCAGATCGCGGAGACCGCTGAGTTGATTTATGAAGAGTTTCCGACGCTCAAAATTACCGAGCTGTATGAATTTATCCGGAGGGTGAAAACCGGGAAATACGGGGAATTTTACGGCTCTATGGACTGCATAAAGATCATGTCGGACTTCCGGGAATTCCTGCAGGACCGGGCGGCCGCCCTCGCAACATTGGTCCGGGAAAAGGAGCACGAGATCCGCGAAAGGCAAAGGCTCTTTCAGGAGAAGCTGCCGGCCGAACGGGAGACATACTTGAAAACGCTGACCGCTGCCGAAATGATCTCATTGATGATCTGTCCGGCCTGCCACTCCAACCTGATCGATGGGGCCAAGGGAACCCGCTGCATAAGCTGCGACTACAAAAAATAACGATAACTCATATCACAATGAAAGTTACCAAACAAACCAACGAAAAAGGCAAACCCGAAATAGCGATTATCGTGACTCCGGAAGATGCTGAGTTAATGCAAACCGCGCTGATCCAATTCTCCGAAAAGGTAGCTAACTGCAAGGCCCACCAATCCAGAATGCGCCGCCTCGCAATGTTAATCGACAAAAAGATTTAAACCACTAAAACCAACACCATGAACGAAAAATTAACCGTAGAAAAAGAGCCCGTAGTAGCTCTGTACGACTCCCAGGAAAAGAAGGGAAAAGAACTCCTCGAAAGAGTATTCGGGATCGGAACCTTCAAGCCCCGGCCCGTAGGCATTTACTGCCTCGCAACCGACGGAGCCTACTGCCCCGCGAAAGACTGGAAGCCCTGTATGACCCCACAAGGAGTTCTCGTAGTAACCGAAGAATCCTACTTCATCCTCGGTCTCCACATCGGCGTATCGCTGCAATACGGGGCGATGGATCAAGCCAAATCCCCTCTTTCGCAGGATAAGGAGTCTTTCGATTCCAAAGCCGCCACTGACGCTATGATCGCCGCTTATAAAGGAACCCACTACAAGGACAAAGACGGCGAAATCTGGGACGTTTACGGGGCTCCTGCCGCCGAGTTCTGCCGGGAGTTCTCTTTCGGAAGCATTCCCGCCGGAGAATGGGACTTACCTACCCTGGCCGTGGTAAAATACATCCAGGCGAACTACAAGGCGATCAACGAGTGCATACTGGCGATGGGCCTTCCGAAGTACCGCCTTATCCCCTCCTGGCTTCAGAGCAGCATCGAGTCATCCGAAAGCTGCGCCTGGTGTGTGTATCTGTACGGCGGTTTCGTCCTCGACTACCTTAAGTACTACTACCATACCGTGCGCGCGGTCTCCGCTTTTCGTTTTTCAACCTTTAACTTTTAACCTTTATGAAAGACATCCAAATCACCCTCGAAGAAAAGGGAATCGCCTTTCGTGGCGAGGCCGTCAACCTGAACGGCGAAACGTACAAGTTCGGCTTCTTGCTGGGCTACGAGCAGACCACAGCACCTTTCGATGACGCTAAAAAGTGGTGCGAAGAACAGGGCGGAGAACTCCCCTCGCTCGAACAGGCCCACATCGTCGGAGAATACATCGAGGACATCAACGCCTTGCTGAAGGAGGCCGAAAAAGAACTCCTTCCCGATGATCGCTGGCTGCGCACCAACAAGGAATGCCGCCGCTGGAAGGGCTGCGCCTGGTGTGTGGGTCTGTACTACGGTAGCGTCTACGTCGGCGCTAAGAGCAGCAGCCATACCGTGCGCGCGGTCTCCGCTTTGAAAATTGAATAATTAACCTTTCCCCGCCGCTTTCGGGCGGCGGGGCTAATTCCCTTTCAAAATGGCTCTCGAGGGTTATCCCGTTTACCGGGATGTTTTCAGACTAACAAATATGCTGATGGACGAGGCGAAGAATATGCCCAGGGAGTATAGAAATACTCTGACCGACCGCATTCTGAACGCTGCCTACGATCTGCTCGACACTTTGCATTTCGCGTACTGCGAAAAACAGCATCGGCTCGCACACCTCGAAAAATTCCAAGCCGTGTTCGGATCGCTGAAAACCTTCGTACGGATAGCCACAGAAAGGAAATTAATCCCCCTCAAAAAGTCCGCTCAGATATTCGAGCTGATCGGAGATGTGGGAAAGCAAATAAACGGATGGAGAAACGCCACCGAAAAACATAGTGTGCCTGGTGCCTGACGGCTAAGGCTGTCAGACGAGAGCATTTTTTTCATTATTGAAAAGGTCTGCCCGCTCTCATTTAGAGCTAAGAACAGTAGAGGTAGAAAAATTGGCTGCGCCTGGTGTGTGAACCTGAACAACGGTAACGTCAACGACAACAATAAGAACAACAACAATACCGTGCGCGCGGTCTCCGAATTTCAGAAGAAAATAGACACTATGATTACCGTAGAGAGCTTGATGGAGGCATACTTCCAATGCAGGAAAAACAAAGCCAGGACGGCAAACGCATCGAAGTTCGAAGCGGACTACGAGGCGAACCTGATAGCCTTGCACCGGGAGATCGTAGCCAGAAGTTACGAACCCGGCCGCTCGATAGCTTTCATCGTACCCAAACCCGTGAGGCGAGAGATTTTCGCCGCTGACTTCCGGGACCGAGTTGTCCATCATTGGGTGGTTTCTCGTTGGGAGCCTCTCTTGGAAGGTGAATTTATCGATGAATCCTTCAACTGCCGGAAAGGCAAAGGAAATACCGCAGGAATCGACTACCTGCACCGGACGATCAAGGACTGCTCCGAAAACTACACCCGCGATTGTTGGGTGATGAAACTTGACCTGCTGGCGTTCTTCATCTCCATCGACCGCCAACTACTGAATGAGAAACTCATCTCGTTCCTCAAACGAAACTACATTGAGGATGACCGGGAAGAACTGCTCTACCTGACCGAACGGATTATGACCAACGCACCGGAGAAGAATTGCGTGATCCGTGGCAGTCGCAGCGAATGGGAGGGACTGGCCCTGCATAAGAGTTTATTCCGAAGCGGAGGAAAAGGTCTCCCAATTGGAAATCTCACATCGCAGATGTCGGCCAACTTCTTACTGAACGAAACAGACCATTTCATCCGCGATACGCTCGGTTTGCACTTCGGGCGGTATGTAGATGACTACGTGATCCTCGACGGCAGTAAGGAGCGTCTTTTGGATGCTGTACCGCAGATTCGGGAGCACTTGATGGACACCGCCGGAGCAACTCTCCATCCCGATAAGTTCTACCTCCAGCACTACACCAAAGGAGTGAAGTTTATCGGGGCCGTGGTCAAGCGGGATAGAATCTACATCGCCAACCGAACCGTAGATAACGCCCGGCGCTGCATCCACGGATTTAACCGGAGTGCAAAGCAGGAGGAATTTGTAGAGAAGAACGCGGAACACTTCGCCGCCTCAATCAACTCTTACCTGGGTATCATGAAGCGGTACAGCTCATTCAACGTCCGAAGAAAGCTGGTTGAGCTGATCGCCCCGGAGTGGTTCAAAGTGATAGAGATTCCCGCAGACTTCTCAGTAGTAGTTGTAAAGAAGCGATACAAGCGCCGAAATCGGATCAAATACATTCTCAAAAAACAACAACGAAAACGAAAGCCATGAAAGCACAATTCATCAACCTCGGACGAAATAAGGTAAATAAAACGGTTGAGTTTCGATCAACGCGCGAACTCCATAAGAAAATTGCAGAGCACATCCTTTCTCGCGGATGGGGAATGGAGCAATCGGATGAAGACCCGAATCTATACTATGTAACAGCCGGATTTCGCACTGTCGGAGAAGTTAGAGTACTGGAAAATTAAACAAACATGACATGAAAACCCGCCTCGAAATAATCCCCGCCTCCGAGTTAAAACCAGGAGACCGTTTCGCAAAAAAGGACTGGCACAAGACCGGGGAAAGAACGGTCCTTGAATTTACCCCCCCCCGTAAGAATTGGAAAAAGCGCGTGACAATCGACGTCCACGCCGAAGGTTCAAAAGACCTCTTCCGATTGAAGAAAACCGAGTTTGTTTACCGAATAACGCCGATATAATCATGTTCAACAAAGATTTCTATCCCACCCCAGAAGATGTAATCTCACAAATGCTTTTCCCGGTAGATATTCGAGGGAAGGTCATCCTTGAGCCCAGCGCCGGGAAAGGAAACATCGTCGAATACCTCCAAAAGAACGGAGCAAAAGAAGTTATTGCCTGCGAGATCGAGCCAGACCTTGCAAGGATCGTTTCCGGGAAATGTCGCCTACTGGCAACTGATTTTCTGAGAGTCGAGGCAGAGGAGGTTTCACACATCGACATGATTATCATGAACCCCCCTTTTTCTGCCGAAGAGGCCCACATTTTACACGCCTGGGACATAGCTCCCGGAGGATGTACGATTATATCCCTTTGCAACTCAAACGCTATTTCAGGGCGCTATTCCTCCACCGAAAAGCAGCGGATCATCCAGGAGACAATCTCGATGCACGGAACCAGTGAAAACTTCGGGGACTGCTTTAGTGATGCCGAACGCAAAACTGGAGTGAATGTGTCGTGCATCTGGCTCTACAAGCCCAAGACCGGAGAGAATGAGTTTGACGACTTCTTCTCGATGGACGAGGACATCGAGAAGCAAGAAAACGGAATTATAGCACACAACTACGTCCGAGAGATCGTCAACCGCTACACGGGAGCGATCAAGATGTTCGACCAAGTAATGCCTTTGGCAAATCAGATAAATGACCTAACCCGCCCCATTTCTGAGTACGGGATCAAGTTCGGGGCATTTAGGGTTGGAGAGACAAATTATGAACGACCCGTGTTCCGCGAAGAGTACAAGAAAGAGCTTCAGAAACAATGTTGGCGGAAGGTATTCTCCGACATGAACATGGATAAGTTCGTCACTCGCGGCGTCCGCGAAACCATTAATAAGTTCGTAGAGCAACAGGTTCATGTACCCTTCACGATGAAAAATATTTATCGAATGGTTGAGATCATTGTTGGAACCCACGGCAACCGCATGGATCAGGTGATTATCGAGGCTTTCGAGAATATTTGCGGCTACTCCTGGAAGGAGAACTGTACAGGCGGACAGGGATGGAAGACCAATTCGGATTACATGGTCAACCGTCGCTTTATCGTACCCTGGGCGTGTGATTACGATACCCGTTGGCCGACCGGTTATGTGAAATTAAGCCATCGCGGAACCGAGAAGATCGACGACATCGCTAAGGCCCTCTGTTATCTAACCGGAACTAACTACGATAACATTACTACGATATATGGGTTTGTAAACCGGATGGAGCATCGGATGGAATGGGGACAGTGGTATGATTGGGGATTCTTCCGGATTCGCGGCTACAAAAAAGGAACGATGCACTTTGAGTTTGCTGACGAGGAATTGTGGGCGAAGTTCAATCGCCGAGTAGCTGAGATTAAAGGGTGGGCGCTCCCGCAGTCAACCCGAAAGGCTCGGGCGAAGAAAACAGATGTAGAACTCTTTACGCCGAGATAATGAGATACGAAATCACCATAGATTACGCGGATTATTTCCAAATCATCCGGATCAACCTCACAGAGGAGGAATATCAGGTAGTGAAGAGGCTTTGCGATGCCTCCGAAGGAACTATGACGATTGATGTAGGATAAACCAGTACGAACAACTATGAAACTCTTCTGCCGCCACCAATACACCACCGTCTACTACGAGGAAATCCAAGGTAGGCGAATAGAGCACCAAGCCTGCCAGAAGTGCGGGAAGATTCGGAAAGTTGTAACCATTAAAAACGAATAATATGCCCTGGTTAGCAGTAGATAAAGACGGATGTGAAGGCCTTTATAACGAAGAGCCAGACAGAGATGATCCAGACCGTTGGTGTCAGTGTGATTTTTCGCCACTTGATCCAGAAGACTTTATGTTTATCGAGCTTCCTTCTGGCTCCATCGAAAAGATGATAGGCCGAAAACTCACCTGGGAGGATGAGCCTGTTGAACTTAAAAACGAATAATATGAAAGTACTTGAACTGAAAGACATCGCGGGGTATTTGCCGCACACCCCTTATGTCCGGCTGAAAGGAGATGCTGGCGTGTACAAGGCCATAGGATTCAATTCCATGTTTCAGAAAGTTGAAATATCCGGAGGAGCAAGAATGCATGAAAAGCATTCCATGAAAGAAATTAAGCTATACCTCCGCCCAATGTCCGACCTAGCCCGCGAGATCACGCACCGGGGAGAGACGGTGGTCCCGATTGTAGCGATTGGAAATCTGATCGGATACGAAAATCTCACGGCATATGAGTTTGATGGGAGGGTTGAATACGGTTGGGGCAGACAATGCTATGATGATTCTCAGGGATATTCGTTCGGTTGGCACACCGCCTCTATGGCATTCGGCGTTTGGGCCGACTGCATAGATGAAGGCTGGCCCACGGTTCAAACTGAAATGATGACAGTCCATGTCATCGACTGGCTCAACGCCCACTTCTTCGACTACCGTGGGCTGATCGACGCCGGGCTGGCTATTGATGTGAATACCTTACCTGAAAACCCCTACGAGAAATGAAAACCGAAAAGTACAAAATAGTCGAGACCAGCCAGACCTATTCGCAAAAGCGAGGCGCTGGCCAGGTAGACCGAATCCTACACAAGAACCTGTCTCTCGAGGAGGCAAAGGAGATTCTGGACAAGGAGTTTCCCCTGACGCCCCAGATAGACGGCGATGCCATGCACCGAGTGCTCCGGTTAGGGTTTACGGCATGGATAAAGATTGTTTCACAAAAACGGACGAAAGTATGACACAGCAAGAATTTGTAGCCAAATGGCTGCCGGACTACAAAAACATAGTACAGCATCATGTCCTGGAGAACGACGCGTCGGTGGCGCTGTTTCTGGCTAAATATTTTCCGGATGCCCTCGCCGCCTTCGAGCGTTACACTTGGGAGTTAGCCTGCGCGATGCAGAGGGAAGCCTGCGCAAAAGCGTACATCAAGCAGCTCTGCTACAGTGACCTGAATCACAATGCTATTCTAACCACTCCCACCCCGGAGCTCAAACCGAAAGAAGATGAAAAGTAAAAAGGCCGAAGCATGGATTGATAGTAATACCCACACATTCACCAAGAATGGGATAGATGCAATTTCCGCTTTTCACGCCAAGCAAGCCGTCATGGTCGCCGAATCCGACCCCGAAGGCGTCCGCAAGGAGGAAAAAGAGAGGGCATTAAAGGCCGCTGCCTCGATGTTCGCCCAGATCGCATTCGGTATCACGAGCGGAGATGAAGCCCGCGCCGAAGGGGTTGCCCTTGGGTTTTATAAACAGTTCATCCAAAAACTAAACGAAGAATAGCCATGAAAAAGAGTACCCAACTGTATTTCAAGAACGAGGATAGCGAGAACTGCTATCCCCTGGAAGATCACCTCGAACAAGCAAAGGAGGACGGGTTGGCAGAAGTAACCCTACTCAAGGCCGTGCCAGACTTTGATAACAAGGATCATGTGTGGTGTTCCGACTTTGGCGATGTTGCCGACCGGGACGAATGCCGGCAACTATGCTGCGGCCACTACGAGCCGAGCCACGCAAAGGGAGGTCCTTGCAAGCATCGCGGCCTGCTGTACCAACACGGGGAAGAAGAAACCTTCAAAGTAAAATAGCCATGAAAACGGGAATCGTTATTATCACCACCATTCTCTTCCTCGCCTTCTTATGGGTTGGGAACACAGAAATCAAGTTCAACCCCTTTCGGATTTCTATCCCGGACTGGAAAATCTCGGTTGGATCTCTGCTTTGGGTAATTTCCATAGTTGTTTTGCAGGTCGGGAATTATGAACGAGGCTACAAAACGGGGCTACAAAAAGGCTCTGAAATCACCATTGAGACCTTAAAGGAGCTTGCAGAAGAAAACCAAAATAAGGAGGAATAGCCATGACCAAAGACATCGAAAAAGCGGCGCGCGCTCATGCCGAATTAGGACTTTCAACAAGTACGCTGAAAGGGGCGCAAAGAAACAATAAGATTCGCGAGATAATGTTCGATTTTGAAAAGGGTGCCGAATCCCGCCAGCCCGAGATCGACCAACTGAAATCCGCACTAAAAGAGGCGACGGAGTGGATTTCGGTGGAGGAGCGGTTGCCGAACGAACTGATCGACGTAATAATAGAAGATGGAAGCGGGAATTTTGAAAGAGGGAGATACTTCTTAGAGGCGTGGTGGAGGTCCGATGGGTTTGTAAGCGAGGGTTCCAGTTCCTCATACGCAAAATACGATCCGGATGATTGGATGCCTATTCGTTGGCGCCCCATCTCTGTCCTGGCTGCCGCTGAACTGCTAAAGGAGGAGTGAGATGGAATATTCGATGAAAAACACATGGAAAAAATGGTCCCGAATTGGGGTTTTCTGTTATGGATACAACTGGTACGAGTTGTATTTCCGCACAAATCCGCGAACAGCGACAACAGAATATAAGAAAGTCCCTATTCCGTCAGGGGCAGGCGCGGTTGTAGTAGAGTGGCGGAAGGAATTCATGACCGAGGAACAACTTATGACTTTTCAAAATGCACTGAAAACCGTTCGAATCGATTGCGACACAATGCACACGGAGCTCGTTGCGAAAACATACGAAGCAGTTATGAAGAATGGTGCAAGCCTTACCGTTGGAGACCTGGTGAAAATAGAGGCAAGCGTTTTAAATAGGTATAAATCACATGAAAAGTTAGAATAACTCCCACGAGTTTCTACGAAACTTAACCAAAACTTTAATAACCACCCCCGCTATTTAAGATTTTGGCGGAAAATTAAAATAAGAAATGTATCCACTCAAAGAAGCCTTAGAAAGATGGGTCGAATCAATCCGGGAATTCAACCAGGCCGCCAACGAGTTTTTGGCCCGATTCACGCTGCGCATCCGCACCGGAATCCAGCCAAAGCCCAACCGAACCCGAAAACGACAACGTTTAACCCGCCTGCAACGTAGGGCGAAAAGACAGAGAAAATGAAACCATTAGATTTTGTACGGGCCATCCCGAGATCAGAAAGCCACCCCTGTTGGGTAATTTCCAGAGAAGGGATTGAATGTGAAGATGAGATTGTCACAATGGCAACCGATTTTTACGTTGGAATCATCACTGAAACCGATGGAGAGAAGGCTGCCGTTAAATGGCTGGATAACCCCTGCCCACAGTATAACGCGTGGTGGAATAAGTCCGAATTACAGGTAATCAATTCCCTCCCCCGCATCCTTGCTAAAGCTATACTCCACCCCTTTGGGACAACTGATAGTGGTGGTCTTATAGATCAAGTTTTCCCGGGCCCAGAGTCGGAAAATCCCCGGTGTAGTTCTATAGACTCCACAGACTTTAATCCCAAAGAGGTAAATTGCCCTCTCTGCGGGGTTTACATGACTATCAACCGATGGAGTTTAGAAGACACTAGGGAAAAAGTATCATATCAATGGACCTGCCCGAAATGCCGGGGCGAGTTCCGTCAAAAAGATCTACGTTAAAAGGCATTACATCGCTAACCTTAAAATAGTCTGCCTATGGTATAAAAAACGGACGGCACGCATAGCCCGGAGAAGTTGCAGAAGGCCAAATCACAACTTAGGAGGTTCGATTCCTCCCGTGCCGACAAACCTCAATCAAACAGACAATGACAGGAAGGAATAAGACGATACTCAAAGCGTATGCGGCAATGGTAAATTCGCCCCGCATCATAGAAGAGATAGATTATATCCCATTCGAAAAGCTGAGCGTCCGCGATAAGTGCATGCTTGCCCATTGTGGCGTTCCGGCTTTCCGGGAAGACATCGAGACCAAAGAGCAGCTATACGCGTACATATATTCGGAAGTGTCCTCTTGGATGTCGATGGCGAAGGTAGTTGACTACAGAAATGCGGCAAGAGCCACGAGGCGAATATCGATCATCGCGAGAAAATTCATGAGACCAACAATAGAAGTAATCGAATCTCTAACTTTTAAACGTGAAAAGAAATGTTAAACAAAGTAATCCTGATAGGTAACGTCGGCCGAGACCCCGAGAGTTTCGGCCAAGAGTCAAAGATCGCCAAGTTCTCCCTGGCGACGACTGAAAAGACCAAGGTCAACGGCGAGGCAAGAGAGTTCACCGAGTGGCACCAGGTGGTTGCCTACGGCAAGATGGCCGAAACGGTTCTCCAGTACGTCCGAAAGGGCTCAAAACTCTTTATTGAGGGCAAGATCACCACGAAGCATTGGGAGGACAGGACCGGCCAGAAGATGTATCGCACAGAGATCGAGCTTCGCAACCTGCTTTTCATGGGCTCGGCGCCCCGGCCTTCTCAGGAGTCTGCCGAACAAAATACAGGCTCTTTTTCCGAGCCAGAAGGCCTCCCCTTCTGACAACGGGATAAAGACTGAAATACAGGTTATTATGAAGATATTTCGCTGAAAAAGTGCTTATAATATAAGCATTTTCACTAACTTTATCAAAAATATGAAAGTTTATACGTCATATTTCGCCCGAGCCGGGGCGCTGCAGAAGGTCGGAATCGTGCCGATCGGAATCGCATTGTCGCCTCCGCGGCACTTTTGGGGAGGTTCGATAGGCTATATCGCGCCGAAATACTGGATGCTGAAACTCCCCTGCGAAGAGTACACACGAAAATACCACGCCGAAGTACTAGCCCATCTCGACCCGAAAGCATTTGTCCTGGAGTTGGAGCGCCTCAGCGCCGGAAACGATGTCGCCCTGCTCTGCTACGAATCGCCCGAGAAGTTCTGCCACCGGCAACTGGTCGCCCAATGGCTCCGAAAAGGGGCCGGGATCGAAATTGAGGAATGGTCCTACACACCCCCTGCTCCTCCGGAAGAAAAAAAGTCCGCTGCGCAGCAGCAATCGCTCTTTGATTTCTGATCACCCATCCCCCTCTCTATATAATATATATTATATATATAATATATGTTAAGTAGAGAGTATATAGAATAATATTAGGATATATTATACCTGCTCAAACATGTTTGTCGGAACAACCCCCCCAGAGATACGCCTGCTTTTGCAGGACGTTCTCACCAACAGAGTGACCGGAAGCAGCAAAAAAGAGGAAGAAGCTATCTTCGTCGGCTGCTCCGGAAACTTCTCCACAGATAAGATTCTCGCCGGGATGGGCTTCAAGGTTCACAGTAATGATGTGAGCCTATATTCGAAACTCATTGCTGATATCATCCTAAAAAAAGATACGGAAGTAAAGGTCGCGAATAGCGACCTGGCAAATGTGTTCAGCTCGTGGCCCGAGTCGAGGTACAAGAAACTCGTTCAGGTCATGTTCGCCATGAAGATTGCCGAGTTCGCTCCCAGAAAGAACGACTACCAAAGGGAGTTCTACGAAAACTGCCTGGTCGGGGCCTCCGGCTATTATGCAAACACCCTCGATAAGATCGAGCGCAACAGGCAGTTTGACTTTCAGCTCGAGACCTTTTTTTACGGTGATTTTATTGAGCATCTTAAAAATAAGCGCGGACGCGGTATCGGTGTATCTTTTCCCCCCACATACAAAGGCGGTTACGAGAAACTATTTTCCTTCGTGGAAGATAGTTTCGACTACCTCCGGGCTGACTACAAGATCTTCGACCCTCAGGAGGCACCGGTAATCTTCGGGGAGCTCCTGGACAGCGATGAGAACATCATATACTCGGACCGCGAGATCGAGGCGCTGCAGCGGTATGAAGTTGCAAAGGCGGTACTCGGTGCCGGCCGGCATAGCGTCTATATCTACTCATCCGTTGACACCAAGAAGCGGTATTACATCGAGCGCAAACGCAAACCCCTTTCGACCAAGTACCAGGTCATCCCCTTCGAGTTTGTATTCACCCCAGAGACACGGATCACGATCGAGGTCTGCCGGGTCCAGGATGTAAATTACTTCAAGGCCTTCTACATGGCCGACAAGGTGAACTACACCGAGGGCGGCGATTTGGGCCTGGTATTCCTGGCCGACGGCCGGGCCTTTGGCTTCGCTTCATTCAGCAAGCAGCTATCAACCGCGACCCACCTGTTCATGCAAAGCGATTTTGTGGTCACCTCAGCTATGCCAAAATTGAGCAAGTTGGTGATCATGCTCTGTCGGTCCCGGGAAATGAAGAAGAAGATCCTGCGCTACTTCAAGCATTACTACGAGGGGGTGAAGACTTCAGTATTCACCGACAAACCGGTCTCGATGAAGTATCGGGGCGTGTTCGACCTCGAACGCCGGGACAAAGGCAAGCTGATCTATTGTGCCGACTTCACGGACCAATCCACCCAAACAATTTTCGACACATGGAAAAATCGATTTCAGAAATAGGCGCGGCCGACATCCAGGCCCGCCTCAACGATGTAAACGAGCTGCTGCGGCCGACCGGCTATCAACTGGCGTATATCTCCCCCACAAGGGACTGTGTCCCCCTGGAGAAAAACGCCCATTTCATGGAAAAGCCCACTCTCGACAAGTTAGTGAACAACATTGCCGAAGATGGCTTCCTCTCACAATTGCCGTTTATGATGAAGCGGCCCGATGGAAAATATCTCGTCCTCTCGGGCAACCACAGAGTAAAGGCAGCGATCAAAGCGAAGCTACCCTATATCCTCACCCTATTCGTCGAGAACATCCCCAAGGATAAACAGCTGGCCTATCAACTTTCACACAACTCCCTGGTCGGCCGGGACGACTTGAAGATGCTCAAGGAGCTTTTCGAGTTGATCGAGGGCCTCGATCACAAGGAGTTTTCCGGCCTGAACAGTATGGATTTCATGGACGTGGAAGGCATCAATGTGTCACAGATCAATGACGGGGAAATTGAGCTCACGGAGATCAAATTCTTGTTCGTTGAGTCCCGGGCCCAGGAGGTCGCCCAGGTCCTGGCTGAATTGGAGAAGCAAAAACTCGACGAGCATTCGGCGATCGTCTACGGCGACTTCGAGGAGTTCATCAAAACCATGACGGCCATAAAGGCCAGATTTGGCATCAAGAGCAATACGGTCGCCTTCGGGCGCATGATCGAGATATGCGGGCAATATCTCACGTCTAACGGAACGGAAGAACGGAAAGAATGTCAGGACGCGGCAGACCAAAAGAGGATCGGTACAGCAAGTATGTAGCAGGAAACGAAGATGCGGTCCGGGCTGCTTGCAGGAAAGGCGCTACGAGCGCCGATCTTGCCGAGCTGCTTGGTTGCGGGCGTACGACCATTACAACGCTCATAAAGGAGTCCTATGAATTCAAGGCTCTTGTCAAGAGCGGGAAAGGCTTCGCCGACTTGATGGTCGAGAATGCGCTGTATAAACGCGCTATGGGCTACGACTATGAGGAAGTCTACACCGAGGTACGTCTGAACAAAGACGGGTCCGGCACAACTACCTATGCAAAAAAAATCAAGAAGCACGTCGTTCCCGATGTGCTTGCCCAAATGGCATGGCTGCGAAATCGGCAGCCGGATCTCTGGAACATCGCCCAGCAAAAGATAGACCTCAACAAATCGGTAAGCCCGGGTGATATGGACCTGTCGGGTCTCTCAGATTCCGAGTTGAAGGAGTTTCATAAACTGACAGAAAAGGCATTCAATGCTTCAGCCAAGAAGTAACATAGCGAACCCCTTGATCCCCATCCGCACCGAAATGTTCCGGCGCGGCGACTACGATTTTATCACCACCATAGAAGACCGCAAGCACGAAAAGCAGGATGAGGCCCTTCGAATCCTGAGGGACAACACAACGACCGAAATCCTGTACGGTGGTGCTGCGGGCGGCGCGAAGTCCTGGACCGGCTGTGCGTGGCTTGCCTTCATGTGCAAAACGTTTCCCGGCACGAAGTGGTTTATCGGCCGCGAAGAATTAAAGCGCCTCCGGGAGTCCACCCTGATCACCTTTTTCAAGGTCTGCAAAATGTACGGGCTGCGAAAGGGGATCGACTTCAAGTATAACGGCCAGGACCACTATATCGAGTTCGCCAACGGCAGCCGCATCGACCTGCTCGACCTGCGTTTTCTACCCAGCGACCCGATGTATGAACGCTACGGCTCTACGGAATACACCGGGGGATGGATCGAAGAGGGCGGAGAGGTCAACTTCGGGGCATACGACACCCTGAAAACCCGCGTCGGCCGACACATGAACGACCATTACGGCCTACTGCGGAAGTTGCTCATCACCTCCAACCCGAAAAAGAACTGGCTCTATACGACTTTCTACAAGCCTTCGACACAAGGGAAGCTGCCGGCACACATGAAATATATTTCGTGCCTGGTAGACGAGAACCCGTTCACGGAATCCGGATACATCGCGGCCCTAGAATCCACCTCCGACAAGGTGAAATTTGAGCGTCTCCGAAAAGGGAATTGGGAATACGACAACAGCCCGAACGCCCTTTGTTCCTATGACGCGATAACGGCCATTTTCGGCAACGACATTGCCCGAAAGTCCGGCGTCCGATACATCACCGCCGACATCGCCCGCTTCGGCTCAGACAAGGCTATAATCGCCGTATGGGACGGATACGTCATAATTGAGATCCGGACATTCGGCATCAGTCGGACAACCGATATTCAGAACGCGATAAACCACCTGCGGGCAAAATATAACATCCCGAAATACCGGGTGATCGCCGACGAAGATGGCGTAGGTGGCGGCGTGGTCGATAACTGCGGAATCCTTGGGTTCAAAAACAATGGAGCCCCATTCAAGAACGAGAACTACCAAAACCTACAGACGCAATGTGCCTATAAGCTGGCCGAGCATATCAACGACTCCGAGGTCGGCATTGATCCCGATTTGAGCGTAGAGGACCAGGAAACGATCACCATCGAGCTGGAGCAACTGCAAACCTGGAAGGCCGACAGCGACGGTAAACTCCAGATAAAGCCCAAAGAGCAGATCAAGCAGGACATTGGTCATTCCCCCGACTGGCGCGACGTGCTGTTGATGAGAATGTATTTCGACTACAAGGATCGCGGCAAGATCGACGACGCCCGAATCGAAGAAGATTTTAATTAACCCCGCATAGCTTGTGTGAAGCTGCACAAAACCGAAGATGATGGAAAAACAGAAAGAAAAAGCAACTCCCCTTGTGGATGCCTCCAAGTCGATTGAGGACATAATCGAGGCGTTGAAGAAAAAGAGTATTGAGGCCCCGGAATGGACGGAGATCGAGACGCAGTATGTCGTGGAAAAGCACGACATCGTGGCCGATGAGACTCTCCGGCCCAAGGAAAAAGAGAAAAACGGGCAGCGAGAGGTCCCGGCCCGGGTCACCTACGGCGCCGAGAAAATCGCCACAAGGCGCATGGCGCAGATGGCGTTTACCATTCCGGTGAAGCGAGTGTACAACACCCTGAAAGAAGGGAGCCAGGATGAAGACCCCGTAAAAAAGGCCCAAGCCCTGGCAATCGAAAAAGTCTATACGTCGTGCCGTATCGACGGGCAGAACATGAAACGAATGAAGGCCTACTTTGCATCCTGCGAGGTGGTGACAGTCTGGTACGTGGTCAAGGAGGCCTCCCCGCACACAAAATACGGGTTCAAGACAAATTTCAAGCTCCGTTGCCGGAGTTATTCCCCCATGCCCGAGAAATTGTCCCGCATTAAACAGGCAAACCTATACCCTCACATGGACGAATATGACGACATGATCGGGATGAGTTTCGAGTACAGCCGCAAGGAGGGAGAGGATACTGTGACGTACTTCGAAACCTATACGAGTGACACCCATTACAAGTGGAGAAAAGGCAATGGGGATTGGGAGCAGATCGATGCAGAAAAGATCGTCATCCTGAAACATCCCCTCATCTACATGTGGCGAACTATGCCCATCTGGGAGGATTCTATCAGCAACAACCGCAGCGAAATCGAGTTTGCCCTATCCCGCCAGAGTGACATCATCCGGAAGAACTCCAAGCCGATCGTGAAAATCTCGGGAGAGATTAACGGCGAGGCCCCGGTCGGAGATAGTGCGAGGGAGGTCTACTGCATGGAAGCGGGTGGCGACATCGAACTTGTCGCTCCGGCGGTTTCCGCCGATGCAACAGATTATTACGTCAGCAAATTGAAGGACCACATCGACGAGGACACCCAGATGCCGAACCTCTCGCAGTCAAAGGTGATCGGCCTCGGGGTTGTCAGCGGCGAAGCCCGTAAGACCCTGTTAACTGACGGCCACCTACGAGTCGGAGAGGAAAAGCACGACCTCATTGAGTTTTTCGACCGGGAGTGTAATGTGATCAAGGCGTTCCTCGGCTTCATGAACGTGAAGTGGAAAAACTCGATCGGAGACCTTGAGGTAGAGCACGTAATAACGCCTTTCACGCAGAACGACAAGCAAAGCAAGGTCAAGGAACTGGTCGATGCCACCGGGGGGAAAGCGATCAAGTCACAACGGACGGCAATCGAGGAATTGGGCGATGTAGACGATCCCGAGGCCGAACTCGCACAAATTCACTCCGAGGAACAGCTGGCGCAATCTACCGACATATTCGCCAGCGGTCACTAAAAACCATTCACTCGCCAACAACAATACGATTATGGGACTATTTGGGAAAACAAAGCGTGAAAAGGCTTTAGAAGCCGAGATCACAAAATTGAAGAGCGTCCATGCAGCAGAGGTCGCAGAACTGAAACGGCAGCTCCCCCGACGCGGGCCGGACGGAAAGTTTGCCGAGAAGGGTGCCAGGTAATGGCAAAGATCAACCACAAGAAAGCTTATAGTGAGCACTACGGGCGTATCGATCGGTACGCCCGTATGGTTGATGCCATATTTGAGAATGCCAACCAGGAAGCGGCGAAAATAGCCCTTGCAACCGGACACTCCGGAGGGAAGCTATTTGCGTTTGACGACTATCCACAGACCCGGGCCCGGATCAAGAAGCTGCAGCAACAAGTATCGGAAGAATTGGAGAGTGTAATCCTGAACGGCGAGACGGCCGAATGGGACTATTCCAACGTCAAAAACGATGCACTGGTCATGTCGGCCTTCGGATCAAAGAAGGATTTCGACAAAACCCGCTTCGCCCGCTACTTCAACCGGAACGAGAGCGCCTTCGAGGCCTTCCAGGAGCGGCAAGTTGGGGGTCTCGGCCTCTCTCAGAGGGTTTGGCAATTAGCCGAGCAGTATAAGCAAGATATGGAGCTGGCCCTGGATGTCGGCCTTCGGGACGGCCGGAGCGCGGCAGAACTCAGTCGGGACATCCGGCACTTCCTCAATAACCCTACTGCGCTGTTCCGGAGAGTGAGGGACGAGCACGGCCAGCTGGCCCTCTCAAAGAAGGCCCTTGCCTATAATCCAGGGAGCGGTGTCTACCGGTCGGCGTACAAGAACGCCATGCGGCTGACACGGACCGAGATAAACATGGCTTACCGCATGGCCGACCAGGCGCGCTGGGCGCAACTGGATTTCGTCACAGGCTACGAGGTGAGGCGGTCGGGGCATGGGTATGATTGTAGCCTCTGCGATTCCCTGGCCGGGAAATATCCGAAAGATTTCGTGTTTTCCGGATGGCACCCACATTGCCGTTGCTATACCATTCCGATACTGAAAAGTATGGAGGAATTTGACGAGGACACCGATCGCATCCTTGCCGGCGAGGAACCGATCGATGGAGCCCAAAGCAAAGACAGCGTAACAGACGTTCCCGAGGGGTTCAAAAAATGGGTGACCGAGAACAAGGACCGCGCGGCCGGATGGAAAAGCATGCCCTATTTCATCCGCGACAACACAAAGTACGGTGATCTCGGAACGATCTACGCAGCCCATGCAAAGAAGTCGGCCGAGGCATTCGGTACGGCCTCGGAGAATATCGCCAAAAGGCTTAATGTCTCGGTGACTCCGGTCAACATCAAAAGCGATGCACGAATCATGGAGAAGGCACGCTTGGATTACAACGGCGACATTGGCAAGGTGAAAGACATCGTCCGCAATACGTTCATTGTGCCGGACGGGGAACGGGCTTCCGTTATAAAAGCCCTCCAGGAACGGTTCAACGTGTTCCGGATCAAGGAGCACCACCAAGCAAGAGAACCGCTCGGGTACAGTGGGACAATCATGAATGTACGCCTGAGCTCCGGAGTAAAGGCCGAAATTCAAGTCAATTCTGCGGTCATGATATATGGCAAGGAATTGCACCCGGAGAAGTTTATCGGAGAAGATCTCTGCAAGGAAATCAAGGCGAAATGCGGCCTGCAACCCGGCCTGGGACATAAGTATTATGAGCGGTATCGGGTCATGAATCGCATCACTGACCAGGAAGAAATGGCCCGAATTGAACGGGATGCGAAGGCATACTATAACGCCCTCCGCTCACTCATTTTGTAAATCATTGCATTTTTACTACCTTTACCAAGTAAACAAATGGAAACGAAAAAAATCACACAGCAAGAACTCAACTCGTCAATCGGGAAAGGGCCGATGTACTTCTATTACGGTTTCGAGGACGCGGTAGTGCGCTCCGAGTACACCGGGAAGGATGTCGTGTTTTACGTGAAGTTCCAGGGCGAACCGGAATTCCGGGCTGAAAAAGGGAGTGGCATTGTAACTGAGGCCCTGATGGTCCCGGTGACGATCTCCAAGGACGACTACGATAACTTTTAACCGCGCAGCGGACAAGGCTCTGGCGCATGAGACAAGGCGGTGGGATGCGAGTGGCTGACCAGCGGTTACCACAAGGGGGTGCATAATTGCACCCCCTTTTTTATTTCCTCACACCGATAAGACAGGCGGATATTTCCGCCTTTTTCTATTGGTATAAACGATTGAAATACAGGACTATAAACTTGTTTTCACTTCGGTAAAATGCTATCTTTACCATGTAACAATAAGACAATTAACGACTTGCAATTATGATTACTTTGAAGGTGGACGTCGGTATGATGAACTGGAAGGTCACGGATTCGATCATGAACGATCTGAATATGTGGGACGGCACGGTAGCATTAGGCATTGATGGCATTAGTTTTTACCTCGTAACCCTCTGCGATATGGAGGACGTCGAGGAACGTATCAAGTCTTATTGCCCGGAAGCGGAAATAACCATTATTAAAAATGAATAATCCTACAATCATGAAACCGGGAGACACCTATCAGGAATACGGCTACCGAGACCGACAAGATTACCTGCTATCCCTGGCTGATCAAAACGGAGTCGATTACAACATTGTCCTGGCGATCGCCGACCTGTACGGGCCAAATGAAGACTTCGACGGATTGGTAACTGCGATCGAGGATCTGGATTATTCCCTCCTGTAAAATGTCAAGTTTACCCATACCCCCGGAGCTCCGCGACTTTCACCGGGCATTTTCCAACCTCAGTATTCGGCACGCCGATACTGAGGTTTTTGATGACCTCCTGTTGTGGATCATGACCGGGTTCAGCTACGATATCAAGTGGGAGCCGAAAGGCCGTTATACCAAAGAGGAAACGCCCGTTTTCTTCGAAATGTTCGCTGGCATAGTCAAGTCCATGCAGGAAATACTCAAGAGCCGGGAGTGGTACGATCCTTTCGGGGCTTTCTATGAGAGCGGGATTGCAAGTGCCGGCCGCAGGGCAAATGCCGGGCAGTTCTTCACCCCTTCGACTGTGGTCGACTTCATGGTACAGGTACAAGCATCCCCAGGAGAAACAAAGGGCCAAGGTTTGCGGATCAATGACCCGGCATGTGGGTCCGGGAGAACGCTTGTCGCCTACCATGCCTACAATCCGGGAAACTACGTCTACGGCGAAGATATCGACTATACTTGCTGCCTTATGACGGTTTGCAACATGCTTCTGCATGGAGCTGTCGGCGAGGTGGTTTGGCATGACAGCCTGAACCAGGAAAGCTTTTATGGGGGCTGGAATGTGAATCAGTCCCTCAATAGCGCGGGCCTTCCTACCGTCCGGGCGATCGACAAGGAGGAAAGCATAATCGTGTATAACTGGCGCAAGCGTTGCCAGGAACGGCAGCAGGAAAAGGAGGCGCCGAGAGAGTTGCCAGAAGTGAAACCTTTCTTTGCAGGGAGTCAATTATCGCTATTTGAGTAAATAGGCAGGAAATTTTTTGCCGCTGCATATCATTCGATTACATGGGTTTCTTAAGTGCTTCTATTGTAAGCACTTTTTTTTATATATACTTTTGAATACAGCTTATGAGGACATAGGCCACAAGGAACGGAACGGAATAACTCACATTTCTGAAAACACTTGCGGTTTTTTTGGGAGCGGAAGTCCGGTGGCTGGTTTGTCACCGGGCTTCTTGTTTAACCAACAAATCGTAAGATGAAAGAGGAAATTTTAGCGTTGTTGATAGCCAAATTCGAGGGGGTCAGTAACGCAGTTCTCAGCAGGATTGCCGAAAGGCTCGTCAAGACTGCAACCAAAGAATCGAATCTGAGCGAACTCGTCGAGGGCGTCACGATTCAAGCCGTCATAGACTCCTATGGCGATGCGAGGGCCACCGAAGCAACCCAAAGTGCGGTTTCCAACTACGAGAAAAAGCACGGGCTGAAAGAAGGGAAGGCAATCGACCCATCCAATGATCCGTCGCAACCGGCTCCCGGGGGCGAGGAAAATCCACACAACCAAGGAAATCTTCAAGAGCAGATCTCGGCAGCGGTAGCGGCGGCGCTCAAGCCGCTTAACGACACCGTTCTGGCCCTGAAATCGGAAAAGCAGACTCAGACACACACGTCTACCCTGCTTTCGAGATTCAAGGACAAGAAGATCGACGAGGACTTCTACGCTGAGGCGATGGAAGGCCGCGTATTCAATTCCGACGAGGAAGTCGAGGCTTTTGCTTCAAGAATCGAGACCCGCTGGGACAAATACGCCCAGAAGCTTGCCGACGAGGGCCTTGAAAGAATGAGTGCGCCGGCCGGAGGTTCGGATGTCAAGAAAGGAGAGATCAGTCCGGAACTCAAAACGCGCATCGAGAAGTACTCGCAAGAAGCGGTAACGGCGGGCTCCGCTATCCAAGGCCTGCCACAAGCAAAATCCTAACCGATGAATGTCAATTTCAAATATTCAGACAAAGAACCTGTTCAGCCGATCGTGTTTGAACAGGTGTTCGCCGAGAAACCCGGCGGGGGCCTTGTCGCAAATCCCGATCACGATGTTCCTGTAGGAACAGCCGTAGGTAAAGATTCGCAGGGCGTATTCCAGCCGATCAAAGGCTTCGTGCTGGCAAAAGCCGTAGCATCCGGCGATACAGCCATTCAGATCGCCAAGGGCAGCGGGGTCAAGGTGGGCGACGTGATTGCTACCGGCAAAAAGGCGGTGAAGTGTACCGCTGTCAACACCTCGAACGCAGCCTACGACGAAGTGACCGTCTCGCTCGGAATCGAGTTGCCCGCGGGCAAGGTTCTCTTCCAGGCAAAAGCCGCTTCTGCGGACGCCGCAGAGCCCATCTATACTCCCGAATACTTGACGGGAGATCCGGTACTGGCAGGGAAAGGCGACCAGCCGGTCAAACTGGTTAACGGTGCGAACATCCGCAAGGAAACCGCCCCGGTGGCCGACGAAGTTGTCGCCTTGATGAAATCCATTCAAAAAGTGTAGTGACCCATGAAAAAACCTCTGTTTGATCTCGACGTACCTGGCATGCAGGCCGAGGTCAATTCCTATGTGCCGGGGGCCGGCCTTGTATGGCCCATCCTGTTCCCTCTGAAATACACGCCGAAGTTCGACCTGAAAGGGATCGAGGGCGATGAGGGGATTCCTGTATCTGCCGACCGCGTGGCCTTCAACACGAAGGCGCCGCTCAAGACGCGCAAGAAGGTCGGGTCCTGGAGCGGTACGCTCGGCAAAATTTCCATCTCGAAGGAGAAGAACGAGGTCGAAATCGCCGAATATGACGACCTGAAAGCGGTAGCCTCCGCCAACAAAGAGGACAAGGCGACCGCGCAATACCTCGTCGACATGGTCTATGACGACCTGAAAGCCGTGAATGAAGGGACCGACTACAAGGTCGAGATCGACACCCTCCGCATCGGCTCGGCCGGTATCCACACTTTCCCGGCTTCTATCGAAGGAGAGAATGCAACCGCGGACGCGATCGACTTCAACATCCCGAAAGAAAACTTTTCGGGCGTCACAAAAAAGTGGAGCGATCCCGAAGCCGACGCTATCGAAGACGTCCGGAAGGCACAGCGTGCGATCGCCTCCAAGGGGCTGAAAAAGCCCATGTGGGCGATCATCGAGGCCGAGAAATTCGAGCAGCTTCTTCTCCAGAAGCGGACCATCAAGCGTGTCGCTTCCATCCTGGCCAACGCTACCGGTTTGGCCTCGACCGAGGTTCTATCCGTCGAAAACGTGAACTCGTATATGCGCTCAAAGGGCTATCCGCAGTTCCTGGTGATCGACACCTATGCTACGATCGAGCGCAAAGACGGTACCCAGGAAACGATCAAGCCCTGGAACACGAACGTCGTTACCCTCTCCCCTCTCCCGCAGTTGGGGTGGACCTACTTCAAGCCCGTGAAGGTCCTGAAAAACACCGACGCACTGCAGGTGCAGGGCAAGTACGCCAAAACGACGGTGTACTCGGAGGTCAACCCCCAGAAGGAGGTCACGATGGCCGAGGCTTACGTTCAGCCGGGCCTGATCAACCGCGCATCCCTGTGCTTCATCAACACCGACAACACCATGGGATGGGAAGGCGGCCAGTCTGAAACCAACGAAATCGAGGAAGGATGAAAAAGGTAACGGTAATCCGCAATTTCCGGGACAAGAACGACCGTAAGACGGTCTACCAGCCCGAGCAGGTTATTTCCAACCTGGAGAACTTCCCCGACGAGCGCCTGGCCAATCTGGAAAAGCGCGGCCTGGTGAAAGTCGAAGAAATCGAAACGGCGTTCGGCGCCATCGATCTCTCCGCTTCGGCCGAGGACATCAAGAAGGTCCTGGCCGAAGTAACCGACATCGACCTGGTGACCGGCGCCCTGGCGTCCGAAAGACTCGTCAAAAATCGCTCCGGCGTTCAGGCTCTCTTGGAGAACAAGATCCAGGAACTGCAGGAGATCGAAAACGGCGAGATCGAAAACATCGGCAAAATTGAGGATGTCGAAGAGCTCAAAGGGCTCCTGGGAACCGAGAACGAGGCCGACAAGCCGCGCCAGCGCATCGTCGAAGCGATCAAAACCCGAATCGTCGAACTCGCATAAGCCTTAGCCATGACGATTCTCGAAGCCCTGAAATCGAAGGTCAAGTACCCGTTATCGGAGGACTTCTTTCAGTCTGTCTTGATTGAAAGAGGCCTCTCCGGCGGGAACGTGTTCAATGAGGAGGTGGCAACGGGGAAAGCGTTCCGGCTATGCCGTGCAGACTGCTATATCGGTCAGGTCGATGCCCCTCAGATTCAGGAAGGAAGCGTAGCAATCAGCCTCACGGATAAAAGCAATTTTATCACGCTGGCAAACGCAATCTACCGGGAATATGGGGAATTGGAATACGGTAAATCATCCGAGGCAAAACCGAAAGTAACCCCTCTGGAGGACTGGTGATGATCAATTTCAGGCCGCATAAACTCCAAGTCAAGGAGCATTCCGGAAAGCCTCAGCGCGACAAAGATGGGCACTTCATTGATGCCACCTCCGCATGGGGCACCCCGATGCCCTGCCGGTATGAGACAGACGGCAAGGAGAACATCGTGACAAGTCCAGACGGCTCATTCACCAGGTACACCTATGTGGTTTGGCTGGATAAAACAAACTTCCCCTTCGGGGGGCGATTTGTCCGCCTGATTGATGAGAACGGCCAAGTGATCGAGTCGGAGCGGCAGGTTCAGAAACAGGTCACCATGCAATTACGGACGAAACTTTACCTGTAATGGGGATCAAACTCGTAACGAAGTTCCCGGACATCCAGAAGCGCCTGGACGAAGAGGTCGAAAAACAAAAAAGACTGATCGTCAGCCAGTACGCCTATGTAGGAGAATCCTGCATCAGGGAGGCCCGGATCGCAGGGAGTTACATCGACCAGACAGGCAACCTGAGAAGTTCTATCGGTTATGTGATTGTGATGGACGGCAAGGTCCTTAAATCCTCTGGCTTCGAGAAAGTCAAAGACGGGAAGCAGGGTATCAGGGTGGGCGAGACATATGCCCGGAGCCTGGTGGCCCAATTCCCGGCAGGGATTGCCCTGATCGTCGTAGCTGGGATGAACTACGCTGCGGCGGTCGAATCAAGGGGACGAAACGTACTCACTTCTGCCGCCCTACTGGCGAACGAAATGGTTCCCCAGATAATGAAAAAACTCGGTTTCAAAGCAGTATGATCAAGACCGGCGACGAGATAGAAAGCGACATCTACAAACTCCTTTGTGCGAGTTCGTTGAAAACGGCTATCACCGGAGAAATTTATCCGGAGGATCAGCGACCGAATAACTCCGAGGAAGAGGACGCGGTTGTCCTGTTCCTTGCCGGCCGGGGCGAACAGGTCCAGGAGGGTGTCGTCATTATCAACATCTACGTCAAAGACATCATTGGGAGCGGCAGAAAGGTCAAAAACGGCCCCCGCTGCAATGCCCTTGGGCAGGTCCTCCGGGATGTAATCCTGGGGCTGCCTACCGAGGAATACGATTTCAGCAACGAGCAGACGATAAAAACCTATCCGGCCGATGTGCCGGACCAGCATTACGTAAGCGCGAGGCTGCATTTTCAAAGAATAACAACCTAAAAACAAAAACAATGGCTGTAAAACAAAGACTGATCATGTCGTGGAGCAAGTGCTCCATCGAGATAGGGAAAACCGGGAACGAGGATGCGATGGCCGCCGCCCTTGTTGACATCGGTGTGATCTCCGATAAATCGACCAACCTCCAAGCCTCTGACGGCGAAGTGCTGGAGGCAAAAGCAACCGGCGGAGTTCTGGTTGGGAGGGAAGAAGGGGAACCCGTAGTGACCCTGACAACGAGAGTAAAAGAGCCTGACTTCAAGCTCGATGGAGCTCTGCTGGAGTCCACCGAGGATGAGGCAAATGAGGAACTCCAAATCAAATCCCTTGTCGTGAAGGACGAATATTCGGTGAAGCTGACCCCGAAAAATGTGGGCGCATTAGGAATCCGGGCCCGGAAAACCCAGGTTTCCTATCGGCCGGGGTATTCGGAGGATGAAGGTCACTATGTAGACCTGACATTCACCCTTCTTACTTGCGCTGATGGGGAGCTGTACACCAAGTTCCGAAAGAAAGCCGGGGCCCCCACTCCGTAATCCTTTCTGACGATGAGTAAACCAAAATCCGTAGAAAGTCGGGTCGCCGATGCGATACTGCAACGGAATTGTAGCGAAGTAGTAGGCGGGGTGACTTATGAGGTCGCCCCTCCTACCTCCGCCACAATCATCATGACATCGGAGCTGATCGCCGAAATGCCGACAATCAGGCCCGCGAAAGAGTTTCCGGAACAATTGCAGGAAGTGCTCCGCATTGGACGCGACTGCAAGGTCACGGGGGACATCCTGGCCTTGCTGATCCTCGGGCCGAATAACCTGATCGAGGAAAAGGAGGAAGTGAAATCCTACTTGTTCGGCTTGTTCAAACGCAAGAGAGTTGTCGTGATCGACAAGCAGAAAGAACTGGCGAAAAAACTCCTAACCGAAGTCGAGCCCAAGGAGTTGTTTGAATTGGGCGCAAGACTATTCGAGCGAATACAGGCACCGTATTTTTTCGCTCTTACCACTTCCCTAAGCGACGTAAACATTCTCAGGCCCACAAAGGAGGTGGATTAAGCGACAGTATTTGGGCGATTGTCGGAGGGGTGGCTAAAACGTTCGACCTCTCTTTTGACGAAGCCCTGCACGGCATCAGCTACCAAAACCTGATGCTATACAACCTGGCAATGCCTGGTTATGACGATGAGGAGGATAATGCTCCGGAATTTGACGAATCGAAGGATGCGAACAACCCAGACAATTTCGCGTCCGACGAGGATGAAAAAGTAATACGCGCATGAGCGACAATATAGGTAAACTCTGGTTTGTATACGGGGCAGACGTGACCCCCCTGGAGCAGAGTAAACGTAAGGCGATCAACATCTTTCAGCAAATTGGCAACCATGCCGAGACTGAAGGGGCTCGTATCGACAACATGTGGAAAACCCTTGCCCGCCGTGCTACGCAAGGCCTCGGAGCGTTCGGGTTTGCTCAATTCGCAAAGGAATTGGTCAACGTTCGCTCCGAGTTTCAGAATACAGAGGCGGCAATGAAGGTCTTCCTTGGCTCAGGCGAGAAGGCTAAGGCCTTCGTCAAGGACATCCAGAAGTACGCCTTTAACAACGTTTTCGAGTTTAAGGACCTCACGCAGTCCGCAGGCCAGCTTCTCGCCTTTCAGCACGACGTGGAGGACATCATCCCCATTATCGACAAGCTGTCAAACGTCGCCTCCGGGGTGAACGTTCCCCTGGCCCATTTTATCGACCTCTACAACAAGGCTAAATCCAAGGATAAGCTCAACCTTATCGACATCCAGCAATGGAGTGTCATGGGCGACGTGATCGCCGACCTTTCCCGCGTTCTCGGGAAATCGACCGACGAAATCCGGGATATGATTTCCAGCGGGAAGGTTGGATTCAGCGAAATCAACATGGTGTTGAACGACGTCACCACCTCCGGCGGTCGCTTCGCGGGTATCATGGAGGAAAAAATGAAGACCCTTGGTGATAGCGTTGGATTGTTGAAGGACTCGATCACCTCCATGTTCAACGAGCTCGGAACCAAGAGCGAGGACTTCCTGCGCTCGGGGATTCTTGCGGGGAACTGGATGGCGGAAAATTACGAGTCTATCGGGAAGGTTCTCATTGGCCTGATCTCCACTTACGGGGCATACAGAGCGGCTGTTGTAGTTGTGAATATCGTTCTCCAAGAACAGGCCGCGATAAATGCAATGATTGCCGCCTCCAATGGGGTATTCAACAAATCTTTAGCTTATCAGTTCCTATGGACGGAGCGGCTGCAAAAAGCGCATGCCCTTTTGAACAAGACGTTGCTAACAAATCCCTACGTGTTAGCAACTACACTTGTTGTCGGATTTGCGGCCTCCATGTGGGCTCTGCACGATTCTACGACTGTTGCAGAAAAGGCCCAGCAGCGTCTAAATGATGTTTTTGATGAGGCAAAACAGAAGAAGGAAAACCTGATCTCGACAGGCAAGTCTTTAATTAACACTATCAAAGATGAAACAGCCACCACCTACGAACAGATCAAGGCGCTCAAAAAGCTGAAAGAGGAGCTCCCGGAAGTATTTGCCGCAATGACGCTGCAAGATGTGAAGAATCTTCCTGTAGCTGAGATAACTACGAAGATAAGCATTGCCGCAGACGACCGAGAGTTGCTCGATGCCGAGAAGTCCGTGACTGACTTACAGGCGAAACTCGACAAGATAAATAGGCAACTACAAGATCTGTACGACAACCCTAACCCCAATAGTGGTAGCGGTAGCGCTATAATGCTTCTAAGAGGACAGGCTGAAAAACTGAACATTGACCTCACGGCAGCAAAGGCCCATCTTGCCGAGATTAACGACACGAGGAAGCAGGCCGAATTCGACTCGAAGCCAGCGGCCGAAAGGATTGCCTACTATGAGCAAGAGAAGGCCGCTCTTGTCAAGCAGAGAGATGAACTCAACAAGATACTATTAACAACCAAAGAGATTAATGATTCGTGGGCCGGGTTCAATTCGCAAACCAGTCTCAACGAACAGGACCTTCAACGGCTTAATGGATTAATTGATGGAACGCAGGCGAAAATCGATGCCATTGTCGGAAAGGACACTGCGCCTGCTGTGCAGAATAAAAGCTATTGGGAACAGCGCAAGAAAGATGCAGAGGATTCTCGTGATGCACTCGACATCGCCAAGAAAGGCAGCGCCGAATGGAATGAATACACACGTATCATTACGGAATCCGATGGCAAACTCAAAGCCTATTCTATCCCTGACAAGAAGGGTGGCAAGTCCATCCTCGACGCCCAAGAATCGCTCAGTAAGGCAATCCTGGCGAACGACCTTGCCCTGCAAGAGTCACGCATCGACATCCTGAAAGATGGCCGGACGAAAGCCCTGGCTGAAATCGACCTCGAACTCCAGCAGAAACTTGCGAAGATCGACGAGGACAAGAAAGCCCTGGAGAAAGATCGGAAAGAAGCCGGTAAGGGACCCCTTACCGCAGCGGACCTCGCCGGATTCGACGAGCGCGCCAAGAACGCCAGCACCGCAGCCGAGAACACCCGCGGCGAAACCATCCAAAAATACGGTGACGAGCTGTCCGAAATGTACCGCCAGCTGGGCGACGTATTCCTGACCGAAGAAGAACGCAAGCAGGCCGGCATCGAGAAGACCTACGATGAAATGCAGAAGTGGGCCAAGAAATGGTACGAAGGAGGCGGTTTCGGCGAAGTTGGTGAAGGCAAAGAGGGTGAAAAAAAATACCATGCCTTCCTCGGTGAAGTGGATCGGTCCAAGACCCGGGCTACCCTATCCGAAGCCCTCGAAGAATTCAAGAACTACGAACAGAAGCGGGTCGATCTCGCCAAGACCTACAACGACAAAATCGCAAAGCTCCAGATTGAGAATGTCGACGGTCAGTATGACAAAGAAATCGAGGAAGGCCAGCGCAAGCGCGACCTGGCCCTGTTCGAAATGCAACTGTCCCAAGCCGATTTTTACCAAGTGCTTTTTGGAGACCTGGAGAGGTACAGTATTGCGTCCATCCAGTCATCCATCGAAGAAGCCCGGGCCCTGGTCGACGCCTACAAGGCGAAGGGGAACCTCACCCCGGAGGAGCTGACTGCAGTCGCAAAGATCGAAGAAAGCATAACGAGGGCCGAAGAGGCCACCCGGCAGCGCCTCCCGGACGGATTGAAGAAAACCGCTCAGGGACTCCAAGAGGTCGCCGACCTAGCTGCTTTGTTCAGCCATTCGCTCGGCGACGCAGTCACGACCCTGGCGACCATCGTAGGGAGTTTCGGCGACATGGCCCAGGGCTCTGCGGATTTCCGAAAAACCCTTTCCGACATCAAGACGATGAAGGATGCCGATAACTTCAAGGGGTTCAAGTTCGAGGACATTGTCGGCTTTGCGGGCAGCTTCACGGGCGCCATCGGCAGCGTGATAGGCGGCATCACCTCCATCTTCTCGATGGGCAGCGAAGCGGCCAAGCGTCACCGGGAAGCCATTCAGGCCGTCATGGATGCCAAGATAGCCCAGCAACGGGAGTACAACCTGTTGCTGATGGAGCAAAACCTACTGTACGAAAAGGGCACTACCATTTTCGGCGCCGATGCTTACGGCAAAGCGGCCAACGCGGTTGATGTCTACAAGGACGCCCTCGCTTCCCTGCGAAAAGAGCTCACGGAGACCGACAAGGAGGCTAAAAAGAGCTCGTTTGCCTCCCTCTTTCAGTCTCTCGGATCAAAGACCAACAGCAGCCTCAAAAGTGCCTATGCGGGCCTCGCATCCATCGACATTGTCACAGGACACAAAAAGACGGGGCTGTTCGGCTGGGGCAAGGGGAAAGACACTTATAGCAGCGTGCTCGATGTCTATCCCCAACTCATCAAGCAGAACGGAGATTTCGACAAGAGCCTGGCCCAGACGATCCTCTCGACACACAAGATGAGCGACAGCGCCAAGAATGCGCTGCAAAACTTGGTAGACCTGGCCGATCAATATGAAAGCGCCTTTGCTGAGGTCAAAGGTTACCTGACGGACATTTTTGGGGAGCTCGGCAACGTGATGAGCGACGCCTTGATCGATGCCTTCCAGAACGGGACGGACGCAGCGGAGGCCTTCACTACAAGTGTGGGCGACATGCTCAAGAAGCTCGCCAGCCAGATGATCTACTCGGTTACACTGGCCCCCATCATGGAGAAGGCCCAAGAGGAGATGCTCTCTGTGATGAAAAACTCCAGTCTAACAGATACGCAGAAATTCAGCAATTACACAACGATTCTCAGCAATCTCACGAACGACGCTTTGGCGCAGCAGGGCCTCGTAAATAACCTATTGGGGGAGTATCAGGCCATTGCCAAGCAGGGCGGTCTCGACCTGTTCAAGTCCGAAACGAGCGCACAAACCGCATCTGCCCGGGGCCACACGGCAACCAGCCAGGATAGCATTGATGAGGTAAACGGTCGGATTACAGACATACAAGGCAGCGCCAGAGACCTGAAAGACACGGCCTTCAAAATCCACGAAGGGATCGGAGATCTGCGGGGCCTGGCCCTGATCTCAATCACCCACCTCTCTGGCATCGAGAAGAACACCAAGGAACTGTACGCGATCCGGGATGGCATCGATCGGATGAGCAAGCAAATAGAAGATAAGTTATGACCGAGCAACTTTACATAAACGGGCAAGATGCCCGGCAGACGTGGGGCATTGTTCTCGAACAGGGGGCCCTGGATGCTTTGCTCGCCCCAGCTCCGATGAAACCATTCATCGAGAATAAGTCTCCGCAAGATAACGGCAAGGTGACCTATCCCAAGAACCCCCGCGTAGACGAGCGGGACATCTCTCTGCCGATAGTCATCCTCTCACCGGGAAACGCCTCTTTCGTGGCCAGGTACCACTCCTTCGTCGCTGAGCTGCAAAAAGGAGTATTCCGCTTTCGGGTCATTCGGGATGGAATAGACATGACTTTCAATTTCACCTATCTGAACTGTCAGCAGTTCAACAGCCTCGGGATGCGTTCCGGGAAATTCCTGCTGCGGATGAATGAACCAAACCCTGCTAACCGAGTATAAGGGTATGATTACGATATACAACAAGGCTGGCAAGGCCCTACTCGAAGTCCCCATTACGGAGACCAGTACCCGGAAGCGGGTTCTTATGGCCGAGAATTACGTCAAGCTGGACTTTGAATACCCGGATTACATCGACTTCGTGAAGGGCTGCTACATCGGGCATGAAAGCGAGCGCTACGAGGTCATGGGAAACGTGTACCCCGAGCGAAGCACAAAGGCCGACGGTTGGAAGTATGAAATCCAGTTCGACGCCTACGACGGGGTGCTGCGGAAGTACAACATATTTTACCGCAAGCAAGGGATTCAGGAGGTCGCTTTCGGTGATACAACGGATATTCTTTCCCACGCCCAGATCGTGGCCGACTGCATCAATTACGAGCTCGGTGGAAATAACTGGCGCGTGAAGCTGGTCGGCATCGAGAACACCGAGCAAACCAAACTGATCTCCTACAAAGGGGAAAAACTGATTGACGCCTGCAATATGATTGCCGAGGCCTTTGGTTGCGAGTGGTGGACGGAGAAAAACGGCGACCTGGTAGATATTTGCTTCGGCAAACTGGACTTCGGTACCGAAGAGGTCTTTGAGATAGGTCAGGTGATCGAATCCATTCCCCGAAAGAAAGGGGATGAATCCGATTATGGCACCCGCTTTTTCGTGTATGGCGGAACCCGCAACCTGACTAAAGACTATGGACAGGTAGACCAGGGCGGCGTGACGAACCATATTTCCGAAATCCGTTTGCGGCTGCCGGACGGAATGCCCTATATCGACGCCTGGGAAGGACTGGCCGAGGAGGATGTCGTACACCAGATCGCCTTCTTCGAGGACGAATACCCGAAGAATACGGAGGCCGTGACCTCAGTCGAAACCGTTCAGCGGTCCATTGAGGACAGCAGCGAGACCTTCCCGGCCTATGTGATGCTCTTGGGCGACACCCCCTTCACTCCAGCCGATATGATCGCCGGGGAGACGCTTGGCTGTAAGTTCGAATCCGGCCCCCTCTTGGGCCGGGAGTTCGAACTGAGCATCAACTATAACTCCGAGACATGGAAGCCGGCCGATGGCTTCGACAAGAAGTTCGAGATCATTCACCAGGAGGAAGGCTACGACGACACGAAGATCATCATTCCGAACGCCTCACTTCGGCCCATGCCGGGGGATAAGGTGGTGCTTACCGGGGTGAAACTCTCGGAAGAAAAGGACCGTGAGGCCGAACGGGAATTGCTGCGGGTGGGCAAAGTCTGGGCCGCCAAGAAGAGCAAGGACACCAACCTATACGACTGCCCCACCCGTGCGACCTATTGCGCCGAACATGACAAGAATTACGAGATCGGTCAGCGCGTAAAGCTCGTTGACCCCCGGTTCGGCCCCAATGGCCGAACCTCCCGAATTCAAGGGTACGAGAAGAAACTCTGGAATCCTTATGATGCCACGTATACGGTCGGCGACAACTCTCGCTATTCCCGCTTCGTAGCCATCGAGAACGACATCAAGGAGGCTCAATACGCGGAACGGATCGGCACGGTTAGCGGGTCCAGCTTCTACCTGATCCGAAGTAAATACGACTCCACCGCTCCGACCGATTACAACGCATATTCGTCCCTCGCAGCGCTCAATAAATTCCTGAGCAGCCTCGACGACGATGTCGCCCAGGGGCTTATTACCTTCCTGAAAGGTATCGTTACACCCGGCTTTAAGACACCCGGCTACGTCCCTGGCATCCTCGGATGTGGCACTGGCATGCCCAATCCCCAAACCTTCGAGACCGAGTATCTGACTGTCACGAAGGTGATGACAATCTTGGAACTGCTGATTCAGAAAGTACGTCACCAGGGCGGGATGTTGGCGCTTTCCCCTGCCGGTATCAAGGTCAGCCGGGTGGAAGATGGCGGCAGTTACTGGAAGTGCTATTTTGATACCTGTGGTGGGGAGGTGAAGAATGAGTTCACCGTGGGGGCGCTGCCTCGGATCAACAATTTCTCGGGGAGCAATCAAAAGTACCTATGGGCGGCGGTAACTTCCGTGGGTGAGGATTGGATAAATGTCTCGAAGACAAATAAGGATGGCACAGGCATGCCCGATGTCGGTGACAGCCTGGTGCAGTTTGGGCATAAAACGGATAAGAACCAGCAATCCGTCACCGTTCTGGCGGCCGTCGGCGGAGAGGTGGGCATCATCACCTACAACAACATCGACAGTTTTACCCTCGAAGGCAAGGAGGGTGTCTGGCTCGGCCAGCACGCCGGGAAGACCGGGGCGAACATCCCGGGCGAGTACATCACCATCGGCGGCACCAAGCAGCTGCTCGACTACCTTACCGAGCAGGGCGAGGCTATCCAAAAGTCCGTCATAGCCCAAATCTCCATCCAGGGAGGGGTGATCGATCTCTCGGTAAAAAGCGCGGTGTCCGGCATCAATCTCGGAGGCCGGAACTATTGCCCGAGCGCCAACTATCTCTGGGAATCCGGAGGATTGGTCACGGCAACCGGCGTGGAGTCCGCCAACAACACCCGCATCCGCTCGGTGGGCTACATCCCCTTCTCGGCGGACCAGATCACCGTTGGCAACAATTACTCCGCCTACGGGATTCTGGTGTACTTCTACGCTGGCACAACCTTCAAGGGCGACACCTATTCCATGTCCGGAAATCTATGGCCAGCCTCCTACCCCAAGACCTACGATGTGCCGGTCGGCACCACGCAAATCCGCTTTATGATGCGCCGCGCTGACAACGGGGTGATGAGTGTGGCCAACTCCTCGGACCGCAAATTCATGATCGAGTCGGGGAATAAGCCTTCGGATTGGTGCCTTTCCGAGGAAGATGTGAGCCTGCAAATAGGCAACGCGGAGCAGGCGGCCAGCGCTGCTGAGGCGTCGGCCACCGCAGCGAAAGGTCGCCTCGACACCTGGGCTGCCGACAGCTACATATCGCCTCCGGAGAAAACGGCCCTGTTGCAGCAAAAAACCGAAATAGTGGCCAAGCATGCCGCGATGGCGTTACAGACCACCCGCTATTCTCTCACGACTTCAAGTGAATGGACGGCTTGTGTAAGCGCCTATACGTTGGCCACGGCGGCCCTAACCAAGTACACCGCCGTCACCCCGGAGACGATCGCCGTGGGAAATGACTACGAAAACATCGCGGCTTACTTCGATAAGCGAAAGGCGATGCTCGACAAAATCGCCGCCACACTCAAATCTGACGCCGACAGCCGGGCGACCCGCGCCGAGATGTCCTCGGAGCCGGCCATCCGAGATACCGCCATTGCTGCGAGGGTAGCTAAGACAACCTATGACGCCAATAATA
>JAVBNV010000018.1:0-20449 GCA_031551325.1 Alistipes sp.
CAACCCTAGGTCAAATTACTCATATACCCCCCCCAAACAATAATTAAAACCCCAATTTAAAAAAAACGCGGGGGGCGCCCGGGGGGGCCCCCCCGCTTCTTTGTTAAGGCAAAGCTGTGCATAGTGTGCGTCGATTTTTGCTTATCGTCCGAGCATCAAACCGGAGCGTACTTGAAGTACGTGAGGATTTGAGCACAGGAGGATAAGTAAAAATCGGCGTGCAATATGTGCAGCTACTTGTTGAATTCGTGGAAGGCGTCGTACATCGCTATGATATTTTCGGGCGGCACATCGGGCAGGATGTTGTGCACCGTGTTGAAGACATAGCCGCCCCCGGGCGAGAAAATCTCGAGGCGCTCCAACACCTGGCGGCGCACCTCTTCGGGCGTTCCCCGGTTGAGCGTCGCGGCGGTGTCCACGCCCCCGCCCCAGAAGGTGACGTCGGCGCCGAACTCTTTCTTGAGCCACCGGGGGTCCATCCCCTTGGCGTTGGTCTGCACGGGGTTGATGATCTCGAAGCCCGCGCCGATCAGGTCGGGCAGCAGGGCCGCGATCGAGCCGCAGGAGTGCAGCATGGTGTGGGCCGAGCTGTTTTTCTTGACGAAATCGCAGAGAATTTTGTGCCGCGGGGCGAAGAAGCGGCGGTAGGTCTCGGGGCTCATAAAGGGGCCCCCGGTCATGCCTAGGTCGTCCCCGAACTTGATGATGTCGACCTGGTCACCCACGGCCGCACAGATTTTTGCGAGTGAGGCCAAATGCCTTTCCATCAACTCGTCCAACAGCCGATCGACCTGTGCCTCCTCACAGACCAGGTCCATCAGGAAGTTGTCCATGCGCCTCAGGAAGGTCCCCCACTCGAAGAGATTGCACCCGGCGCCGATCAGGATGGCCCTCTCGGAGCTCTCCCGCAGGCGGATGGCGTTCTCACGCAGGGTGTCCCAGTAGCCCGGGTCGCCCGCGTGGTCCCAGGGCGCGGCGCCGTGCCGGGCCCAGAGCACGCGGCCCATCTCGGCATCCAGGCCCCGGTAATCGGCCGGGTAGCCGTCCACGTAGGGGAAATAGACCTGGTCGAAGAAGGTGGCCCCCACGGGCATTTTGGTCAGCAGCCGCTTCCCGTCGTCGTCGTAGGTCCCCCAGACCCCGTCCGGCAGGGCCTTCGGCCAGAAACTCTGCGGATAGAAACCCTCGGCCCCATTGGCCATCGTAATGGGGTGCCAGTCCTGCGGACTCGCGTTGAACGTGCGGCCCAGGTCCACCACATCCACGCCGAAGCGGTCCAGCAGCGCGTCGCTGGGTTGAGCCAGCTGCTGCACCACGTCGTAGACCAGGGTGGGCTCTTGGAGCCCCAGGTAACGCATCAGGTTGCTGTGGCCGATGGCCGAAATCCCCGAGGAAGGGGTGGCGCCCAGGTCCAGGGGCACCCGCTCGGGGCTGCGGTGGTTGATCGCCGCCAACATAATTTCCCGTGAAGTCATCATCCGTTCTTATTTATTAAAAAACTCTTTTGTTACCAGTTCGAAAAACTGCGGATATTTAGTATGGGCATCGTGAGGTGCGAAGGGAATGTTGAAAAGCAGAGATCCCCTTATTTTCGCCGCAAGTTCAACCGCGCTTTCAAGAGGAAACGAGTTATCGTCATTACCCCGGACAATCAGTGTCGGGACCGTAATCTGTTCAACGGTTTCGAGTGGGTATCCGTCTTCGGTTTTGTCCGTCCACATCTCAACCACACATTTTACAAACCGATCAAAATCGGGTTGTGGATTCTGTCGTTGATAGGAGGCAAGAAAATAGTTCTTCCAATCTTCAAGCGTTATATCTGCTACTATTTTTCCCATAAGTTCCGCATCGGCCAAACTCCACGTCGCCCCAATGGTAACGATTTTTCGCAGGGGAAGCCTGTTTGCCGCGGCAAGCCGATAGGCTACAACCCCGCCGTCGCTAAAACCGATAATATCAATGTCCTTTAGGTGCAAGTGGTTTACAACCGCCTCGACATCCAGTTGCAGCCGCTTGTAGGTTAACCGGTCTGTTCCCAGAGTGGATTTTCCGTGTCCGCGGCTGTCAATGCCTACGATATGGTAATCAGCGGAAAACCCTGGCAGCATGGAGTTAAAGTCTTCGATACTTCCACAGCCCCCGTGAAGGAAAAGCAACGTCGGTTTTCCTGCATTTTCGATCTCTTCGTAGTAGATACTCGCCCCGTCGACTTCAAGATATTTTCCTGTATTGTGGTTAAATTCAACGGTTTACACACTCACCGAAAGCGCAAAAAGCACAAATACAAGTAGGATCGAAACGATTCGTTTCATGCTTATTCTCGAACATTAGCCCTCAAATTCCATCAATTCGATCGGAGCCCCGTTGTACTCGATCATGGCCACCCGGACACCTCCCGACGGAGAGCTGGGTTCCCCCAGTAACTTAAAACCCCGGTTATTCAGTTCGTACTCCAAATCCTTCACCACAAAGGCTAAGTGCGGAACTTTTTGAATCAAAGGATGAATCCCGCAATCGGCATCGAATTGCATCCATTCAATGCCGAAAGGACTTGTAGAAAAGCCGGATGCATAGATTTTAAGGTGAGGGATATAACTCTCCTCCGGCAACTTTTCTTCGGTCGGAACTCCCAAATGGTGGTATTTCCAGCCCCATTCTTCCGTGCACTTGGCGAATTCGTGGTCCAGTCGGATCTCTTTCATGATGTGAGGAGGTGCTATTTGATGATTTTCTTTTCAATCTCTTCCAGCGACATCCCCTTGGTCTCGGGCAGTTTGGCCAGCAGGTAGAAGAACCCTATCGCACAGATGCCCCCGTAAAGCCAGAAAGTCCCCGAAGCCTGGAGCGTGCGGTTGAGGATCGGGAAGGTGTAGGTCAGCACGAAGCAGGCCGCCCAGAGGAAGAAGGTGCCCACGGCCATGGCCGCCCCCCGCACGCGATTCGGGAAAATTTCGGAGAGCAGCACCCAGGTCACCGGGGCCAGCGTCATGGCGAAGCAGGCGATGGCGGCCACCACCAGGCCCAGCACGACCAGCCCGCTCAACTGGAGGTAGTAGCAGAGGCCCATCAGGCCGTAGATCACGGCCAGCCCCCCGGCCCCGAGGAGCATCAGCGCCCGGCGGCCCAGGCGGTCGACGGTGTACATGCCCACGAAGGTGAACACCAGGTTCGTTACCCCCGTCACCACGATGTTGAGCAGAATATCCGATACCTCGTACCCGGCGGCGGCGAAGACCTCCTGGGCGTAGTTGAAGATCACGTTGATGCCGCACCACTGCTGGAAGACGGCGACGAAGATCCCCAGCCCCAGCACGAAGCGCATGTTGGGCGAAAGCAGGGCCTTGAGGCTGCTCTTGTGCTCGCCCCGCAGGCTCTCCTGGATCTGGGCCGTTTCCTCGTCGGCATAGCGTTCCCCGCCCACTTTTTTGAGAATGTCGCGGGCGCGGTCCAGCTTCCCTTTCGAAGCCAGGTAGCGCGGGCTTTCGGGCACGCAGAACATCAGCAAAAAGAAGAGCAGCGCGGGCAGGGTCCCCGCCCAGAACATCCATCGCCAACCCCAGAGGGCGTTCCAGCTCCCGGCGATGGAGCTGCCCGCGGCGACCGGATCGGCGATCAGGTAGTTGGCGATCTGGGCGCTGAGAATCCCCACGACGATGGTCAGCTGGTTGATCGACACGAAGCGGCCCCGGATGGCCGGGGGCGAAACTTCGGCGATGTACATGGGCGAGAGGTTGGAAGCGATGCCGATGCCCACCCCGCCCAGCAGGCGGTAAATGATAAAGCCCGTCAATCCATTGACGGCCCCCGTCCCCACGGCCGCCACCGTGAAGAGCACGGCCGCCGTCAGCAGCAGCTTCTTGCGCCCGAAGCGGTCGCTCAACATGCCCGAGAGGCAGGCCCCCAGCAGGCAGCCGATCAGGGCGCTGGACATCACCCAACCCTGCATGTAGGGCGAGTCGGTGATTCCGAAAAATACTTCGTAGAACGGTTTGGCGCCCCCGATCACCACGAAATCGTAGCCGAAGAGCAGCCCGCCCATGGCCGATACGAAGGTGATGGCCAGCAGGTAGGAGGAGTTGTAGGTTTTGTCGCGCATAAGTTTGGGTATAACAATATCATCTCCATTGGGCCAAGGGCCTGTAAGGCCGTTGGCAAAGTCCTCCCCTATCAGGGGAGGGTTTGGGTGGGGTGGCAAGCCTTACGGCTTTTAAAAAAAGCCGTTGAGGTGAATTTTGAAGGGGGAAATTGATACCATAAAGTTCACCACACATACATCCCCCCCCTTCAAAATCCACCTCACAGCAAGGGCTTGCCTTCCGACAAGCCCTTACAAATTTAGCATAAATTTTTTCTGATGCAATTTTCACACGGTCAAAACAGGAGATTCAAGAGTAAATAGGTCCCTGCCCCCGCCACATACCCGCACAGAGCCACCAGCGTGAAACGCTTGAAATAATAGGAGAACGAAATTTTCTCGAGCCCCATCACCGAGACACCCGTGGCCGAACCGATGATAAAAATACTACCCCCGGTGACGCCGCAATAGGCCAGGAAGGTCCAGAAGGGACCGTCCGGGGCGAAGTAGGCCACCCCGTCGACGAGCGTGTCGTTCATGGGATACATCCCGATGGTCCCGGCCACCAGGGCCACGTTGTCCAGCACCGAGGACAACAACCCGATCAGGAAACTGATCACCAGGGGCTGCCCCACGTGGGTGTCGAAGAAGGTCGAAAGCTCCTGCAACTGCCCGGTACTCTGCAGGGCCCCCACCGAAAGCAGGATGCCCAGGAAAAAGAGGATGGTCGAGAGATCGATGCGCGAGAGCACGTGCGAGACCCGGTACTGGGGTTGATTTTCAAGCACGCGGTCGTGCCCGAAGAGCAAATCTGTAAAAATCCACATGATCACCAGCCCCAGCAGCACGCCCATGAAAGGCGGCAACCCGGTGACCATGTTGAACACGGGCACCATCACCATCGAGAGAATCCCCATCACCAGCAGGATGGTCCTGTTGCGGGTACTGAGCACCGGGGCGACGCCTCCCTCGGATTCAGGCATGCGCAGCGTCGAGCGGTCCCAGCGGTCGTCCTTGCCAAAAAAGCGGCTGATGATCAACAGGGCCGTCACCAGGCAGACCAGCGCCGGCAGGAACAGGTGGGAGATCTGGTGCAGGGGCGTGACCTGCCCCCCGGTCCACAGCAGGATGGTGGTCACGTCGCCGATGGGCGACCAGGAGCCCCCGGCGTTGGCGGCGATGACCACCATCGAGGAGTAGATCCAGCGTTCGCGGCTGTGGGGGATGAGTTTCTGCAACATGGCGATCATCACGATGGCCGTGGCCAGGTTGTCCATCAGGGCGGCGGTGATGAAGGAAGTGATGCCGACGATCCACAGCAGACGGCGCTTGTTCTCGGTGTGGATCTTCTCGGTGATCAACAGGAAGCCCCCGTGGATGTCGACCAGCTCGATGATGATCATCAGGCACATCACGAAGAACAGGGTCTCCGAGATGTCGCCCAGCTGCTTGACCAGCTGCAAATCGACGATAAAGTGCATGTACTGGAGCATCGGAGACATGCCCGCGACCCTGGGAAGGGTGACGAACTTCTCAAACATTTCGTGATCGCCCGCGCCCAGCACGTGGACCGCCTGGGTGGCGTAGAGCACCCACAGCAGCAAGGCCATCAGCAGGGCCGAGGCGGCCTTGTTGACCTTAATTTTGTCTTCGAAAGCGATGGCCAGGATTCCCAGGGCAAAAATCACCGGCATCAGGATGGATACATTCATAGGGAGAAGGGATTTTTAATAAGTAATTATTTGGCAAAGACAGGATTATTTTCCTTTGAGAGTATGGGCGCCCGGTTCCAGGGCGACGGTCTTGCCACCGGGGAAGACCACCTCGCAACGGGTGCCCACGGGCACCGTGGCAGTGACGGTCAGGTTCCGGCCCTGGCGCACGAAAGCGGCCCGGATTTCTCCGCAGACCGAAGATACCGTGGCCTCGGCCCGGGTCAGGGAGCCCGGCTGAGGGGCGATGCGGAAGGTCTTGAACCCGGGCGATGTGGGCTGAATCCCGCAGACCCGCTGGCTGAGCAGGGTCAGGGGACCTCCCGTCCAACCGTGGTTGTAGGTGTTGGCGTCGTCGGGCGTCGAGCGGAACGACCACACCTCGTAGAGCGTCGTGTACTGCGAGCTCATCATCTCGCCGTAGCGGCGGCGGATGCGCTCGAGGGCCTGGGCCGGAAAGCCCATCTGGAAGAGGGATTCGAGCACGTATTTTTCCATGTAGGGGCTGGCGTGGTACTCCTCGCCCAGCACCCGGGAGAGGGCGGGGTATTTGTCCGCCGAAGCCAGGCCGCTGAGTACGGCCAAGGCCTGGGAGCGGTCGTCGGTGGCCCCGGTGTAGGCCGGATCGCGGTAGGCGGTGCCGGTCCAGAAACGGGTGTCGAACGCGCGTTCCATGCCCTCCATCCGGGCGGTGATCTGGGCCACATCCCCGGTTTTTCCCAGGATGCGGGCGAACTCGCGCTCGGCCTTCAGGGCCAGGTAGTACCAGCAGTTGGTCATCACCTCCATGTCCTGCTCCTCGCCCCAGTCGCCCCAGGTCCAGTCCCCGGGCCGGGAGGCGACCAGGCCCTGCGGATCCATCTGCCAGACTTCGTGCAGGTAGCGGTGCAACTTATCGTAGATCAGCGGGATGAACGACTCATCGCCGCTGTAGAGGTAGTAGTTGTAAAAGCCGTACCAGCCCACCGAAGCCAGCGACTGCAAGGGCAGTTCGCGGGTCCAGTTGCCCGCCGGGACGGGAGCGTAAACCACCCCGTCCTCGCGCTGCCAGTTCATCAGTTCGAGGATGGCCTTGCGGGTGAGTTGCTGGGCCGCCGGGTCGAAGGCGTAGACCACCTCTTCGAGCTCGATGACCGCGTCGCCCCACCACTGGGCCCGTTCGCGTTCGGGGCAGTCGAAGTAATTGTCCCGCATGTTGATGTAGAGGGTGCGGGCAGCCCGCTTCCACAGTTCGTTCATAAAGGGGTCGCTGCTGCTGAAGCCTCCGGCGAACTCCGTGGCGTAGCCCGTCTCGCGGTACTTCACCTCCAGCACCTCGACCCCGGCGGGAATGGCGTAGCGCATGACGTGGCCACTCATCCAGCCCAGGCTTTCGTAGCTCTGTTCCCCCGGGCGGGTGATGTATTCGGCCCGCACGGAGTAGATGTCCAGGCCCGAGCGGTAGGAGTCGGTGTGCATCTCGATGGTCTCGCCGCCCCGCTCCGAGCGCACCTTGAACCAAGGTGTCACCTGGGCGTTGTAGGGCAGTTGGCACAGCAGCGTGTCGCCGACGCGTTCCACCGAGACGTACTCTTTCAATCCGGAATCTTTCCACATGGGGATCGGCCGCTTGACCAGGGGCCCGAAGGGCGGTTGCCCCGGATCGCCCACCTTCATGGCGTCGCCCTTGACCCGGTCGGGACCGGGCTGTTCCCAGGCGTCGATGGCCTTGCGGCTATCGAACAGCAGGCTGCTTTCCGAGAGGCGGTAGTTGGGATAGGGCTCCCCGGCAGTCCGGTAGGCTTCGTAGGTGATGCACTTCCAGGTCTGGTCGCTGAGGATGGTCACCCCGGGCGCCTGGCAGTCGAAGAGGAAACCGGCCCGGCCGCTGTTGGCGTGCGAAAAGCCGTTCTTGCCGAAGTACCAGACCAGGGCCGCAATGGTGTTTTCGCCCGGTTGGAGGTAAGGCGCGATGTCCACCTCGTCGTAGTAGTGGGCGCCGGGAGCCGGGCCCCGCTTGAGGCCTCCCTCGAAGACCACCGGGCGTCCGTTGATCCAGAGCCAGTACTTGCTGTCGGCGGCGATCCGGGCGGGCGCCGAGGCGGGAATAGCGTTCAACTGGACCGTGGTGCGCAGGCAGAGCCACTGATTGGGCAGGCTCTGGGAGGTTTCGTGGCTGATCCAGGAGGCTTTCCAGGGGGCCGAAGCCATCGCCCCGGCGACGCACAGGACGAACAGGAGGGAGAGGGAAAATTTCTTCATGGCCGGTTTTCTGATTTTTCCAAAGATACGATTTATCTGTTTAATCGACACCCTGTAGCGGAGCCACAGTACAACAAAAGCACCCCGGTCTCTCAGACCGGGGTGCTTCACATAGCGGGAATCCGCTTATTTCGGATCAGTCCAAAAAATCGGTTGGCGGAACATTGGCAGCACCCCTACAGTTCGGAACGCAGCTGTGCATAGCGTGCGTCAGATTTAATGGGCACAAAGACGCCCGTTTTCCTCCTCCTTGCAGGGCATAGCCCGCAAGCGGACTCTGCGCCTGCTGCGTTCGTCGGTTTTCTTATCGTCCGGTTCGAGGAGCGGAGCGTACTTAAGGTACGTGAGCACCGCAGAGAGGAGGATAAGATGGCGTGCGATATGTGCAGCCAACCCACAAGCAAGACCGATGCCTATTTCTTCTGGGTCACGTTGGTGGCCTTGTAGGTATGTACCTGTTTCTTGGAACCACCCGGCTCGATGTACTTCATGTTCTCGAAGGTCACGCCGTCCACCTGCTGGAGGACGATGGCGGGACGGTAGTCGCGCTGGCCGGCCTTGAGGGTCACGTTGTCGAAGGTGATGTTTTTCGCATGGCGCACGTAGAATCCCCAGGCAGGCAATTCTTTAAACTGCGAGAATTCGGGATAGGATTTCTCCATTTCGGGAATGGCGTCCAGGTCGGCGGGTTTCAGGCCGCGGTAGGCGTAGTTGGGGTTGCTGCCGCCCGGGTAGACCAGTTCGATGTTGCGCAGGGTCACGTTGGTGATGTTGTGTACCGCCCCCGTGCTGTCCTCGAGACCCACGATGCTGGCGGGCATGATGTTCGAGGGAAGGTCTTCCACCGGACCTTCGTAGTCGTAGCCCTTGTCGGGTTTGACGGCCGGGATTTCGCAGTACATGTTCTGGATCGTTACGTTGTTCATCGTGCCCACGGGACGGCCCTCGCCGATCCAGCGTTTGCCGATGCGCAGGTAGATGGCGTTGCCCGTATTGAAGGCGTAGAGGCTGTCGATGAGCACGTTTTCGACAATACCGCCGTCGGGCGTGGCGATGGTGATGGCCGAACGGTAGGTGTCGTAGACCTTGTTGTTGATGATCTTGATGTTCTTGTAGCCCCCGGCGCTGACCGTGCCGAACTTGATGCCGCTGGCGCTCGAGCGGGCCACGTTGTTGCGGATCTCGACGTTCTCATTCATGAAACGGTGGTCGTGCGACTTGAGGCAGATGGCGTCGTCCGTGGCGTCGATGAAGGAGTTGGTGAGCTTGAAGTTGCGGCAGTCGACGATGTCGATCCCGTCGTTGTTCCAGTAGGCTTTGCTATCGACGGTGATGTTGTTGACCGTCATGCCGTCGCACTGGTCGTAGATCTGCACCCAGAAGGCCGAGTTCTTGAGCATGATGCCGTCGATGTTGACCTTCTTGCACTCGCGCAGGTAGACCAGCGTGGGGCGGATCGTGGGACGGTCGTAGCCCAGATTGTCCTCCACGAGGCCCTTCTGGATCAGGTCGATCAGGTTGTAGGACATCTCCCTGCCCTGGCCGTCGATGACCCCGCGGCCGGTGATGCCGATGTTCTCGCACTTGAGGGCACCGATGAGGGCCTGCGAGCCGCGGTTGAAGACCGTGTCGTAATCGTAGGGGTTGGTCGAGCCCACGAGCACGGCACCTTCGTTGAGGTGGATGGTCACGTTGGACTTGAGGTGCACCGTCCCGGTGAGGTAGCGGCCCACGTAGAAGACCAGGCGGCCCCCGCCGGTTTTATTGATGTAGTCGATGGCCCCCTGGATGGCGGTCGTGTTCAGCGTGGTACCGTTGGACTTGATGCCGAAGAGCGAGGCGTTGAAGTCCCGGTCCCCCTTCACGAATTGGGTCTGGGATTGGGCCTGGGCTCCGAGGGTGAAAAGCCCCAGGAGCAGCGTTGCAAAGAAAAGTTTCATCGTTCTCATGTTCTCGTTTGATTTTTATGATTTTTGTTAGTTGGTTTTCGGTTCATAGATGGTCACGGGACCCGCCAGGCCCATCGAGTGGAGGGGCTGCGGACGGCCTTCGCGGTTGGTGAGGCGCTGGCCCACCTTGTTGTCGGGCATCTCGTCCCGGACGTAGTTGCCCAGGGTGGTCACCACGCTTACCTCGACGGTGTTCTTCCCGGCGCGGATGTACTTGCTCACGTCGTAGATCCGGCGGCCGAACCAGCCCGTGCCGCAGAGCTCGCCGTTGACGCGCAACTCCGACACCCCGAAGACTTTTCCGAGGTTGAGGATCAGGCCCTTGGCAGGGTCATCCACTTGGAAGCTATCGCGGTAGACGGCCGTCCCGGTGAAGGTGGCGTACTCGGTCTCCTTGAGGTCCTTGAGTTCGTTCATAGTCACCGTTTTGGTCACTTCGGAAATACTGTTGCGCAGCTCCACCTGCCAGGGGCCTTTGATCTCCCGCATGCCGGGAGCCGAGACGGGCAGCGGCTTCCAGGGTTTTCCCTGGGCCGAGCGTTCGAAAACCACCAGCAGGCTCGTGGCCGGGCCCAGGTCGAGGTCGAAGCCCCCGTCCTTGTCCACCGTGAGGCGGTATTTTTCGCCCGTGGAAGGGTCCCACACCCAGGGGTAGCGGCCCCGGAGCAGTTCGCCGGAGAAGGTCACCCGGGACTGGTAGGCGTTGTGCAGGTGCGAGTTGGTGATGTAGAGTATCTCCGTGCCGGCGTCGGTGCGGAAACGGGCCTGCATCACGTAGAGGTTGGGCGTGCCGAAAGTCAGGTAAGGCTTCAGGCCGTACTTGGCCTGGATGCCCGGCATCCAGTTCATGAAATCGTTGTCGGAGGGCTTTTCGATGCGGACGAAGCGCGTCGGAAAGTTTTTCAGTTTGGCGACCCATTCTTTCACCTGGGCGTCGTTGCTTTTGTGGTCCTTGAGGCCCAGCGACATCGAGGGCTCCTTGTCCAGGCAGAGGATCATCCCACCTGTGCTGACGAACTCGTGGAGTTTGGCCAGCGTGGCGGGTTTCATCCGCTCGACGGCCACCAGGAAGATCGTCCGGTAGCGGCGCTTTCCGTAGACCAACCAGCCATTTTCAACCTTAGCGGCGTCGATGACGTTGTCGCTCAGGTAGTCCGAGCCGTTGCCGTTCTTGGAGAGGGCCTCCCAGACGAACGAGTAGTACTCGACGTTGAGCTGGCTGGGGAAAGGCTCCTGCTGTACGCCCATCGTGGTCCACATGTCGTAGACCGGGGGCAGCACCCCGATGTCGGCGAACATGTCGGAGTTGGTGAAGATCGAGCTCAGGCGCGAGCGATATTCGTTCAACAGGTGGAAGTAGGGCCACCAGTTGTTCTTCTCGTTGTAGAATCCGCCGTAGACGATCCAGCCCGGAAAGGCCGTGCCCGGGGCGTTGTAGTTGAATCCGTGCCAGACCGAGTGGGTGATCCCGGTCATGGAGTTCATGTCGGAGCCCATCTTCAAAAACTCGAGCGTGGCGTTGAACACGCGGTAGGTGTTGGTCATCTCCTCGCAGCTGATCCAGCGTTTGCCGGCCATGTGGGCCCCCGAGGTGACGAACTTGTTGACCATGGTGTAGGAGCGGCCCCGGCGGTAGTCGTCGTAGCCCTTCTCCTCGCCGATGCGGTGCTGGAGGTAGTTCATGGTCCAGGATTCCCCCTCGGGGATGTCCAGGTTCATGCTCGTTTCCAGGGGGAAGAATCCCCGGCCGTAGCCCTGGGCCCGCGACTGGATGCCCAGACGGTGGCACCAGGCGGTGAAGGTGCGGGTGAAGCGTTCGAGGAACAGCTCGGCCTTGACCTCGTCGAAGTCGAAGCGCACGCGGTCGACGGCGTCTTTCCACTCGGGGGTCATCGTCGTCCCGTAGTCGTAGTTGAGCACGTTGCCGAACGAGCCGATCTCGTAGAGGATGAAGGGCAGGTAGGGCATCAAATCGTAGCCCTTGCGTTTGCGGAATTCTTCGGGCATGTCCGAGCACCAGTTGGTCCCGGCCAATTCCATGGAGTCGGTGAACATCGAGCGGACGTAGTTCTTGAGCGGGCCCAGCTTGGCCTCGATGGTGTCCGACATCCGGTTGAGGTACTTCTCGACGGCCGTCTGGCTCAGGTGGTTGAGGATGGGTCCCTCGGCGCCCGGAGAACCCTGGATCACCCCGGCGAAGCTCTCGATGCGCAGCAGCAGGTAGAGGGCGTGCTTGCCTTCGGGAATGTCGATCGAAAAGAGCTCGTCGCCCAGCTTGCTGCTCAAATCGACCACCTGGTCGAGGCCGCTCATCGGATCGGGCACCAGCATCAGCGAGAGCACCTTGTGTTGGCGGCCCGTGTAGAGGTGGTGCGACTTGGGGTCGGCCTCGAGCAGCAGGTTATAAATAGACGTGTCGTAGCGCATCGGGCCCTTGAGTTTCTTGACCCCGATGCCCACCATCTGGCCGCGGTCGTCCCCCTCGAGGAACTCGCCCCCGAACGGGAAGCCCGAGCCCACCAGCAGGTCGCAGGTCATGCCCAGGGCCTTGGTCTCCTTGAAAGCCACGCCCAGCATCTCGAGCCACTCGTCGCTGAGCCACTGCTTGGACTTGATGCCCATGCTGTCGCCCAGCGTGGGGAACTGGATGGTGTTGATCTCCACCCCGCCGATGCCCACGCCCTTGAGCATGCGCAACTCACGCACCAGCTCCCCGGCTTCGACCTTACCCCCCGGCCACCACCAGCGGAAGTAGGGGTTGTATTTCAAATCGGGCGTGCGGAAACGTTTATATAACTCGGAGTCGAAGCTCAAAGAGCCTGCCTGGGCGGCCGCCTGGGCCAGCGAAGGCGAGGTGGCCACCAGCATTCCGCCTGCGGTCATGAGGGCGCTCCGGATCAAAAATTCTCTTCTGTTCATGGTTCTTTAGGCTATTGGATGGTTACTCCGGAGGTTTTGTAGAAGATGGTCTGCTCGCTCTCGGGCACGCCGGGCTCGATCAGGCGGGTGTTGATGAGTTTCAGGCCCTCCACGTCGTCGGTCACCAAGGCGGGACGGTAGTCGGGCTTGGCGGCGGTCATGGTGACGTTCTCGAAGGTGATGTTGCGGGCATGGCGGATGTAAAAACCCCAGGCGGGCAACTCGCGGAACTGCGAGAACTCGGGGTAGCGCTCGCGCTGTTCGGGCACGCTGTCCAGCTCGGCGGGCGTGGTGCCCCGGAAGGCGTAGTAGGGCTCGGCCCCGCCCGGATAGGTGATGTGGACGTTGCGCAGGGTGACGTCGCGGATCAGGTAGTCGGGCTGGCCCACGATGCTCGCGGGGGAGACGTTGCGGGGACGGTGGCCGATGGGGCCCTCGTAGTCGTAGCCCTTGTCGGGCTTGCCGGCGGGCACCTCGGCCCACATGTTCTGGATGGTGATGTTGCTCATCGAGGGCTTTTTGTTGTGGGCCCAACGTTCGCCCGTACGCAGGTAAATGGCGTTGCCGGTGTTGACCGCCCAGAGCGAGTCGACGAGGATATTCTCGATCACGGCCCCGTCCACGGCGGCCATGGTGATGGCCGAGCGGAAGGTATCGTAGACCTTGTTTTTAATGATACGGATGTTCACGAATCCCCCGCGCGAGACGGTGCCGAACTTGATGCCGCTGGCCCCCGAACGGGCGACATTGTTGTAGATGTAGATGTCCTTGCACATGAAGTTGGGGTCGTGCGACTTGAGGCAGATGGCGTCGTCGGCCGCGTCGAAGTAGGAGTTGGTCACCCGCACGTTCTCGCAGTCCACCACGTCCAGGCCGTCGTTGTTCCAGTAGGCGTTGCTCTCGACGCGGATGCGGTCGATGTCGAGGTTGACGCACTGGTCGTAGGTCTGCACCCAGCTACCGGCGTTGAGCAGCGTGATGCCCGTGACGGTCACGTTGCGGCAGGAGCGCCAGTAGAAGATCATGGGGCGCAGCCCTTCCACCGGACGGTCCAGGCGCAGGTCGTCCTTGACGAGCTTCTTCTGGATCAGGGCCACCAGGCGGTAGGCCACTTCGCGGCCCCGGCAGTCGATCACCCCGTCCCCGGTCACGCCGATGTTCTCGACGTCCCGGGCCAGGATAAAGGCCGTGTTGAGCCCCTCCATGCGGTCGTAGTCGAAGGGATTGGTCGAGCCCAGCAGCACGGCCCCGTCTTCGAGGTGCAGCGTCACGTTCGAACGCATGTGCAGCGTCCCCGAGACGTAGCGGCCCAGCGGGAAGACCAGCCGTCCCCCACCCTGCTCCGACACGCGGTCGATGGCGTACTGGAGGGTTTTGGTGTTGATCGTATTGCCGTCGGGAATGGCCCCGAAGTCGTCTACGCAGTAATCTTTGGCTCCGGCGGCGACGACACAAAACGAAGCGGCGGCGAGAAGCAGAATGGTTTTCAGTTTATTCATCTTGGTAGGGTTTCTTAATCTGTTGTTGGAAAATATCAGCCGATCTGGTACAGCGTCACCGGGCCCACCATCCCCATCGAAGAGAGCGGCTGGTCCTTGGTGCCTTCCACCGTCCAGTACTGGGCGGTCTTGTTGTCTTTGAGCGTTTTCATGTAGTTGAGCAAAGTGGTGGTTACTTTCACCTCGATCTCGTTGCTGCCCGCCCGGAGCACCTTAGAGAGGTCGAAGGTCTGGTCGCCGTACCAACGGGTACCGCACTCCTGCCCGTTGACCTTCAGCTCGGCCACGCCCCAGACGCGGCCCAGGTTGAGGATGGTGTCGGCGGGATTTTCGACGTTCACGGTCTTCTTGTAGCTGATCGTTCCGGTGAAGTTCACCCACTGGGTCTCCTTGAGGTCCGTCGGGGAGTCCATGTCGATGAGCTTGCTCCAGCCTTCGCGGCTGTGGGTGAGTTCGACCTTCCAGCCGTCGCGCAGGGTCTGCGTGCCGGCCCCGGTGATGGGCAACTGGCGGTAGCGGGGGCCCGTCTTGTTCTTGTCGAAGACGATCAGCCGCGAGGTGGCCACGCCCAACTCGAGTTCGTAGGCGCCCTCCTTGAGCTCGATGCGCGAGCGTTCCCCGGTGTCGGCGTCCCACACCCAGGCGTAGCGCCCCTTGGTGATCTCGGGGGCGAAGGTCACCTTGCCCTTGTAGCGGTCGTGCAGGTGGGAGTTGGTGAAGAAGAACAGCTCGCTGCCGTCGTCGGCCTGGTAGCGGTTCTGCATGAAGTAGGGATCGGGCCGGTCGATCTTGACGAAGGGGACGAAGCCGTATTTGCCCTGTACCCCGGTGAACCAGGTGATGAAATCCTTGTCCTCGGGAATGTCCAGCAGAATGAAGCGCTCCGGGATGGCCTTGAGTTTTTCCACCCACTGCTGCACCTCGGCGTTGCGTTTTGCGTAGTCCTTGTAGCCCAGGCAACGGTCCGGGTAGCGTTCCACGCAGAAGACGCGGCCGCCCGTTTGCACGAAGTCGTAGAGCTTTTCGAGGATGTCCGGATCGAGGCCCTGGACCCCGGCCAGGAAGAGCGTGCCGTATTTCTTGGGCCCGTAGCAGAGTTTGCCTTTTTCGACGGTCGAGCCGCGCAAGACCATCTCCGAAGTGTAGTCGCAGCCGTGGCCGTTCTTGACCATCGCTTCCCACAGCAGGGTCATGTAGGGCACGTTCAGCCGCACGGGGAAGGGCTCGGTCTGCACGCCCCAGGTGGTCCACATGTCGCCGTAGGCGGGCAGGATGGCGATGTCGGTGTACATGTCGGCGTTCTGCAGGGCGGCGCTCAGGCGGGCCTTGTAGGTGTTGATGCAGTGGACGTGGGGCCACCAGTTGTTGTGTTCGCTGAAGTAGGCTCCGTAGCGCACCCAACCCGGGAAGGGGATCTGGGGGGGCGAGTAGTTGACGCCGATCCAGAAGGACTGGGTGATGCCGGAAATAATACTCATGTCGGAGCCCAGCTTCAACAATTCGAGCGTCGCGTCGAAGACCCGGTAGGTGTTGGTCATCTCCTCGCAGCTCACCACCCGCTTGCCGGTGAGGTGGGCGCCCGAGGCGACGAACTTGTTGATCATGGTGTAGCCCCGGCCGCGGCGGTAGTCCTCGTTGGACATTTCTTCGCCCAGACGGTGCTTGAGGTAGTTGGTGGTCCAGGATTCGCCCTCGGGGATGTCGTAGCCGATGCTCGTATCCAGCGGGAAGAAGCCGCGGCCGTAGGTCTGGGCGCGGGCCATGACGCCCAGCTTGTGGCACCAGTCGACGTAAGTCTTGTTAAAACGCTCGCGCAGCAATTCGGCTTTGGTGAGCTCGAAGTCGAAGCGCATGCGGTTGTTCTCCTCCTTGAAGCGGTCGCTCTTGGGCACGCCGTAGTTGAAGTCGTAGACGTCGCCCAGGCGCTTGGTCTTGAACATCATGTAGGGCATGTAGGGCACGATGTCGTAGCCGCGGCGGCGGATGAACTCTTCCCGGAAGTCGGTCGTCCAGTTGGCGCCCTCGAGTTCCATCGAGTCGGTGAACATCGTCCGGATGTCGTTCTTCATCGGGCCGATGCGTTTCTGGATCGTGTCGGACATGGTGTTGAGGTACTTCTCGACGGCCTCCTTGTTGAGGTGGTTGAGGATGGGACCCGCGGCCCCCGGGGCGCCGTTGATGACGCAGGCGAAAGCCTCGACCTGGGCCACGGCGTAAAAGTAATGCTTGCCCGCAGGCACCTGCACCGTGATGACCTCCTGCCCGATCTGGGAAGAGAGGTCGACAGCCTGGTCGATCGAGTCCATGGGGGCGGGCACCAGGCTCAGCGAAACGAGCTTGAGGGTGCGTGCCTCCGATTTCTCGGTGGATTCGGGGTCGATCTTGGAGAGCAGGGCGAATTCCGAAATCTGGTACTCGCAGGGACCGTCCAGTTCCTTGGCGTCCAGCAGGCGCACCATGGCCCGCTCGTCGCCGCGCAGGTACTCCGCCCCGAAAGGCCAACCCGAGCCCACCAGCAGGTCGCAGGTCATGTCCAGCCGCTTGGCCTCGTCGAAGGTCACCCGCAGCATGTCCACCCACTTGTCGCTCAACCAGGGCGTCGCCTGGTCGCGCATGCCCATGTCGTTGTCGCGCGGGGGCAGCTCGATGGGGTTGATCTCCACCCCGCCGATGCCGGCTTTCTTCATCACCTGCAGCTCGCGCTTCAACTCCCCGGCGTCGAGGATGTCGCCGTTCCACCACCACCGGACAAAGGGGTAGTAGATCGAGGCGGGGTCCTTGAAGGCCTTGTAGAGGTCGCCGTCGAAAGTAAGCGCCCCGGCCTGGACGGCGGCACGGGCCAACGCGGGCGACGTGGCGGTCAGAAAGCCGCCTGCGGCCAGCAAAGAACTGCGTTTGAGGAAGTCGCGTCTGTTCATGGGTGGGAGAATTTAAGTTTGGTTTGTTCTGTGCTCGGAAAGGGCCGGTCAAAGCCCTTTCCGAAAATTATACTGATCCGTCAGGAAGGTTGGCCTTCGTTGGCGCAACCACCGTCCGGAACTTTCGCTGGGCATAGAGTGCGTCATATTTTGCTTATCATCTTCGCATTAAACCGGAGCGTACTTAACGTACGTGAGGATTTGAGGTGAAGGGGATAAGTGAAAGATGGCGTGCTATATGTGCAGCCTACTTCGTGTATTTGAGTTCTTTGCCGCTGGGCAGAATGACTTTGGTCATCTGCACACCGGTCGAAGTACCGGCCGAAACGACGGGAGTCCCCGAAGCGTCCACGTAGCACTCGGTGGCCGTCAGGCCCGTGCAACCCGCGAAGGAGAGGCCCACGCTGCCCGGAACTTCCTTGGCGTCGATGAGCTGTTCCTTGAGGCTCACGTTCTTGCAGTCGATGTAGCTCTGTACGCCGGCGCAGGGATTCTGCAGCACCAGGCCTTCGATCTTCACGTTCGTGCAATTCTTGATGCTGATCAGGTTGGGTTTGGCAGCGTCCACGCTCCCTTTGAGGTTGCCCTTGCCGGCCTGGGTCTGGATGCTTTCCAGCACGGCGGCTCCCTGGCCCTGGATCACGCCACGGCGCACTTCGCCCTTGTACTGGCCGCCGATGACGGCGATGTTTTCCTGGCCCTCGGCGCAGATGATGGCCTTGGGTGCGCCCTGCGGGCCGCAGTAGTCATAGACCGAAGGTACACCCACGAGGATGGCCCCTTCGAAGAGCTGGATGGTCACGTTGGATTTGAGGTACACCGAACCGGTGAGGTAGCGGCCCACAAAGAATTGCAGGGTCCCGCCCCCTTGTTCGCTGATGAAGTCGATGGCCTTCTGGATCGAACGGGTGTTGAGGGTGCTGCCGTCGGACTTAACCCCGAACATCGAGGCTTTGTACTCCTGAGCCGAAAGGCTCACCGTGCAGGCGCACAGGAGCGCCAGGGCGATGGTTTTGATTTTGTTCATGGTTATCTGGTTTTTAGAGTCTGCTTAAAATTATTTTACGATGTTCTTGGAGTTGTGTTCGTGGATCTGGTTCTTGCCCTGGCTTTCGGGTTCGTTGAAGGTCATGCCCGTGAAGCTGGCCCCGTTGACGTCGTCCAGCACGATGGCCGGGCGGTAGTCGCTCTGCAGGGCGGTGAAAGTGACGTTCTTGAAGTGGATTCCGTTGGCGTGGCGGACATACATCCCCCAGGCGGGCAGCTCTTTCCACTGCGAGAACTCGGGGTAGGCGGCGGCCATTTCGGGAATGCCGTCCAGTTCCTCGGGGCTCAGGCCCACTTTGGCGTAGTAGGGGTTCCCGGCACCCGGGTAGATGATCTGCATGTTCTCCATGGTCACGTTCTCGATCTTGTAGTCGGGCAGACCCACGATGCTGGCCGGGGAGATGTTGCGGGGCAGGTCCTCGATGGGGCCTTCGTAGCCGTAACCGGCGTCGGGCTTGAGGAAGGGCACTTCGGCGTAGATGTTACGCAGGGTAATGTTTTTCATAGACGGTTTCTTGCCGGAGTTGTTCCAACGGTCGCCGATGCGCAGGAAGATCACGTTGCCCGTGTTGATCGAGCGCAGACCGTCCACGACGATGTCCTCGACCAGCCCGCCGTCCACGGCGGCGAAGGTGATGGCCGAACGGTAGGTGTCGTAGATGACCGTGTTGGTCACTTTGAAGTTGCGGAAGCCCCCGCGCGATACGGTCCCGAACTTGAGGCCGTTGGCCGAGGAGCGGCCCACGCAGTTGTCCACGACTACGTTTTCGCAGATGTGGTCGGCGCTGTGCGACTTGAAGCAGAGCACGTCGTCGGCGGCGTCAAAGTAGGAGTTCTTGATGACCACGTCCTTGCAGTCGACGATGTCGATGCCGTCGTTGTTCCAGTACGACTTGGCGTCCACCGAGATGCCGTCCACGTAGACGTTGGTGCACTGGTCGTAGGTCTGGTTCCAGCTGGCGGGGTCCTTGAGCGTGATGCCCGTGATGGTCACGTTCTTGCACTCGCGGAAGTAGATATTTTCCGGACGGTTGGCTTCGTTCGGACGGTCGTACTTCAGCGGGTCGGTGTAGAGGCCGCGCTGGATGTAGTCGAGCATGTTGTTGGCGGTGGTGAAGCCGCGGCCGTTGATCATGCCCTGGCCCGTGATGCCGATGTTGTCCTGTTTGATGGCGAAGATCATCGACATCCACTTCACGTAGGGGTCTTTGATGTAATCCCAGGGGTTGGTCGAGCCCAACAGCGTGGCGCCGCGGTCGAGCTGCAGGGTAACGTTCGATTTGAGGTAGATGCTGCCGGTGACGTAGTTCCCGGCGTGGAAGACGAGGCGTCCGCCGCCGTTCTCGCTCACGAAGTCGATGGCGTACTGAATGGAGTTGGTGTTCAAGGTCAAACCGTCGGCTTTGGCGCCGAAGTCCTGGACGTCATAGTCCTTGGCCGAAAGCTGGACGGTCGCCAGCAGGGCGGCGGCCAGGGCAATCATTCTGGTCATGTTTTTTTTCATGGATGCTTTTTTTGTTTGGTTTATTTTTGGGTTTTGATGTTCGTCGCTTTGTAGGTGTGGACCTGTTTCTTGCCACCGCCCGGCTCGATGTACTTCATGCCCTGGAGGGTCACCCCGTCCACTTCCTGGAGCACCACGGCGGGACGGTAGTCGCGCCGGTCGGCTTTCAGGGTCACGTTTTCGAAGGTGATGTTTTTCGCATGGCGCACGTAGAAGCCCCAAGCCGGTAATTCTTTAAACTGCGAAAATTCGGGGTAGGAGTCGGCCATTTCGGGAATGGCGTCCAGCTCGGCGGGCTTCAGGCCGCGGTAGGCGTAATGGGCATTGCCTCCGCCGGGGTAGACCAGCTCGATGTTGCGGATCGTCACGTTGGTGATGTCGTGGCCGCCTTCGAGGCCCACGATGCTGGCCGGGGAAATGTTGCGGGGCAGGTCTTCCACCGGACCTTCGTAGTCGTAGCCCGCGTCGGGTTTGCCGGCGGGGATCTCGCAGTACATGTTCTGGATCGTGACGTTGTTCATCGTGCCCACGGGGCGGGTGTTGCGCTGGCCGATGCGCAGGTAGATGGCGTTGGCCGTGTTGAAG
>JAVBNV010000029.1:0-15969 GCA_031551325.1 Alistipes sp.
ACATCTTCGGCCTGCTGCGCAGCGTTGGAAGTATAATACCCCGAAGCGATCCGTTCGCCGAGGCGGCGGGCGTGCCCTTTCATCGTCGCGTACCGCTCCGGGGAGAGGGTCCCCAGCAGCGTGTCCAGTTCCCCGAGCGAAGAGACCGTCAGGCCCGCGTCATGCTCCGTAATGAAAGACGCCAAGGCCGCTTGTTTCCAGATAATCACGGGCAGGTGGCTCCGCAAATAAAGAGACGTTTTGTGGGGGTTGTTCAGTTGCAGGTATTCCCCGAAATCGCCCGAGCAGGTATCCACGCTATCCCCGTCCCAGACCAGGCCGAAATCGGCCCGGGCCGTGCGGATCAGCTCATCCGAGGGAAGAAAGCCCTGGTAGTCGAAACGCTCCTTGTGCCGGACCTGCTCCGGCTCGAATCCCCGGCCGTAGAGGACAAAACGCCAGTTGCCGATCAACGAGTCGAAGCGGTACAGAAAACTGTTCTTCCGGGGACTCAGCGCCCCGGCATAGAGCACGCGGTAGGGTTGCTGCGCCTCCCGGGGCTCTTCGGCGGGCTCGGAAGAAGATAAATAGTCGAAAATCCCCAGGCTGACCACGGGACGCGTGTAGCCCTGGCGGAGCAGCCACTCCTTCATGGTGGGGTTGTGGGCGATCAGGCAATCGCTCTGACTGAGGATACGGATCTCCCGGGGGGCGGTCAGTTTCTTGCGCCGGAAGGTGCCCAGGTCGTGGATCAGGGTGATCACCTTCCCCCGTTTGAGGTGGACGACCCGGCAGACGAAGCCGTAGTACTTCTTAAAGGGGTATTGCAGCAGCAGGACATCGCCGCGCGAGACCGTGAAGATCACTTTCAGAACGCCCAGCAGGGTCAGCCCGAAGCTGAGCGCCTCGTTGCGGTAGGTGGTCCGGCGCAGGCCCGCGTTGCGGTAGCCCGCGGAGGCGAGTATGTTCTCGATGTCGGTCTTGGCTTTATTCCCGGCACCGTTGAGGTCCTTGTAATTCTTTGAGAGGTAAAATCTTCGCATGGGAAAGGGAAATTATCAAACGGCTGGTTTTTCAGGATACAAGGTTATCAAAAGAACGCGGATTCTCAAAAAAATAATGCCGTTTTTCAGAAAGAGACCCTTCGTTTTACACATTTAACTCCCTGCCCACGAGGGAATTTCACCCACCCGGAATGTTTCCGGAGAAATTTTTATTTGTGTCCCGGAAATTTTTGACTTATCTTTGTGCCCACACCGCGGGGTGGAGCAGTTGGCAGCTCGTTGGGCTCATAACCCAAAGGTCACAGGTTCGAGTCCTGTCCCCGCTACTAAGAAAGAAGAAGGACAACCCAAGAGGTTGTCCTTCTTCTTTCTTAGTAGCGGGGACAGGATTTGAGAACCGAAGGTTCGAACTGACGAATGAGTGAGAGCAATGCCGGACTTGTCCGGGCTTTGCCGAGCGAAGAGGAAGAAAACAAGCCTCGCAAAGCGAGGCTTGTTAATCCTGTCCCCGCGGCCGCACAACGCACAAAGCTCCCCGTCCCCCTATCCTTCTTCTTGCTCGTTTGGCAATAAATTACTACTTTCACGAACGCATTAAAACTCCCCAGTCCATGAAATTCAAGTATGGTGAAAAATATCCTCTGGTTGCACCCTTTGCCGGGTTGGCAAGCTGCATATTCTCTGTAACTATTATCCTCTATTGGTTCAAGCCCGAGATCAGTTTTACAGTGGAGTTCATGCTCTCTTCCTTTGGTGTTATATTGATTGCGATCCCGCTCATCACTCTTCTGCTCATCTACAACCTGATCAAACGCTTACAGGCCAATAACCATCCCGAATTCATCGAGTTGCAGAGTGACCGGATGGTGTTTATCGCCGACAAACAAACAAAAACTGTAAAATACGACGAGATCGAGAAGCTATGGTCGGTGGAGTTAGGCAACGATGCCGAGGCAATCAGCAGTACCTGGCAAGCCTCGATCATTACAACCTCCGACCAAAAATACGATTTCCCGGCTGCAAAATTTGAGACCAAACAGGACTACGATAACTTCTATCTCTTGTTAAAAGCTTCGTGTAAAAACCTTTCCGCAAAATGAAAATCATAGTCTCCCTGGCCCTCCTATCCGGCCTGTTGATCGCCTCCGTCGCGCAGGGGCAAGCCCCGATAAAAACCCAGGTGATCGCCCACCGGGGCTACTGGAAAACCGAAGGGTCGGCCCAGAACTCCCTGGCGGCGTTGCGCAAGGCCGACAGCATCCGTTGCTTCGGGTCGGAGTGCGACGTCTGGCTCTGTGCGGACGGGGCCTTGCTGGTCGAGCATGACATGACGGTCGATATCCAGGGGCAGAAAGCGGCGATGGAGGAGACCCCTTCCACGCAGTTGCGGGAGTACGTTCTGCCCAACGGGGAGCGGATGCCCACCTTTGAGGAATACCTGCAAATGATGAAAAAGTGCCGCCACACGAAGCTGATCGTCGAGCTCAAGTCGGCCAAGACCGGGCGGGAAGCCGAGCATGTGGCCCGGAGCGTGGAGGCGATCCGCAAAGCCAAGCTCGAAAAGCGGGTCGAGTACATCGCCTTCAGCCGCCGGGTGTGCGAGGAGTTGATCGCCCAGGCGCCGGGGGCCAAGGTGGCTTACCTCAACGGCGACCTCACTCCGGCCGAGGCCAAGGCGATGGGCCTCACGGGCATCGACTACCACGAAGGGGTCTTCAAAAAACATCCGGAGTGGATCTCGGAAGCCCAGGCGCTGGGCCTGGAGGTAAACGTCTGGACGGTGAACGATCCCGAGGCCATGCGCTGGTTCGCCGGCCGGGGCGTCGATTACATCACCACCGACGAGCCGGTGCAGTTGCAAGAAATCCTGAATGCCCGCTAACCCGACCGCATGAGCACAACGACCCCTGCCTCAAAACCCGCCTACTACACCGTCCTGGACGGCCTGCGGGGCCTGGCCGCCCTGGTGATCCTGGTGTTCCACTACCTGGAAATGATCTATTTCGACGACTATGTGACCAACCCCATGGGGCACGGCTACCTGGCCGTCGACTTTTTTTTCTGCCTCTCGGGCTTCGTGGTGGCCTTCGCCTACGACGGGCGCATCGGGAAGCTGGGCGTCAAAAATTTCTTTATCAACCGCCTGATCCGCCTCCATCCGATGGTAGTCTTGGGCATGGTCCTGGGGGTGGTGGCCTACCTGTTCGATCCCTTCCAGGCCGATCCCCGTTCGGCGGGGCTGGGCGGCATCCTGGGGGCCTTCGCCCTGTCGCTGCTGCTGATCCCCACCCCCTGGCTGCCCTACCGGGGCGGCGGGTTATTCCCCTTCAACACCCCCTCCTGGTCGCTGTTCTATGAGTACCTGGCCAATGTGGCCTATGCTTATGTGTTGTGCCGGTTGAAAAAAGTCCCCCTGCTGATCGTGGGGCTGTTGGCCGCGGTGTGGCTGGGATACTGTGCCCACCGGACGGGCTGGCTGATCGACGGCTGGAGCGCCGGGGGCTGGGACGTGGGCCTCTCGCGGGTGTGTTTTTCGTTTACCGCCGGGATGATCGTCTACCGCTGGAACTGGATTTTCAGGAATCGCTTCGGGTTCTTCCTGCCCGCGCTTTTGCTGATGGGGGTTTTTCTGTTCCCCCACCACACGGGCGACTGGGTGAACGAATCCATTATGGTGATGGTGATCTTTCCGCTCCTGATCGCCCTGGGGGCGGGGGCCACGGTGCGGGGTGCCACCGAGCGGCTCTGCCTGTTCCTCGGAAAACTCTCCTACCCGCTCTACCTGACCCACATTCCCGTGGTGTGGCTCTACACCAGTTGGATGTTCCGGGACACTCCCCCACTGGGGACGCTGTTCGGCGTGGCCGCGGGCGGAATCGTGCTCAACCTGGCGGTGGCTTATGCGGCCATGCGGTGGTATGACGCTCCCGTGCGCCGCTGGCTGACGGGACTGCATAAAAAGCGCTGACACAAAAAACGCCGGGTGTTCGCCCGGCGTTTTTTGTGAACGGTCACTTCCCTTTTTCGAAGTAAGTTTTCAGCGCTTCGACGTACTCCTCGAAGGCCGCCCGGCCCGCCGTAGTGATCCGGCAGGTGGTGCAAGGTTTGCGTCCTCGAAAACCTTTTTCGATCTCGATGTAGCCCGCCGTGCGGAGTTTTTCGAGCTGGACGCTCAGGTTGCCGGCCGTCGAATGGGTCTGCTCGCGGATGTAGGTGAAATCCGCCTCTTCGACGCCCATCAGCAGCGAGACGACGCCCAATCTCAACTCCGAATGCAGCAGGGGATTGAGGACCCTAAACATGGTTTTCGAGGTTGGGTTGGCGGCGGGCATCACACTTCATCATATGCCCGGGGACGATCATGCCTGCCACGATCATAGCCGCATACAGAATCACCGGCCAGAAGCCATGTCCGGGAGTGAAAAACATCCCGAGCGACAGCAGAATGCCCACGATTCCGCCCACGGTCAGCGGGGTGTAGCGGGCAATCAGCCCGGCCTGAGTAATGGCCGTGGTGAGCAAGATGCAGATCACCGGGAAAATGGGTATCCGGTAATCGATCAGCATACCCGTCAGGGTGATCAGGATGCACACGAAGCCCACCACCATCCAGGCGTACGTGATCGCCCGGTCGACGAAGGTGACCGCCCGGCCCGCGTCGCGGCGGGAGAGCGCCCAGGTGAGGGGCAGACCCAGCCCCGGGATCAGGAACCACAGCCAGTTCCAGGTGTAGTGGTTCAACACCAATTGGAACACCACGACCAAAGCGGTCACAAACAGGGAAATGTACCCCCACCCCAGGTAGATACTCCCGATCGAGCCGCCCAGGCGGTTGTGGGTGTTTTGGATCATCCGCGAAATGAGCTCCAGGCTCTCGCGTTCGTTCAAGGTTTTGTCTTCCATATTCGCATTATTTTAAGGTTAATGTCTTTGGTTACGCTGCAAATATAAACTAGTTTATTTTATAAACCAAATATTCTGGGGAATTTTTCTTATTTTGGGATTCCAAACGCAAGTAATCGCATGACTATGAACCCTTATCGATTGTTTCACCGCCTATACCGAACTGCCGCCGTGGCTGCGCTGGCCGCTTCACCCTTGATGCTCAGCGCCCAATGGGCTCCCGCCGAGTGGCCCGTGCTGAAAGGCTACGACGAGCAGCACCTCTACAACATCTCCCTGCCCCTGGGCGGGATCGGCACGGGGACGGTCGGCCTTGGAGGCCGCGGTGAGCTGCGCGACTGGATGGTGATGAACCGTCCGGCGGTGGGCTACGCGGGCATCCTCACGGGCAACGACGCCCCGTTTTTCGCCATCCATATCCAGGGCGAGGGCACTGCCGCGAGCACCCGGGGGCTGCTGGGCCCGCTGCATCCGGCGGAATACAGCAGCGACGAGGGCCGCTCGGTGAACCACGCCGGGCTGCCCCGCTTCGCCCACGCGAGTTTCGAGACGGCCTACCCCTTCGGGCAGGTCATCCTGAGCGATGAGAGGTTACCGGTTTTGGTACGGATCAAGGGGTTCAATCCGTTGATCCCGGGCGATGCCGACCGCAGCGGAATTCCCGTGGCGGTGCTGGTCTATGAAGTGGTGAATCTCAGCGACAAGCCGCTGGACGTTTCGATTTGCGGAAATATGCGCAACATCGTGGGCCAGGACGGCAGCCGCATGATGCCCGACTGGAAAGGCACCCCCGTGCCCTTCGGAGCACGCAAGAATGTAAACGAATACCGGGAAGCGCCCGGACTCAAGGGGATCTATATGTACTCGGACAGCGTGCCGGGCACCGACCCCGCCTGGGGAAGCCTGGCCCTGTCGACCAACGCCCGCGAGGGGGTCAGCTACCGCACTTCCTCGTCGAAAAACGAGTGGTCGAACGCCATGCTCAACTTCTGGGACGATTTTTCGGCGGACGGGCAGTTGACTACAAACTCAGCTCTGGCCGATGATGACCCCATGGCCTCGCTCTGCGTAAGGCGCACCGTGGCCCCCGGAGAGAGAAGCGCCTACTGCTTTTTCCTGACCTGGCATTTTCCGAATCGCCTGGGCTGGACCCACCGCTACCCCTTCGCCCCCGAGCCGCAGAGCGAGCCGCTGATCTCGGGCAATTATTATACGGAACAGTACGCCGACGCCTGGGAGGTTATTTCTAACACCCTGCCCGAGCTGCCTGAATTGGAACGCAAGACGATGGCCTTCGTCAGCGCGGTGGTCGAAAGCAAGATCCCTGCGGAGGTGAAAGAGGCCGCCCTGTTCAACCTGAGCGTGCTGCGCTCGCAGACCGTTTTCCGCCTGCCGGACGGCCACCTGATGGGCTGGGAGGGCATTTTCAATAGCAACGGCTCCTGCATGGGGAGTTGTACCCATGTCTGGAACTACGAGCAGGCCACGGCTTTTCTGTTCGGAGACCTGGCATGCAGCATGCGGGACGTGGAGTTCAACTATGCCTTGAACGACCGGGGCGCGATGAGTTTCCGGACGCGCCTGCCGCTGAGCGAGGCCGCCGAGGGAGAACTCGCCACGGCGGCCGACGGGCAGATGGGCTGCATCATGAAATTCTACCGCGACTGGCAACTCAGCGGGGACGACGCCTTCCTGCGCGCCAACTGGCCCCGGGTCAAAAGCGCCCTGGCCTATGCCTGGAGCGGCTGGGATCAAAACGAGGACGGGGTGATGGAGGGCCGCCAGCACAACACCATGGACGTGGACTACTACGGCCCCAACCCCCAGATGGGCCTCTGGTACCTGGGCGCCCTGAAAGCGGGGGCGGAAATGGCGGCCTACCTGAAAGACAAGGAGTTTGAGAAAAAATGCCGGGACCTGTTCGCCCGGGGACAAGTCTGGATCGACGAGAATCTTTTCAACGGAGAGTATTACGAGCAGCGGATCACCGACCCGAAAAACCCGGCGGTCTTCCTCGACATGGACGACCCGAAGGCCGAGATCCCGCGCTTCCAACTGGGCCGGGGCTGCCTGGTGGACCAACTCGTGGGGCAGTACATGGCCCACATCTGCGGCCTGGGCTACCTGGTCGATCCGGCCAAGGTGCGCACCACGCTTCAGAGCATTATGAAGTACAACTACCTGAGTGATTTTTCGGCCCACTTCAACAACATGCGCTCCTACGTGATGGGCGCCGAGGCGGGCCTGCTGATGGCCTCCTGGCCCAAGGGACGGCTCGAGACCCCCTTCCCCTACTTCCCCGAGGCGATGACCGGCTTCGAGTACACCGCCGCCGTGGGGATGCTTTACGAGGGAATGCAGAGTGATGGACTAAAATGCTTCCGGGCCGTGCGCGAGCGCTTCGACGGCATGAAGAGAAACCCCTTCGACGAGCCCGAATGCGGCCACTACTACGCCCGCAGCATGGCCTCCTGGGCCGGGATGCTCGCCCTGAGCGGGTTTCACTATTCGGGGGTGGAGAAAAGCATGGCGATCACCGCCGAGCCCGGCACCTACTTCTGGAGCAACGGCTACGCCTGGGGAAGCTGCAAGGTCGAATTCGAAAAAGTGACGCTGAACGTACTGCACGGCAGCCTGGAACTGGCCTCTTTCCGCTGTGGGGATAAAAAGCCTGTACCATTAAAAGGGTTCAAACTCGCCGAGGGCGAAAGCCGGACGATTTCCTTATAAAACGAGAAAAAATGTTCGAGACCGATGCTCAAACCCTGACCGATCTGCAACTCTTCCCTGCGAAAAAAGGGGAGTCTTCGGTATTCGATCTGCTGAACTCGACCCAGTCCTACGGTGGAAAGATCGCATTGGACAGCATGCTGCGCCACCCCCTGCCCGACGCGGAAGCGATCCGGCGGCAGGTCGAGTTATTGAAATACCTGGAAACGGGCGGCGAGCGGGTCCGGGTGGAAGCCGAGGCGCTGGATTTCGTCGAACACTACCTGCGGCTGCGCAACGTACCCACGCGCTGTTCGCGCTGGGAGAGCCTGCGCAAACACTGGCGCCAGTACCTGCAGCCCGACAACGATTACTACATCGTCACCCGGGCCATCGGCTGGCTGGCCGAGATCGTCGCCGACCTGCACGCCTTCGCCTCGGCTTCCGGGGAGAAGCGACCTGCCGGGCTGTGTGAAATGTCGGAGCGCATTCTGGAGATTACCGCCTTATCGGGGTTCGCGGAAATCAAGGAACGCAAAGTGGGGAAAAAGTTTTCGGCCTTCGAGATCGAGCGACTGGACCACCTGTTGCGCTACCAACACAAAGACCGCACCCGCGAATTGCTGGACATGCTCTACCGCATCGACGCTTTCCAGGCAATCCTGCGGGCCAAGGCCGCGCACGGCCTCACCTTCGCCGAGACGGCGCAGGAAGGGCCCATGGTCGAGATCGAGGGGCTGTGGCACCCCTTTATCAAGGAGTGCGTGGCCAACGACATCACCCTCTCCCCCCAGAGCAACGCAGGCTTTATCACCGGAGCCAATATGGCGGGCAAATCGACCTTTATGCGCGCCTTCGGGCTTGCCCTCTACCTGGCGCGGGCGGGGCTGCCGGTCCCGGCCCGGCGGATGCGCTGCTCGGTCTTCGACGGCATTTTATCGACCATCAACATCGCCGACAACCTCTCCCTGGGCTACAGCCACTTCTACGCCGAGGTACAGCGGATCAAGGCCGTGGCCGAACAGGTCACCTCCCCCGGGCGCTACGTGGTCATCTTCGACGAACTTTTCCGGGGCACCAACGTCAAAGACGCCAGCGAGGCGACCGTGGCCATCATCCGGGCTTTTTCCGGGATTCTCGACAGCCTGTTTTTATTCTCCTCACACATCCTCGAAGCGGCCGAAGAACTCGGAAGCAGCATTCCCGGGCTGCAATTCTTCTATTTCCAGACGGATATGCAGGGCGAGACGCTCACCTACCCCTACCGCCTGCAACCGGGCATTTCGGACGACCGTTTCGGGATGTACATCATCCGCCGCGAGCGGATTCTCGAGCAGCTGGCCGCCGCCCGATCCCAAAAGGGATAAAAAAACAAGGATGCCGAAATCAGTCGATTTCGGCATCCTTGTTTTTTGGCACAAATCCCCTACTCTTTTATTTCTCTCACTTGTTGCTCGACCAGGCTCACCGGGCCGAGCAATCCGGCCGGGTGCAGGGGGGAGTCCGCCCGGTAGTAATACCAGATATTGAACGTCTTTCGTTCCGAGGGTCGCGGGGTATTTTGTAAAAACCAATCCGGGAAGGATTTCATGGCGCGGCCCATGCTGACGCCCCTGTCCTGGCCCCATTCGAAGTCGGCGGGGTGTTGCTCGTCCCCGATCAGGCGGTTGGCCCAGTTGTTGGTGACCGCGATGGTCAGCGTATTGGGACCTGTTTTTAGCCAGGGGGTGATGTCCGCCTCGTAGGGCGGGTACCACAGCACACCGGCGTCCTGCCCGTTGACGGACAGTTCGGCGATGTCATGCAACTCCCCGAGGTTCAGGATCACGCGGCGATCTTTGCCGAGCGAGGCGGCGTCCAGAACAGTTTCTTTTTCATAGACAGCCGTCCCCGAGAAGTATTTTACCTGCGGATCATCAGAGTGGGAAAAGTCGGTCAGCGTCGAAAGCTCCAGGTGAAACGGTTCACCCAGTCCGGGTTGGAACGACACCCTCCAGGGGCCCTCCACTGCATGCTCCCTCTCCATTTCGAGTTCGAAGTCCGGCAGGATCAAGTCCGAATAACCGCTTTCTTTCTGGCTCGGGAAAATGACGAAGACCGATTCGTCCGGAGAGAGCGCCAGCTCGACGTAGGTCGAATCGTTCCGCTCGGTATAGCGGCTCGTCCGGTGGATGGTGCCGTCGTCGGCCCGCCAGAGTTCGGGTGTCCTGCCCGTGACCGGGAAGGCATAGGACTCGATCCGGGGAGTTTCCGAAGGATTGATCACGAAGAAAAGTTCCGCCTCCGGCAGTGTCCGGTGAAGCATATCCTCCCGGCTGGAGACGAATTCGCCCTGCTGCAACAACATCTGGCAGCGGGTGATGTAAGTGAAGAGCGCCTTGGCCGGTTTCACCCAGGTCTGGTTGCGGCCCAGGTGTGTGCCCCACCAGCCCATGCCCAGGCCCGGTTTGTATTGGTCTCCGAAGGGCTGGTGCGTCCAGGCGCTCATAAACAGCCAGTTGACCCCCGAGACGAAGGCGCCGTCGGTCGGGTGTTTCAGGTAGGCGGGGTCCTCGGTGTACTTGCTGATCTCGGGCCGGCCCGAAAAAGCCTCCGCGGCGACGAGGCGCTTGCCGTAGAAATGCGCCGCCTGGATCACTTCCGGCGTGATCACATCGGTGCTGTTGGTCCAGTACTCGCCCATCGGGACGTCGGGGATGGAGACCGACTCGAAGATGTCGAAGGGGCCGAAGTAGGGCTCCCAGTAGAACTGCAGTCCCGCCTCGTGGATCATATCCCGGGCCGTGGTCCAGGTGCGGTCGATAAACAGGCGGCTGACCACGTCCTTGTAGTCGTCCGAGAATTTTTGGAGATCGGGCCGATCCTCCGCAAATTTGCGCAGGGCGATCCAGGGCAGGGGATCGTAGCCTTTTTGGCCGATAAAATCCTCGCGGAAGGAAGGCGTCCAGTCCTGGCCCTCAGCTTCGTAGCTGTCGATGAGGATATGCGTAAACGTGCTGCCGAGGTACTCTTTCAGCTCCCGTTTCAGGGGTTCGAGGACATTCTGCCAGTGGTAGACGTTCAGTTCCCGGTTCATCTTGTCCACCTCGTAGCACTTGCCGATCAGCTCGTCGGGCGAGGGATGGGGTACGGCCATCGTGGGGGCGTGTCCGATGCGGTAGACGCGCCAGGTGCCCGCGGGAGCCTGCCAGCTCAAGAGGCCCGTCGAGTCCATCGATGCGGAAATGTTCAGGACTTCGTCTGACTGAACGTTCTCTTTTTCGGGGACGGCCATCACGGCCACATCTTTGTAACAAGTGGAATATTTATTTGTGGTTCCCCAGCCTTTGTAGATCGTCGGCGCAGGTTTTTCGAGGCGAATGCCGGTCAGTGTGCCCCCGGAGAGCGTCACCTCTGTAAAGACCAACTTCTGCATGTTCTGTTCCTCCGAAATCCAGGGGCCTCCCACGGTGGAATAGCCCGGGGTGCTCTGCATGCCCAACTTCAGGCCCAGTCGCCGGGCTTCGGAGGCCGCGTGGCGCATGGCGTCCCAGTAAGCCTCGCTGCGGTAGGTCTGTTCGGGCCAGGGGTTGTTCTCCATCGGGTAGTAGGACTCCTGCACCCCGGAAGACAACTGGTAGATGGTAGCTCCTCCGATCCCCGCCTCCTTCATGGTTTCGAGGTCTTTTGTGATGCCCTCCTTAGAAAAATTGCTTCCCATCCAATGCCACCACACGTAAGGCCGGTATCGGTCGGCGGGGGTTTTGAATTGTTCGGCCAACGATTGCAGGGATTCCTGCTCGTTAGGCTCCGACCGGCAGGCGGACAACAAGATCAGAACGCCAAAAACGAAAACGAGGGATAGTCGATTCATAATCAGGGTAAGTTAGGTCGAAACAAAGGTAAGAAAATTCTTAGCTCCCCGACGAAGCGGCGGCCTACTTCGCCGCAAGAGTCGAAAGAAGCCCGCAGGCCGCCTGAATATCCTCCCCGCGGGAGGCGCGGATGGTCGTGGTGATGCCTTTCTTAGTCAGGGCGTCGCGAAATCGGATCATCGTTTGCTCGTCCGAGCCCTCGTAGGGGGCGTCGGGAATGGCGTGGAAGCGGATCAGGTTGATCCGGCAGGGAAGCCCGGAGAGGAGGCGGCTCAGGGCGGCCACATGGGCGGGGGTGTCGTTCCACCCTTTGAACATGATGTACTCGAAGCTCACCCGCCGCTGGTGACTCCAGTCGTGGCGGCGGAGCTCTTCGATCACCCCGGCGATGGGGTATTTGTTTTCGACGGGCATCAGCGCGAGCCGTTCGTCCGGGATCGGATTGTGCAGGCTGACGGCCAGGTGGACCTTGCTTTTCTCTAAAAATTCGCTCATGGCGGGGATCACGCCGATGGTGGAGAGGGTTACGCGGGTGGGACTCCAGCCGTAGCCCCAGGGGGCGGTCAGAATATCGAGCGAATCGAGTACGGCGGCCAAATTGTCGAGAGGCTCGCCCATGCCCATGTAGACGATGTTGGAAAGCGCCGCCCCTTCGGGGATGGAGCGCATCTGGTTGAGGATCTCCCCGGAGGAGAGGTTGTGCGAAAAGCCCTGGCGGGCGGTCATGCAGAAGCGGCAGCCCATGCGGCAGCCCGACTGCGAAGAGACGCAGAGCGTGGCGCGCTCCCCGTCGGGAATGTAGGCCGACTCGATGAAAGCGCCCCCGAGGGTCGGGAAAAGGTATTTCTTGGTGCCGTCCGTCGATTCCTGCACCCCCTCGGGAGGGACTCCCCCGATCCGGTAGCGCTCCCCGAGCGCCGCACGGTGGCGCTGCGAAAGGTCGCTCATCGCGTCGATGGACTCCACACCCCGCTTATAGAGCCAGGAAGCCATCTGGGCAGCGCCATAACGCGGCATGCCCACCGAAGCGGCCGTCTCGCCCAGAGAGGCAAGAGTCTGTCCGTACAACCAAAGTTTCTGAGTCTCGTCCATAACAGAAGAAAAGGCACCCTAACCTCCCGGGCCGGGGGGCTGTGCATAGCGTGCGTCGAGTTTTGCTTATCGTCCGGGCATCAAACCGGAGCGTACTGGAAGTACGTGAGGATTTGAGGTTCGGAGGATGAGTGAAAATCGGCGTGCGATATGCGCAGCCAAAAAAGGGCTGTCCGAAATGGACAGCCCTTCGTGGAGAATATCGGGGTCGAACCGATGACCTCTTGCATGCCATGCAAGCGCTCTAGCCAACTGAGCTAATCCCCCTCGTTGTGGGTGCAAATGTAGACATTTTTTTTGAATTGAAAAATTTTTCGAATACTTCTTTCGGTTTTTTCCTCCGGGGTTGTTTGTTTTGAATTTTTCTTTCTTAACTTTGTCGTATCCAAGTGCGCGCTTGGATGTCGTCCATCGCTTATAAATAACTAAATAAATACGACCCAAAATGGAAGTTAAAAAAACACCCAAAGCCGACCTGGAGAACAAAAAAGGGTTGTTCCTGGAGATCGGTTTGACCGCTGCGTTGGTTCTGATGATCGCGATGTTCAGCTGGAGCCAGAAAGAAAAAGTGATTACGACCATGGTTGACGACGCTCCCATCGTGGAACAGGAAATCGTGGAAATCACCCGCCACCAGGAGCCCCCCAAGGCCCCCGAGACCCGCGCCATTTCGGTGACCGCCGACATTCTGAAGGTGGTGAAGGACGACGCCAAGATCTCGACCAGCCTCGACTTCAGCGAATTTAGCGAAGACGTGGGTGTGACCGTGGCTCCGACCAAAGTGGCCGAAACGGTAGTCGAAGAAGAAGAAATCTTCCTGACGGCCGAGACCATGCCGACCTTCGAAGGCGGCGGTCTGGACAAATTCCGCTCGTGGGTACAGTCCAAATTCCGCTACCCCGTGGTAGCTCAGGAAAACGGCATCCAGGGCCAGGTGGTCGTGACGTTCGTAGTCGGTAAAGACGGCAGCGTAAGCGGCGTACAGGTTCTCTCCGCCCCCGACAAATCGCTGGGTGAAGAAGCCGTCCGCGTGATCGAAAGCTCCCCCAAATGGAGCCCCGGCAAGCAGCGCGGCAACACGGTCCGCATCCGCTACAACCTCCCGATCCAGTTCCGGATTCAGTAATCCGGCCGAGTATAGTAAAGAGTGCCTTCCGCAACAGGGAGGCACTCTTTTTTTGTGCCCGGAAGTCCGGGAAATGCCCACAAAGAGCGGAGGAAACTTGGATTTGGACGAATTTTCCGCTATATTCGTTCTACTTCAAATCAAATGCCCATGAAAAAAGTATTGGCTTTGTGTGCCTTCACGCTGCTCGTCACGTTCGCCTTCGGCCAACCCGTTACCATTCCCCAAAATTACAGATTCAGAACCGACGAAGATTGCCGCGAGTATGCGCCGCAGGTCAAACTACTCGCCGACTGGCTGATAGAAACACCCCTGAACAACAATCCCAAACACAAAGTTGATTTTTTCTCGGCCACTCAATTCATCATGTCCTGGATAGAGGCGACCCCCGACTTCACCTTTGGCATTCCCCCCGCTTTTAGTGAGGTATCAGACAAAAACTTAGAGATTATCGGCGTCCTCATGGCCTCAATGGCAAGTTACGTAATCGAGCGCGACTACAAGGCAGAGCGGGATGAAGTCGAGCAGTTTGCCCTTAAGAATGCTGTCGATTTTTACGACGCCAACATCGCCTATCTGAAGAAAAACAAAAAGATCGCCAACTACCGGACTGAATAGCATCCGGCTATGTGGCACTATTTTCTTCTTCCCGTCCAAACCTAATTTTAATGATTACGATGAGACCTATCCTCCTGCTTTTAAGTGCGTTTTTCCTGCTGGGAGCCTGCACGTCCCAGCCCCCGACGGGCGAACTGACCCAGGCCAAACTGGAACAGTACCGCGGCCGGCCGATCTACAACATCAATGGGAAGCACTATGTCCCCATCCTCTACTCGCCCCCCTTCAGCATCTCGCGCACCCCGTACGGCGATGACGGGAGGATCAACTACGAAAATTTCACCCAGGCGGGCATCGACCTCATCGAGATGCACATCGAGTTGCGCAACGCCTGGAATCCCGACGGCTCGCTGAACATCCCCATTGTCCGGCATGAGCTGATCAACACCCTGGACGGCATCCTGAAGATCAACCCCAAGGCCTACTTCCAGGTCCGGGTCGATTTCCACGCCCCCCGCTGGTGGCTCGACAAGTATCCCGAAGAGCTGGTCCAGTATGCCCGGGGGCCGATCGACTTCAGCACGGTGAACGACATCGTGCGCGCCCCCAACGCCAGCCTGGCCTCCGAACGCTGGCGGGAGGATGCAAGCGCGATCGTGAAAAAATTCCTGGATTATCTGCAAACAACCGACGTCGGCAAACGGGTTTTCTCGTTTATGGTCGGCGGTGGATGCGGCAGCGAATGGACCTACTTCGGCTACAAGCAGGAGCCCGATACGGGCGATGCGATGACCCGGTATTTCCGCCGCTGGCTCACCGCCAAGTACGGCACCGACCAGGCCCTCCAGGCCGCCTGGCGCAATTCGAAGGCTACGCTCGCCGCGGCCACCGTGCCCGATCTGGAGGAACGCCGTTACAACACAGGGGTGTTCCGTGACCCGCAGAAGGAGCGCCGCATCCTCGACTACTACCAGTGCCACCAGGAAACCATCGAGGGTACCATCAACCACTTCGTGAAGTTTTTCAAAACGAGCTGGCCGAGCGAAGCACTGGTCGGCCTGTTCAACGGCTACATGTTCTCGGACAACGATTTCAACTCGACGGGCTACCTCTACTTCGAACGCCTGCTCGACAACCCGGACATCGATTTTTTCGGCGCCCCGTACAACTACAATTACGATGCCCGCGACCTGGGCGGCACCAGCCAGCACCGTTCGCTGACCGAATCGATCACCCTGCACGGCAAACTGTCGATGACCGAACAGGACCGCATCACGCACCGGATCACCCAGACGCGTAAAAACGAAACGACCTTCACCACCGACAACGAGAGTGTGGCCATGCTGCGGACCAATTTTGCCCAGTTGGTCAGCCGCCGCTCGGGCTACTGGCTCGAAGAGTTCAGCGGTTTTCCTGGCTATTCGCCCATCCTGGCCCATGAGCCGCTCACGGACACGGCGGGGAATTTCAACACGCCCCGGATGATGGCCGACATCAAGCACCAGAAAACCTTCTACGACAAAGCGATCCAGACCGATTACATACCGGTAGCGGACGTGGCCTTCTTCTACGACTTCGACACCTACTATTACCTGGCCGAGGTCGACAACCGCCAGACCAAGGAGCTCGAGTACGCTTCCAACAACTGGCTCACGGCCGACGCCTACCGCAGCGGGGCCGCGTTCGACACCTATCTCTATAGCGACCTTCGCAATGTCGACCTGAGCCGCTACAAGGCCGTCGT
>JAVBNV010000001.1:0-264899 GCA_031551325.1 Alistipes sp.
TCTTCTTAATGCATACATGAATAACGCATCGTTTTTATTCTGCCGAAGTAATTAGTCTTGCTACCAAACAATATTTATGTCGCCGGAAATCTCTCTGTCAATATGAGAAATATCACAGTTATTTTCCTTTAAATAGTTATCAATCTCTTTGCAAAACTCATTGTATATTGGAGAGCCAACTCCCCATTTTATCAGAATCTTTGGAATACTTCTGAATCGCTTTTTTCCACTTTGCATAGAAAAGAAATCATTGGCAGCCTCACGGTATGTTAAATAAGTATATTTATTACCTATACATATTCTCATTCCCACAAACCAACGAAGTTCAGCATAACCTTGTGGGTCATATTGTAACATCGCATTTTCAGTTAGGCTTTCGAGTATCAACAAATTAGCTATATCTACTTTGTTAAGAGGAGTATAGTTTTGATGATGTCTTAGGCAGGCTATAGTATAAAGTAGGGTAATCCAGTTCGTTTTGAATCCGAACATCTGTGTCTTTTTATAAACTTCTCTGTCACCTTGAAATGCATGCCGTAAATCGTATGGTATAATGGAGAGCAATCTATCATCTTCAGAGAGCATTTCGATGTTGGTCAGTGCCAATTTTGTCATTGTATCATACAGGCTCGCCAAATCATTATAAGTACCTGTAAATTCGACCCCTGTGCCATGCTTTGTAGGATATGCTTCAATCATAATTGGCGATTAAGGAGATTAATAGTTCAAAGATAGTAAAATATTATTTTGATTCTTCTGAGAAAGTATTGAGACGCAAAATTGGTATTTGTGTATAAAACAAAAAACTCCGACAATCATAAGATTATCGAAGTTTTTTAAGTGATCCGTCTGGGGCTCGAACCCAGGACCCCAACATTAAAAGTGTTGTGCTCTACCAGCTGAGCTAACGAATCTCCTGTTTTTGGTGGTGCAAAGATAGACGGTTTTTTCTTTTTGCCAAAATTATCCCCGCCTAAAAGCCGAATTCATTTCAAATCAATAAGCCGGCGTCGTTTCCGTCCACGTAGCCCGTGTCCACCAGCAGCCCCCCTCCCGAGGCGGCGGCCACGGCCAGGCGGTCGCAGCGTTCGTTTTCGGGGATTTCGGCGTGGCCTTTTACCCAGACCAGGCGCACGCTGTGGCGGCGGTAGATGGCCAGGAAACGGCGCCAGAGGTCGGGGTTTTTCTTATCCTTGAATCCCTTTTTCTCCCAGCCGAACACCCAGCCCTTCTCCACGGCGTTAACCACGTACTGCGAGTCGCTGTAGACGGTCACCCGCTCGCCGTCGTTCTTGAGCGTCTCGAGGCCCACGATGACGGCCAGCAGCTCCATGCGGTTGTTGGTCGTGCGGGTGTAACCCGCGCTGAGTTCCTTGCGGTAGGGACCGCACAGCAGGACCACCCCGTAGCCGCCCCGTCCGGGGTTGCCAAGGGCCGATCCATCGGTATACATTGTAATGTCTGCCATTTCTCTTTTCAAACAAAAAGAGGGTACCTTACCCTCTTTTCGATGTGATTTTTCAGTCCCGCACTCTTAGCGGCGGTCGTCCTTCGCCTCGATGCACAGTGTGGCGTGGGGCACGATGCGCAGGCGTTCCTTGGGAATCAGTTTGCCGGTTTCGCGGCAGATTCCGTAGGTCTTGTTCTCAATGCGCACCAGGGCGGCTTCGAGGTGCTGGATGAATTTCAGCTGGCGCTGGGCCAGGCGTCCCGATTCCTCTTTCGACAGGGTGGCGGCGCCTTCCTCCAGGATCTTGAAGGTGGGCGAGGTGTCCTCGATGTCGTTGCTGGAGGTATGGGTAATGGTCGCCCGCAGCAGGTCGTAGTCCTCTTTGGCTTTTTCCAACTTATCTTTTATGATGGCCTTGAATTCGACCAGCTCGCTGTCCGAATAACGGTTTTTTTCTTGATCTGACATGGCTCACAAGTTTAATGTTTCCGGCAAGGAATATCGCTTTGCCGCTTTTATAAAGATACAAAAGAAATCCGGAATATGCAACTCTTTCGTGTCTAAATTTTATGGAATACTCCCCTTTTAGGCCTTCACGACCTGCAGGCTCACCTGCATCTCGTCCAGTTCGACCGTCGTAACGCCCGTTGCGGGGAGCGCGTCGGAGAGCGAAACGCTCAGGGCCAGGGTCTGGGCCGCAATGTAGGCCCCATAAGAGGTGACGGCGCCCTCGAGTTCCGCCTGCCGGGCGATCTGCACCCGGATCTTGTCGGTCACCTCGAAGCCGCTGTCCTTGCGGATGTTTTGGATTCGATTCACCAATTCCCGTGCCAGACCTTCGCGGCGCAGTTCCTCGGTGACGGTGATGTCCACCGCCACGGTCAGCTTGCCTTCCGAGGCGACCAGCCAGCCCGGCATGTCCTCCGAGGTGATCTCGAAGTCGGCGGCCGTGGCTTCGACCTGCACGCCGTCGATCAGGGCGCTCCAGCGGTCGGTGCGCTCCAGTTCAGCGATCTGGGCCTGCGAAAATTCGGCCGCCAGGGCGGAGATTTGCTTCATCTGCTTGCCGTAGCGGGGGCCCAGGGTCTTGACATTGGGCTTGATGCGCTTGGTGATCACCCCGGAGGTCTCTTCGATAAATTCCATCTCCTTGATGTTCACCTCGCCGAGGATCAGCTCGCGCACGGCCTCGATGTTGGCCTTGATGGCCGGGTCGAGCACCGGGATGACGATCTTCGAGAGCGGCTGGCGTACCTTGATGTTCACCTTGCGGCGCAGGGCCAGCACCATCGAGGAAACGCGCTGGGCCATCTCCATCGTCTCTTCCAGGTGGCTGTCCACCAGGGCGGCCTCGTAGGCCGGGAAATCGGCCAGGTGGACCGATTGATTGTGTTTATTACTCAGGGAGTTCAAATCTCTAAAGATTTGTTCCGAAATGAAGGGTGCGAAGGGCGCGGCCAGCTGTGAAACGGTTTCCAGGCAGGTGTAGAGGGTCTGGTAGGCCGACAGCTTGTCATCGTCCATCTCGCCTCCCCAGAAACGCTTGCGGTTGAGGCGGACATACCAGTTGGAGAGGTTTTCGTTGACGAATTCCTGGATGGCCCTGGCCGCGGGCGTGGAGTCGTAGTCCTCCAGGGCTTCGGTCACGGTGCCCACCAGGGTGTTGAGCAGCGAGATGATCCAGCGGTCGATCTCCGGGCGGCGGTCCACCGGGATCTGGGCTTCGCGGCCCGTGAAACCGTCCACGTTGGCGTAGAGGGCGAAGAAACTATAAGTGTTGTAGAGCGTCCCGAAGAACTTGCGGCGCACCTCGTCCACCCCTTCGACGTCGAATTTGAGGTTGTCCCAGGGCTGCGAGTTGACGATCATATACCAGCGCACGGCGTCGGCCCCGTACTGCTCGATCACCTCGAAGGGATCGACGCCGTTGCCGAGGCGCTTGCTCATTTTGTTGCCGTTCTTGTCGAGTACCAAGCCGTTGGAAATGACGTTCTTGAAGGCCACGCTGTCGAAAAGCATGGTCGCCAGGGCGTGCAGCGTGAAGAACCAGCAGCGGGTCTGGTCGACCCCCTCGGCGATAAAGTCGGCGGGATAAACCTTTTTGAATTCCTCCCCGCTCAGCTCGAACGGATAGTGCACCTGGGCGTAGGGCATGGCCCCCGAGTCGACCCAGACGTCGATCAGGTCGCTCTCGCGGGTCATCCGCTCGCCTTTCGAGGAGACCAGCACGATGTTGTCCACGTAGGGGCGGTGCAGGTCGAAGGTATCGTAATTTTCCTTACTGAAATCCCCTTCCTCGTAGTCCTTGAGGGGGTTTTCGCTCATCATTCCGGCGGCGACCGCGCGGTCGATCTCGGCCTTGAGTTCGGCCACCGATCCGATGCACTTCAGTTCGCTGTAATCTTCCGTGGCCCAGATGGGCAGCGGGGTGCCCCAGTAGCGCGAGCGCGAGAGGTTCCAGTCCACCAGGTTTTCGAGCCATTTGCCGAAGCGGCCCGAGCCGGTGGAGGCGGGTTTCCAGTTGATCGTTTCGTTCAGGGAGATCAGTTGCTCCTTGCAAGCGGTGGTGCGGATAAACCAGGAGTCCAACGGGTAGTAGAGGACCGGTTTGTCCGTGCGCCAGCAGTGGGGGTAGTTGTGCACCTGCTTTTCGATGCGGAATACCCTACCCTGCCCCTTGAGCATCATGCAGATGGAGACGTCCAGGCTCTCGTCCGCGTCGCTCAGCGAGGCGTCGTAGGCGTTCTTGACGAAACGTCCGGCGTACTGGCCGTACAAGTCGCTGTTTACTTGTTTCTTGACAAAATCAGGATCGAGGTCTTCCAGGCGGAAGAACTTGCCCGTGCGGTCCACCATGGGCTGCTGCTTGCCGCCTAAGTCGGTCATCATCAGTGGGGCGATGCCCTGCTGCTTGGCCACCCGGTCGTCGTCGGCTCCGAAGGTGGGGGCGATGTGGACGATGCCGGTCCCGTCCTCCGTGGTCACGAAATCGCCCGTGATCACCCGGAAGGCGTCGCCCTCGGGGCGTACCCAGGGGATCAGTTGCTCATAATGTACTCCGGCGAGTTCGGTGCCCGTGTAGTTCGCAACGACCTGGTAGGGAATGTTTTTTCCGTCGCCCGAGTAGGCGTCCATCTCGAGGGCGGCGTTCTTTTCGGGGAAATAAACGTGCATCAGGTCCTTGGCCAGGATCACCGAGATAGGCTCGCTCGTATAAGGATTGTAGGAATTGACCTGCACATAAGCGATGCCGGGGCCCACGGCCAGGGCCGTGTTCGAGGGCAGCGTCCAGGGCGTGGTGGTCCAGGCCATGAAGCTGAGTTCCCCGTGGGCCTTTTCGAATAATTTTTCGCTCCCGGCGTCGCGCACGACCTTGAACTGCGCGGTGCAGGTGGTGTCCTTGACGTCGCGGTAGCAGCCCGGCTGGTTGAGCTCGTGGTTGCTCAGGCCCGTGCCCGCGGCGGGCGAATAGGGCTGGATGGTGTAGCCCTTGTAGAGCAGCCCTTTCTTATGGAGTTCGCTGAGCAGGTACCAGAGCGTCTCGATGTATTTGTTCTCGTAGGTGATGTAGGGATCGTCCATGTTGATCCAGTAGCCCATCTCGCGGGTGAGCTTTTCCCACAGGTCGGTGTAAGCCATCACCTCGCGGCGGCAGGTCTCGTTGTACTCCTCGATGGTGATCTTGGTGCCGATGTCCTCCTTGGTGATGCCGAGCTTCTTTTCGACGCCCAGCTCCACGGGCAGGCCGTGGGTGTCCCAGCCCGCTTTGCGGTGCACCAGGAAACCCTTCTGGGTCTTGTAGCGACAGAATACGTCCTTGATCGTGCGGGCCATCACGTGGTGGATGCCCGGCGTGCCGTTGGCCGAGGGGGGGCCTTCGTAGAAGACGAAGGTCGGGCGTCCCTGGCGTCCGGTGATGCTTTTGTGGAAGGTGTCGTCCCGGTCCCAGGCTTCCAGGATCTCCTGGTTGATCCGGGCGAGGTCCATTCCCTTGTATTCCTTGAATTTTGTAGCACTCATAACGATCTTTCTGTATACCCCGGTTTGTGTCCGGTTCAATAACGGGCAAAAATACGAAATTATTTTTGGAAAACGTCAGGGTATTTGCGGATAAAGTAGACCGGGGTGCAACTCCAGGCGTGGCAGTAGCTGTTGACGGGTGCGAATCCGTAAGGCGAGCGCAGGTGCTCCTGCGGGTCGTAGACCTCCCAGAAGGTGTCGGCGCCCAACTCCGCCATGCCGCCCCAGTAGTCCATCAGCACATGGCGGGCCTCGGTGGGCATGCCACAGCGGATCATGGCGTCGATCACGTAGTGCCAGGCGTAGGGCGAGCCCGGATAGACGGCCCCGGGCGTCGCCAGCGCCCGGACCATCGCCTCGCGGCCCTCGGCGGGGGTGAGCGTGCCCGAGAGGATCATCCAGGCCTGCGAAAGGTAGGATACCTGCCGCCCGGCTCCCGAGACGACCACCCCGGCTTTGGCGTCGTAATAGCGCTTGCGCCCGCCCTGCTTCATTTTCCGGACCAGGCCGGGCCAGTCGGCGACCTCTTTTTCGCAGCCCAGGGCTTGGGCCAGGGCGTAGACCTCCTGTGTGGCGAAGGTCATCAGCCCCTGGATCGAGGCGGCCCGGTCGTAGCCCTCTTTCCAGTCGAAGACCAGCCACCAGGTAGGCTTCTTGTCCACGTCGTAGACGCTCTCGGCATCCAGGTAGCCCCGGGCCATCTCGATCTGGCGGCGGGCCACCGGCCAGAGATCCAGGGCGGTCTCCCGGTCGCCCGTGGCCTGGAGGTATTCGTGCAGGGCCACGCCGTAGAGCAGGCAGTAGTCCATGGTGTAGGTGTTGCGGGCCGGATGGGGCGTGGGCTCCTCGAGCATCGTGGCCCGCACCACCCCCTCGTCGTTGGCCAGGGCGGCCAACAGGTAGAGGCAGCGGCGGGTCAGCTCGTGGTTTTTGTAGGTGTAGGCGTTGGAGAGGGCCTCCAGGTAGAGGTCGCCGATCCACAGGCGGCGGTCGCGTTTGGGCCCGTCCTCGTAGACCGTCTGCATGCATTCGCGCAGGGTGGCTTGACCTATGGAGTCGATGCGCACGATGCGCTCGTCGGTCCCCGGGGCGAGTTTTTCGACGGGGCCGGAGGCCGAGGTGGTGGCCAGGCAGGAAAGCTCGGTGAAGCGGAAATCACAGGAGGACGAGATCCCCAGCAGCTCGATCCGCGCGTAGCGGAAGGCCACCCGGCGGGGAATGGTCACCCGGGCAGGCAGGGCCGTCAGGGTGACGATCTCATCCTGCAGCCAGGCCCGGCTCAGGCCGCCCGGATAGGGATCGAAGGGGGTATTGAGCTCGGCGGGGACTTCCCCGAAGGTGAATTTGAGGCGCAGCGGGCCGTCCAGGTCGGAGTCGATCGTCTCCAGGGCGAAGGTGACGTAGCCCGTCAGGTGTTCCCCGAAATCGAGTACCGTCTCGCGCCCCGCCTTGATCCGTTCCTTGAACGAAGCGCCGAAAAAGCTTTCCGGAGCCTCCGTGGCCTCCATGCGCCAGCCCTGGAAGGCAGCCGGGTCCTGCCGCCCCGTGACCAGGGCCCGGGGGTTGACGGTGCGTTCCACGAGTTTGGGCTTGGCGGCCTCGGCTTTTTCGAGCCAGGCTTGGCGTTGGGCGGCGAACATCGGCTCGGAGGCCGTCGCCGGAAGAAGGGTCACTCCCAGGCAGAGGGCCGTCGCCCACCCCAGTTTGATGACGTACATCATAGCTTCAGGATTGATAATGTTTACAAAGATAATCGTTCCGGCAAAATTCGCTTATCTTTGTCGCGTTAAGAAATAAATAAACTGACTTAAAACGGATTATGAAAAAACTGCTTTGTATTTGCGTGCTCTGTCTCGGTGTGGCGCTGCAGGCCCGGGCCCAGCAACCGAACAACGATTACCAGAAGGTCGTCGAAGAGATGATCGAAGTCTCCGGTTCGGGCGAGGTCTTCCAGGCCGTCGTGCCGCAGATCTTCGGCATGCTCAAGGGGCAGCTTCCCAACGTCCCCGACGTCTATTGGACCGAGGCCGAGGCCGAGATGGCCAAGACGGCCAACGGGGAACTGGCCGCCCTGCTGGTGCCGGTCTACCACAAATACCTGAGCATCGGCGAACTGCGCGAGATCATCGCCTTCTACAAAACCCCGGCGGGTAAAAAATTGGCGGAAGTCACTCCCCAGATCAGCAGCGACGCCATGGTTGTGGGCCAGCAATGGGGCATGCAGCTGGGGCAGCGGATCTATAAGCAGCTTCAGGAAAAAGGGTTGTTGTAACCCTCTTGCCGATCAATGAAAAGCCGGACCCTCGGGTCCGGCTTTTTTAGTTCGCGGCGTTTTGAGCGATCCGCCGCTCCCGGGCCTTCATGCGTTCGGCCCGCTGCAGGGTATCCGGATGGGTCGAGAAGAGTTTTAGAAATTCGGGGCCGCTCTGCCCGTTCTGTTTTGAAAACGTGTACAATTTCTCGAGGGCCGAGCCCATCGCCCCGGGCCGGTAGCCGTTGCGTTGCAGGAAGCCGAAGCTGAAATCGTCCGCCCGGAACTCCTGCTGCTGCGAAAAGCGCGAAGAAGCGTATTTCTCGGCCAGCGAGCCCAGTTGTCCCCCGGTCAGGGATCCGATGGCGCCCCCCGCCGCGGAGAGCACGCCCCGGGCCGCCGAGCTGAGGTAGGCCTTGCGCATGGCGCCCAGCGAATCGCTGTTGCGGATGTGGCCCATCTCGTGGCCCACGATGGCCATCAGCTCGTCGTCGTCCAGCAGGTCCATCAGGCCCGAAAAGACCCGGATGCTGCCGTCGGCCGTGGCGAAGGCGTTGAGGTCCTTCGTCTTGTAGACTTTGAAGTTGAGGGGCACGCGGTTGACCGCTTCGTAGCGGGCCGTCAGGCGCTGCAGCCGCAGGGCGTGGGGATCGTCCGCGGGGGCCGTGGGGTTCTGTGCGTCGGCGTGGCGCACGTATTGGGCGGCCATCCGCATCACCTCGGCGTCCTTCAGGTCGGCCGCCTTGAGCACGTCCACGGTGGCCTGCACCCCCGCGTGGGGAATGCGGATCGGCCAGCGGGTCACCACCAGCACGTAAATAATCAAGGCGATAAGAATTGCGGTCAGCATCGGGTGCAAAATGAATTTCAAATTTACGATAATTTGGCGTAAATTCGCCAATCTGAAACCGACAAATACAGATTAAATCATACCGATATGAAAACCACAGCCTTTACCAAGTACCACCTCGAGAACGGCGCCCGCATGGCCGAGTTCGCCGGGTACAACATGCCGATCGAGTTCTCGGGCATCAACGACGAACACTTCACCGTACGCGAAAAAGCCGGGGTTTTCGACGTCAGCCACATGGGCGAGATCTGGGTCAAGGGCCCCAAGGCCCTCGATTTTCTCCAGTACGTCACCTCCAACAACGTGGCCGCCCTGCACGACGGCAAGATCCAGTACTCCTGTCTGCCCAACGGCAAAGGCGGGATCGTGGACGATATCCTGGTCTACCGCGTCGACTCGCTCACTTACCTGCTGGTGGTCAACGCCTCCAACACCGCCAAGGACTGGGAACACCTCTGCAAGGCGGGCGAAAAATTCGGCCTCACGCCGGGCAAGGAGCTTTACAACGCCTCCGACGAGATCGCCCAACTGGCCGTGCAGGGTCCCCTGGCGATGAAGATCGTCCAGCAGCTCTGCCCCAAGGCCCAGGTCGAAAACCTGGAGTACTACACCTTTATCAAGACCGAGATCGCGGGCATTCCCGACGCCATCCTCTCGATTACGGGTTACACCGGCTCGGGCGGCTGCGAGATCTACGTGGCCAACGAGGACGCCGATAAGCTCTGGGCGGCCCTCTGGAAAGCGGGCCAGGCCTACGGCCTGAAGAACATCGGCCTGGGCGCGCGCGACACCCTGCGCCTGGAAATGGGATTCTGCCTCTACGGCAACGACATCGACGACACGACCTCTCCCATCGAAGCCGGCCTGGGCTGGATCACCAAACTGATCGACGGCAAGGACTTTATCGACCGGGCCGTGATCGAACGCATCAAGGCCGAAGGCCCCAAGCGCCGCCTGGTGGGCTTCGAACTGACCGAGCGCGGGATTCCCCGCCACGGCTACGCCCTGGCCGACGCCACGGGCGCGACCACCATCGGCGAAGTGACCTCGGGCACCATGTCCCCCATGCTCAAAAAAGGCATCGGGATGGGCTACGTCGCCACCGGGTACGCCGCCCCGGGCACCGAGATCAGCGTCATCATCCGTGACAAACCCGTTAAGGCCGTCGTGGTAAAAACTCCCTTCTACAAATAGGGCTGTACATATCGCACGCCATCTTTTCCTTATCCTCCTCTCTTCGGTGCTCACGTACTTTAAGTACGCTCCTCGTCTCGAACCGGACGATAAGAAAACCGACGAAGGAGTGAGGGCAAAGTCAACCGACGCTCGCAGCAGGAACAGAGAGCGCTTGCGGTCTCGGCCCTGCCAGGAGGAGGAAGACCGAAGGTCAACCCGCTTGAACTTTGCCGAGCGAGGAGGAGGAAAACGGGCGTTTTTTTGCCCGTTAAATCTGACGCACGCTATGCACAGCCCCGGTCCCGACCGTCGGGGGGCTACTTATAAAACAGGGCGGCGATCTGTATAGATCGCCGCCCTGTTTGGTTGTTTTCACTTTATTGCCCCATCGAAGCGAGGGCCGCGAAAATCGCCACCAGCGTCGAGAAGAAGATCATCACCAGGACGATGCCGATGGCCATCCAGATCAGGTTGGCCTTAGCGAAGGCCGATTTGTTGGGGTTGGTCTTGCTGTCGAAGGCCCAGACGAACAACATGACGATGTTGACGAACGGGATGCTCAGCAACAGGATGGTCAGAAACCAGTCGCCGGTCGAGATCACCGGAAAAAGCGGCGTGGCCGGAGCCTGGGGCGCGGGATCGGGTTGGGCGGCGGGCGGCGCTTCGTAAGCGGATTCGGGGGTTGGATTATTCAAGACTTCCATAATCAGAGGGGTTTGTTTCCCAAGGTAAAAATTTATCGCGGATTATGCAAAAAAGAGGGCTCGCAAGCCCTCTCCCTATTCTCAGAAAAATACGTTTAGTTTCTTTTTCCCATTAAATAACGATCGATTGCCGTGGCGGCCTTGCGCCCCGCGCCCATGGCCAGGATCACCGTGGCGGCGCCCGTGACGGCGTCTCCCCCGGCGAAAATCCCTTCGCGGGAAGTCTGTCCCGACTCGTCGGCCACCAGGCAGCCCCAGCGGTTGGTTTCCAGACCGGCGGTCGTCGAGGAGATCAGGGGATTGGGCGAAGTGCCCAGGGCCATGATGACCACGTCGCAGGCGATTTCGAACTCCGAGCCGGGGATCACCACCGGCGAGCGGCGTCCCGAGGCGTCCGGTTCGCCCAGCTGCATGCGCACGCAGCGCACGCCACGCACCCAGCCCTCCTCGCTGCCCAGCACCTCCACGGGGTTGGTCAGCATCTGGAAGTCGATGCCCTCCTGTTGGGCATGGTGCACCTCTTCGACGCGGGCGGGCAACTCGGCCTCGCTGCGGCGGTAGACGATCGAGGCGTCGGCCCCCAGGCGGGCGGCCGTGCGCACGGCGTCCATGGCCACGTTGCCGCCGCCCACCACGACCACCTTGCGGCCCACGTAGATGGGGGTGTCGTAGCTGTCGTCGTAGGCTTTCATCAGGTTGGTTCGCGTGAGGAATTCGTTGGCCGAGACCACCCCGTTGAGGTTTTCGCCGGGGATGTTCATGAATTGCGGCAACCCGGCTCCCGAGCCCACGAATACGGCCCCGTAGCCCTCGGTCTCCATCAGTTCCTCGATGGTCACGGTGCGGCCCACGATCACGTCGGTCTCGATCTCCACGCCCAGGCGCTTGACGTTCTCCACCTCGGCGGCCACCACGGCCTCCTTGGGCAGGCGGAATTCGGGGATACCGTACTCCAGCACGCCTCCCGGACGGTGCAGGGCCTCGAAAATCTTCACTTCGTAGCCCAGTTTCGCCAGGTCGGCCGCGCAGGCCAGCCCGGCCGGGCCGCTGCCGATAACGGCCACTTTCTCTCCGTTGCGTTCGATCGGTTCCGCTTCTTTGGAACCGTTGGCGATGTTCCAGTCGCCCACGTAGCGTTCCAGCTTGCCGATGGCCACCGGTTCGCTCTTGATGCCCAGGATGCAGGCCCCTTCGCACTGGCTCTCCTGGGGACAGACCCGCCCGCAGACCGAGGGCAGGGAGCTGTCTTCGGCGATGATGGCGGCCGCTTCGGCGACATTTCCGGCCTCCAGGGCGGCGATGAACTGGGGGATCTGGATCGAGACCGGGCACTGCTCCACGCAGCGCGGTTTGCGGCATTGCAGGCAGCGGGAGGCTTCCAGCAGGGCCTCCTCTTCATTATAGCCGTAGCAGACTTCTTCGAAATTGGTGACCCGTACCTTGGGGTCCTGTTCCCGGACGGGAACGCGGGGAATTTTATTTGCCATGGGTCTTATTTATCCAATCCGATTCTACAAGCATGTCCTTCGGCGCGCTCGAGGGCCATTTTTTCCTTGCGGCTTTCGATGGTCCGGTACATGCCCTGGCGGCGCATCGCCTCGTCGAAGTCGACCTGGTGGCCGTCGAACTCGGGGCCCTCGACGCAGGTGAAGCGGGTCTTGCCCCCCACGCTCACCCGGCAGGCGCCGCACATGCCCGTGCCGTCCACCATCATGGAGTTGAGGCTGACGATGGTTTTGATGCCGTACTTGAGGGTGGTCCGGGCGACGAATTTCATCATGATCATGGGGCCGATGGCGATCACCTCGTCGTAGTGTTTTCCTTGTTTTTCAATCAGTTCGGCGAGCAGTTCCGTGACCAGTCCGTGAAAGCCCTCGCTGCCGTCGTCCGTGGCGATGTAGACCTCTCCGGCCACCGCGCGCATCTTGTCGAGCAGGATCAGCGTCTGCTTGTTCTTGGCCCCGACGATCACGTCGGCCTGGACGCCGCGCTCGTGCAGCCACTTGACCTGGGGATAGACCGGGGCGGTCCCTACCCCGCCCGCAATAAAGAGTATCTTTTTGGCTTTCAGAGCCCCGGGGCTTTCGTGCACGAACTCCGAAGGCAGGCCCAGGGGCCCGGCCAGGTCGGCGATCGAGTCGCCTTCTTCCAGGGCGCAGAGCTTGCCCGTGGAGTAGCCCACCGTCTGGGTGACGATGGTCACCCACCCCGCTTCGGGGTCGTAGTCGGAGATGGTCAGCGGCACCCGCTCGCCCCGTTCGTCGATGCGCAGGATGATGAATTGTCCAGGTTGGGCCGCGCGGGCTACCCGGGGCGCCTCGATGTTCATCAGGTAGATGGTGTCGGTAAGTCGCTCTTTTTTAAGAATTTTGAACATATCTTTCTCTTATAAGATATTCGCGGCCAGCCGCAGTTCCCGCATCGGGCGCTGGGGGTCGTCGAGGATAATGACCGAGCTGTCCATAAAGCGGCCCGGCTTGACGCCCTTGGTCTCCAGCGTGGCCGAGAAGGTCAGGCTTTCGCCCGGGGCGATCACCGTGCCCGCCTTGAGGGTGAGCTGCATGTGTGCGCCGGCCTTGACGTATTGGATTTTCAGGGGCTCCTTGCCGCTGTTGGTGATCGTGAAATCGCGCTTGCGGGGCGTTCCCTGGCGGGTGTCGCCGAAGTGGTAGTACTGGGAGGAAAAATCGGCTTTTGCGGCCCCTTGGAGCTCTTCCTCGCTCAGAGAAGAGTAGTCGTCCGTGGCGATCCCCGTGGCCGAAAAGCGGGTGGCCGTCTTGGTGCCGTTCACCGTGAGGAAAAATTCATCGTTCAGGCGGCCCCAGAGGTCGTCGCTGCGCAGGTCGTAGCTCAGGGTCATCAGGCCGCGTCCCCCGGCCGGCAGGGTCTGGGGGGCGAAAGCGACCCGGAAGTAGTTGTTCGGTTTGTCGTAGGCCGCGCCCAGGGTAACCGTCACCGGCGAATCGTTCATGCACTCGATGGTCACCGCCTTGGTGCCTCCCCGGGGCAGGTAGCCCAGCCCGGCCGTCTGGCGCGAGGCCCGGATGCCGGAGCCCGCTTCCACCGGAAATTCCTCCTGCGGGCTGCGGGGCTCCCCGATGACGTTGCCCGTGATGTGCAGTTGGTTCTGGTTGGCGGAGTTGTTGCTCGTGACGGTGATCGTCTTCTGGAAGGCCCCGGGGCGTCCCTGGGGGTTGAAGGTCACCTTGACGGTGCCGCCGCGGCCCGGCAGGACCGGTTCGCGGGTGTATTCGGGCGTGGTGCAGCCGCAGGTGGTCGTCACCCGCTCGATCACGAAGGGCTCGGTGCCGGTATTGGTAAAGGTAAAGGTGTGCGAGACGTTGCCCGCCCCCTCTTTGATCTCTTTGAAATCCCACTTCTCCTCGGTGAATTTCATCGTGGAGGCCCGCCCGGGCTTGGGCTGCGCAGCCAGGGAGGCCGTGCCCAAACAGAGCGCCGCGAGGGCTGTCACTACTAATCCACTTGTTTTCATCTCCTTAATCTATTAAGCGTCAAATCCTTCGGTGCGGAACATGGCCAGGTCCGAGTCGATGTCCGATCCCGAGGTGGTCAGCATGTCCCCCGTGATGCAGGCGCTCACCCCGCAGTGCAGGGCCTTGCGTTCGAGGGCCTTGATCCGGGTGCGTCCCCCGGCCAGGCGGATCGAGGCCGCGGGGTTGACGATCCGCATCAGGGCGATGGCCCGCAGGACCTCCCGCTCGCTCAGCGGCGGGGTGTTTTCCAGGGCGGTGCCCGGGATGGGGTTTAAGACGTTGACCGGGATCGAATCGACCTCCAGCCCTTGCAGGGCCACGGCCAGTTCGATGCGCTGGGCCTCGCTCTCGCCCATGCCGATGATGCCGCCCGAGCAGATGCTCATGCCCGTCTGGCGCGCCCAGCGGATGGTCTGTATCTTCTCCTCGGGAGTGTGGGTGGTGCACAAGGCCCCGAAATGCGAGGGGGCCGTTTCCAGGTTGCAGTGGTAGCGCTCCACCCCACTCTCGCGCAGCTGCTTGAGTTGCTCGAAGTTGAGCAGGCCCAGCGAGGCGCAGAGCCGGATGGGTACTTGCTCTTGCAGGCTGCGGTAGATGCCGCAGATCTTGGCGGTGTCCGCCGCGCTGAGCGTCCGCCCGCTGGTGACCAGCGAAAAACGCTGCACCCCTTTCGAAGCGTTGTGTGTGGCTTCGCGCAGGGCTTCCTGCTCTCCCACGAGGGGATAGACCTCGACGTTGGTATGGTGGTGGCGCGACTGGGAACACCATTTGCAATCTTCGCTGCAACGCCCGCTGCGGGCGTTGAGGATCGAGCAGGTTTCCACCTTGCTGCCCTGGTAGCGGGTGCGCAAACGGTGTGCCAGGGCGTAGAGCTGCTCGTCGGAGGCCGTGGAGGCCAGTTCCAGCGCCTCTTTATATCCCAAACGGTAGCCTGCGGCCAATTCTTGTTCCAGTGCGTCGATTTTCATCTCTTTTTTCGGAAAACGATTTTTCCGATGCAAAGGTACGATTTTTTGCGGGCGGCTGTATCGGGTAAAGGCAAAAAAACAGGGCGGAAGCTTGCGCCTCCGCCCTGTCCCCGACTCAGGGTTGAGATTAGGGAGATCAGTCGTCGGTGGGATCTACGTCGTAGTCGATCTTGATGTAGAGCAGATTCATGCTCGAGGAGCCGCTGTAAAGCAGCAGGTCGTGCGGCCCGCCCGTGTAGCTGAAGTTCATGCGTGTAGGCTTGTTGGCACTGCAGTATACCGAGTCTGTCTTGAAATAGGTCTTGTTTTCGTAGTCGGGTACGGCCATCACGAAGGGCCGGTTGCTGCCGCCCGAGGCCGAACAGGCGTAGACGATTACCTTGCAGCTTTGTTTGACATGGAATTTTACGAAACGTGTGGGTGTGGAGTTGAGCATAGTGCCGAAAGGAAAGCCCGTACCGCCGAAACGCAGTTCGCGGGTGAAGGCGAGGCCGTCGGCGCTTTTGTTGACTTCCGCAAAATTAACCGATCCGCCTGAACTTGGAAAGGCATACACCGTCAGCCCTTCGAACAGTTCTGTGTCTGCCCCTATGCTGAAATTGTTCCAGTCCGGATTGGGAGTGGTCGGGGCCAGGGAATTCGAAAAATTCCATTCGACCATTTCGGGAATCTCTTCTTCCAGCGTGGTGATAGGGATAGTTTGACTGCGCGGATAGACCTTATCCCCGTCGACGTATTGCAGGGTCACTTCGTAGGTCGTTTCGGCCGAGAGCTCCTCGCAGAGCACTCCCGCGAAGTCGGCGGCTCCGGCCTCGAACGAGGTGACGGTGCCGTCGGGCGAGACGAGATCGAGGCCCGAGATGCGCAGGTCTTCGTTGTTGGTCCAGGAGATCGTGACGCTCGAGGAGGTGATCTCCCCGGCCACCAGGGTCAGGTCTGCCGCCGGGACTTCGTTTTCTGGGGGATTGTTTTTGGAACACCCGGCTGCCAGGCTACCCGCCAGGGCCAGGACGATCATGCATTTCAGAGATTTCATAGTTTTTTTATCAGGTGAAATAATCACCCGCAAAAGTAGGGCGCATCCCGGGGCGGATCGTTCAAAAATCGTATATTAATCCTTCGAGATCATATATTTATACGAACTGTTAAAACGCCCTTCCGATGTGCTGGAAGGGCGTTTTCAGGGGGTAATGGAATTTTGAAATGTTAAAGGATGCCGTTTTTGCGCCGCCACTCGCGGGAAGTCTGACCTGTCTGGCGGCGGAAAGTCGTGCTAAAATAGGTGGCGTTGGCGAAGCCCGACGACTCGGCGAGTTGCTCCGTTTTCAGTTCGGGTTGCGCTTTCATCAACTCCTGAGCCCGGGCGATGCGGCGGGAGTTGACCAGGGTCGAAAACGAGCAGCCGAAGCGTTCGTTGATCATGCGCGAAATGTAGGCCCGGTTGGTGCGCATCATCCGCGCCACGTCGTCCAGGCGCAGGTCGCTTTGCAGAAAAATGTGCTCCTCGTCCAACAGCCGCTCGAACTCTTCGCCCAGGGCCTGCATCTTCGGGTTAGCTTGCCCGGCATAGCCCTCCGAGAGGGCCTCGGCGTCGCCTTGCCGCTGCTCGCGCGCCAGGTCGCTGGCCGTGTAGTGCAACGAGGCGACGTTGTAGTCCAGGATATAGGCCACGATACCTGTCAGGGACATCAGCAGGATGCCCAGGGCTTTGTGGTCGGTATAGTAATAGCGTCCGACCGAGAAAATGATGGAGATCGACAGCATGATAAACAGGCAGATGATTGTCGCCCGGTTGTTCTCCAGCGACTTGCCCTCGGGGTTGGAAAAGAATTCGTCCAGGCGGCGGCGGTACCGCATGTAGCGTAGCGCGGCGTAGATCATCACCCAGACCATCTGCACCCGCGCGACCAGGTTGATCAGCGTGACGCCCACGAAATAGAGCATTCGCTGCCCCGGCGCCTCGGCCTTTAGGGCTGCCGTCCCCTCGTGGGCCAGGCGGGAGAGCAATTCCGGAGCTTCCGGCCCCCCTACGGTGAGGTAGAGCCCCATGTTCGCCCCGCCCACGAGCAGGGCCGGGAGCAGCCACAGGTAGTCGCGCCAACCGAGCGGCCGTTCGTCGGTGAGCGAACGGAAATACAGGTAGATCAGAGGAAAATAGAGCAGTATGGCAAATCCTTCGACGATTTCCAGGGCATAGGGCATGCCGCCGGGCCCGCCGGTGATCGAACTCGCCCAGATAAAAGAAAGGGTGGCCGAGACAACCAGCAGGGCGATCCAGATGTTCTGGGGACGCAGGTTGCGGCGGACGCGGATGGCGAGCGTCACGCCCCAGAACAGGTCGACGAAGCAGGGTAGCAGGATGGCGAGGTAATAGATCGGCATATTGAACTGTAACTGCCGCAAAAGTAAGCACTTTTGCATTGAGTTTGACAAATTCTTTTGTTGTAGTACTTTTGGGGTGGAAAATTTCCCGGAGTATGGCAACCAAAACGATCTATTTTGTCACGGGCATCGACACCGATGCCGGAAAGAGCGTGGTGACGGGCGTCCTGGCGCGTGAGTGGCGCCAGCGCGGGGAGCGGGTCATTACCCAAAAATTCATCCAGACGGGCTGCACGGCCCTCTCCGAGGACATCGAACTGCACCGCCGCCTGATGGGCATCCCCCTGCAAAGCGAAGACCTCGACGGCACGACCTGCCCGCTGGTTTTCACCTACCCCAGCTCCCCCCAACTGGCCGCCCGCATCGACCACCGCACCATCGAGGTGCAGCGGGTGGACGAGAGCAGCCGCAAACTGCTGGAGAGCTACGACACGGTGCTGCTGGAAGGGGCCGGGGGCCTGTTCGTCCCGCTGAGCGATACCTACAGTACGATCGACTACGTCGCCGAGCGGGGCCTCCCGGTGATCCTGGTGACCTCGCCGCGGCTGGGCAGCATCAACCACACGGTGCTCTCGCTGGAAGCCTGCCGCTCGCGCGGGATCTCCGTGGCCCGGGTGGTCTACAACCTCTACCCCCCCACCGACGCCCTCATCGTCGAGGACACCCGGCGCTACCTGCTCCAATACCTCGAACGCCACCACCCCGGTACCCTTTGGTGCGAGGTGGACGACCGCTACCGCCTGATCCAGCAGCCTTAAAACGGCCGCGGCGACTAAAAAATCATTTTTTTGAGCCGGGTTGTTTGGAGAATCAAACTTTTGCTTTATATTTGCACTCGCAAAAGCGGAGTACAGCCTTTGCAGAAACAAAAAATATTCCTCAATAGCTCAGTTGGTTAGAGCACCTGACTGTTAATCAGGGGGTCCTAGGTTCAAGTCCTAGTTGAGGAGCAAGGAGCCGTAAGTAATCTTACGGCTCCTTTTTTATTTTCCCCTCCATCAGGATCTCTTCCCGGATGATATCCACATTGTCGAGGTTGGTTTTCCGGCCATTGATTCCTCTCCAGCCGGACGGGCTGTCCAGGTTGAGGATGCTATTTAGGTAGACCTTATTATGATCGAAAATGATCGTAATCCGTTGCCCGGTTAGTTTCGGAGTCTCCAGCGGCGGGTCGAAACTTCTGTCTAAGAGCGTAAGGTCGTCTACAATCACGATATCCGGACTGAACGTTTGAATTTCCCACCCGTAATACTCAATCACCTCTTTTATCAGAGACAATAACCGTTCTTTGGGCAGGGGGGTCTCGACGATCGTAAATTCCAAGGCTCTTTTTCGAATCGCATATACGATAAGAAAAGCTCCGATGGCGATACCGTTCACCAAAAGCAGCGCTTCGTCTTTTAAGACGTTGATCCCGCAGAGTGTCCCAAATAATAGATACAGAAGCAGGGCCCCGGCTAAAATATCGGCCCGATAGTAGGTCAAGAAATCCACCCTTTTTCAGCAGCCCCTTCCTGAAGTTCAATTTTTCGCAAATCAAAGGGAATCGGATAAAAAAAACAAAGCGCCTACGATGAGCTTCGTAGGTGTTTTTCCTTTCCTGGTACAGGTCTGCGCGGGGATGAAGGAATGTTTTGCCTTTGGTGGATTTCGGGGTAAATATGTAAATTATAACACTTTGTACTTAGTAAATCTTTTTATGTACTGCATGAAATTATTTTGAAAAAATATTCACATAAGGTTTTTTTTAATGGAATGTTTGGGTTATATTTACATTAGAAATAACAAATAACATAAAATTAATACGGATTTTCGATCCATATTAATACATAGCGATCCGAGGGGTTTTCACTAAATGAAATACCGGATTGCTTTGATTTCCGGCCGATCATTCTATCGGCAATGAGTTTCTTCTCTACGAATCGCGGTGTCTGTACCGCCGATGGTTGTAATGGTTATGCCCGTACCGCCGTTTTTTCGTGTTTCACCTGTTTCGCATTTTCAATATAGTTGTACCACGGAGTTTTTGGATTCACCGATAGCGATTTTTTGGCAACATCGTTTGGAATGATTTAAGGAGTCACCTTGTTTTTCCAGTTACCATAATTACTAACCAATTAATCCAACTGCTATGAGTGTATTGTTACGTTCTGTGCTGACCGGCCTGGTGGTCGCGTTCGGCATGCTGACAGTTCAAGCGCAGGAACGGACCTATTCCGGGACTGTGAGGGGAGCTGACGACAGAGAGCCCATTATCGGGGCTAATGTGATGGTGGCGGGTTCGACCCAGGGAACGTCCACGGGTATGGACGGGACCTTCTCCATCAAGGCACAACAAGGCCAAACTTTGGTCTTTAGCTATCTCGGGATGAAATCCCAGAGCGTGGTGGCCGGGACTTCCACCACGATCAATGTTCTTTTGACAAGTGACGCTACCACGATGGAAGACGTGATCGTCGTCGCTTTCGGTACGGCCAAGAAAAAGGACTTGACCGGGTCGGTTAGCTCGCTCGACACGAAGATCATCACCAGCCAGTCCAACTCGACCGTTTCCCGGGCTCTCGAAGGAGCCATCCCCGGGGTGCAGTACGCCTCGATCGACGGACAGCCGGGTAAGGACGCCAGCATCGTGATCCGCGGGTTCGGATCGGTGAATTCGGACACCAAGGCCCTGATCGTGATCGACGGGGTGCCGACGAATTCGAACGACGCTCTCTCCATGCTCAACCCCCGGGACATCGAGTCGATGGTCGTTTCCAAGGACGCCGCCTCGAACGCCCTGTACGGTTCGCGCGGCGCCAACGGGGTGATCCTGATCACCACCAAGAAGGGGAAAGCCGGAAAGGCGCAGATCACCCTGGATACCCGTTGGGGGATCAACCAGGTGGGGCCCTTCAAGTATGAGAAGATTTCCAACTACGAGGACATCTACGAATACAACTGGAAGTCGCTCTACAACGCGGCCCTTTACCGCAATTACAACGACTCCCAAGGGATCACGACCAACGTGAACAACCCCAACATGAGCAAAGAGCAGGCGGCCCTGTTCGCCAGCCAGCACCTGTTCGATTGGAACGGTAACACCAATCCGAACAACGCGACGCTCAGCCGCAACTCCATGGGTAACTACATGCCCTACAGCGTACCGGGTGCGATTTACACCCCCTCGGGCGACGGGACCAGCTCGACCATGACGGGAGCCTACCTGGTGAATCCCGACGGAACATTCAACAAAAGCGCCCAACTGCTGTGGCAGGACGACTGGGAAGACGAATTCCTGAGGAATATGTTCCGCCAGGAGTACAACCTCTCAGCTTCCGGCGCCGTCGAAAACAAGGTGGACTACTATGTTTCGGTCGGTTACCTCTCCGATCCTTCCTACATCAAAGGTTCGAATTTCGACCGCTACACCGCCCGAAGTAATGTCAACTTCCAGGCTACCAAATGGCTGCGGGCCGGGATCAATTTCGCTTACATGAGACGCGAGCGGCGTCAGGCGCCTACCCGTTGGGGACCGAACCCGGGCGACTCGGGAGAAAACCCCTTCTACTGGATCAACGGGATGGAAGCCGTCAAGCCGATCTGGGCTCACGATGCAGCCGGAAATATACTCACGGACGGCAATGGAGACAAAGCCTATGACTACGGTACCGGTGAAACTTATTCGCCCCTGGGCACCACCCGCCGCAGTATTTCCGGCTCTTCGGTCGGCCGTAATATCGGGAACTTCCTGGATAAAGACCGCTGGACGCTTATGACCAACGACCTCTCGGGCCGGGGTTATCTGGAGGCCACTTTCCTGAAGGATTTCACGGCCACAGCCAACCTCGCCATCGACTACTGGGAAAGCTACGAAAAACGGTACTACAACCAGACGGCCAGCGCCGGGGCGGGTACTTCCGGCTCCTTGCGCCAGGACATGAAGAACAGTACGTTGCTGAACTCCCAGCAAATGATCAACTGGAGCCACGACTACGGCAAACACCATGTCGACGCTATGCTGGGTCACGAGTATACCCGCGACAACTCCCTGAACGTGTGGATCCGCCAGACGCACTCGTTGATCCCCGGATTCGACGCGGGCGCCAACTTTATCGGCTCGAGTAATTCGGCCAATTATATCGGGGGCAGTCCTTTCGGGTCGGATGAAAACACGCTGGCCCTGGAAGGTTACTTCCTGCGTGCCAACTACAACTACGACAGCCGCTATTACTTCTCCGCCAGCTTGCGCTTCGACGGGACTTCGCGCTTCCGCGACAGCAGCAAACGTTGGGGTACTTTCTGGTCCGTGGGCGGTGCCTGGCGCCTTTCCCGCGAAGCTTGGATGAAGGACGCTTCGTGGATCGACGACCTCAAGCTGCGTGCCAGCTACGGGACCATGGGGAACTCCACCGGTGTGGGCCTCTATCCCGGCTACAACATCTGGAACTTCTCGAATGCCAGCACCGACCTGGTCAATACCCAGATCTACCAGATCAGCCGGGGGGCCCTGGGAACCCCGAACCTGACCTGGGAAACGATCAGCACCCTCGATGTGGGGCTCGATTTCCGCTTCTGGGACCGCTTCTGGGGGACGATCGTCTACTACCGCCGCCTGACCGACGACATGCTTTGGAATCGCCCCGTGGCCACGTCCGTAGGGGTTGAAACCCTGCTTTCGAACGCCGCTTCGATGCTCAATGCCGGTTTGGAAGTGGAATTGGGTGTTGACATTATCCAGACCCACAACGTTTTGTGGACGTTCAACGCGAACTTCGCTCACAACAAGAACACACTCAAGAGCCTGCCCGACGGAATCATCGATCCCGAGATCGGTTATATCGAAGAGGGTGGTAACCTGCAGTTCCGCCGTTCGATCGGTAAATCGTACTACAACCTCCAGATGTACAAGTATGCCGGTGTCGACCAAAATTCGGGTCTGGCGCTCTATTACCACCGGGTAGATGCGGACGACCATGCGGCCAACCGCTTTATGAGCAATGCCATCGGCAGCGACGTGACCACGACCAATTACAACCTGGCCTCGCGCTACGACATGGGTGACGCCCTGCCTAAGGTGACCGGGGGTTTCGGAACTTCGCTCCGCTACAAGAACCTCGATTTCTCCGCTCAGTTCGCTTTCCAGATCGGTGGGAAGTTCTTCAGCAACGAGTACGGGTACAACCTCTACTGGCACCAGAATGTGGTGGGCGCCCAGGTTTCCTCCGACCTGCTGAACAATACCTGGACCCCCGAGAATACCACGGCCGGGTTCCCGATCCAGATGGCAGGCCAGTCGACCTACACGACCGGGGTAACCGTTGCTGGGTCGCGGTACACCGACCGGACCTTGTATGATGCTTCTTACCTGAGCATCAAGAACCTGACCCTCGGCTACAACCTGCCCGACCGCTGGATGCAAAAATGCGGCATAGGCGGTGTTCGCGTCTATGTGTCGGGTGACAACGTCGCTCTGCTGACCGCCAAAAGCGGTTTCGATCCGCGCATGTCCATGACCGGTGGTTTCGAAGTCGGTGCGATGGTTTATCCGCAGATGAGAACTTGGTCTTTGGGTGTAAATGTTACTTTCTAAATTTTGACTGCCATGAAAAAATATAGTGTAATCATTGCGGTGTTGGGCCTTTTGGGCAGTGCATGTAACAGCAAGCTGGACGTCACCCCTCCCAACAAAATTACCGAAGAGCAGATCTATGAAGTGCTCGACAAAAACCTGAAAACGATCGTGAAGCCTATGGCTGACGCCTTGCCCGGTATTTTCTGGCAGGGAGTGAAGGGGGGGGATTTCCGGATTTCGGACCTCACTTCGATGCACCTCTGGGCCATGAGCATCAAGGCCAACGACCTCGTTTACGCGGGGAATGTCGGTGACTCCTATACCCAGTATGTCAATATCACCGAGGCACAGACCGGGAGCAACGCCTGGAACGGCAACATGTGGACCTGGACATACAACCACATTTCCAAGTCGGTCAACTCGATGCTGAACCTGATGGGCAACGTCAAGGAAACGGACCTGACGACCGCTGAGGAAAAGGAACTGGCCGCTTACAAAGCCCGGGGCCTGGCTGTGAAATCCTATCTGTATATGTGGTTGATGCAGATGTGGTCGAACAGCTACACCCAGGGAGATGTGGCCCAGATGCTGGGTGTGCCCTACTATGACACCTACGATCCCTATCAGGAGGCCCGTTCCCGTGAACTGGCTTCGACGATGTGGACGACCATCCTTACGGATGCCGCTAAGGCCGTCGCTCTCTTCCAGGCTTCCGGTGTGGGCTTTACCATCAAGAAGGAAGAAGTGAATGACATCGACCTGGGCGTGGCCTGCATGATCTGGGCCCGTGCCGCTTATGCTGCCGGTCAGTGGGGTCAGGTGATCGAGGCTGTCAATATCTTGGAAACTCAATACGACAACCAGTTCATTACCCAGGAGAACTACATCGGTGACCGCACCGGGGACCCGAACGGCTTCCCCCAGTTCACCGCTTTCTCCCGCCTGGATCCCGCCGTCAATCCCGAAGCGATTTTCGGAGTGATGGTCTCCAATGTGCTGACGGGTTCTTACACCGGGTCCAACTTCCCCGGCTGGATGAACTGCATCGGTGACGACTGCTACGGGGGCTCCCGGCTCGGATTCATGTGCATCGACCGCCGCTTGTTCGAACAGATCGATCCCGCCGACATCCGCCGCCAGAACTTCCTGGACCATGCGGTCAGTGGCTACTACTTCGGGAGCAAGAGCAACGCGACGGACAACGTCCCGGTCTATGCCAACCTGAAATTCGCCGCCAAAGTCTCTCCCGGCGGCGCTACGGACGCTCAATACAAACAGGACATCGTCATGATGCGCTATTCGGAAGCCGTGCTGCTCAAAGCCGAGGCCCAGGCCCGTTCGGGTCAGGATGGACTCGCCCAGGCTACGCTCACCAAGCTGACGACAGCCCGCGGAGCTTCGGCCGTGACCGAAAGCGGTGCTGCCCTGCTCTCCCGGATCCAGCTCGAGACCCGCATCGAAATGTGGGGTGAGCAAGGCATCGAATGGCTGCGCAACAAAGGCTGGGGTATCGGTGTGGACCGCGCGAGCGGCACCACCAACCACTCCAGCACGGCAATCGTTCCGGCCGGTCCCGCCTTCACCTGGCAGATCCCGCTGGTCGAAACCCTCTACAACAATAAAATTGTTCAGAATCCGGCCTACTAACCTACTCCGGTGGGTGACTCGTGATCGCCCACCAATGCGGAAATAACGCTGGATTGCGCCCCAAAAGTCTAGTACTTTTGGGGCGTTTTTGTATGTCTGAATTATGATAGATGTTATTACAGTACATAAATATTCAATGCACAATCGACCCTCCCTTGAAAAGGCTGGTATATGCAGTTGTTTCTATTGCTTGAGAATATTCTCTCCGTCCGAGATTGTGGAATGGATAGATGACGAGGATACTGCGTTATGCCCCTATTGTGGAATAGATTCTGTTTTGAGTGAGAGTTGCGGAGCTCCGATGACCGTGGAGTTTATGGGAGCAATGTATGAGCATTGGTTTGGCTGACCGTAAATCACATTTCACTTAGCTGTCGTTCCATATCTTCAGTTAGTTCCAGGATGCGCAGGGGGTAATGCTCCTGCGCTTCCCAGTATTCGGGCTCCCTCTCTCCGAAAGCTTTGCCGTGGCGGGACGATATGTATTCTTCCCGAATATTCTCTACGGCGTCTACAATCGCGGCGATCGTTTCTATGTATTTGCCATAGGGCATTCGATCGGCGATGTGGTAGCGGATCACATAGTCGGGATTTTGCTGTATGGAGAAGCAGAGTGTCTCCTGCAGATCCTCTGTGTTGAGTGCCAAAGTATTGAGGCGGTATCCGTCATCCACGTGGTACAATTCCAGGATATTGCTGAAGATTTGAGATTTACGGTAGCCTTCCTTGATCATCGCGGTATCCTTGTAAGCCGGAGAGAGCCTCAAACTGATACCGGTGCGGTTGTCGTAATAGGGCGGCCAGTAGCCCGCTTTGGGATGGAGGGGGGCGACGGCATAAACGACCATGGGTATTTCGGTCTGCGACAACAGCGTTTTTATGCGGTTGACCAACTCCATAGGGATGTCGGAGTTGATATAGAGTTGGTAGTGAAATCTCCTCGTCGTCAGAAAAAATTCCGAGTTCCAGGTTCGAATCATTGAGCTTACACTGTCGATCGGGATGCGGTGCGAGTCCCAGTGATTATCAGAGAGAAATGGGCCTTGCATAATGATCACAGGATCGGCCGCGGCGGAGTCTTTGGGTGCAATGATATTGATCTTTCCATTCGTGAAGGAACGGATCCCGAGATGCCAGCCCGAAGCAACGCGGGGCAATTCGACATGATAGTTGTGCGGGATATTGCGGGAGAGGAACATCTCGTCCAGGGTCGCAAAATAGAAAGGCTGCAGCCTTGATAGGCCGAATGAGAGCGTGGCGATCAGGACTGCTGAGCAGAGCATCCACTCCATTGCCTGTCGCCGGAACACCCGGAGTACGGTCAGCCATGGTTCCAGGAAAACCACGATCAGTATCAGGATCATTCCCGTCTTGAAATAGGCCAACAGGCCGACCTCGCAAAGCGCATAGTTGAAACAAAAAAAGACCGGATAGAGCAATGCCAACCGAGAGAACCAGCTCAAAAAACTGAGGTTCAGAACGCGGTTGTCGTTCAAGGCCGCCCCTACCCTCCTACTCAGTCGCCCGTATTTGGCCAGCGGTCCGTCGAACCAGATCAGAACGCAGAGCGATTGGGCGAAGATCCACGACAGGCATGCCAGGAAGAAGTTTAAAAAGTGCAACTCACTTTGTGTAAGCGTGAGAATGTCGTATTCCGGCGTGACGGTGCAAATGCGGAGCACTTCGCGGGTCATGCACATCAGCTGGTAGAAGAGTGGTGCGAAGAGGATTCCGATTAGGGAGCCCATGACGAACCGCCTTTTCGAAGGGACGAAAAATTTGGGGTCGGGATGAAGGAATCGTTTGCGTAGGGCCATTTTGCCGGGAAGCTTTGGATGAAACGAAGTTACTAAAATTTTTAATAGCCGCTTATTGCGATTTTAATATATCTCTGTAATTTTGTAAACTCCGCTGAACACGCCGCCGGACACCACTAACCCAACCCATACCGAATGTACGACACGATCTCCGAATTTCTCAGCCAGGCCAATGGTATTCTCTGGGGCTGGTTTATGATCTTCCTGTTGATGGGCACCCATCTCTTTTTTACCGTCCGCACGGGATTTGTCCAACGTCACCTGGGCCGCGGCATCCGCCTTTCCTTGCGGAAATCCGATAAAAACCATCCCGGGGACGTTTCCCATTTCAGTTCCCTGATGATCGCCATGGCTGCTACGGTGGGCGTGGGCAATATCGTGGGGGTGGCCACAGCCGTGCAGTTGGGCGGGCCGGGGGCCGTGCTGTGGTGCTGGGTGACGGGGCTTTTCGGCATTGCCACCAAGTACGGCGAGGCGGTGCTGGCCATCAAATACCGGGTCAAACGCCCCAATGGCACCTGGGCCGGGGGCCCCATGTACGCCCTCGAACGGGGCGTGGGCTCTAAGTTCCTGGCCGTGGCCTTCTGTGTGTTCACGGTGCTGGCCTCGTTCGGCATCGGCAACATGACCCAGGCCAACACGATCGCCGACGTGGTCAACTATTCGACCGGCATTCCCCTCTGGGTCACCGGTCTGGTCTGCGCCGGGGTGGTCGGGGCGGTGATTCTGGGGGGCATCCAATCCATCGCGGCGGTTTGCCGCAAGATGATCCCCTTTATGATCGTTTTGTATGTGTTGGGGTGCATCATTTTGCTGATTCTGCAATCCGATTCGCTGTGGCCCGCCTTGACGCTGATCGGGCGCAGCGCCTTTTCGCCCGAGGCGGCCGGGGGCGGCCTGGCCGGGGGCGGGATCATCCTGGCCACGCGCTACGGGATCGCGCGGGGACTTTTCTCCAACGAGTCGGGGATGGGCTCGGCCCCTATTGTGGCGGCTGCGGCCCGGACCAAGATTCCGGCCGAACAGGGCCTGGTCTCGATGACGGGAACGTTTTGGGACACCGTGGTGATCTGCGCCCTGACGGGGCTCACCCTGGTGACGGGCATGGTGGCCGATCCGGCTTCCTACATTGGGCTGGAGGGCGTCCGGATCACTTATCAGGCCTTTAGCGTCCTGCCTTTCGGAGAATATTTTTTGATGCTGAACCTGGTGTTGGTCACCTCCTCTACCCTATTGGGCTGGTCTTATTACGGCGAGCGTTCGATCGAATACCTCACCGGCGGCCGGGGCATCCTGGCCTACCGCATCGCCTGGGTGGTCGTCTCGTTTATCGGGGCTACGACCACCTTGCAGATCGTGTGGGATTTTTCGGATTTTGCCAATGCCCTGATGGTCCTTCCCAATGTAATCGCGCTGTTTTTCCTACACAAGGTGATTCGCCGGGAGACGATTTCGTACCTGAAAAAGTAAGTTTGAATAAACTTTTGGTCGCCTTTCGCCGTTATAGTTCTACTAAACCTTTCTGCGCATGGCTGTATCGCCTTCCAAAAAACTACTCCCGCTGCTGTTTTCACCCCTGGCCCTGGCCGCTTCGGCCCAGAACGGGCCCAATGTGCTGCTGATCGTCACCGACGACCTGGGCTACGGCGACCTGGCCGCTTACGGCAACCCGTCGGTGCGCACGCCCCACATGGACGCCCTGGGCGCGGACGGAGTGCGTTTTACACGCGCCTACTGCTCTTCGCCCATCTCGGGTCCCTCGCGCGCTGGAATTCTCACGGGCCGCTGCCAGAACCGCTACGGCTGCGAGTTTATGCCTTATGACCGCTTCAGCAAGGAGTTTATGAAGGGCTACAAAAAGTATTACCTGCCGCCCCTGGTCAAGAAAAAGCCCGAGGGACTCAAGGCCTTCAGTCCCAATGTGTTGGTGCGCCGTTCGAAGTACCGCACCGACCTGCCCGACAGCGAGATCACCCTGGCCGAACTGATGAAGCGGGCCGGGTACGCCACGGCCCTGGTGGGCAAGTGGAACCTCGATTCGGGCAAGGCGAACTCCCCCGCCGAGCACGGCTACGACTACAGCTACTACTTCACCGGGGCCCTGACCCGCTACATCGACGCCCCGACCGATACCGCGCGCTACGTCGACGTACACGCCCCCTGGGCCTTTTCCGACAGTCCCGCCTGGCAGAAGCGTTCGGGTCCCACGGCCATCCGCGAGGGCGACCGCGAGGTGCGGGACACGACTTACCTGACCTTTTCGTTCGCCCAAAAGGCCTGCGAGTTTATCGGGAACAACCGGGAAAAACCGTTTTTCCTGACCCTCACCTTCAACGCTCCCCATGACCCCTTCCAGGCTCCCCGCGAGTACTGGGAGCGCATAGCCGAGCCGGACCCCGTCAAGCGGGTCTACTACGCCATGATCGAGGCCCTGGACGATGCGGTGGGACGGGTGACGGACCGCCTCAAGGAGTTGGGCCTTTACGAAAACACATTAATCATCTTCACCAGCGACAACGGCGGGGCGGCCTACACCCGGGCCACCGAGAACGCGCCGCTCACGGGGGGCAAATGCACCTTCTTCGAGGGCGGATTGCGGGTACCGTTCTACGTCAAATTCCCCGGAGAGCATCCCGGCCTCGAAAAGGTCTACGAAAAGCCTGTCTCCACGCTGGATATTTTCACCACGATCTGCGGCAACGCCGATGTCGCCCTGCCCTCCGACCGCGAGTACGACGGGCGCGACCTGCTGCCTTACGTCGACGGACGGCTGGTGCAGGAGGGGCCCCACGACTGTCTTTTCTGGCGCAACGGCTATGTCAAGGCTTGCCTCTCGGGCGACTGGAAGCTGTATATGTCCTCCAAGGACAAACGCCTGATGCTCTACGACCTCTCGAAAGACCCCGACGAGCAACACAACCTGGCCGGGAGCTACCCGGACAAAGTGGCCGAGTTGCAGGCCTTGCTCCAGGAGTGGGAACGGACCCAGACGGTCGATCCGCTCTGGCCCAGCAGCGGTGATTTTTCCCAGCCGGTCGGAGGAGTCGTCTATCGTTTTCCAGTGTAAAGCAGGGGGCTATGAACACACCTTTCGCCCGGCCCCTCTACGTGATGCCCAAGCCCGCGGGGGCCTCCTGCAACCTGCGCTGCACCTATTGTTATTACCTCGATAAGAAGGACCTCTATCCGGACGCCGGGCCGCACCTCATGAGCGACGAGTTGCTCGAGAGGTTCGTCAGTCAATACCTCGGCGCCCAGACTCAGCCCGAAGTGCTGTTCACCTGGCACGGGGGCGAGCCCCTGTTGCGGGGCCTCGACTTTTATAAAAAGGCCCTCGCCCTGCAACGGCAATACGGAGAGGGGCGCCGGATCACCAACACCATCCAGACCAACGGGACCCTGCTCGACGACGCCTGGTGCCGCTTTTTCAAAGAAAACGACTTCCTGGTGGGCATCTCCATCGATGGGTCGCAGCCTTTCCATGACGCCTGCCGGAAGACGGCCGCGGGCGGGCCCACCTTCGAGGCGGTAATGCGGGGCGTGGAATTGCTCAAAAAGTACGGGGTCGAGTACAACGCCATGGGGGTGGTCAGCAGCGCCAACGCCGCCCACCCGGAGGAGTTTTACCGCTTTTTCAAGCAAATCGACGCCCGCTACATCCAGTTCGCTCCCGTGGTGGAGCGGGGCCCGGACGGTGAACTTACTCCCGAGAGCGTCGATCCCGATGTTTGGGGCGACTTTCTGATCGGGCTCTTCGACGAATGGGTGCAGGGGGATGTGGGCCGGTTTTTCATCTCCTACTTCGACGCCGCTCTGGCCAACTGGGTGGGTGTAGAGTCCGGGATGTGCATCTTCGCCGAAACCTGCGGCCATGCCGGGGCCCTGGAGTGGAACGGCGACCTCTACGTCTGCGACCACTATGTTTTTCCGGAGTACCGGCTGGGCAACCTGCGCGAGAATACCCTGATGGAGATGATGTATTCCCCGCGGCAACTCGCTTTCGGAGCTGCCAAGCGCAACGCCTTGCCGCAGCAATGCTGTACTTGCCGCTTCGGCTTCGCCTGCCGGGGCGAGTGCCCCAAGAACCGTATCGCCGCGACGGCGCAGGGCGAGCCTGGGCTTAACTACCTCTGCCGGGGTTATTACCGCTTTTTCGAGCACATCGCCCCCTACATGGAAGCGATGAAACGCGATTACTTGTCTTTTAGTCAATTAAAAGAATAAGATCGTAAAAAAGTGCGTTGGAAAGGTATGGATCACAACGAAAAATAGTACCTTTACACACTTGTTTGGATCGGATAGATCCGTTTAGAGTGCGTTAAATAGCTAAATCTAAGAGATATGAGAATGAAAGAAATCCTGGGCGCAACTGCCCTCCTGCTTTTGCTTTGTTCCTGCGGAGGCAAGAAAAAAGCCGACACTCAACAACAGGGCCCTCCCCCCGCCCAGGCTTACCCCACCGCCGTGGTCGAACCGCAGCAGATCGAGCTCCAGGCCGTTTATCCCGTGACCCTCAAAGGCCGGGACGACGTGGAGATCCGTCCCCGCATCGACGGTTTTATCGATAAAATCTATTTCGACGAAGGGTCTCTCATTAAAAAGGGACAATCCCTCTTCAAGATCAATTCGCCCCAAGCCGAACAGGGCGTGGTGACCGCCCGGGCGGCCGTCACCAGCGCCGAGGCCACCCTCAATACGGCCCAGCTGAACGTCGAACGGATGCGTCCGCTGGCCGAAAAACAGATCATCGGGCAGGTGCAGTTGATGACCTACGAAAACCAGTACGAGTCGGCCAAGGCCGCCCTCTCCCAGGCCCGTGCCACGCTCTCCCAGGCCCAGGCCACGCTGAGCTGGACGAACGTCAACAGCCCCGTGGACGGGGTCGCCGGGGTGGTTTCCTACCGCCTGGGCAGCCTGGTGAGCAGTTCCAATGTGCTGACCGTGATCGCCAGCACCGGCAACATCTTCGCCTACTTCGCGCTCAACGAAAAGGACCTGATGGACCTGCTGGAATACTATCCGGGCAAGACCCAGGCCGAGAAGATCAAAAACATGCCTCCGGTCACGCTGACCCTGGCCGACGGCAGCACCTACCCCGAACCGGGCAAGATCGAGACCATCTCGGGCGTGGTGAACACCGCCACGGGCTCGGCCAATTTCCGCGCCGAATTCCCCAACGCCCAGGGCCTGCTGCGCAGCGGATCGAGCGGCAAGATCGCCCTGCCCCGCCACGTGGAAAACGCCTTCTTGATTCCCCAGAAGGCCACCTTCGCCCAGCAGGACAAGATCCTGGTCTTCGTGGTGGAAGCCGACACGGTGCGCCAGCAGACCATCCAGGTATTGCCCACGCCCGACGGGAAGAACTACGCCGTCACGGGGGGGCTCACCGCCGGACAGCGCATCGTCACCGAAGGGGTGGCCACGCTGCGCCAGGGTAAGAAAATTAAACCCGAGTAGCCATGCTGAAAAAACTCATAGAAAGACCGGTGCTCTCGACGGTCATCTCCATCATCATCGTGGTGCTGGGGGTGATCGGGATCGTGACGCTGCCGATCGAACAATACCCCAACATCGCCCCGCCCACGGTCCAGGTGGTCTCCAACTACAGCGGAGCCAGCGCCGACGCCGTGATGAAGAGCGTGGTCATTCCCCTCGAAGAGTCCATCAACGGGGTGGAAGGGATGACCTACATCACCTCGACCTCCTCCAACTCGGGCTCGGGCCGTATCAACATCTACTTCAAGCAGGGCATCGACCCGGACATGGCGACGGTCAACGTGCAGAACCGTGTTACCCAGGCTACCTCGCTGCTTCCCCAGGAGGTGGTGCAGTCGGGGGTCACCGTGCGCAAGAGCCAGACCAGTACCCTGCTGATGATCTTCCTCTACTCGGACAACAAAGAGTACGACGGCCAGTTCCTCCAGAATTACGCCGACATCAACATCATTCCCCAGATCCAGCGTGTATACGGGGTGGGTGACGCCACGGTGTACGGGGCGCGGACCTACTCGATGCGCATCTGGATGAAGCCCGACGTGATGGCTGCCTACGGGGTCAATCCCACGGAGGTCATCTCGGCCCTGCAGGACCAGAACATCGAGGCCGCTCCCGGGGAACTGGGGCAGAACAGCGACCAGACCTTCCAGTATACCCTCAAGTACACCGGCCGCTTCACCAGCGCCGAGCAGTTCGGTGACATCATCCTGCGTTCGCAGAACGGGCATGACCTGCGCCTGAAGGACGTGGCCACGGTGGAACTGGGCGCCCAGAACTACAACGTGGACAGCCGCCTCGAAGGCCGCGACGCCGTGATGATCGCCATCAGCCAGACGGCCGGCTCGAACGCCACGGAGGTGATCGAGAATGTGAAAAAGGAACTCGAATCGGCCCAGGATTTTTTCCCGCCGGGCATCGGCTATGAATACATGCTCGACGCCAGCGAGTTCCTCGACGCCTCGATCGACAAGGTGCTGCACACCCTCTTCGAGGCCTTTATCCTGGTGTTTATCGTGGTGTTCATCTTCTTGCAGGACTTCCGCTCGACGATCATCCCGGCCATCGCCGTGCCGGTGGCCATCGTCGGGACCTTCTTCTTCCTGCAGGTCTTCGGCTTCTCGATCAACCTGCTGACCCTCTTCGCTCTGATCCTGGCCATCGGGATCGTGGTGGACGACGCCATCGTGGTCGTCGAGGCGGTGCATGCCGAGCTGGAAAACGGGGAACGCTCCCCCAAGAAAGCGGCCATCACGGCCATGCACGAGATCGCCCCGGCCATCGTCTCGATCACCCTGGTGATGGCGGCGGTGTTCATTCCGGTGAGCTTCATCGGCGGGACCAGCGGGATCTTTTTCAAGCAGTTCGGGTTGACCCTCTCGGTGGCCATCGCCATTTCGGCCGTCAACGCCCTGACCCTCTCCCCTGCCCTTTGCGCCCTTTTCCTGAAGCCCAAGGAGGAAGGCGGTGAGAAAAAAAGCTTCCACAAACGCTTTTTCCACTACTTCAATGTGGGCTTTACGGCCACCACCAACAAGTATAAATCGGCGTTGCATTTCTTCGGCCGCCGCAACAACCGTTGGATGCCCCTGGCCATTATCGTGCTCTTCGTCGCTATTCTGGTGGGGCTGATGAAAATCCTGCCCACCGGGTTTATTCCCCAGGAGGACAGCGGTAGCGCCATGGGGATGATCTCCATGCCTCCGGGCTCTTCGATGGAACGCACCGATTCGGTGATGATGCAGGTGGCCGAGATCGCCCGCTCTCTGCCCAGCGTCAAGGAGGTGGGGACTATCAACGGGCTCAACTTCATGGTCGGCCTCGGTAGCTCTTACGCCTCGGTCGTCATCAAGATGGAACCCTGGGCTGATCGCGACATCACCATCAACCAGATCGTGGGGATGCTCTACCAGAGAACCGCCGGGATCAAGGACGCTACTTTCATGTTCTTCCCCAGCCCCACCATTCAGGGCTTCGGGCTCAGCACCGGGGTGACCCTCAAGTTGCAGGACCGCACCGGGGGGGACATCAACGAGTTCTACCGCATTACCCAGCGTTTCCTGGGGGCCCTCAATCAACGCCCCGAGGTGATGATGGCCATGACCACCTTCAACCCCAACTTCCCGCAGCGCCTCATCGACGTGGACGTCCATAAGGTCAAGGAGGCCGGGCTGACCGTCAGCTCCGTGATGACCACCCTGCAGGCCTACATCGGCAGCATGTACATCTCGAACTTCAACCTTTACGGGAAGCAGTACCGCGTGCTGGTGCAGACCGCGCCCGAGTATCGTTCGAAGCTCGAAGACTTAGACGGGATGTACATCCGCACGGGCAGCGGGACCATGGCTCCGATTACCGAGTTCATGACGATCACCAACGTGACGGGGCCACAGACCCTGGCCCGATTCAACCTCTACTCGGCCATCGACGTGACCATCCTCAATGCCCAAGGCTACAGTACGGGGGACGTGATCGCCCTGATGGACGAGGTGGGCGCCCAGACCCTGCCCGAAGGCTATACCTACGAGTATTCGGACATGTCGCGCGAGGAGGTCCAGAGCGGCAACCAGATGATCCTGATCTTCCTGCTCTGCCTGATCTTCGTCTACCTGCTGCTGGCCGCCCTGTATGAGAGCTACATCCTGCCCTTCGCGGTGATCTTCTCGCTGCCCGTCGGGTTGGCCGGGATCTTTATATTTATCTACCTCAGTTCGCTGACCGGCTCGGGGATCGTCAACAATACCTATGTGCAGATCTCCCTGGTAATGCTCATCGGCCTCTTGGCCAAGAACGCTATCCTGATCGTCGAATACGCCATCCAGCGGCGACAGCAGGGACAGCGCATCCTGGAGGCGGCCATCAACGCCGCCGTGGCCCGTTTGCGACCCATCCTGATGACCTCCTTCGCCTTTATCTTCGGGCTGCTGCCGCTGGCCATCGCCCACGGGGCCGGAGCCGTCGGAAACAAGTCGATCGGGATCAGCGCCATCGGCGGGATGTTGATCGGGACCCTCTTCGGGGTGCTGGTGATTCCGCTGCTCTACGCGATTTTCCAGGGTTTGCAGGACCGCTTCAGCCGCTTGGGCCTTATCAACAGTGGTGAGGACGAGGACGATGAACAGGCCGAAATCGCCCCTAAAAACGAATAAGATGAGAAGAACGATTCTGAAAACATACTTGGTGGTTGGTTTGGTTGTCCTCCTGGCCCTCTCCTCCTGCCAGGTGTCGAACAAATACCGCTCGCCCAAGAGCGATACCTCGGCGATGTTCCGGGATGAAAATCCCACCGACACGATCACCATCGCCGACATCCCCTGGCGGGATTATTTCCGCGATCCCCTCTTGCAGACCCTGATCGAAGAGGGCCTGCGCGAGAACTTCGACTTGCAGATCGCCTACACCCGCATCCGCCAAGCCGAAGCCAACCTGACGATGGCCCGTTCGGCCTATTTCCCCACGGTAGCCCTGGGCGTTCAGGCGACCTATAGCGCCACGAGCGCCGGGAATGGCGGCTCAGGGACCCTGGGTACGCAGCAGATGCAGTACGGCCTGGGCGTGACCTCGACCTGGGAAGTGGACATCTGGGGCAAACTCCGCAAACAGAACCGGGCGCAGTACGCCCGCTTCCTGGGCTCGCAGTCCTACCGCGACCTGGTGCAGACCTCCCTGGTGGCCAACATCGCCAACAGCTACTACGCCCTGATGGCCCTGGACGAACAACTGCGCATCACCCGCGAGTCCCTGGACCTGCTCTCTCAGACCACCGAGACCATGCAGGCGCTGATGGACGCCGGGATGCTCACCGGAGCCTCCGTCGAGCAGAGCAAAGCGCTCTACTACGGCACCCAGGTGACCATTCCCACGCTCGAAAGCCAGATCCGCGAGATGGAAAACTCCCTGAGCGTCCTCGTGGGCCGCAAGCCGGGTGGAATTTCGCGCTCGACGATCGCCCAGCAGCAGGTGGCCGCCCAGTTGGACCACGGCGTGCCGGCCCAGATGCTGGCCAAACGCCCCGACGTCCGCCAGGCCGAGCTCTCCTTCAGGGCCGCTTACGAAACGACCGGTGCCGCCCGGGCCAACCTCTACCCTGCCCTGACGCTGGGGACGGGCTCGATGTTCGGCTTCGGGGCCGGGACACTGACCTCGTTCTTCCGGCCGGAGAACCTGCTGGCCACGGTGATCGGCGGGCTGACCCAGCCGGTCTTCCAGCAGAAGAAGCTGCGCGGAGCCCTCGAGGTGGCCAAGGCCCAACAGCAGGAAGCCCTGCTGACCTTCAGCAAGACGGCCCTGGGGGCCTCCCAGGAGGTGTCCAACATCCTCTATTCCTACCAGGCCTCGCTGAGCAAGAATCCCATCCGCGTCGATCAAGTCCGCTCGCTGACCACGGCCGTGGAATTTACCCAGGAGCTGCTCAAAGCCGGGGAAGCCAACTACACCGAAGTGCTGACCGCCGAACAGAACCTGCTCTCGGCCCAGCTCAGCCAGGTGAGCGACAAGCTCGAACAGCTGCAGTATGGAGTCAACCTCTACAAAGCTCTAGGCGGAGGTACGGAATAGCAGCTGCACATATCGCACGCCGCTTTTCACTTATCCTCCTGCGCACCAATCCTCACGTACATTCAGTACGCTCCGGTTGGATGCTCGGACGATAAGCAAAAATCGACGCACGCTATGCACAGCTGCTCGGAGACCGGATTGCTTCCCGCATACTTATGAAAATAGGCTGCATTGTGCAGCCTGTTTTTATTCGTACCTTTGCCTTTTCCTTATGTAAACGCCCCATGAACGCTGCCACCTCGAAAACCTCCATAGCCATCCTGCTCTCGCTGGGGTTGGCCCACATGCTCAACGATACCTGCCAGGGCGTGATCGCCGCGGTCTACCCTGTTCTCAAGGGTAACCTCGCGCTGACTTTCACGCAGGTGGGCCTCATCACGCTCGTCTACCAGATATGCGCCTCGGTCTTCCAACCCCTGTTCGGGGTGATCTTCGACAAACGGCCCAGCCCCTGGTACCTGGTCCTGGGGTCGCTCTCCACGGCCATCGGGCTGGTGTTGCTGGCCTATGCCGGGACGATGCACTGGGTGTTGATCTCCGTCGCGTTCGTGGGGTTGGGTTCTTCGATCATCCACCCGGAGGCCTCGCGGCTGACGCACCTGGCCTCGGGCGGCAAACACGGCCTGGCCCAGTCCATTTTCCAGGTGGGCGGCAACCTGGGCGGCTCCCTGGGGCCCCTGCTGGCGGCCCTGATCATCGCCCCGTACGGCCAGCGGTACATCGTGCTGTTCGCCGGGATTTCCCTGTTGGCCATCGTGCTCAAACGACCCATTTTCCGCTGGTATAAGGTGAAATTGATGCGCATGAAGCGCAGCCGCGAGAAAGTGGCCCTCGGACGCCCGATCTGCCTCTCGCGCCGCCAGGTGGTCTTCTCGCTCGTGATCCTGCTGGTGCTGATCTTTTCGAAGTATGTCTACATGGCCAGTTTGACCAACTTTTATACGTTCTACCTGATCGAAAAATTCGGGGTCTCCACCCAGCAGTCGCAGTTTTACCTGTTCGCCTTCCTGTTCGCCACGGCGGCCGGGACTTTCCTGGGCGGGCCCATCGGCGACCGCATCGGGCGCAAGTATGTCATCTGGGGCTCGATCCTGGGGGCTGCGCCTTTCGCCCTGATGATGCCCCACGCCAACCTGCTGTGGACCTGCGTGCTGAGCGTGGTGATCGGGGGGGTGATCTCCTCGGCCTTTTCGGCCATCCTGGTCTATGCCCAGGAGTTGCTTCCCACGCGCCTGGGATTGATCTCGGGGCTGTTCTTCGGGCTGGCTTTCGGGATCGCAGGCATCGCCGCGGCGGTGATGGGATCGGTGGCCGACCACTACGGCATCGTGTATGTCTACAACATAGTCGCTTACATGCCCCTGCTGGGAATCGTGACGGCCTTCCTGCCCAATATGAAAGCTAAGAAAACGGCTTAAACGGTGTACGATTTCGACAAAGAAGAATTCCGCCGGACGGTCTACGAGATCGTCCACCTGATCCCGCGGGGCCGGGCCACCAGCTACGGCGCCATCGCCCGCGCCGCGGGCCGCCCCGGCTATTCCCGCCTGGCGGGCCGGATGATGGCCTCCTCGGGAGGTTGGGATTCGGACTTGCCCGCCCACCGGGTGGTCAACAGCCAAGGTGCGCTTTCCGGCAAGGACGCTTTCGGATTACCCGGAGAAATGCAGCGCCGCCTCGAGGCCGAGGGCGTAAGCGTGGCCGGGGACAGGATACAAAACTGGAAAAGGATATTCTGGGATCCAATCAAAGAATTATAGGTCGGCTGCACATATCGCACGCCATATTTTAATTATCCTCCTTGTTCCAGTCCTCACGTACTTAAGTACGCTCCGGGCTGTAACTTCGGACGATAATCAAAATCTGACGCACGCTATGCACAGCCGCGCTCCTGACCGGGAAGGTGTTACTTATTTTCCACATTTCTATACCACGTCAACGCCCCTGAAGGACATGCCTCCACCTGGGCGATCAGTTCCTCGGTCGTAGCATTCTCGATCTTAACCCAGGGGCGTTCCATGGGGCGGTAGACCTTGGGCAGCATCCGGATGCAGGTGCCCACATGGGTGCACAGGCGGGGTTGCCAGACGATGGTAATCTCGGAATTGGAATATTCGATTTTCTCTCTCATAGCTCTTCTTTCTTGGTGATGGGCATCCACTCGGGATGTTTATGGATATAATGCCGGATAAAGGGGCAGACCGGGTTGAGCAGCAGTCCCTGTTGTTCGATGTCCCGGAGCACCTCTTCGAGCAGGGCCGTGGCGATCCCCTGCCCCTTGATGGCTTCGGGTACGTGGGTATGGGTCAGGTAGATGCCTCCCTCGGCGGTTTTCCGGTACTCGATGTAAGGCCGGTAGCGCCCGATGCGGTACTCGTAGCGACTTTCCCGGGCGTTGTCGATCAGTTTGTGCTTTTCCATATACTCGGGGAGTTTTCTTTTTCTAAAGCAAATGCGGTGCCATGTTTTCAGGGACTTCCACTTGATCTGCAAGTCGGAAACCCCGGAAATCCGGAAAAATCCTTTCCCGATTTGGAGAAGCAGCCGGGAATTGCTACATTTACTTTTCCGCCGGAAAAAGTGCATTCCGGCCGAACCCAAACCGAGATCAGAATGAAAAGATTTTTTACGACCTGTTGTGCCGCCCTCCTCTTTATGGGCGCTATGACGGCCGCTTCGGCCGCTGAATTCTATGTTTCGCCCCAGGGCCAGGATTCCAATCCGGGGACCCGTCAGGCCCCCTGGAAAACCTGGCAGGGCGCCCGGGACGGTGTCCGGGCTTTCCGCAACGCCACGCCCGGCGAGGCGGTAACGGTCTATTTCACGGAGGGGACCTACCCCCTGGAAGCCCCGGTGCTGTTGAGCGCGCAGGACGGCGGTACGGCCCAGGCCCCGGTGGTCTACGCGGCCCTTCCGGGCGCCAAGCCCGTCTTTACGGGCTCCGTGGTCCTGAAAACCTGGCAACAGTTCAAAGACTATCCCTGGACGGGCGATCCGGCCGACTTAGATTATAAGGTACTGCGTTTCTCGCTACCCCACGCCACGCGGGACACCAAACTTTACATCGCCAACCTGAAAACGGAAGGCATCACCGAGACGGGCGATCCCACCGAGATGGGCAACCGCCCCGACCTCTACGTCGACGGCGAGCTGCAAACCCTCGCCCGCTGGCCCAACAAGGGCCTGACCCAGGCCGGACGCGCCATGGGCTCGACCCCCGTGGGGAAAAACTGGGCCAATTTCAACGGCTACATGGAAGGGGTCTTCGAATACCAGGGCGACCGCCAGGTCCGCTGGCAGAACGAAACGGACCCCCGCCTGGGCGGCTACTGGTTCTGGGACTGGCGCGAGGAATACCTCAAACTCCGCCGTGTCGACGCCTCGGCCCACCTGATCTACACCCAGGAGCCCTACCACACCTCGGGCTACAAGGATTCGCTGCGTTATTTCGGGCTTAACCTGCTCTGCGAACTGGACACCCCCGGCGAGTGGTACCTCGACCGGGAGCGCGGCCTGTTGATCTGGTATCCCCAGACGCCCCCCACGGCCGACAACCGGGTAACGCTCTCGATGTTCAACGCCCCTTATATGGTCGAACTGGATGGCTGCTCGAACGTGAGCCTGCAAGGGCTTTCCTTTGAGGAAAGCCGCGGCAGCGCGATCCGCATCCAGGGCGGCGAGAATTGCCTTGTGGCGGAGTGCCGCATCGAGCGCATGGGCCGCGACGGCATCCACGTCGAGGGCGGCAAGAATCATGGCATCTCGGGTTCGCTGCTGCGCACCCTGGGTTGCGCGGGCATCGACCTCGTCGGCGGGGACCGCAAGACACTGACCCCCGGCGGCCATTTCGTGGAGAACACGGTGGTGGACAATTTCTCGATCTTCAAACGTACCTATGAACCCGCCCTGCGCATGGACGGCTGCGGCCTGCGCGCTTCGCACAACTACTTCTGGAACTCCTCCTCCTCGGCCATGCGCATCGAGGGCAACGACCTGCTGGTCGAGTACAACGACATCGGCAACGTGGTCAACGAATCGGATGACCAGGGCGGCCTGGACAGCTTCTACAACCCCTCCTACCTGGGGAATGTGATCCGCTACAACCGCTGGCGCAACATCGTGGGCGGCACCCATTGCGGCGCCGCGGGCATCCGCTTGGACGACATGATCTCCGGGGTGCTCGTCTACGGCAATGTGTTGGAAAACTGCGGGTCGCACCACTTCGCCGGGGTGCAGATCAACGGCGGCAAGGACAACCTCGTGGAGAACAACCTCTTCTGGGAGTGCCCGGCCGCGGTGAGCTGGTACGAGTTCCCCTGGACCCAGCACCGCTGGGACACGATGATGGCCAAGGAGGAGACCCGGCGCAAGATCTTCGAGGAGGTTGACATCCGATCGCAACTTTACCTGAGCCGCTACCCGAAGCTGGCCCAGATCTACGAAAACGCCTGTTCAAACACCGTCTCCAACAACCTGTTGGTGGATTGCGCCGGCCTGGCGATCTCGGCCAACGACAAGCAAACCTTCACGAACAATCAACAGATCGCCTCCCAGGGCCGCACCATCGAACAGGTCTGCACGCCCGAGGTGCTGAAAAGCTACGGGCTGCAACCGATCCCGCTCTCGGAGATGGGGGTCCAGAAAAATCCCTGGTGGAAATAAGAAAAACTTTTCGTATTTTGTAAGGTGTTAAAAACGAACCTAAACCTAAATCCAATACAATAACCTAAAACCCGACTCTATGAGCTCAAAACTTTCGAGACGCGACTTCCTGAAGTTCTCGGCCGTCGGCGCCGCCGGAGCGGTGCTGATGCCCTCGGCCCTGACCGCCGCGCCCGCTTCCTCCGCGAAGACGAAGAAAACCAGTGCCAACGACACCGTCACCCTCGGCTTCATCGGCCTGGGCCAGCAATGCATGCACCTGCTCAACGGTTTTATCGGCCTGCCCGGCGTCAAGGTCGTGGCCGGGGCCGATGTCTACGATATCAAACGCCAGCGCTTTGAAAAGCGCGTGAAGGATTACTACGCCTCCAAAGGAACCAAGCACGAACTGAAGACCTACGTGGACTACCAGGAAGTGCTCGCCCGCCCCGACATCGACGCCGTGGTGATCGCCGTGCCCGACCACTGGCACGCCATCATCGCCGTGGAAGCCTGCCGCGCCGGTAAGGACGTCTACCTCGAAAAACCCATGACCTTCACCATCTACGAAGGACAGCAGCTCTGCAAGGCCGTACGCGAGAACACCCGCATCCTGCAGGTGGGCAGCCAGCAGCGTTCGAGCTCCGAATTCATCCATGTGGCCAACCTGGTACGTGAAGGGACCCTGGGCAAGATTTCCCGCGTCAAAGTGCGCGTAGGCGGCGGCCCCGTGCCCTACGACCTGCCCGCACAGCCGGTGCCCGCCGGGCTCGACTGGGCCAAGTGGCTCGGCCCCCTGCCTCAGAACTTCCATTACAACGAACAGCTCGACCCGCCCGTGTCGATCGAGCCCGAAGTCAATGAAAAATACTGGGGCGCTTGGCGCTGGTACCAGGGCATGGGCGGCGGCCTGACCACCGACTGGGGCGCGCACATGTTCGACATCACCCAATGGGCCTTGGGTAAGGACCGCAGCGGCCCCGTGGAGATCATCCCTCCCGGATACAGCTTCCACGACTACCTCACCTACATCTACGACAACGGCATCGTGGTGACCCAGCAGGATTTCGACGGCAACAAGCAAGGCGTCAAATTCTACGGCGAAAACGGCTGGATTCAGGTGCAGCGCGGCGAAGTCCTCGCCTCCGACCCGGCTTTCCTGCCCAAGGCGACGACGGAAGACCCCAACCTGCCCTTCGAAACCAAAGTGCCCCACATGGCCACGTTCATCAACTCGGTGCGCAGCCGCATCGACCCGAACGTTCCCGTGGAAGTCGGACACAGCTCCTGCACCATGTGCACCCTGGGCAACATCGCCTACGAACTCAAACGCCCCCTGCACTGGAACCCGATCGTCGAAAAATTCGTCAACGATCCGGAAGCCTCGAAGCACCTGCACTACCAATACCGTCCAGGCTACAAGCTGTAGACGAACCCTATTTAGCAAGGAAGGCCGCGCATCGCGCGGCCTTCCTTGCTAAATAGGGTTCAAATAGGCGGAGGACTCGGACGGGCCAGAACCTGGCGCTTTTGTAAAAGCGCCGCAAAACTTTTGGGTCCCTTTTTATAAAAAGGGACAGTTCTCAGGCTAGTTCGAGCGCCCTGTCTACTTGATTCCCATTTTATCGAGCAATGCCTGTGGGTCGGGCTGGTGGCCTCGGAAGCGGACGTAGAGGGTCATGGGGTGTTCGGTGTCGCCTTTGGAGAGAATGTTTTCGCGGAAGGAGGCGGCGACTTCAGGATTAAAAATTCCTTTTTCGCGGAATAGCGAGAAGGCGTCGGCTTCGAGGACTTCGGCCCATTTGTAGCTGTAATAGCCTGAGGCGTAGCCTCCTGAGAAGATGTGGCTGAAGGCCACGGAGGTGCATTGGCCGTCTACGACGGGCAGCACTTGTACGGGTTTCATGGCTTGACGTTCGAAGGCGGTCACTTCTTGGGTGACGGGGGCCGTGATGCTGTGCCAGGCCATGTCGCAGAGGGCGAAGCCCAGCTGTCGGGCGTGGCCGTAGGCGGCCAGGTAGTTTTCCGAGTCCTTGATCTTTTGGACCAGTTCGGCGGGGATTTTTTCTCCGGTCTGGTAGTGTACGGCCCAGAGGTCGAGAAATTCCTTTTGCGACGCCCAGTTTTCCATCAACTGGGAGGGTAGTTCCACGAAATCCCAGTAGACCGAGGTGCCGGTCAGGCTGGGATAGTGGCCTTCGGCCAGCATGCCGTGCAGGGCGTGGCCGAACTCGTGCAGCAGGGTCTCCACCTCGTTGTAGGTCAGCAGCGAGGGCAGGCTTTCGGTGGGCTTGGTGAAGTTGGTCACCACGGAGACCAGGGGGCGGGTTTCCTCGCCGTTTTCGATGTATTGGGGACGCAGTTCGGTCATCCAGGCCCCTCCCCTTTTGGAGGCCCGGGGGAAGTAGTCGAGGTAGAGCACCGCCATGAACTTTTCGGCGCTGTCGCGCACTTCGAAGGCCTTGACGTCCGGGTGGTAGACCTCGATGGCGGAGTTTTCGGTGAAAGTCAGGCCGTAGAGTTTTCCGGCCAGCAGGAAGAGGCCCTGCTGGACGTTTTCGAGACGAAAGTAGGGCTTGGTCATCTCTTCGGTCAACTCGAAGCGCTCTTGCTTGAGTTTTTCCGACCAGTAGCCGAAGTCCCAGGGCATCAGTTCGTAATCGGCCCCTTGGCTGCGGGCGAAGGCCGCCACGTCGCGCACGTCGGCCCGGGCGGCGTCGATCGCCGTGCCTTGCAGGCCTTTCAGAAATCCGGCCACCGTAGCCGGGTTCTCGGCCATACGCTCCTCGAGCACATAGTCGGCGAAGGTGGTGTAGCCCAGCAGCCGGGCCAGGTCGAGGCGTAGTTCGGTGATCCGCTTTACGTTACCCGTGTTGTCGTTTTCGCCGCCCAGGCAACGCGAGTTATAGGCCCGCCAGAGTTGTTCCTTCAAGGCCCGGTCGGGGCTGTAGGTCATAAAGGGGATCATGCTGGGCGCCTGAAGTGTGATCACCCACCCTTCCAGGCCGCGCTGGCGGGCTTCGTCGGCCGCTCCCTCGACGGCGTATTCGGGCAGGCCTTCGGTCTGGGCTTTGTCGGTCAGGTGCAGCGTGTAGGCGTTGGTGGCCGCCAGGACGTTCTGACCGAAGCGGATGCCCAGCTCGGAGAGCTCGCCCGTCAGGGCACGGTACGTTTCCTTGTCCGCCTCGGCGAGGGCGGCCCCGCTGCGGCTGAAGTTTTTGTAGGTTTTTTCCAGCAACCTCAGCTGCTCGCCGTTCAGGGTGAGCTGTTCGCGCTGGGCATAAACATCGGAGATGCGGGCGAAAAGGGCCGCGTCGAGCGAAATGTCATTCTGGAACTGGGTCAGGCGGGGGATCAGTTCCAGGTTGATCTGCTGGAGGCTATCGTCGGTGCAGGCCTCGTTGAGGTTGGTGAACAGGGCGCAGATCGCCTCCAGGCGCCGTCCGCTCAATTCTAGGGCTTCGACCGTGTTTTCGAAGGTGGCCCCGGCAGGGTTTTCCGTGATGGCCCGGATCTGGGCGCGGGCTTCTTCGAGCGCCGCGTCGAAGGCTGGAACGTAGTGCTCGTTCTTGATTTTATCGAAGGGGGGCGTCCCGTAGGGGCCCCCGAAAGGCTCCAGCAAAGGATTCTTAGTGGAGGTGCAAGCGACCGAAGAAGCGAGGAGTGTCATATAGATCAGCAGTTTTTTCATGGGAGATAGGAACCCTCCAAACGCAGGAGGGACATGTGTTTATTGTTCGTAAGTGAATGCTGTTACTCGTCGTAAAGGCTGTCGTAATGGCTGCGGCTGCGGTCATACTTGAGGTCGCGCAGCGTGCTGGCCTTCACCGAAATATTGAAGCTCCAGCTCTGCATCCAGCCTGTGGGTATCCAGCGGAAGCTCATCTGCCAGCAGTGCAGGTCGCGGGTAACGGTGATGGCCCCCGGCGTCAGTTTCTTGGTCTGGACGTCGTAGCCTCCGCTGAGGGTGACCCCCCATTTTTCGGTCACGGTGACGCTGCCGTTGAAGCCCAGGGTCTGGGTGACCCGGCTTGTGAGGCCCGGCTTCGAGTAGCTGAACGAGTAGTTGACCCCGAGGTTCCAGGGCATGCTGAAATCGTAGTAGCGCGAGGTCATCATCAACCGCTGGGCCGCCGGGTCCAGGGCGCTGAATCCGGGCTGGGAGAACATGTCCATCTGGGTCGAGAAGTCCGGGGCGCTGTTGATGTCGTTCATGGCCGGGGCCTGGTTGGAGCGGCTCGAGGAGTTGAACGAATAACCGAAGGAGGTGCTGGCGCTGGTGATGCGGCCCAGTTTGCCGTCCTTGAGCATGAAGCGGTTGATTCGGGTCCCTTTCTCGTCGATCGCGTAGGGGTCGAGTGTGGCGTTGATGTTCAGGGCCACGTTCTTATAGAGCGTGGTGCGCAGGCTGAGGTTGAACGGGGCCAGGTTGAACTGCTCGGCCAGGAAGTTGTACGACGAGCTGATGTTGAACTGGTCGATCACCTTGATCTTGCGCATGCCGGTGGTGTCCTGCCGGTCGCGGACCTTCATCTCCAGGGTCTGGGAGAGCCCGAAGGAGATGTTCATCGAGGGGCCGCTGCCGGGCACGTTGTAGGCGTTGCCGCTGTAGGGCGAATAGGTCTTCATGTTTCCCAGGGTGTCGCTCTGCACCTGGGAGTAGTAGCCGAATTTGGTGGTTCCGAAGTCGGGGGTGTAGTTGAACGAGGCCGTCGGGGTCAGCATGTGGCGGATGGCCCGGATCAGCCCGTCTTTCTTCTTGAACTGGTAGGTTCCGTATACCTTGGTGGTGGCCGAGACGCTCATCGCGTAGTCGTAGAGGCGGTAGAAGCCGTAGGTGGTGTCGGAGTTGTACGTTTTCTTTTCGACCGGGTCCCAGGCCTGATTCACCTTGCGGAAGAACCAGTTCTCGCTGTAGTTGAACGAGGGCGTGAAGGTGAAGTACTTGAAGAGGTTGAACGAGGTGGTGACCGGGATCTTGTGGCTGATCCCGTTGACCATGTTCTTGAGCGTGTTGCTGGTGAAAAGATCCTTCTCCTTGGCTTTTATGCTGTTGGTGAGGTTCATGTTGTAGGAGAGCGAGATTTTTTCGTACCACTTCGGTTTGCCGACGGCCGTCTTGCGCTTGAAAGGGGTGATGCGCGAGGCCGAGAAGACGATGTTCGGGAAGGTCAGCTGGACGCTGGTGTCGGCCCGGCTCTGCGAGTGTTGGAAGTTGGTCGAGAAGGAGAACGGGGTGCCCACCCAGTTTTTGGAGAAGGCGATACTCGAGTTGGTCTGTGAGCTGATGTAGTTGTTCAGGTCGGTGGTGCTGTACTTGTCGTATCCGCTGGTGGAGAACTTTACGCTGGCCGAGAAGGTGGTGTTGGGTTTGAATTTGGCATCCTGGCTGTGGCTCCATTCCACGCTGAAGTTCTTGCCGGCGTAGTAGTCGTCGTCGCCCTTCTCCCCCACCTTGTCGTTGGAGTAGTCGACCCTCAGGTTGCCGCTGTAGCGGTACTTCTTGACGTAGCGGGAGGCCAGCTGGGCCTGCCAGGAGCCCAGGGTGTAGATGCTCCCCGTGGCGGCCAGGTCGAGGTAGTCGTTGATGGCGAAGTAGTAGCCCCCGTCGCGCAGGAAGAAGCCTTTGCGCATTTCCTCGCCGATGGTCGGGGTCAGGAAGCCCGACTTGCGGCCCGCGGTCATGGGGAAGAAGCCGAAAGGCAGGCCCAGGAAGTAGATCGGGACGTCCTCCATGACGACGTAGGCCGGTCCGAAGACGGTTTTCTTGCCGGGAATGGTCGACGACTTGGTCATGGCCAGGTAGAAGTGCGGGTGGTCGGCGTCGCAGGTGGTGTAGCGTCCCCGGGCGATGTTGACTGTCTTGTCGGGCATCATCTTCACCCGTTCGCCCAGCAGGTAGCCCTCCCCTTCGTGGGTGGCCACGCCCTGCACCCGGGCCTTTTTGCTCCCCAGGTTGTAGATCATGGTGTCCATCGTGAAGGACTGGGAGCCGTCCGAGAACTCGACCCGAGTGTTCTTGGGGATCGAATCGGAGATTTCCTGGTCCCAGATTTCCTGTTGGGCGGTCTCGGAGGTTTTGGTGGTGTCGGGGCGGCCGTGGGCGAAGACCTCTTTGGTGGTCATGTTGATGCGCATGTAGTCGCCCTTGATGTTCATCTTTTGGTAGGTGATGTCCCCTTTTTCGAAGATGTAGATGTTCTTGGTACGCAGGTCGTAGATCAGCGAGTCCTGGTTGGTGCCCTTGATGATGTCGTCGAGGAAAGGTTTGCGCCCGAGGGAGTCCGTTTTGAGGCTGTCCGGGCGCGCCGGAAGGGTGTCGAGCACCAGGGGCTCGACGATGGGAAGGGTCCCGGGCTCCTGTTGCTCAGGGGCGAAAATGGGGTTCGCCGGCTCGGCGGCGGACTCCGCCTGGGGCGGCTGCGCGACGAGACGCTCCGCAGCGCTCGCGCTCCCCCGGTCCGAAGGAGAAAGGGAAAGCAAGGCCAGAAAGCCGAAGATCAGGAGATATTTTGATCGTTTTATTCGCAAATCCCTAACAAATATTTAACTTTGCAAAGCGCCCGTTTGATGGGCAAAAATACATAAAAAAAGATAGTTTCCAGTATTTCCCATTTATGAATCTCCCAAAACAGATACGATTAGTTTTCCCGTTTATTGTTTGCCTCCTCCTCGGGGTGGTCCCCTTGTCTTCCCAGAGCACCCGTGTGGGGATCAACACCGTGGTCATAGACGCCGGGCACGGGGGCAAAGACCCCGGTGCGGTCGGGGGCGGTGCCCGCGAAAAAGACATCAATCTGGCCGTGGCCCTGCGCCTGGGGGAACTCATCGGGGAGCACTACCCGGGCGTCAAGGTGATTTTTACCCGCAAGACCGACGTCTTCGTGGACCTCTCGGCCCGGGCCGACAAGGCCAATAAAGCGGCGGCGGACCTCTTTATCTCGATCCACACGGACGCCGCGAAGAGCAGCACCGCCTCCGGTTCCTCGACCTACGTCATGGGGATGGACAAGGCGGGCAAGAACCTCGATATCGCCATGCGCGAGAACGACGTGATCGTCTACGAGGACGACTACGCGACCAAATACCAGGGCTACACGCCCGGATCGACCGAATCGTTCATCATCTTCTCGCTGATGCAGTACTCGTTCCAGGAGCAGAGCACGACGCTGGCCAGCCTGGTGCAGCAGCAGTACGGCCGGAACACCACGTTTGTCAACCGCGGGGTCAAGCAGGGTCCCTTCCTGGTGCTGTGGTACGCCGCCATGCCGAGCATCCTGACCGAGTTGGGCTTCATTTCCAACGAGTCGGACCGCCGGACGCTCACCAGCAAAAGCGGCCAGGAAAAAATGGCCCGCTCCTTGTTCAATGCTTTCAGCGAGTACAAGGTCAAAACCGAGGGCAAGGGGCAGTTGATCGCCCTGGGCGGCGAAGGGATTGCGGATGATCCGGCTCCCGCGGAAACGGCTTCCGCTTCTGCGGCCACGGCTGAATCCTCCGCTCCGGGCGCTCCGGCGGAAAAAATCTGCTACCGCGTCCAGGTGATGAGTTCGCCGGTCAAGGTGGCCCGAAATTCCTCACGCTTCGGCATTTACCGCGGAGAAGTGACCGAGTTGAAGATCGGGAATGTTTACAAATACTACGTCGGAGAGGTGGCTTCTTACCAGGAAGCGTTATCTTTGCAGGCCACCGTGCGTCAGCAGATCAAGGACGCCTTCGTGGCCGCGTTCGCCGGAGAAAGCCCGCTTTCGATCAAAGAAGCGCGACAAAGGGAATAATAAAGCAAACGAAATAGCATGAAAAAGTTAAAACTGAGCCGGGAATTCAAGATCGGTTTCTTTGGGATCGCCATGATCGGCCTGCTCTACTGGGGCGTCAATTTCCTCAAGGGAAGCGATATCTTTTCCTCGGACATGAAATACTACGCCGTCTACAACCAGGTCAACGGCCTGCGTTCGGCCTCGGCCATCGTCATCAAGGGCTACAAGGTGGGCAGCATCTCGGACATGAGCTACGACCCGGCCCGTTCGGAAAACATCGTGGTGGAGTTCTCGATCAAGTCCCGCTTCCGCATCCCGGTCAACTCCAAGGCCCGCATCTTCAGCGACGGGCTCATGGGCGGCAAGGCTGTCGAGATCGAGCTGGGCGATGCGACCCAGTACCTCCAGGAGGGGGATACGCTCTACTCGGAGATCGACAAGGATTTTCTGGAAGTGGCCGGCAACGAGTTCGAATCGCTGAAGATCAAAGCCAATACCCTGATCAACGAGATGACCGAGACGCTGAGCGGCCTGAACGCCATCCTGGTCGATAACAAGGACCACCTGGACGCCACCTTCGGCAACATCGCCTCGATCACCGGCAACCTGAATGAGGTGGTGGCCGGGGAAAAGAACTCCCTGCACGGGATCGTCTCCAACCTGAACGCCCTGACGGCGGCCCTGAACGAAAAATCCGGCCAGTTCAACCTGATCATGGACAACACCGCCCAGTTTACCGACTCACTGCGCCAGATGCAGCTCCCCACCCTGGTGGGGCAGGTGTCGCTGACGGTGGCCAGCCTGCACGAGGCGGTCGAAAAACTCAACTCCGGCGACGGCTCGGCAGCCCTGCTGCTCAACGACCGCGAGCTGTACGAATCCCTGGCCGCTTCGGGCGCCAACCTCTCGGCCCTGCTCGAAGACATCCGCATGCATCCCAAACGCTACATCAACATCTCGGTCTTCGGGCGCCGCAGCGAATAATTTAATCTGATACGGCGCATTTCGCCCCTCGACCGATGATCTATCCGGATAATTTCGAAAGCAAAATCGGGTTCGACCGGATCAAAAGCCAGGTCGAGGCGCTGTGCGTGACCCAAGGGGCAATCGAAAAATTAGAAAAAATCCGTTTCTCGACCCGCCGCGAGGAGATCGTCCGTTCGTTGGAAGAGGCCTTCGAGATGCGCACCGCCTTGATGATGGACGGCTCGTTCCCCCGGGTGGAGTACGTCGACCTGGATCCCCTGCTCAAAAAAGCCGAGCCCGAGGGCGCTTTCCTCGATGTGGAGGAGATCGCCGCCCTGCGACTGGGCCTTTCGGCCGTGCGGGACCTGTTGGCCTTTTTCGAGGCCAAACCCGCGGCGGAATACCCCCGCCTCAAGGCGCTCGGCCGCGGCGTGGAGGGCTACGACGCCCTGATCAACCACATCGACTCCATCCTCGACAAATTCGGCAAGATCAAAGACAGCGCCTCGCCCGAGCTCTACGCCCTGCGCAAGGCCCTGCGCGAACGCGAGGGACAGGTGGCCCGCCGTCTCCAGAGCGTGCTTTCGCAGGCTCAGGCCGCGGGCTTCGTCGAGGCCGACGCCACGCTTTCGATCCGCGACGGCCGGGCCGTGATCCCAGTCTCGGCGGCCAACAAACGCAAGGTCAAGGGCTTTGTGCAGGATGAATCCGCTACGGGTAAAACCGTTTACATAGAGCCGATTGAGGTCATTGAGCTCAACAATGAGTTGAGGGAGCTGGAGCACGAAGAACGCCGCGAGGTGATCCGCATCCTGATCCGTTTTTCGGAGACCCTGCGCCCCGACCTGCCGGGCCTCATGGCCTCGGGCGATTACCTCACGGAGGTAGACCTGATCCGCGCCAAGGCTCGCCACGCCCTGGAGAACGACTGCACCCTGCCCATCGTGGAGGAAGGCTCGTCGATCAGCCTCAAAAACGCCCGCCACACCCTGCTGGCCCAGACCCTGGGGCGCGAAAACAAGGAGGTCGTGCCCCTGGACCTGGTGCTGACGCCCCAGAAGCACATCCTGCTGATCTCGGGCCCCAACGCGGGGGGCAAGTCGGTCTGCCTCAAGACGGTGGGCCTGCTGCAATACATGATGCAGAGCGGATTCCTGGTCTCGGTCTCCGAGAATTCGGAGATGGGGATTTTCCACGGCATCTTCATCGACATCGGCGACGAGCAGTCGATCGACAACGACCTGAGCACCTATAGTTCCCACCTGCTCAACATGAAGAATATCCTGCGCCACGCCGATGAGCGTTCGCTGATCCTCATCGACGAGTTCGGCACCGGCACCGAGCCCACCATCGGGGGTGCCATCGCCGAGTCGGTGCTCGAAAAACTGGAGCAAAAGGGGTGCTTCGGGGTAATCACCACCCACTACGCCAACCTGAAATACTACGCCAGCAACGCCCCCGGCATTCTCAACGGGGCCATGACCTTCGACGTCCAGAACATCCGCCCCCTCTTCCGCCTCGACATCGGCAAGCCGGGCAGTTCGTTCGCCATCGAGATCGCCCGCAAGATCGGTCTTCCGGAGGAGATCATCCGTTCGGCCGCCGATAAGGCCGGCACGGACCACATCAACATCGAGCGCCAACTGCGCGAGATCGCCCGCGACCGCAACTACTGGGAACAGAAGCGCGACAAGATCCACCGCACCGAGAAAAAGGTGGACGAACTGGCCGAGAAATACAAGGCCGAGCTCGAAAAGATCAAGGAGGAGCGTTCGCGCCTGCTCAAGGAAGCCAAAAGCGAGGCCAGGCAGATCACGGCCGATGCCAACAAACAGATAGAGAACACGATCCGGGTTATCAGGGAGTCCCAGGCCGAACGGGGTGAGACCCTGCGCGTCCGCCGCCAGATGGACGAATTCCGGAACTCCCTGGAGGAAGAAGGCGACGACGACGGGATGATCGACCGCAAGATCGCCCAGCTGAAGGAGCGCGAGCAACGCCGCGCGCAACGCAAGCAGGAAAAGGCCGCCGAGGCCCTCCTCGAAAAACCCTCCAAGGCGGATTTAGTGAAGCCGCGCCAGGTGGAATTAGGAGGCAAGGTCCGCATCCAGGGCCAGGACGCCGTGGGCGAAGTGCTCGAGATTAAAGGTAAGAAGGCCACCGTGGGCTTCGGCCAGATCCGAACTCAGGTCGCCCTGGAACGGCTGGAGCCCATCTCGAACGTCGAGTTCAAAAAAGCCACCCGCGACACCCGCCCCGCCGCCCCCAAAAGCAACTTCGACACCATGGAGCGCCGCACGCACTTCTCGCAGCAGATCGACCTGCGGGGCGAACGGGTGAGCGACGCGCTGGAACGGGTGCAGGAATTCGTCGACGATGCCATCATGCTGGGCTTTTCGGAGGTGCGCATCCTGCACGGCAAAGGCACCGGGGCCCTCAAAGAAGAAATCCGCAAATACCTGCGGAGCCTGCCCCTGCTCAAAAGCGCCGCCGACGAGCACGAGGAGCAGGGCGGCGCGGGAATCACGGTCGTTAAACTGGATATCTGACAGCCATGAACTATACCCTCAAAGAGATCGCTTCGATCACCGACAGCACCTTCTCGGGCACGGACATTTCCGTGCGGCGGGTGGTGACCGACAGCCGCGGGACGTTCAATCCCGTCGGGGCGCTGTTCGTGGCCATTCGGGGCGGCAACCACAACGGGCACGCCTACATCGGCGAACTCTACGGCCGGGGCGTACGCGCCTTTCTGGTAGACTCCCAGGTCGACGAGAAAGCCTACCCCGGCGCGGGATTCGTCCACAGCCTCAATTCCCTGCAAAGCCTCCAGCAACTGGCCGCCTACCACCGCCAGCACTGCAAGGGGACCCTGGTGGCCATCACGGGCAGCAACGGCAAGACGGTGACCAAGGAGTGGATCGCCCAGTTGGCGCCTCCGGGGGTGAAACTCTTCCGCAGTCCCAAGAGCTACAACTCCCAGATCGGGGTGCCCCTCTCGCTGCTGATGCTCGAGGGAGACGAAGACCTGGCCGTAATCGAGGCAGGCATCTCCGAGCCCGGCGAAATGGCCCGCTTGGAGGCGATGATCCGCCCGCAGATAGGCATTTTCACGAACCTGGGCGATGCCCACCAGGAAAATTTTGCCAGCCTCGAAGCTAAACTCGCCGAGAAACTGAACCTGTTCGAGCGGGTCGAAACGATTATCTACCTCACGGAAAACCCCCTGATCAAGGATACCATCGAAAAACGCTTTGCGGAGCGCAAACTCGTCCCGGTGGGGGTCTCGGCCGACGAAAAAGAGGCGCTCCCCTATCCCGACGAGGCTTCCCGGGAGAACGCCGCCGAGGCGGTGGCCTTGTACGAAACGCTGGGTTATCCCCGCACGGAGCTGCTGCCCCGCCTGAAAAACCTGCAACCCGTAGCCATGCGCCTCGAACTCAAAGAGGGCATCGGGGGCTGCAAGCTCATCAACGACAGCTACAATTCGGACATCAACTCCCTGGCCCTGGCCCTCGACTACCTGGCGACGGTCTCGGGCGCCCAGGAGCGGATGCTGATCCTCTCGGATATCCGCCAGAGCGGCCTCGCGCCCGATCAACTCTACGCCCAGGTGGCCGACATGCTCTCCACCAAGGGGGTCGACCTGCTGATCGGCATCGGGCCCGAGATCGCGCGCCACGCCCACCGCTTCGATCTGCACAAGCAGTTTTACGCCACCACCGAGGATTTTTTGAAAAGCTACAACCGCGGACTCTTCTTGCACAAGAGCATTTTGATCAAGGGCAGCCGCGACTTCCACTTCGAAAAGATCAGCCGGGCACTCGAGAACAAGATCCACACCACGGTGCTGGAGGTCAATCTCGACCACATGGTCCATAACCTCAATTACTTCCGCAGCCTGCTCAAGGAGGGCGTGCGCACCATGGCCATGGTCAAGGCCCTGGGTTACGGCAACGGCACCTACGAGGTGGCCAGTATGCTGCAACACCAAGGGGTCGATTTCCTGGCGGTGGCTTTCGCCGACGAGGGGGTGACCCTGCGCGAAGGGGGGATCACCCTACCGATCGTGGTGCTGAACGCCGACTCCGACAGTTTCGAGACGATGGTCGACTACCGCCTCGAGCCCGAAATTTACAGCTTCGCCTCCCTGCAAGCCTTCTCCGAGGCGGTCATCCGCCAGGGCGAGACCCACTACCCCATCCACCTGAAGCTCGACACGGGCATGCACCGCCTGGGCTTCCAGGAGAAGGAGACCGAAGCGTTGATCGAACGGCTCAAGGCCCTGCCTGATCTCTACATCAGCACCGTTTTTTCGCACCTGGCCGCCAGCGACGAGCCCGCCCAGGACGACTTCACCAGCAGCCAGATCGCCGCCTTCAAGCGCATGAGCGACAAGATTCTGGTGGCATTCCCCAAACAAGGCATCTTGCGGCACATCGGCAACAGCGCCGCCACGGAACGTTTCCCGGAAGCCCAGTTCGACCTGGTGCGCATAGGCATCGGCCTCTACGGGATCAGCAGTGTTCGCCAGAGCGAGCTGCAACCGGTGGCGACGCTCAAAACCCGTATCGTGCAGATCAAGGAGTTGGCTCCCGGAGAAACCGTGGGCTACGGCCGCAAGGGCCCCATCGACCGGCCGAGCCGCATCGCTACGGTCCCCGTGGGCTATGCCGACGGCCTGGACCGCCGCCTGAGCCGGGGCGCCTGGCACATGCTCGTTCGCGGACAACGGGTGCCGGTGATCGGGAATATCTGCATGGATACCTGCATGTTGGATGTCACGGGCCTCGATGTGCGCGAGGGCGACACGGTGATCGTCTTCGGCGAGGGCGCTTCGGTGATCGAAATGGCCAACATCCTGGAAACGATCCCCTATGAAATTATGACGAGTATTTCGACCCGGGTCAAACGCATTTTTACGAAAGAATAATGAGCGCTCCCGGAAAATTATACCTCCTCCCCACCCCCATCGGCGACGTGCCGGTCTACGACGTGCTGCCGCAGGCCAACCAGGCGGTGATGGACTCGCTGGACTACTTTATCGTGGAAAATACCCGCTCGGCCCGCCGTTTTTTGAGCCGGGCCGGGATGAATCGCCCGATCGAGGCGCTCGAATTCGTCGAGTTGAACGAACATACGCCTCCCGAAGCCGTGCCCGGCCTGTTGGCTCCGGTGCTGGCGGGGCGCAATGCCGGCTTGCTTTCCGAGGCCGGACTGCCCGGCGTGGCCGACCCGGGGGCCGATGTGGTGGCCCTGGCCCACGAACGGGGCGTCGAGGTGGTGCCCCTGGTGGGACCTTCCTCCCTGCTGCTGGCCTTGATGGCCTCGGGGCTCAACGGGCAGTCGTTCGCCTTCAACGGCTACCTGCCCATCAAGCAGCCCGACCGGGGCCGGGCGATCCGCCACTTCGAGAAACGGGCGCAGGCCGAGGGCCAGTCGCAGCTATTTATCGAGGCTCCCTACCGCAACGACAAGCTTTTCCAGGATTTTCTCGCCGCCTGCGCCCCCCAGACCCGCCTCTGCGTGGCCGCCGACCTCCTGCAGCCCAACCAGTTGATCGCCACGCGCACCGTCGCCGCCTGGCGCAAATCGCCCCCGCCCGACATTCAGAAGCGCCCGGCGATCTTTATCATTTTATAAACAGAACGGATGAAGCAGTTGATTGCCTGTTGCGGATTGGATTGCGAACGTTGCGACGCCCGCCTGGCCACGGTGGCGGATGACGACGCCTTGCGGGAAAAGACCGCCCGGAAATGGAGCGCCATGAACAATGCCCCGGAGATTACCGCGGCAACCATCAACTGCATGGGGTGCCGCACGGACGGGGTGAAATTTGCCTATTGCAGCGATCTCTGCGAAATCCGCAAATGCGTCTCCGGGAAAGGCTATGCGACCTGCGGCGACTGTGCAGAACTGGAGGATTGCCGGATAGTAGGCGCTGTACTTCAGCATGCTCCCGGCGCAAAAGAAAACCTTTTCTCCCCGGTAACCTTCTGACGCCGGGACGGTACACACAAAAAAAGAGCCCCTTTTGGGGCTCTTTTTGTAGGTAGTTGTAAAGGATTACTCCTCGAGGTCTTCCATCACGACCGTTCCGTCGGCCAGTACGTCGAACTCGATCTCGTAGTAAGTGGTGACGAAACGGCGGCCCTCGACGCTGGTTTTGTTGCCTTCCTCGGTGACGCGCATCACGAAGTTCGAGGTCTTTTCGCCCGTCTCGGGATCGATGTCGAAGGTGTAGTTGGCGATCGATTCAAACACGATGCCCTCGGGGATCATGGTTTTGGCCTGGGCGATCTGTCCGGCGATGGTGGCCGGAGCCAGGTCATCGGACGAGAGGTAGTTGACCGTGGCGAAATCGTAGGTCTGGTTGCTGCGAGCCTCTTCCACTTCGTTGGGACCCTGGTGGTCGCCGCCCACTTTGAAGCTCTGGGTGTAGAGTTTTCCGTCGGTGCCCACTACTGTAACCATCAAGTATTCCATCTTGTTGCTCAATTCCTCGCGTTCGTACCAGTAGAGCGCCAGGGGCTTGTACTGCGCCGGGTCGATGTGCTTTTTGATGGTCTCGGCCACGCGTTCGACGCTCTGTTCCGAGTCCATTTTGATGCTTGTCAGCCCCAGGCTTTCGCAGCCGGAGAAAGTCACGGCGGCGGCCAGCAGGCAGAGGGTAAGGATTTTTTTCATAATATGATCAGTTGGGTGAATGTGTTTTCGGGTGCAAAGATAGGTATTACACCCTTGATTTACAATATAAAACGGCAATAAAAAGCCCCTCGGAAGGGGCTTTTTATCATTCGTCATTCATCGAGTGGCGTCGGCGGCGCTTGCACATCGAGCAGCGCCTCAGCCGTGATCATGTCTATGGGCGTGGTAATCTTGATGTTGGAGTAATCCCCCTCGCAGAGGTAGATCTTCTCCCCGGCGGCCTCCACCACGCTGGCGTCATCGGTGAAGTCGCTGCTGCAAGGGCGGGAATAGGCGCTGCGGATCACCCCGGCGTGGAAGACTTGGGGGGTCTGGACGATACGGTAGCGGGTGCGGTCGACGATGCGGTTGCCCTCCTCGCCGATTTCGCGCAGCGAATCCACCGGGGTGACCACCGGGATGACGGCCCCGAAGGTCCGGGCGTCGGCGATGGCCCGCTCGATCAGGGCGCTGTTGACCAGCGGGCGCACTCCGTCGTGCACGGCGATCAATTCGGCCTCCCCGGCCTCCTCGAGGCCCTGGCGCACCGAGTCGAAGCGGGTTTCGCCCCCCGGGCAGACCGTGTGGGGGATCAGGAAGGTGTATTCCTGGCAAAGTTCTTTCCAGTACTGGATGCGGTTGCGGGCCAACACCAGCACCAGGCGGGCGCCCGGAAGCACCTCGGCGAAGCGCTCGATGGTGTGCATCAGGATGGGTTTTCCCCCGATGCTCATAAACTGTTTGGGCAGGGGCCCTCCCATCCGGCGGCCGCTGCCCCCGGCGACGATGATGACGGCGATTTTTCTCGTATTTTTCATTTCTCTGCTTCCCAGATCAGTTTTTTTCCGAATCCCAGGCGGTTGTCGGTCAGTTTCATATAGTCGGGTTCGATCACCCACAATTCCAGGTCCATCAGTAGGGCGAACGGGAATTTTTTCAGGTAGGTTTCCCGGGCCCAGGCCATCTCCCCGGCCGCGGGCCGTTTCATCTCGCCCCGCCATTGCACCCCTTGCAGCTTGCCGATGATCCGGCTTTCCAGGGCGACGGCACCCGCCACCCGGGAGTCCCGCAACAACTGGGCCACGTGCAGGGTCTTCTCGGAGGAGGTGACCACGAAGCGGTTGCGCTGCGGGTCGTAGGCGTAGAATAGCGAGCTGCAATGGGGTCCCTCGGGGCCCACCGTGGCCAGTGTCATGACGTGGTGGCGCCCGATGAAGCGGGCGATGCGGGCGTCAAGGGCTGGTGCGCTCACGGCTGCGGGGTGGTTTGGGCGGTCCGGGTCGAGTCGGCCGCCTGTATGGCCAGCGTCGGGTCCAGGTCCGGGGCGGTGATGCGCAGGCTGTCGGGCACGGGACCGCTCAGCTCGGCCATTACCCGTTCGCGGATGGCGCTGTAGGCTGTTTTGTTGGCCGCTCGGATCGGTTCGGCCGGTTCGGTGGGCACCTTCAGGGGGTCGATCGGGCTGCCGTTCTGCCAGAGGCGGAAGTCGAGGTGGGGTCCGGTGGAGAGCCCCGTCGAGCCGACGTAGCCGATCACTTGGCCCTGCTGCACCCGGGAGCCTTGTTTGATGTTGGGGGCGTATCCCTTCAGGTGGAGGTAGCCCGAGACCAGGGCGCCGGAGTTGTGTTTGATTTTCAGCGTATTTCCACCGCCGCCTCCCCAGCCTTTGAAGATGACGACCCCGTCACCCACGGCTACCACCGGGGTGCCGCTCGGGGCGGCGTAGTCCACCCCGTAATGGGGCCGCCGGATACGCAGCACGGGGTGCATGCGCGAGCCCGAGAAGCGCGAACTGATGCGCGAGAATTTCAGCGGGGCTTTCAGTAGGTTCTTCCTCAGACTGTTGCCCTGTTCGTCCCAGTAGCGCAGTTTGCCGTCCTGGATAAAGGGGATGGCGTAGTAGGTCTTGCCGGCGTGCTGGAAGCTGGAGCCCCAGATGGTGCCCACGCCCACGGAGGTGCTGTCCACGTAGAGCTGGTCGTAGATCACCGTGTATTCGTCGTTCTCCTGCAGGCCGAAGAAGTCGATCGACCAGGCGTAAATCTCGGAGAGTTCGGCAGCCAGGGCCGGGCTCATGTCGTTCTCGATCATGCTGTTCCACAGCGAGGAGGTGATGCGCGCGGTTTTCTGCATCCGTCGCACGGTCACTTCTTTTTCGGAAACGGTCAAGCCGGGTTGCTCGCCGGTGAGGTCGATCACGAGGTATTTGGTGACGGAGATTTCATAGACGAAATAATCCAGCCTCTCGAGGCTGTCCGGGGTGCGGAAGGTGGTGTAGTTGTGTCCGGCGCGGATGTTGCGCAGCGGGAATACCGAGTCGGCGCCTTTGGCGATCTGGTCCACCCGGACGGCCGAGACGCCGTAGCCCCCGAGGATCTGGCCCAGGGTCTGCCCGTTGCCGATTTCCTGCTCGTCGATGGTGTAGGATTCGACGTCGATGCCGTAGAGCAGTTCGCGGGGCGCTTCCACCACTTCCTGATCTTGGGACAGCTCCTCCGGCCGGTTGCGCAACAGGACGAGGATCATCAATATAATCAACACCCCGGCACCGAGGGCCGGAAGTAACCATTTCGGAAATCTTTTCATGACGGTAAAATTAACCCGATCCGCCGGAAAGAAAAAGACCCGGCGGAGGGGGTTATTATCTTTTTATCAACAGCGGAGCAGACTTCGCTACTCCTTTTTCTGGAGGAAATGTCGCTTGATCCACCTCGGAAAGAGCACGGCGCCCGCGACCAGGTAGGGATAGTAGGTGACCAGTCGCCAGAGCACGGCGATCAGGGTGGCCGCGCCGACCTGCAGGGCGACGGGCACTTCGATCAGGTCGCGGCAGTAGGTGGTGAAGATGTATTCGGCAAATCCGCTCCCCCCCGGCGTGGGCATCACCAGCATCATGATCCACATGACCAGCTGGCGGGCGAACAGCAGCAGGTGGTCGCTCACCGAGAAGAAGGCCATGATCAGGGCGTTGGCCACCAGGTAACGCGAGCTCCAGGAGAGGAAGGTCGAGGCCCCGGCCCCGAGCCAGAACCGCAGGCCGTAGCGGCGGATCTCGTAGGAGGAGAGGATGATGTCCGAGCCGACGTTGGCCGCCGAACGGTACCAGCGGCGCAGGGGGCCCAGTTTGAAGATTTTCAGCAGCAGCCACTTCAGCCCCCGGGGGTTGAAGAACAGCCCGTAGGAGAGCACGATCACGTAGGCCAGTTTGAGGCCGTAGCCCACCAGGGCGAAGGTCATCAGGCTGCGGGCCATCAGGCCCGAGGCGGTGTCGATGTCGAACATGGCGTGGCGTCCCACCACCCAGAGCAGCAGCGGGAACATCACGATGAAATAGAGCTCGTCCAGGAAGGAGGTCAGCATGACGATGGCCGAGGAGCGGCCCACGCTGATGCCCTCTTTGTGCACGTAGAGGATGGCGACGCTGGTGCCCCCGACGGCCGAGGGGGTGATGGCCGAGGTGAATTCCCAGAGCATGATGATCCGGAAGGCCTGCATCCAGGAGAGCTGGTTGTTGCTCAGCACCCGGATGCGGATGATGTAGCCCAGATCGCGCCCGAACATGCAGAAAATGGCCAGGCAGCACCAGAAAACCGTGCTCCAGGAGAAGTGGATGCCGTCGAAGACCGCCGGGTCGAAATCCTTCCAGAAGAGGTAGCCCACAACCGTCAACCCGATGAGGATCGGATAGATGGCCTTGCCCGGCTTGATCTTGCCGAGCGGATTGTTATTGTTCTCTTTGGCGGACACTTTTTTGGCACAGTGAATTACAAAAATACGATATAATTTGGAATTTCAGGCAGGAAACTGAAAACGGCCGCCTCCCGAAAAGGAAGCAGCCGTTTTTATAAAACAAAGCCCAGGTTATCTTTTCACCCGGTCGCAATAGGTGTTGTAGCGGGAGACCACCTTGTCTACAAAGGCCAGAGTCTGTCTGGAACTTTTGAAAACCCCGCACTTGACCGCGTCGTCCGCCACGACGGCCGGATCGGATTTGAGGCTCAGGCAGGCCGAAACATCGGTCCAGCTGTCGGGGTTGAAGCCCCGTTTGCGAGCCAGGTTGCGCGCGTCCTGGATGTGCCCCACCCCGGCGTTGTAGCCCGCCAGGATGATCTGCATCTTGTCCTGCTGGGAGGTGCCGGGGGCGAAGTTGATCGATTTTTCGATCTTTCCCAACACCCGCAAGGCCAGCAGTACGTTTTCCTCGGGGTCGCACAGGTCGCCCTGCATTCCGAATTGCCGGGCCACGCGCGGCATCACCTGCATCAGTCCGCGGGCGCCCCGGGGCGATACCACGTGCGGATTGAAGCGCGATTCGTTGTAGGCGATGGCCGAAATGAAGCGCCAGTCGTAGCCCTCGCGTTCGCACACCCGCTTGAATATGTCGTCGTAAGGCGAGATGCGCCCGGGCCGGTAGCTGTTGCCCTTGCCCAGGAACTGCCCTACGATTCCCCGTTCGAAGTAGAGGTCGTTGAGCATGGCGTATTCGGCTCCGGCGCGGTACTCCGCGAGCCAGGCGGTGAAGTCGGCCCGAAGCTCGGGGTCGAGCTCCGTGACGACCACGCTCATCGAGATGGGTTCGTCGAAGGTGTACACCTGCCGGACCTGCTTGTTGAGGGCGCAGCCCAGCTGGGCCTCGCTCATTTCACAGATCAGGAAGTCGTAGCTCCCCTCGCCCACGGCCGCGATCAGGTCGAAGCTGTTGCGCGACGAGACGTAGACATTAGCCGGAAGCGAGTCCAGCAGTGTGTTGTAGGCTTTGGAGCCCTTGAATCCGGCCGATACCAATACCTTTCCCTCGCGCAGCAAGGGAAGCAGTTCGAACGATTTGGCCTTGGTGATTTGTACCGCCCGTTTGCGTCCGGTCAGCAGCACATAAGAAGTTTCGTAGATCGGCACCTCCGAAGGGCGGTCCTGCTGGGAAACGCGCTGGGACAGGGTCGTCAGCGCGTCCACTTCCCCGGCGGCGAGCATGTCCGCGTAGACCGAGGGGTTCTGGCCGTCCACTACCCGCAGTTCCTTGCCGCGGGCTTCGGCGTAAGCCTTGAAAAGATCGTACTGGTAGCCGTAGCTTTCGCCTTCCAGGACGAAGTAGCCCGGCATCTCCTGGTCCATCGCCACAACCAGTTCGTTGCGGGGGGCGGGTGCCGAGGGCCGGTCATGGCAACCGGCGGTGAAAAGAAGGATGGTGAGAACGAGTACTGTACCTGCTTTTTTGAGCATGAGTTCAGAGTTGGTCGGGCTGTGCGCTGTGTGCGGTTTAGTCGTAGAAAGACCAGGAGAATCCCAGCTTGAACATCCTCTTGTTGAGCGGATAGTGTTGGACGGAGAAATAATTCCGCTCCCCGAACATATCCTCGTTGAGGTGTTGCAGCTTGGCCAGTATGCGCATGCGTTTCCATTTCGCCGAGACGAAAAGGTCCAGCATCAGGTAGTTCCCCAGTTTACGGTCTCCGGGTTGGAGCGCGTAGGTGTTGAATTGCATGACGGAGGGGTTGTACCCGAATCCGTCGTACAGCGTGTTGAAACGGCCGTCCAGACCGATTTGCATCCGCAGGACGTTTTTCACCACGTTGAATTCATAGTAGTAACTGAGGTAAGCGCTTACAAGAGGCACTTGGGCGATCTGCTTGGTGTTTTCAGGCGTCAACTGACACAATACCCGGTTGTTGAGGTGGAGTCCGCCGAGGCGGAAATCCTTTTGAAGGTAAAAGCCCGTTACGTTCACGGTCGTGTCGCATTGCAGGGGCACGACGTTCGGACCGTAGTAGATCATGTCCGAGGTCATGCTGTGCGTTGCGCCCAGTTCCAGCCCCAGGTGGGGAACCGAAAACCGGACCGCGAAACGGGTCTCATTCTCTTTCTTGAAGTCAGAGTTTGACCACGCAAAGTGGTTAGAGAAATAATGCTGAGCCCAGAAATCGGGGGTGCGCAGGTCGTACTGCATGCTCCCGCTCAGGGTCAGGGGTCGTTGTTTCGAAAAAAGCCGCAGGGCGATTTGGCCGCCCAGGGTCATGTCGCCGCTGCGGTATTCAAAGGGATGGTAACGCATGTGGGCGCTCCAATCCACGTATTTTTTGATCTTCCCGTCCAGCGAGCCGTACACGTAGGCGCTGTTGCGCTTGGCGCTGCTCTGCCCCGAGAAGTAGTCCCCGAGGGTGAACTGGGAGTAGAGGTGCATGTCGTAACCGACCCCGGCGTTGATCGTCCCCACCACCCCGTTGCGGTCCCAGGGCTGGATCTGCACGAAGACCTTGTTCGAGAAGAGCCGCTCGTAGGTCGAGTCGCGGGTCTGGGTCGGGTCGATGTACCAGTTTTCGTAATATCCGTCCGTGTCGCCGGCCTTGGTGTCGGAGTAGTTGCGCGAAAACTTGCTCAGCTCCATCGAGTGCCCGATGAAGATCGACGAGCGGTCGGCGATCGAAAAATCCTCGTCGGAGAGCTTTCGCAAGGGGATCCCGTAGGACTGGAAGAGGTAGAAGGTGTTGTTCTTCAATAGGTTCTTGGCGTCCGTCAGGCTCACCGGGATCAACTCCGGCCGGTCGAATACCGTGTCCCGCACCCAGTAGTCGCTCGTGATCCCCCCGTTCTCCTTGAGGTTGGCCATGTTGTAAATGTAGCCCGCCTGGAGCGAGTATTTTTTCCCCGTGTGTGAAAAAGCCACCGAGAGGTTCTTGTCGCGGGTCTTGTGGTTGGTGTACATCCCCCTGGCGCCCCGGCTGCGGTACTCGACGTTGAAGCCCGTCGAGGGCGAGATGTTCTGTGCATGAATCAGTCCGAAATTTTCTTCGAAGCGCCGGGTCTGGCCCGAGAGGAAGTAAGTGACCTGGGAGAAAGGTTTTTTGACGTTGTAGAACCGTGCCCGCTCCGGGGTGATCAGGTAGCTGTCGATGGCCTGGGCGAAGCTGAAGTCGCGGTAGCGCGGCCGGGAGAAATAGTCCAGCGGCATGTTCACCCCGCCCTGGTTGCCGGTGTAGATGGCCCCCACCCCTTCCTTCATAAACGGCAGGTCGTTCTGGAAATTGTCCATCACCGTGTCGAGCGTGGCGATCTTCACTTTGTTGTAGGACATACTCGGCGTCCAGACGAAATTGGGCTGGTTGCGCAACGAGTCGTCGAAGAAGTAGGATTCGAGGGGTTTGCGCACCCGGGGCGGCTTTTTGGTCGTGTCGCTGCGGGGCTGTTCTTCCTCGCCGTTGTTGTCGACGGTCCCGGCGCCTGCGCCGTACTGGATCTGGTTTTGGGGATCGGTCGTGTTGCCGAAGGGACTGCGGTTGCGGGAGGTGCTCGCCCCAGGGTATGTTTGGGCCGACAAAGCGGCTGTCCCGAAGCAGAAGATCACTCCGAACAAACAGGCGTACCAGCGATAATTACCCTTTTTACGACCCACTATTCCCAAGGTATAACTAAATCGGGGGCAAAGGTAGCAAAAAAAAACAAAACACCTTTCGTTAACGTGAGTTCGACGAATTCGTCGAACGAAAAGCAATTGTGAAGCAATTGCTTACAATTGGGAGGGCGAACGAAGTTCGGCCTCAAAGTCCTCCCCTACGGTTAGGGGAGGGTTTGGGAGGGGTGATCGGGTCCGCTGCGGCTCTAACAGAGCTGCTAACGTGAGTTTGATGGATTCAAATAGCTCACACGATCAACATCATGCACCACATTTGAATCCGTCGAACTCACGTTATTTGGCCATCCGGCTTCGGCGGCAAACCAACGCGGAGACGATGGAAGTCAGGATGTAAAGCCCGATAATCAGGCAGAGCGCGCCCTCCCTCCAGAGGATCAGCAACACGGCCGAGACGGCCAGGAAACCGTAGCGCAGTTCGTTTCCGCGCAGGCCGAAGTTCTTGAATTTGAGGGCGAACATCGGGATTTCGGAGATCATCAGCACCGAAAGCACCACGGCCGCCACGATGATCCAGGCGGGGTGGAAGGCGAGCGTCCCGGCCTCGAAGAGGAAGCCGAAGGAGGCCACCATCAGGGCCGCGGCCGGAGTGGGCAGGCCGATGAAGTGGTCGTGTTGCCGCTCGTCGATGTTGAACTTGGCCAGGCGCAGGGCCGCGCAGGCGGCCAGCACGAAGACCAGGTAGCCTACCTCGATGCTGCCCCCGGCGTTCTCATACAGACGCAGCAGGATGGCCGCAGGGACCGCCCCGAAACTGACCATGTCGCAGAGCGAATCCAACTGGACCCCCAGGCGGGAGTACCCTCCCAGGAGCCGGGCGGCGAAGCCGTCCAGGAAGTCGAACACGGCAGCCAGCAGGACCATGTAGAAGGCCATCTGAAGGCCTCCGTTGTAGCGCAGCGTGAACACCAGCGCCAGGCAGCCCGCGATGAGGTTTCCCAGGGTCAGCAGGTTGGGCAGGGTGAATAGTTTTATCTTTTCGGCTTGTTTGCTTTCCGTTTTTTTCATATCTTTAAAGATTGAGGGCATACCCCATGGGATGCGGTTCAGCGCAAAGATACTAAAGTCTTGGAAAATCCCTGCCCGGCGTTGTATATCTGCCCGGAAAAAGGTAATTTTGCGGGGCGAAATTCCGCCGGATGGCGAAGTATACCAACCTATCTTAAAAGAAAACCTCCCTGAATTATGAAAAATAACAGATATTGCGTCATCATGGCGGGCGGCGTGGGCAGCCGCTTCTGGCCGGTCAGCCGGCGCTCGATGCCCAAGCAGTTCCTCGATATCCTGGGCACGGGCAAGAGTTTCATCCGCCACACCTACGAGCGTTTCGCCAAAATCATCCCGCCCGAAAATTTCCTGGTCATCACCAATAGTCACTATAAGGATCTCACCCTGGAACACCTGCCCGAGCTGAGGGAGGACCAGGTGCTCTGCGAGCCGATGGGCCGCAACACCGCCCCGGCCGTGGCCTACTCGGCCTGGCGCCTGCAGGCCATGGACCCCGAGGCCACGATGATCGTCACCCCGGCCGACCACCTGATCCTCAATGAATCGGAGTTCTGCGACGTCATCAGCGAGAGTGCCGACTTCGCCGAGGCCAACCCCGCGCTGATGACCATCGGCATCGAAACCAGCCGCCCCGACACGGGCTACGGATACATCCAGAAAGAGGCCGGATCGGAGGAGGGCTACCCCTACATCAGCCGGGTGAAGACCTTCACCGAGAAGCCCAACCTCGAAATGGCCAAGGTCTTTATGGAGAGCGGCGAGTTCTTCTGGAACGCCGGGATTTTCGTCTGGAAACTGAGCACCATCATGGACAACCTCAGCGAATTCCTGCCCGAGACCCAGCAGCTGTTCGCCTCGATAGCCCCGGACTACAACACCCCCGGGGAACAGGCGGCCATCGACCGCATCTACCCCGAGTGCCGCAGCATTTCCATCGATTATGCCGTCATGGAAAAGACCCGCGATGCCTACGTGCGTTGCAGCGACTTCGGCTGGTCCGACATCGGCACCTGGGGCTCGCTCTATCAGAACGTCCCCAAGGACGAACAGGGCAACGTCAAGTACGGCAAGACGATCAGTTACGAAACCCAGAACTGCATCATCCGCAGCGCCCCCGGCAAGCTGACGGTGATCGACTCGCTCAACGACTACATCGTGGTCGACACCCCCGACGTGCTGATGATCTGTCCCAAGGAGAACGAGCAGAACATCAAGATCTTCGTCGACGACGTAAAATTCAACCTGGGCGACGAGTACATTTAAGATGGATACCACGGAACGGCTCTACGAAACTTTCCGCCGCCACGGAGCGGTCTCGACCGACAGCCGCCGGATCGAGCCGGGCTGCGTTTTCTTCGCCCTGCGCGGGGAGAATTTCGACGGCAACCGCTACGCCGCGGGAGCCCTCGAAGCCGGAGCCGCCGCCGCGGTGGTGGACGATCCGGCCGTAGCCGCCGATCCCCGCTGTTTTCTGGTCCCCGATGCGCTGGTAGCCCTCCAGGAGTTGGCCGCCTACCACCGCACCCAGTTGGGCATTCCCATCCTGGCCATCACGGGCAGCAGCGGGAAAACCACGACCAAAGAGCTTATCTGGCGTGTACTCTCGCGCAAATTCCGCACGAGCGTCACCCAGGGCAATCTAAACAACCACATCGGAGTACCCCTGACCCTGCTGGCGATGGACGCCCAAACGCAATTCGGCGTCGTGGAAATGGGAGCCAGCCACTGCGGAGAAATCGCCCTGCTCAGCCGCATCACAAGCCCTGATTTCGGCCTGATCACCAACGTCGGCCTGGCCCACCTCGAAGGATTCGGAGGCCCCGAAGGCGTGCGCCGCGGAAAAGGCGAACTCTTCGACCACCTGCTCGCCCACGGAGGCACGGCCTTCTACCTGCAGGACGATCCGGTGCTCGCAGCCATGGCCGCGGAGCGTCCCGGACTAAAGAAAATCCCCTACTCCGCTACGGCCCTCCCGGCAAAAACCACCCCCCAGGGGCTTCGGGTTCGTTGGAAAAACCACGAAATCAAAACCCATCTGATCGGGGAGTACAACGTAAACAACCTCTCCGCCGCCATAGCCGTAGGAGAACACTTCGAAATCCCTTCGACAGAAATCGCCGAAGCCCTCGAAAGCTTCATCCCCGACAACAACCGCTCCCAGCGCTCCGAGACCGCCCGAAATACCCTGATCTTGGACGCCTACAACGCCAACCCTTCCAGCATGCGGGCCGCTCTGGATACCTTTATCCGCGAAGAAAGCCCCCGCCCCAAAGCCGTGATATTAGGAGAAATGGGTGAGCTGGGAAGCTACGCTCCCGAAGCCCATAAAGGCATTGTTTCCCTCTTGCAAGAAGGCGGTTTGACGGAAGTTTACCTGGTCGGTGAAGCATTCATCCATGCCGCCGCCGACCACTACCCCACCTTCCCCAATGTGACGGCCCTGTGCGATCACCTGCACTCGGCCCCCCTCTCCGACCGCCTGATCCTTATCAAAGGTTCCCGCACCAACCACCTCGAACATGTCGTCGAGACCCTGTAAGGAATAGAGTGGTAGGTTGTCTCGGACCGGCCAGAAACTGGCCCCTTTTTATAAAAAAGGGGCAGTTCTTAGACTTGTCCGAGATGACCTGCCATCCTATCCCTTCCCGGCTTCGACGAACTTGTAGAGGCGGTCGCCCCGGTGGATCAGGCCGGGGGTTTTCAGGGAGCAGGTTTGGCCCTGGAGGGCTTGGGAGACGGATTTTTCTTCTACCCGGATTTCGGTGACGGGGCATTCGAGCACTCCGGTGGTTTCGCCCATAAAGAAAACTTCTTCGCCTATCTCCAGGGGGGCGGCTTCGACGAGGATTTCGGCTACGGAGATTTGTTTGAAAAAATTGGTCACTTTTCCGACATATACTTTGCGGCGGGTGGCTGCAGAGCCGTAGATTCCGCTCCATTCCCCTTGTTTTCCTCCCAGGTAGTAGCCGCCCCAGAATCCGCGGTTGAATACCTTTCCCAGCTCGGTTTTCCAGCCTTCGATGCTCTCGGGGGTGTAGCCTCTCGTTTCGAGTGCCCGGAGTGCCTGGTCGTAGTACCGCACTACCTGGTGGACGTATTCGCCTCCCCGGGCGCGGCCTTCGATTTTTAGCACCCGCACTCCGGCTTCGATGAATTTATCGAGGAAGTCTATGGTGCACAGGTCCTTGGGGGACATGATAAATTCGTTTTCGATGGCGAGTTCCTCTCCCGTTTCGCGGTCCCGCACGTCGTAGGTGCGGCGGCAGATCTGGTGGCATCCTCCGCGGTTGGCCGAGTGGCCGTTGTCGTGGAGGCTCAGGTAGCATTTTCCCGAGATGGCCATGCAGAGGGCCCCGTGGGCGAACATTTCGATTTTTACCAACTCTCCCTTCGGTCCCCGGATGTCGCGTTCGCGAATCTGGTCGTAGATGGCCCTTACCTGGTGCAGGTCCAGCTCGCGGGCCAGCACCACGACGTCGGCGTAGGCGGCGAAAAATTCCACCGCTTCGATGTTGGAGATGTTCTGCTGGGTGGAAATGTGCACGTCGAGGCCGATGCGGCGGGCCTGAAGGATGGCCGCCTGGTCGGAGGCGATCACAGCGTCGACGCCCTCTCTCCGGGCGCAGTCCATTACGGAGCGCATGGTCCCGAGGTCCTTGTCGTAAAGTATGGTGTTGACGGTCAGGTAGGTTTTGACGCCGTTTTCGCGGGCTATGGCCACGATGCGGGCGAGGTCCTCGAGCGTGAAGTTGGCCGAGGAACGGGCGCGCATGTTGAGCTCCCCCACCCCAAAGTAGACCGAATCGGCTCCGGCTCCGATGGCCGCCATCAGCGATTCGTAGGACCCGGCGGGGGCCATCAGTTCGATCCGGTCGCGCCGTATGTCGAGGGGGGTGTTCATGCGGGAAAATTTATTTCTGGCGCCCCATCAATCCCCGGGCGAGTTCGCGCAGGGGTTTTAGACGTTCCTCCGGTAGCCCCAGGGCATCCAGGCAGCGGAAGGCTTCGTTGAAGAAATCGGTGACCTGCTGCTCGCTCTTTTCGCGCAGGCAGAGGTTTTCGTACAGGGCTTTTACGGCGGCGATTTTTTCGGCTGGGGCCAGGGTTTTGTCGTGCAACAGCGAGAGCAATCGTTCACGGGTGGCCTCGTCGGCCGTTTCAAGGGCGCTGCTCAATAGGAAATTCTTCTTTCCGCAAAGGATGTCTTCGCCCACGGGCTTGCCCAGGATCGCCGGGTCGCCGTAGGTGTCCAGCAGGTCGTCCTGAACCTGGAAGGCCAGCCCCAGGTGGATTCCGAAGTCGTACAGCAGGGCCGCCTGCGCGGGATCGGCCCCGCCGCAGATGGCCCCCAGGCGGAGCGCTCCGCCCAGCAGGACGGCGGTTTTGAGGCGGATCATGCCGATGTATTCGTCCACGCGCACGTCGTCGCGCCGTTCGAATTCCATGTCGTATTGCTGCCCTTCGCATACTCCCGTGGCCAGGTCGTTGAACGTCTCGAGCAGTTGCCCCAGCAGTGAAGTCTCGCAGCGGGAGAGCAGCGTGTAGGCGCAGATCAGCATCTGGTCCCCGCTGAGGATCGCGGTGCTCTCGTCCCACTTCTTGTGCACGGCGGGACGGCCCCGTCGGGTGTCCGAGCGGTCCATGATGTCGTCGTGCAGCAGGGTGAAGTTGTGAAACACCTCCACGGCCAGGGCGGCCGGAACGGCCTCCTCGATCGTTTCCCGGAACAGGTTGCAGCCCATGAGGGTCAGCGCCGGGCGGATGCGCTTGCCGCCGCCTTCGAGGGCGTAGCGGATAGGGGCGTAAAGACCCTCGGGCGAGGCCGGATAGGGCAACGAGGAGAGTCGATTTTCGGTGAGTTCGAGCAGCTCGCGGAAAGAATACATAGCGGTTGAATTGGGCCATAAAGGTAGGGAAAATTTGAGGGAGAATTTGTAGAAACCGGAATTTTCGCTACATTTACATAAGAAACCAATTTTTAACCCATATTTAAACAGGAAGAAACATGAAAAACGTAGCAGTTGGCGTAGACATCGGAGGAACCAACACGGTGTACGGCCTGGTAGATAAAGATGGCAATGTGCTCGCCGAGGGAGCTTTCCCGACCCGCAATTACCCCGACATCGACCAGTATATCGAAGAACTTTACATCGGCATCCAGGACCTCCTAAAGCACAGCGGCGAGGAAGTCAACCTGGTGGGCGTGGGCATCGGCGCCCCCAACGGGAATTACTACACGGGCACCATCGAATTCGCCCCCAACCTGGTGTGGAAGGGCGTGCTGCATATCGTCGAAAAGATGAAGCGCTACTATCCCTCGATCCCGGTGATCATCACCAACGACGCCAACGCGGCGGCCATCGGCGAGATGGTCTACGGCGCGGCCCGGGGCATGAACAACTTCGTGGTGGTGACCCTCGGAACGGGCCTCGGCAGCGGATTCGTCGCCAACGGCAAGATGATCTACGGCCACGACGGCTTCGCCGGCGAGTTGGGCCACATTATCGTCCAGCGCGGCGGCCGCGTCTGCGGTTGCGGCCGCAAGGGCTGCCTGGAGACCTATGCTTCGGCCACGGGCATCAAGCGCACCGTCTTCGAACTGATGGCCACGCGTACCGCCGAGAGCGAACTGCGCCGCATTCCTTACGAAGAACTGACCGCCGAAATGATTACCCGCGCCGTCCTCTCGGGCGACCCCCTGGCTATCGAAGCCTACGAATACACCGGCAAGGTACTGGGCCTGGCCCTAGCCGACGTGGTGGCCATCACCAGCCCCGAGGCGATCATCCTCTTCGGCGGCCTGGCCAAGGCCGGCAAGTACATCTTCGAGCCGACCCAGCGCTACATGGAAGAAAACCTGCTGGAAATTTTCCGCAACAAGGTCAAACTGGTCCCCTCGGGCATCGACGGCAAGAACGCCGCCGTGATGGGCGCTTCGGCCCTGGTTTGGCAGGAGTTGGGAGAGATTTCGTAATATCTGGACCATTGTAACAAACAGAGAGGGCCCTTGGACTCACTGAATACGAAATAAAATTCGAAAAGGCCTGTATTCACCTTGAATACAGGCCTTTCCATTTTTTCATGCTGGAACAAACAGTATAGCAGTAAACCTGTACCGTCAAGGCCGGGAGCCAGTTGACGTTTATCTTTCAAACAGGTTATTTGTTTCTGCATAACGCATAAAGTCAGGCATGGAATGACAATCCAACTTTCGCATAGCATTTTGCTTATGAGTATTGCAAGTATTTTCGGAAATAGAAAGGGTCGCCGCAATCTCCTTGATAGGCGCCCTATTGTAAAAATGCTTCATCACTTCAAATTCACGAGGAGATAAAGGATGTTGTGGTAGGGGCCTGCAAATTATATTTTCGTATTCACACTCTTTGCGTAAAGGGCAAGGGACGAATTCCAAATTGATCGTTCCGTCTGAATCAAAGTCAGGTTTATTATCATAACCTCCCAGATTACATCTAAGAAATCGACTAACAACTTTGTATCGGAAGAGAGGTAAATTTAGCTTGCTCTTTTTGTATAGTAGATGTAACGCTTTCATTGCATCTGGATAACGAAATGCTATCAAGTCATATAGCTTGTCCGTGAATTCCTTGTTTGTTTCATCATAAACAACGATACTTCCACCGATATCCTGAAGTATGATGTCGCCAAGAAACGTGGTGTGAACTTCCATCTTTTGGATTTTATGCATATCGAACAGTAGTTGAGTTAGACTAATTAGCCGGTTTTCTAATGTGTAGATATGAATTATTGCAAATATTGATATTTTTATTTGATTTAAAAAGGAGTCAAAGTAATTTTATGTCAAGTTTTTTAACTAAAATAATAACTGGCATGAAAACATTGACAATCAAAAACCTCATTGAATTTAGGGGAAAATCAGATGGCAGCAAAAAATTCTTTGCCCAGAGTTTAAAACTCGATAAGGAGCAAGAGCACTCAGAGGGTGGAGGGAATTACTGGGCGATTTGTCTCAGTGCTATTGGCAGCAGTTACAAGAACAATGATACTCAATCGGTATCCGACAAAATTGACGAATTTGAGGATGCGTCGAAAACAACGGAATATGAACGGACGAGAGTCATGTACAAAAGGAATCTTGATATTTTACGCCGTTTCGAGGATTATGATTTTGACGAACTAAGACCATCTGAAAATTTTAAGACCCTGACGAAGCCCAGATGGCAACAGGTTCTGGCAATTAATGGATTGCCTGTAAAGGTGACTCCGAGCCATGTTTTTACATTTGGGAATAAGGATGCGAAAGAGATAGGCGCAATATGGTACGTGGCGCAGTTAGGCGGGTTTCGAGAAGAAGAGTTGGCGATGTATGTAGATATTACTCACAATTATTTAGAAACACACTACTCAGAAAAATATACGATAAATCCTCAATATTGCATTGTGATGGATGTATGTTCTGGATTTTCAATAAATTACGCTCAGCTGCAAGAGGGAGGCATCCCAAGAGTGTTGAATTCGACAACAAAGGAGATTGTAAAATATATGAAATAGTTGAGAGCAGAAAACCCCGCGTGAGGCGGGGTTTTTGTAATGGTTATCGTAAATAAAGGCTTTTATAATGTCGGGATCGAGCCTCAAAGGAAGAGTTAATCTGATCTGATGGATCCTCATATGCAGGAGGTATGATCCACAGCGAGACTTCTCTACTTGTTTAAAAAATTATAGCTTTACGGTGCAACCGCTCTCGGCGCTCTCGAACGCCGACTCCAGCATCCGCACGTCGGCGAGCATATCTTCGGTCGTGACACAGGGTTGAGCAGCTTCGCGTAAAACTTTATATATATTATCGTAATAAGCTAGATAATTGCCGGTTACCGTTTCGTAAGAACGACGTCCTTCGTCCGTATTTAGGACGCCCCATTGCTCCGGAGCCTCCCGGGCCCAGTCGCCCGCGGTGGGGCGTGCGCCCGCGCGCAGCAGGCCCTCTTGGGGGTCGAGGCCGAATTTGACGTAGGAGCCCTTCGTTCCGTGCACGGCGAAGCGGGCGGCTTCCTCGCGGATCAACATTCCCGCGCGCAGCGAGACTTTCACCTCCGGGTAGGCCAGTTGCATCCGGCAGTAGTCGTCGATGCGGCTGCCGTCGCGCTGCGAGGCCATCGTGGCCCACACGCCCTCGGGCTTGCCGAACAGCGCCAGGGCCTGGTCGCAGAGGTGGGAGCAGAGGTTGTAGGTGATCCCCACCCTATTGCCGCTCTCTTTCCAGGCGATGGGCGACAGCTCAGGCCGGTAGCGCTGGAAGGCCGACTGGAATTCGACCACCCTCCCCAAAGCTCCGGAATCGATGACTTGTTTGACCGTCAAAAAATCCCCGTCGAACCGGCGGTTCTGGAAAACCGTCAGCAGCAGACCCTTCCGGGCGGCCAGTCCGGTCAGCTCGCGGGCCTGTGCGGAAGAAAAGACGAAGGGTTTTTCGACCACCACGTTCTTGCCCGCCTCGAGGGCCATCCGGCAGTAGTCGTAGTGGGTCGGATCGGGGGTGTTGACCACCACCAGTTCCAGTTCTTCCAGTTGCAGCAGTTCTTCGTAGGAGCGCACGCTGCGCACGCCCTCATAGAGCGTTCGGGCTTCGTCCCGGCTGCGCTCGACTACCGCCGTGAGTTCGAATCCCGGATGCAGGTCGATAAAGGGGGCGTGGAAAACTTTGCCGGAGAGGCCGAAGGCCGAGAGGCCGGTTTTAATCGGAGTCATTATTCTTTGGGGAATTCCAAGGGCAGGGTGATGAAAAAACGGGTCTGGACCTCCTCGTTGCTCTCGAAGCCGACGGCCCCTTTCAGGTAGCGTTCACCCATCAATTTCATGCTGTAGGTTCCCAGTCCCCGTCCCTGGCCTTTGGTCGAGAACGAGCGGTGGAAGATGAGGGCCTGCGCCTGATCGGAGATCACGCCGGGGTTTTGCACGTAGAAAGAGATCCGGCCCTGTTCCGGGGCGGTATGTCCGATCCGGACGATCTCCCCTTCGGGAATAGCCTCCAGGGCGTTTTTGAGCATGTTCAACAACACGCGTTGCAGCAGCATGGGGTCCGTTTGGAAGGTGACCCCGGAGGGTGCGCGGTCCGCAATGACCGATTTTCCTTTTGCGATATCGAGGTAGCAGGCCGAGAGAACGGCGGCGCCCACCATGTCCTGTGCGGTCGTTTGGGTGATTTCGGTCGATAGTTTTCCATTCTCGGCCGAGACCAATTCCCGGTACGAACGGGTCACGTCACTGATCGTGTCGCTGATCAGGCACAGATTTCGGGTCAATTCGAAACTCTCCTCCGGGTCCCCGCTCTCTTTGATCAGGTACGAGAGGCCCTGGAGGTTGTTGGTCTGGTTGGCCAGGTCGTTCAGGAAGAAGTGCTCGAGCAGTTGTTTGCGTTTCTGTTCGCTCAGGTCGGTCAGGGTCATGACGATGAAGGTGTGGCCGTGAAGGACCAGGGGCGCGCAATAGGCCTTGAATTCGAAGTGGTTGTTCGCCGTGGAGGCGATCAGGCACTCGGAGAATGCGGGTTTCTGGGAGTCCATGCTCCGGAGGATGGTATTCACCGCGCCGCACATCCGGCAGTTTTTCGACGTGCCGCATCCGCCGGGCCCGTTGGCGTTGATGCAGGAGAGCGCCTCGCCCGGGCGCAGTCCCAGGGCCTCGCTCATATCCTTGATCCCCATGAAATCGATCAGACCCTGGTTGGCGAAAATGATCTGCCGGTTTTCATCCAGGATGACACTCAGGCTGTTGATGGCATCCATGACCGAGCGCACGAAAAGGGACTCGAGAACAGTCTTGTGCTCGTCCAGGATTTTCTCCTCGGAGGAACGTTCCGCCGGGGCGAAAAAAGTGTCCTTTTTCATAGGTAGGATTTTAGAATTCTTTGTTAAAAATACGAAATTTCTTTCTTTTCTGCATACAATCACCCTCACGAAATTTCCTTTTTTTTCACAAGAAGCCGGTATCTCACTAAGGCTTAGGGGTGGATTCCCGCTCGGTCCGGCGGATCAGTCGGTAGGTGCCCGCGTAGGCCAGCACCAGGTAAAGGGCGGCCAATATCCAGAGTGCCCTGATCTGGACCCCGATTTCGTTGAGGTTGGCGCCCATGCTCTGCAGCCGGATGAATCCGTCCACCCCGTGGCTGCTGGGGAGAATTTTGCCCGCCTTGAATAGCCACTCGGGCATCGCCTCGGGAGGCACCGAAGCCCCGCTCAGCATGACGAACGGGATGGAGGCGAAAAGCAGGAAGATCAGGGAGTTTTCGCGGTGCTTGAACACCGTGGAGAGCGCCAGCCCTAAAAAGATGCAGCAGAGCAGATAGGGAAAGAGCAGCGCCGCGGCCTGCCAGAGGGAGGCGTGCATCGGATAGCCGAAGAGCTTGTACTGGAAGCCCAGCACATAGAGCATCGTCGCGCCGTAGATCGACAGGTAGGCCACCGATTTCCCCAGGATCAGGGGCATGACCGAGAGCCGCTTCTCGCCCTGCTGGACCAGCGAGCGGTAGAGGCCCCGTTCGCGCCAGGTGCCCCCCACCAGGCCGATGCCCACCAGCAGGGTCTGCTGGATGATGACCATCAGGATGGCCGGCATGATGAAGGTGGCGTAGCCTCCCGAGGGATTGAACATGTTCTCGATCTTGGCGCCCACCGGATCGCTCACCGCGAGCGCCTGCTCCGGAGAAGCCCCGGAGGCGGCCAGGCGCGTCCATTCGATGCGTGTGCCGGTGGTCAGCACGCTCTTGGTGATGTCGAAAAAGACCTGGCGGTACATCAAAAAGTAGCTGGCGTCGGCGTAGACGGCCAGGTTGACCTTCTCGCCCCGCAGGATTTTACGTTCGTAGTCGCCCGGGATGACGATGATGCCGTTGACGGCCTTGTGCAGGAAAAGTTCCCGGGCTTCCTCCAGGCTGGAGGGCTTGTAGGCCACATGCAGGTTGGGCGTGGCGTCCAGGGCCCGGCTCAGCTGACGGCTCATGGGGCTGTGGCTCAGGTCCACCACCGCCACCGGAATGCCCCGCAGCACCTCGGGCCGGTAGGCCAGCGAGTAAGCCAGCGAATAGATGAAGATCGCCCCCACGACCACCAGCAGCACCCCCGCGTCGTGGAAAATGTAGCGGTACTCGTGCCGCAGGGCGGACGAGAATTCCTTCCATTTGATCGAAAACCGGCTCTTTTTCATACGCTATAGCCTCCCCCAGTATTTTTCCTGTGTGCAGATTTTCTCCATCCGGGGAATGGTGATCAGCCCCAGCAGCAGGAAGAGTACGATGTAGCCCAGGGGTGCGGCGGAAACGAAGGCCGGGGCCCCGCGCATGGCCTGGTCGATAAAGATCTCCATGTAGAACGTCAGTGGGAAGATGCAGCCCAGCACATGCATGGGCGCGTCCATGGCCAGAAAGGGAAAGGTCAGGCCCGAAAACGTAAAGGCCAGCACCGAATAGCCCCCGCCGATGGAAAGCCCCAGGCGCATGTTGCTCAGCCATCCGATCAGGAACACCCCGATGGATTGCAGGGCCAGCACGAAGAACAATCCGGAGAGAAAGAGCATCCCGACGCTGCCGCGCAGGGGGACGCCGACGAATTTGAACAGCACGGTGTCCATCATCAGCGCCAGCGAGAAGAAGATCACCGTATAAGGCAACAGTTTGGCCGAGAGCGCAATCCAGACGTTGTTTCCGGCCAGCGCGAACCAACGCCCGGCGGTGCCGGTCTTGAGCTCGACCCCGATGGTGAAGATTGTGGTCAGCAGCACGAAGAGCATCAGCATCAGCGGCAGGAAGGTCGGCAGCAGGTAGTAGGCGTAGTTGATGTAGGGGTTGAACAGGATGTGTTTTTCGAAATAGATGGGCATCATCTGTTGCTCGGCCTCGTGGGGCGAGAGCCCTTTCTTGACCAGGGTCTGCGCCTGGATTCCGGCCGAGAAGCTCGTCAGGACGGTCTGGATGTCCTTGTTGAGCATGCCGTTTTTGGTGACGTTCACGCCGTTGATGTAGGCCACCACTTCGGTGCGGGTGTTGCTGTAGACGTCTTTTTCGAGGTGGCGGGGGATGTAGACGATGGCGTCGATCTTGCCGCTTTTCATCAGGTGCTCGCCCTCGGCCATGTCCTGGATTTCGTAGGCGACCCGGGCTGAGGGAGTGGCATCGATCATGCGGGCCAACTGCCGTGAAAGGGGGGTGTTGTCCTGGTCGTAGACGGCCACCGGGATGTCGCGGGGCACCCCGTGCCGGAACAATACGATGAAGAAGAGGAAAGCCACCAGGGGCAAGCCCACGGCCAGGCGCGAGAAGGTCTTGTGGGCAGCGAACATCCGCAGCTCCCGGACCAGGACCTTTTTGAAACGATGGCTCGCCCTTTCCATGAAAAAATTATTTCAATTCATCCCAGTTTACGGCTACGGTCATGCCGGGGCGCAGGCCCTCGACGCGGCCCTCGGGGCGCGCACGCACTTCAAAGGTGCGGATGTCGAATTCCCCACGGGTGCGGGTGGCCGCCCAGGTAGCGTACTCGGCCTCGACGGCCAGGTAGTAGACTTTCAGCAGGACGTTTTTGCCGAGGCCCGGCACGTAGGCTCTCATCGTGGAGCCCTCGCGGATCTTGGGCAGCAGGTCCTCCTTGATGTTGAAGGTCACCCAGATGTCGTTCATGTCCAGCAGTGTGATGACCGGGTAGCCCGAGCCGATGAGTTCGCCCTCTTCGGCGATCAGTGTCGAGACCTGAGCGTCGATGGGCGAATACTGCCGGGAATCGGAGAGGTAGGACTCCACTTCGGAGACGGCTCCCGAGGCTTGGCGCATCAGGGCTTCGGCCGCGGCCCGGTCTTCGGGGCGCGCGCCTTCGAGGGCCATCGAATACTGTGACCGGGCCGCTTCGGCGGTCGTCCGGCTGGCCTGGAGGTTGGCCGAGGCTTCGTCCAGTTTCTGGGCGGGCACGACGCCTGCGTTGTAGAGGTTTTGGACGCGGTCGAAGGTTTTTTGGGCCAGTTCTTCCCCGGCCTGGGCCTTGAGCCACATATTGTAGGCGGCGTTGATCTCCTGGCTGCGGGCTCCGGCGCGCGCCTTGGCGCTCTGGGCTCCGGCGGCGGCCCGGGCCGCTTCGGCCTGGGTGAGCTTGGCCGAGACTTCCGGGGTGCCCAGCACGAAGAGCAGCTCGCCCTTGGCGACCTTCTGTCCCTGGCGCACGCAGAGCGTGTCGATGCGGCCCGCGAGTTTGGATGAGACCTTGTAGCTGGTGGCTTCCACCTCGCCTTGCAGGATGGTGGGGACGGGTTTGACGGCGTACCAGCCGATCAGGGCGACGGCGACGATGACGACGATCACCCCGAGGCTCAGGCCGATGGCATTCGATTTTTTCATGGCGTTTATGGTTGTGCGATTTATTCAAAACGTATTTGCATGGCCGAAGAACGTTTGCCGTATTCGGCCAACGATTCGCTCTGCCCGCAGGCTTCCAGCAAGCGGGCGAGCATCAGGTCATAATAATAAGCCGCCTGCAGGCGCTCGATGCGGATCTTGGCCAGGTTCATCCGGGCGTCCACCACGTCCGACGAGGGGGCCATCCCCTCCTTGAAAGCTTCTTCCTTGATGCGCAGGTACTCGAGGGCGAACTCCCGGGAGGTCTCCAGTGAGGGCAACTGCTCGCGGTAGGTGGTCATTTCGTTGTAGAGCTTGTCGATGAGCGTCTGGATGTCGTTGCCGGCCTTGATGCCCAGGGCTTCCACCTGGCGGATCTGCGATTTGGCCGCCCCCAGTTTGTATTCGCGGTTGAGCCCGTCGAAAATCTTGATGCTCACCCCGGCGCCTACGGCCCAGCGGGGAATCAGGCTGGTGACCTGGTAGTTGTAGAACGACCCGGCGCCCATCAGGGCCACCTGGGGGGCGTAGTCGGCCCGGTGGAGGCGCAGGTTCTCCTTGGCAAGGTTCTCCTTGAGGTTCACCTGCTTGAGCACGGGGCTGCCGCCCTTGGCCAGTTGCTTGAAGTGGACGACGTTCTCGATCTCGCCGAGGACGAACATCGTCGTCACGGGCGTGTAGTTTTCTTCGCCGCCCAGGGTGTTGGCCAGAGCGCTGCGTAGGGTCTCGGCCGTTTTGATCGCGGCGAGGTATTCGCGCTCGGCTTCGGCGGCATACACCTCGGCGTGGAGGCGTTCGCCCCGGGCGATCATCCCGTTGGCTTCCAGAGCCACGGCGTCGCTGAGGTGGTGGCGCATCCCTTCGAGCACCTGCTTGCGTACCTCGATCACCTGCAGGGCCAGCGAGAGGCCGTAGTAGCGCTCGGTCAGCTCCGAGACCAGGGCGTTGCGCTGGCGCTGGCTCTGCTCCTTGCTTTCGCTGACTCGGATCTTGGCGGCGTTGTTGGCGGCGTTGATCTTACCCCCGGTGTAGACGGGCCAGGTAACCGTCCCGCCGACTGTCCCGAAGCTGCGGTCCTGGAGGGTCCAGTCCTTTTTCATCAGTTCCTGGGCCATGTTCAGCACCGGAGGGGGCAGCGAACCACCCATCTGGGAGATGATCCCCTCGATGGGGTCCTTGAGGCCGTTGAAGTTGCCGATGTCCTCGGACATGTAGGTGTAGGCGCCCCCGACGTTGATCTTGGGCAGGCGCATGCCGTAGGTGGCCTTGCGCTCCTTGACGGCGACCTCCTCCTCGTACTGCGAAGCCTGGATCTGCGGGTTGCCCGTGAGGGTCATCTGCAGGGCTTCGTCCAGCGTGAGCAGGCGTTCGGCGGGCTGGGCCCGCAATCCGGTAGCGGCACCGAGCAGGCAAACTATGGTCAGGGAGAGGATTCCTTTCATGGTCACGGAAATTAGACGAAACAAAGGTAAGCGCAAAAAGGTGATTTTGGACATTCACCGGACATATGCAACATAAAAAGCGTCTTATTGCAGGTGGTCGTTTGCCTTCAGGGCCTTTTCCCGCAGGGAGTCGATGACCGCCACTTCGATGCCGGCCTCCTCGAGCAGCCGTTCGCCCCGGCAGTCGACAAAGCGGTCCGGCTCGTAGGCGGCGAAGACCACCCGGGCCATCCGGTTTTCTATAATCAGTTCGCTGCAGGAGAGTTCTTTGGACTTGCGGGTCGAGCAGGGCTCCATCGAGGAGTAGATCACGGCGCCTTCGAGCGAAGCGCCGCTCTGACGGGCCTTGAGGATCGCCTCTTCCTCGGCGTGGTTGTCCGGGGCCGTCTCGCGGCTGTATCCCGTAAATCGTTGTCCGTCAGATGTTATAATCAGGGCTCCCACGCTGTAGGCCCCCTCCGAGGGCGGGCAGAGGCGGCTCTGGGCGATGGCCTCCTCCAGGTGGGCGTAATCCTCGGCCGAGGCCCGCAGAGCATATTCCAGAACGGCCATGTCACCCGCCGTGTGTACCCCCAGCAAGTGCATCCGCCGGTTTTTGTCGTGCGGGAAAATCCCTTCGGCGACAAAGCGGGGAGCGCTCCCCTGCCCCACGAAAAACGGGGCCACGGCCAGCCTCAGAAAATCCACGGCACCGGCCTCGAGGAACGCCGTCAGCACCCCGGTGCCCCCCTCGATAAAGAGTGAATGGAATCCCCGTTCTTCCAGGTAGCGAAGGATTTCCCGGGGCGATATGGCCTCGCTCCGGGTGAGGACCACCGTGGCTCGGCTTGCGAGCGCTTCGGCCGTCTCGGGAGAGGCTCCGGCGCCCAGGAAAACGATCTTCTCTCCCACCCCTTCGGTGAAAAAACGGGCCTCCGGATCCAGGTGCCCGTCGCGGCTCAGGGTGACTTTCACGGGGTCGGCCGGGAGTCCGGCTTTGAGGCGTTCTTCGCGCAGGGCCTCGTCCCGGGTCACCAGGGCGGGGTTATCTCGGCGGATGGTTCCGGCCCCCACCAGCACGGCGTCGCAGGCGGCCCGGGCGGCGCGCACCTCGGCCCAATCCTCCCCGGAGGAAAGCATCAGGCGGTCGGGGGAGCGGTCGTCTATGTGGCCGTCCAGCGAAACAGCGACGGAAGCCTTTACAATCATTGTTTTTTTCAGTTTAATACTATAGCAAATATAGTGAAAGTCGAGAGACAAGCCAAACTAGTTTGGGCTTGTCCGAGGCGCATCCTATATTCTCCAAATATGGGCCAATTTTTCCGGAAAGACAAATTTTGCTATCTTTGCTTAGTTGTAGACGGCTTTGTTGGCCGGAACGGATAACTTTTTCCGAAAAACGACGTTATACAAGCAACGAAACCACCCTCCGATTCATCTACTTTGAGTGGCGGAGGGGAAATCCCGTACCACGTGACCGAAAAGCAGCTGATTAAGCGGTGTTGTCAGAACGACCGTGCAGCCCAGCAAGCCCTTTACGAACTGTATGCCCCGAAAATGTTGGGCCTCTGCGTTCGTTATGTAAAGGACCGGGAAGTGGCGCAGGATTTGATGCATGACGGTTTTATCACGATCTTTGCCAAGGTCGGCGATTTCCGCCAGGAAGGTTCTTTCGAAGGGTGGATGCGGCGCATCTTCGTCAACACGGTGCTGGGTTACCTGCGCCGCAACCGGGTGCTGGACTTCGCCGTCCCGGTGGACGAGAACGTCGCCCTGGAATCGGGCCTGCCTTCGGCCCTGGAGACGATCCAGGCCCGGGAGTTGATGCAGTGCGTCGATACGTTGCCCGACGGCTATCGGTTGGTGCTCAACCTGTTCGCCGTGGAAGGTTATTCCCACCGAGAGGTTGCCACGATGCTGGGTATCAGCGAGGGGACCTCCCGTTCGCAGTATGCCCGGGCCAAGGGCTACCTGCAGAAACAAATGAAAAAGCGAGGCTTGCTGTAAACGAAAGGAATGAGTAAGGAACTGGATAAAATTCTGCGCGATAAGTTGTACGGTCTGGAAGCGGACCGTCCCATCCCGTCGTGGCAGGAGATGCAACGCCGCATGACCCTCTCGGAGAATGCCGCGGGGACCCCTTCGCGCCGTCCGCACCGATGGATGGCCTATGCGGGTGCTGCGGCCTTGGTGGCGTTGATGCTGGGTGTGGGGATGCTCGTTTTCCGGCCCTCGGAAAGCGACCTGCAGGCCGATCTGACGCCTCTGACCGTTCCCGATATGAGTCTGCCGGGTCTCGAGCAGGCCCAGGTGGTGGAGCCCATCGAAGCGCCCCGCAGCGAAACGCCTTCCGTGCTGAGCCGCCTCTTCCAGTCGGCCCAGAGTGTCACGGCGGTGACCGCCCCGCAGCAGAATCCCCTGCTGACGGCCAAGACCGAACCGACGGTACTAGAAGGCTTCGATATCCAGATCGCGGCCGAATCCCTTTTCGCAGACGACTCTCCGGTGGCCCGGTCTTCCGCCTCGGCTAGCCGCTACATGCCCCGCGAGAGCAATCTGTACGCCGGGACCCGGACCGCTTCCTCCTCCGGCCGGAGCGCCCTCGATTGGGACAAATACGCCCGGCGGAAAGAATCCAGCCCCTGGATGCTCTCGGCCTTCACCAGCGCTTTCGCCTCTTCCCAGAAGAATACCGCGCTGTACAGCTTCGGTCCGAATGTCTCCTGGAAGAATCCGGAGTTTAACTATGCCGACGATCCGACCAATCCGGTTGACGAAGCGGGCTCGGGAGCCGTGGCGATCGTCGACCAGATCCAGCAGAATTTCATCGCGAACTTCTCCAAAATTTCCGGAATGCAGCTCGACCACCGTTTCCCGATTTCGGTGGGGCTGAGTGTGAAAAAGCATTTCAAAAACCGTTGGGGCATCGAATCGGGTCTGACCTACACCTACTTGGAATCCACCGGCGAAGGCTCGCTCAGCGAGCTTGAGAGTTACAACCTCCGTCAGCAGGTGCACTACCTGGGGATTCCCTTGTATGTGAGCTACTCGCTCTACAACACCGACCGGTGGGACATCTATCTCAATGGCGGGTTCATGGCCGAAGTGGCCCTGGCCGCCACTCAGCGCGCCCGGATGTATTATTCCGGCAAACTCCTCAATACGCTCAATCAGGACCTTGACGCCTCCGGCGTTCTGTGGTCGACCTCCATGGGGGGTGGGATCAGCTATTACATGCTCGACAACTTCGGGATCTACCTCGAACCCGCGGCCAGTTATTACTTCCCCAATGCCAAGCAGCCGGTCACCTACCGGACGCAAAATCCGTGGAGTTTTAACGTAAGGCTAGGTCTCCGAGTAAAATTCTGATCGGCTGCGCATATCGCACGCCATCTTTTATCCATCCTCCTCTCTGCGGTGCTCACGTACTTTAAGTACGCTCCGCTCCTCGAACCGGACGATGAATAAAATCTGACGCACGATATGCGCAGCCGCGGTCCCGGGGCTTGGGAGGGTTTTCCGTATTTGTTGTTATTTTTTTGTTTTGGGTGCAACGCTCGGATTGATTTTTGCATCTTACTATAGAAGAGCCTCCGATCGGAGCTCGATCCCCGAAAGGGACACGACATAATACAGGGTTGTTTTGCAAGTAGAACCGGGGTTCTGGAGTTTTCAGGATTCCGGTTCTCGATTTTAGTACTTTAAAAAAACTCCCGGCCCCGAATTGTTCGGGCCGGGAGTTTTTGGCGTTAGGTGCGGCGGAGGATTATTTCTTTTCCGCCGCTTTCTCTTTCTTGGCACCGGTTTCGGAGCGCTTGTTCAGGTACTGCACGATGGCGTACTTGGCCGCGGCGATGGTCTCGCGGTTGACCTTTTCGATCACGCTTCCCCGGGCTAGGTCGTCGCTGTTGATGTAGCCTTCGAGTATCAGCAGCTGAACGATCATGTTGTTGATGTTCGTCTCGGGGCTGTAGCCTTCGGTCACGTAGAGCTGGCTGGTCTTGGCGGCGAACTCCTCGGCGAATTCGGGGTAGTTCGGGAAACTCATCAGTTCCTCGAAGGTCTCTCCGAAGCTATTCAGCTCGATGTTCAGGTTGGGCGTCACCAGCAGCGGGCTGAATTCCTGCTTGCGGTCCGAGGGGTGGAAGTCCACCAGGTTGCTGATGTCCACCTTGCGGCTGCGGTTGTCCATGCGGCGCAGGTCGGCCTTGCGCATGATTTCCAGCTGGTAGAGGTAGAAGTTGTAGCGCCAGAGTTCCGAGCTGTTCATCTCGCCCTGGAAGATGTGGCGGTACTTCTCGTTGAGCAACTTCTTGACCTTGATCTTGCCCTCGTTGATCTCGGGCTTGTTCACCCGCACCTCCTGGATCAGTTGCTTCAGGGCGGCGGCGGCCTTCTGGGGCCCGGTGATCTCGCGGCCCTTCTTGCCGATCTCGGTCGAGAGCACCCCGCACTGGATCAGGCGGGCCTTGCCCTTGCCGTCCTTGCCGCCTCGCAGGCAGGCGATCAGGTGCTCGATGCACTCCATCTGGCCTTCCTCGGCGATAAAGGGTTGCCCGCCGGGGGTGCTGGCCAGGGCGTCGAAGATCGCGCTGAACATCTTGCGGTCGATCAGCCGTTCTGTGAGCCCCTCCCCTTCTCCCTGCGGATAACTTAGAGAAGCGGTGAAGCGGTTTTGGATCATGTCGAACGCAACCTCTTCGATGCGGTAGCGGACGCCCTCGCGGGCGAAGGAGTGGCCCACGAAGATCATCTTCACCACTTCCGTGATGTCGATCTTGTCGATCAGCTTAAAGGACGAGGCCAGGTAGTACTGCCGGTCGGCCGTCGAAAATTCCCAGTCGAGGATTTCGTCCAGGTAGTTGCCGTGGCGCGAGATCACGTCGACGATGTTCTTGTCGGCGGTGTAGCGCTTGAGCGTGCGGTGGAAGTTGGGGCCGTCCTGGCTAGTGGCCTTCTCCTTGCGTTCGCCGTGGCCGTCGATGTAGAGCAGGAAGTTCTCGGGATTATCCACCCGGGTGATCCCGCCCTCGTCCTTGGCGTAATTGCTGGCCGAGAGCATGATGTCCACCTTGTAGGGCATGGTGATGTCACACATGCCGCTGACCGTGCTGCGCGAGTTGAGGTCCTCGACGTTGGAGTCGGCGCTGCTTTCGAACAGGTACTTGTAGTACTTGATGTAGTCCGGGTCGAAGTCCGTGGTGCGGGAGAAGTCCCCCACCTCGGTACCGATGCCGTAGAGGTTGCCCTCGGCGTCCTGGAACTCGTGGAACATGTCCCCGGCGATCATCTTCACCGAGCGGATGCCCTCGAGGTTGTTGCGCAACCACTTGAGCACGAAGGCGGCGATCATCTCGCTCTTGCCCACCCCGCTGTCGCCGTTGATCTCGATGACGAAGACGCTGCCGTCGTTCTCCTCGACCATGAACAGCGAGCCGTGGCGCGGGATGCCCCCGATCTCCTTGACCTTTTCGTTGATCACCGTCAGCCGCGGCTTCTTCACGTCGCCGAAGTAGTCGGCTTCGGATTTCAGCGGGGTGACGATGGTCTTGATGTTGCCCGTGGGGCCCTTGATGTCGAAGTAGCCGATCTGCGGGAAGGAGATCAGTTTTTCGGGAGCCCCCAACAGCGAGATGACGTCCGGCACGAAATTGCGGATGTCGCCCAGGGTGATCTCCTCGGTGTAGTTGAGCCGGTAGTTGTCCGTCAGGTACTTCATGTAGCCCTTCTGGAAGATCACCAGTTCCTTGACGATCCCGTGCTTGACCACCTTGCAGCGGTAGTCGTCCGAGTCCATGTTGCGCACGAAGCGTTCCAGGCGGTCGGTGAAGAAGGCCGACGAGGGGCGCGTGTCGATGTAGCGGATGTATTCGGTCGGGTAATCCGAAGGAATCTCCCCGGGGGCCTTGCGGTTTTCCGCCCGGTCGATCTTGTGGAAGGGATACTCGCGTTTCTTGGCATCGGTGACGATGCGGGTGTGCACCTGCACGGGCTGCTCGCAGGAGATTACCCCGCAGGTGGTCATCAATTCGTTGATCCAGCTGATGTTACCCTTTTCGAAGGTCTCCAGCGTCTTGTTCTCCATCTCGAAGCCCTTGTACAGCGAGATGCCGTGCTGGACCATCTCGTTGACGCTCGAATTCTGCTTGCGGAAGGCCGTTTCCACGATGCGCACCAGGGTGTGGGCGTAGCGGTTGTAGTAGTCCGTGCCCCGGGTGCGCTTGATCAGGCTGATGTAGAACCGCACCACGCGGCGGCTGACGGCGTAGATCTCGCTCTCGGCGATCTTGATGTCCTTCTTGCGCTGGATGTAGTTGCTCATCTCGCGCAGCTCCATGGGCAGGATACTCGCGACGAACTCCTCGGTGAACATCTTCAGCTCGCCCTCGGGACACCCGCTGATGCGCTCGTTGAAGTAGGCGAGTTTCTGGCAGACCTGGTTGTAGAACGAGTTGTCGTTCTCCAACAGATAGAGATAGAGGATCTTGTCGGTCATCGTCGGGGAGGCCGAAAGGCTCTCCTGGACGACCTGCTCGATAAAGCCGCTACTGCGCAGCGAGAAGAGTTCCAAGGAGCGGAAGGCCTCGCTGTCGCGCAGGTTGCGCATGAATTCGTCGATCCAGATGTTCAGGTTCAACTCCTGCAACTTGATCCCGGTGATCTCCTCGAAGCACTCCCCGGCCACGCGGATGATCTCGCGGCGGCTCGGCTCGAGGCTCTCTTTTTCGAACGGGAGGTTGAAGTGCAGCAGGATTTCGCGGATGTGCTTCTTGAGGATGGAGTTCAGCCCCTCCAGCTTGGCCTTGTCCAGCTCGGCGTTGCCGGTGGCGTTGATGGCCAGGATCTTCATCTTGCTGTCCGAGAAGAGCAGGTGCTCCATCTCGATCAAGATCTCCCGCATCACGTTCTTTTCCTCGGGGTTGTCCAGCACGTGGTGGTTGGGCTGGAAGGTCCGCTTGTTGGTGATGTACTTGAGTATGACGGCCTTGCTGTATTTCGAGCTGACCCGGTTGAAGTCCAGGTCGGCCAGGGCCGGAATCTTGCGGTAGACCTGGGCCAGCAGGTTTTCGTACACTTTGGTAAAGGCCGAGCTTTTCACGAATTCCAGTACGTCCGAGCAGGAGCCGATCAGATCGCCGTGCAGCTCGATCACCGAGTTGGCCGAGCGGCCGATGGTGGTGATCGTCACGCCGCTCTTTTCCGGAGAGGTGTGGTAGAGCGAGCGCACGTCGCGGATCTGCAGCGAGGGAGCCTTGTCCTTTTTGAACGGTGCCGAAAGGGCGTAGTCCTCCACGACCGAGTTAATGAAATCCTGGTCCTTGGGGTAGCAGAAAAGCTGCCGCAACAGGTCGTCGGTCTCCCGCAGCTTGTTGGCCTCGTCGGCGCGCAGGGCGGCGAAGGCCGTCCAGTAGTTGATCAGGATCGAGAAGGCGTCCTCGATCTCGGCGGCGAACACCTTCATCCCCTGGCTGCCCGCGCTGATGTAGCCCCCCAGCGAGAAGCGGATCAGGCCCGTGGGGTACGGTACCGTGGCCACCCCTTTGAACTGGGCCAGGGCGGCGCAGAAGAGCAGCATGTCGGCGTAGGTGTAGGGGCCCGTGATCCGGAAGTTGAAGAGGTAGGAACCGTCCGAACGGATGTAGTCCAGTTCGGTGCCCTCGGGGGCCTGCTCCAACAGCCGGGCGGCCGTTTGTTGGGCCAGGCGCATGCGGCGCAGGGACTCCTGCCGGAAGTTTTTGTTCACCCGGAAGCGGTTCAGGTTCTCGACCAGCCGTTGCTGGTAGTAGACGAAGAAAGGCTCCTCCTTGTACTTGAAGTCGTCGGGCAGGCCCAGCACGTCCAGCTTGTCGAGGGCCACCAGTTCGTCCAGCAGGAAGATGTAGAGGGGCGAGCCCTCGAAGCCCGCCGTCTTGTGCAGCTGGCGGTTGGTCTTGCTGATCTCGTTGCTGTGCTCGGTGTTGCCGATTTGGTTGACGATGAAGCCCACGATCGATTTCTTGATCTTCGAGCGCGAGGCGTTCTTGGGCAACTCGGCCTCGATGCGGTCCTTGATGCTCTTGGCCACCTGGGCGGTCTCCAGGGAGTTGTTGAGCATCAGCAGCGAATTGTTGTTGCCGTGGTCGGCGCTGTTGCAGCTGCGGGCGTACTTGGCGAAGTCGGCCGCCTGGGGCGTCAGGGCCACGGCGCCGAGGCGCTCGCCCGTGGCCGCCAGGTTCTTGGTGGTCGAGAGCGAGGAAATGGCCGTGACGCGCGACTGAGCGCTGATGTTGTTCATGATGTAGCGCGAGAGGGTCCGCCACTTGGGCATCTCCTTCTCCTCCACCTTGACGCTCTCGGCGTAGGCTTCGTCCAGGAAGAGCGTGATCTTGCAACTGTTCAGAAAGCGCAGGAAGTTGTTGACCGACTCGGTGTTGAAGTCCGTGTAACCCGTGGGGTTGTTCGGGTCGTTGATCAGGATGGTGGTGTTCTCGCAGAAGAGGTCCCAGAGGTTGCCGCTATCGTCGAAGAGCGACAAGGTCGACTTGATGCGCATCAGCTTGTCGATCAGCCGGTCATAGGCCAGGCGTCCCTCGGCGTCGTTTTCGATCTCGATGTCGAAGGGGTTGATGTCGAAGCAGTCGTCCGGCAGCAGGTCCTTGTACTCCCAGGCCTGCACGGCGTTGTAGATGATGTAGGGCTTGGGCCGTCCGTTGGGGTTGAACAGCAGGTCGCGGATGATCATCTGCACCGAGTCCGAGACCGAGGTCTGGTCCAGGTTGCCCAGGGCGGCCAGGAAGTTTTTGACCACGTTCTGGTCTTCCTCGTTCAGGGCGAAGTACTTGTCGCGGATCCCCAGGTCGATCAGGAATTTTTCGTAGCGGCCCTTGTTGTCGGCGTCCTTGATCGTCTTGGTGAGGTATTCCTGGTATTTTTCGAGGAAGAGGTTCAACCCGAAGTTCTTGTGGAAATGGTTGTGCAGCGTGCGCTCGTAACCGCTGGGAATGATCTCCAGGATCAACTGGCAGGCCTGGCGGATGCGGCTGCCGAGGTTGTTGAAGGTCTTGCTGCGGAGGTAGTCCCCGAAGGTCTTGATCTGGTGGCGGCCGCCGCCCTCGAGGATCGTGATGACGTCGATGAGCTTGTTGCCCGCGTAGAAGTATTGCTTCATCCGCAGCTCGAACTCGTCGATCAGCTCCTGGGTCTGGATCTTTTTGTTGTCCTGCTTGTGGCAGTTCTCGAGGAAGAAGATAAAGTCGCGCAGCTTTTCCAACGAGTATTTGTCCTGCACCACCTGGCGCGAGAAGGCGTCCAGCTTGAACAGCGTGATTCGCTTCTCGAGGTCGGCCGTATCGCCTGTTTGCTCCATCAGGATGCCGTCCAGTTCACGGGTGTATTCGCCGATCTGGGCCTCGATCTTCTCGCGGAACTCGGACAGGAAGCCCGGATTCACGTTCTCGAGGATCAGGCGCAGGTTCAACTGCGTATTGGCCGGGGAACCCAGCTTCTTGGTGTGTACGATGTTCAGGGTGTTGATGATGCCGTTGTGGAAGCAGAACACCAGCGAGGTGTTCGAGCTGCGCGACTCCTTGGAGTCGTCCACGATCACCAGGCGCGTCAGCAGCGGGAACCACTTCGGGCCCGCGTAGTGATTGATGCGCGCGTGCTTGACCTTGACCACGAACACCGAGGTGGTGTCGGCGGTCATCTTCTCGTAGAGCGCCTCGGGCGCGGGGCTTTCCATCACCACCACACACTCCTTGTTGAAGACGTCGCCGCGCAAAAGCGAGACGGCCTTGTCGGCGTTGCCCGAGACCACCGTGCGGATCATGCCGTTCATGCCCTTGAAGTTGACCGCCCAGCGGCTGCGCTGCAGGAAGTCGTTCTTCTCGGCCTGGGTGGTGTAGTGGGTGCTCTGGCTGATCATCTGTTCGAGCGTGTCCATCAGGTAGTTCCAGTGGGCCTCGTTGATGTCGCCCGTCACCCCGATCACGTCGCGGTACTTGCGCAGGTCGCGCACGTGGCCCCCCAGTTGCACCTGGGACATGAATTCGATGTGGCGGCTGTTGATGGGGGGCGTCCCTACGGAGAGGTCGTGGCTGTCGCGGATGTTGCGCAGGACGGTCTTGATCTCGGCATTGGTGCCGTCCGTGTCGAGCATGGCGTTGATCTTGCGCACGAACACGCCGCGCTTGCTACTCAGTTCGAAGGCCTTGGAGTTCTGATGCGGAATGAGCATCAGCGAGACGTGGGTGTAGCCCGGGATCTCCTCGCGGAATTTGAGCAGGTAGCGGTTGATCTCGGCCTGCTGCTTGGCCGGGTCGTCCGGTTCCTCCATGCAGAGGCTGACAAAACTGGTGAGGTTGTCGAAAATGTGTCGGGGCAGGAATATTTCCGCCCGCTCGCCCAGCGATTCGTACAGGTTGAGCAGCCCGCGGGCTTCCTCGCTCAAAAATGCTTTCGGTTGGCCTGTGATTTTCATCGTTTTGATCTTTCTATCCTAATTTCTCCGCAAAGATAACGCAAGGGAATCAGTTTTTGTTCGGAATGTTAAAATTTTATTTCATTTGTATAAATATATACAAAATTAACATTTTCTAAACATTCCGCGCAAATGCAGATTTTCCTGGTGTAAAAGTACGTCTTTCTGCCCGGACCCAAAAGCGGGGCGGGTTTCCATCCCCCGGTTTTTATCGACAAAAGGCTAACAATTTTTTCGCTTTCTCCGAGGAAATACCTACTTTTGACCACTCTCTAACTTTGAACGGACATGAATTTTAAATTTTTAGGACTGCCCCTGGTGGCCCTCCTCGCCCTGACCGCCTGCGGCGAACAGACTCTCGAACAACGGGCCGACAAACTGCACAAGCGTTTCCTGACCCTCGATTCGCACAACGACACGCCCAAGTTTTTCCCCTACCCCGAATACGACATCCTGACCGAGAACCGGGGCGCCTGCGTCGACCTGCCCAAGATGGAGATCGGGGGCCTGGACGGCGCCTTCTTCGCCGCCTATGTCCGCCAGGGACCCCGCGACAGCGCCGGATTCGCGGCTGCGCGTGACAAGGCCCTGGGCATGATCGCGGACATCCACAAGGTCACCGAGACCCATCCCGAAAAATTCGTGCTGGCCACCACGCCCGAAGACGCCTACGCCGCCAAGAAGGCCGGCAAACGCGCCATGTTCATCGGCGTCGAGAACGGCTACCCCATCGGCAAGGACCTCGACCTGCTGGACCGCTACTACGACCTGGGGGCCCGCTACGTGACCCTCTGCCACACCCGCAACAACGACATCTGCGACTCGGCCAACGACCCCGCCGGGGCCGAACACGACGGCCTCTCCGACTTCGGCCGCGACGTGGTCCTGCGCATGAACCAACTGGGCATGATGGTCGACATCTCGCACGTGAGCGAGAAATCGGCCTTCGACGCCATCGCCGAGAGCCGCGCCCCGGTGGTCGCCTCCCACTCCTGCGCCAAGGCCGTCTGCGACAACCCCCGCAACATGAGCGACAGCCTACTGAAGGCCCTGGCCGCCAACGGCGGGGTGATGCAGCTCTGCATCCTGAGCATCTATGTGCGCCCCACGGCGGGCAATCCCCAGGTGGATTCGGCCCTGCGCGTGGTGCGCGAACGCTACGCCGCCCTGGAAGCGCTCACCACCCTGCAGGAACAGCAGCAGCGTGCCGACACCTATGAAGTGTACGAAAAATACCCGCTCGACCTGCCGACCGTCGCCGAAGCGATCGACCACATCGACCATGTAGTCAAGCTGATCGGCATCGACCACGTAGGCATCGGCACCGACTTCGACGGCGGCGGCCAACTGGCCGATTGCAAAACGGCCGCCCAGATGAAAAACATTACGATCGAACTGCTGCGCCGCGGCTACAGCGACGAGGATATCGAGAAGATCTGGAGTGGCAACCTCATGCGCGTCTTGAAAGACGTACAAAACTACGCTAAGGGGATCTAACACTCCAAAGACCAATAACAGACGCGGGCGACAGATATTCTGTCGCCCGCGTCTGTTATTTGGATAAGCCCTACCCGATTACCTTGGCTACAGCTTCTTTCAACTGCTTTTTCTGCTCGTCACTCAAGTAGTAAAACGCGAAGTCCCCCAGGTGGGTGTCGCTGTCCTCGATAATCAGCACCTTGCTGCCGGGCTGCATCGTCATCCGGTGCCACACGCCCTTGGGGATGTTGTATACCTTGTTGGGCTGCAGGTCGGTCACCTCGTAGGTGATCTTGTCGTCCACGATCTCGGCGCCGATCAGGGCCGAATGGCCTTCCAACAACACGAAGGCTTCGTCCGTGTGGTAATGGATGTCGAGGCGCTCGATCTTCCCGACCGTCTCGAAATCCGTGTAGTTGATCATGGCCACCTGCCAGCGCGGGCCGATCAGGAAGGGGTTGTAGTCCGGAGCGTCGTGCTCGTAAGTCTCTATCAATTTCATAGTTCGATCGTTTAACTTTCCAGGATACGGTCCACCACCAACTGGCGGAAGGGAGGCGAGAGCATCGAGAAGTAGGCCGTGAAGCCGGTCACCCGCACCACCAGCTCAGGATAGAGCGAGGGGTCCTTGTGGGCGGCCAGTACGCTATCCTTGTCCATGATGTTCACGTTGATCAGCGTCCCGCCCTGCTTGAAGTGGGCCCGGATGATCGAGCCGATCAGCTTGGCGTTCTCCTCCTTGGCCAGGGTCGGGTCCAGCTCCCACTGCATGGGGGCGGTATTGCCGTAGCCGGGCTGCACCTTGGCCACGGAGGTCGCCAGCGAGAGGGAGGCTCCGTCGGCCTGGTCGCCCGCGAATCCCGGGTTGGGGTTGGCCCCGTGCGAGATGGGGGTACCGGCCTTGCGCCCGTTGGGCGTGGCTCCCACGGCCTCTCCGAAGGATACGGTGTTGGCCCAGGAGAAGAAGCCGGGGATAAAGAGCATCTCGCCGTTGGACTGGGCGCAGACTAACTTCGTAAACAGGTCTTTGGCGCGGACGGCCCATTTTTCACCCAGGGAGTCGTTGGCTCCGAAGCGTTCGCTTTTTTGGAGCACCCGGCGGACTTCTTCGCCTTTTTCGCCCGCAAAATTACTTTCCAACAAGGTGGTCATATCCGCCCAGTCGAGGCGTCCTTCGCGCTCGACGCGCTGCTCGAGGGCGGCCATCGAGTCGGCCACCACGGCCAGCCCGGCCCCGTCGATGCCCATGTTGTAGTATTCGGCGGCCCCGGCGGCCATGTCGAGTCCCTTTTCCAGCGGGCCGTGGCTCAACAGGTTGAGAATCAGCTCGGGTTCGTTGAATTTCTGGTACTTGAGGTGGTGGCGGATGCCGTCGGCGGCCGTCTGTACGGCGCGGCTCAGGTGGTCGGCGAAACGCTGCCAGAGGGCCTCGGTCGAGGGGGTTTCCCCCGAAGAGACCATCTCCTGATAAGCCACTTCCAGCACCTTGGCCATATTGATCTTCACCAGGTCGTTCATGGTGTACTCCTTGCCCGGCAGCGACATCCAGTTGCAGCCCACGGCGATGCGGTCACGGGCCAATTCGGCGCTGTATCCGTTCTTCATAAAGCCCTCGACCAGGGCGTCGTTGCCCGAGAAGCGGGGCCAGCCGTTTTTGTTCTTGATCAGGTAGTGGACCGATTTGTCGAACAGCTCCTTGTTGAGGCCGTCGTGCACCCGCACGGTGACATTCAGAGAGGTGTTGATCTTGTCGGCCGCCTCGAGAATCAGGAACGAGATGGGCGAAGTCTGGTCCTTTCCCGTGGCGTCGGGACCGCCCAACTGCCAGTATACCGGGTCGTTGATCAGGAAGCAGGCCAGGTAGTAGACCGCCTCGGCGTCGTCGATCAGCCCGGCGGCCTTGTCGCGCTCGTAGTAGGGCGCCAGCAGGGCGTCGATCTGGGCCCCGGCCCCGGCCCGGTTGTAGGTGCGCTCGGCGGTGTGGAACCAGACGATCCACTGGCAGGCTTCGCGCAGGGTCTTGGGGGCGTCGCTGAGCACGTTGCGGTTCAGGGCGGCGATCTCCAGCAGGTTTTCCCGGAGCAGCGGGTCGCTCTCTTGGGCGGCCATCTGCTCGGCCAACTCGATGTGGCGGGCGATCCAACCTTGAATGGCTTTGATTCCCCGGGTGTGTAAGTCGTAAAAATGCTGATGCTCGGGGGAGGTGTTGATGGCGCGGTAACGCTCGATCTTTTCGAGCAGCCCGCCCCAGCCCAAATCGAGGCCTACCTGCAGGTCGACGGCGAAATGCTGGTCGTCGCCGATGCCGCTGATGATGTCGTATTTTTTGATGTTCTCCTTGAGGTGGTCGTAGGGATACGCGGGATTCCACTTGTTGGGCCGCATCTTGGACATGAAGTACATCCAGCGTCCGGCGAAGGCGTCGTCCGGGTCGATGTAGAGGGGGTGTACCGCCATCAGGCTGCAGAAGTTGTCGCACCAGGCGTCGTAGCCGTAGAACGAGCCGTCGGGGTGGTTGGGTTGGATTTTCCACAGGCCGGCCGGCGGTACCACGCGTCCGTAGTCGTCCTCGTCGAGGAGGCCTTCCTTTTCGATTTTTTCGCGGGTCTGGGCCAGTTTTTTCTGGCGCATCCGGGCGATCCGGTCGTTATAGATTTGAGGATCCATCATATTGTTTTTTAGATTTTAGTCCGTATCGTCCGGGAATTTCCTTCAGGCGCTCGAGCAGCTCTTTGTCCAGCGGCCGGGCCTCCGGCATGGGGTTTTTGAGTCCCAGGTTGTGGAACTTGTCGAAGCCCAGCGTGTGGAATCCGAGCAGTTCGTAGTACAGCAGATTCTCCAACGGCTCGAGCAAACGGCAAATCGCCTCGATGGCCGCCTCGTCGTCGTTGACGCCCGGCACCACCGGCGTGCGCACGATCAGCGGGACGCCCCGTCGGGAGAGGTTGTGCAGGTTGCCGATCACCAGGTCGTTGTAGGCTCCCGTCCATTCCTTGTGGCGGTCGCGGTCGGCCACCTTGAGGTCGCACATCCACAGGTCCACCTCCGGCAGCAGGGCCTCGACCGTTTCCCAGGGGAAGGCCAGGTTGCTCTCCAGGGCGGTGTGCAGCCCCGCCTCGCGGCAGAGTTTCAGAATTTCCCGGGCGAACTCGGGCTGCATCAGCGGCTCGCCGCCCGAGAGGGTCACGCCCCCACCCGACTCCTCGAAAAACGGCTGGTCCTGCAGCAGCGACCGGACGATCTGCTCGGGCTCCTGCCGCTTGCCGATCAATGAAATGGCGCCGTTGAGGCAGGCCTCCACGCAGGCTTCGGTGAGCGTACACCGTCGCCGGTCGATATACAGCTTGCCTTCGGCCATGCTCAGCACGCCCGAGGGACAGGCCTCGGCGCAGCGTCCGCAGCCCTGGCATTTCTCGGCGACGTGGTTCAACTGCCGCCGGGAGCTCCAGGTCTCCGGGTTGTGGCACCAGCGGCAACGCAGGTTACAGCCCTTGAAAAAGACCGTCGAACGGATGCCCGGCCCGTCGTGGATGGACATCCTTTGTATTGTTGTTATGGTGCCTAACATAGATTTGTTGGATGGAATAGCCATGCAATCCCATCCAACAAATATAGTGAAAGTCGAGCGCAATCTTCAAGCTTGCTTGAAAAGATTGCCAAGACGCATCCTATATTATGTCAAATATAGAAATTTATTTCAACAATTTCCCGGTCAGCGGCGTGGCCTGGGTGTAGACCCTCGCGGCCAGTTCGGCGTCCAGCAGGTAGAGGCCCGAGCCTTCGGTGCCGATCATCTGCAGCTTGTCGATCCAGCCCTGGGCGGTCTCTTCTTCCTCGACCTGTTCGTCGACGAACCATTTGAGGGCGCTGGTGGTGGCGAAGTCCTTTTCGTCGGTGGCCAGGGCGTAGAGGTTGTGGATCAGGGAGGTCACCTTGCGTTCGTGGACCAGGGTTTCCTCCATCGTTTCGAGCAGCGATTTCCATTCGGTCTTCACCGCGTCGATGGGGGCCAACTTAACCTTCCCGCCGCGCGAGAGGACGAAATTCGAGAGGATCAGGGCGTGGTCCTGTTCTTCCTTGAACTGGACGCTGAACCAGTTGGCGAAGCCCGGGTAGCCTTCCCCGGCGCACCAGGCGGACATGGAGAGGTAGAGGTAGGCCGACCAGAATTCGGCGTTGATCTGGGCGTTGATGGCGGATTCCAATTTTGCGCTTAACATAGTCTTTCGTTTTTAAGTAGATTTTACATAACTTACCCAAAGGTAACAAATTTTGCGCCGATTTTGGAAGCCTGGCCCCCTATTTGTGAGTGATTCTTTCTATAAACTACCTGCCTTATGAAAACCGATCTCGAAATAGCTCGTTCCGTCACTCCGCAACCCATTGTCTCCGTTGCCCAAAAACTCGGCATCCCGACCGAGGACCTGGAATTGTACGGAAAATACAAAGCCAAAATTCCCCTGAGTTACATTCGTCCCGAGCGGATCAAGCAATCCAAGCTGATCCTCGTTTCGGCCATCTCGCCCACCCCGGCCGGGGAAGGCAAGACCACCGTCTCGATCGGCCTGAGCCAGGCGCTCAACCGCATCGGCCGCTCTTCGGCGGTGGCCCTGCGGGAACCCTCGCTGGGCCCGGTCTTCGGCATCAAGGGCGGAGCTACCGGGGGCGGCTACTCGCAGGTGCTGCCCATGGAGGAGATCAACCTCCACTTCACGGGCGACTTCGCGGCGGTCGAAAAGGCCCACAATTTGCTCTCGGCCCTGATTGACAACAACCTCCAGAGCAAGACCCGCTCGCTGGGCCTCGATCCCCGCACCGTGGCCTGGAAGCGGGTGATGGATCTCAATGACCGCTCCCTGCGCAACGTCGTCACCGGCCTGGGCGGCACTTCTTCGGGGGTTCCGCGCGAAACCGGATTCGACATCACCGCGGCCTCCGAAGTGATGGCCATCCTCTGCCTGGCCACCTCGCTGAGCGACCTCAAAGAGCGGCTGGGCAATATCTTCGTCGGATTCACCCACGACAAAAAAGCGATCTATGCCCGCGACCTGAAGGCCCAAGGGGCCATGGCGGCGCTGCTGGTGGAAGCCATCAAGCCCAACCTGGTCCAGACCCTCGAAGGCACCCCGGCCCTGATCCACGGCGGGCCTTTCGCCAACATCGCCCAGGGGACCAACAGCATCCTGGCCACGCGGATGGCCCTCTCGCTCTCGGATTACGCGGTCACCGAGGCCGGATTCGGCTTCGACCTGGGGGCCGAAAAGTTCCTCGACATCAAGTGCCGCACGGCGGGCCTCTCGCCCAACGCCGTGGTGCTGGTGGCCACCGTTCGGGCACTCAAATACCACGGGGGGAAACCCCTGGCCGAGCTCAAGGAACCCGACCTGGCGGCCCTCGAACGCGGGGTGGTCAACCTGCAGAAGCACATCGAGAACATCCGGCTTTTCCACCTGGCGCCCGTGGTGGCCATCAACCGTTTTGCGACCGACTCGCCCGAGGAACTCGAGTTCCTGCGCGACTATTGCCGCAGCCAAGGCGTGGCCGTTTCCGTGGCCGACGTTTGGGGCTCGGGGGGTGCCGGGGCCGAGGAATTGGCCCGCCTGGTGGTCGAGGCTTCCGAAACCTGCTGTACCTCCTTCCGGCCGCTCTACCGCCTGGAAGAACCGGTCGAAAAAAAGGTCGAAACCATCGCCCGCAGCATCTACGGGGCCCAGGCCGTCGACTACACCCCCAAGGCCCGCACGGCCCTGCGCCGGATCCGCGACCTGGGGCTCGAGGGGCTGGCCGTCTGCATCGCCAAGACCCAGAAGTCGTTGTCGGACAATCCCGACCTGCTGGGCCGCCCCAAGGATTTTGTGATCACGGTGCGCGACATCGAGATCGCCTCCGGGGCGGGATTCCTGATCCCGATCACGGGCGAGATCATGCGGATGCCGGGCTTGCCGGAGACACCTTCTTCGGAAAATATAGATGTGGATGATGATGGAAATATCAGCGGACTATTCTGATTGTGTCCGCGCCGGAATAGAAAAAGGCCCTCTTCCCGAGGGCCTTTTTTGTTCCAGAGCTTCAAGTCGGACTCGAACCGACGACCTTTTCATTACGAATGAAATGCTCTACCAACTGAGCTATTGAAGCTGCTGTAGGTAAACGGAATTTCCGTTTCCGGGTGCAAATTTCACAAAAAGATTTGGATTCGCAAGGACTTTTCGAAAAAATAGTTCGCGCTTACCTTCCGAAAAATTCCGTGCAGGCTTCGGGCCGGTCGGTGTTGATGATGTCGATGCCCAGATCGCGGAAGGTGGCCCAGGCCGTGGGCGTGTCGGGCGAACCCCAGAAGCGGATCGCCTTGCCCTGGCGGTGGGCTTTCTCCACCGCGGCTTCGATGGCTTTCCGGTCCGCCGCGGGCATGTCGCCCTCCCCTTTCCACTGCGAATACTGGCCGAAGTACTCGCTGATAAAGCCGATCCGCTCCAGTTGCCCGGGCGTGTACTCGGCGTCGATCACCCCGTCGAAGGAGATGAAAGCCGGGTAGTTGCCGTAATCGGCCGGCTCGGGGCGGCTGCCCGAGATCACGATGCGCACGGCCAGTGGGTTGACCTGCGGGTCGAACACCGCCGGATGCTTGCGCAACTTGCCGATCAGCACGTCGATCGTCGGATGGAGCGCCGTTTTCAGGTCGATCATCAGGGTGAGTTTCTGCTCGGAGCGCATCCAGGGCCGCCCGCCGTTCTGAGTGAACAGGAAGACCAGCGGATCGAGGTACATTTGTTCGATATCCAGGGCGTTGACCATGTCCTTCGCATCGTGGGAGACCAGCAGCATGCCGGAGCCTTCCTCGAGCCGGACGTCCGCCTCGATGGTGTTGACCATCTGGGAATAGGCCCTGTAAAAAGGAACTTTCTGCATGTAATCGTTGTGGGAGTGGATCTGGATCGGCTCCGCGGCCCGGCAGAGGAGGGGCAGCGTCAGGATGGCGGCGGCAAAAAGCAGTTTTTTCAGCATGAAGTTTTCACATAGGGGGTATTCATGCAAAAATAAAAAATTTAGGTATATTTATTGCGAAGCAACAAGCAAGTTAATCCTTAAAAATCCCTGATCATGAAACAAATCAAGCATTTCCTGTTTTTTTCCTGGGGTACCGATATCGCTTTGCTGGTGCTCCGCGTGTTGGCCGGACTGGCCATTTTCAGCCACGGTGTAGCTAAAATCCAAAATTTCGACGCCATGAGCGCCTCCTTTCCCGATCCGCTGGGCCTGGGGGCCGGACTTTCGCTGACGCTCATCATCATCGCCGAGGCCGGTTGTGCCTGGCTGCTGATCCTGGGTCTGCTGACCCGCCTGGCTACCTTGCCGCTGATCTTCGGGATGGGGGTCGCCGCTTTTATCGTGCATGCGCCCTTCTCGTTCGGCGGCTCCGAACTGCCGCTGATGTATATGCTTATTTTTGTGGTCCTGCTGCTTTCGGGGGCCGGCACATATTCGCTGGATGCCTGCCTGGGCGGCACCTGCTGTTGCAAAAAATGTAAACCCGAATAAATTCAAAACGACTAACCCAAACTCAAATGAAGAAAATCCTGTTAGGACTGCTCCTGCTCGGAGCGGTCGCCTGCACGGCTCCGGCGGGGCTCGATGAACCCGTGAGCGTTCAGAAAATCTGGGGCGAGGCTCCCCACAGCGCCTTTACCGGGCTGGTCGATCACCAGGGCAAGTTCTACTGCTGCTTCCGCGAAGCCAACAGCCATGTGCCCAAAACGACCGGCGTCCCGGGCGACAACGGCATTATCCGGATCATCTCCTCGCCAGACGGCACCGTCTGGAGCGACGAGGGCGCGATCCAGCTCGAAGGAGTCGACCTGCGCGATCCGGGCATCTCGAAGCGCCCCGACGGCAGCCTGATGATCATCATGGGCGGCAGCCGCTACCAGGATGGAACGTTCCTCAGCGGGGACAGCTACGTCTCCTTCCGCGACCCCGAGAGTGGTAAGTTCTCCGCTCCGGAGATGATCGCCTTCGACAAGGAGCAATTTCCCGGCAAGGTCTGGATGTGGCGCGTGCGCTGGAATTCCGACGCGGGCTATGGCGTGGCCTACGAGGATGACCGGGTGTCGCTGCTCAAGACGCGGGACGGTCTGCACTATTGGATGATCGCCCGCTTCGATGTGGACAGCCTCCCCAACGAGACCGACCTGCTTTTCGGCCCGGGTGACGACCTGACCCTCATTATGCGGCGCGAATTCCAGAATGCCCACGGCCTGGTGGGGCGCAGCAAGCACCCCTACGACTCCTGGACCTGGCAGGATTGCGGGATCAAGCTGGGCGGCCCCGGCATCGTCCGCCTGCCCAATAGGGAGGTATTGGTGGGCTCGCGCGACCACGATACTCCGGGAGAAGCCCATGTGGGCCTCTATGACCTGGGTGCCGACGGCAAGCTGGCCAAACTTTGCCGCCTGCCCAGCGGGGGTGATTGCAGCTACCCGGGCTTCGTGGTGCGGGGAGATACGCTATTTATGAGTTATTATTCCTCACACGAAGACGAAAAATCGCAGATCTATTTGGCGGCATTTAAGTTGCCGAAAGAATAAGGATGACTAAAACGAACAGCCCCGGATTCTGTATGGAAATCCGGGGCTGTTTTATGTCGCAGGGGATCGTTACCGCACGATCCCCTTGTTTTTGCGTCCGTCGATGTAAATATAGAGCGGCTCGGGAAAGCGTACATGCCGCAGGTATTCATTCTCGAACAACGCGGGCAGGGCGTCCAGCCGCTCCTGATCGAAAACCCCGTCGCCCATAAAGGGATTGACCGTCAGGTAGCCCGCCCCGAAGGAGATCAGGTTCTGGAAGAAGTGCGTGCCCTGGCTCGGCTCGACCCGGAAGTCCTCCAGGCCGCATTCGACGATCACCCGGGCTTCGGAAATATCGGTCCAGCGCACCGGAATCCCCAGCCAGGGATCGCTCGAGCCCCAGCGTCCGGGGCCCACCAGCACGTAGTTGCGCTTCTCCTTGCGCAGCAGGCTGTTGAGAGAGCCCACCTGGGCGGCGATCTCCGGCGTGAGCGCCTTGTCGAAGGCTTCGCGGCGGACGTAGACCATGTCGCTCACCCCCTCGATGGCCCCCAGGCCCAGGGCGTTTTCGGCGTAGACGAGCGCCTGGGAGATGTCCACGTGCTTCCAGTCGAGCGATTCCTTGTTTTCGCCCGTGACGATGGGGCGTATCTGGAGGAAGTTGAAGATGCAATCCTCCCCGTGGGGGACGTCCATGTTGACGGCGAACTCGATCTCCACCGGCACGCGCATCTCCTGCTGGCCCATGGCCAGCAGGTCGCAAAGGATTTCCGCCAAAGGAAGCGTGCCGTATTTAAGTATGCGCGAGAAGGTGATCAGCTTGCGCCCCTCGGTGAAGGTGCTCTCCGAGATGCACTGGTTCTGCTGGTCCCAGGTCGAGGCCACGTGGCGCAGGTTGCGGAAGGGCGGCATGCGGTTGATCTCGAAACGTTCGAGGTTGATCGCGTCGTCCAGCGAGGTCTTGAATGCTTCGGGCCGCAGGTTCAGCGCGAACATCTCGCGCTGGGTCTCCCTGAGGGCCAGCTCCGGAGCCGAGAGTTGCAGCACGCTTTGGGGATGGTGGGGCGAGAAGCGCAGGGTCTGCCCTCCCTCGACCACCAGCTTGCCCAGCCCGAAGGCCAGGTTGACGATCCCCTCCTCGGGCATTTCGTCCCCGATGGGGTAGAAATTCAGCGAGCGGGCCACCCCCGAAAGCGTCGGGAAGAAATAGCCGTTGTCCTCGCTGCCGCAGACGTCCTGGATCACGACGGCCATCTTCTCCTCGCTCAGTAGATTGGACGAAGCTTGGATATAGGCCCTGCTCGAGGCGAAGTAGACCGAGGCGTAGACGCTCTTGATCGCCTTGCCCAGCATACGCAGCATCTGGTCTTCGTTCTCCGTGAGGGGAATCATGTAGGTGGAGTAAATCCCGGCGAAGGGTTGGTAGTGCGAGTCCTCCAACTTGGAGCTCGACCGCACGGCCAGGGGCCCCGAGGCGTGGCGGATGTAGGCCCGGAGCTCGGTGACCAGCGATTCGGGCAGGCGCGAACTGACGAACTCGGAGAGTATTTCCTCGTCGCTGAGGTCGGCCCCGATCACGTATTGCAGCCCGTTGTAGCGGACGAATTCGTCGAAATAATCCGTGGCCACCACCACCGTGCGGGGCAGCATGATTTTGACCCCCTCGTACTTGTCGAGCAACTGGTGCTTTTGCAGCACGTTGTTGATAAAGGCCAGCCCGCGGGCCTTGCCCCCCAGCGAACCCTCGCCGATGCGGGCGAACCAGATGTAGCGGCTGTAGGTCTCGGGGTTGAAGCGGGCCACCACGCCGTGACCCTGTACGATGCGGTAGTCGGTGATCGCCTTGACGATAAAGCGGCGCATCTCGTCCACGTTGTCGAAATGGTCGTGGCTGATGCGGCGCAGGGTGTTGCCCAGGGAGAATAGCCCGCGCGAGAACATCCACTTCGAGAGGCGGTTGCGGGTGGTATGGAACAACAGCACTTCTTCGGGAATCTCTAGGACCAGGTGTTGCATCTCGCGCAGGTCGCGGGCCCGGCCGATGATCTCCCCGGTGTGCAGGTCTTTGAAGACGAAATCCCCGAAGGCGAACTCCTGGCTGATGTAGTCGCCCAGTTCGAGCAGCAGGGTTTTCGAATACTTGACGATAAAGCCCACGCCCAGCTCCTGAGCCTTCTCGCGCATGCTCTCCTGGGAGGATTGCATCAGGAAGGGCATCGTGGGGTCGTCGGCCTTGATCAGGCGGCAGAGGTCGATCCCGGCGTCGAGTTTTTCGCTGGAGGCGGGGTCGTTCTTGTGGAGCACGAATCCCACGTCCGAGATGACCCCCAGCAGCTTCTCCTTGTAGCGCTGGTAGAGCATCACGGCCTCCTCGTAGTTGGTGGCCAGCAGGATCTTGGGCCGGGCGCGCTTGCGCATCATCTGCTGCTGCTCGTTGAGGGCTTCCTTGAGGAATTCGGCGCTCTGCTGCAACAGCAGGCGGTAGATCGCGGGCAGGTAAGTCGAGTAGTAGCGGATCGAGTCCTCCACCAGCAGGATCGACTGCACCCCCACCCCCAGGATGTCCTCGTCGGCGTTCATGCGGTCCTCGATCAGCTTGATGATCGCCAGGATCAGGTCGGCGTTGCCGTGCCAGGAGAAGATGTAGTCGATGCCCGATCGGTCCTCGCCGTCCAGGCGGCGGTAGAGGTCGTGGGTGAAGTGGGTGAGCAGCACCACGGGAATGGCGGGTCGCTCGTTCTTAAGCTGTTTGGCGAAGTGGAAAACGTCCAGTTCACCGACGTTTATCATACTGATGACCAGGTCGAAGTCGTCGTTCTCACGCAGCAGATCGAGCGCCTCGGTGGAGGTGCTCACTCGGGTGAACAAGGGGGGATTGCTGAGGTTCAGGTCGAAGTATTCGCGGTTGATCTGTCCGTCGATGCGCCCGTCCTCCTCCAGGGTGTAAGCGTCGTAGCTGCTGCAGATCAGCATCACCTTGCGGATCCGCCGCTTCATCAACTGGCCGTAGTTGGTCCGCGAAAGGGGCTGGTAGGGCTGGGGCTGGTCGGAATGGCTCATGAGCGGGGGCTTTGGTACAAAAATAGCGAAAAATTGGGAGCTACCGCTCTCCCGACCTCTTGAAACGATAAAGAAATCGCCCGGAAACCCTATCTTTGTATCCCATGAAACCTTCCGCAATGATTATTTTTCGCCAGGCCTCCCCGGAGGATGCTCCGCTGATACGTTCACTGGCCGAGGTGGTTTTTCCGGCCACTTATTCCGAGATACTTTCTCCCGAACAACTCGATTATATGATGGAGTGGATGTATGCTCCGGAGAGTATTCGGCAGCAGATGGACGAGGGTCAGGTCTATTACCTGGCTTACGTGGACGGTGAGCCCTGCGGGTACATCGCCGTCGAACGGCAGGGCGAGGCGCTTTTCCACCTCCAGAAAATCTATGTGCTGCCCTCTTTCCAGGGCTGCGGGGCCGGCCGGGCCCTGTTCGAAAAGGCCGTCGACCATATCCGGGGCCTCTGCCCCGCCCCTTGTGTGATGGAACTGAACGTCAACCGCAATAACTCCGCATTGCAGTTTTACGAGCGCCTGGGGATGCGCAAGGTGCGCGAGGGGGATTTCCCCATAGGAAACGGCTACTTCATGAACGATTACATCATGGCGCTGGACATAAATTAAACAAGAATCCGGGATCGAAAGTCCCGGATTCTCGTTTCTGTTACTGTCCGCCGCCACCGCCGCCGTCCTCACCGCTCTTGACGTCGTCGTTGGTGATGCTCCGGCGGGCCTTCTTGACCTGCACCTGGGCCTTGCCGAAGTTCCAGGTCACGTTCAGGCGCGCGCTTTGCATGGGATACCAGGAGTCCGAACGGCGGTAGTAGGTGTCCGTCTGCTGCTTGGTCCAGAAGTTGATGTCCCGGTTGAAGGGATTCGTGGCCGAGAGGTTGAAGGTGACCTTGTCCTTGAGGGCCTTCTGGCTGACCCCCAATCCGTAGTAATAGAAGCTGGCCGACTTGCCCTGCAGTTGGATGCGGGGCGAACTGTAATAGGCGTTCACGTTGAGCGAGCCGCCCTTCCACAGGCCGATGCGGGAGCTGACGTTGCCGTTGTAGTTGAAGCCGTCGTTGCGGTTCTGCACGCCTTCCACCACCATGTAGCCGCCCGCGAGATTGATGTTGAGGCTGAACTTGCTGCTCGGACGCCAGGAGTAGTAGATGTTCAGGCCGTAGCGGTCGCGCTTGCCGACGTTGTAGTAGGTCGTCAGGCTGCGTCCCTCGGTGCCCACGGAGGTTACCTGCTCGATCGAGTTGTTCGTGAAGCTGGCGTTGCCCCCCACCGTGAAGGTTACCTTCGTGTCGTAGATGCCGTAGTTGGCGTTGACGGTGTGGGTGATCTCGGCGTCCAGGTTGGGATTCCCCGTGGTGATGTTCATCGGGTCGCGGTCGTCCACGTAGGGGTTCATGTACCAGATGCCCGGCCGCGAGAGGCGCTGGGTGTAGGCGACCGAATACCGCCGGGATTGTTTGGGCGCGTAGGAGAACGTGGCGTAGGGGATCACGTTGAACAGGCTGTTGTCCAGGCGGTAGCTCACCGGAGCGCCCTCGGGGGCCAGGGTGAAGGTCCCGTCGTTCCAGGTGGTCTCGAGGCGGGCGCCGGCTTTGAGGCTGATCTTTTTGATCTTCATCGTGTAGGCTCCGTACACACCCCAGATGTACTGGTCGTAGTCGAGTGCGTTCTTACGATCGGGATTCAACACCCAGGGATCGTCCGGCGTCGCCCGTTCGTAGGTCTGGGGGTCGTTGCCGTTCTGGCGCAGGATGAATTTGGTCCCGGTCTCGATCGTGCTCACCTTGGAGAGGGGGTCCACGTAGTCGATCTGGACGGTGTGGGCGCGCGACCAGGTGTCGTTTTCGGAGCGCTGGCCGTAAGAGTTGTAGTTGATGATCCCTTCGATCTGGGACTCGTAATCCCGTTGTCCGGGGTTGTTGTCGAATTTGTAGGAGACCGTGAAGGTTTGGCCGGGCTTTTTGAAGATACGCTGGTAGTCGAGGTTGCCCGAGAGGTAGCCGAAGCGGCCCTTGGATTGCATGGTGTTGGTGAACTCCTGGACCGTCTGGTTCTGGATGTCCGAGGTGGTCGTCTGGGAGAACGAATTGAAATCGGAGCCCCCGTTGAAGCCCGAGAACGCGAGGGTCAGCAGGTTGAAGGTGTCGATCTCGTAGCTGGCCTCGACCTGGTAGCCGATGCTCTTGAAGCGGTAAGGATCGCCGCCCGTCTGGGAGTTGACGTAGCGGTTCGTTTCGCTGAGCAGGTTTTCCTGGTAGGACTGGCTCTCCGTGGAGGGCCGTCGGCGGCTTCCGCCGTGGATGTTGCCAGAGAAGCTGAATTTCCCCGTCTTGGCGCTCAGGTAGGCGTTGCCGTTGTAGCCCCCGAAGGTGTCCCCGCCCAGGCCCAGGCTGCCGTTGTAGCCCCCGATGCTCTTGCGGTTGGTGATGATGTTGATGATGCCCCCCACCCCTTCGGCTTCGTACTTGGAGGAGGGGTTGGTGATGACTTCGATGTCCTTGACCGAGGAGGCGGGCATGCCCCGGATGACATCTTTGAAGTTCTGGTCCATCAGCGAGGAGCTTTTTCCGTTGACCAATACCTTGAAGTTGGACTGGCCCTGCAACTGGACGTTGTCCTCGCCGTCGACCGAGATCATCGGGACCTTGCGCAGGATGTCGAGGGCTGTGCTGACCGGGGCCTCGGGGTCGGCTTCCACGCTGTAGGTCACCTTGTCGATCTCGCTTTTTATCAGTGGTTTGGTGACGGTCACGGCCACTGCCTCGATGTCCACCCCGGCCACCAGGAGGATGGGCTCGAGCCGCTCTTGGGCCTTGCTGACGGTGATCGGGCGCGTGCCGGGGGAGTAGCCCACGGCCGAGGCGACCAACTGGTAATGGCCGGAGACTTTGGCCGTGTAATCGAATTTCCCGTTTCCGTCGCAGGCCCAGGCGGCCACGGGCCTCGAGGCGCTGTCCATCAGGGAGACGGTGGCGTAGCCGATCCCTTTCCCGCTGGCCGAGTCGAGCACTTCTCCGGATAGCTTGAATTGGGTCTGGGCCGAAGCCGTGGAAATAAAGAAGAAGGAGAGAATAAAAAGACAGGCGGTGAAAATCAGGGAAGTGCTTTTCATGCTGAAAGAGATGGGGTTAGTAGGTCCGGTAAAACCGATTCAAAAACTAAGACTTTAGGTAAATTAGGAACGAAGATAAATTGAATAATCCATATATCCAACAGTCCGTCTGCAAAATAGCAAAAGAGGCCGCCCTGGGGCAGCCTCTTTTGCCGTTGTTTTCCGGCTCAGATCCGGCTCAGCGGAACGACCCGCAGCGCCTCCGGAGAAGCGAACGAATAGGTCGCCGCCTCCCCGTCGATGATGCTGAAGCAGATCATGCGGGGGTCGTTTTCGGTGTAGAGCCCTTTGAGCGTGGGCATCACTTCCAGGACCCGGGCCTTGACGGCGGGGCCGGTGATGAAGCAGATCTTGCCCGTGATGCGCATCCACTCGCCCGCGGCCGGGTCAAATGAGCTGACGGCCACGAAGGGATTTTCGTGCAATTGCCGGTAGACGGGCTTTTCGGTGGAGGTGGCAAAGGTCAGCAGGCCGTCCCACTCCATCACAAAACTGAAGGGGCGCACCTGCGGGAGGCCGTCGCTGCCGGCCGTGGCCACGTGGAAGGCCGGGCTTTTGGCCAGGAAATCGAGAATTTCTTTCATGGGGATAACGTTTTAATCTCCCTAAAGGTACCGAATTATTTCGGCCCGGCCAAGATTTTCGGACCGCGGGGGATCGATTCTTTCTGAAAACCGTATCTTTAGCCCATCGGCAAACCCTTAAAAATCCAAAATTCATGAAAGAACGCATCCGGATTTTCCTGCGCCAGTGCCTCGATACGCTCCGTTTTTGCCCGGTGGAGGCCGCCTTGACCCTCTTCTTCTTCGTCTACTGCGCCTTGATGGTCGAGGAGGCGGCGATCGTCGAGGACAGGGAGGCCTACATCTCCCTGTTTCCGCTGCTCTTTTCGGCGGCCTTCCTGCTCAACCGCTGGTTGCCCCGGGGGCCCGGCCGTTGGGCCTATTACCTCAGCGGCCTGGTGGCGATCCCGCTGCTGTGGCTCGACCTGCAGGATTGGGTGCGGACGATCTCCTACTTTATGGCGCTGGCCCTCTGCCCGCTGGTGGTTTGCCTGAGCCGTTGGCGGCGGGAGAACATTGATTTCGTGAGCGACGCGCTGCACTACGTGAAAAACCTCTTCTTCGCCGGGCTGCTTACCGGGCTGGGCTACGGGTTGCTGATGGCGATCTATTTTTCGCTGCGTTACATTTTCCCCGGATTGCCCCTGGGCGATGAATCGAAGGTGGCCCTTTACGCGGCCATGCTCTTTTTTATCATCCTGCTTCCCTTGATTTTCTTGACTTTCACGCGTTTACAGGAAGATGGATTCACGCCGGAGTCTTTTGCGGACATCCTGATGAATTACGTTTTTTCGCCTGCGCTGTTGGCCTACACGGCTATTCTGTACGCTTATTTTGTAAAAATCCTCTTCACCTGGTCGCTGCCCCGGGGTGGCGTGGCCTACATGGTCTTCTGCTTCGCGCTGCTGGCCGTGCTGGTCAAGGCCTATCAGCCTTTGTTGCAGAAGCGGCTGTACGATTGGTTCTATGACCGCTTCCAGTGGATTTCGATCCCGGCCCTGGTGATGTTCTGGATCGGGGTCGGCTACCGGATCAGCCAGTACGGTCTGACCCAGGGGCGGGTCTACCTGCTGGTCTGCGGAGCGATCATGACCCTGACGGTGCTGATGTTCTTCTCGAAGCGCTGGGGGCGTTACCTCTACGCCACGGTGGTGGCGGTCTTCCTGCTGGCCCTCTTTACCTACGTGCCGGGTACCACGGCCCGGGAGGTGGGCATCGACAGCCAGCGCGCCCGGCTGATCGCTTCGGCGGAAAAATTGGACCTGCTGGATGAAAACGGGATGCTCAAACGCGAAAAGCAACCCGACGCGGACAGCCTGCAGGCCGAGGTGTATACTACCCTCTACGAGTCGTTCGATTACCTGAGCGACGAGAACGATACCGTTTTCCTGCGCAACCGCTGCGGCCTCGTCTCAATCTATGATCTCAACCACGAGGTGCTGCCCGATAATGTTGAGTATGGCCGCTACCGGACTAAGTATGCGGGGGATTCCGAGTATGAAAACAACCATTTCTACATCGGGCGCGAGGATTCCCCAGTCAATGTGGCGGACTACCGCTGGCTCTACCCGGTCCAGTACGGCGGCGGGGAGCGGGGCTACCATTACAAAAACGACCGGGACAGCCTGTGGATTTACCACCCGGACGGAAAACAACTTCTGGGCGAGTCGCTCGAAGCCGTGCTTTCCAACCAGATGGCCAAGCTGAATATTCCCACGGATACCACGGCCCGCATCCGACTGAAAAACAGCTTCGACCGTTTCCGGATTTACGACCTGGAGGGCTACCGGCTGGTCTTCTCCTCGGCCTCCTTCGAGTACGATTCGTTGTCGGTGTTGCGGATGACCGACGTTTCGATCGGGTATATCCTGGGTAAAGAATAAACGATCCGCCTGGAAATAAAGAAGGGCCGCGTTCGGGAAGAACGCGGCCCTTCGGCGTTGAATACACTTAAGGGTTATAACTCGTAGCGGTACAGTTGGGCGGTGCAAAGCCGGTAGTCGCGCTCGATATCGAGCAGCTGCGAGCGGCTTTCGAACAGCAGGCCCGCCTCGGTAAAGTACTCGATCAGGGTAATTTGGCCGCCGTCCAGCGCTTTTTTCAGCAGGGAGAGGTTGTTCTGGCCCTCCAGCAGCGTGCGCAACTGGTCCGCCGAGAGGCGCAGGGTCTGGGCCTGTTCGTAGAGCTGGCTCAGCTGGGTTTGCAGGCTGAGCTTGGCCCCGTGCAGGCGGGTTTCGGAGAAAACCGTGCGGGCCTTGGCGGCCTTGACGGTGTTCTTGTGCTCGAACAAGGGCACCGAAATGCCCGCCAGGAAGCCCTTGGCCTTGCCCTCGACGCCGAAATTCTGGCGGTAGCCCACCTCGAACTGGGGCAACGAGAGCGAGCGGCTGAGCGCCACGCTGCGGCGGTCGATCTCCTGCTGGTTTTCGAGGCCCCGGATCTCGGGGTTTTCCTCCAGGTAGCGCTCCTGCAATTCGGCCAGGGGAAGCAGTGGCGCCTCGGGCGGATAGAGCGCGCAGTCGAAGTCGACCGCCTCGCCGCCCACCAGGTTGGAGAGTTGCTGCAGCTTGCCTTTCAGGGCCGAGGCGTTCAGGCTTAGGGCTGTCCTGGAGTTCAGCTCTTCGAGTTTTACCTTGTTGATTTCGACGATATTGGCGCTACCTACCTCAAGTTTTCGTTGATAGGCTTCGGAGAGCTCCCTGGCGTTGGAATGACGCTCGCCGAGCAGCGCTTCCTGCTGCCTGAGGGCGATGATTTCGAGGCAGAGCATCTTGGCTTCCAACAGCAGTTGCACCCGGAAAGAGGCTCCCTCCAGGTCGTACAACTGGCCTTTGAGCCCCGCGATCTTCCGGCGGTTGGCGTAGGCGCTCGGGAAGTCGAAGGCCTGGGCCACGGTCAGCTCGCCCAGGTTGCCCCCGTTGTCCCCCGAGCCCCAGAGGGTCTCGTAGCTCACGGTGGGATTGGCCAGGTAGTTTCCCGTGCGGGCGTCCAGTTTCTGAGCCTCGGTCAGCTTGCGCTGGGCGTCCATTCCCAGGGAGGCCTGTTCGACGCGGATCAGCACTTCGTCGATGGGGTTTTGGGCGGAAAGAGCCGTCCCCAGGAGCAAAAAGCAGGTGATTAACGGTATGTTTTTCATGCGGATTCGGTTTTTCGGTTGACAATCAGGTAGACCAGCGGAATGATAAACCCGTTGAGCAGGGTCGAGCTGAGCAGCCCCCCCAGGATCACCTTTGCCATCGGGCTCTGGATCTCGTTGCCCGGCAGCTCTCCCCCCAGGGCCAGCGGGATCAGGGCCAGGGCTGAGGTCAGCGCGGTCATCAGGATGGGATTCAGTCTATCAAGAGAACCCTCGATAACGCTTGCCATCAGCGGTTTTCCCTCCGCGCGCAGGGCGTTGTAATGCGATACGAGCAGGATGCCGTTGCGCGTGGCGATGCCGAAGAGCGAGATAAACCCGATCAGGGCCGGGATGCTCAGCTCTCCCCCGCTCCACCACAGGCTCATCACGCCCCCGATCAGCGCCAGGGGCAGGTTGAGCAGGATGATCCCCGCCGTGGAAAGTTTTCGGAATTCCTGGAACAGCAGCAGGAAGATGACCAGCAGCGAGAGGATCGAGCAGAAAAGCAGGATGCGCGAAGCGGCCTCCTCGCTTTCGAACTGGCCGCCGTATTCGACGCGGTAGCCCTCCGGCAACTCGATCTGGCTGTCGATGATCTCCCGGATCTGCTTGACGGTGCCCCGCAGGTCGTCTCCCGAGGTGTTGGCCGAGATGACGATGCGGCGTCCGGCGTTCTCGCGGCTGATGCTGTTGGGACCCGAGCTCGAGACCAGGTCGGCCACGTAGCTCAGGGGCACCGGTCCGGAGGCCCCGTCGATGGCCAGGTCCCCGATGCGCGAGGCCTCGTCGCGCAGACGGTCCTCGACCTTGACGGTCACGTCGAACGAGCGTCCCTGCTCGTAGACCTGCGAAACCACCCGCCCGGAGAGGGCCACCTCGACGAATTCGGAGAACTCGGGCAGCGTGATGCCGTAGCGGGCCAACATCTCTCGCCGGGGCACGATCTGTAACTGCGGGCGGTCGACCTGCTGCTCGACGTTCAGGTCGGCTATCCCCTCCACCTTGGTGATGGCCTCGCGGATCTGCGTGCCCAGGGAGTACATTTCGTTGAGGTCGGTGCCGAAAAGTTTGATGGCGATGTTGGCCTTGGTGCCCGAAAGCATGGCGTCGATGCGGTGCGAAATGGGTTGCCCCAGTTCGACATTGACCCCGGGCAGTACGGCTAACCGCTCGCGGACTTCGGCCATAAACTCTCCGCGCGAACGTTTCCCAAGCTCGAAGGGAGCCTCGATCTCGGAAGTGTTCACCCCCAGGGCGTGTTCGTCCAGTTCGGCTCGTCCGGTTTTGCGGACGACCGTCTGGATTTCGGGGATCGACAGCAGGATGTTTTCGGCACCCCGCCCTATCCTATCCGACTCCTCGAGCGAGACCCCCGGCATGGTGGAGACATTGATCGTCAGCGAGCCTTCGTTAAACGGGGGCAGGAAACTGCGCCCCAGGCCCACGAAAACAAAGAGCGAAACCAGCAGCAGGGCCAGCGTCCCGCCCAGCACCCACTTGCGCCGGACGATCACCCACTCCAGGGCGGGCCGGTAGATGCGCTTGAGAGAGCGGGCCAGAAAGGGCTCCCGCTCGCAGCGTTCGAGCACCCGGTCCGACGTGAGCAGGTAGCTGCACAGCACGGGGGTGAGGGTAACGGCCACGACCATCGAGGCGAACAGCGAAACGATGAACGAGACGCCCAGCGGCCGTAGCATCCGTCCCTCCATGCCGTTGAGAAAAAAGAGCGGGACGAAGGCCACGATGGTGATCAGGGTGGCGTTGACGATCGACGAGCGGATTTCCTTAGAACCCTCGTAGATAACCGTCAGCGCCGGTAATCGCCCGGATTTTGGTAGGGCGTAGTTCTCCCGCAGCCGCTTGAAGACGTTCTCAACATCGATGATGGCGTCGTCCACCAGCGAACCGATGGCGATGGCCATACCCCCCAGGCTCATGGTGTTGATGGTCAGCCCCAAGACTTTGAGCGTCAGGATGGCCACCAACAGCGAGAGCGGCAGGGCCACCAGTGAGATCAGGGTCGTGCGGCCGTTCATCAGGAAGAAAAAGAGCACGATAATGACGAAGACCGAGCCCTCCAGCAATGCCTTGCCGATGTTGTCGATCGAATTTTCGATAAAGCGGGCCTGCCGGAAGGAGTCCGTCGAGAGGTGGATGTCCTCGCCCAGGCGCGCCTGGATATCGGCGATGGCCTCGTCCAGTTTCTCGGTCAGCTCCAGCGAACTGGTGTTGGGTTGCTTGGTGACGGTCAACAGCACGGCCGCCTTTCCGCGTTCCGAGGCGCAGCCCATACGCGGGGTCTTGGCCCCGGTGCGGATCTCGGCGATGTGCTCCAGCAGCACCGGGTTGCCGTCCACGCTCTTGATCACGCCCCGGCCGATCTGCTCGGCGGAGGTGGTGGCGAGCATGCCCCGCAGGATGTATTCGTTGCCGTGCTCGTTGAGCACCCCGCCGTTGGTGTTGCGGGTGAGGTTTTCGGTGGCGGCGAGCACTTCGTCCAGCGTGACGCCGTAGTGCTTCATGCGCTGCGGGTCGAGCAGGATCTGGTATTCGCGGATGTCGCCCCCGATGACCGTCACCTGGGCTACGCCTCCCGTGGAGAGCAGTCGTGGGCGGATCGTCCAGTCGGCCAGCGTGCGCAGTTCTTCGAGCGAAATCTTCTCGGAGGTCATGCCCACGATCATCAGTTCACCCAGGATGGAGGACTGGGGCCCCAGCACCGGGGCGCCCACGTTGCCGGGCAGCGTGCTCAGCTTTTCGGAGACGATCTGCCGGGCCCGGGCGATGTCGGTGCCCCAGTCGAATTCGACCCAGACGATCGAGAATCCGGTGGTCGAGGTCGAGCGCACCCGGCGCACGCCGGTGGCTCCGTTGACGGAGGTTTCTATGGGGAAGGTCACGGCGGCCTCCACCTCTTCGGGGGCCATCCCCGGGGCTTCGGTCATCACCGCCACCGTCGGGGCGTTCAGGTCGGGAAACACGTCCACCTCCATGCGCGAAGCCACATAGAGGCCCGTCCCGATGATCAGGGCGCTTACGACCAGCACCAACAAGCGGTTGTGCAGGGCGTAGCCGATGATTTTATTTAACATGGCGGCCTGGTTTTAGTGGGAATGTCCGTGAGGGATCGCGCCCGAAAAAGCCGCCATTTTCACCAACGAGGCTCCCCGGCTGACGATGACCTCCCCGGCGTGCAGGCCGGAAAGAATGCGCACCCGGCTGCCGTCGCTCTCACCCGGAGAGACCTCCTGTTTGCGGTAGCCTTCCTCGTCGAGTTGCACGTAGACATAATAATGCCCCTGCTCCTCGGTCAGAGCCGTGAGCGGAACGGTCAGCGCGCCCGGGACGGGAGACGAGGTCAGGAAAATTTCGGCGTAGGAGCCGGGCAGGATATCGCCCCGGTTGTCGAATTCGAAGCTCAGCGGCAGGTAGGCCGAGTTGTCGTCCGCGGCTTTGCCCGCCGAAAGCAGGCGTCCGTTGAGTTCCCCGAGCGAGTAGGTTCGCTGGTCGTACACGGTGCGGAAATTGGCCCCGGTGATTTTAGGGATTTCCGCGTGGTACTTCATCGAGACTTCGGCCTGCAGGACCAGGCGGCGGTTCTGGGAGACGGTGGCCAGGGGTTGGCCCACTTCGACGTACTGGCCTTCGGAGACCAGGATGTTTTTAATGAAACCGCCCAGGGGCGCCAGGGTGGCGGTCCCCAGTTGCGAAGTCTTGGTACCCAAGGCTTCGTGCGCCGCCCGGGCGGTTTCGTAGTTGAATTTGGCCGTTTCGTAGTCAGCCTGGGAGATGATCTTTTCCCCGATCAGGCTTTCGGCCCGCTCGTAGGCCGCTTTGGCCTGGCGGTAAGCGGCTTCGGTGCGGGCGGCGTAATCTCCCTCGGCGATCTCCCGCGAGGAGATGTGGAACAGGGTTTCTCCTTTGGAAACGGCTGTCCCCGTTGCGATCTTCCGGGAGGAAAACCGGAGTATGCCGCTGAAAGAGGCCGCTACGGTGGCCTCGTCGCCCTGGGCCGGGAGAATTTTCCCGCTGGCGGGGATCACCTCGTAAAAGGTGACGGGCTTGACTGTGTCGAGCGCGAAGTCGATGGCCGCAGCCGCCTGGGCCTGGGTGAAAATGATCTCTCCGCCGTGGGCCTCGCTTTTAGCCTCATCGTGTTGGTGTCCGGCGTGTTCGGCGCCGGTTTCTTTTGCGTGATCGTGACCTTCCGCGCCGTGGTCGTGGCCGTCGTGGTCATGGTGTTCGTGCGCATGATCGTGGTCATGCTCGTGATGGTCGTGTCGTGGGCCGCATCCCGCCGCCAACAGAGCAGCCGAAAGCATGCAGCTGATAAAGAGTCGTTTCATGGCTTTTGATTTGATTTGAAACAAATGCAAACAGCCCGTTCCCCGGTGGGGATGGGCAGGTTTTCCGCGGTGGGAAAACTAAGCTATGAAACTAGGGGGTCCCCGGTGGGCGAAAATCCGCGCGCTGCAAAGCGATGCGAGTGGATCTGCCGGCGCTGGACAAGGCGGTGGAGCCAGGGAGGTGAGTTGGGGCGCCGGCCTGCCGTCGAACAGCAGGGTCAGCAGGCAGTATTCTCCCAAAAGAGACGGGAATCCTGCATCGGAACAAGTCGGGGCGAGGTACTCCTCGCGGGTTGAAATAACGAACAACTGACGCAGGTCGCATTCGGCGTCGGTGCGGCGTTTTTCGCCCTGTTCGTCACACCAGTCGTGTTTTTCGCACTCCGTCTCGCTGCAACCGGGGCAAGCGATCGCGTGCTCAGGCGTCAGGGAAAAATGAATGGCTTTCCCGTGGTGGTGGTGCGGCAACAGGGAGAGCACCAGCAGCAGGGCGCCGGTCAACAGCAGAACTATGTGGGCTGCACGTCTCATTTAACGCAAAGGTACGAATTTTCGGGCGATTAAGCGGTCGCCGCCGCTTTTTCTGCTTCTTTTTGTTTGATATTTCGGTATATCTTGTCCATAATCAAGGCGATAGCCCCGCCTCCGGTGACGTTTCCGGCCGTGCCGAAGCTGTCCATCACGATGTAGAGGGCGATCATCAGGCCCTGAAGCTCAGTGCCGAAGCCCAGGATCGACTGCAAAACGCCCAGGGCCGCCATGATCGCGCCGCCCGGTACGCCCGGGGCCGCGACCATCATGATGCCCAGCATCAGGATGAATCCGGTGTACAGCTCGAACGAGATGGGCAGCGTGTCGGGGGTCATCCACATGATGGCCATGGCGCAGGCCACGATCTTGAGGATGCTGCCCGAGAGGTGGATCGTCGCGCACAGGGGCACTACGAAGCCTGCCAGGTCGGGGTTGACGCCCATTTTGATGGTTTGGGCCAGCGAAACCGGAATGGTGGCCGCCGAAGACTGGGTGCCCAGGGCGGTGGCGTAGGCCGGCAGCATGGTTTTGAGTTTCTTCCAGGGGTTGCACTTGGCTACCAGACCCGCCACCCCGTATTGGAACAGCAGCAGCAGCACGTGCATCACGAAGATCACGATGATCACCTTGGCGAACAGCCCCATGATGGAGACGGTCTTTCCTTCGGCCCCCATCTTCAGGAAGATGCCGAAGATGAAGAGCGGTAGCAGGGGGACGATCGTCTTGGCGATCAGCATATTGACGACTCCTCCGAACTCGCGCAACAGGTTCTTCATCGTGTTGCCCTGGATGGAGGTGACGGCCAGGCCCAGGATAAAGGCCAGGATCAGCGCCGAGACGACGTCCATCAGGGGCGGGATATTGATCGTGAAATAAGCGTCGAGGGTTTTTCCGCCCATGTCCAGCGCGGCCGAGGTGCTTTCCGGAACCGGGCCCCCGGTGACGTGGCGGCCCCCGTCGGGCAGCAGGAAGGGGAAGGAGAACAGGCAGCCGAAGTAGGAAAAGTAACCGGCGATGACGGTCGAGGCATAGGCGATCAGTGTAGTGATCCCCAGTAGCTTACCTGCTCCTGTTCCCAGGTCGGCGATCCCCGGGGCCACCAGGCCCAGGATGATCAGCGGAATGGCAAAGCCCAGGTAATTGCTGAAAATCGAGTTGAAGGTGACAAAAATGCGGGTGCACCAATCGGGGAAGAACAGGGAGCAGAGGATACCCAGTGCGATGGCGATGACAACTCGGGCCAGAAGGCCTACTTTGATGGGCTTTTTCATGGGGCAGTGTTTGTGTCGGTCAAGAAATTTGAGCGTAAATATACGATTTATTTGTAGCTTTGCCGCACTTTACCGGGAAAAAAGATCAAAAATTATGGCGTGGTTTTACCTGATTCTGGGCGGATTTTTCGAAATGGGCTGGGCTGTGGGATTGAAATTTTCCCAGAGTATGCCCGTCAAGGCGTGGGGGATACTTTTCTCCGTATTGTCGATGAGCCTGAGCGTTTTTCTGCTCTATATCGCCCAAAAGCAGATCCCCATCGGGACGGCTTATGTCGTCTGGACGGGGATCGGTGCTGTGGGGACGCTGTTGGTCGGGATCTTCGCCTTCGGCGAGTCGGCTTCCTTTTGGCGGCTTTTCTGTGCGAGCCTGATCGTACTTGGCGTAATCGGTCTTAAGGCTACCTCTTAATGCTTCGTAAAGTAATCAACGTGATCTCGGGCCGGGTGCCGATGCGCATCGGCAGCATGGCGTAACCGATCCCGTCGTTGATGTAGAGGTATTTACCATCTTCTTCGTAGAGGCCGCTCCAGCGGTCGTACATCCATCCCGCGGGCGACCAGCCCCGCTCTCCCACCGGAATTTTTATCTGCATGGCGTGCACGTGGCCCGAGAGGGTCAGGTCGGCGGTGCCCTGCGCGAGGATCTCGTCCCAGCTCTGGGGCGTGTGGGCGATCGTCAGGTTGAATAGCCCTTGCGGGACGTCCCGGTAGGTTTCTTCCAGGTTGCAGCCTTCCTGTCCGGTGAGGTGTTTGTTGAGCCGCCCGGTGGTCGAAACGGGGTAATTGACCCCCGAGACCGAGATGCTGTCCGCCCCCCGGTGTACATAAGCCGTCTGGTTGGTGAGCATCTTCCAGCCCATGCGCTTTTCCCGCTCGGCCAACAGGGCGGTGTTCTCGGCCGGGGTCATTTCCTGGCGGCTATACCCGCCCAGGTCGTGGTTGCCGAAAACGGAGTAGACCCCGTCCTTCGCCCGCAATCCGGAGAGGATTTCCTGATAAGCCGGGGTCAACTCGTTGGCCGAGAGGTTGACCAGGTCTCCTGCGTTGACGATCAGGTCGGGCTCCAGGGCGTTGACCCGCGTGACGATCCGCTCCACCAGGGTGTTCCCGTGGGCGTAGTTGCCCAGGTGGATGTCCGTGACCAGGGCGACGCGGTAGCCGTCGAACGCCTCGGGAAGGCGCTCCGAGGGGATTTCCACCTCGGTGACCCGAATCCGGCTACGACCCTCGGTGGCTCCCCAGAGGATGATGCCGAACAAAAGTGCTCCGGCGGCCACTCCGGCCCAGGAGAACCAGCGCGTCCGGCGGCGGCGCAGCCAGCTCAGGGGATAATCCAGCAGCGAAAGCAGTACATAGAGCAGCTTCGGATAGAGGCTCAGGAACAACAGGGCGATCGACCAACCGATGGCGATGCTGGTGGAAACGGATTCGGCCTCGGAGAATTTGTAGTAGAGCAGCCCGATGGCGATCACGGCGTCCACGATCACCGCCTGCCCCAGGTAGAGGCGCGCCCAGGGCTTATCCGGGTAGCTGTGTTTGATGCGGCGGTAGATCAGCCAGTCCAGTCCGATGGAGAGCAGGATCGGGAGGAAAAAAATCAGATAAATCATCATAACAGAATAATAATTAGCACCCCCAACGGTCGGGAGAGGCTGTGCATAGCGTGCGTCAGGTTTTATCCATCGTCCGGTTCGAGGAGCGGAGCGTACTTAAGGTACGTGAGCACCGCAGAGAGGAGGATGGATAAAACCTGGCGTGCGATATGTGCAGCCTAAGAGTATAAGCGTTCCAGATTCTGCTGTATTTTTTCGTCGAACAGGTAATCGTCGTACTCCATGTACTTGTCGATCATCCCGTTGGGCGTGATCTCGATGATGCGGTCGGCCACGGTGTTGATGAATTCGTGGTCGTGCGAGGTCATCAGCACGTTGCCCTTGAACGACGTTAGGGAGTTGTTGAAGGCCTGGATCGCTTCGAGGTCGAGGTGGTTGGTGGGCGAATCCAGCACCAGGGTGTTGGCCTGCTGGATCATCATCCGCGAGATCATGCAGCGCATTTTTTCACCCCCCGAGAGCACGCTCACCTTTTTAAATATCTCCTCGCCGCTGAACAGCATCTTTCCGAGGTATCCACGCAGGTAAAGCTCGCTGGTGTCCGCGGAGAACTGGGCCAGCCAGTCCACCAGGTTCAGGTCGGTGTTGAAGAACGGGGCGTTGTTCAGGGGCAGGTAGGCGTAGTTGATGGTCACGCCCCACTCCACCATCCCGGTGTCGGGTTGGTCGGCGCCGGTGATGATCTCCAGCAGGGCCGTCACGGCGCGGGGCTCCCGCGAAAGGAAGACCACCTTCTCGCCCTTTTCGACGGTGAACGATATCTTGTCGAAGAGTTTTTCGCCACCGACGCTCTTGCTCAGGCCGTCCACGGCCAGGATTTTGGTGCCCGCCTCGCGTTCGGGCTGGAAGATGATACCCGGATACTTGCGCATCGAAGGCTTGATCTCCTCGATGTTGAGTTTCTCGAGCATCTTCTTGCGGCTGGTGGTCTGCTTGGATTTGGCCACGTTGGCGCTGAAGCGCTGGATGAATTCGAGCAGTTCCTTTTTCTTTTCCTCGGCCTTCTTGTTCTGGTTGGCCTGCTGGCGGGCGGCCAGTTGGCTCGACTCGTACCAGAAGCTGTAGTTGCCCGAGAAGAGGTTGATGTCGCTGTAGTCGATGTCCACCGTGTGGGTGCTCACCGCGTCGAGGAAGTGGCGGTCGTGGGAGACCACCAGCACCGTGTTCTCGTAGTTCGAAAGGTAGTTTTCGAGCCACATGATCGTGTTGATGTCCAGGTCATTGGTGGGCTCGTCGAGCAGCAGGTTGTCGGGCTTGCCGAACAGGGCCTGCGCCAACAGAACGCGCACCTTCTCCTTGGCATTGAGGTTGGCCATCAGCTCGTAGTGGAGGTTTTCCTTGATGCCCAGCCCGCTGAGCAGTCCGGCGGCATCGCTCTCGGCGTTCCAACCCTCCATCTCGGCGAAACGTTCCTCCAGTTCCCCGGCCAGCAGCCCGTCCTCCTCCGAAAAATCGGGCTTGGCGTAGAGGGCGTCTTTTTGCTGCATCAACTGCCAGAGGGGCTGGTGGCCCATCAGTACGGTGTTGAGCACGGTACACTCGTCGTATTCGAAGTGGTCCTGCTTGAGCACCGAGAGGCGCTCGCCGGGTCCGAAGGCGACCGAGCCGCGGCTGGGGGTCACTTCTCCGCTCAGGACTTTGAGGAAGGTGGATTTCCCGGCCCCGTTGGCGCCGATGACCCCGTAGCAGTTGCCGGGGGTGAATTTCAAGTTGACGTCCTTAAAGAGGACGCGTTTGCCGTATTGGACTTCCAGGTTGGAAACTGTAATCATTATTTAACGTGAATTTTGGATGGAAATTCTCTACTAAGTTCTGTGTATAAGACCGTTAATGCGGGAATTTCCATCCAAAATTCACGTTAACGGCTTTTTTCAAAAGCCGTGAGGCTCGCCACCCCACCTAAATCCTCCCCTGATAGGGGCGGACTTTGCCGACGGTGTTGCCGTCGACCCAATGGAGTGTGAGTTTTTTACAAAACTCACTTTATTTCGTTTCTGTTTCGGTCTCAGTCGTCTCCGGCTGAGCCTTGGGTGTTTTAGCGGGTTTAGCGGTTTTGGCCACCGGAAGCAGCGTCAGCACGACGTTGCGGAATTCGACCGGTTTGCCTTCGCTCTGCAGGCCGATGTAGCCTTTGGTGTTAGAGAGGCCCGTCACCTCGTTTTGCTGCTCCCCGTTGATCCACACCGTGATGGTGCCGTCCACGCTAAGGATTTCGGCCTGGTTCCACTCGCCCAGGGGCTTTTCGTTCGAAGGCTTCTGTTTGGGCACGACGGCCTCTTTCGAGCTGCGCGACTGGTCGCAGGCGGCCGCCCCGGCGCAGTAGATGTCCCCGGCCTTGCCGGTCCACAACTGGCATTCGAAGTTGGTGGGCCAGATCTTGAATTCGGGCTGCACGTGCAGGAAGATGCCGCTGTTCGACAACTCTTCGGGCCAGCGCCATTCTACTTTCAGGCGGTAGTTTTCGTACATCACCTCCGTGCGGATGTAGCCGTATTCGCCGCTCAGGCGGATCACCCCGTCGCCCGCCTTGAACTCTTTTTGGGGATTCATCGAGGCGGCTTTCAGGTAGCCGGTCCAGCCTTTGAGGTTTTTGCCGTTGAACAGGTTGACGGTCTTCTGGGTCGTCTGGGCCTGGCCGGGCAGTGCGGCCAGCAGGCAGAAGGCGGCCAGGGAGAGAAGGAATTTTTTCATGGCGGGTTATTTTAGATGTTCCAGGTTATTTGCACTTTGCAGGTCGGTGTGTCGTCCCCGCGCCGCACTTCGAAGCGGCTTTTCGCGGGTTCCTCTTCGAGCAGCAGGGTCAGCGGATCGCCGTAGCGCGTTTCGTGCACGTAGTTGATGTCGATGCGCAGGGGGTCTTTCCCGGTCAGTTTCTCGAGCGGCAGCATGTCGGTCATCCACTGGATGTACTTCATGCTGTTGGTGTGCTGGTTGAAGTCGATGTCGCTGTAACGCACCCGGTGCTGTTCGCTCTGCCTGCCTTCGATACCTCCGAGTCTCGCGGGCGCGACCATGGGGGTCTCGATGGCGAGCACCACGTCGGTGTATTGGACGTTCTTGCGCAGGTCCAGCGGCTGGCGGCTCTCCACGTCAATGATGGCCCACTGGCTCGAAGCGCGGCCGACGGGCTTTCCGGAGGTGTCCCACAGCAGGAAGTTGCGGGTGGTCATCACCCGGCCCACCTCGGCGATCCAGGTCTGGATGCGGTATTTTTCGTACTCCTCGGGGAAGCGGTCTACCTCGATGGCCAGGCGCGTGAGCACCCAGGCGATGTTGTTCTCGAACAGGTCCCGGATGCCGAAGCCGTTGCAATCGGCGTCCAGTCCGGCCGCGTGCAGGATGTGGTCGCCCAGCGCGACCAGGGTGGCCCGTTTGGTCAGGTCCACCTCGCGGGGGAAAACTTCGAAATCATAGAAACCGCATTCCATAACCACACTCCATTCCTTATATAAACAACATGCAGGTCGATAATATTGTAAGATAGATAATCATCTTACGAAAACCTTTCTCGGGCAGCCGCTTCACCAGCCAGATGCCCAACAGTGCGCCCAGGCCGATGGCCGGCAGCAGGATCAGGTCCACCGTGAAGGTCGCCAGGGAGATGTTGTGCCAGACGAAGATCTGCAAGGGCACCTTCAGCAGGTTGACGATCAGGAAGAACCAGGCGCTGGTGCCCACGAACGAGTTCTTGGGCAGGTGCATCGACAGCAGGAAGACCGACATGATGGGCCCGGCGGCGTTGCCGATCATGGTGGTGAATCCGCCCAGCAGGCCGAACAGCGGACCGTACCACCACTTCGTGGAGATGACGTTCTCCTTCCCCACCCGCTCGGTCCAGAACATCACCGCGATCCCCGCGAGGATGCAAACGGCCATCAGCGTCTTAAACCCCTGGGCCGGGATCACCTTGTCCACGGCCAGGGCCACGAAGAACCCCACGATGGCCGAGGGTAGCAACCGGAAGATGTACTTCCACTCAGCGTGGCGGCGGTAGTAGCTCACGGCGATCACGTCGGCCAGGCAGAGCATCGGCAGGACGATCCCCGTGGAGGGTTTCCCCCCGAAGACCAGCGCCAGCACCGGAATAGCCAGGGTGGTGATGCCCTGCACCCCGGTTTTGGACATGCCGATCACCAGGGCGCACAAGGCCAATACGGTCCACTGCGCAGGTGAAGTAACTATACTGGAGACGTCAATCAATGCTCTGGCTTTTACGCCGAATCCCCCTCAGGGAGGGGGACCGGACGCAATAGTTTATGAGTTACAGCGGATTACCGGTATTCGTCCCACGATTTGATGGCGATGTCGTCGATCTCCATCGTGCAGAAGGCGTGGATGAAAGCGGCGGCCAGGCGGGCGTTGGTAATCAGCGGAATGTTGTGGTCGATCGAGGCGCGGCGGATGCGGAATCCGTTGGTGATCTCCCGGGTGGTGTGGTCCTTGGGGATATTGACCACCAGCTCGAAGGTCTTGTCGGCGATCATCCGGATCACGTTGTTGTCGCACTCCTCGTCGGGCCGGGCCACGGCCGTGGCCTTCACGCCGTTGGCGTTCAGGAAGTCGGCCGTCCCCTCGGTGGCGTAGATGCTGTAGCCGCGTTTGTCCAGTTCGGCGCAGGCTTCGAGCATGTCCACTTTCGATTTGGCGGAACCCGAGGAGATCATCACGTTCTTCTGGGGGATGTTGTAGCCCACGGAGAGCATGGCGTTGAGCAGCGCCTCGTTGAAGTCGTCGCCCAGGCAGCCCACCTCGCCCGTCGAGGCCATGTCGACGCCCAGGATGGGGTCGGCCTGCAGCAGGCGGGCGAAGGAGAATTGCGAGGCCTTCACCCCGATGCAGTCGATGTCGAAGACCGTCTTGTCGGCCTTGGCGTAGGGAGCGTCCAGCATGATGCGGGTGGCCGTCTCGATAAAGTTGCGTTTCAGGATTTTAGAAACGAACGGGAAGCTGCGCGAAGCCCGCAGGTTGCACTCGATCACCTTGATGTCGTTGTTCTTGGCCAGGAACTGGATGTTGAACGGACCGCTGATGTTGAGCTCCTTGGCGATCTGACGGCTGATCTTTTTGATCCGGCGCCCAGTCTCGAAGTAGAGTTTCTGGGCCGGGAAGACCAGGGTGGCGTCCCCGGAGTGAACTCCGGCGAATTCGACGTGTTCCGAGATGGCGTACTCGACGATCTCGCCCGCGTGGGCCACGGCGTCGAATTCCACCTCCTTGGCGTTCTCCAGGAAGGAGGAAACCACGACGGGGTATTCTTTGGAGACCTGGGCGGCGATCCCGAGGAAATGTTCCATCTCCTGGCGGGTGTAGCAGACCTTCATGGCCGCGCCCGAAAGCACATAGGAGGGCCGGATCAGCACCGGGAAGCCCACCCGGTCGATGAACTCGTGGATGTCCTTCATTGACGAAAGCTCCTTCCACTGCGGCTGGTCGATGTGCAGCGTGTCGAGCATCGAGGAGAACTTGTGGCGGTTCTCGGCCCGGTCGATCGACACGGCCGAGGTCCCCAGGATGGGTACGCCCTGGCGGTAGAGCTTCATGGCCAGGTTGTTGGGGATCTGTCCCCCCACCGACACCATTACCCCGTTGGGCTGCTCGAGGTCGATCACGTCCAGCACCCGCTCTTCGGAGAGTTCGTCGAAGTAGAGCCTATCGCACATGTCGTAGTCCGTGGAGACCGTCTCGGGGTTGTAATTGATCATGATCGAGTTGTAGCCCAGCTTGCGGGCGGTCTGCACGGCGTTGACCGAGCACCAGTCGAATTCCACGGAGCTGCCGATGCGGTAAGCGCCCGAGCCGAGCACAATCACCGATTTCTTATTCTGGTAGTAGGGAATGTCGTGTTGCGAGCCGTCGTAGGTCAGGTAGAGATAGTTGGTCAGCTCGGGATGTTCCGAGGCCACCGTGTTGATGCGCTTGACAGAGGGAAGTACCCCCAGTTGCTTGCGGTGGTTGCGCACGCGGATCATCTCCTTCTCGAGGTTGCCCTCGGGGTCTTCGGTCAGGCGGGCCAGCTGGAAGTCGGAGAAGCCCAGGCGCTTGGCCTCGCGGATCACGTCGGCGGGCAGGGCCTCGATGCTGTCGTATTTGGCGATCACCTGCGCGTAGCGGTGGATGTTTTCGAGTTTCTGGAGGAACCAGGTCGAGATCTTGGTCAACTCGTGCAGGCGGTCGACGCTGTAGCCCTTGTCGAAGGCCTGGGCGATGGCGAACATGCGCAGGTCGGTCGGGTTGGCCAGTTCCTCGTCCAGGCTCTCGAACTCGAGATCGTTGTTGCAGACGAAGCCGTGCATCCCCTGCCCGATCATGCGCAGGCCCTTCTGGATAATCTCCTCGAAGCTCTTGCCGATGGACATGATCTCGCCCACGGATTTCATGCTGGATCCGATCTGACGGGCCACGCCGTCGAATTTGCTCAGGTCCCAGCGCGGGATCTTGCAGATCATGTAGTCCAGCTCGGGGGCCTTGTAAGCCGAGTTGGGGGTGCCTTTCTCGCCGATCTGGTCGAGCGTGTAACCCAGGGCCAACTTGGCGGCCACGAAGGCCAGCGGGTAGCCGGTGGCCTTGGAGGCCAGGGCCGAGGAACGGCTCAGGCGGGCGTTCACCTCGATGACGCGGTAATCGTCGGTCTCGGAGTTGAAAGCGTACTGGATGTTGCACTCCCCGACGATCCCCAGGTGGCGGATCACTTTCTTGGAGAGCTCCTGGAGCATCGTCAGCTCCTGGTTGTCCAGCGAGCAGGTGGGGGCCACGACGATGCTCTCGCCGGTGTGGATGCCCAGCGGGTCGACGTTTTCCATGCTGGCCACCGTGAAGCAATGGTCGTTTTGATCGCGGATGACTTCGAATTCGATCTCCTTCCAGCCCTTGAGCGATTCCTCGACCAGGATTTGGGGGGCGTAGGCGAAAGAGTTTTCGGCCAGGGCCTTCAGTCCTTCCATGTCGTAGCAGAAGCCGCTGCCCATGCCGCCCAACACGTAGGCCGAGCGGACGATGATCGGGAAACCGATCACTTTAGCCGCCTCGACAGCTTTGTCCATGGTGTCCACAGCGATGCTGCGCGGGGTCTTCACCTCGATTTCGTCGAGTTTCTTGACGAACAGGTCACGGTCTTCGGTGTACATGATGGCCTCCACGGAGGTACCCAGCACTTCGACCCCGTATTTTTTCAGGACGCCGCTCTGGTAGAGCTCCGTGCCGCAGTTCAGGGCGGTTTGTCCGCCGAATGCCAGCAAAATGCCGTCGGGCTGTTCCTTTTGGATGACTTCTTCGATGAAATGGGCGGTCAGCGGCAAAAAGTAGACCTTGTCGGCGATCCCTTCCGAAGTTTGGATGGTGGCGATGTTGGGGTTGATCAGTACGGTGGCGATCCCCTCTTCTTTCAAGGCTTTGAGAGCCTGAGAACCGGAGTAGTCGAACTCCCCGGCTTGACCGATTTTAAGCGCACCCGAACCCAGGACGAGCACTTTCGAGACATTTTTCTTCACAACGGCAATGGTTTATAAATTCGCGTGCGAAGTTACTAAATAAAATCGAAACGGGCCCTGCTCCGGCTGTCTGTTTGCTGACTTTTTTTGAAAATCCGAAAAAACACACTATTTTGTTGCCCAAGAGCGTTACAATAGACCAATTCTTACCTCACTAATTTCGATACCATGAAAAAGACCGTTTTGTTTTTGACCGCCCTGTTTGCCGTAGCCGTGATCAGCGTTTCTACCGCCCAGAACAAGGAATGCCCCAAGGCCAAGGCCTGCACCGAATGCCCCTGCCCTGCCAAAGAAGCCTGCGCTGAGAAGAAATGCGACAAGCCCTGCTGCGACAAACCTTGTGAAAAAGCGACCTGCGACAAGTCTGCTTCCTGCGACAAGCCCTGCGCCAAAAAAGAGTGCCCCAAGAAATAACGACCACAGGAACGATCCGGCGGATTACCCGATTTAATAGAACACCTTCATGAACAAACAAATTTGTATCCTGGCACTTGCCTGCCTGGCCTTCTGCGCTTGCAGCAAAGGCGGAGATTCCGACCCAAAACTGGAAACGCCGACCCTCTCGGTGGCAGTGTACGGCTCCGGCCAGATCGTGGTCAAACCCAACCTCGACGGCTTCGTCTTCGAGGATTATGACGAGAGGGTCGTCTCGGTCTCTTCGGGCGGCCTGGTGACCGGCAAGCTTGCAGGCACGACTCCGATTTCCGTGATCAAGCGCTCGGGCTCCTCCCCCTTGAAATTTACCTGCAATGTGACGGTCTCCGCGGCCACTCAAATGTACCGGGAGCCTTATTTCGGATTCGGCGGAACGGTCGCCCAGGTCAAGGGGAATGAAACCCGGGTATTGGGCCTGGAAGATACCGATGTGCTGATCTATGTGGGTGAACATGCGAAGGTGGATGCGGTGGCTTATTATTTCGAAAACTCGCAATATGACTTGTCGGTGGTTTACATTCCCGTTTTGAGGGAAAACGCTTCTCAATTGGAGAAGTTCCTGAGGGAACGCTACATTGTCGGAACGAGCGATAGCGGTGACGTGCTTTTCTTCAACGTCGACCAGACCGTCGCCGGGATGATGGAACAGACGACGGTCTCCGGATATCCGTACTACGCGGTACTTTATTTCGAATTCCCAGTTTCAGCCAAATCGACTTCCACTACCGACTGGGATGCAATCTCCCGGCTCGGAGAGGAGTATGCGGCGAAGTTGAGCGATAGAGTCTCGTTTTAAATCGATTAAACCTTACAGAAAGCGGTCGGGATTACCCCGGCCGCGTCTTTTATGTGGGTTGTAAACGCCCGACCCCAGCGGAAGAATCCCTTCCTCGCAAAGTGTGAGTTTTTCGAGTCCGCCGCTCTGCACGGCGAACGAGTTCTCGTTGCCCACGGCCCCGACGCCGGGGATAACGAACTTGGGCTCCAGGGCGAAGACCATCCCTTCGGTGAGCACGTCCCGCGAGCGGGGCGCCAGCACGGGCCCCTCGTTGATCTCGATGCCGATGCCGTGGCCGATAAAGCCCGCCTGCTGGGTGTGGCCCATGAAGTACTGGGTCAGCCCGGCTTCTTCGACGATCTCTATGGATTTGTTGTACAATTCCTTGGCCTCGACGCCCGGGCAGGCCGTCTCTTCGACCATCCGTTCGATCGCCCGCGAGCAGTCGTGGGCGCGGTAGGCCAGCTCGCTCAAGCGACCCACCGAAAAGACGCGGCTCATGTCGGTGGTGTAGCCCGTGAAGTTGCCCCCCAGGTCCACCATCACGGCCATGCCTTCTTTCAATACGGTGCCGTTGGCCCCCACGGGGATCGAGCCGTCCAGGCCCGCGCCCCCCAGGGCGAAGTCGTAGGGCGACGGACTGTCGGCGTTCTCCCCGGCCAGCACGCTGCCCATAAAGATCTCCATGCTCTCTCCGAAGATGCGGAACAGGCCCAGTGAACCCTCCAGGCGCATCTGGCGTTCGATCTCCACGGAGAGTTCCAGATCAGTCATTCCGGGGCGGTAAAGCGAGGGAATTTGTCGGTAGGCCCGGGCATGCGCCAGGCCGCTTTGGCGGATGCGGTCGATCTCCCAGGGCGTTTTGACGCTGCGGACGCCGCGGATCAGGGGGGTGGCGTTGCCGATGCTTTGGGGCGTGAAGACCGCCTCGTAGCGCAGGTATTCGTTGTGGGTGATCGAGTCGTTTTCCAGCAGCAGGTTGTTCGGGAAGGTGATGCCCTGGGCGCGGAAGTAGTCGCCTATGTCTTCCGGCTTGCGGATGTAGACGACACCGTCGCCTTTCAAACCTACGGGGCGGCGCACGAAAAAGAGCGGGGTGCCCGAGGCGGGCAGGTATGTGAGACCGCTGAATACCCGGCCCGAGAGGTAATAGAGGTTGACGTTGCTGCTGACGAGCATCCCGTCGGCCCCGGCTTTTTTCAGGGCGTTTTGGAGGTTATCCCAGCGTAAACGGAGTTCTTCTTTGGGGAGTTGAAACATGGAAGTGTCGGTTGAGTTAAAAGGATCTATTGCTTTGGTTTTCGGTCGAAAAACGGGCTCTTCGAAGAGATGCTCAGCGGGATGGCGAACACGCTCTGGCACTCGGTGAGCAGCCCGATGCGCCGGGCGGCGAATCCGGCCGAAAACATGATGCGGGTGTCGATGCGCAGGTCGGCCGCCTTGGAGACCATCGAGCCCAGGGCGATGCCCACGTCGGTGGTGTTGATGGCGCAGGGCACGCCCGGATGCGTCTCTTTTTCGGCGCAGGTGGCGAATCCGCAGTAGGCGCAGTTGAGCCCCTGCACCTGCGAGCGGGTGCCCAGCAGGATCACCGCCCCGGCCTCGTCCACGTTGTCGGCGTCGCGCAGGAAGAATTTCATGCCCGTGCGCTCGCTTTCCTCGCGTAGCGCCCCGGAGAGATCTCCCAGCGACTTCCCGCTCAGGGTGAGGATTTCGATCAGGTCCACGCCTTTTCCTTTGGGGGCGGTGCGCCCCGCGGTCATAATGGCCCGGGCGGCCTCCATCAGGGCCTCGTCCCGGCTTTTTCTTTCGTCTATAATCATTTCGATAAACGGTTTATGTCGTCTTCATTCAAGCGGAACAATAGCCACTCGTCCAGACTCTGCGCCCCCAGCGAGCGGTAGAATCCGATGGCCGGAGCGTTCCAGTCCAGGGCCGACCATTCCATGCGGCGGCAGCCCCGTTCGCGGGCGATGCCCACCAGGTGCAACAACAGCGCCTTTCCGTAGCCCCGGCCCCGGTAGGGCTTGTCCACGAACAGGTCTTCGAGGTAGAGGCCCCGCTGTCCCTTGAAGGTGGAAAAGTTGTGGAAAAAGAGGGCGAAACCCACGGGCGTCTCCTCCACTTCGGCCAGCACGACCTCGGCCTGCCGTTCTTCGAACAGGGCCTTGCGCAGGCGCCGTTCGTCGGTGTCCATTTGGTGTTCCAGCTTTTCGTAGACGGCCAGCCTTCGGATAAATTCCAGGATAACGGCCGTGTCGGCCTCCATGGCCGGTCGGATCTTCAGTTCGCTCATAGTCCTGCAAAAATAGGGCTAAATTCGATTAATGCCTATCTTTGTCGGGTTAAATATGATGGCGATATGGAATTGGATGTGGTGATTTCGGCCTCTCAGGTCACTGAGGAGCAGGTTGTGGGGCGCACCGTTTGCGTGATCGACGTTTTCCGGGCCACCTCGGTGATGGTGACCGCCCTGGGCAACGGGGCCGTCCGGATCCTTCCTCTTGGGGAGGTGGAGGGGGCGTTCCGTTTGCGGGACGACCTGGCCCCCGGGGAAGAAAAGATCTTGCTGGGCGGTGAGCGCGGCACGGTGCTGATCCCCGGCTTCGACCTGGACAACTCCCCGCAGGCTTACACTCCCGAACGGGTCGCCGGGGCCACGATCCTATTTACTACCACCAACGGCACCCGCGCCATCCGGGCCTGTGGCCAGGCCCGGCGCATCCTGATCGGGGCCTTCATCAACGCCTCGGCCGCCTGCCGGGCGATGATCGCCGCGGGCGACGACATCACCCTGGTCTGCTCGGGCCGCGAGGGGCATTACACGATGGAGGACGCCCTGTGCGCAGGATTGATGGCGGAAAAATTATCCGCGGCCTCTCCGGAGCTGCGCCTGACCGACCTGGCCTGGACCCTGCGCGAGCAGTACAGGACATTTAGAAGCGACCTGCGCTACCCGCTGAGCCAGAGCCGTCACTACAATTTTATCCTCGGCCGCGGGCTGCACGACGACATCGACTACTGCTTGCAGGAATCCATTACCGAAACGGTACCTTTTGTCAATGGGCAGGGCGAACTGGTAATCTAAGGCATTCCTCATAAAAGAGCGGGCTTCCCTTTCCTGGAAAGCCCGCTCTCTTTTATACTATAGCTTAGTAGATATAGCTATGCTTCTTGCAAAGTTCGATAAACTTCTCGACCCGCTCGGGGCTCACGTCGTTCTGGATGATGTGCGCTGGAGCGACCATGTAGCCGCCGCCTTTGCCCAGGATCTCGATGCGTTCCTTGATGTCGGCTTCCAGTTCCTCGTCCGTGCCGTTGGGCAGCAGGTACTGCTGGTCGATGGCGCCCCAGAAGGCGAACAGGTCCCCGAAGCCGTCCTTGACTTCCTGGGGCGAGTGGTGGGGAACACCGGGCTGCACCGGGTTGAAGACGTCGAAGCCGATCTCGTGGATCATCGGCATCAGCGAGCTGACCGCGCCGTCGCAGTGCAGGATGGCGACCAGGTCGGGCTTGGCCTTTTTCAAGGTGTCGATCATCTTCTTGTAGTGCGGCAGCAGCAGCTTGCGGAACATATCGGGCGAGAACAGGGTGCTGTTCTGCGACCCGAAGTCGTCACCCACCCAGATGGCGTCCACGCCCTTTTCGATCAGGCGCAGGGCGATTTGGGTCTGGAACTCGGCGCAGGCGGCGAACAGCGCGTCGAGGTATTCGTCCTCGGTGAACATGCTCATGAGCACCTTTTCAAACCCGGCCAACTGGTGGGCCAGCGAGAAGACCGTCACCTCGATGTCGCCGATGATGAAGTAGTCGTCCTTGTATTTCTTGACCAGCGCTTCGGCGTCCCGGTAGCGTCCCGGAGCGTCCGGGTCGGGGAACTGGTAGTTCTTGACGTCTTCCACGGTCTGGGCGTTCGCCAGGGGGTATTCCACCACTTCGACGTAGAGCGAGCCCTGCTGCATGCGCATTTTGTACTCGTTGAGCCAGGTACCGTCGGCGTCCTTGACGATTTTGAAGTCGTCCGAGACGGAGGCTCCCGTGACGACGACGTCGCTGCCCATGGCGATGCGCAGTTCGTTGGCACTGATGCGGTAGGTGACGTCCTCGTAGAGGTTGTCGGTGACGTGTACGGGGATGTTCAGCTTCTTGCCGAAATGCTCGGCCAGCTGGGCGCACAGGTCAAATTCCACGGGTACTCGGTCGGGCAGCCCCGGCATGCGGCGGAAGGCTTTTAAAACTCGTTCTCTGCTGTTCATATAGGTTGTGTGGTTTATAGGTGAATCAAAAAGTCGTGAATGACAAAGATAGATATTTTTCTGAGCCCGACAAAGGAGGCCGTATCGTTAAATTGTTTATATTTGGAGAATATAGGATGCGGTTCGGCAATCTTTTGCAAGTAAACTCGCACGATTGCGCTCACCTTTCACTATATTTGTTTATTCTGTTAAAACCTAAACTTACTATACCGTTGGTATTATGACTTCTAAAGAGAGACTCCAAGCCGTTTTGAACCACCGCTCCGCCGACCGCATCTGCGTGGACTTCGGGGCCACGGCCGTTACCGGCATGCACATACGCACCATCGAAGGCCTCCGCCGCCACTACGGCCTCGAGGAGCGCCCCATCCGTGTTTCCGACGTTTTTCAGATGCTCGGCGAGATCGATCCCGACTTGCAGCAGGTGCTCGGCGTGGACGTCAACGGGATCAAGGGCCCCGGGACGATGTTCGGCTACCCGCTCACGGACTGGAAAGAGTTCAAAGCACCCTGGGGCCAGGTCTGCCTGGTGCCGGGCGCGTTCAATACCGACGTGCGCGACGAAAACGGAGACTACCTGATGTTTCCCGAGGGCGATACCTCGGTGCCCGCTTCGGGGAGGATGCCCAAAGACAACTATTTTTTCGACGCCATCGTCCGTCAGGACCCCATCGACGACAACAATCTTAAGGTAGAAGACAACCTCGAGGAGTTCGGTCCCATCTCGCCCGAGAGCCTCTCCTGGATCAAGCAGCACCTCGACCGTTGCATGCTCTCCGATAAGGGGATTCTGCTCACCTCCGGGGGCATGGCCCTGGGCGACATCGCCCTGGTGCCCGCCATCCAGCTCAAGCACCCCAAGGGCATCCGCGACATCGCCGAATGGTACATGTCCACGGTGATGCGCCGCGATTACGTCACCGAAGTCTTCGAGCGCCAGACCGACATCGCCGTTGAAAACCTCAAGAAGATTTTCGCCGTCGTCGGCAACAACATCGACGTGATGTTTATCTGCGGCACCGACCTCGGCACCCAGGATTCGCAGTTCTGTTCGGCGGCCGATTTCAAGGAGCTCTACCTGCCTTATTATAAAAAGGTGAACGACTGGATTCACCAGAACACCACCTGGAAAACCTTCAAGCACAGCTGCGGGGCGATGGTACCCCTGCTGCCCTCGTTGATCGAAGCCGGATTCGACATCGTCAACCCCGTGCAGGTCAGTGCCAAGGGGATGGACCCGAAGCTGCTGAAAAAGGAATTTGGAAAAGACCTGACCTTCTGGGGCGGCGGCGTCGACACCCAGGGAGCCATTATGCACGGCACCCCGCAGCAGGTCAAGGACGACGTCAAGCGCATGTGCGACATCTTCGGTCCCGACGGCGGCTTCGTGTTCAACGCCGTGCACAACCTGCAGGCCAATATGCCGATCGCCAATGTGATCGCCATGGTGGACGCCATCCGCGAAATCAACCATTTATAAAAGGCCAATGACTTCAAGAGAACGAGTGCTGACCGCCCTGCGGCGCACGGGAAAACCCGATAAAACCCCCTTCGAGATCAGCTGGGGAGCATTCACCCCCTGGCTGATGGAGACTTACCGCAAGGAGACGGGCTCGGACCTGCCTCCCGAAGAGTATTTCGACTTCGACATCCGCTACGTCAAACCGGCCCCTACCCACCTGCAGACCGATTTTACGAAATTTTTCCCGGAAGGGACCCTGGGTCCCCTGGCTGATTTCGATGAATGGGGCATAGGCTGGGAGGCCAGCGAGTACGAGATGGTGCACTTCAAGTACCACACGCTCGAAAGCATGACCACCCCCGAAGAGATCGACGCCTACCCCTGGCCCGACCTGGGGGCCGCCTACCGCTACGAGGCGGCCGCGGCCCAGACGGCCATTTTCCAGCAGCGGGGCTACGCCGTCTGCGGGGAGATGTACCAAACGCTGTTCGAAACGGCCTGGCTGCTGCGCGACATGCAGCAGTTTATGATGGACATGGTGATGAATCCCGAGATCGCCCACGCCATCTGCGAGAACATCACCCGCATCCGCATCGCCCAGGCCGAGCACTACGCCCGCGCCGGGGTGGATATCCTGCGTCTGGGCGACGACATCGTCAGTCAGCAGGGCCTGATGTTCTCGGTGGAGCACTACCGCGAGTTCCTCAAACCGCGCATCCAGCGCATCGTGGCGGCGGCCAAGGCCATCAAGCCCGACATCCTGATCTTCTACCACAGCTGCGGGAAGATCGAGGGGATGATCGAAGAGTTGATCGAGGCCGGGGTGGAAGTCCTTAATCCCATCCAGCCCGAGTGCAACGACCTGGGCGCCATCCAAAAGCGCTACGGCGACCGCTTGTCCTTCTGGGGCGGCATCGGCGTGCAGTCGGTCCTGCCCCACGGCACCCCCGAGGAGGTGGAAGCCTCGACCCGGGAGACCATCGCCCTGATGGGCCCCGAGAACGGCTACCTGGTGGCCCCGGCCCACATCCTCGACCCGACGGTTCCCTGGCGCAACATCGAAGCCTTTATTAAGACGGTAAAAAATCAATAACCCATGAAAGTTTTACTGGTAAACGGAAGCCCCCACGCCAAGGGCTGCACCTACACGGCCCTGTCGGAAGTGGCGGGCGCGCTGGAAAAGAACGGGATCGACACCGATATTTTCTACATCGGCGTCAAACCCATCTCCGGCTGCCTGGGCTGCGGCAAGTGCATGACCACGGGCGAGTGCGTGATCGACGACGTGGTGAACGAATTCGTCGCCCTGGCGGCCCAGTACGACGGCTATGTCTTCGGCTCGCCGGTGCATTTCGCTTCCCCCTCGGGCTCCATCAGCTCCTTTATGGACCGGGTTTTCTACGGACCCAAGTCCAATATCTTCCCGTTCAAGCCGGCCGCCGCGGTGGTCTCCTGCCGCTGGGGAGGTGCTACGGCGGCCTTCGAGCAGTTGAACAAGTATTTTACGATCAAGCAGATGCCGGTCGTCTCCTCCCAGTACTGGAACATGGTGCACGGCAACACGCCCGACGAGGTGCGGAAAGACCTGGAAGGCTTGCAGATCATGCGCACCCTGGGCAACAACATGGCCTGGCTGCTGCGCAGCCTCGAAGCGGGCCGCGAGGCCGGGATCGCCCCGCCCGAACAGGAGCCGCGGCAGGTGACCAACTTTATCCGCTAAATGCAAAACGGCCCGAATCTAAGGATTCGGGCCGTTTGTTTTTTCATAATGGATCGTCAGTGTTATTTTATAAAGTCAAATTTTAAATCCAACTCTTCGAAATAACGAATAAACAGCTCCAATCCCTGTTTTTCATTCCCGTTGCCATGGGTGAGGATGATGCTGCCCTTGGCGGGCATTTCGTCTTTGGCCAGCCAGGCGTTGCTTCCCAATGGAATCAATCCCATGCCGATTATTTTGTCGTATAGTGCCTCATTCGCGATCAGCCCGGGAAGCCGGAAAAAAGCAGAGGGGTAGAGGCCGTTTTTCAGCATTTCGATTTCATTGAGCAATACCTCATCCTCTACGACCGTTCCGGCGCTCAGCAAGAAGTTGTTTTCGTTGGGAAGGTCTCTCTGGTAAAAATGGGTGTAACTGTGGTTCACCCAAATGAAATCGATTCCCTTCAATGATTTGATATAGTCAAGTTCGGCGAGATGCTTGGCGATCCATTTGCCTGTTATGCAGACATACACGGGCGATATGGCGTTGCGTTCCAGAAAATCGAAAAAAGAAGCGTCCAGAGGCCGGCTCGACGGACACAGGTCGATCGTCAACACATTCTTGTCGGTCTCGGACGAAGCGAGTCCCTGGAAATGGTTGTTGTGCAGTTTGGATTTTTTAATCAACCGGGCATAACGGGAATTAGTGTCGATCTTGGGTCTTCCAATCCGTTTCACCCGGACGCTGTCTGCGCTTACAACCTTGGATGAGAGGTCGTTGGTGTTGATCGCTAAATAATAAGTTTGGTTTTTTTCTGCCTCTTTAAATCGCCTGGCGATGAAGTACTCCTTGTCCTTTTTCAGGTTGGCGAAAAATACGCTGTACTCTTCTATCGTTTTTAAACTGTCGGCGGCCCGGACAGTCGCTACGCTTAACAGGGTGAAGCAGCAAAATGCAACTACGTTTATACTTTTTTTCATAGTGTTAGATAGTATATAATTTGCCGGGGAAGGTAAGGTTTATGGCTTGAAAAACAAAAGGACAACCGGCCCCGGCCGGTTCATTTATTCCTCTTTCTCTTCGGGTGGGCAGCATTTTTTCTTCTCTTCCGGGCTGCAATCGCAGTCGCAGCCTCCGGGGCAGCCGGGGCCTTTCTTCCGGTTCAGGCGGTTGTAAAACCAGACGATGGCCGCCAGGGCGACCAGGATGACGATGGTTTTTGTGATTACTTCCTGCATGATATAAGGGTTTTAGAATAAACTGCCTATCTGGAAAACGGCGAAGGAGACCAGCCAGGCCACCCCCGTGGTGTAGCACATCGCGAAGAAAGCCCAGCGCCCGCCCGCCTCGCGCCGGATGGCTGCCAGGGCCGCCACGCAGGGGAAGTAGAGCAGGATAAAGAGCATCAGGGTGTAGGCCACCAGCGGGGTGTAGACCTTCTCTCCCATCTTCGGGCCTTCGGTGTAGGTCATCTGCCGGAGTTTTTCGGTCAGGTTCACGCTGCCCGGCCCGGCTGCGTCCGTGCCGTCCGAGGGGCCGCTCAGCACGGCCATCGTGCTGACCACGATCTCCTTGGCGGCCAGCCCCGTGAGCAGGCTGATTCCGATCTGCCAGTCGAAGCCCAGCGGGCGGATGACCGGTTCGACGGCCTTGCCCAGAGAGCCGATGTAGGATTGTTCCTGCTGCTGGGCCGGACTCAGCGAGGGATCGCCCACCGGGTAGTGGCCCAGGGCCCAGATCAGCACCGAGGCCACCAGGATCACGGTCCCCATCTTGCGCAGGTATTGCGACCCCTTGTGCCACATGTGGCGCACGACGCTTCTTCCCGTGGGAATGCGGTAAGGCGGCAGCTCCATCACGAAGGGGGCTTCTGCCTTTTTGAAGAACACTTTCTTGAAAATCAGTGAACTGATGATGGCGATGGCGATCCCCGCCAGGTAAATCGAGAAAAGCACCAAGCCCTGGTAGCGCGGGAAAAAGGCCGAGATCAGCAGCACGTAGACCGGCAGCCGGGCGCTGCACGAGACGAAGGGCAGGATCAGCATCGTCAGCACCCGGTCCTTGCGGCTTTCGAGCATGCGCGTGGCCATGATGGCAGGTACGTTGCAGCCGAAGCCCATCAGCAGCGGGATGAACGACTTGCCGTGCAGGCCCATTTTGTGCATCAATTTGTCCATGATAAAGGCCGCCCGGGCCATGTAGCCCGTGTCCTCCATCAGGGAGATAAAGAAGAAGAGGATCAGGATGTTGGGCAGGAAAACGATGACGCCCCCCACCCCGCCGATGATCCCTTCGGTGATCAGATCGCGCAGCGATCCCGGATTCATGATCCCGTAGACCCAGTCGCCCAGGGCCCCCACGGCGCTCTCTATCCACTGGGCCGGGTAAGCCCCCAGCGTGAAGGTGGCCTGGAACATTAGCGCCATCAGGCCCAGGAAGATCGGCAGCCCCCAGATTTTGTCGGTGACGACGTGGTCGATGCGCGAGGTGCGTGCGTGTTTGTCGTGGGTCTCGCCGATGTAGGTTTCCTCGAGGGCCCCGGCGATAAAGCCGTATTTGGCGTCGGCGATGATGGTCTCCCCGTCTTCGCCATACTCTTTTTCCAGTTTTTCTTTTTCCCGCGCAGCGCTCTGGGCGATCTCCCCGTAATTGGGGCAGCTTTTGAGTAGTTTCAGGGTCGTGTAGTCCCCTTCCAACAGCTTGATAGCCAAATACCTGGTTGAATAACGGGCCGAGATGTCCGCGTTTTTCCAGATGCGCTCCTGCAACTGGTCGATGGCTCGCTCGATGTCCGCGCCGTAATGGATGTGGATGTGGCGTGCGATGGGCTCGTTGTCTTCGAAAACGTCGATCACCGTGTCGAACAGCTTGCCGAGGCCGGTTTGCTGGGAGGCCACCGTCGGCACCATCGGGATCCCGAGCATGTTTCCCAGGGCCGGGTAGTCGAGCTGCGCGCCGCTGCCCTCCAGTTCGTCGTACATGTTGAGGGCCATGACTACCTTGAGGTCCATGTCGATGAGCTGGGTGGTCAGGTAGAGGTTGCGCTCGAGGTTGGAGGCGTCGACGACGTTGATGACCACGTCGGGCATCTTTTGGAGGATGTGCTCCCGGACGTAGAGTTCTTCGGTGCTGAATTCGGTGATCGAATAGGTGCCCGGCAGGTCGGAGAGATGGATCGTGTAGCCCTTGTGGCGGAAGGTGGCCCGCTTGGCGTCCACGGTCACCCCGCTGTAGTTGCCCACGTGCTCGTGGGCGCCCGCGGCCATGTTGAACAGCGAGGTCTTACCGCTGTTGGGGTTTCCGACAAGGGCTACGTTGATGACGTGGCCCGCCTCGTGCAGGAAGCGGTTGGCGCTCTGCTGGCTGAAGGTACCCTGGCTTCCGGAGCCTTCCGTGGCCGGGCTTTCGGCCCCGGTGCTCACCTCGATCAGTTCGGCCTCGCTGCGGCGCAGGGCGATGCGGTAGCCCATGATCTCATATTCGACCGGGTCTTGCAGCGGGGCGTTGCGGATGACCTTCACGCCCTTGCCCCGGATGAATCCCATCTCGGTGATCCGGTTGCGGAACGACCCGTGGCCGAAAACCCGGGTGATAACACCCTCTTCGTTGGTTTTCAGCTCGGAGAGTCTCTGGCAGGTGGGTTCCGAGGGAGTCAGCGGTGGCATGGATAAAGGCAATTAAGGCCCAAAGATAACGATAGGATTTGGATTTTCAGTATCCCCGCTTCGAGGTATTTTCACAAGATCATTCATCGACAAGAGGCCACTTTCAGAAAGCAGCCTCTTGCGTGAATGCGCGGGGCATTCTTATGTCGTCAGGACGATGTTCACCGCGTTCATGCCGCGGGTACTGCGTTCGGTCTCGAAGGTGACGATGTTGCCCTCGGTGATCCCGGCCGGAGCGGACGAGATGTGGAAGAAGTACTTCTCGCCCGAGGTCAGGTCCTTGATAAAGCCGTAGCCCTTGTCGGAGTTGAAATGCTCCACACGGCCCCGGGGCGCTTCGTACTCCATCTCCTCCTTCTTTGGGGTGGAGATGGCGATGTCTTCGAGCTTGAGCTCTTCTCCCTTGGGACGTTCTTCGGGCGGCGTGGCCGAGAGGTTGCCGTTCTCGTCCACGTAGGCGATCATGTCGTCCATCGAGGAAGTGCCTTCGGCTTTCCGTTCGTCTTTGCGTTTCTGCTTTTCGAGGCGCTTGGCCTGCTTTTTCTTTTCGTTCTCTCTTTTACCAAATGATCCAGCCATTCAAGTATTCGTTTTTATTTAGGGTGTGTTAATTTAAATGGTTATGTTCGATTTTGCTGCTATTTTCGTTCCCTGCGAGCCGTTTTTTTGCCGGAATATCGAGAATATTTCAAGAAAAAACGGTGAAGCAGGGGGCGGAAAAAGTGGTGAAAGCGGGCGTAAACGTTTATGTTGACACACCCTATATGTTGTGTTGCACGCGGTTGAGTTGCTTGCCGGTGAGTTTTTGGATCTCCCGGACCATCGGCTGCTCCTCCTGGGAGCAGAAGGTCAGGGCGATGCCCGATGCGCCGGCCCGGGCGGTACGTCCGATGCGGTGGACGTAGGTCTCGGCCACGTCCGGCAGGTCGTAGTTGATGACCATTTCCAGCTCCCGGATGTCGATCCCGCGGGCGGCGATGTCGGTGGCCACCATCACCTTGAGCTTGCCCGACTTGAAGTCCGACAGGGCTCTTTGGCGCTGCCCCTGCGACTTGTCGCCGTGGATGGCCTCGCTCTGGATGCCCGCTTTTTTCAAGGTTTTGGAGATGTTGTCAGCCCCGTGCTTGGTCCGCGAAAAGACCAGTACGGATTTCTCGTCGCCCTCTTTTAACAAAGATACAAGTAATTTTTTCTTTTCCGGCTTTTCCACCCAATAAACTCGCTGGTCGATTTTTTCGACGGGCGAGGAAACCGGGGTCACCTCCACCTGGAGAGGGTTGCTCAGGATGCTTTTCGACAGGTTGACGATGTCCTGGGGCATGGTGGCCGAGAAGAACAGCGTCTGGCGTTTTTTGGGCAGCAGCGGCAGCAGGCGGCGGATGTCGGCGATGAATCCCATGTCGAGCATGCGGTCGGCCTCGTCCAGCACGAAGTGCGTGATGGTGTCCAGGTGGATGAAGCCCTGGTTGATCAGGTCCTGCAGGCGGCCCGGAGTGGCGATCAGAATGTCGACGCCGCGGTTCAGTGTCTCGGTCTGGGGGCCTTGTTTCACGCCTCCGAAGATGGTGGTGTGCTTGAGGCCCGTGTATTTGCCGTAATCGGTAAAGCAGTCGCCGATCTGGATGGCCAGTTCGCGCGTGGGATTCAGGATCAGGGCTTTGATGCTGCGTTTGCCTTCGGGGCGTTTGTGGCGGAAGGAGCGGGGTGCGCGTCCGTTTTCGGCGTCTTCCGGGCTCTGGCGCTGTGCGGAGCGGTCCTGGAACAGGTGTTGCAAGATGGGAATGGCGAAGGCGGCGGTTTTGCCGGTGCCAGTCTGGGCGATGCCCAGCATGTCGCGGCCGCTGAGGGCCGTGGGAATGCCTTTTTCCTGGATGGGGGTAGCTTTGTCGTATCCCTTTTCGTCGATGGCCCGCAAAATGGGCGCGACGATCTGTAATTCGTTAAATGTCATACATGAATTTGAAGTGATAAGGGCCGGGCTCGTCCTGACGTTCAGGTACGGATACGCCGATCCTTTTTGCCGAAACAAGGGAGGCTATACAGGTCTATTTCAACGATGAAAGGGCCGGATGGGATATCCGGAGAAGTGCAAAGGAGAGAAAGATCAGAATGAACTCGCGTTGTTTCTGCGGACAAAGATAAGTAAAATCCGGCGATTTTCCGAATCGGCGCTTAGGCCTGCGTTTTTTTCAGCAGCCAGAACAGCTCGTCGAGCATCGGTTTGGCCAGGGCTTCCATCTCTTTGGGCTCGGCGGCCCGGCCCTCGGGCGAGAAATTGCTTTCGGTGCGGATCATGGTACAGAAGGTGGGGACCACTAGGGCGTCCAGCTTCAGCAGCAGGGCCTGGAGTTGCTGGGCGGTGGCGATGGGCGGCACGCCTCCGTAGGTCACCGTGACGACCCCGGTCACCTTGTGGTGCCACTCCTTGTAATAGAGGTCGATGACGTTCTTGAGGGCGGCCGGAAAACTGGCGTTGTAGACGGGTGATACGATGATAATTGCGTCGGCTTGCTTAAAGCGTTGCGTGAACTCGATCAGGGCCTCCGAAGGCTGCTTCTGCATCGCGAAACGCTCGTCGAAGAGCGGGAAATTGTAGGCCTTCAGGTCCAGCATTTCCACTTGCGCCAGGGCCTGGCTTTCGAGGTAGTTTTGCAGGTACAACGCTACCCGGTGGCTGAGGCGGCCTTCGCGGACGCTGCTCGACAGAATGGCGACGGTTTTCATACGACTCGTTTATTTCTGTCGGAAGAAAATCTGAATGGGGACGCCAGTAAAGTCCCAGCGCTCGCGGATCTTGTTCTCCAGGAAGCGGCGGTAGCCCTCCCGGATGTATTGGGGCAGGTTGACGAAGAAGGCGAAGGTGGGACTCGGCGACGAGAGCTGGGTGACGTACTTGATGCGGATGTACTTGCCCTTGATCGAGGGCGGCGGCGTCTGCTCGATGATCGGCAGCAGGTAATCGTTGAGCTGCGAGGTCGAGACGCGGCGGATGCGCGAGTAGTAGACCTGCATGGCTGTTTGCAGCACGTCCAGGATGCGTTGCTTGTTGGGTACCGAGGTGAAGATGATCGGCAGGTCGGTGAAGGGGGCGGCCTTTTGGCGGATCACCTCCTCGAAGGCCTTCATGGTGGTGTGGTCCTTCTCGATGAGGTCCCACTTGTTGACCACCACCACGCAGCCTTTTTTGTTGCGCAGGATCAGCGAGAAGATGTTCATGTCCTGCGCCTGGAGGCCCTGCGTGGCATCCAGCATCAGGATGCAGACGTCCGAGGATTCGATCGAGCGGATCGAGCGCAGCACCGAGTAGAATTCGAGGTCTTCGGTGACCTTGGTCTTTTTGCGCAGCCCGGCCGTGTCCACCAGGTAGAACTCGAGCCCGAACTTGTTGTAGCGGGTCATGATCGAGTCGCGCGTGGTGCCCGCCACGGGAGTGACTATGTTGCGTTCGCTGTCCAGCAGCGCGTTGGTCAACGAGGATTTTCCCACGTTGGGCCGTCCGACGATGGCGAAGCGGGGCAGGTTGTCTTCCGCTTCCTCCTCACTCTCTGCGGGCAGGGCTTCCAGCAGGGCGTCCATCAGTTCGCCCGTTCCGCTGCCGCTCATGGCCGAGATGCAGAACGGCTCTCCCAGGCCCAGCGAGTAAAATTCGTGGGAGGAATAGCGTTGGTCGTTGTTGTCGACTTTGTTGACCGCCAGGACCACTTTTTTGGAGGTGCGGCGCAACAGGTCGGCCATCACCAGGTCCAGGTCGGTGATGCCGGTGCCCACCTCGGTCAGAAAGAGGATCACGTCGCTCTCCTCGATGGCCAGGATGACCTGCTTGCGGATCTCCTCTTCGAAGACATCCTCGCCGTCGGTGGCGTAGCCGCCGGTGTCGATCACCGAAAATTCGCGCCCGGCCCAGTCCGAACGGCCGTAATGGCGGTCGCGGGTGGTTCCGGCCGTGTCGTCCACGATGGCTTTGCGCATGCCCACCAGGCGGTTGAACAGCGTGCTTTTGCCCACATTGGGACGTCCTACGATCGCAACAATACTCATATCTTATAGTAATTCTTGGCTCAAAGGTAGCAAAAAAAACGAGAGGGAGAAATTTGGCCCCCGTTCTAATTCCCCCGCACCGCCCGGAAGTCCGCCTCCCGTTCTTGGTCGAAATCCAGCCCGTAGCCCACGGCCATCATCAGGGCCCGGTCGCGCAAGGCGTCCTGGGCGATGGCCTTTTCGAGCAGGGCGTGGTCTTTTTTGCCCTGACGCACCACTTCCCGGACGTCGTCCGGCGTGATCTGCGGGGCCGGTTTGCCCAGCAACTCCGCCAGAGCCTCCCCGGCCCAGTGCTGTTCGAAGGCCGCGAAGGAGCCGTAGAGGATATCCAGGCGCTCCCCGAGGGCTTCCAGGGAGGTGATCTCCTCCCGGTCGATGGCCTCGAGCAGGGCGCTCAGTTCCTCCCGGGGCAGGAACATGCCCGCCAGGTCGACCCATTCACCGGGCTCGCTGGAGGTGGTTTCCACCGCGGTCGTTTCCTCTTCGGCAAATAACCGACTGAGATAACTTCTGAGCGCCTGGGTGTAAAGCAACAATCCCTTGCGCAGGGCGGGCGTCTCGATCCGCACCCGGTTCCAGGTCACCGCCTCGGCGCCCGGGTATTTGGCCAGCAGGAACTCGCAGATTTTGATCGCTTTGAGGATTTTCCCCGCCGTGTAGGGGTTCATCATGGCGTAGTGGATGCGGTCGCTCTCAACGCCCTGCCGCCGGTCGCGCCGGGGCCATTTGTCCGTGTCGCGGGCCGTGCCGATGCTGCGCAGGGTGACGCCCGGGATCAGCAGCGATTCGTCGGCCTGCTCGACCAGGTAGGAGAAGGGCATGTGGTCCGTGTCGTGGTGGTTGTAGTGGCGGCCGCTGACCAGGGTGAACACCCCGGTGCAAGCGGGCAGCAGCACGTAGGCGTCGCTGCCGAATTTACAGCCCCTCAGATGGATGCCCTGGTGTACGGGCCCTGTCTTATAAAGGTGGTTGCTCTGGTTGGCCCCGCTGCCCGCGTTGAAGAATGAGAAATACCCGGCTATCAGCAAACTGGCCCGGTGGTGGGAGACGGTGTAGGGCCCGGCGAAAACCGAGCAGGCCTCGCCATGGCTGCAATGGCAGTTGGCGAAAAAGAGGGAGTGCTCCCCCGAAAAGCCGTTCTCGATCAGGCTGCCCTCCCCCACGAAGCAGTGCCGCAACTGGGAGCCGGTCTCCACCGAGGCACTCCTCGAGAGGATAAAATGCCGCGCGGTCACCCCGCAGCCGATGCGTGAGGGCGAGGCCTGGCTGCTGCCGATGCTGCCTTCGCGCAGTTGTTGGGCGCCGTCCACGGTGGCGTATTCCCCGACGAGGACGTTGACCAGCGAGAGGGTGTTGACGATCCGGCTATGGGCCCCGATCCGGCCCCGGGAGGAGGTTTGCGTCCGGGTTTTTTCGGCGATCATCGCCTCGAGGCGTTCGATGGTGCGGTTGCGTTGGCGGTAGAGGGCCAGGATGTAGGCCACCTGGGCGGTCAGGCCCTCGTACATGCGTACCTCGCGCCCGCCCCCTTCGTTGATGACCGATATGGGGGTGCCGTTGCCGAAAGAGCTTTCCCCTTCGCAATAGATCTCCCCCACGTTTTCGATCACCACGCCCGCTTCGATGTCGTAGTTGGCGATGTAGCGCCCGACGTTGGCGATCAGGACCGAGTCCCCCACCCTGCAATCGTAGAGCGCGGCCCGGGAAATCCCGCAGGGCCGTTCACGCAGGCCGCCCTCGCTGAGGGAGCCGTCGTTGGAGCCCAGCCAGACCTTGCCTCCGAAAGAGACTTCCCGGAGGCGCTCGGGGATAAAGGGATCGCTCACCTCCACCTGTTGCCAATTCTCCGCCGTGCAACCCCGCTGTTCCAGTAGGTCGATCTCTTCACGGGTCAGTTTCCGGTATACTTTCTTCATTCTATGCGCTCGGTCCCGTGTCCGGTTTTTTCATTATTTAAAACAAATATAAGACAAACTCTGAAAATATAACTCTATTTTTGTCCCGGATTATCTATTTCGACCGTTGTATGTTGGATTCCCGCCTCGGCAGAACCGTACGCGCTTCCCTGAAACCCGCGCTCAAAACAGCCTGGTGGCTCACCAAGCTGACCCTGCCCATAACGTTGGTCATCACCATTCTCAAATACCTGGGCGTGATCGCCTGGGTCGCCGCCTGGTGCGCGCCCTTTTTCGAAGGAATGGGGCTGCCGGGCCAGAGCAGTCTGGTATTTATCACCTCCGCCTTTTCGACCCTCTACGCCTCGATCGCCGTGATCGCCACCCTGGGCTTCGATTACCGCAGTGCTGTGATCCTGGCGGTTATGTCGTTGATCTGCCACAACCTGATCATCGAATCGGCCGTCCAGCAGAAGACCGGCACCCCGGGCTGGGCGATGGCCGTGCTGCGTATTGGGATGGCTCTGCTGGCGGGCTGGCTGATGAACGGCGTGCTGCCCGCGGGACTCGACGGCCGGCTTTTGCTGCCCGACACCCACCTGATGGCGCCGCCCGCCTCCTGGGGGGAGATGTTCGTGCGTTGGGTGCGCACGCTGGTGCCCCTGTGCCTGCGCATGAGCCTGATCGTGGTGGCCCTGAATATTCTTCAGGATATCTTGCGGGAATACAAGATCACGGACCTGCTGGCCCTCTCGCTCCGCCCGCTGATGGCCCTGTTCGGGCTGCCCCGCTCTACCTCCTTCCTTTGGATCATCGGCAACCTGGTGGGCCTGGCCTACGGGGGAGCAGCCCTGATCGAGGAGGTCAAACGGGGCGAAGTCTCCTCCGCGGACGCCCGGCTGCTGAACACCCACCTGGCCGTTTCGCACAGCCTGCTGGAAGATACTACCCTCTTTACCTCGATCGGCATCGGGCTCGTCTGGCTGATGATCCCCCGCTTGCTGCTGGCCATTGCAGCGGTGTGGACGTTGAGAGTATTTTCTTTGATTTTTCATCGCCTGGCTCCCAGGCCGGTAGCGGATTTTTGATTTTTTTGTTTCCGGGGCGTGCAACGTTCCGGCGACGAAAAGCGTCTCTTTTGTGTGCGTCTTGAATAATAATTCGTACTTTCGCTCCGTTAAGCGTTTAAAATTCAAATCAATTTTTAAGAATATGAAGAAGATTTTCTTGATGATGGCCGCCGGACTGGCCTTGTTTGCGTCCTGTGATACGGGTGGTGAAACCGAGGAAGATTTGGGGGCGATCCTTGCAGCGTATGCCTACAACAGTAATGTACGACAGTTCACAGCCAATCTTGATCCTTTTCACGTTGCTTTCCTCCTGAATACGCTTATGGTGGAAGCCGATCTGCTGGGGGTGGATGTCAACGATGCCTCCCTGTCAACGACCCGGACGACCCTTTTCGGCTCGGCCATAGGGATCAGTTACGATGACCAGGGCGTTTATACGCTGCTGCTGAGTGGGAAAGGCGAATACGACTACCTGCGCAACGGAACCATCAAGATCAAAACATATGGAACGACCCTTTCCAGCGGCAATACGTGGGACGTTCTTATCCCGAAAGAGGATGCATACACGGTCAGCATCGACGGGGTCCTGACGAAGATCTACTCCGAAGCTTACTCGATTGCTTGTACGCAAGACAATACCTGGCGTATCAGCCTTACGCACTTTGTGTCCAATATGCCGGAGGCGGCTGAATACGAGTTGTTTTCGGATTGGAGCGGTACGATGACCATGGTGCAGGATCAATTTCCCGGGGACCAAAGCCTGGCCAGTGTGTCGACGTCGGGTTATTCGCTCTCTGTGAACAGCGATTCCCAGATCCAGACGATGTATATCTCTGACTTGATGCAGGTAACGGTACCGAGCTCTACTCCGCTGAAATTTTCTCCGGCATGTCCCCTGAATCGGATTCTGGAGGGTGGGATGTCCACTCATTTTACTGATTCTGAGCTTGTTACGGATCCTTATGCGATCGCTACCGCAGTCTGGACTGAGAGTACTACGGATTGTGTGGCTAATGTCGAGCTCAAATACCTGGGTACGATCTATCAATAGTCGAAAAACTATAGAGAACGGGAGCCCGAAAAAGGGCTCCCGTTTTTATTTTAGGGCACCCTTTTGTGCATTTTCGGGAAAAAAGCGATATTTGCACTTTCATATTCATTAAATACGTAATCGTTATGCTAAGCGGAGGCAGAACCAAAGTATCCGAATTGATCGGATCGACTGAAGTTGACCGGACGGTCGTTGTGAAAGGCTGGGTGAGAACCAAGCGCGGAAACAAAAATGTGGCGTTCATCGCCCTGAACGACGGCTCGACGATCCATAATATCCAGATCGTCGTGGATGTGGCCTCCTTCGACGAAGAGCTCCTGCGCGGCATCACCACGGGCGCCTGCATCCGGGCCGAGGGGACCCTGGTCGCTTCCCAGGGCTCGGGCCAGGGGGTCGAGATCCAGGCTTCCTCCATCGAACTCTACGGCGGTGCCGATCCCGATACCTACCCTTTGCAGAAGAAGGGCCACTCGCTCGAATTCCTGCGCGAGATCGCCTACCTGCGTCCCCGTACCAACACTTTTGGGGCGGTGCTGCGCGTGCGCCACGCCATGGCCTATGCCATCCACAAGTATTTCAACGACCGGGGATTCTATTACCTGAACACTCCCCTGATCACGGGCAGCGACGCCGAAGGCGCCGGAGCGATGTTCTCCGTGACGACCTTCGACCTGGATAACGTGCCCCGCACGCCGGAAGGGGCGGTGGATTACAGCCAGGACTTCTTCGGGAAGGCCTGCAACCTGACCGTTTCGGGCCAGTTGGAGGGAGAATTGGGCGCCATGGCCCTGAGTCAGATCTACACTTTCGGTCCCACGTTCCGGGCCGAGAACTCCAATACCCCCCGCCACCTGGCCGAGTTCTGGATGATCGAGCCGGAGGTCGCTTTCTTCGAACTGGAGGACGACATGGCCCTGGCCGAAGACTTTTTGAAGTACTTGATCCGCTATGCGTTGGATAACTGCGCCGACGACCTCGCCTTCCTCGAAAAGATGTACGACGAGGAGCTGACCGCCCGCCTGAAATTCGTGGTGGACAACGAGTTTGTTCGCCTGGATTACACCGAGGGGATCCGCATCCTGGAGCAGAGCGGTGAGAAATTCGAAGTCCCGGTCAGCGGGGGCCTCGACCTGCAGAGCGAGCATGAGCGCTACCTGGTGGAGAAACATTTTAAGAAGCCGGTCATCCTGATCAACTACCCCAAGGAGATCAAGGCCTTCTACATGAAACTCAACGCCGACGGCAAGACCGTGCGGGCCATGGACGTGCTCTTCCCCAAGATCGGCGAGATCATCGGCGGCTCGCAGCGTGAAGAGAACCTGACCGCATTGACCGCACGGGTCCGCGAGATGGGCATTCCCGAAAAGGACATCTGGTGGTACCTCGATACCCGCCGCTGGGGCTCGGCCCCGCACAGCGGCTTCGGACTGGGCTTCGAGCGCCTGTTGCTGTTCGTGACCGGGATGGCCAATATCCGTGACGTGATACCCTTCCCGAGAACCCCGAAAAACGCCGAATTCTAAGGCGGCTGCACATATCGCACGCCACCTTTTATCCATCCTCCTCTCTTCGGTGCTCACGTACCTTTAGTACGCTCCGCTCCTCGAACCGGACGATGGATAAAATCTGACGCACGCTATGCACAGCCGCTCCCTGGACGGTTGTGGTGCTAATAGACTTGAATTTTAATAAAGTATATATGTTTTCCGCTCCGAGGCCCCGGCCCGGGGCGGAAAACTGTTTTTAGGAAACCCTGGGTTCTTCGGAGAAAATACTTATCTTTGTAAGAGGCAGTAAAGCCTTGTATAATCGGCAATTTTCAAACGTATAGAATAGTTATGTCAAGTGTCAGTCAGCGGCAGGTGCAGAAGTTGCTTCAGAAGCTCTCCCCCCAGCAAATCCAGATGATCAAACTGCTGGAATTGCCGGCCTTGCAGCTCGAGCAGCGCATCAAGCAGGAGGTGGAGGAGAATCCCGTTCTCGAAGAGGAACTCACCGAGGAGCAGGAAGATCAACCCAAAGAGGTTTCCGTGGAGGAGTATTTTGCCGAAGACGATACCCCCCGCTACAAATACCAGATCAATAATTTTTCGAAGGACGACGACCCCCGGCCCGTCTACATTTCCGAGGGGCAGTCCTTTCAGGAAAACCTGGTCCAGCAACTGGGCTTCAAGCACCTGGACCCTCGGGAAAGCATGCTGGCCGAGTACCTGATCGGCAGCCTGGACGACGACGGCTACCTGCGGCGCGACCTGCAGTCGGTTTCCGACGACCTGGCATTCACCCAGGGCGTCGAGGTCTCGGAGGAGGAACTGGAAGATGTTCTGCGGGTGATCCAGGAGTTGGAGCCGGCCGGTGTCGGCGCCCGCACCCTGCAGGAGTGCCTGTTGTTGCAGTTGGATGCCCGCACGGATTATTCTAGGACGCACCAACTGGCCCGCAAGCTGCTGGGCAACTACTTCGATGAGTTCACCAAGAAGCATTACGAGCGCCTGATGACCCGCCTGGGGGTGGACGCCGAGGAGTTCCGCGAGGTGATCGACCTGGTGCTGACCCTCTCGCCCAAGCCCGGCAACCTCTACAACGAGGGGCGCAACGAGATGCAGCCCTACATCATTCCCGATTTCAACCTCAATTTCCAGGACGGCATCTTCGACCTGAGCCTCAATTCCTCCAATGTGCCCGACCTGAAGATCAACCGCCGCTACGTGGAGGTAATCCGTGAAATGGCCTCGGACAAGAACGCGGCCCAGAGCGAAGCGGGCAAGGAGGCCCTGCAGTTCGTCAAAAGCAAGATCGACTCGGCCAAGTGGTTTATCCAGGCCATCAAGCAGCGCCACGACACGCTGATGCGCACCATGCAGGCCATCCTCGATTACCAGCGCGACTTCTTCGTCGAGGGTGATCCTTCGGCCATGAGGCCCATGATTCTCAAGGACATCGCCGAGATGACCTCGCTGGACGTTTCCACCATCTCGCGGGTGGTCAACAGCAAATACGTGCAGACCCATTTCGGGATACTGCCCCTCAAGCAACTTTTTTCGGAGGCCATGCAGACGGCCAGCGGCGAGGAGGTCTCTTCCTATGAGATCAAGCAGTTGCTGCAAAAATGCATCGACGAGGAGGACAAGCGCAAGCCGCTGACCGACGAGGTGCTGATGGACATACTCAACGAAAAAGGCTACCACATCGCCCGGCGCACCGTGGCCAAGTACCGCGAGATGCTGGACATCCCCGTGGCCAGGCTGCGCAAAGAATTGTAAACGCTATGGAAACCAATGCGCTGTTGACCCGCCTGAGCCGCACCCTCTCTTATTTGCTCCATCCCTTGCTGATCCCCACACTGGGGGTTTTTCTGCTGGTGTACGGCCAGACGGTGATGGGCGGCATCAGTCCGAGGGTCAAATGGTTTTTCCTCTCCATCGTATTTCTCAACACCTTCGTCATCCCGCTCCTGGGCATCGGACTGCTGAAGACCCTGCGCCTGATCCCCGACCTGAGCCTGAGCGAGCCCCGGCAGCGAATCCTGCCGATCGTGATCGTGGCCGTGGGATACCTCTGTTGTGCCTGGATGCTCCGGGACGTGGCGATGGCTTTTCTGATCCAGCGTTTCCTCTTTGCGGCCCTGGCCTGCCTCGCGTTGACGGCCCTGGTCACTCCGTTCTGGAAGATCAGCCTCCACATGACGGCCATCGGGGGGTTGTTGGCGATGCTGGCCCTGCTCAATTTTTCGGGCTTCGGGCAGTTTCCCTATACCTTGCTGAGTTTTCTTCTCCTGGCGGGAATGCTGGGCTCGGCCCGGCTGTGGCTGGGTTCCCACAACCTGCTCCAGGTCGCGGCCGGTTTCTGCGGCGGCTTCCTGATCGCCAGTCTGACGATCCTTTATATCTAACTACTTCCCATTCCGCTTTTTGAGGTAGGTTCGGTGCATTTGCCGGACCCGCCTTTTCGACTTTGGCACGCAACTTGTTTATCTCAGAGTAAACGCGAAACAATCGTTCTCCCTACATATTATACAGGTTATAGTTGCGAATAACCGGGAACATGGTTTTTTCATTGATTTAAGTTTGGGTTAGTAGTTTAGGAGCCATTCTAGGCTCCGACAAAGGAGGCAGCCGGGAGGCTCCCTCCTTTTGTTCTTTAGGGCGGGCGTGTGGGTTGGCTGCGCATATCGCACGCCATCTTTGAACTATCCTCCTCTCTGCGGTGCTCACGTACTTCAAGTACGCTCCGCTCCTCGAACCGGACGATGAACAACCGACGAAGGAGAGAGAGCAAAGTCAACCGACGAACGCAGCAGGAGCAGAGAGCGCTTGCGGTCTTTGCCCTGCCAGGAGGAGGAAGACCGAAGGTCAACCGCTTGGACTTTGCCGAACGAGGAGGAGGAAAACGGGCGTCTTTCTGCCCGTTAACGCTGACGCACGCTATGCACAGCTTCGTTCCGGGCCGTCGGGGGGCAAAAAAAGAGACCCCATCGGGAGCCTCTTTATAGAAGTAAGGAGTCTTATTTTTTGACGATTTTGCTGCGGTAATCGGCCTTGTATTTTCCTTTCGACATGGCTAGCAGTTTTCCCTTTAGCAGGGTCTTGCGCAGGGGCGAGACCTTGTCCACGAACATCTCCCCTTCCAGGTGGTCGTATTCATGCTGGATCACCCGGGCGGCGTAGCCGTGGTATTCTTCGTCGTGGGGGACGAAGTTCTCGTCCACGTAGCGGATCTTGATCCCTTCGGGCCGCATCACGTCTTCGTGGATGCCCGGAATGCTTAGGCAGCCCTCGTTGAAGGCCCACTCCTCGCCGAAGCGTTCGTAGATCTCGGCGTTGATAAAGGTTTTCTGAAAGGCGGGATTCTCCTCGTCGGCCCCGGGGGTGGTGTCCACCACGAAGATGCGGACGCTTTTGCCCACCTGGGGGGCGGCCAGCCCTACCCCGTCCGCCTCGTACATGGTTTCCCAGAAGTCTTTCAGGAATTTCTTCAATTCGGGATAGTCGGGGGTGATCTCTTCGGCGGCCTTCCGCAGCACGGTCGACCCGTAAATATAAATCGGCAGTATCATAGTCTACTTTTTTGAGTCCAGGTAACTTTGCAGGATGATCGTGGCGCTCACCCGGTCGACGAGCCCCTTGTCCCGCCGTTGCATTTTGGGCACTCCCCCGGTGATCATGGCCTGCATGGCCAGGCGCGAGGTGAAACGTTCGTCCATCCATTCGATGCGCAGCTTCGGAAATTCCTTTTCCAGCCGCCGGACGAAGGGGGCGATGTAGGTGAACGATTCGGAGGGCTCCCCGTTCATCTGCCGGGGCATGCCCATCACCAGGGCGTCCACTTCGTTGCGGGCGAGGTACTCCTTCAGGAAATCCATCAGGGTGTGCGTCGGCACGGTCTCCAGGGCCCCCGCAATGATCTGCAGGGGGTCGGTCACCGCCAGCCCGCAGCGCTTGCGTCCATAATCTATCGCCAGGATACGTCCCATAACGGGCACAAAAGTACAAATATTATCGCGGTTTTCGAAAAAAGCCTATCTTTGTTCCTTTAGATAATACATCTTACCCATGACCCAAGAAGAACTCTTCAAAAAGCTGATCGCCCACAGCAAAGAATACGGCTTTATCTTTCCCTCCAGCGAAATCTACGACGGTCTGAGCGCCGTGTACGATTACGGCCAACTGGGCGTCGAACTCAAGAACAACATCAAGAAATATTGGTGGGACGCGATGACCAAGCTCAACGACAACATCGTGGGCATCGACGCGGCCATCTTCATGCACCCCCGCACCTGGGAGGCTTCGGGCCATGTGGGCGCCTTCAACGACCCGCTCATCGACAACCGCGACTCCAAAAAGCGCTACCGCGCCGACGTGCTCATCGAGGACTACATCGCCAAGCAGGACGACAAGATCGAAAAGGAAGTCGAAAAGGCCGCCAAGCGCTTCGGTGAATCCTTCGACGAGGCTCTGTTCCGCGAAACCAATCCCCGCATCGCCGAGGTACGCGCCACGCGTGAGGCCATCCACGGCCGCATGGTCAAGGCCTTGGGCGACAACGATCTTGAAGAACTTCGCCAGATTATCCTGGACGCCGGGATCGTCTGCCCCATCTCGGGAACGCGCAACTGGACCGAGGTGCGCCAGTTCAACCTGATGTTCGAGACCAAGATGGGCTCGGTGGCCGAAGGGGCCAACACCATCTACCTGCGCCCCGAGACGGCCCAGGGGATTTTCGTCAACTTCCTCAATGTGCAGAAGACCGGCCGCATGAAGATTCCTTTCGGGATCGCCCAGATCGGCAAGGCCTTCCGCAACGAGATCGTCGCCCGGCAGTTTATCTTCCGCATGCGCGATTTCGAGCAGATGGAGATGCAGTTCTTCGTGCGTCCCGGCGAGGAGATGGGCTGGTTCGAGCACTGGCGCGAGACCCGCATGCGCTGGCACCGGGCCATGGGCTTCGGCGACAGCCACTACCGCTTCCACGACCACGACAAGCTGGCCCACTACGCCAACGCCGCCACGGACGTCGAATACGAATTCCCCTTCGGCTTCAAGGAAGTGGAAGGCATCCATTCGCGCACGGACTTCGACCTGGGCAACCACCAGAAATTCTCGGGCAAGAAGATCCAGTATTTCGATACCGAGACCGGCGAAAGCTACGTGCCTTATGTCGTAGAAACTTCCATCGGCGTGGACCGCACGGTGCTCCAGGTGCTTTCTGCCTCCTACAAGGAAGAAGCCCTCGAAGGCGGCGAAACCCGCGTGGTGATGGCCATTCCGCCCGCCATCGCTCCCGTGAAGGTGGCCGTGCTGCCCCTGGTCAAAAAAGACGGTCTGCCCGAAGTGGCCCGCCGGATCATGAATGACTTGAAATTCGACCACAACGTACAATACGACGAAAAGGACAGCATCGGCAAGCGCTACCGCCGTCAGGACGCCATCGGCACGCCCCTCTGCGTGACGGTCGACCACCAGAGCCTCGAAGACGGCACGGTGACCGTCCGCTACCGCGATACCATGGCCCAGAGCCGGGTGTCGATCGCGGAACTTCCTGCCCTGGTGGAGAACGAGGTAAGCCTCAAGAAGCTACTGGAAAAAGTCAACGGATAATGGCACGCACGGCGCTCTTTCCGGGGTCGTTCGATCCCTTTACCCTGGGCCATAAAGTCGTGGTCGACCAGGGCCTGGAGCTCTTCGATCGCATCGTGATCGCCATCGGGGTCAACAGCGACAAAAAGGGATTGCTCACGGCCGAGAACCGGGTGCGCCTGATCCGTGACCTCTACCGCGACGACCGGCGCGTGGAAGTGAAAACCTACGCCGAGCTGACGGGCGAGTTCTGCCGTAGCTTGGGCATCCGCACCATCCTGCGCGGCCTGCGTAACAGCGTCGACTTCGAGTACGAACGCAGCATCGCCCAGGTCAACCAGACGATGTTCCCCGAGGTCCAGACCGTGCTGCTCTTCACCCCGGCCCAGTACGTGGCCATTTCGTCGAGCGTGATCCGCGAGCTGGTGGCTTTCGGGGGTGACCCTACTCCACTGATGCCCTGTGGAATTGACATTAAGGATTATTTGTAGGAAAATAAACGTAAAGCAACGTGAGTTTCGTTTGCGAAACTCACATACCTTTGAGCCAATGGCCTAAGGGACCATTGGCAAAGTCCTCCCCTATCAGGGGAGGATTTAGGTGGGGTGGCGGACCTTCGGCTTTTGAAAAAAGCCGTTAACGTGAGTTCTGGATAAGAATTATTGCGTTAACGGTCTTGATGGCAAGAACATAAAAATAATTCTTATCCAAAACTTACGTTAAAGCATATGGAATTTTCAGCCGAAATGATCGCCGGTTTCCTGGGCGGCGAGATCGTGGGCGACCCCAAGGCGGCGGTCTCCACGTTTGCGAAGATCGAGGAAGGCCGTCCGGGCGCTTTGTCCTTTCTGGCCAACCCCAAATACGAACATTACATCTATCAGACCCGTTCCTCGATCGTCATCGTGGCCAAGGACTTCGAGCCTGCAGCTAAGGTGAAAGCCACGCTGATCAAGGTGGAGGACCCCTACGCCTGCTTCGCCAAGTTGTTGGAGCTTTACGCGGCCAACAAGCCCCAGAAAACGGGCGTCAGCCCCCTGGCCTCCATTGACGCTTCGACGACTCTGCCCGAAGACGCCTATGTGGGTGAATTCGCCGTGATCGGCGCCGGGGTGAAGATGGGCAAAAACGTGAAAATCTACCCGCAGACCTACCTCGGCGATGGGGTGACCCTGGGCGACGACGTGACCCTCTGGCCCGGAGCCAAGGTCTTCGAAGGCTGCGTGCTGGGCAACCGCGTGACACTCAACGCCGGGGCGGTGATCGGGGCCGATGGTTTCGGCTGGGCGCCCAACAACAAGGGCTCTTACGATAAAATCCCCCAACTGGGCAACGTGATCCTCGAGGACGACGTGGATGTGGGTGTCAACACCTGCATCGACCGGGCCACGATGGGCTCGACGCTCATCCGCCGGGGAGTCAAACTGGACAACCTGATCCAGATCGGGCACAACTGCGTGGTGGGCGAAAATACCGTGGCAGCGTCGCAATTCGGGCTGGCCGGCTCCTCCAAAGTGGGTAGCGGCTGCATGATCGGGGGACAGGTGGGCATCGCCGGCCACCTGACCGTCGGCGACAACGTCAAGCTGGCCTCCAAGGCAGGTATCTCCAACAACATCGGCGACAACGAAGTCTACATGGGCTATCCGGGCATGCCGGGCATCAAGTTCCACCGCTCGTTCGCCGTCTACCGCAACCTGCCCGACCTGAGCGCCAAGGTGCGCCAGCTCGAGAAGCAGCTTGAAAAACTGACCGAATCTCTGGCCGCTAAAAGTGAATAATAACCCCCGTCCAGTACGCCGCTGTGCATAGATAGTGAATAATCCACCGGTAAAAATTATTATGGGCATCGACCCCGGGACTAATACCACCGGCTACGGGGTGATCGAGGTCCGCGGGAACAGCCTGCGTTGTGTGATTCTGGGCGAAATCGACCTGCACCGCATCGGGGACCCCTACCGCAAGCTGAGCTATATCTTCGAACGGGTCTCGGCCCTGATCGACGAGTACTCTCCGGACGAGGTGGCCTTGGAATCTCCCTTTTTCGGCAAAAACGTACAGAGCATGCTCAAGCTGGGCCGGGCCCAGGGTGTGGCGATGGCCGCGGCCCTGAACCGCAGCCGCCCGGTCTTCGAATACGCCCCCCGAAGGGTTAAACAGGCTATCACGGGCCAGGGGGCCGCCTCCAAGGAGCAGGTGGCCGCGCTGCTCAAAGCGCTGCTGCACCTGGAGGAACTGCCCAAGCGGCTCGACGCCACGGACGGCCTGGCGGTAGCCGTCTGCCACCATTTCCAATGCAACCCCATCGCGGGGTCCAACCCCGCCCCGGCCAAAAAGGCGCTGGGCGGAGGCCGCAGCAGCCAGAGCTGGGAATCCTTCGTGACGGCCAACCCCGGACGGGTCAAAAAAGAATAACGATGAGACGAATTTTGCTTTGCGCACTTGCGCTGATGACTGTTTCCTGCACGACGCGGGAGCCCCTCCCGGGGTACACCCTGACGGGAAACCTCTCCGGCCTTTCGGGCACGGTCTACCTGAGTATTTACGAGGGCAAACTGCCCGTGCGCATCGACTCCACGGAGGCCCAGAACGGCGCCTTTAGCTTCGAAGGCGATCGTCCGCTGCCGATCTTCGCCTCGCTGGATACGCCAGAGGGGACGCTGGTGCGTTTTTTTCTGGAGAACGGAACCCTCTCGGTCGACGGCAGCGTGAAGACCCCGCAGCAAATCCTGGTGCTGGGCTCCCCGACGACGGACCAGTTCAAGACCTACAAACAGGAGATGGATTCACTCTCCGCGTCCATGGATAGTCTTCCCGAAGATTCCCTGATGAAGGCACTCAACGCGCAGAAAATGCGCTACATACGATCCAACCCTTCGAGCGTAGCGGCGGCCTATGCCCTTTACCGCGAGGTTTCCTACTACCTGTCCTACGAAGAACTTTTCCAGGCGGTGGAAGGCTTCGACGCTACGGTGCGCCCGTCGGTCTACCTCAAGCAGGTGGAAAGCATGGCCGAGGCCCTGCGCACCACCGCCGTGGGCCAACCCTACCTTGATATCACGCTGCCGGACGCGGACGGCAACCCGGTGAGCCTCTCTTCGATGGTGAGCCCGCATGCATTCGTTCTGCTCGATTTCTGGGCTTCCTGGTGCCCGCCCTGCCGGGCCGAAGCTCCGGTCATGGTGGCCGCGTACAAAAAATACCATTCCCGCGGGTTTGAGATCTATGCCGTGTCTCTGGACAAGACCAGAGAGGCCTGGCAGAAGGGAGTCCGGGATCTGGGTCTGCCCTGGACGCACGTCAGCGCTGTGAAATTCTGGGATTGCCCCCCGGCCGAAAGCTACGGCGTACGTTCGATCCCCTCGAACGTGCTGATCGGCCCCGACGGGACGATCCTCTCTCGCAACCTGATGGGTGAAAAACTGGAAGAGACCTTGCGGCAGTTGATGCCTCCCCCGATCCGGCTGGAGGCGTATCCGGAGGAGACTCCCCTGGAGCCGTTGCTGCAAGCGGGGGAGTAAAATTTAAGCCAAAAAAGATTTGCGGGGTTTGAAATTTTTATTACCTTTGCATTCGCAATAACGAAAGGATGGCACCGTAGCTTAGCTGAATAGAGCATCTGACTACGGATCAGAAGGTCACAGGTTTGAATCCTGTCGGTGTCACTACAGGAAACGGTGTAACTGAATAAGTTACACCGTTTTTTTTGGCGAGGATATCTTCGAAGGATGAATCGTACTCCCTCCAATAAATAAATGCCCTCCCATCGGTTGCTTTTGGGATGTCGGGCTTGCCCGGATAATGCTCAGGCATTCATATGCCACTACGTTTTGATTAGGATAATCACGTATAATTCTTTATCTTTACACTCGTGTATTTTCGACTGAGGCGTGAGGTTATTGACTGATAATATGAAGTTTTAGTATGCGTCCTTTTTCAGTATTAATGTCGGTTTATCATAAAGACGATGCAAGCGCGTTGGATGCCGCTTTACGCAGCGTTCTCCTGGATCAGACCGTTTTGCCGGCAGAAATTATTCTGGTGGAGGATGGCCCGTTAACTGACTCCCTGGATCAGGTTATTAAAAAATACAAAGAAATATTCCCCAATTTTAAATCGTTAAAATTTGAGCGGAATCAAGGACTCGGAACTGCTTTGCGTGAGGGGCTTATGCTTTGCAGCCACGACTGGATCGCCCGCATGGATAGTGACGATGTTTCCAAGCCCCACCGGTTCGAGAAGCAGCTGGAAGTAATAAGCAAATATCCTGATGTAGATGTAGTCGGTTCATGGATAGACGAATTCTGTGAAATAACAGACAACATCACTAGTGTGAAAAGGGTTCCCGAGCATCACCGGGAAATATACACTTCGGCAAAAAAGCGCTCTCCCGTCAATCACCCCACTGTATTTTTACGGAAAAGTGCGGTTCTGGCCGCCGGGAATTACCAAGCCTTTCCCCTATTCGAGGACTATTTTCTGTGGATAAGGATGCTCAAAAACGGCGCGGGTTTCTATAATATACAAGAAAGCCTTCTCTTCTTCAGGATGTCTCCTGAGACCTTTAAACGCAGAGGTGGAAAAACATATGCTCGTAATGAGCGCAAACTGCAACGGAAATTTAAACAGTCAGGTTTCATCAATACGTTTGAAATGTACCGGAATATAACTATACGAACAGGTTTCAGACTAATACCTAATTGCTGCCGGGAGGTTTTGTACAAAAAACTGCTTCGTAAGTAAGGTAATGAGGTCCGAAAGGACTGATTGTACTGGCTGATATTCACAAAAAAAATCCGAGCTCCGTGGGAGGGCTCGGATTTTTTTGCTTTTTTGTCCTGGTTAACAGCAAACTTATAACTGAGAAACAGTCTCCTAAATACTTATAACAGTTACCCCATTATGTAAGGGACGACTTCACTGGCATTGGCAAGTAGCATCTTGTAAAAGAGTACCGTCAGGTAAAGGGTTATTATCGAAAAGGCCAGGTATTTCTGTTTAACCCTGTTGTCTGAAATATACAACGGATAAAGGATAATCTGTGCAACGGTAAAATATAAAATCAACCGGGCTCCCAAAGTGAACTGTATTGTAAGGTTATGAAGGATGATGCCGGCTATAAAAAATTTAAACCATATATTATTTCTAACTATCTGTGAACCGGAATAGTACAACCAAAATACCAATCCATTTAGCAAGAGGGTCATAACTATTACGCTTGCCATCGATTCTCTTGTCGCATTAGGGTTGGTATCAGCTAGGTAAACCGCATATTTGCCGGCAAATAAAGTGAGTAAATCATTAGTGATTATCATCCCCATTATGAATGATAATGCCAGCGCTATGGTTAGCCGCGTTGATGTAATTTTTATTTTTCGGATAAATAGTGCGACCAAAGCTATCAATGCACTGAAATGGAACATTGAAGCCAGCAAAACCAGCAGTATAAATCTCCAGTATTTGCCTTTGATGAGAATGGTATATGCCAGCAATATAATAGATATAGCCATAAATTGCCGCATGCCGTTGAATGAATTCAGATAGAAGTATAAAGAATAATATGCAAACAATGAGAACTGTTTGTTCGGGCTCTCTTTTATAATTACCAGGCTGACCGGGAAAAGGGTCAGAATAGAAACCACCCATAAAAGAAACTGATAACCGCCTCCCACCCAACTTATCGCTTTATTCAGCAAGAACCATCCGGGCTCGATACCCAATCGTATGCCGGAACTAATGCCGTCAAATATTTCCCGATATGTAAACGTGTCCGTGCCGACCGTGTCAGCCCGCAATCCGGCGATAATAGAAAGCACCAGTATACTGGCCCATAATATGGCGTTATTATTACGCCAATATGAGAGAAAAAGCAGCAAGAGCCAAATTACGATATAAATAGCCATTACTTACAATGTGTTTTGCCCAATGCAAGAATCGTCAGAACATAGAATAGGATATAATACCGTTTGACGATCGGAATATGGTTCAACGCTTTTAAATACAAATGCCTTCGACTGATATTTCTGACCAGCCCCCGATCCAAGCGTAAACCATATGCCCTTGAGGCTGCCGATAGGCTCAGCAACCAGAACGACGATATATAGCTTTCATATTCAGTTTTAATCCCTACTTCGTTCAATCTCGACTCAATGAATAACGGGGCTTCAAAATAACGATCTGCAGGCTTGTCACCCCTCTGATGGGTAAGTGACGATGCGTTCTGTACATAGTAATAGACTATGCTGTCGACAGATTCCACTCGCGTGGCAAATGGCGCTAATTGAGTAACCAACGAGGCATCGTCACCTAACACGACTTTTTCGGGGACGACCACGTCATGCTCTTTGATTAATTGCCGGGTATATAATTTTGCACAGATCTGCCATCCCGCATAGCCGCTTAACAAATATTTCAAATAAGTCTTTCCATCTATGCCGGAAAACCGCCGGTATTTCTTCTTTCGTTGCCTCGACCCGGATACCATGGCGAAATCCCCCACCACGATGTCGGCCGAAGTATCCACCGCTTTACTATAAAGCGTTTCTAATGCTGTCGCAGGTAAATAATCGTCAATATCACAAAATACCAAAAAATCACCGGTGAAACGCTGCAACGCGTAGTCGCGAGCCTTGACAGGCCCTTCGTTCACTTTGGTGAATACCTGGAAGCGTTGATCTCCGGCGGTCAGTTTCTTCAAGAGTTCCACCGAACCGTCCGTACTTCCGTCGTCTACGATCAATACCTCGAAATCGACGTGAGTTTGCGCTTTCAGGGCATTAATGCAGCGTTCGATGTATGACTCGCCATTGTAACATGGAATGATTATGGAAATAAGGTGTTTATCCATGTCATAGTTTATTTATCGACCTCTTTTTGCAACGCATCCAGATATTGTATTCCCCATTTCAGATCGGGTTCCATGTAATTGCCTTCAGCCCATTCGTTCCACGATTTGATAAATACCAACCTTTCTTCTGCCGGAACATGCTGCACACTGTCGATAACGTCATGTACATGCTTAGCGAATAAATCAGGAGTCGAGCCCTGTAGCAATATTCCCTCTTTGCCGCTCCGGGGAGAATGATCCCACCCAGGCAGGATCGTTGGAATATAGCGGGGGTCTTCCCCTATCCGGTTACTTCGGTGCCGGATAAAATCCCGGTATCGCGCCATGCGCGGCCTTCCACGCAACCAGCTATTCGTAAATTTACTCCAGGCTTTTTTGAGCAAGGGGAAATTTCCCAGGAATTCGCTCATCTGCACATAAACTATTCTTTCGAATCCGTTATCCAAATAATCCTGCACCGAGTAGGGATCATCGCTCCGGTGTAATTTTTGAGCTATGAAATAGATCGGAGGCAGGCCGTTCTCGCTGGCCAGTCGTTGCCATAGATCCGTGAAATGCTTGACATCTGGGATTTCGTGCGGTTTGTAGACCATAAATACAGGACGGCCACCGACCGTCAGGTAGCGTCTGTCTTTAAATGCCGGCAGTACGGCCTGGAAATGATCGATATAATCCTGGTCACCTGGATAGAGTTGTTCTATCAGCATGTTGCGGTTCTTTAGCCCATGTGCAAACCCTTTCCATGATTCGTTTGCCCATGCCAGGCAAAACGGAAAATTCGGCTCGCCACTAGACACGACCTCATTGAATGGGCGTTCCAGTAGTCGTTTGCCGTTACCGAACCAATAATGCCAGTAACAGAAAGCCTCGACACCATGCGCGCGCGCCATATCAGCCTGAGCCTCACGTGTTTCAGGCACCCGGAGATCATAATAGCCCAAATCCGCGGGCACCCGGGGCTGATAGTGATTTCTAAAATATTTTTTAGCTTTCCCGACGTTGGTCCACTCGGTGAACCCCTTTCCCCACCATCTGTCGTTCTCGGGTATGGGGTGAAATTGGGGTAGATATAGTGCTATTACTCTTGCTTTTTCCATGGGTTAAACGGTCAACTCCTTTAGAATGTCTAAATTAAGAGGTTGTATATAGCGCTTTATGAAACTATAGTCATTCTGATAGTTCTCTTTTATCATTCGGTGAAGTTCCGTTTCATTTTTTGCGATGGCTACACCCGGTTCACTCCCGTCAAACGGGGGTACGGGAGGTTTCCCATTAGCCCGGATGCCATTTTCCATGGGTTCATAAACAAGATAATTAACCCCATTCATGGTTGCCTCCAGTATGGTAGTGGAGGTTGCCCCTATGGCAAGTGTCGCTTGGGACAAAGACTTATTTAGCGGCAGGTAGTCCATTTCATAAAACGAAGTGTCCAGGAAGTTTGCCAGCCATTTTTTATCGACTGAAGGATGTGGCCGTACGCGGGCTTTTTTAACACCCAGCGATTGCAGCACGTGTTGTACCTGGTATAGGTACAGTATGACTAAGCCACGATCCGGAAGTTGTGGCGAATTCCAGGTATGCTGATGCCAATTTACGCCTGTCGAGGGTAATACAAGTATATCGTCCAATGTATTCCGGAGAACCGGGTGATCCGGGACATTCGCATAACGAACATGGCCGATAACCTTAATTTTCTCCGGGACAAATCCTGCAGCTATGTAGTTCTGTTTGATTTGTTCACCCCAGACCATTAAGTAATCACTCCGATTGTCCACATCCTTACTGTATATTCCAGGTAGTCCGTGAGAAAATACGAATGAAGGGCGTCCCATTTTGCGGAATATCTCAATATGATACTTATTTATAAAATATTGATCGGTCTGGAGATACAGTGCCCTCATATCATACTCATGGAGGTATATTTTTTCAATATCCGTCATGGCTTTCTCAAGGTAGGAAAGATTGTCGTTTGTTAAAACCTCATTAAACGCTTTTTTATGAATCAGGTTATGCTGAAATCGGTTCAATGCTCGGATCGGGGTGTTCCCGATGATATTTTTCTTACTGACAGGGCTAAGAATCGAAGACAATGGTCTAAGCCCTAATTCATCCATTTTTTGTTCATCGATAAATCTGAACGTAGTCAAGACATTGCATTTGCCGTCTACTTTTTTTTTCAATGGCAGCCTGGACAGCGTGTTCTGATAGAGATCTACCAGTTTGAGTTTACAGGTTTTGGCGTGGTTCCTATGGTATTGGCTGCTCAGATTATCGCCATAGGCATAGAGGTGCCAATCCAGCTCAATCTTTAAATAATCGATGTATTTTTTGACTAGAGGGTCTTTTGTGGAATTTATCAAATAATCAAGCAAATATGAATTCATTTTAGCCTAATTTTGTTTAAACAAAGATAAACACAAATTCCAGATATTAATATTCATTATCTTGATGGCGAGAACAAATATCAACAAGTAGATAAGTGCTTTACATGCAATTGATAGCGGCAGATCGGTGATATTCAATACGTATACAGCTCCCCATGTCGCCATGATGCATAATGCCAATAAAATAACTGCACGCACGGCATTGAAACGTATTCCCGAAAAGAATACGGACAGGCCCAACATCAGGCATGTCGAAACGGCTGACGATATACAGGCGGCTATGATGCCCCAATGCCGTAATAGTAAAATGTTGAGAGTTACACTGATGATGCCCCCGGTTATCGTTATCATCGAACTTATTTTAGTCCGTCCGGAAGCAGTAATGACTGTCCCGAACATTAACTTCAGGGATGTGGCAACTACACCAATCAGGATAAGCGGAACGAAGAAATAGGCTTCGTGGTAAGCTTCATTAGAGAAAAGAATAAAAAACTCTTTGGCAAAAAGCCCCAACCCCAATGCCCCCAATAGTAATAGGGTGAAATAGACATCAAAGACCCGGGTAAATCTCGATTTAAATTCAATCGTCCCATATGTCTTAAAGAAATAGGGCTCAAATGCTTTGTATGCGCCGAATGAGAAAATATTCAATATCAGGGCCAATGTGGAAGCTGTAGAATATATCCCTAAATCATCTAGACTTAAATATTTGTCTATAAAAATACGATCGGACATCGTAATCATATAATAAGCCAGCGAACCAGGCAACAGCGGCAAAGAAAACGCAAGAGCACGCTTTATTTGCCGCCAATTGACGTTCCATACCATATTTTTTACAGTAATCCGGATAAAGAGAATACTGAATATGGCAGCAACGACCATATTTACATACAGCACGCCCTCAGCCTTAAATCCGAAACGCGCGACCAGTATCAAGGTGAGGATCATACCCAGGGCTCCCCGGCTGACATTGAGGAGCGTTAGCGGCAAGGGCTTCTCCTGAACGCGATAAAGGGCAGAGGGCAAGACGCTGAATAAATTAAAAAAATTGGTAAGAAGACCAATGGCCAGATAGGGATAGAAATCGATATTACTTCCGATAAACCTGAAAACCGACGGGCCGATAAAGAACATAAACAGTGTAAATAGTACGTTCAGGCTCATTACGAAGATACTCAGATTCCCGATCAGTCTGGATTGCTCCAGCGGTCCTTCTATACGGTAGTAATGTACTAGATAGTAAGTATTCAGCGAAAGGAAGCAGAGTATTGTCAATAACGTATTAACCGTGTTGATATAATTGATTATTGCATAGTCGGCCGGGAGAAGATAAGTCGTAAGTACGGGGAATACGATAAAGCTAAACAACTTCGGGAGAATATCGCCCATGGCGTATATAATCGTATTTCTCGCTAACAGACTTCCTGACATTACTGAAATTTAATTGCTTTGGCCTATAAAGATAAGCAATAATGTCGTTTAATTAATATATTTGCAAAAATTCGAGTTCTCCCTATGTGCCGTATTTTCTCAATCAGGCCTTTTCTCTTAGTGACCCTTTCGCTGATGGTGTCATGCGAGAAACCATTATCTTATGATATATCTGACTATTGGGACATGACCATGACAAAAATATGGTCCCAGCCCGGAACCCATACGGCATTCACGGACCTCATAGAATATCAAGGAGTCTATTACTGTGTTTTCAGAGAGGCTACCAAACACGCAGTTTCAAATCCCAATGATTATGGAAAGATCAGGGTAATTTCTTCACTAGATGGAGTTTCCTGGGATACCTATCGGGTAATATCGAATAGCGGTTACGATCTGCGCGATCCGAAATTATCAATTAATCCGGACGGCAATCTGCTTTTGCTTTGTGGGGGCCTTGTCTGGGACGGATATGGCGGCATTGTGCGTCGGGAAACTTTTACGACTGTGATCGCATCAATGGACCAATCGGATATCTCAACCGATCCCGCAAATCTGCTAATGGTACAAAAGGATGAGGTGATAAAAAATTCGATACTGTGGGAGTTGACCTGGCATAATAATATCGGGTATGGCGTGGCGTATAAATCGAATACCGATTATACCTCAACCTATCTCGTCTCAACGGTAAATGGGATGGATTTTTCGGTTATTACCGAATTGAGCGTTCCTCAATCGACCGCTACCCCCATGGGGCTGAATGAAGTTTCCTTGGATTTTGGCAACGATGATATTTTGCGGGTGATCGCACGATCCAGGGCTACCGAGCAGGCAGTATATGCAGAGTGCTATCCGCCCTATTTAGACTGGGACTCTTGGCACACACTGCCGATCTGCGTGGGAGGGCCGAATCTTAAAACGATCAACGGAACGACCTACCTTGGAACAAGGGGGGAAGGAACTTCGCTATATATAATCAATACGGATACTAAAAAGCTCTATAGGATTGCATCCAGCGATATGTATGGGGATACCGGTTATCCGGGTATCATAATGGTCGGCGGGCAAATCTGGATGAGTTTTTATTATAGCGAAAGTACGACTGCCGAAGGCAGCATATATTTGATGCGTATAGCTAAAAAACAACGATCAGCAGTTATTCAATAAACTCGTCGAGAAAACGATCCCCTTTTTCCAAATCGCATTTTACCCTCTTTCCTAAAATTTCAGGTAAGAATTTCGGATGCATACCATAACCCGGCCTTACAGAACGCACGTTTTGTTCGGTAATTATATCGCCGGCTTTCATATCTTCGGCTACATAGAGCGAGCGGCATGAGATACGCCCTTTGATTGTAGAGAGATCGGTGGGATAATATACCCTCCCTAAAGCTTTCTCAACATTCCGTATGGAATCAACCATTTGTCTGAACTCGTTGGCTTGCATAGAAAAGGCTGCATCGGGGCCGCCGATTGAGCGATCAATTATAAAATGCTTTTCCACCACCCCGGCACCCAATGCGACGGCAGCCACAGCCACATCCGATCCCGGAGTATGGTCCGAAAGCCCTACCTTAACCCCGAATCGCTTTCGCATATCCGGGATAGTCAATAGGTTGGCATCTTCTATGGGTGCCGGATAGGCCGAAGTACATTTCAGCAGGGTGATATCTTCATTGCCCACTTTCCGGCATGCCTCCAACACCAGCAATATATCCTCTTCGGTGGCCACTCCGGTCGAAATGATCATCGGTTTTCCTTTTGCCGCCGCATATTCGATCAGTGGAATATCCGTTATTTCAAAACTGGCAATTTTGTAGATCGGGTTGCCGATACCCTCGAGGAAATCGACTGCGGTTTTGTCGAACGGGGTTGAAAAGCAGTCAAGTCCCACTTTCTTCGCCTCTTCGTATATAGCCGCATGCCATTCCCATGGGGTGTAGGCTTCCTGGTATAATTGATAGATATTATAGCCGTCCCAAAGGCCGCCTTTTTTTACAAAATCATCTTTCGAGCAATCCAGAGTAAGGGTATCCGCCGTGTAAGTCTGCAATTTGATCGCGTCTGCTCCGGCTTCTTTGGCAGCATGCACGGTATCCAGGGCATTCTGGAAATTCTGATTGTGATTAGCCGACATTTCGGCTATGATGTATGTCCTCATAAATATCGGCTTATTAAATTTACAATCCGGTCCACCCCATGGCCGTCTACGACTCGCCCGGCGTTATCTCGAAGAGTAGCCATTCGCTTTTCATCGGAAAACAAATGGATAATTTTATTGCGCAATTTATCTTGGTCCAAATTGTCTATTAATCCCAGGTCTTCAATACAGTCAAACCGTTCGGCAAGCAATCTGCTGCCATTTGCATTCATTTCACAATGTCCCACGCTGACAACCGGTTTGCCCAGAAACATCAGTTCATAGGTGGATACGCCAAATGTGCTGATCAGTAATTCGTTCTGTATGATTTTGCCCAGATCGTACGGTTCGGCAACGATGTTTTCAAATGCATTGTCCCGCATAAACCCGGCAAGGGCTTCCCGGTGAATAAAATCTTTGCCTATATAGGCCGTAATGCGGTATTTTTTCAACTGCTCGCACTGCATCATCCTCAGTAGTTCCAGCATAACCTTTCGCGGATCGCTGGCCCCGGTAGTAATGCCGATGGTATTTTTTTTATATTCATGCCTGTCATGAAGCGCGAGGGCGTGATTTCCCAATACAACATATTCCGGGCCGATAAAAACAGTTGAACAGTCCCGATACCCCTCTATCATTCTGCTATCTGTGTGGCCGGAGGGAATGATCACCATATCCGCCTCGGATATTCCTTCCGAAGAGTTATGAAACAAGATTACTTTGGTATTTTGTTTCAACCTAACGATATCTTCACGGAGGTATTTTCTTGTTGAGTCGATAAAGAGCACCGGGGCTTTTGTGGTGGATATTAACTCTGAAAGAAAGTCGATTTCGTTTCTATCCGGCGGAAGAGTAACTCCGTCAAATCCACGAGAAGCAATCTCCTCGCGGACAGCCTCATTGGGAATGGATACAAACAACGGGGTTACGGAAGGATGGCCTGCCCGTAACGAAGAGGCTATAGCCAGGGACCTGATTATATGACCGAATCCGATCTCTCCACCCCCATCGACTCGAAAAATAATGGTACTTTCCATTTCGACCTATTCAACCTTTCCAATCATTCGGGCAGGGTTACCGACTACTTTTGTATAGGGTTCGACGTTTTTAATCACAACACTGCCAATGCCGGTTACCGACCATTCGCCTAAGTAGATAAATTCCAGTGTGGTCGCATTGGTGCCTAGATACGCACCCTCTTTCAGGTGTACGTCGGCGCCGATACAGGCATTGTTGGCCACATAGGCGTAGTCATCCAGTTTTGATCCGTGTCCGATGAGCGATTGCGCATATATCTGGACAAAATTTCCGATAACGGTATCAGGACCGACGCTTACAAAGGGCTGTATGGAAACCCCGTGACCTATTTTTGAAAATTTGGAAATAACCGCTGTCGGATGGATCAAGGTCGCGAACCGGTGTAGCGGTATTTGTAAATCGTGGAGTTTGTGCAGGTATTTATAATTCAGCTTCAGTGAAATCAGGGAGTAAAAAAAATAGACATCCTCATCTCCGATGTATTTCTCCACCGTTTCACGGTCAATTTTCCCAAGTACCGGATAGCCGTGTATCGGCTCCGTTTCTCTATCGTTGAGGAATCCCAAAACCTCCCACTGTTTCGAGATGGCGTTGATGTCTTCAACCGTGGACAGGGCTACGGTTCCATTCCCGTGGCCACCTATGATGATCAGTTTCTTATGGTTTTTCATTCACTCCCGAAATAAGTTTGTGTCTCCGTATAATATTTTTGGCCATTTTGACCATGGGCGGGCCTATGAATTTGTTGTCCTTTACGGCGACGCCCTGCCCCATTTCCTTGGCCTTTTCCGATAGCAATATCATTTCTTCCGCCCAAACGACATCTTCTTCAGACGGGGAAAAATAGTGATGGCAAAGAGGCAATTCCTTGGGGTTGAGGATCAACATTCCTTCAAAGCCCAGGTCTTTCGCGACTTTCAGGTTTTTTTCGAGGTCCTCCAGATCATGGACTTTAATATGTACCGTGTCGATGGGTATCACCCCCGAGGCGGCAGCTCCCATGGCAATCATCGCGCGGGCAGTGAAAATGCTGTCCCCGGCAAGATCGTGTCTGCCCCCGAGGTCGGTAACAAAATCCTCACACCCGAATGCAACCGCAACAACACGGTTGCATGCAGTGCATATTTCCTGGATATTCATAACCGCCCCTGCCGTTTCGATCAGGGGTATAATCTTAAAGGTCCCGATCGGAATATTCTTTTCGTACTCTATGGTTTCCAGTAATTTGCCGAAAAAATAAACATCCTCCCCTTTTTTAGCCTTTGGGTACATAAAGCCGGTGATGCCTTTGACGGTCAACTGGTATACGTCCTTCAAGAGTTCTCCGCTTTCACGGTCATTGACCCGCGGAAAGATAATACGGTCCTTGAACCTGCCCTCTTTTAAATAGCGCAGGATATTATCTCTGGCTATTTGCTTGTTGGGTTGTGGCTGTACCGAATCCTCGATGTCTGGCAAAAGTACGTCTGCCGGGATATGGCAGGCATTGGACATCAATTTTTCATTATGAGCCGGAACGAACATCAAACTTCTGAAAAGACAGTCTGTCATCTCTATTGTTTTTTCTTGATTAGTACTTTGCGGCGGAACGAAAGGACATCCACTCCATGTTGGTTATACGCAATGGTTTCGACATATACGATCCCACGGTCAGGCTTGGTTTTGGAAGCCGACTTGGCCAATACCTTTGTCTTGGCATAGATCGTATCGTTTATAAAAACAGGGGCCAGGTGTTTGATATCCTCATACCCGAGATTGGCGATTGCTTTACCGCTCACATCCGGAACTGTGATCCCGACAGCCAGACTAAAGACCAATGTGCCTACGACCAAGATTTGGCCATGCTGATTCTGGGATGCGTAATCCAAATTTGTATGAACCGGATGATGGTTCATGGTCATCAGGCTGAAAAAGTTGTTGTCGCTTTCGAAGATGGTCTTAGACAGCGAATGGAATATGGTTTCATCCACTTCGAACTCTTCAAAGTATAGTCCTAAAATAGAGCAGTTCATATCTTGTTTGCTAGTTGGTATTTCATTTCAGCGAGGGCCCAGTCGGTTAGGGTGTCCAGGTCTTGCACACCCAGCTCGGAGAACACTATGGCCCCGCAATTATCCGACATCAATGTTCTGCGGGTGGAAAACGGCTCCGTTTCGAACAAGTAGAACTGACCCGCGTCGTGGTAGACCGGTTCGAGGTCTTGCGAGCGGGAAAGCTCGTATTCCGGTTCCCGGCGGACCACCTTCCCGTCCCTGATGAGCACAGCCCGCTGGGGAGGGTAAGAATACCGCACCACCGGGTATACACAATTAAAAGCGGATTCCCGAAGGCTTTGAGAGGCTTCCCATAGCTTCTCAGCCGTCAAAAAAGGAGCTGTAGGGTAAATGCAGCATACTTCGTCGAATTGCATCCCTTTTTGGAGGTACATCGAAAGGACTTCCCGTATAACGTCTGCCGTAGTGGCAAAATCACCCGAATTATCGGCGCTACGCTTAAATGGTACCGATGCACCGTACTGGACGGCAACCGAGGCGATCTCGTCATCGTCGGTTGAAACCATCACCTCATCAAACAGTCCGCTTTTTAATGCCGCCTCGATTGAGTATGAGATAATGGGTTTCCCCAGGAAGTTTTTGATGTTTTTCCTGGGAATCCTCTTGCTGCCGCCGCGGGCGGGAATGACAGCCAAACGTTTCATTATCCTAGAAACTCGTTTATTTTGGTAATTACATAATCCTGCTCTTCGTCAGTCAATGTCGGGAACATCGGAAGGCTCAGGCACCGGTCGTAGTACGCTTCGGCAACGGGCAGGTCGCCCCTCTTCCATCCGAAGCCTTTGTAATAAGGCATTAGATGGGACGGCACATAGTGAACCTGCGCGAATATGTTGTTTTCCCGCAGAAAGTCGTATAACCCCTTCCGGTCATTGACTTGTATGACATACAGATGATAGGCGTGACTCACCGCCGGATCTACTTTAGGCGTTTTAATCCGCGGGTTTCCGTCAAATGCTTCGTCGTATTTTCGGGCAATTTCATGGCGGCGTTCTAGGCTCCAGTCGAGGCGCTTCAATTGTTCGATACCTAAAGCAGCCTGGAAATCGGTGATGCGGTAATTGTAACCCAGGTCGATCATTTCCATATACCAACCACCGTCGTTCTCACTCATCACCTCAGGGTCTTTGGTAATACCATGGGTGCGGTACAAGCAAAGCCGATCGTATAACTCTTTGTTGTTTGTCGTTATCGCACCGCCTTCTCCGGTTGCAATATGCTTGACCGGGTGGAACGAAAATACGGTCATATCGGCATAATTCCCGGCACCGCATAGTTCCTTGTTGCCCGTACTGGTTGTAAAATATCCGCCGGGAGCGTGGCAGGCGTCCTCCACAATCCACAGTCCGTACCGATCGGCGATTTTCCGTAATTTTTCAGCCTGTATGGGGTAACCTGCAAAGTCCACAGGCACCACTCCCTGGTACGTTCCTTTGGGTGCAGAGGCGAGCATGGCCTCCAGTTTATCCAAATCGAGCAGATAGGTATCGGGATCTATGTCGCAAAACGTGATATCGGCGCCGCAATATTTGAACCCGTTCGCACTGGCGACGAAAGTTATGGGGGTGGTGATTACCCGGTCGCCAGGCTTTACCTGTAGTGCCAACGCAGCCAGATGGAGTGCGGCCGTACCGTTGCTGACCATCACGGCATATTTGCATCCGCAATAGTTTGCAAAATCACGTTCGAATTCGGCGATCTTGGGCCCTTGGGTCAGGTAGTCTGACAGTAATGTTTCCCGGACAACTTCAAGATCGCTCTCGGCAATATACTGCCGACCGTATGGTATCGGTTTCATTATAACGGTTTAAAGTCAGGATCTACAAATTCACGTATCTTGGCGCGCATGCTTTCCACCGTCTCCCATTGGTCGTTCGTCCCGGAGTTGTATTTGAAGCCGACCGGAACGGGTTTGGCATTGTGGTGCTCGATGTATTTTTTGCGCTTGGCGTCCGTGACCGTCGAAGGCATGATCACGTAATATTTTCCGAGATCGATCGTATTCAACGAGTCCGTCTCCGTGATCATCTCTTCATGCAGTTTCTCCCCGGGGCGAATTCCGACTTCCACCATTTTACAACTGGGTGCGATGGCTTCGGCAACCGTGGCGATCTTGTACGAAGGGATCTTGGGAATGAATATTTCACCGCCCATGTGATGCCCTATTGCGTACAGCACCATATCTACACCGGCCTGAAGTGAGATGTTGAAACGGGTCATTTCCATGTGGGTAATGGGCAGCTCCCCGCAACAGCACTTGCCCAGAAAGAACGGTATTACCGATCCTCGCGATCCCATTACATTGCCGTAACGTACCGCCGAGAAACGGATATTACGATTTCCTTTGATATTGTTGGCGGCCGTGAACAGTTTATCGGATGTCAGCTTCGTGGCTCCATACAGATTGATCGGGGCGCAGGCTTTATCGGTCGATAGGGCTACCACCTCTTGCACACCTGAACTCAATGCGGCATTGATCACATTCTGTGCTCCCAGTACATTGGTTTTTATACACTCTTCCGGATTGTATTCAGCCGTATCTACCTGTTTGATGGCCGCGGCATGGATAATCACGTCAATTCCCTCGCACGCACGTTTCAGCCTGTCTGCATCGCGTACGTCGCCGATGAAAAAGCGCAGTTGGGGGTATTGATCAGCCGGGTATTTCTGTTTCAGTTCGAACTGCTTCAATTCATCTCGTGAAAAAATGACGATACGTTTTACCTGCGGGTAACGCGCAAGGATTGTTTCAATGAATTTTTTACCGAAAGATCCCGTTCCTCCAGTAATCAGTATAGACTTATTGTTCAGCATTATAATTAAGTGTTATTTAGTGCTATGTACAAAATTAGGTTTTTTCAGCGAAAAAGCCATTTTTAACATGGCTTTTCCTCGTTACAGCAATATCCTGATTAACGAAGCCCATTTCGCATACCCCTGCGCATTCAAATGTAATCCGTCGGTGGAAATGGACGCTTGTAATGCATCGTTATCATCCGTAAAATAAGGATACAAGTCAAGATATATCGCTCCTGTTTTCATGGTCAATGCTTTAAGTTTGGCATTCAATATCACGATGTCATTCGGTGATAGCGATAACAGTATGGTTTGACCAATAAAATCAGCACGATTGACAGGAAGTATGCTTTGCAGGTATACTTTAGAACATGGAAGTTTGTCGGATAAAATGTCCAGTATGGCTCCAATTTTACCCGCAGTCTCATCGACCGGACACCCTGCCCGCAAATCATTTACGCCAGCCATTAAGAAAACTTTACAGGGATTCAATCGTATCACATCGTCGAGTCTTGCCAGCATGTCCGATGTCGTACTCCCCCCTTTCCCCAGATTCACACAATTCGGATTGCCGGTAAGGCTTACCCAGTTGCCACCGGCTGTCATACTGTCACCGAAAAAACAAATTTCATCGCTGGGGGAGCAATCTTCCGGATTGGCGCCAACATCTTTGCTGCAGCCTAAGATAAAGAAGGCTGAAAATAAAACTATAAAAAGTTTTTTCATGGTTTGGAAAGAATGAGTTCATACACATGTTCGCGTGGATGAGCTATGTCAAGAAAATCCTTGCCAGTTAGCCCATAAATTTTCGGATTAAAGGATCCATATAATGTTACGAATGGAGAACTGTCGGATAATTTTTCAAGATAGGAGTTGACGCGTTCCATCGCAGGCGATATTTCTTCAAGAACAGTATATAGATTGATGTCGTATGCGTTGATAAAAAGATTCACTTTGATATTGTTGTCGACCCAATAATTTACTATGTTTTCAAACATGTTTTTGCGTCGCTCGGACATGAAACTGTATGCCAGCCCTTTTTCTTTTATCCATTGCCGGGTATCCATCATATTCGTAATGCCGATTTCATAAGCGGCTAACGGATACCTTATAGACCCATCCGGATATCTTATATTCCGAGTGTCGGTACTATCACTTATCTCGGCAGAAATCTTCGCATGGCCTCCCAATATTTCTTTAATGGAAGACTGCAGATAACTTGGGGAGAAAAGTTCCTTATATTTAGGATCTATTAAAAGAACTAAACGTTTCGTCTCTTTTTGACCTAATTTGATCAGCATATTTTCATATTCGGATTCCAACACTTCCCATCTCGTTGCCGTATATCCTTCATTAAACCAGTCAAGAGCCACTTCTATGGTGATCTCCCTGATATCACTTCCCGATTCTTCCCACAGGTAATAAATCGCCAGTATGTCCTCCAATGACGCCCCGCTGACTGCACTGTTGAAGAAAGTTCGATCCGAATCTCCTGTCATCGTGCCACTTATAAACATTGCTCTTGAAGATCCCAATACTATGTGATTAGGTCTTCTGGATATGCTGTCCTGTATGTAAAATTTCTGCAAAAGCCGTTCGTCTGAATTTTTCAAGCCGGCAATAATATGCTCCTGTGCAAGTAGGTGAGCAGCCTGTTCTTCAATATTTCCTTTACCGAACAGAGATGCCGGATCAACATAGTAATTTACTGCGGCAGTGAATATCAGCAGCAGTAGTCCGAAAAACATTATTTTTAACAGGAACTTTTTCACCGTTCTTAAAACTGGAAATATATAAACTGGTTGTTGCCGAATTGTCCACCAATTAAAATGAAACAAATGATGGCACAATAAATTGCGTACCTGAGTACTGTATTTTGCGGTAATTTTTCTATTCCGTAACGGTTCCGCCGCCCTATCCATTCTACGGCCAACATCACTCCGATAGCCAGTAATGCTTTCTTGCCGAACCATACTGGCATGGAAAACAGGGATGGCGAGAACATTTTAGTGAGGTATGTGACCGAATCACCTATAGTGTCCGCACGGAAGAATACCCATCCTATCAAAACTAGAATAAATGTAAGCAATATCTGGAAAATCTCTTTTATATTGGGTAAGAATCTGTTTTTTGCAACGATATCGGAATATTTGCGATTTCTACCCAACAGTAGTAGCGGTGCGAACAATAGCGCATGGTATGCGCCCCAGGCAATGAACGTCCAGTTGGCCCCGTGCCACAATCCGCTGATCAGAAATATGGCAATCGTATTCCGGAAAGACATCCATTTAGTTCCCCTGGAACCGCCAAGCGGGATGTATATGTAATCTCTGAACCATGTCGTTAGAGAGATATGCCACCTGCGCCAAAACTCTGCGATGTCCCGAGAAAAATAGGGGAAATTAAAATTCTGCATCAGGTTGAATCCGAATAACCTAGAAGCGCCTATGGCGATATCGGAGTAACCGGAAAAATCTCCGTATATCTGGAATGCAAAAAGTAGGACTCCAAGGGCGAGAGTGCTTCCGCTGTATTCAGTAGGATCCGAAAAAATCATGTTGACTGCCACGGCACAATTATCCGCAACAACAATTTTTTTAAAGAGACCCCACAACATTTGCCGCATGCCGTTAACTGCATTCGCATAATCGAATTGACGGGGTACATAAAATTGAGGAAGCAGATTCGTCGCCCGTTCAATCGGTCCGGCAACCAATTGCGGGAAAAAACTCACGAAAGCGAAGAAACTCACGACATCATGCGTAGGTTGCATTTTCCGTTTATATACATCAATCGTGTAACTAAGAGCCTGGAATGTGTAGAATGATATGCCAACCGGCAGAAGTATGTCTAGTGTAACCCAATCGAGTGAATACCCAAACATTTCAAATAACGCATTCAGATTTTCGGCAAAGAAATTAAAATATTTGAATATGCACAGTATCAGAAGATTCAGCGCTATATTAATTGCCGCTATCCCCTTCGCGGTTTTCTTTTCCCGATGACGTTCGATAAGTATTCCGCTTAGATAACTCGCTCCTGTGGTCAGCGCGATCAAGAACAGAAATCGCCAGTCCCACCAACCATAAAAGATATAGCTTACAGCAACGATGAAAAAATTCTGAAATTTCAGATTTTTATTTACGATAAACCAATAACAAAAAAAGACCAGAGGCAGGAAAATCGCAAACTCTATAGAATTGAACAGCATAAGCAGCCGGGTAAATTAGATGAAAGTCCTGCAAAACTGCAAATTTAGGAATAAATACTCTTAATAATGTATTCTAATGAAAACTTTTACCCGCCGATCAATACACTGGCGATTTAAGTAAATGCAATGCAGTAAACTAATATTCTGTACATTAACCAGCCGACCTTTCTCAATCGGAAAGCGCAGACTCAACGGTCTGCATTTCCCGATTTATGAAAAGTTTATTCCAACCGCAGCCTGCCTTCCAGCAGGGTTTCTTCGGCGTTGCGGCTGATGTAGATCCGGAAGTCGCCGGGCTCGGTGGTGAATTTCAGGGTGCGGTCCCAGAAACCGAAGCTGCGGGCGGGCAGGATTAGGGTCACTTCGCGGCTTTCACCCGGAGCCAAGGTTACCCGCTTGAATGCTTTGAGTTCCTTGATCGGGCGGGCCACCGATGCATATTCATCGTGCAGGTAAAGCTGCACCACCTCGTCCCCGCTTACGGAGCCGGTATTTTTGACCGTCACGTGCACTTGGACATCCTTTCCCGAAACGACGACTTCGGGCAGGGTCAGGTTCGAGTATTCGAAGCTGGTGTAGGAGAGTCCGTAGCCGAAGGGGAACGTCGGCTTGCCGTCGTCATCGTTGTAGATGTATCCCCGGCCCGAAGGCTTGATGTTGTAGTAGATCGGCAGCTGGCCTGCGTGGCGCGCCCAGGTAAAGGGCAGTCGTCCTCCGGGATTGATGTCGCCGAAAAGCGTCTCGGCAATGGCCGTGCCTCCCTGCTCGCCGCTGTGCCAGGCTTCCAGGATGGCGTCCACCCGGTCCGCCCAGGCGCGGATGTCGATCACCGAGCCGTTCTGCAAGACCACGATCGTTTTGGTGCCGCTGGCAGCCAGTTGGGCGATCATGGCTTCCTGGTCCACGTTGATGTCCAGGCCTTCCTTGTTGTCCACTATGATGGCGTTTTCGAGGCTCTGCGGGGCTTGTCGCATGGTCGTGGCGGGCAGTCGCAGGTGGCTGCGGTCCTGGAATTCTCCCTCGCGGATGACCGCAAAGAAGATCACCGCGTCGCAGCTCCGGGCCAGGGCCTCCACGTCGGTTCCGGGCTGGTGCAGCACCACTTCGGCTTTGCCTTTGAGCCGTTCGCACAGGCCCTGGTAGGGATTCACCGCCCCCTCGTCGCGCCAGCCGCCCCGGCCGCCCGAGTAGCCTCCCAGGCTCAATTCGTCGGCCGCGGGTCCGAAAACGCCGATCCGTTTGACGGTTTTATCATCGAGCGGGAGGGTGTTTTTGTCGTTCTTGAGCAGGGTCATCACCTTGCGGGCCGCCTCCAAGGCCAGGGCCCGGTGTTCGGGCGAGCGGACGATCTTTTCGGCTTTCCCGGCATCCACATAGGGGTCTTCGAAAAGGCCCAGTTCGAATTTGCAACGCAGCACCCGCCTTACCGAGCGGTCGATCACCTCCTCGCTGAGGCGTCCGCTGCGCACGAGCGCGAGCAGGCTGTTGCCGCCGGTGGGCAGTTCGACGTCCAGCCCGGCTTCGAGGCTCTGGGCCTGGGCTTCTTCGAGGGTGGAGGCGATGCGGTGGTGGGAGTAGACCCCGTGCACGCCGCCGTAGTCGGAAATGGTGAAGCCCTGGAAATTCCACTCCTTGCGCAGGATGTCGTTCAGCAGCACGGAACTGGCCGTGCAGGGCACCCCGTCCACCGAATTGTAGGCCGCCATCACCGAGCGGGCCCCGCCCTCTTCGATGCAGGCCCGGAAAGGTTCGAGGAAAATCTCTCGCAGCGTCCGCCAGGAGTTATTCGAAGCGTAGGAATCATGCCCCCCGTCCCCGTAATTGTCCACAAAGTGCTTGGGCGAGGCGATCACCCCACCCTGCTCGAGCGCCCGCGTGTAGGTTGCCCCGAAGCGTCCACAGAGGAAGGGATCCTCGCCGTAGCTCTCCTCGGTACGCCCCCAGCGGGGATCGCGTGAGAGATTGACCACCGGGGCGAAGACCTGCCGCACGCCCACGGCCCGCAGTTCCCGGGCCACGGCCTCTCCGACGCTGAAATAGAACGCATCGTCAAACGAGGCGGCCATGGCGATGCTCTGCGGGAAACTGGTCGCGCTGCCCCATTGGGCCCCGTGCAGGGCTTCGCCGTTTTGCAGCACGGGGATGCCCAGGCGGTTGGCCTCCAGGGCCAGGTGCGAATCCCGGTTGATCGCCTCGGCGCACTCGCGGGCTGGGGCCGACTCCACCCGGTCCTCGTGCAGGAAGTGGGCGATGTTGCGGAAGTGGCCCACCGAGTAGTCCCGCTGCGGATATTCTTTCAGGAAAGTCATCTGGGCCCGCAGTTGATCCACTTTTTCCTCGAGGGTCATGCGCGAGAGCAGGTCCCCGACCCGCTCGTCGACCGGCAGTCGCGGGTTTTTGTACTTGGGCGCCTCCTGGGCCCCCAGGCTTGCGCAGAGGGTCAGCAGCAAGAGCGACAAAAAGATCGGACGGGTTTTCATAGGCGAATTTTAGCAGGTTATCCGAAGAATAAGTAGGCGATCGCCACGGCGGCGATCATGCCCGCCAGGTCGGCCAGCAGGGAGTAGCTGAGGATGTAGCGCACCTTTTTGATGGCCACCGAGCCGAAGTACAGAGCCACCACGTAGAAGGTAGTGTCGGTCGATCCCTGGACGATGCAGCTCAGGCGTCCGACGAATGAATCGGCCCCTTCGTGGGTCATGGCGTCGATCATCAGTCCGCGCGCGCCGCTGCCGCTCAGGGGTTTCATCAGCATGGTGGGCAGGGCGCCTACCCACTCGGTATCGAGGCCGCAGAAGGCCACGCCCGAGCGGATGCCCTCGATCAGGTAATCCATCGCCCCCGAGGCGCGGAAAACCCCGATGCCCACCAGGATGGCGATCAGGTAGGGGATGATGGTCACGGCGGTTTTGAATCCCTCCTTGGCCCCGTCGATAAAGGCGTCGTAGACGTGGATGCGCTTGCGCAGACCCGCCACGATAAAGCCGCAGATCACCAGCAGCAACAGGATGTTGGCCACGGCCGTGGCATAACCCGAGAGGGCTTCGCGCTCCACCGTGCTGAAGAGCCAGACGATCCCGCCGATCAGCGCGAGGATCACGCCCAGGGGGATCAGGATGTCCTTGTCCCACAATTTTATGCGTTGCCTCAGCGCCACCAGGGTGATGGCCACGAAGGTGGAGACGAAGGTGGCCAGCATGATCGGGATAAAGACGTCGGCCGGGTTGGCCGCCCCCAGTTGGGCGCGGTACATCAGGATGGTGATCGGCAGCAGGGTCAGGCCCGAGGCGTTGATGGCCATAAACATGATCATGGGGTTGCTGGCCGTATCCTTCTGGGGGTTAAGTTCCTGTAGGTCCTTCATGACGTTCAGCCCGATGGGGGTGGCGGCGTTGTCGAGGCCCAGCAGGTTGGCCGAGAAATTCATGAACATGCTCCCGATCACGGGGTGTTCCTTGGGGATTTCCGGAAAGAGTTTCCCGAAGAGCGGCGCCGCGATCCGGGCGAAGGAGCGGATCACCCCACCCCGCTCGCCGATGCGCATGATGCCCAGCCAGAGGGCCAGGATGCCTGTCAGACCGATCGAGATTTCGAAGCCCGTGCGGGCCGAGGCGAAGGTGGCGTTGATGATCTCGGTGAAGACCTGGGTGTCGCCCGTCAGCAGCAATTTGCCTACCGCCACGAGGAGCGCGACCAGGAAAAATCCGATCCAGATGTAATTTAGGGCCATATTGTTATCGTGTTTTGGCTTGTTGTATGGCGTCGATCGCCCGGCGCAGGTTGCCGCCCCAGATTCCTCCGATCTGCTCCGGGGTGTAGCCCCGGCGGAGCAGTTCGACGGTGAGGTTGATCAGTTCGTTGGAAGCGTCGCAGCCGGGGATGCCGCCCCCGCCGTCGAAGTCGGAGCCGATGCCCACGTGGGAGATCCCGGCCACGGAGACCAGGTGGTCGATGTGGTCGGCGGCGTCCAGCAGGGTGGCCTCGCCCTCCCGGCGCAGGAAACCGCCGTAGAGGCAGACCTGGACGACCCCGTCCTTGGCCGCCAGGGCGCGGAGCTGGTCGTCGGTGAGGTTGCGCCGGTGGTCGCACAGGGTGCGGGCCGAGGAGTGGGAGCAGATCACGGGGGTGGCGCTCGCTTCCAGGACGTCGTAGAATGTTTTTTCGGCGGCGTGCGAGAGGTCGATCACCAGGCCCAAGGCGTTCATTTCGCGGACGACCTCCCGCCCGAAGGGGCTCAGGCCGTTGTGCTCGGGGTCTCCGGCGGCCGAGTCGCAGAGCTCGTTGGCCCCGTTGTGGCAGAGGGTCAGGTAAACTACCCCCATTTCCCGGAAGCGCTCCAGGTTTTTTAGGTCTCTCCCCAAGGCGTAGCCGTTTTCGATCCCCGGGAAGATCGCTTTTTTGCCGGAGCGCTTGAGTGCCTCGGCTTCGGCGAAGGTGCGGGCGATTCCGGCGTAAGCGGCGTTGGCTTCGGCCTGGCGGTGCAATTCTCCGAGGATTTCACGGGCCTTGTCTGTGGCGGCCCGGTGGGCTTCGTCGGTGCGCTCTCCCTGCGGCAGGTAGGCGACCATAAACGAGGCGTCGATCCTCCCCTCGCCCATCTTGGCCAGCTCGACCCGTGCGTGCGGATCGCGGCGGCCGATGTCCACCGGATCGGGTACCAGGATCATCTCCTCCAGGCTGCCCTCCATGGCGTAGCGCGGAAAGAGCATGGGCGTGTCGCAGTGGGAATCGACGGTTAAATAGATGTCGTGGATGGCTTTGGCCCGGCGGAAAAGGTCCGCTTCTTCGATAAAAAAGCGGAACAGGGCTTTCGTGCCGGGGTCCCCGCCCTCGGCGGCCAGGTTTTCGGGGTGCCATTGCACGCCCCAGATACGCCTCAGGGGGAATCCCTCGATCGCTTCCACCACCCCGTCCGGCGCGGTGGCGGTGACTTGGAATCCGGGGGCGATCACCTTGAGTGCCTGGTGGTGGCGGGAATTTACTTCGATCTGCGCTTTCCTGAAGATGGCGGCCAGTTTCGAGCCTTCGGCCAGGGTGACCTCGTGGGCGGGACGCTCGCGCGGGATGCCTGCTCCGTAAACGCTATGGTTCAGCGGTGTGCCCGGAAACTGCGAAGGAATGTCCTGGTAGATCGTCCCCCCGAAAGCGATGTTGACGACCTGCACGCCGCGGCAAATCCCGAAAACGGGTACCTGGCGATCCGTAGCTAGTCGCAGCAGCAGGAAATCGTAGGCGTCCCGCAGCGGGTTCACATCGGTGATCCCGGCGAGGGTCTCCTCACCGAAATAGCGGCCGTCGACGTCCGATCCCCCGCTCAACAGCAGGCCGTCGATGCGCTCTACCGCCTCGCGCAGGGCGTCGGCGTCGGTGGTCGCGGGAATGAGCAGCGGCACCCCTCCGGCGTCCAGGATGGACTGGATATAGGCTTGGTGCAGCCGCGAGGTTTCGCCGTCCACATTGACCGAAATGCCGATCAAGGGCTGGGTGTCCCGACTGCTTTTTGCAGGCGAACTGATGGTGCAGGTTTCGAATTCTATTATTTTGTTAATCATTTACATGTAGTTTATCCGGTAACGTTTCGCAGCATCTTGCTAAGTCGCATCGACCAGATCACTCCCGCCGAAACAAGGAACGAGCCCAGGGCGATCAGAGGAATCTGCAACCAGGCTGATACGGGCACATTCGGATGGATCAGATCATACCCCATCTGCACCACGATAAAGTGGCAGAGGTAGATGCCGAAGGTCAGCGCGGCCACCTCGCTCAGGTGGGGCGAGGGCGACAACTTCATCTTCTGCACCGGAAGAAAGACCCCCAGGGTCATCAGCAGCACATTGGGCGAGCAGAATCCCCAGACGACCTCGCAATAGGCGAATTGTCCGGTGATCTCGTAGGTCAGCAGGAATCCGTACAACGTGGCGGCATAGCCCGCGGCGAAACAGACGCCCGAGGCGACCCAAGTCAGCCGCCAATCCCAGTTCAGCGGATAGCGCACCAGGTAACGGGCCAGAACGAGGTACCCGGCGAATCCCGAAAAATAATAAAAGGTCCCGAAGGCGTTCCAGTCGCAAACCCCCAGCAGCCCGCCGTTGCCACCATTGCCGCCGTAGCCCAGACCCGGGGCGGCCAGTTGGATGTAAGGGATAAAGAGACTGACGCCCCACAGGGCCAGCACCCGCTCGATGTCCCGCTTGGAGGTCTGCACGAGCCAGGCGCCGAGGATGGGCATCAACAGGTAGAGCCCCAACAGCATATAAAGGTACCAGAAGGGGATGGTGTCGTAGTTGAAGTTGAAAACAAAGGTGTAGAGTTTTTTCAGCGTGGCCGCCCCCGTGTGGTCGGCCGGGTCGATGCAGGGGCTGGCGCTGGGGACCACCGCGAGATACCCGTAGAAAAGCACGGGCAGCAGCAGCGACCAAAAAACCAGCGGGAGGAGTATGCGCTTGAGACGGCGCTTGTAGAACGTCCCCATGTCCTGCTTAACAGGCAGCAGCAACACCCCCGAGATCATCACGAACAGCGGTACGCACCAGCGCACCAGGCTCCCCCACGAAACTCCGGCGAGGTATTCCCCCGGGTTGTTCCCGGCCTGGGCGACAAAGGGGTCGCAACTGTGGGAGACGAGAACGGCCAGGCAGGCCATGATCCTGAGCAGGTCTACCCAGGCGATGTGGGATTTCGGGGTAAGGGTATCGGGCATAAAAAATGCTTGCAATTAAACCGGGAGAGGTTCAAATGTAAGCATTTTTTGCAGACTTTTCAAGGTGGGTTTACCGCAGCCCTTCCAGAATCTTTTTCAGCACCACCTGGGCCGAGATTTCGCGGTTGGCCGCCTCGGGGATCACCAGCGAGCGCGGGCCCTCGATCACCTCGTCGGTGACGATCATGTTGCGGCGCACAGGCAGGCAGTGCATAAAGTGGGCATCGTTGGTCAGTGCCATTTTTTCGGCGTCCACCGTCCACGAGCGGTCCTTGCTCAGGATCTTGCCGTAGTTGGGATCGGTGTAGGCCGCCCAGTTCTTGGCGTAGATAAAGTCGGCGCCTGCGAAGGCCTTGCGCTGGTCGTATTCCACGCGGGCGTCCCCGACGAACAGGGGATCGAGTTCGTAGCCCTCGGGATGGGTGATCACGAAGTCGTAGTCCGTGGCGTTCATCCACTCGGCGAAGGAGTTGGGCACGGCCTGGGGCAGCGCCCGGGGGTGCGGAGCCCAGGTGAGCACTACCTTGGGACGCGCGGTGGCCTTATATTCCTCGATGGTGATCAGGTCGGCGAAACTCTGCAACGGGTGGCGTGTGGCGGCTTCCATGCTCACCACCGGACGGCCCGAGTATTGGATAAACTGGCTGAGGATGTTCTCGCTGTAGTCGTCGACTTTGTTCTCGAACTGGGCGAACGAACGCACCCCGATGACGTCGCAGTAGGAGCCGATCACCGGAATGGCTTCGAGCAGGTGCTCGGACTTGTCGCCGTCCATGATCACCCCCCGTTCGCTTTCAAGCTTCCAGGCCCCCTGGTTGATATCCAGCACCATCACGTTCATGCCGAGGTTCATGGCGGCTTTCTGGGTGCTCAGGCGGGTGCGCAGGCTCGAGTTGAAGAAGATCATGGTCAGGGTCTTGTTGCGCCCCAGATCGGCAAAGGCATAGCGGTCGGCCTTGACGGCCCGGGCCTCCGCGACAGCCGCTTTGAGGTCGCCCAGGTCGTTTACGTTGGTGAAGTGTCTCATGGTGTCGTGTGGATTTATGTTCCACAAAAGTACGAAAATATGCCGAATCCTTCCCTCCTCTGTCGGAAGCCCCGTGATTTAAACCGGAAAACTTTCTGGAACGGAGTTGTCCGATACGCCGGATTTAGTATCTTTATACCGTATATTAATTCCCGGAAAGCCTATGAAAACTTATTTACCTCTCCTGCTTTGTTCATTCGTCCTGTTATTTTCCGCTTGTGGCAGCGACCCAAACCCCACCCCCGAGCCCGAACCTACCCCGGTAATCCCTCAGATTACTCTGGGAGGATCGGAATCCTTTACGCTGACCGACGCACAGGAGAGCAGCATCTTGAGTTTCACATCCAATGTCGCCTGGACGGTCTCGGTGGCGGATACTCGGGCCGGTGTTTTTGACCCCTCCACCCGGGCCATGGTTTCGGAAAATTCGCTTTCCTCGGAAGTTTTCCAGATGAAGAGCTATGTCGAACCGGTTTCGACTCAGGCAGATCCCCTATCTCCTGGGCCGCGTAAGGTCTCCGTCTCCACCCGGATAGAGTCTCTGCCGGCTTCGGTCGCCACTACCCAGGCGCCCGCGACTACCCGGAGTACCCGGGCCTCCACCTGGTTGTCGGTCTCTCCGGCGAGCGGTCCCGCCGGGAACGCCACGGTGACCGTTTCCGCCCTGAAAAACGATACGGGCGAAGACCGCGAAGGATTTATCACGATCCAGGCCGGAGAACTCACGAAAACACTTTCGGTCACCCAGAAGAAAGAGGGTGCGCTGATCCTTACTGAAAGCAAGAAACACCTTCCCAAAGAGGGTGGGACGATCGATGTCGAACTGCAGACGAACCTCGAATACACGATCGAAATACCGAGCGGGTTCCGGTCCTGGATTTCCCAGGCGCAGAGCAAGAGCATTGCTTCCTATACCCTGAGATTCGACATCACTCCGAGTATCGTAGCCAGTACGCGCAGGGGGTGGATTATTGTCAAGGCCGCCGACTCCTCCCTGGCCGATACGCTCGTCGTTACCCAGGCCGGGATCGCCGAAGGAGTAGCCAAAGACCGGGCGGCCTTGATCGCCCTATACCAGGCCATGGGCGGAGACAACTGGACCGATAAAACCAACTGGTGCAGCGACAAGCCACTGAGCCAGTGGTATGGTGTCTGGTATAACCAAGAGGGAGGGGGGCGTGTAACCGGCTTGCTCCTGGACGACAATAATCTTTCGGGAACGATCCCGATGGAAATCGGTGATCTGGATGAATTGAGGCAATTTTGGGTAAACAGGAATCCTAAATTGGGGGGTAACTTTCCGGAAGAGATCTTTGGCTTGGAACACCTCCGGGAGTTGCTGTGTTCCTCTTGTGCTTTCACGGGCAGGCTTTCGGACGATATCGGCAAACTTGTCAACCTCAAACAGCTCTGGTTGGGGAACAATCGTCTGACGGGTAAAATTCCCGCATCCATCGGCTCCCTGACCCTTCTCCAGGAACTTCATTTGCACAACGCCGGCTATGTGAACGGGGAATCCGCTTCGAACTACAATACCTTCTCCGGCGAGTTGCCGGCGGAATTGGGAACGATGACAGAACTGGTTTCCCTGTCTCTCTATGGCAATCAATTTTCCGGGTCCATTCCGGAAGTCCTCGGGGAGATGACAGGATTGCAGATTCTGGATTTGTCCACGAATAAACTGACGGGACAGATTCCGGCTTCCCTCGGCGGTTTGTCGAATCTGAACACCTTGAATTTAAACGACAATCAGCTCACCGGGGAAATTCCGGACGAGATAGGCTCTCTGACGAGCCTGGTTTCTTTGGACCTGAGCCGCAACCGTTTATCCGGAGCGATCCCTTCGACCATGGGCGGCATTTCCGGGTTGGACTATCTGGCGATGGGGGGCAACGCCCTCTCGGGAAGCATTCCTTCGGAGATCGGCGGTCTGAGGAGCTTGAGGATGTTGGATTTGTTCAACAATCGTTTGAGTGGAAGTATTCCCGATGAGTTGTGCAATGCGATTTCTCTGACCTGGATTCGGTTGAATAATTTTGAAGAGGGCGATTACACTTCCAACCGGAATACGCTCTCGGGGCCGATCCCCACCCGGATCGGTGATCTGGCCAAGCTCGAGGTATTGATGCTTTCGAACAACAACCTGACGGGAGGAATTCCCGAATCGGTTTCGAATGTGAGCAACCTTTCGTATCTTTTTCTTTATGGCAACCGTCTGAGCGGGGATATTCCTACGCCGGTGACAAAATCCCGTTTCTGGCAGCGGGTCGAGCCGCAAACCTATGTCCTGCCCCAACAATCTGGATATGTGTTGAACGTTTTGGATGATAAGCAGGAAGATCAATCCTCGGATTACTCCCAGGACGGAACGGTGCTGCGTTTGCAGCAGGCCACCCGGGGCTCGGGCATCGACCTGGTCTTTATGGGAGACGGGTACAACGACCGGAGCATCGCTTCCGGGGACTACGACGAGGTGATGAGAAAGGTGGTGGCGCATTTCTTCACGGAAGAACCGGCCAAATCTTTCCAGGAGTATTTCAATGTTTATTCGGTCCGGGTAGTTTCGCCCTACAGCGATATCGGATACGGGGAGAGCACGCTGAAAACCCATTTCGGCGAAGGGACCCTCGTCATCGGAGACAACGACAAGTGCTTCGAGTACGCCCGCAAGGTGTCGGGCATCGACTTGACCAAAGCGCTCGTTACGGTCATCCTGAATACGGAGATGTATGCCGGGACCTGCTACCTGTATAGCGATAATGCGGCGATCGCCTATTTCCCGCTGGGGACCGACGACGCCATGTTCGGGCAGTTGATCAACCACGAGGCCGTCGGGCACGGTTTCGGCAAATTGCTGGATGAGTACGACTATCCCGGTACGATCACCCCGGCGGCCCTGGCAAATTTCCAAGCCGAGTCCGCCATGGGTTGGGGGCAGAATGTGGACGTCACCGCAGATCCCTCCCAGGTCAAGTGGGCCTCGTTTATCTCCGATGCACGCTACCCCGAGGTGAGCGTATACGAGGGCGCCTACACCTACCGCTACGGCGCTTACCGGCCCACCTACAACAGCATCATGCGCGACAACACGGGAGGCTTCAACGCCCCCAGCCGGAACGCCATCTACAAACGGGTGATGGACATTTCCGGAACGGGTTACTCCTACGATAATTTTATCGCCTACGACGCCATCAACCGCACTCCGGCGGCGGCCGCTACCCGCAGCGCCCAGTCCTCGCGGGTGGACCCCAAAACGTTCGTTCCCCTGCACCCCCCGGTGGTTGTCAAGGGATCGCACAAGTAGATCGTACGGCTACAAACGGAAAGCGGGGCGTGAAGAAATTCACGCCCCGCTTTTACAATGTTTATCGAACGGTCAATCCGCCTGGAAGGAGAAAACGGTTCTGAAGTCGCTCTTCATGTCGACCACCGTCCAGTTTTTCGCCTGGGCCTGCGTGAGTGCGTTTTTCAGTTTGCCGATCGACGAGAGGCTGTCGTAGGCGTATTCCCGCTCGGCGTCGGTGTGGTGCAGGATCAGGCAGAGGCTTCCCAGGGGATTGGTCGAAGTCCATTGCAGCATCTGCAGGTCGCCGTCCGAGTTGCCGAAGGCCAGCACCGGCTTGCGGCCGATCAACTGCTCGATGGCCACCGGCTTGCCGCCCGCGTCGTCCATATGCCACAATTCGGGGGTGTAATTGACGGCGTAGGCGCTGTCGCCCAGGTTGGCGAACTGGGCTTTGAGCATGGTCCCGATCACCTGTTCGGGGGGGATGCCGTAGCTCTCTTCGGTGAAGCGGCGCATAAAGGCCGAGGAGCCGCCCGAAACGATGTAGGTCTTAAAATCGTTGGCGCGCAGGTAGCTCAGCAGTTCCACCATGGGCAGGTAGGTCAGGTCCCTGTAATAAACCCCGAAGCGGGGGTGTTTCGCGGTGTCGAGCCAGCGGTCCGTCTTATCGGCGAAGGCTTCGGAGCTCATTCCGGAGTGCGAGCCGACGAAGGCTTTCAGGATCGCCTCTTCGGGGTTTTCCTTCAGGGAGACTTGTTTGCTGCCCGGTGTCGCGGCGGCGGTCTGTAGTGAGAAGATCATTTCGTTGTAGAGGGGCTGCTCGCACCAGAGTGTGCCGTCGTTGTCGAAAACGGCGATGCGCTCGGGGACGGGGATGAACTTCGCGTTGAGCGAATCGGTTGCCTGGGCGACGAAGGTCAGGATGGCTTTTTTGGCCGGTGTGTCGTTCCAGGAGGAGAGCGGGTCGGAGGCGGGCGCTTGGGGCGCTTTCGGGGCGCAGGCGACCGCGATCAAGGCTAGGGATATGTAAATCAATCGTTTCATTTTTTTGTTTTTATCGGGTTTTAAAAGGGTCGGCCGAGTTTCGGTCAGCCCTTAGGGTGTTTCGGGACGCTATTTGAAATCAGCGGGGATAACTTTGGTCAGACCCATGCCCCAGGGTTGATAGGGGATATTTGGGTATTTCGAGAACTCGGTGAGGAAGGAGATGAGTTTCGGGTTCATCTTGATGGCCATCCAGGCGTTGTCCTGGCCTGAGCCGACGCCTGGTCGGGGGTCAGGACCGCTCCCACTGCGGCGAATTGGCTGCAATTCCGGAGTTGGTGTCGTAATCTCATATGATATAGGTATTATGATGGTTGTATCTCGAGAATGTACTGCAATACACTCTCGGCTAACAAGAAGTCTGCCAAACGTGTAAGTCCGTGATTGGCAATAAGGAAATTTTTCACTTCCGCCGTGCTGATCCCGTTCCCGGCGGCGATCTCCGCGATGCGCCCGTCGATTTGTTGTTGGTCCACTTCAATACCGTCCTGCTCGCCAATCCGCTTGAGGATCATCATCAGCCGGACGCGTTGATCGGCCCCTACCCGATCCTCCTCATCCTCCTCGGAGTATTGCAGTTCCTTGTCGACGAAGGAAGCGTGCAGCTCGGGCATCGCGGTGCGTTCGAGCAGTTTTTCGGAGATTTCGTCCAGTTTCTCTTCGGGGCTCACGCCGCTCAGTTCCAGGTTGCGGTAGTCGGGCAGTTCGAACTCCGGCATTTCGATAAAATTGGCCTTGAACGATAGGCTTTCGCCTTTGCTCAGGGCGTACTCGGTGATCTCCAGCGGGCTTCCGGCTTCCAGTTCTTTCTCCTGCAGGGCCTTCCGGCACAGGCGCCTCGAGCAGAGCGTCAGCAGGTCGTCCAGGATCTGCTGGCGGAACTGCGATTCGATCATCGCCGCGGGCGTGCGTCCGGGGCGGAATCCGCGCAGGGGCAGGCGGCTGTAGTTTTTCAGCACTTCGGCGTAATCCTCCGCGATCGTTTCCCAGGGCACCGTGATGGCCAGTTGCTTTTCGTGTTCGTCTATGTGGTTGAGAATGATTTCCATCTTTGGGTCGATTAAAACGTGAGGGTTTTGCTTTTTTGCGGAGCCGGGACGTCGTCGGCCACCTCCCAGCCCAGGCGGCGGACCAGCGTGCGGATGTGGGGATCGATGTGGTCGAAGTACTTATACAAGCCCTTGCAGAGGTAGTTGAGCCCCGCCTCACCCTCCCGGGTGCTGAGCAGGCGGTTTTTGGGGCACTCGCCCGAGCAGGCGAACAGGTAGCGGCAGCGGCGGCACTTGCCCGGCAGACGGTGGTCCTTGTTGTAGCCGAAGGCCTCTTGTTTTTCGGAAAGGGCCATCTGGTCGATCTGCAGGGCGTTGATGTTGCCCAGCTTGTATTCCGGGTAGACGTAGTGGTCGCAGGCGTAGAGGTCGCCGTTGTGCTCCATGGCCAGGCCCTTGCCGCAAATCGGCGAGAAGATGCACAGGGGCGAAATGCGGCCCGCCCACTGTTCGATGGCGCTTTCGAAGAAGGGCACGTAGACCACCCCGACGTCCTGTTTGTACCATTCGTCGAAGATCCGGATCAGGAAGTCGCCGTACTCCCCGGCCTCGACGCTCCAGGCGGTGACCGCCGAGTCGGGATGCGTGGGATCGGTGCGGGGCGAATCCTCCGGGGGTACTTCGTCCATGGACCAGTACTGCGGGGCCGTCTTGGCGAAATTGCGGGGCTCGACGATGGGGATGAACTGCATCTGGCGGCTGCCCACTTCGTCCCGCAGGAAGCGGTATACTTCCAGGGGATGCTTGGCATTGAGGTTGTTGACCACGGTCAGCGTGGCGAAGCGAACAGAGTGTTTGCGCAGCAGCCGGGCTGATTCCATCACCCGGTCGAACGATCCCCGGCCGTCGGAGTAGGTCCGGTAGGCGTCGTGCAACTCCCGCGGGCCGTCGATGCTCAGGCCCACCAGGAAGTTGTTCTCACGCAGGAATTCGCACCACTCGTCCGTCAGCAGGGTGCCGTTGGTCTGGAGGTCGTTCTCGCAGCGCACGTAAGGGGGAGCGTACTTTTTTTGCAGGGCGATCACCTGGCGGAAAAAGTCCAGCCCCAGCAGCGAGGGCTCCCCACCCTGCCAGGAAAAGACGATCTCCCCGGCGTTTTGCTGGGAGATGTACTGGCGGATAAAGTTCTCGAGCGTCTGGTCCGAGATCCGCCAGCGGCTGTCGGTCTTCAATAGCTCGGCCTTGCTCAGGTAGTAGCAGTAATCGCAATTGAGGTTGCACACCGGACCGGTGGCTTTGATCATAACGTGCATACGCACCGTGGGCTTGCCCCGGAACATGTGCTTGGATTGGGTAGTAGCGGGCATATCGTTCGGAATGTTTTTGTAACTCTTTCAGCCAAAGTTGCAAAAAGCATTCCGATTTTCCTGTGCTTGGGAGGATTTTTTTCTTTACGGCGTGTAATTCCGGGGTAGGATCTCCCCCACGCAGCGGGGAGCCATGGAGCCCTGGAAAAGCAGGCCCGCGTCCATGTCAGCATTACCGTAATCGTCCACCCGAAACTTTGGGTTGAAAAATATGATGCTCGAATAGTACCTGTTTTTGTACAGGAGCCGGCAGAAGCCGTACAATGGGCGGGAGTATTCCTCCTGTTTATTCTCCAGGTCCATTCCGGGAGATAGTTTTATGAGTTTCATTTGCAGGGAGTCGGTGACGGTGAAGAGCTTGCCCGGGTCAACCCTATTCATGAAAGGGTCGATGAATTTGAAGTCGGTTTTTTTGTTGCCCGGCGAGGCGATCCGCTCCCGGCTCAGCTCTTGCAGAAAATGGATAGATGAGCCCTGGTAGAGGCTGTTGCGGCGCTCCCGGATGATTTCGTCATCCGGAGCGAGGTCGGTGAAATAATGGGTCTTGGCTTCGAGGCGGTAGGAGTCGGCAGGCGTTTCCCCTAGGAGGGGTTTTTTGCCGGTGACCCTGCCGGGTTGGGTGGGGAGTCCCTCGGTTTCAGGGTCGTACTTCACCCTGAAAGTCTCTATTTCATACCAGAGTTCGTAGCCCAGGTAGGGATTGGTTATTTTCAGGGGCTTTTTGCTGGAGGCATGCAGGCTCGCCGTCGGGGTGTCGTACCACAGGACGATCTCCTCCTCGTTGTGGATCGTGCAAGTTTTTCCGGCCGGGGTATTTCCGAAAAAATAGTGGCGGAAAACCTCGAGCATATCTTGGCGGCTGAACAGCTCCTCCCGGGGCATCTCCTCGGCTTCCTCCTGCATCTGCCCGAGCATTTGCAGTTTGTCGAGCAATTCCGTATAGGGATAGGGAAAGGCTTGCGCCCGGTAGACGGGGTGGTAGAAGACGACGCTCGTGTTTATCCACTTCTCTGTCGAAAGTTCATATTCCCCCCGGGCGTCGGTGACGGTGTGGACCGACGTGCCGTCCAGGTAGACGACCACGCCCGGGATCGGTTGCCGGGTCAGCCAGTCCGATACCGTTCCGCGGATTATCTGGGCCTGTGCGCCGAAGGAGCACAGCAGGCCAAGCAGTAGAACACCGATCTTTTGCATGTTTTTACGGCGTGTAATTCTGAGGCAGGATGTCCCCCACGCGCTGTTTGGCCATATCGCCCAGAAAGAACAGGCCCGCCTCCTTGCTGAAATTACCATAGTCATCCACCAGGAACTCCGGTTCGAAGAAAATGATGCCCGAGAGCGACACATCCTTATAAACGACCCGGCAGAAGCTGTACACTTTCCGGTCGAACTCCTGCTGCATGTTCTCCAGGCTCTTCCGGGGGCGGAGCTTCACGAGCTTCATGTGCAGGGAGTCGGTGATGGAGAACAGGCTGTCGGCCGTGTGGTTGTAATAGTCGTAGTCATACAGCTTGAAGTCGCCTTTCCGGTCGTAGGCGGCCCCGACCTTTCCCTGGGTCAGCTCTTTGAGGAAGCTGATTGACGAGCGCCCGTATACATAGTTCCTATGACGCAGGATCGCTTTGCTGTCCGGTTTCAGGTCGGTGAAGTAGACCGTACCTTCGATCAGGAAATGGGCGGCCTCCTTGACGTCGATGGTGTATTTCTTTTCCTCCTTCTTTTTCTTCTTCCCGCTCTCCTCTTCCTTCGGAGTCCTGGACCGGGCGGCCGGTCCGCTCTCGGGGAGGATGTTGTGTGTGACGCGGAAGCGCTCCATCTCGTAGCGGAGTTCATAGCCCAGGTAGGGGTTGGAGATATGCAGGGGTTCCCGGCTGGAGGCGTTCAGGCTCAGGTCATCAATGTCGTACCACAGGTCGATGCTCTCCTCGTTCTGGATTTCGCACCGCTTTCCGGCCCGGGTCTCTCCCAGAAAATGGGTGCGGAAGGCTTCGAGCATCTCTTCGCGGGTGAAGAGGTTGTGCCGGACGATCACCTCCTCCACGGCCTGCACCCGCTCGGCCATCAGCAGTTCGTTGCCCAGGCCCGTATAAGGATAGGGAAAGGATCGCATCCGGTAGCCGATGTGGCTGAACACGACGCTTGTGTTCACCTTCTTCTCGGTGGAGAGCTCGAATCGTCCCTGGGCGTCGGTGACGGTGTAGATCGACGTACCGTCCAGGTAGACGCTCACCCCCTGGATCGGTTTTCGGGTTAGGCTGTCCAGGACGGTTCCCCGGAGCGCCTGGGCCTGTGCGCCGAGGGAACAGAGCAGGCAAATTAATAAGGTGTAGATTTTTTTCATTCCGGATTGAAATCGTACGGCAATAGGTTTCCAATCAGTTGACGCCCCATGTCTCCCGCGAAGATCACCTGGGCCCGTTGGTCGATGTTTCCGTAATCGTCCACCAGGAAAGAGGGGGTGCAAAAAACGATGATCGAATGGACCGCTCCCCGGTACATGACGTGGTTCAGGCCATAGATATCTTCCTCCAGGAAAAGAACACGCTGAAGGTCGATGTCTGTGTCGGGATTGACTTTTATGGTGACCAGTTTGATTTGCAGCGAATCGGTGACGGAGAAAAACGGATGGGGGTCCAGTTTTGCTTTTGTCCGGTTGACAATCGAGAAATCCGACTGCTTGGTGCCGATCAGGTCGTGGGTCAGGTCGTAGAAAAAGCGGGTGCGCGAACGTTGGTAGATCCGGTTGCGGTGCATGACGATCTTCTTGGACGGCTTTTGGGGCTCCTGGAAAGAGGCGCGGCCTTTGAAATCGCTGCGGATCCAGTCCGGAGCTTCGATGGAACGCCTGTTGTAATGCACCTGGAAGTTTTCCAGGTCATAGCGGATCGTGTAGCCCAGGTATTTGTTCTCAATGAGAATGGGGCCTTCGCAACTTGCGTTGAGGGTGTTTTCCAGGACGTTGTACCAGACGTCGATGTCGTCCTCGTTTTTGATGGTACAATCTTTTCCGGCCGCGGTCTCGCCCAGGAAGAGCGAGCGGAAGACGGCCAACTTCCGATTCCGGCTGAACATATCCTTCCCGACGACGACTTCTTTGATCTGCTGGATTTTTTCCCCGAGCAGCAGGGTCTCCGGCAGTTGGGTGTACGGATAGGGAAAGGCCCGGGTCTCGTAGCTGATGTGGCTGAATACGACGCTTGTGTTCAGCTTCTTGGCGATGGAAAGCTCGAATTTTCCCTGGGCGTCCGTGACGGTGTAGACCGATGAACCGTCCAGGTAGACGCTCACGCCCTGGACCGGTTGCCGGGTCAGGCTGTCGAGCACGGTGCCGCGGAGTGTCTGAGCTTGTGCCGCGGCGGCCCACAGCAAGCAGAGCAGGATTGGAAGGAGTGCTTTTTTTGTCATGGAGAGTAAGCTGTTACTCTTATGAAGTTACGTGTATTTTTCCGGATCACCAAATGGAGGGAGAGGAAAAATCGTTTCCGGCGGCGGCTCTCCGGGAATAAATGTGTAATTTCGCAGGAAACCACCTCTTCGATGCTTAATCGACTCTTTTTGTTCGCCCTGCTTCTCGCTGCCGTTTCCTGCGAGCGGGCGCTGCCCCCCAGGGCGGACGATCCCGGTGTCAGCCGCGAGTTAGCTTCTTACCGCAAGGCCAATTACCGGGATGTTAGCTATACCCTGCATTTTACGATTCCCCTGGAGTGCACCGAGCGCGTGCGGGGCGAGGCCTGGATCGACCTGAGGCTCGAACGGCCCGCCTTCCTGGTCCTCGATTTCCGGGCCGACAGCGCTTCCGTGCAGCGGGTGACGCTCAACGGCGAGGAAGTCGACTATCGCTTCGAAAATGAGCACATCATCATCGACCACTCGCGGAGCGTGCGGGGCGAAAACTGGATCGGAATCGAATTCGTCTCCGACGACCAATCGCTCAACCGCCGCGACGATTTTCTCTACACCCTGCTGGTGCCCGAACGGGCCCGGACGCTTTTTCCCTGCTTCGACCAGCCCGACCTGAAGGCCCGCTTCTCGCTTTCGCTGGAGGTTCCCGAAGCCTGGACGGCCGTGGCCAACGGGGCCGAGGCGGGGAGGGAGCAATCGGCTCCGGGCCGAAAAACGGTATCCTTCCGGCAGACCGAGCCCATTCCTACTTACCTCTTTTCGTTCGTGGCCGGGGTCTTCGAGCAGGTGAGCGCCGAGCGCGACGGCCGCGAGATCGTCCTATTCCACCGCGAGACCGATCCGCAAAAGATCGCCCAGTGCCCGGCCGTGCTGGACCAGGTCTTCCAGTCGCTTGAATGGCTGGAGGACTACACCGGCATCCCCTACCCCTTTGAAAAATACGACCTGATCGTGATCCCCGGCTTCCAGTACGGGGGCATGGAGCACATGGGGGCCACGCTCTACGCCGACCGCTCGATCTTCCTCGAGCAGAACGCCACGATGGACAACTTCCTCGCCCGGGCGGGTCTGATCGCCCACGAAACGGCCCACATGTGGTTCGGCGACCTGGTGACCATGGCCTGGTTCGACGAGGTGTGGACCAAGGAGGTCTTCGCCACCTTCTTCAGCTCGCTGATCGTGCGCCCGATCTATCCGGAGGTCAACCACGAACTCAATTTTATCAAGGGCTGTTTCCCGGCCGCCTATTCCGAAGACCGCACGGCGGGGAGCACGCCCATCCGCCAGCCCCTCGGGAATCTCTCGGACGCGGGCCTGATCTACAGCCAGATCATCTACTCCAAGTCGCCCATCGTGATGGATAAGCTCTTTCGGAAATTGGGTCCCGAACTGTTCCAACAGGGCATCCGCGAATACCTGAAAACCTACGCCTACGGCAACGCCACCTGGGACGAGCTGATCGGGATTTTCGACCGCCTGAGCCCCGAGGACCTGCGCGCCTGGAGCCGGGCCTGGGTGGACGAAAAGGGTATGCCGACCCTTTGGGCCACCCGGCAGGGCAAGAACCTGAGCGTGCGCTCGGAGGACCCCTGGGACCGCGGCCTGACCTGGCCGCAGGAGCTGACCCTGTGGCTGATCCGGGATGCGGGAACGGATATCCTTACGCTCGAATCCGGCTCCGGGGCCCTGGTTTCCCTGCCGGAAGATATCCGCTGTGTGCTGCCTAATGCCGACGGGCGTGCCTACGGCTATTTCCCGCTGGACAGCCTGGATGCGGCCTGGCTGCTCGCCAACCTGGAGACCCTGCCCGATCCCACCGCCCGCCTGAGTGCCCTGCTTACCCTGAACGAAAACCTGCTGAACGCGCGGATTCGTCCGGCGGATTTTCTGAACGCTATGATCCGCTACCTGCCCCTCGAACGGGAGCGTCTGCTCTACACCCAGGCCCTGGGCTATACCACCGGCTGCTTCGGACTGTTCTTCGGGGAAACTCCCTCCCCCGACTTGGAGCGGGCCCTCTGGTCGCTGGCCACGGAGCAATCCGAACGGCAGCGGAAGATTCCGGCCATCCAGGCCTACTGTTCCGTGGCCCGCACACCCGAAGCGCTCGGAAAAGTGTACGCCTTCTGGCAGGACGAGGCCCTGGCCAAGCGTTTCCTGCTGGGCGAAGGGGACTTGATCGGCCTTTCCTACAACCTCTCCCTGCGCTTCCCCGAGCGGGCTGAACAAATCCGCTCCGAGCAGCGGCGACGCATCACCAACCCCGACCGCCGTCGGCAGTACGACTACATCTCCCCGGCCGCCTCGGCTTCCGCGCAGGTACGGGATTCGGTCTTCAACAGCCTGCTGGTGGCCGGAAACCGCCGCATCGAACCCTGGGCCTGCTCGGCGCTCTCGCTGCTGAACCATCCGCTGCGGGGGGCCGAAGGCGTGGCCCACATCCGGCCGGGGCTCGAGGCGATGGGCGAAATTCAGCGCACCGGCGACATCTTCTTCCCCCGCCGTTGGGCCGCCGCCCTGCTGGGACCCCACCGCTCGGAAGCGGCGGCAGAGGAGGTGGACGCCTTTTTCGCCGGCCACCCCGATTATCCGCTGCTGCTGGGCAGCAAGATCCGCCAGCACGCCGACCACCTCTACCGCCTGCGGGAAATGCGCGCGAGGTATGGTATTTGTAACGAGTAAATTGCCAATCCATTTTAATGTATAAACTATGAAAAGGTTTTTAGAAGAATTCAAAAAATTCGCCATGCGCGGCAACGTCATCGACCTGGCCGTCGGGGTGATCATCGGTGGGGCCTTCGGCAAGATCGTCAGTTCGATCGTCTCGGACGTCATCATGCCGCCCATCGGGCTGCTCGTCGGTGGGGTCAACTTCACCGACCTGAAGATCACGCTCAAGCACGCGATGGTATCCGATACCGGGGCGGCGATCCCGGCCGTGACGATCAACTACGGGAATTTTCTACAGACCCTGTTCGACTTCCTGATCGTGGCCCTGGTGATCTTTATGGTGATCCGGCTGATCAACAAACTGAGCCACAAACATGAGGAAGCCGCCGCCGAGCCTGCCAAGCCTTCGGACGAAGTGGTGCTGCTGGGCGAGATCCGCGACCTGCTCAAGGATAAGAAATAGGTTTCTTTTCAGAACGAAAAATGCCTGCAATCTCCTTGCAGGCATTTTTTGTCCGGCCGGTAAAATATTTTCCGACCCCGTTCGTCTACTTTTCTGGAGAGGCCTTCCAACGCACTTTGTAAAAAAACGGAAATCTATGTCGAAACACAAAAAGAAGCATCGGGTTGTACTCGTCCTCGAGGAGTTGTGCCGGGGATGCCGGGCCTGTACCGAGAGCTGCCGCCACGAGGCGATCCGCCTCGCCGACAGCGGCGGAGGTGTGAAGCGGGCCGTCCTCAAACACCCCGATCGTTGCACCGCTTGCGGTCGTTGCGTGAAGGCCTGCCCCGAAGGAGCCCTGAAATTGGAAAAGAAACAAAAAGACTAATCAACCATGAAAAAATCAAGAAAAATCTGGCACTGCGTTGCCTTTTTCGCCGCCCTGGCGGCCGTCACCGCCGCGGTGATGCTGTTGTGGAACTGCCTGATCCCCGGGGTCATCGGCTGGTCGGCCATCACCTACTGGCAGGCCCTGGGACTGATCGTCCTCTGCCGCCTGCTGCTGGGCGGCTTCGGCCGCCACGGCCTGAGCTGCTGCGGCTCCCACCATCACCACGGCCACGGGGGACACCTGCACGAGAAATTCCACGGCATGTCGCGCCAACAGCGCCGCGAGTTTATCCGCCGAAAAATGTGCGACTGGGGCTGTGAAGAGACCCCGGAAAAAGCCACCGAAGAAACGCAGCGCCCCCAATAAGCATGAGCGCTCAGGTAGAGGAGATCTACATCAAGCACCGGAGCGAACTGCGGGGCTATATCGCCCGGCGGGTGCCCACCTGGGAGGACGCCGAGGATATCCTGCAGAACGTCTTTTACCGCTTGTCGCGCATCGACCTGGTGGCGAGTCCCATCGAGCACGTCTCGGCCTGGCTCTACCAGGTGGCCCGCCGCCAGATCATCGACCGCAGCCGCAAACGGCGCGAGGAGGCGATGCCGTTGCTCAGAAAGCGCGAGGAGGACGAGGAATTCCTGATGGAGCTTTCCGAGCTGCTGAGCGAAGAGGAGGAGACCCCCGAGGCCGACTACCTGCGGACGCTGGTCTGGGAGGCGTTGGAGAAAGCCCTGGAGGAACTGCCCCCGGAGCAGCGCAGCGTCTTCGAACTGAACGAATTGCAGGGCATTCCCTTCTCCGAGATCGCCGGGGCGACGGGCCTGCCGGTGGCCACGCTGATCTCCCGCAAGCGCTACGCCGTGCTCCACCTGCGCGAACGCCTGCGGGGACTCTACGAGGAGTTCCTTGAGGCTTAACGCAATCGCCCTTTCTTTTGAATGCTTCCCCGCCAAGGGGAGGCATTTTTTATTTCCCGGAAAAATAGCTACCTTTCATCGCCTGAAAGAGAGGCTATATCGATGAAAATACTTCTGTTACAGACCGATATTGTGTGGAATGATCCGGTTGCCAACCGCGCCCGGGCCGCCGAGCGGATCGCCGCGGCCCCGCAGAGCGACCTGGTGGTGCTGCCCGAGATGTTCACCACCGGTTTTTGCACCGACCCCCGGGGCGTGGCTGAGGGGGCCCCTTTCGAGACCCTCTCCTGGATGCAGGCCACGGCCCGCGAACGCGGCGCCGCCCTGGCGGGCAGTGTGGCCACGGAGGTGGACGGGCTTTACTACAACCGCTTCTACTTCGTCCGGCCCGACGGCACCTATGCCGCCTACGACAAACGCCACCTCTTTTCATTTGCCGGGGAGGACAAAAATTACACGCCCGGCGGGGAGCGCGCGGTCGTGGAGTACAACGGCTGGCGCATCCTGCTGCAGGTGTGCTACGACCTGCGTTTTCCGGTTTTCTCGCGCAACCTGGGCGATTACGACCTGATCCTCTACGTGGCCGACTGGCCCACGGTGCGCGTAGGCGCCTGGAACACCCTGCTGCGTGCCCGCGCCATCGAGAACCAATGTTATGTCGTGGGTGTCAACCGCACCGGCACGGACCCCTACCTCGCCTACAACGGCTCCAGCGCCCTGATCGACTACTTGGGTCTGTCCGTCGTTGAAGCGCCTTTGGAACAGGAAGCTGCGGTGTTGGGCACGGCCGACCGGGAGGCCCTCGACGGCTTCCGGGCAAAATTTCCGGCCTTGGCCGACGCCGATTCATTTCGATTGGAACTATGAACGATAAACTTTTGATACTGGGCGACCACGCGGTGGCCCTGGGGGCCTTGCACGCGGGCATCGCGGGCGTCTACGCCTACCCCGGCACCCCCTCGACCGAAATCACGGAATACATCCAGCTCTCGCCCCTGGCGCAACAAAGAGGGGTGCACAGCCGTTGGTGCACGAACGAAAAAACGGCCATGGAGGCCGCCCTGGGGGTCTCCTACATCGGCAAGCGGGCCCTGGTGTGCATGAAGCACGTGGGGCTCAACGTGGCCGCTGACGCCTTTGTCAACTCGGCCATGACCGGCACCCACGGGGGCCTGGTGGTGCTGGTGGCCGACGACCCCTCGATGCATTCCTCGCAGAACGAGCAGGACTCGCGCTTCTACGGCAAATTCGCCCTGGTGCCCACCTTCGAGCCCTCCTCTCAGCAGGAAGCCTACGAGATGGTGCGCGCGGCCTTCGAACTCTCGGAGCAGGTGAAGCTGCCCGTGCTGATGCGCCTGACCACCCGCATGGCCCACTCCCGGGCCGTGGTCACACCTTCCGAACCCGTGGAGCCGCAGGGAATCAGCTTCCCCGAGGACCGCGCCCGCTGGGTGCTGCTGCCGGTCAATGCCCGGCGCCGCTACAACGAATTGATCGCCGCACAGGAGAATTTGCTGCGCCTCTCGTCGGACTCTCCTTATAATAAATACACTCCCGGCAGCCGCCAGGGCGTGATCGCCTGCGGGATCGGCTACAACTACCTGATGGAGAATTTTCCGCAGGGCTGTGACCGCACGCTGCTGAAAATTTCCCAGTACCCCCTCCCGGTGGAGCGGGTGCGGGAGATGATGGCCGCCTGCGACGAGATCCTGATCCTCGAGGACGGACAACCCTTCGTGGAGGAACAGCTGCGCGGCCTGCTGGACGAAAGTGGCAAGATCCGCGGACGGCTCACCGGAGAGCTGCCCCGGGCCGGGGAACTGACCCCCGACAACGTACGCGCGGCCCTGGGCCTTCCCGCTCCGGACCAGTTGGCGGCCTGTCCCGAGGTGGTACCCCGCCCGCCCGCACTCTGCGCCGGATGCGGCCACCGGGACGTCTATACGATTCTGAATGAAGTAGCCAAAGAATACGAAAACGCCAAGATTTTTAGTGATATAGGTTGCTACACCCTGGGTGCATTACCTCCTTTTAGAACCATCGACTCCTGCGTCGATATGGGTGCCTCGATCACCATGGCCAAGGGGGCGGCCGACGGCGGCCTCTTCCCGGCCATCGCCGTGATCGGCGACTCGACCTTCACCCACTCCGGCATCACGGGGCTGCTGGACGCGGTCAACTCCGGCGCCAGCGTGACGGTCATTATCTCCGACAACCTCACCACGGCCATGACCGGGGGCCAGGACTCGGCGGGCACGGGCCGCCTCGAGGCGATCTGCCTGGGACTGGGCGTCGAGCCCGAGCACCTGCATGTGGTGGTGCCCCTGGCCAAGAATCATGAACAGATCCGCGAGGTGCTGCGCCGCGAGATCGACTACCGGGGCGTCTCGGTGATCATTCCGCGCAGGGAGTGTATCCAGACCCTGAAACGAAACCAGAAGAAAGCATGAGCAAAATAGATATTATCCTCGCCGGGGTCGGTGGACAGGGCATCCTCTCCATCGCCGCCATCATCGGGCAGGCGGCCCTGGACGAAGGGCTGCACGTCAAACAGGCCGAGGTCCACGGCATGAGCCAGCGCGGGGGCGACGTCCAGTCCCACCTGCGGATCGCCTCCACGGAGATCCATTCCGACCTGATCGCCCGGGGCTCGGCCGACGCCATCCTGTCGCTCGAACCGATGGAAGCCCTGCGCTACCTGCCCTACCTGGGCCCCGAGGGCTGGATCGTCACCAATTCGGCTCCTTTCGTCAATATCCCCAACTACCCCGAACACGAACGCCTGCTGGAGCGCCTGCGCGTTCACGGACGCCTGATTATGATCGACGCAGACACCCTGGCCAAGGAGGCCAACGTCGCCCGCTCGGTGAATATGGTGTTACTGGGAGCCGCCGCGCCCATCCTGGGTCTGGATGCCGCCAAGCTGGAGGGAGCCATCGCCGCCCTCTTCGCCCGCAAGGGAGAGGTCGTGGTGGAGATGAACCGCCGCGCCTTCGCCATCGGCCTGGAAGCCGGGCAAGCACAATCTAAGTCTTCGAAAAATGGCTAATCACCAGGTATACAGCAATGAACAGGTCGCCCAGGCGGCCGAGGAACTCCACCTGAGCGACCTGGCGCAATCGACCATCGGACAAGTCGTGCTCCTGGCCCAACTGCTCGAGAAAAAGACCGGAATTCCTTTTATCCGCATGGACCAAGGCGTGCCGGGCCTCGAGCCCTGCCGCATCGGTACCGAGGCCGAAAAGCAGGCGCTCGACACCGCCATTCCTGCTATTTATCCGGCGGCCGAGGGCATTCCTGAACTGAAAAAAGAAGCTTCCCGTTTCGTAAAAGCCTTTCTGGATGTGGATGTTCCGGCTTCGGCCTGCGTGCCGGTGACCGGCTCGGTGGCCGGGTCGTTCGGCTCCTTTATCGCCTGCTCGCAGTGCGATCCGGCCCGGGATACGGTGCTCTTTATCGACCCCGGTTTTCCGATCCAGAAGTCGCAGTTGCAGGTCCTGGGGATTCCCTGGGAGCAATTCGATATCCACGATTTCCGGGGCGAAAAGCTGCGGGAGAAGCTGGAAAGTTTCCTCGCGAAAGGAAATATCGCCGCCATCATCTACTCCAACCCCAATAATCCGGCCTGGATTTCGCTGACCGAAAGTGAATTGAAGATTCTCGGCGAGCTGGCCACCCGCTACGACGCCGTGGTGCTGGAAGACCTGGCCTACTTCGGCATGGATTTCCGAAGTGACTTCGGCCGCCCGTTCGAGCCGCCCTACGTGCCTACGGTGGCCCGCTACACGGAGAATTACATCCTGATGCTCTCGGCCTCTAAGATTTTCAGCTACGCCGGGCAGCGCGCGGCCCTGCTGTGCGTCTCGGAAAATCTGTTCAACCGCCGCTTCGAGGCGTTGGCCAAGCGTTATGCAGGCTCGGGGATCTTCGGCCCCACGTTGATCGGATCGATCCTCTACATGATCACCTCGGGCGTCACCCACTCCACCCAGTTCGGCTATGCCGCCATGCTCAGAGCAGCCACGGACGGGGAGTACGACTTCGTGAAAGAAACTTCCGAATACGGCCGCCGGGCGCGGAGAATGAAAGACATCTTCGAAAAGCACGGTTTTCATATTGTCTATGACACCGACATCGACCGCCCCATCGGGGACGGCTTTTTCTTCACGATCGGCTACGGCGGCATGACCTCCGGGGAGTTGATGCGCGAACTGTTGAACTACGGCATCAGCTCGATCTCGCTGGGGACCACCGGTAGCGAACAGGCCGGCATCCGGGCCTGTTGTTCGAGGATGCAGAATGATTTGTATGCCGTTTTGGATGAGCGACTTGCATATTTTAAATTAGACCATTGATTTAGTATTGCCGATATGATCTGGAACGAAGCCAAAGAGTGCATGTCCCGCGAGCAGATGCGCGAGTTGCAAGGCAAACGCCTGCGCAAACTGGTGGACAATGTCTACCACAACACCCCCTTCTACCGCCGCAAGATGCAGGAGATGGACCTCACCCCCGACGACATCCGCACGGTGGACGACGTGGTGAAGCTGCCCTTTACGACCAAGCAGGACCTGCGAGACAACTACCCCTACGGGTTGTTCGCGGTGCCCATGTCCCAGATCGTGCGGCTGCACGCTTCTTCGGGGACGACGGGGCTGCCCACGGTGGTGGGCTACACCAAGCGCGACCTGTCGATCTGGTCGGAGATGGTGGCCCGCTGCTTGAGCGCCTACGGCGCCGACCAGAACGACATTTTCTCGGTGGCCTACGGCTACGGCCTCTTCACGGGCGGCCTGGGGCTGCACTACGGAGTCGAGCACCTGGGGGCCACGGTCATCCCCATGTCCAGCGGCAACACCCCCAAGCAGATCCAGTTGATGCACGACTTCGGGCCCACGGCCATCGCCAGCACGCCCTCCTACGCCCTCTACCTGGCCGAAGCGATGGCTAAAACAGGCATTCCCCGCGAGGAATTCCGCCTGCGCATCGGGATTTTCGGGGCCGAACCCTGGACCGAGAACATGCGCAAGGAGATTGAAGCGAAACTTCAGATAGATGCATACAATATTTACGGGCTCAGTGAGATCATGGGTCCGGGCGTTTCCTACGAATGCGAACGCAAGGACGGCTCCCACATCGGTGAGGACCATTTTCTGCCCGAGATCATTTCGCCCGACACCCTTCAGCCCCTTCCCTACGGCGAGCAGGGCGAGCTGGTCTTCACCACCCTGACCAAGGAGGGCATTCCCCTGCTGCGCTACCGCACCAAGGACCTCTGCACGCTCACCGACGAGCCCTGCGCCTGCGGACGCACCAACGTGCGCATGAGCCGCATCGTGGGCCGCAGCGACGACATGTTGATCATCCGCGGCGTCAACGTCTTCCCCTCGCAGATCGAGAGCGTGATCCTCGAAATGGAGGAACTCGAGCCCCACTACCTGCTGATCGTCGACCGGGTCGGCAACCTCGATAGCCTGGAAGTGCAGGTCGAGGTGCGCGACGGTTATTATTCCGACGAGATCAGCAAGATGATCGCCCTCAAAGGCCGTGTGGCCGCCCGCCTGCAGAGCATCCTCGGCCTCAAGGCTGACATCAAACTGGTCGAGCCCGCCAGCATCGCCCGCAGCGAGGGCAAGGCCCAGCGGGTGATCGACAAACGTGTTTTGTATTAACCCTTAATTGATTAGCCATGAGAATCAAACAACTCTCGGTCTTTGTGGAAAACAAAACGGGCCGGATCAACGAAGTCGTCCAGATACTGGGACGTAAGGGTATCAATATGACGGCCTTCAGCCTGGCCGACAGCGCCGAGTTCGGCATCCTGCGCATGATCGTCTCGGATGTGGATGCCGCCGTGCAGGCCCTCAAAGAGGCCCATTTCGGCATCAGCGTCACCGAGGTGGTCTGCTTCAATTGCCCCAACGTGCCGGGCTCGCTGGCCACGGTGCTCGATTACCTGGCCAAGGAGAATGTCTTTATTGAGTACATGTACGCTTTCTCGGAGGGAGATACCGCCAGCGTGGTGATCCGCCCTACGGACCTGGACCGCTGCATCGACATCCTCTCCTCCTGCAATTGCTCGCTGCTGAGCCGCAACGAATTATCCCAGATTTAGGCCTTATCTTTTTTCGGGCAAAAACTTCCAGAACCGCCGGGGCATATGTCCCCGGTGGGCTTTTGGATTGATGCGCTCGCGGATCGTAATGGAGCGGAAATAGGCCGCCCAGCGCTCCTGGAACAGTTTCTCGTCTCCCGCCGCCAGGCTTTCGTCCAGCCACCCTTTCAGTAACTGCTCGTCCTCTTCCATCGTGATCTCGACCGCCTTTTTCAGGTCGTAGTAGTAGCCGTAGCGCCGCCGGATGTCGTAGAGCAGCCAGCGTTGGTCGGCGAAGCGGTCTGTGAAGTAGTCGATGCACAACGGCAGCGCGTTGAAGCGGGGCTCCACCGGGGCGAAATAAGTCCCGTCGGCCGCCTTCTGGAAGCGCACGAACTGCACCAGGTACATCCGCTCCTTGCTCACCCGACGGGCGACCTTTTCGGCATTCAGCACATCCTCATCCGTGAAATTCAGCGCGATCGATTCCGTTGCGTCGAAGGCCTTGCGCATGTAGCGCAGCAGCAGTTCGTCGCTCCCGGCCTCCTCCGAAAGCCAGACGTGCGAGAGCATGTTGCAAACCTGCGCCCCCAATTTCTTCTGCAAGCCCCGCCACACCCGCTCGGCGCGAGAGCGATCCGTGAGCACTTCGTACACTTCCCCGGCGAACATGGGCAGGGGCTCCCCCGGCCCGACCAGCCGCTCGGGGAACGTCCGCCGGGTGTAGGCGTCGAAGATTGCAGTCAGCAACCCCTCGAAGGTTTTGTCGTAGCGAAAGACCATCGGTTTTGCTTTTGGGTAGGCTGCACATATCGCACGCCATCTTTTCCTTATCCTCCTCGTTTCAGTCCTCACGTACATTAAGTACGCTCCGGGCTGTAACTTCAGACGATAAGAAAAATCTGACGCACGCTATGCACAGCTGCGTTCCGGAGTGTCAGGGTGCTAATTATTTTCAATCAATTTGGACTTTCCGGGAAGGTTAATAATAATTGCTGTTTGGAACCCGCCGTCCGGTCGGGCTTCTTCTGGGTCAGCACCCGGCGCACGGCGTCGGGGTGCAGTTCGTTTACGGTGGTGTGGGCGCTAAGCTCGCGATTGACGATAAAGTATTGCGCCTTTTTGAGCACCACGCCCATTTTCTTGAGCGCCGGGATCGTCACGCGCCCGTAGCGGCGGGAGGCGACGATCAGCCGGGCCGATTTGACCCCAATGCCCGGCACCCGTAGGATCAGGCCGTAGTCGGCCCGGTTCAGGTCCACGGGGAATTGTTCGGGGTGGCGCAGGGCCCAGGCGAGCTTGGGGTCGATCTCCAGGTCCAGGTCGGGGTAGCGCTCGTCGAGGATCTCGTCCGAGCGGAAGCCGTAGAAGCGCATCAGCCAGTCGGCCTGGTAGAGGCGGTTTTCCCGCACCAGCGGGGCCTGCTTGAGGGCCGGAAGCCGGTTGTCGTAGGAGTTGACCGGGATATAGCCCGAGTAGTAGACCCGCTTCATGCCGGGCCGGGTGTAGAGGGCCGAGGAGAGTTGCAGCAGCTCGCGGTCGCTCTCCGGGGTGGCCCCCACGATCAGTTGGGTGCTCTGACCCGCCGGGACGAAGCGGGGGGCGTGTCTCATCCGGCGGCGGTCCTCGGCGCTTTCGAGCAGGCCCTGCTGGATGAAGTTCATGGGTTGGTAGATGCTCGTGTGGTCCTTCTCGGGGGCCAGCAGCCGGAGGTCGCTCTCGCGGGCGATCTCCAGGTTGACGCTCATCCGGTCGGCGTAACGGCCCGCCTCGGCGACCAGTTCGCGGCTGGCCCCGGGGATGCTCTTCATGTGGATGTAGCCGTTGTAGCGGTGCACCGTGCGCAGGTCGCGCACCACGCGGACCATGCGTTCCATGGTGTAATCGGGGTTGCGGATCACGCCCGAGCTGAGGAATAGCCCCTCGATGTAGTTGCGGCGGTAGAACTCGACGACCAGCTCGGTGAGCTCCGCCACCGTGAAGGTCGTCCGGCGGATGTCGTTGCTACGGCGGTTGATGCAGTAGGCGCAATCGTAGATACAATAATTGGTCAGCATGATCTTCAGCAACGAAATGCAGCGCCCGTCCTCGGCGAAGCTGTGGCAGATCCCCCAGCCGTGGGCGCTGCCCAGCATACCGGGCGCGTTCTTGCGCGTGGTGCCGCTGGAGGAACACGAGACGTCGTATTTGGCCGATTCGGCCAGGATTTCCAGTTTTTCGAGGAGGCTGTCTTTCATCGCTTTTCTTATCTGCCACAAAGAAAAGTATTTTCCCCGAAAGAACCTCGCGAAAAGTTAAATATTTGAACAAAAAAAAGAAGGCGCCTCCGAAGAAGCGCCTTCCTGCATAATCCGAGGGAGGTCTTTTAGAAACTTACCCCCACCCGGATTCCAAAGTTATTGAGTCCGCTCATCGAGGTTTGCAGCAGCTCGACCTTATTGGTCCCGTAGCTGTAATAAGCGGCCACGTGGAAGCCGAAGTACCGGTTGCCGAAAGGATAGATCGTCGTCCCCACTTCGGGCGAGAGGTAGAATCCCCAGGAATCCTGGTAGATGCCGTAGGCCGAGAAGTAAGAGCGTGCGCGGGCGAACTGGGCCCCCATTTTCAGGCCCACGTAGGGATCGAATATACCCGACCCGTCGCTCAGGCGGTAGCGTCCGCTCACCCCGAAAGGCAATTGGAAGAGCGAGTGTTGCTGGTCGGTGGTCACTGCGCCGTTGAGCCCGATGGGCAGGGTCTGGCGGGGAATGTATTCCTGGTTGGTCTGGTAGGCGAAGAAGCCCCCTACCCCGATTTTGTCGGTGACGTAATATCCGCCTTCGAAGTTCATGCCCCAGCCGCTGGTTTTGCTGGTAAAGTCGTTGCCCAGCGGGACGTTCACCTGCCAGTCGATGTGGAAATAGCCGCCCGAGATGATCTGTGCTTTCCCGGGAGTGGCCGCAAACAGGCCGGCCAGTGTGAGCGTAAGAGCTGCGAGAATTTTATGAGTCGTTTTCATACGTGTTTTCATTTAGAAGTTCGACATAATTTACACCTGCTTTTTACCTGGGGCTGTTGTTTTTCAGGTAAGGCGACTGGGCGAAAGCCTGGTCGACCCCGCGGATCAGGTAAGGGGTGATGACCGCTTCCGTGCCGTATTCGGGCCCCGTGATGTAAGAGTACCACTTCGAAGGCAGGGTCTGGCTGTCTCTCAGGGAGGTGGCGCCCGGCAGGGCCAGTTCGGCGATCAGCGAGCCGGTCGTGTAGCCGTAAACAACAGGATAGGGATAATACCAGGGGTAATAATCGGGCCAGTAATCGTCATCCCACCAGTAGGGATCCCACCACCAGTAGGGGTAGGTCACGAAATACTGGACGTTTTCCAGAAAACTGACGTTGAGATTCAGATCGGCCGCCACGTCCCCGTCGCGGGTGACGGTATAACCGGCCGTGTTGAGTTTGGTGGCAAATTCGCTGAGGATCTGATCCGAGTAGGTATCCTGCCAGATCGAGGTGGCGCCGGTGTTGTCGTAACCAAGCAGCAGGATGCTCTGAGGAACGTAGATCGTCGTCGGGGACGAGAAGTCGTACGTGTTGTCGTACGTGGTGAAGACCATATATTCGTCGCTGAGTTCGGAATAATCGGGGTCTTTCTGGCAAGCGGTCACTGCAAGTGCCGCAGCCACAAGGAAGAAGATTTTTTTCATACGTCGAAAGTGTTAAAGGTTCTGTAAATTAACTCCGGGGGGAGAGCCCCCGTTACTTCCAAACCAGTCAAGTTTTATGCCAGAAATTTCTTTTCTCTTTTTCAGGGGGGTCTTTCCTGTGGAAGATAGTGGCGAAAAAAACGAGGCTCTTCAATAAGAGCCCCGTGTGTAGGGAATAAGACGCCGCAATCCGGAATCGATGGTCAGATGATGAACGCGTTTACGATCTCATTGAGTTTAGAGGTGGAATACGGCTTCGATATCACATCGTTGCAGCCGCTTTCCATGGCCCATTTCTGTTCGACGTAGAAGTCGTTGGTGGTGATACCGATGATCGGGATGCTGGTCGAGATGGCGCGTATCTTTTCGGCGGCCTCGATGCCGGTCATGACCGGCATCTGGATGTTGAGAAAAATCAGGTCGGGCTTGTCGAGAATGAACGAACTGACCGCTTCCTCGCCATTGTGCGCCCACGATATGTCGTAGTTCTCGCCCAGCGCCTCCTGCACCGGAATAAAATCCTCCTTGATGCTTTCGGCGATCAGTATCTTGCGGCGTGCTTGTCCGTGCAACTCTTTCATCGATCCGATCTTCTCGCCCTGTTCCTGCCGGGCCGCGAAGTGTTCGGCGGCGTTGCGGTAAGGGACGGTCATCGAGAAGGTGCTGCCCTCGCCGGGTTGCGAGCTGACGTTGATCTCGCCGCCAAGCAGCTGGACGAGCGTCTTGCAGATGGTCAGTCCCAGGCCGGCGCCCTGGGCGTAGTCGTCGACCTTTTCAAAGCGGTTGAATATGGCTTTGAGTTTTTCGGGAGGAATGCCTATGCCCGTGTCCGTGACGTAGAAACGCAGGTAGTTCCCCTCTTCGGCCACCCGCACGGTGATGCTTCCTTGGGGGGTGTTCTTTATGGCGTTCGAGATGAAATTGCAAAGTACCTGCATGAGCCGGTTCCGGTCCGTAAGCACGGGTATTTCCTGGTCGGGTATCTCGACCCGCAGTTCGACCTCGTCCGAGCGTACGCGTGAGTGGAAGGTAACTTCTATTTCGTGCAGTATGGCCCCGATGTCGACCTTTTCGAAGGTCATCTCGTACTTGCCCGCGTCCATGCGCGAAAGGTCGAGAATGTCGTTAACCAGTTGCAGCAGCAGTTGGTTGTTGGTATTGATCACTTCCATGTACTGGGCGCGCACCTTCGGATCGTCCTCCGTGACAATGACCTCCGTAAAGCCGACGATCGCGTTGAGCGGCGTGCGTATCTCGTGGCTCATGTTGGCCAGGAAGGCGCTCTTCATCCGGTCGGCCTCCTCGGCCCTCTTGCGGGCGGCGAGTAGTTCGTTCATGCGCCGCACCCGGTCGCCGATGTCGCGTATCAGGGCGAAAACCGTGTCGTCTTCGGTGGGCATCAGCCGCGCCTGATAGTAGTACGTCACCCCGAACAGGTCGAGGTGATATTCGATTTCCTTCGTCTGGCGGCGGTCCAGGCACTCGTTGATGTTGCGGATAAACAGTTCGCTCACCTCGGGCGAGTAGATCGCCCGCGCTGTGCTCCCGATCAGCTCCTCCTTGTTGTGGAACAGGTTCAGGCCGTCCGGGGTTATGATATCCCTGAAATTAAATTCCCGGTCGAAAACGAAAATGAAATCGGGAAACAACGCGTTTATGAGCGTTTTGTACCGGTGTTCGATGGCATTCATTCTACACTTTGCTAAGGGTGCTAAAGAGGGGTTTTCAGGATATTCAGCTCGGCCTTTTATCGTGGCTCCAAACGGGGAACCACCCTAAAACGCTCAAATGCGACCAATGCATACTCGTCATTTTGTTTTGCCACGCTCCTGAATAAAATGCGATTTAACAAAGGTAGAAATTTTTCTTGTTTTATACAACAATCCCAAAATTAGGATGTTAAGAGGATTTTCTGCCCTCCGGCACAAAGACGCGCTTTACCTCCGGAGGCCCCGCCCGGCCTCCGTTTTTGATTGGGGAAAAAGAAAAAGCCCCGAAATCTGATGATTTCGGGACTTGACTGCGTTTTACGCGTGTCTTGGCGGTATGGACGTGATTTTTCGCATCTGATAACCAATAATAAAAAACTCAAAACCGCCCGATCCACTCCTCGAAGCTGGCGAGAAAACGTTGCAGGTACTTTATTGAATCTTCTGTGAGACCCTCTTCGCCCATGCCCGTGGAGGCGTTGAAGTAGAATTCAGGCTGGCTCATCAGGTGCATGTTCAAAAACGAACAGACGTTGCGCAGGTGTTGCTGTGCCCCGAACGTGCCGATGGGGCCTATCGACGCACCCATCATGGCAGCTGGCTTGTCGTTCCAACAGTTCTCGCCGTAGGGCCGCGAGCACCAGTCGATAGCATTCTTCAGCACACCCGGCATCGAGCGGTTGTATTCGGGGGTAATGAAAAGCACGGCGTCGGCGGCTTTGGCCGCTTCCCGCAGCGCCTTGACCTGCGGCGCGGGGTCGTACTCGTCGTCCTGCGTAAAAAACGGCAGCGTGGCGATGTCGAATGTCTGGAAAATGAGGCCGGATTGATTGTGGTGCACCAATTCGTGGTACAGCCTCTTGTTGATGGAGGCCGAGCTGATCCCTCCGACTAGAGTCAAAACATTGATTGCTTTCATGGTGGCGAGTTTTAATGGTTTTACGGATGGCGGATCCTAACAAAGATACGAAATTAATCAAAAACCTGGCCGGATTAGGGTTATGTCGAGAGCACGCAATAAATCAATCATAAACGCAACATGCGCGGTCTGACATGCGTTCTATTTACGAACATGAAACCGATTCGATACATAAGCGCGATACTGGCAGCCGTTTTGCTGTCGGTAACGTATTCAAACGCACAGACCATGAAAAAGCCGTTGACCGATTTCGAAAAATTCGTCATTATAGACAAGGGTACCGAGCGCCCTTTCACCGGGGAATATACCAACCACAAAGACAACGGGACCTACATCTGCCGCCAGTGCGGCACGCCGCTCTACCGCTCGCAGGATAAGTTCGACTCGGGCTGCGGCTGGCCTTCGTTCGACGACGAGATTCCCGGCGCGGTAAAACGCACGGTCGATGCGGACGGAGGGCGTACGGAGATAACCTGCGCCAAATGCGGCGGCCACCTGGGTCATGTTTTCACGGGCGAGGGCTTTACGTCGAAGAACACTCGCCATTGCGTCAACTCGGTGTCGATGACCTTCGTGCCGACGGATGAAAAGGACGGGAAACAACCTGCCGCCGCATCGAAGACCGAAACAGCCATCTTCGCCGGCGGTTGCTTCTGGGGGGTGGAATACCTGATGCAGAAAACGCCGGGTGTACTCTCGACCGACGTGGGCTACATTGGCGGACGCACCGAAAAGCCGACTTACCGTGATGTCTGTTCGGGCACCACCGGCCACGCCGAGGCGGTGCGCGTCACATTCAATCCTTCCGTGGTCAGTTATGAAACGCTGACCAAACTCTTTTTCGAGATCCACGACCCCGAACAGATCGACCGGCAGGGCCCGGATGTGGGCAGTCAATACCGCTCGGAGGTGTTCTATACCTCTCCGGAACAAAAGGCCACGGCCGAAAAACTAATCGCTACCCTGCGCGGGAAAGGCTACAAAGTTGCCACGGAAGTGACTCCTGCCACGACGTTTTACATGGCCGAGGATTACCACCAGGACTACTACGACCACAAAGGCACCCGGCCCTACTGCCATGCCCGTGTGAAACGGTTCTGACGGACAGGTTGCCCGCCGGGGTGCCGAAAAACCGTTATTTCATCCTGATTTTTCCGCTTCGATAGCCTCCCTGACGTAGGCTTTAACTTATCTGTCAAACAGCTCTAACTATAATAAAAAGATAAAATGGCTTAAAAAATGGGATTTCACGAGAATGAGCGATGCGTATTTTCCTTATCGTGAATGAAATGTAAAAATCATAAGTATATCTGGCAGAAAAAAATCCCGCCATAGGTCTATGGCGGGATTGATCTGGTGGAAGGGAAATTTACCTGTCGGCATTATTCGCCTTTGTATTGTTCTTTGTTTCTTTTGTAACTTTCTTTATTGGTTGTTCTGTTTTTAAGATTTAATAAACGTCCCTTCATCCAATTCCTGGAACGCTTTATAAAGTTCTTCCCGGGTATTCATTACGATAGGGCCGCCCCAGGCGACAGGTTCTTGCAATGGCTTACCGGAGAACAGGACGAATCGGACTCCTTCCTTCCCTGCCATTACCTGGAAGTCCTCCGCATAATTGAACAGGACGGCCGAATGATACGGAATTTCTTCAGCAGAAGTGTCTCCGAAATGTCCGCTTCCTTTCACGATATAAACGAACACGGTAGAATCCTTATCCGTAGTCATCTGAAACGTTTCTCCCGGCTTTACCTCAATATCCAGAAAATTGATATCCACATATTCTCCTTTGGCGCCAACGGAATCTTTGTAACTGCCTGCTACGACTTTTACCGTAGCACCTTCTTCCGTTACCGTTTTAACCATACTGGCGGGAACATCAAAATAGTTCGGATTCACCATTTTGTCTTTTTTAGGCAGGTTGATCCACAGTTGCAAACCCAGCATGTGCTCGGAGGCCTTTGGCATTTCCTGGTGCATAATGCCGTTTCCGGCTGTCATCCATTGACTGTCGCCATTATTAATCACCCCCTTATTGCCAAGGCTGTCCTGATGTTCTATGCGGCCCTTAATTAAATAGGTAAACGTTTCAATACCCCGGTGCGGATGCACAGGAAATCCTTTGATATAATCGTTCGGATTCTTGGAATCAAACGCATCCAGCATTAAGAACGGATCAAAATCTTTCACATCATTGCCTCCGATAACCCGGACTAAATGGACTCCGGCTCCGTCGATTTGATTCGAGCCGGTTACTATTTTCTTTATCTTACGAATGGCCATTGTCTTAAAGTTTAAATTGTTGTAACCCATTATGGGTTTGAAATCTTGTGTGAAGGTATCACTTGTTTAACAGGTAGCTCAAGGCTCCCGACGGACAGGCTTCTATTTGCCTGATAAGCTCTTCGGCAGTGGCAAATTCAGGTTTTACCCAAGGCCTTTCTTTGGGATTGTACACTTGCGGTAATGTTTTTACACATATTCCGGCATGGGTACACCTGTCGGGCTGCCAGAAAATAGTGAGATCATTTGTTTTGTACTTTATGATTTTCTTCTCCATTTGATTGCTTTTTCATTTGATTGTTTTTACCAGAGATACCCATTCCGGGTGCTTTTTGATGTGGGCTACAACAAAGGGGCAAAGCGGATAGACTTCCCGTCCTTGCTCTTTAACATCCTGTAGAGATTTCTCTATTAATTCAGAGGCGACCCCCCGACCTTCCAGCGCTACCGGAGTTTCGGTATGCGTCATATAGATAACCCCTTCATTATTAGTTATATATTCAGCGATAGCCAAATGGCCCTCCACATGCAATTCGTAACGTTTTCGTTCTTTATTGTTCAGAAATTTTCTCTCTCCCATGGGTTTCGATTTTTTTTAGGTGAAAAATTTTATATATGTCCTATTTATTACAGGACATACGCCTACCTACCCTCCAGTCGGATAAGTCTCGTTTAAGTTATTAAACTATTGTATATTAAAAAGAATGACATGAAAGAAGCATTCATGCCGGGCACTCGCCCATGCTTGTCTGTCCTCCAATTAGGCAAGCACTCGGTTAATAAATATACTGCAAATTTACGAAAAAAACAGGAGCGGGGCAAGAAATGCAATGCTAACTTGCAACCTCAATTCATAACGAACGACTCAGTCATAAAGTCGCTAAAAATAATAAAGAATTGATTGGAGCAGTTCAGTTATTTTCTATATCCGCGTCCTTAAACTTATACTCAATGAGGCCACGCGTGACGGGATCAACACCTCAACAACATACAGTAAATTCCACGTATTCACAGAGGAAGTAGACAACGTATATCTTGACGAGGTCGAATTGCAGCAACTGAAAGGGAGCAACTTTTCACAGACTCCACATTTAGACAAGGTACGGGATTGGTTCTTGCTATTGGCATGGAAGGGGTGCCGCTTTTCTGATCTTGCCAAAATCAAAAAAATCGATATTAAGACCGGGTTTATTACGTTCCGGCAACAAAAACCAATACAAAGGTCCTATCCTTTTAAGTAAAAAATTAGATTAATTGACACAAAAGAATAGGCTTTCGTGACCAATTTGGACTTATGTAAATGCACTATATCAGAAAAATCGAACCTAAATAGGATGACTAAAATAGGGGCCGAAAAAGTCCGCCTATTTAGCACCCCCATCTTGCCGTGAACGGCTACATTTTACCAGATAGGTAAAAAGAAAAAGTCCTGAAAATTTTCATTTTCAGGACTTTGCGAAAGATTTAGCAGCTTTCTGGCGGTATGGACGGGACTCGAACCCGCGACCTCCTGCGTGACAGGCAGGCATTCTAACCAGCTGAACTACCACACCGTTTTTAGAACTTGCAACCCATCTCTGAATTGCAGTGCAAAGATAAGGCAATTTTTTAATTCTCCAAAATATTCCCGGGGTGGGCTTTCGTTTTTCTGGATTTTTTAAGGCATCCGGAAAAGGGAGAAATTTACGCTGCCGTATGTCCGCCGTTCGCTGAAATGAGTCAGGCTGCTTACATCCAGCTCCTTGGAGTGTTCCAGGATCAGGATTCCGTCCGGGCGCAGCAGGTTTCGTTCGAACACCAGGGCGGGGATCGTCTCGCTTCCCTCGATGTCGTAAGGCGGGTCGGCGAAGATGATGTCGAAGGTCTTGGTGGTGCTTTTCAGGTAGAGGAAGGCGTTGGCTTTGATCGGGAAGATCTGTCCGAAACCGAACTCCCGGGCGGTCTGGGCGATGTAGCGGGAGTGTATGGCGTTGATTTCCACCGACACCACCGAGGCGGCTCCCCGGGAGGCGAATTCGTAGCTGATCGAACCGGTCCCCGAAAAGAGGTCCAGCACGTCGCTTCCTTCGATGTCCACCTGGTTGGCGAGGATGTTGAAGAGGTTTTCTTTGGCGAAGTCGGTCGTGGGCCGGGCCCGCAGGTTTTTGGGCGGGTGGATCACCCGACCGCGGTGTATGCCGCTAATAATTCTCATAAGCTGCGCGGATCAGGTTGGCGTATCGGGGAATGTCGGTCCCTTTCCAGGCTTTGGCCGGAATGGGTTCGTCTAGCATTATCTTTTTATAATAGGTGGCGGCGGTGGCGCGCATTTCCAGGGCCCGGTCGCCGGAGAAAATCAGGGTGTGGGCCTGCAGGTCGTAGCTCTCCCGGAGCTTTCCGAGGATAAAGAGCATGTCCCCTACCCCTTGGCAAGCCAAGGTTTCCGCGTATTGCAGGGAGCCTTCCCGGGTGATGACCAGGTGGAGCAAATCGCGGCTCAGGCTGATGTCGGCTACCGTATCCGAGGCTTTCATGGCGCGCCGGATGCCGATCCACAAGGGGTGGGTATACTCGACGGCTGCCTCGGGGAAGTGCCGGAGCAGGGCGTGGTGAAATGCCTCCGCCACGTAGGTCTGGAGCGTGATAGTTTTCTTTTGCTGTACCTGCAGCATGGCCGGTTCTTCTTCCGGAAAAATGTCGTTGACACGCATATACTCCTCGCCCAGGGCGGGGTCGTACAGGGCCTCCGGGATCAGGCAGACCCGGTCGGTGTCGTTCAGCACCCGCAGGCGGGGATACCGGAAGTGCAATTGGGGAATGTCCTCCCGGCTTGCATCCAACCAGTCCGTCCGGCTCATCCCATCCGGGGCTTCCCACCGGTGCAGCCACAACGGGCGTCCGAAGCGGCTTGCACAAAAAGAAAGTCCATCCGGCGCGAGCCGGATGGACAGAATGGATTCTTTAGCAAGCGCTTCGGTGAGACTATTCCCAGTTGCCGGCTTCATTGGTGGCCTCGTTCATGGAACCCACTTTGATGCCCGGGTATTTGTCAAGCGTTTCGCGGTCGTCGATCAGGTTCACCAGCAACTGCTGATCCAGATCCGACAGGAAGGCTTTGTAAGGAGCGCGGCATTCGAACACCGGAACCACCACTTTGGATTCGGTGGTCAGGTTGCCGGCTTCCATGTAGAACTCCTTGCCGCCGCTGTGGGGAATGAAGCGGAAGTTCTTCACCTGCTCCGGAGTCAGCTTGCGGGCGCCGAAGATGGTGTCGATAACGGCCATGTTGAACTTTTCGCGTTTCACCAACCCTTTGGCTACGGCAATCGAGTCGTCGGCCGAACCGATGGCTTTTTCAAACGTCAACGAGTCGTTCAGTACGAAGTTGATCAGGCTGTCGAAGCTGCCGGTAAAGCGTTGGTTTACCTGCTTGTAAGCACGTTCAGCGGTACGAATGTCTTTGAGACGTTCGATCACGGAAACTTCCCGCTGCTTGGTGGCTTGCTGGAATCTCAGCGGCTCCATAATGCCATCGATCAGGACATACGCCAGTACCACAATAACCAGGAACAGGACGATTTGAATTGCTTTTTTCATTGCTATTTTTAGATTAAGTTTGTAGCAGTTTTGCGGAAAAACACTCCCGGAACGCTTGTAGCATGATAGAGGAGCATATCAAGTCCCAAATTTACGGAAATTTTGCATTCACGCCAACTTTTGGCCAAAAAAAAGTTGTAGAAAATTTATCCTTCTTTCTTTCACAACCGGAACAGGGGCGGATATTCATTCTGGACGGATATGCCGGAACGGGCAAAACGGCCCTGATCGCCGCCGTGGTTTCTGCTCTCAAGTCAATGAAAATCAAATCAGTGCTCCTGGCTCCTACTGGCCGGGCCGCCAAGGTGATGGCCCATTATTCGGGCGAGAAGGCCTACACCATTCATAAGAAAATCTACCGCCAACGCTCCCTGGCGGACATCGATTCCAAGTTTTCGCTGGACATTAATAAGGAGAAGGACGCCGTTTTCATCGTGGACGAGGCCTCGATGCTGGCCAATTATTCGATGGACGCCACCCAATTCGGCTCGGGCAGCGTGCTGGACGACCTGGTCACCTACGTGCGCTCGGGGGCGCGTTGCCGCCTGGTGATCGTGGGCGACAGCGCCCAGTTGCCGCCGGTGGGTCTCGAGCGGAGCCCGGCCCTGGACCCCAAGCACATGGAGGTCTACGGGGAGGTGGTCTACGCGCTGCTGGACGAGGTGGTGCGCCAGGATCAGCAGTCGGGCATCCTGTTCAACGCCACCCTGGTGCGCTGCATGCTCGAGGCGGGGATCATCGACATTCCGATGTTCGATACCTCTTTCGAAGATGTGGCTTCGCTCGAAGGGGGCGAGATACTCGAGGAGATCCAAAGCGCTTACGACCGCTACGGCATGGATCAGACCCTGATTATCACCCGTTCGAACAAGCGGGCCAACCGCTTCAACGAGGCCGTCCGCCGCAACGTGCTCTTTGCCGAGGAGGAGATCGGCTCGGGCGACATGCTGATGATCGTCAAGAACAACTACCACTATACGGAACGCGAGAAGGATTGCGCGGTGGACTTTATCGCCAACGGGGATACCGCGGAGCTGAAGCGCATCCGCCGCTTCGAGGATTTTTACGGCTTCCGCTTCGCCGACGCCCTGCTCTCTTTTCCGGATTACGAGGACCTGGAACTTTCCTGCAAAATCCTGCTCGACACCCTAATCAGTGAATCCCCCTCGCTCACCCGCGAGGAGGGCAGCCGCCTGTTTTATGCCGTCGCCGAGGACTACGCCGAGATCACGACCAAGGCCAAGCGTTATAAAGAGGTGCGCGAAAATCCTTTTTTCAACGCCATGCAGGTCAAGTTCGCCTACGCCGTCACAGCCCACAAGGCCCAGGGCGGCCAGTGGAAGTGTGTCTTCGTCGACCGCATGCTCTTCGGCGAGGAGTCCATCACCCGCGACCTGATGCAGTGGCTCTACACGGCCATCACCCGGGCGACCGAAAAACTCTATTTTATCAATTTCGACGAGCGGTTTTTCGAGGGGAAATGATTACCTTTGAAAACCATTTTTGTAAGTCGATGAAAGAGGAGAACCCCGCGGGCGCCGTGGTCAAAAAATACGTCGAGACCCCCCTGATGAAGCAGTATTACAGCATCAAAGCCGTTCACGGCGATGCGATCCTGCTTTTTAGGGTGGGCGATTTTTACGAAACTTTCGGCGAGGACGCCATCCGGGCATCCCGCATCCTGGGCATCACGCTCACCAAGCGGGCCAACGGGGCCGCCTCGTCGGTCGAGCTGGCCGGATTTCCCCACCACGCCATCGACACCTACCTGCCCAAGCTGGTACGGGCCGGGGAGCGGGTGGCCATCTGCGAGCAACTGGAGGACCCCAAGACCGTCAAGACCCTGGTCAAGCGGGGCGTGACCGAGCTGGTGACCCCGGGGGTTTCCTACAGCGAAAACACCTTGACCCAGAAGGAGAACAACTTCCTGGCTTCGGTCTATTTCGGGCGCAAGGCGACCGGCGTGGCCTTTCTGGACCTCTCCACCGGGGAGTTTTACGCCGCAGAGGGGAGTACCTCCTACGTCGATAAGCTGCTGGCCAACCTCTCGCCCAAGGAGGTGATCTACCCCAAGGGGAGCGAGGCCGAATTTTCAGAAACCTTTGGTAATAAGTATTATACCTTTCGTTTGGATGAGTGGATGTTCGGCCTCGATTCGAACCGGGAGAAACTGCTCGCCCAATTCAAAGTGTCCTCGCTCAAGGGCTTCGGCATCGACGCCATGCCCGAGGCCATCGTGGCCGCCGGGGCCATCCTCTACTACCTGGAATTCACCGAACACCGCCAGACCCAGCACATAGCCTCCATCTCGCGCATCGACGAGGACCGCTTCGTGTGGATCGACCGCTTCTCGATCCGCAACCTCGAGCTCTTTTCTTCCGGCGCCGAGGGCTGCTCGCTCTTCGAGGTGCTCGACAAGACCCTCTCTCCGATGGGGGCCCGGCTCTTAAGGCGTTGGATTTCGCTGCCGCTGCGCGATGCCGGGGCGATCCGCGGGCGCCACGACCAGGTAGAGGCGCTGCTGGGGGATAACCTCCTGCGGGAGACCCTCGCCGAGGCGGTTGCCCGGGTAGGTGACCTGGAGCGCATGATCTCGCGGGTGGCCGTCGGAAGGGTGATGCCCCGTGAGGTGGTGCAGCTCAAAAACGCACTGTACGCCGTCGAAACCCTCAAGGAGAGCCTGGAAGCCTCCGCCCACCCCACCCTGCGGGCGCTCGGCGAAGGACTGAATCTCTGCCTGGAGGCCCGCGATAAGATCGAACGGGAGGTCTTTCCGGACCCCTCGAATCAACTGGTCAAGGGGGGCGTGATCGCCACGGGGGTAAGCCTCGAACTGGACGACCTGCGCAATGTCTCGGCCCACGCCAAGGACATCCTGATGAATATACAACAGCGTGAAAGCGAGTTGACAGGGATACCTTCCCTGAAGATTAGCTTTAATAACGTCTTCGGCTATTACATCGAGGTGCGCAACACCCACAAGGACAAGGTGCCCTCCGAATGGATCCGCAAGCAGACCCTCACCGGAGCCGAGCGCTACATCACCGCCGAACTCAAGGAATACGAAGAAAAAATTCTGGGCGCCGAAGCCAAGATCCAGGCTCTCGAACAGGAACTTTACACGGCCCTGCTCACGGAACTGAGCCGGTATATCGCTCCCATCCAGGCCGACGCCGCGGGGGTCGCCCGCCTCGACTGCCTGCTGAGTTTTGCCACCCAGGCCCTCGAGCACCGCTACTGCCGCCCGCAGATCACCGAGGAGGCGGCCATCGACATCCGCGACGGACGCCATCCTGTGATCGAGACCCTGATGAAGCTGGGCGAGGAATATGTGCCCAACGACGTCCTGCTCGACGACCAGAGCCAGCAGGTGATGATCATTACCGGGCCCAACATGTCGGGGAAATCGGCCCTGCTGCGCCAGACGGCCCTGATCGTGCTGATGGCCCAGATGGGCTCCTTCGTGCCGGCCCGCGAGGCTACCATCGGCGTGGTAGACAAGATTTTTACCCGAGTGGGGTCTTCGGACAACATTTCGCATGGCGAGTCGAACTTTATGGTAGAGATGTTGGAGTCGGCCAGCATCCTCAATAACATTTCGGACCGCAGCCTGATCCTGCTCGATGAGATCGGCCGCGGGACGAGTACCTACGACGGCATTTCCATCGCCTGGGCGATGGTCGAATACATCCACCAGCACGCATCGGCCCGGGCCAAGACCCTTTTCGCCACCCACTACCACGAGCTCAACGAGATGGAGGAGCTCTACGAGCGGGTCAAGAACTACAACGTCTCGATCAAGGAGATCGACCGCCAGGTGATCTTCCTGCGCAAACTGGTGCGCGGCGGCACCGAACACTCCTTCGGGATCCACGTGGCCAAGATGGCCGGGATGCCCGCCCAGATCACCCAGCGCGCCGAGCGCATCCTCGCCGACATGGAGGCCGCCCACCGCGGCAGCATCGGCGACACGGCCCTCAAGGTCCCCACCGTGGCCAAGTACGGGGGCGAGGGCTTGCAGCTGAGTATGTTCCAGTTGGACGACCCGGTGCTCAAGCAGATCCGGGATGAAATAAAGGGACTCAATATCAATGACCTGACCCCCTTGGAGGCGCTCAATAAACTCAACGAGATCAAGAAGATTACGGGATTGTAGTCTCCAACCGTATCCTATAAAAATCCCGGCCCTTGTCATACAGGGGCCGGGATTTTTCATGAGATAGTTTTTGCGACTAAATATCGATATTAGCATACTTAGCATGCCGCTCGATAAACTCGCGTCGCGGCGGAACATCGTCTCCCATCAACATAGAGAAGATGCGGTCGGCTTCGGCGGCGCTTTCGATGGTCACCTGGCGCAGGATGCGGGTCTCGGGCGACATGGTCGTTTCCCACAGCTGCTCGGCGTTCATTTCCCCGAGACCTTTGTAGCGCTGGACGTGGGCGCCCTTGCCTCCGAACTCTTCGAGGGCTCCTTCGCGCTCCTCCTCGGTCCAGCAGTAGCGGCTGTTCTTGCCTTTCTTGACCAGGTAGAGGGGCGGCGTGGCGATGTAGACGTGGCCATTCTGGATCAGGGCGTTCATGTGGCGGAAGAAGAACGTCAGCATCAGTGTGGCGATGTGGCTCCCGTCCACGTCGGCATCGGTCATGATGACCACCTTGCCGTAGCGCAGCTTCTCGAGGTTGACGCCCTCGTCCGAATTTTCCGACTCGGGGACGATGCCCAGGGCCTTGAACATGTTGCTGATCTCTTCGTTCTCCCACACCTTGTGCTTCATGGCCTTCTCCACGTTGAGAATCTTCCCGCGCAGCGGCATGATGGCCTGGAAGGCCCGGTCGCGGCCCTGCTTGGCCGTACCTCCTGCGGAGTCCCCTTCGACGAAGAAGATCTCGGTCTGCTCGCGTTCGCGTGAGGAGCAGTCGGCCAACTTGCCCGGCAGGCCCGAGCCCGAGAGGACGGTCTTGCGCTGCACCAGCTCGCGGGCCTTGCGCGCGGCGTGGCGGGCCGTGGCGGCCAGGATCACCTTGCTGACGATGGTGCGGGCGTCCTTGGGATTTTCCTCCAGGTAGTTGGATAAGGCCTCCGAAATGGCCTGGTCGACGGCGCCCGAGACCTCGCCGTTGCCCAGCTTGGTCTTGGTTTGGCCCTCGAATTGCGGCTCCTGTACCTTGACCGAGATCACGGCGGTGAGCCCCTCGCGGAAGTCGTCCCCGTTGATGTCGAACTTCAGCTTGGCGAGCATGCCCGAGTCCTCGGCGTATTTTTTCAAGGTACGGGTTAGCGCCCGGCGGAAGCCCGTCAGGTGGGTACCCCCCTCGATGGTGTTGATGTTGTTGACGTAGGAGTGGACGTTTTCCGAGAAGCTGGTGTTGTACTGCATGGCCACTTCCACCGGCACCCCTTCTTTCTCGGTGTCGATGTAGATCACGCTTTCGGTCAGCGCCTGGCGCGTGGCGTCCAGGAATTTCACAAATTCCAGCAACCCCTCTTCCGAATAGAACTCCTCGCGCTGGGGTTTCCCCTCTTCGACGTTTCGTTTGTCGGTCAGATTCAGGCGGATGCCCTTATTGAGGTAGGCCAGCTCGCGCAGGCGGGAGGCCAGGATTTCGTAGTTGTACTCGGTGACCGTGAAGATCGAAGCGTCGGGCTTAAAGGTGATGATGGTCCCGTGGTCGTCGGTCTTACCCGTGATTTCGAGGGGAGCCAGGGGCACACCCTTGCTGAACTTCTGAACATGGACGTGGCCTTCGCGGTGCACCTCGGCCACCAGCAGGTCGGAGAGGGCGTTGACGCAGGAAACCCCCACCCCGTGCAGACCGCCCGAGACCTTGTAGCTGTCCTTGTCGAACTTTCCCCCGGCGTGCAGCACCGTGAGCACCACTTCAAGGGCCGAGCGGCCTTCTTTTTCGTGCATGCCCGTGGGAATCCCGCGGCCGTCGTCCTGGACGGTGATCGAATTATCTTCGTTGATGATCACTTCGATGTTGCTGCAATAACCGGCCAGGGCTTCGTCGATGGAGTTGTCCACCACTTCGTAGACCAGGTGGTGCAGGCCCTTGACCCCGATGTCGCCGATGTACATCGCGGGGCGTTTGCGTACCGCTTCCAGGCCCTCGAGGACCTGGATGCTGGAGGCGGAATATTCTTCTTCCGCAGCCGGAATAGGCTTTACTTCTTCACTCATATAATTTGATTGAAAATCACACAAAGATACGTTTTTTTTCATCAACATCCAAGGATGGAAACGATGTCGATTTCCTCGATTTTCCCCGTATTAAAACGTAAGGTGCGCGAGGGATATTGCTGGATGTTGCCGATGTTGTGGGTGGCCATCAGTACGGCGCAACCGCGGGAGGCGATCTCCCGGAAAAGCTGCATGATGCCGTCCGAAGCCGCCGGGTCGAGGTTGCCCGTGGGTTCGTCGGCCAGGATCACCTGGGGGTTGTTGAGCAGGGCCCGGGCGATGGAGAGGCGTTGCTGTTCGCCCCCCGAAAGCTGGAAGGGCATTTTGTACTCCTTGTTGTGGAGGCCCACCTCGTGCAGCACGGCGGCGATCTTCTCGCGCATGGCGCTCTCGTTCTTCCAGCCGGTGGCCCGCAGGACGAAGTGCAGGTTCTCGTAGGCGCTTCGGTCGGTGAGCAGTTGGTAGTCCTGGAAAACGATGCCCAGGTTGCGGCGGAGGGCCGGGATGTCCTTGCGGCGGAGCGTCCTGAGGTCGAATCCGGCCACCATGCCGCGCCCTTCGCGCAGGGGCAGTTCCCCGTAGAAGGTCTTGAGCAGGGAGCTTTTCCCGGAACCCACGCGCCCGATCAGGTAGACCAGCTCCCCGGGGTAGATCTCGAGGTTGACCTCCGAGAGGACCTGGTCGCAATCCCGCATCTTGTGCTTGCCGGGATCGCGGAACGAATCCCGCGGGTGGTAGATCGAAACGTCGTATAATCCGATGACTGGGCGTCCTTCCATAGCGTGTAAGTGTTTCTGAAACGAACAAAAATACCCATACTTTTCGGAGGAACCACCAGTTGTTAATCAACTGTTGATAAAATCCCGGCTGTGCATAGCGCACGCCATATTTCACTTATCCTCCTCGGTTCAGTCCTCACGTACTTTAAGTACGCTCCGGGCTGAATTTTCGGACGATAAGCAAAATCTGACGCACGCTATGCACAGCCGGGGTCCGGAAGGTCGGGGTGCTAATATAATTTTTGTTTTTACAGGTTTAAAATCCGGCATTTTATCTATCTTTATACATACTCTAATGTCAAACTAAATACGGACGATCATGAAAGCGAAATGGATGGTATTGGTTTTAATGGCATTATCACTTTCCTGTGTGCAGAATAATGCTGGCAAGGAGGTAAAGACCGATCAAACGGAGGTCGTATTGAAAGACTACGGCGCAGAACCGGCGGTGCTGAATATCGACGAATACACGCTGGCCAACGACAACTTCAGGGCTGCATTATGGACCGGGAAGCAATTGCAGGTGACATTAATGTCTATTCCGGTGAAAGGGGAAATCGGCTTGGAGTTGCATCCCCATACCGATCAATTTCTGCGGATCGAAGAGGGCACAGGCAAGGTGATGATGGGCGACAGCCGCGACACCTTGAATTACACGGCTGCGGTGGGCCCTGATTTTGCTGTGTTCGTACCGGCGGGGAAGTGGCACAACCTCGTCAATACCGGCGATACCCCGCTGAAGATTTATTCCATCTACTCTCCGGTGGAACATCCGCACGGCACATTGCATAAAACATTGGAAGAAGCCGCCGCGGCGGAACTTCATCTTGAATAACGTGAATTGCGTTCAAGAAACTTGTATTAAATAATTGATTATGATACGGATGCTTCGTTTTCGGATTTACTTTCCTGTTGTGCTGCTGGCAATTTCCTGCGGTCCGCAGACCCCCAATCAGAAGGCTTTGCCCGAAACCGTTACCTTAACCCGAACCGAACTGCTCGACAAGATCAAGGGAGGTTGGGCCGGACAGACCATCGGTTGCACCTACGGTGGCCCGACCGAGTTCAAGTTCCGGGGTACGATGATCCAGGACTACACGCCGATCGTCTGGCCGGACGGCTACATCAAACGTTTCTTCGACACGCAGTCCGGCCTGTACGACGACATTTACATGGATCTCACATTTATGAGTGTCTTTGAGCGCCTGGGCCTCGATGCTCCGGCCGATTCGATCGCAATGGCCTTCGCCACGGCGGGCTACAGCCTCTGGCACGCTAACCAGGCCGCCCGCTACAACATCCTAAACGGCATCATGCCGCCCGCTTCGGGCCATTGGCTCAACAATCCCCACGCCGACGACATCGACTTCCAGATCGAGGCCGATTTCGCTGGTTTGATGTCACCCGGAATGCCGGTCGCCGCATCGGAATTTGCCGACCGGGTGGGACACATCATGAATTATGGCGACGGTTGGTACGGCGGGGTCTATGTGGCTGCCATGTACTCGCTCGCCTTTGTCTCGGATGACATCGAGTTCGTTGTCAACGAGGCGCTTAAAATCATCCCGCAGCAGAGCAACTACCACCAATGCATGAGCGATGTGATTCGTTGGTATCGCGAGTTCCCCGACGACTGGAAGCGTACCTGGTTCGAATGCCAAAAGAAATGGTCTTCCGAGATCGGATGCCCGGACGGCGTTTTCGTCCCTCTCAACATTGATGTGGCGATCAACAGCGCTTATGTCCTGATCGGGTTGCTCTACGGTGAAAAGGATTTTTTCAAGACCATGGACATCGCCACCCGCTGCGGGCAGGATTCGGACTGCAATCCGGCCACGGCCTGCGGAATCTTGGGTACGATGCTTGGTTACAACCAGATACCCGAGTATTGGCTGAAAAACCTGCGCGAAGTGGAGGAGCGGCCTTTTGCCCACACGGATATCTCCCTCAACCGCGCCTACACGATGGGCATGGATCTGGCCATGCAGGTGATCGAGCGCAACGGAGGTACCGTGGATGGCAACCAGCTGACGATCCGTTGCCAGGAGCCGCTGGCCGTGCGGTACGAAAAATCGTTCGAGGGGATCTATCCGGTGGAATTGAGGTCTTTGAAAAACCGGACTGTGGAAGACATTGGCGAATTCCGCTTCGACGGGACCGGTGTGGTTTTTATGGGTGACGTGCGATCCTCCGATCCGGCTTATGTCGCCCGGGTGGAAGTGATTCTGGATGGGAAACAGGCTGAAACGGTTTCTTTGCCGGCTGCGTTCCGTACCCGCCGCCACGATATTTTCTGGCAATACCTTTTGCCCAAGGGAGAACATACGGTGACTTTCCGCTGGCTGAATCGCTCGCCCGGCGCCACGGTGCTTTTCCGTGAGGCCGTCGTGTATTCCGACGCTCCGCTGATTCAGACCCACCAGCCCGATTAGGCGTTTCCCTTATCTTTACCAAAAAGCCCTGCCGGAACACCCTCACGGCACGCTACAAAAAAACACCGGAAGAATCCGCCGCGGCGGAGCTTCATCTTGAATAATAAACTGGATTGGAACGTGAATGAAAACGATACGAACCTGTGACGACCTCTTCGGGGCCGAGCTGCTGAAAGGCCGCCTGATCAGCGAGGGGATTCCCGCCGAGGTGATCCACGGGGCCATCGAGCAGGTGCTCCCCTACTCCTTCGGGATGCCCTCGCTCCGGCCCCAGGTGGTCGTCGCCGACGAGGATTTCGACCGGGCGGCGGCGCTGCTGCAGGAAGACGCCCCGCCCGCGACCCTCGCCTGCCCCTATTGCGGCTCGGAGGATATCCGCTTCGGTCTGCAGGGCGGGAGCCTCTGGCGGCGGATCGTCCTGTGGATTATGCTGCCCGTCTACCTGATCAGCGGCGGCCCCCTGGGGAAGATCAATTCCTCGTATTACTGCAAGACTTGCCAGGGGCGGTTTTCGTGAGGCGGTGATTTTGATCCGGGGAGCAACAAATTCCCGGAAAAATGCGTTATCTTTGCGGTACCAAAAGGGGCTGACCGGTTTTGACAGCAGGCAGAGTCTGATGGTAAGCATGCCGAGCGTTGTGTGTGGGCTCGTAAATCTGAATGCTCAAACTGCAAATGGCAATAATAGCTATGCACTCGCTGCTTAATTTTACCAAGTAAAATGGCTTAATCCCCGATCCAAGGTGGTCTGGGGACGAGTACCTCGCCAAAGACTTCGTCCGGTAGTCAAGCGGCATACGGGGTATCATGAGAACTGGAATAGTCTTGCGGGAGTCCGGACCGCGGGGCGAAACGAACGGACTGGGGCTATTGCTGGGCCGCCTCCGGCCAGGGAATAGCAGAAGGATCAATCGGAGGATAAGCATGTAGAAAGCTTTTGGGTTCCTTGTTTGGACGAGGGTTCGACTCCCTCCAGCTCCACAAAAGAAAGAACGGGTGCAGAATTTTCCGCACCCGTTCTTTTTGTTTCAGAAGACTTTTACATAGGCTCTTTCGGATCTTTACCCGGTCTCGGTGCGACGCCTTCGTGGTAGTCAGGCAGTTTGCCCATGGCGTATGTCGTGGGGCCGTAGCGCAGTTCGGAGGCCATGATCTCGTCCCAGGTGATGGCCCCGCCGGTGTAGGCGGCTTCGCGGCCTTGGATCGAGACCTGGGTCGAGTAGGCCAGGTCCTCGGCCTGGTTGATGCCCTTGCCCAGACGGATGGATTCCACCAGGTGGATGTGCTCCTGGTCGTAGGGGTTTTTGACCGGTTTGCTGTCGTAGTCGTATTTCCACAGCTCCTTGCCGTCGTAGTCCACGATCGAAATGTTGTTGCGGTCGCCCAGCAGGGCCACGCCCTTGGTGCCGTAGATCTGTTCCGAGACGTTGCTTTCGCAGCCGTCGATCTGGCGGGCCGTGGCCATCATGCGCTTGTTGTTTTCGTAGTAGTAGTCGACGCTGAAGAAGTCGAAGATGTCCCCCGTGAGGCGGCGGGCCCGGCCCCCGAAGCCGACGGCTTTGATGGGGATCATGCCCGTGAACCAGGTGACGATGTCGATGTTGTGGACGGCCTGGTCGAGCAGGTGGTCTCCGCTGAGCCACTTGATGTTAAACCAGTTGCGGATGCAGTATTCCATGTCGCTCCACTCGGGGCGGTGCTTCTTGTTCCACCAGGCGCCCTGGTCCCAGTGGGCCGTGGCCGAAATGACGTCGCCGATAATCCCGTTTTTCACCTGGACGTAGGCTTCCCAGTAGTCGCGGCGGTGGCGGCGCTGGTTGCCGGTGATGACTGTCAGTCCCTTGCCCTTGGCCACCTTGGCGGCGGCGATCACGGTGCGGATGCCCGTGGGGTCGACGGCGCAGGGTTTTTCCATGAAAATGTGCTTGCCCGCTTCCACGGCCGCCTTGAAATGCTCGGGGCGGAAATGGGTGGGGGTGCACAGCAGTACGACGTCGATCTCGGGCATGGCCAGCACCTTCTGGTAGGCGTCGAAGCCCAGGAAGCAGTTTTCGTCCGGCACGACGTTGTTGAATTTTTCGACCAGGGTCGCCCGGCAGGTGGCCTGACGGTCGGCGAAGAGGTCGGCCAGGGCGATGATCGAGACGCCGGGGCCTGCGCCCAGGAACTGGGTGGCGGCGCCCGTGCCGCGGTCCCCGCAGCCTACGAGGGCCGCCTTGATGGGTTTGCCGTCGGGGGCGATGTCGACGAAAGAAAACATCCCGAGCTCCTCGGGAGAGCTATTTTTCAACTTCTCCGTGTCGGAGCAGGAGGTCAGCAGCGAGGGCAGGCCTACGGTGAGGCCGGCTCCCATCAACGCGGTTCCCGCGAGAAATTCACGTCTTTTCATGAATCAAAGGTTAGGTTTAGGATTGTTTTTTAGGTTTAGGTTTGTGTGAAGTTACTATTTTTTTGTCAGCTTGGCACTCTTTGTGCAGAATTTTTATCTATCTTTCTCAACGAAAACACTTAAACCTATTCAATATGAAAGCAATCAACAACGTTACCCTGCGCGTCGTCGCGGCCTTGGTCCTGGGTTTGGTCCTGATCGTATGGCCCGGCACGGCCATGGTTTACCTGGTCATCACAATCGGGGTTCTTTTCCTGTTGACCGGCCTATTCGCCCTGGTGGCCTACCTGGCGCGGGACAAAAAGCGGTATCCCACGGCCCGTTTCCCGGTCGATGGGGCGGGATGCGCCATCTTCGGCCTGTTGCTGATGCTGATGCCCGAAGTGTTCGTCGGGGTGCTGATGTACGTCCTGGGTGCGCTGTTGCTGCTGGCCGGGGTGGTGCAGATCGCCTCGCTGGTGACGGCCCGCAAGTGGAGCGCCGTTCCCCTGGGCTTCTATGTGGTGCCGGTGCTGGTGCTGCTCTGCGGCCTGGTCGTCCTGTTCAATCCCTTTGCCGTGGCCTCGACCGCCTTTGTGGTGCTGGGCATCGCCAGCGTGGTGTACGGGATCTCGGAATTGGTCAATTACTATAAATTCACCAAGCACATTCATTGATGTGCGCTTTTGAATCGAGAAGGGCTGGAAGTTATCTTCCAGCCCTTTTTCGTTTTATAGCTTTTTAACCGTAGCCTCGAAGCGGATCGTCCCTTTACTGGGGGTGAAGCGGATGCCCTTGCCGTCCGGCAGAAGGGTCCCCGCCGTGGTTTTCACCACCTTCATGTTCTCCGGGAGCAGGGTGTGTAAGATGGTCTCGAAGGCCTCCGGGGAATCCGGGAAGTCGATCTGTCCGACCAGGCGGCCCCGTTTGGCGTCGTAATGCATCCGGTAGGAGACCTTGCCGAAGTGGCTCGAAGCCCCCTCGATGCCGACCTCCTGGCCGCTGGCGAGCCAGCCCCGCGCAATCCCGCGGGCCAGGTGGAGGGTACTCCCCTGCTCCATCACCATCATGTCGCGGATGTAGCGCGTCACGGCGATCGGGGTCCAGAGGTGCTGCAAATCGCCCGTGATCTGGTGGGTGCCGGGGAACTGGCCCCGCTCTTCGCACCAGGAATAGAGTGGTGTGCCGTGGTTGAGCACGGCGTAGAGGTAGGCTACGGCCTCATCGGCCTCGTCCCTCGAGAGGTGGGCCTGGGCGAAGTCGTTCAGGGCGATGGCCACCCACATGCCGTCCACCATCCAACCCGTGTGGACGGGTACACCGCCGGGGCTCAACTTGGCCTCCACTCGCTTGAGGACATTGGTCATCAATTCGTTTTCGGGATCCAGCAGGCCCGTGGGATTGATCGAGTTGAGCAGGCCCCAGCAACTGCCGCTCACCTTTCCGGGCAGCCCCGACAACCAGCGGGTACCGTCGGGATCGACGATGGCTCCGCGCTCCATGGCGGTCATCAGGTCGGCTTTGGCCCTCAGATAAATGTCTTTCAATTCAGCGGCTTCCTGCGTGCGGCCCAGCAGACGGGCGGCGCTCCAGGCCAGCGAATCGGCGTAGGTCGCCCAGATGTTGTGGGTGTAGAAGATGCCGTAGTTGCTGTCGCCGTTCTTGAGGCCTCCGTCGCCCATACCCACCGGCATCAGGCCGTAGGTGAGCGGCTTTTGGCCGTTTTCGAGTACCCGGGTGCGCTCCCTCATCTTGTCTTGCCAGCGGGAGGCGGCCAGCATCTGGCGGTAGCGTTTTTCGTAGTAGGCCGTGTCGCGGCTGTTCCGGAAATATTCGGTGGCCGCCCAGGCCTTGAAGCCCGTGGTGGCCCACATCAGGTGGGACCAGCCCCGGGGCTCGGTCCAGTCCCCGTCGGGCTCCTGGAGGTCCCAGTTGAGCCGGTAGCCCGCCTCGGCCTGCTTGTAGAGGCCCGCCTGGGAGAGGGCTACGGTGGCGATGGCCGATTCGTAGGAGTTGGGACCCGAGCGGTACTGGTCGGTGCCGGGGACGGTGGCGATGTAGTCGCCCTTGCCGATGGGCTCGCGCATGATAAAGAAATCGGACAGGGCCGAGTAGTAGGCATTCACGACCCCTTGGTCGGGCAGGATAAGCCGGGGGGCCTGTTGTAAGAGGTTTTCCCAGGTCAGGATACCGCTGTTGAATTCAGACTCCCAGTCCGTGCTCCGCAGCCGGTCGAGATCTGGGGAAAAGAGGTTGTAGGGGCGGACCACCCAGGCCGTGCGGGTCTCTCCGGGCTTCAGTTCCAGGGCCATGTTCATGCGGCGTTCGCTCTTCGGGTCCAGGGGATAGCTGTCGGCTCCCAGGCCCAGCACCAGCAACTGGTCGGCCGGGGCGGTCCAGCCCGCCACCAGGTGGTCGGCCGGGATGGAGGGGTCGATCCAACCGGGGTTGGGGCCCCGCCAGACGCTGTTGGTGATCCAGGGCAGGAGCACTTGTTGCATTCCGGCGCTCTTGTTTTTCAAAGTGATCTTCACCACGGTGGCTTCCCGGGCCCCGACGGCCTCCAGGGTGAGGGCCACTTCGGGCGATTCGTGGCGGTTGACCAGCACGGGCATCCAGCCGTCATAGCGTCCCCAACTGCTCTGCGGCATGGGCTTACCGTTCACCTGCGGTTGCATGTAGACTTCCCAGTCATGCTTGATCTCCTTGAAGGAGGCATACGGAAGAAAGAGCAGATCGGAATAGGTCCAGCCCATCTGGAAGCGGCCCGGTGTCACGTCCAGCAGCGTTTTGCCGCTGTTATCGGGCAGGGCCGCGGTCATGCGGTGGGGCGTGCCGAAGGAGTAGAAAAAGTTGACCGGATCGGTTTTCCAGGCGAAGCTGCTGTCGATGGCCGTGCCGTCGGCGCCGGTGTAGCGGTAGCGGACGGTGTAGTTGCCCTCGGCGGGCAGGGTGACGGGCTTCGGGTAGATTTCCTGTTTTCCGGCGGGCAGGTTTACCTCAAAGGCTGTCTCCGGGATCTTCGCTCCCGGGCCTAAGAGCGACACTTGCAATGAGCCCTTCTGCGCTTGCTGGGCGTTGTTTTTCAGGTAGATGTTGACGATGATTCGCCGGGCGTCGTCGGGGGTCTGCTTGACCACCGCGAAGTGGTCTTCGATAGCTTTCGGGGAAGGTTGGGCCGAGGCGCAGAGCGCCAGTCCCAGGCATAGGATGCCTAGCCAGATTGGTTTTTTCATGGGTTAGGTCGGGTTTAGTATAGGTGTTCTTTTGTGTTTTCGATCTCATCGCGGGTGATGGGTGTGCGGTTCAGGCTGCGCCAGGCGTACCAGATGTAGAGGGCCACGAAGGGGATCAGCAGCGACACCCAGCTCATGACCTTTAGGGTAAACTCGCTCGAGGAACTATTGCGGATGGTCAGCGAGCTTTGCATATCGGCCAGCGAGGGATAGTAGGCCGTGTTGTTGTACCCGGCCAGCAGGAAAAGGGCCAGCACCGTAGCTACGGTCCCCACTCCACTCCACCAGATCGCTCGGCGGGAACCTTTGCGCCCCCCGATCCAGATGCCCCAGAGCACGGAGAGCACCCCGGCCAGGAAAAGTGCCGCCACGGCAGGCATGGCCAGCAGGTTGTGCAGGTATTTGTAGGCTTCGATGGAAATGTATCCTGTCTGCGGGTCGGCACTCCAGCCCTTCGAACAGAGCAAGCTGACGGCAAAGGTCAGGAAGAACACCAGGAAAGCCCCCGCTTCGAAAGGCAGGCGCTTGCGCGAACGTTCCGTGATGGTCTCGTCGGAGATGTTATTCAGGAAATATTCGAGCGCCAGCACCCGCGAGAGAAACAGCACGGAAAGGCCCAGCGCCCAGTTGCGGTAGTCGGCCAGCGCGTCCAACCCCCGCCAGGGAGTCGCCCATTGCGAAATGGTATTGAACGTCCCCGTCTGGGTGAGGTTCATGCGGTCGACCGTAAAAGGGGCGCCCGTGAACAGCGTACCGACGGCCGCGCCGAGCAGGAAGGCCCCCGCGATTCCGTTGATCAGCAGGAAGGCGTTGTAGGTCTTCTCGCCCAGAAAGTTGTTGGGCTTGCGCCGGAATTCGTAGGCCACGGCCTGGATGACGAATACCAGCAGGATCAGCATCCAGACGTAGAATGCCCCGCCGAACGACGTGCTGTAAAACAGGGGAAAGGAGGCGAAAAACGCGCCCCCGAAGGTGACCAGGGTGGTGAACGTGAACTCCCACTTGCGCCCCAGCGAGTTGACGATCATGTTGCGCTCGGTCTCCGTGCGGCCGATGGTGTAGAGCATCCCCTGCCCGCCCTGCACGAAGAGCAGGAAGACCAGCAGGGCCCCCAGCAGGCTGATAATAAACCACCAGTAATGTTGCATAAGCAGATAAGTATCCATAGTCGTCGGCCTTTAACGTGAGTTTCGCGAATTTGCGAAACGATAAATATTTGGTTACAAATATTTTCCTTTGAGCCAAAGCTGTAGGCTTTGGCAAAGTCCCCCTTTTCAAAGGGGGATTAGGGGGATTAGCTGCGCTGAGCTCGACCGCTCTTGCAGAGCGACCTCGGTTGTCTGTACGTTCGGGGCATCGAAGATGCCCTTAACGTGAGTTTTATGGATTCAAATACCCTTGAAACGTCTAAATTATTGATAATAATTCGGTTTGGATCCGTAAAACTCACGTTATTCACTCGTGAGGACCGATCTTGATCTGCCGGGTCATAATCATCAACTCGGCGATCAGCAGCGTGGTAAAAAGGGCCACGAAAATAAAGAAGGTCACCATCACCGACGTTGGGTCGATGCGCGAAACGGCGGCCACCGTGGGCAGCAGGTCCTGGATCGTCCAGGGCTGGCGCCCCACTTCTGCCACCACCCAGCCCGAGACGCTGGCCAGGTAAGCCAGGGGAATGGACCACAGCAGGGCGAAATTGATCCAGCGGTATTTCCCGAGTTGCTTGCGGTGCCCCAAAAAGAGAACCCCGGCGAAAATCAGCAGAAACCAACAGCCCAGGATCACCATCACCCGGAAGGAGTAGAAAACCAGGTCTACGTTGGGGATCGTCTCCTCGGGCTCCGAGAGGTAGCCGTAGCCGAAGTACTTGAAGTAATTATTTAAGAAGGCATCCCCTTCCGGTTTGTCAGGCTGGAAGTTGGCCAACGTCCTGGCGGTGGCTTCGGCATCTCCCGAGGCCAGGGCGTTGCGGTAGGCGGCCAGGGTGTCGATGGCCGCGCGGCCCCGCCGCATTTTCTCCTCGGTGGAGAGGATTCCGCGCTCGGGATTACCCGCGATTAAGTCGTCGATCCCGGCCACATAGGCCTCCCCGTTCCCGTAACTGAGCCAGGAGAGCATGCCAGGGACGGTAAAGTTGAAATAGAACGGATCCTCGCTGCGCTGAGCCTCGGGGCGCAAGACCCCCACGGCCGTCAGCCCGGCGTGCGTCCCGCCCTCGTAGAGGGCTTCCATGGCCGCCAGCTTCATGGGCTGCGTCCGGGCCACCTGCTTGGCCGAGCCGTCCCCGGTCCAGAGCAGCAGCAGGGCGCTGCCGAGCCCGAACCAGGCGGCCAGCGTCATGCTCCGAGAGGCCATCTCCGGCTCCCGTTTTTTCAGCAGGAACCAGGCGCTGATGCCGATCACCACCACCGCGGCCAACACATAGCCCGAGGTGACGGTGTGGAAAAACTTGTTCAGGGCCACCGGCGAGAGCAGCACTTCCCAGAAGGAGGTCATCTCGTTGCGGGCCGTCTCCGGATTAAAGGTCATTCCCACCGGCGCCTGCATCCAGGCGTTGGCCACCAGGATCCACAGGGCCGAAAGGTTGGCCCCGAGGGCCGTCAGCCAGGTGGCGGTCAGGTGGAAGCCCTTGGAGACCTTGTCCCAGCCGAAAAACATGACCGCGATAAAGGTGCTCTCCAGGAAGAAGGCCATAATCCCCTCGATGGCCAGCGGAGCCCCGAAAATATCGCCCACGAAGTGGGAATAGTTCGACCAGTTGGTGCCGAACTCGAATTCGAGGATGATGCCCGTGGCCACCCCGATGGCGAAGTTGATCCCGAAAATCCGCATCCAGAACTTGACGGTGCGCTTCCAGAAGGGATTCCCCGTGCGGTAATAGGCCGTCTCCATGATGGCGCAAATCCATCCCAACCCCAGGGTCAGGGGGACAAAGAGCCAGTGGTAGATGGCCGTCATGGCGAATTGGGCCCTGGACCAGTCCACCACGCTCATCAGGTCGTTCGTCGTAAGCAGCATAAGCAAGGAGAAGGATTTAAGGTGTCGTTCGTTCGATCAGTTGGTTGCGTACATACTCCCCGCGCTCCTGTTTTTTCATTCCCCCGAGAAAATCCGGGAAGAAGAACAGGCGCAGCAAGGCGAACATAATGAAGAGTTTGAGCAGGATCACCGCCCAAAGCGTCCGGCCCAGAGTCATCGCCCGGAAGCCGTCCCGGTAAAAACAATATCCCCGGTAGAAAACATTCATTGTTATCAAAGATAAGAAATTCATCCGAATTCGGCTACCTTTGTCGTGTCAATATTTACACCCACCATTCATGACCGAAATCCGAACCATCGTCTTCGACCTGGGCGGCGTGCTGATCGATTACGACTTGGAGCGCTGCTTCAACTCTTTCCGCGCCCTGGGTTTTTCTAATCCCGAAGACTCCATCAACCCTTACAAACAAAGCGGCATGTTCCTCAAACTGGAGGACGGGACGGCCGAGGAGGGTGAATTGTACCGCTACATAGACCGGCAGGTCGGCCACCGGATCGATCCCCGCCGGGTGGACGAAGCTTGGTGCAGTTTCTTGCTCGATATTCCCGCCTACAAACTCGATATGCTGCTCTATCTGCGCCGAAAAGGATATCAGCTCTTTATGCTCAGCAACACCAACCAGATCATGTTCGACTGGATGCGGCGCGAGACGTTTACGGTCCAGGGTTTGACGGTGGAGGACTATTTCGACCGGCTGTTCCTCTCCTACGAAATGAAGCTGGTCAAGCCCGGAGCCGAAATTTTCCGGGAAATGGCTTCCCAGGGAGGCATCGATCCGCGCGAAACCCTGTTGATCGACGACGGGGCGGCCAACGTCGCCACGGCCCGCTCTCTGGGCTTCCACGTCTACCAGCCCGAGGCCCGCGAAGATTTCCGGGAGTTGTTCGCCGGGTATTCCTTGAAATCCTGAGGCCGGGTTGTTTGAAAAATCAAAAAATCGTATTACTTTTGCCTCGTCTTTAAGGAAACGTATGAAGCGGGGTGTAGCGCAGTCCGGTTAGCGCACCTGCTTTGGGAGCAGGGGGTCGTGGGTTCGAATCCCGCTACCCCGACAAAGGCCCCTCGGGGCCGGGCATCCGTTTCACGGAAAAGATGATCCTCAAAATCCATCGGGGTGTAGCGCAGTCCGGTAGCGCGCCAGCTTCGGGAGTTGGAGGCCCCGGGTTCGAGTCCCGGTACCCCGACCAGATGGGAAAACGGCCGCCTGAAATTCAGGCGGCCGTTTTTATTCGGATATTTTCTATATGGAGGCTTATCTTTTAATCAGTATCCTCCAGGTAGAAAATATCATCTACCTTTTTACCGCACACTTTGGCAATTTTCAGGGCCAACACGGTGGACGGGACATATTTTTCGGACTCGATGGCATTGATGGTCTGGCGGCTGACCCCTATGAGTTCGGCCAGTTGCTGTTGGGTGATCCGGAGGATGGCCCGTTCGACCCGTATGTTATTCTTCATGGGATTCGGTCTTTTCGAAACGGTTCAGCGCAAACCTGAACTTAATGATAAATAAAACCAACAAGGTATAGAGGTTAAAGAACGAAACGTATAGGAACCAACCGTCGTAGATCAATACCGACGCGACGATAAGAAGAATGGAATTGGCAATGGTTGCCCAGATAAGCGAATCGCCACGCAGTTTTACGATGTACTCATCTTCGATTTTCTCTTTCGAAAAAGCGATAAAGAGTAGCCCTACGATGAGTAGTACCATACAGACCGCTGCAACTATCTGACTGCCGCCAAAAATCTCTAATACCTTAACCCAGGCTTCATTGAAAAACATGAACGGCTGAGGAGGTGAGGCATCCCAGGGATTGCTGAACAAATAAATGAATAACATCACTGCCGAGGGAATGGAAATCAACCAACCGATTGCCTTGAAAGAAGTTGGCAATAAATAACGATTTGTTTTCATGCATTTGGTTTTTTAAGGTGACACAACAAATGTAAATTAAGTTTTTCAAATAGACAAATAAACTTTACATTTTGTTGAGTTTATTTTTCATTTTATTGAAATGGATCTGTTTTTAGAAAGATGTAAAGAGGCCTAAGATATAGTGACTCATGTTGTTGTGGGTTTTACTGTCCCAGCCTGATGAAAAAACGGCTGCCTGTATTATTCAGGCGGCCGTTTTTTGTTAATATTACGTCGGTCTCAAAAGCGATTCCTCAAAAATTCCACATATCTTGTAGATGTCTAACCAATTAAACCTATTACTTATGAAAAAGATTGCTATTATGCTTGTCTTTGCGGGGATCGTATGGGCAGGTTATTCACAAAGAACCGTGGAACCGAAACCGGTTTCTTCAGAAGCAACTTTACAGACTTCTTCCGACGGGATAAACCAACAGTTGACCGACAACCTGGTCACCCTTGTTTTCCCGAGCGAAACGAGTTATGACTTTCAATTTGCAATTCCTATCAGCTATTCTATTACGATCACTTGCGAGTTTGGTGGCTCTGGCCCGGGGGTCGATCACCTTTCCGATGGTGGACCATACCCCAGGAATTACGGAGAACAAGTGAGGATTACCGGCGTATATCCGCAAACCGACGGCACATACCGTTTTATATTCTAACGGATTTCGGACATTTAAAAACGGCAGCCAGAATTCCAGGCTGCCGTTTTCTATTTCCGGGTCACGATCTCGACCGTCCCCCCTGAAAAATCGTCCGGTAGGACGATCCTTCCCCGGGCATCGGGCTTGATCCGGCTGCCGTTCACCTGTGCGTATTCCACCGGGCCGCTGCCGTCCACCCGGAGGGTCATCCGCGAACCCCGGTAACGCAGGTCGGCTTCCACCGGGCCGCTCTCTTGGTAGAGCTTGGGAGTGAGTACCATCCGCCCGTTTTCGAATTTCACCCCCAGCATGTGGTGCACCAGGAAGTAGGCGACTTCGGCGGTGGTCCAGGGGAGGATGCCCGCGAAGGTCTCCTGGTGGCGGAGGATGGGGATCTCCTCGTGCCAGGCGCCCGAATGGCCGCCCCACTCCATCAGCCATTCGAGGCTTCGGCGGCTGCGCTCCATCAGACCCGCTTCGTGCTGGGCCCGCATGATAAAGGTAGTGGCAAAGGTCCAGGGGCCCGGCTGGTCGATCTGGGCGCTGGAGTTGTAGCGTTCGTAGCCCCCGAAGGACCAGCGGCAGTTCCAGAGTTTTTCGAGTTCGTCCAGGGTGTTGCGGGAGAGGGCCGAGGCCGGGTCCACCACGCCCAGCGAAATGGGCACCGACATCGAGGCGTCGGGCATGATGTTGTGCCAGGCCTCGACGGCCACCGGAGCGCCGGGAGCCGTGCGGCAGTTGAAGGGGAAGAGCGTCACGACCTCGCCCGTCAGGTCGCGCCGCTTGACGAGGTGTCCCCCGTCCACAAGCGAGAAGCTCGGATGGTGGAGCATGCTTTGCCGCATCTTTTCGGCGGCCTCTCGCCAGCGGGGCGCACGGTCTTCGGCTTGCAGATAAGTCGCCACATCGGCGGCGTCCTGCAGACCGGAGATCACCCAGGCCTGGTAAGCCAGTTCGAAGGCGTCGTGGAAGACCCGCTCCCACAATTCGCGGCGGTTGTGCACCATGCCCGTGGCCGGATCGAGAAAGACCGGGTTGAGGGGCCGTTCGATCATCGCCACTATTTTGGTTTTGTAGGTACTCAGCAGCGAGGCGTCGCCCGTCCACTCCAGGTAGCTCTTCATGACGTGCATAAATTCGCCCATCTGGTCGAGTTGCTCGCGTTCGGGGTGCTCGAAGTTGCCGTAGATCATCGTGGTTCCCTCGTCGCCGATCATGTTGCGGAGCATGTGCTCGAGCATGGCCCGGGCCATTTCGAACTCTCCGGTGTGGATCAGGCCCAGGGCCGTGTGCGAGGCATCGCGCACCCACTGGCCGCCGTACTCGAAAATCCCGGCGTCCATGCGGCCCGTTTGGGAAACGTAGCCCGGCAGGATGTAGCGACAGACGTCATTGAGGTGGACGAGCAGGCTGTCGCCCGTGCGCAGGGCGTTCGAGTGTTTCCAGCGTTCGGTCGTTTGCTGGCGCAGGGACTCAGCCGCATTGAATACCCCGGCGGTCCGGGTGGCCAGGGTGGCGGGATCGCTTCCCGGAACGGCCATTGTGAGATAGGTGTCGATCGTTTTACGTTCTCCGGGAGCCAGTACAAACGGGCATGAGGTGAGCCCGTCAGCACCCTCTGAGGCCGGGGTCGTCGCTTCGGCGGGCAGGGCCAGCGCCAGGGCGGCCTCTTCGTTGTTCCACACCAGGACGTTGCCGCGGTCCAGGGTGGCGGGAGCATGCAGCGAGAGCCTGAACGAGACCGTGTCGACCCCTGCCAGGTCGGCCGCCTCGAGGGTGATGCGACGCCGGAAAACCCCTCCGCTCCAGGGGGAGATCACCTCGCGCACCTTCACCCCGCTGGCCCACCAGAGCGCTTCCACCGAGGGGACGCCCTCCTCGACCACCCAGCGGGTCTCGAGTTGGGTGCCCAGGGCCGTGAACGCGAAGCCCTTGAGAAGGACCTCCAGGGCCGAAGATGAAAATCCGGCTTCGGCGGTGTAGTTGTAGGCCAGGTGCTTGCGGCTGGTTTGCTTGGTTTTGTCCGCCTCGTAGAGCAGGAAGGTGAAGGCCGGGCCCAGTCCGGCGCGGTCGGCCTGGACGACCATTTTGGCTTCCCCGCTGCGCAGCACGTAGTAGCTGCGTCCGGTGAAATAGGCCTGGTCGATCAGGTTCTGGTTGGGATTCTGAGACAGGGGTTGCTGGGCGGCGGCCAACACGGGGAGCAAGGCGCACAGCAAGGGGAGTATTTTAATTTTCAGCATACTTGATTTTGAAAAATGATAGCGAGGTCTAAGATACGAAAATTTCCAATGCATCCGTTTTATCCCTCTGGAAAATTGTTATCTTTGTTATCATACAAAATTTTCCTCCATGAAAAAGATTCTACTGACCCTGATCCTCGCGCTGGGTATCCTCTCCGTTTCGGCGCAGGCACCCACGTTCGCTTACCCCGAATCCTACAAGATCGACAACAAGGACGTCGCCCGGGCCGAAAAAGTGATCGGCAATCCGCCCGCGGTGCCCGTCGTGATGCCCAACCCCCACCCCGATGCGCAATGGTTCCCCCAGGCCAGCCTGGGCCTGTTCATGCACTGGGGCATCCACAGCGTGGTGGGCGCCCAGCCCTCCTGGGACATGATCGCCAATTATATTTACGGGGGCAAGGTCTCCCCGCCGGACAAGTATTATGCCTTGGCCAAGGAGTTCGATCCCCAGCAATACGATCCCGACAAATGGCTCAAGGCGGCCAAGGCGGCCGGATTCAACTACGCCGTGCTGACCACCAAGCACCACGACGGCTACGCCCTCTGGCCCTCGAAATACGGCATCGGCACCAAGCAATACCTCGACGGGCGCGACCTGATCCAGCCCTACGTGGACGCCTGCCGGGCCAACGGCATGAAGGTGGGCCTCTACTTCTCGCCCCGCGACTGGCACTACCCGGGCCTGATGCACCCCAACGAATACGATGCCGACAAATGGGACCTGCCGCGGGAAGGGATCACCGATTCGGCGGCCAACTACCGCGACTACGTGACCTTCCTGGCCTTCGCCATGCAGCAGATGGAGGAAATCTTGACCCGCTACGGAAAGATCGACGTGCTGTGGCTCGACGGGATGAACTTCCGGGGCATCGACGACATGCACACCGAGCAGATCTACGCCTGGCTGCGCACGCTGCAACCGGGCATGGTCATCAACGACCGCTGGTCGAACATCACCAACCCGGACGATCCGCACGGCTCGGGCATGCGGGTGGGCGACTTCACCACCCCCTTCGAATGCCAGTTGCCGACCTACATGCCCTCGCGCTGGTGGGACTGCTGCCACATCTGGACGACCGAGGGCGGCTGCGGCTGGGGCTATGACTCCACGGGCTCGTTCCGCTCCTACGGCTGGTTCTTCGAACACCTGGCCGCTTGCCGCTCGCTGGGAGGGAATTTCCTGATCAACGTGGGTCCCGGCCCGCAGGGGGATATGCCGCCCAACTACTACGGGCAAATGAACGCGATCGCCCAATGGATGGTCCACAGCCGGGAGTCGCTGATCGGTGCCGACTCCACCCCGGGCGCGCAGTTAAGCAACGTGCGCATCACCACCCGCGGCAACGCCTGGTACCTCCACATTCTGCCCGACTTCACGAAGGACATCTCAGTGGAAACGGGTAAAGAACCCGTTTCGGTCACCTTGCTTAGGACCGGACAGAAAGTGCCTTATATCTATAGGGACGGGTTTTTGAATTTCAAGGTGGACCCGGCGTTGCGGACGGATATGGACGATGTGGTGAAGATCACGTTATAGAGAGATAGGCATTAAAACAAAGAGGTCCGCGAATTCGCGGACCTCTTTGTTATTTGGCTGCAATGGCGTCGATCTCGACCCTGACGTCTTTCGGTAGCCGGGCAACTTCGTAACAGACCCGGGCGGGCATTTGTCCGGTGAAGAACCGGGCGTAGACGGCGTTCATGGCGGCAAAATCCTCCATATCGGCGAGCAGGACGGTGCACTTGACCACGTCCCCGTAACCGTAGCCCGCCTCGGTGAGGATGGCACCAACGTTGCTGAGGGATTGTTCGGTCTGCGCCTCAATGCTTTCGGGTACCGTTCCCGACGCGGGATCGACGGGCAGCTGGCCCGAGATATAGAGGGTTCCACCGGCCTCGATGGCCTGGCTGTAAGGACCCACGGCCATGGGGGCCTGGGGCGAAGCGATCACTTTTTTCATGGTTTTCAAGATTGTAATAGGCAAATTTACTACTTTTGTGGAAAATCCGCACCTATGAACTTACTGAAAGGCCTCACTCTCTTCTGCGCCGTCGCCCTGCTGAGCGGCTGCTGCTCCTGCCGCAAGCCTTCGGGCCGCTACATGGCTTCTCTCTCCGGTACCCATTGGGTGCTGATCCAGCAGGACGGCCGCCTGGTCGACGCCGGGGACCGTTTTTACATCACCTTCGACGCCGAGGCGGGAACTATTTCCGGAAAAGGGAGTTGCAACCGCATCAGCGGTCCCTACACCTCGCCCGCTTACGGGAAGATCCAGATCGGCTCTCTGGCCTCCACGCGGATGATGTGCCCCGATCATGCCCTTGAAAACAGCTTTTTCAAGACCCTGGGAAGCACGGACCGGTACGAGATCGACGGCACGCTGCTGATGCTCTTTACGGGCGAACAGTTGAACGCGATCTTCGAAGAAAAGAAAGAGTAAGCGAAACAATCAAAATACAAAAAATCCCGGTCGTTCAGATCGGGATTTTTTATTCCATCGGACGCCGGTTGTGCAGCGCATGTGCAATGGTCAACTCGTCGGCGTAATCGAGTTCGTCCCCGAATCCGATGCCCCGGGCGATGACCGTCAGCGTAATGCCCGGGCAATTTTCCAGCCGCCGCGAGAGGTAGAACGAAGTGGTCTCCCCCTCCACCGAAGTGCTCAGCGCCAGGATCACCTCCTTGATCTCCCCCTTGGCGACCTGGTCCAACAGCAGGTCGATCTTCAGGTCCGAGGGCGCGATGCCCTGCATGGGCGAGATAATGCCCCCCAGGACGTGGTACAGACCCCGGTATTGTCGGGTATTTTCGATCGAAAGCACATCCTTGACCTGTTCCACCACACAGACGACCGAGCGGTCGCGGGTCTCGTCGGAGCAGATCTCACAAAATTCGTTGTCGGAAAGGTTGTTGCAGCGGCTGCAATGGCGGATGTCGCGGCGGAATCGGGAGATGGACTCGGCCATGAGCTCGGCGTCGCGCACCTCCATGCGCAGGATGTGCATGGCCAGCCGCAGGGCCGTCCTGCGCCCTACTCCGGGCAGGCGGGAAAGCTCGCCCACCACATCGTCCAGTAATTTTGCCACTAAAGAAAGAATTAATCTACGGTTTCGATGGCCTGGGCAGAAATCCAGCCCTTATCCCCGCTGGCGATCACGATTTCGCGGAAATCGCCCAGCGAGTCGCGCACGCTCACCCGGGTGCCTTCGTGCAGCACGAAAATATCCTTGCTGCCGGCATCCGGCGAACTTTTCACCGGGGCGGCCGAGCTCATCACGATGGCCGTGTGGGGATGGCGCGCCTGGTGTTTGGCGCGGGCGGCGTTGCCCAGGCTGTAGAGAAAGAGTACCAGGCAGCCCAGGGAACCGTAGAAGCCGACCTTGCGCCAGGTAAGCCCCGCGGTCAGCAGGTAGAGTACCGCACCGGCGAGCGCCAGGGCGAACAGCACCAGGCTCAGCACGGCCCAGGTGTTGCCCGAAAGCGAATCGCGCAGCTCGCCCACCCAGCGCTTGATGAAAAAGACGGGCACCGCGTCGATCTTGTCCTGCACGTAGGCATTGGCGATGGAGAGGTTGTAGGTGGCATCCTCTTCGCCGGGCGAGAGCACCAGCGAGCGGTTGTAATTAAGGATGGCCTTGCCGATCATCCCCTGCTTGTAGTAGGCGTTGCCCAAGTTCAGGTACAGCTTGGCACTCTCGAGCCCCTGGCTGCGGATCGACTCATAGCCCCGGGCCGACTCGGCGTACCGGCCTTCCATGTAGGCCGCGTTGGAAGCCTCCCAGAGGGAGTCCGCCTCCTGGGCCCGGCAGAGGGTGCCCGCGAGGGAAAACAAAGCGATCAGCAGAAAGCGGTTGAACATGGCTATTTCTTTATGGCGGATTCGAACTTGGAGAGCATCTTGACCGCCGCGTTGTAGATTTCGTTCATGTGGCCCGAGGAGGAGGGCGAATACTGGGCGTACTCGCAGTCGGAGATCAACTGCACGAAGCGTTCGATCGGCTCGGCGGAGACCCCCTGGCGCAACAGCCCTTCTCGGATGTTGTCCTTGGTGAGGTTGGCCACGGGGATGTTCAGCTTGTCGCTCATGTACCCCCAGAGGGCCTTGAGCAGTTCCTCATAGAAGGAGCGTTCGTTGCCCGCTTCCATGTGGCCCAGGGCCGCTTTGAGGCGTTGCAGAGCCACTTTGTTGGCTTTGCGGGTGCGCACCAGGGTGGTGTTTTTGCGGTCGCGCAATTGTTTTTTCAGGTAGGCGTAGCAACCGGCTGCCGACAGCAGAATGGCCAGCAAAACACCCCAGTAACCCAGGCTGCCGAACCAGACCGCGCCACGCTTGTTCCACTCGGGCCGCCCGGTGCGGATAAAGCGGATGTCCTTGTCGAGGATCTTCAGTTCCTCCTTGCTGACCCCACTGACCATACCCGCGCCGCCCACGGAAGTCGAGTCGGCGGTGACGGTGATCGGGAAGGCGGGCGTGGAGAGGGTGACGTATTGTTTCTTCTCGGGATCGAAGTAGCTGAACTGCACCGGGGCGATCTCGTAGTTGCCCTCGCCGCGGGGAATAAAGGGGTATTCGAACTGCCGGTAGCCCGCGATCCCCATCGAGGAGTGGTTCAGGCTCTCGGTCGTTTTCATGTTGTACTGCTCGAAGGAGGTGGGCAGGCTGAGCTTCGGGGCCTGGATCAGGGGCAGGTTGCCGTTGCCCGAGATTTTCAGCAGGTAGGTGTCCGAGGTGTTGGCCGAGAGGCTGTTGCTGCCCAGCGAGGCGGTCATCTGGAACTGGCCCACCGCCCCGCTGAAGTTGGCCGGAGCCCCCGCAGGGAACTCCTCGACCGTGATCTGGATGGGGGGCGCCGACAGGCTTTTGCGCTCCTCCTGCACCTGGGGACCCCCGCCGAAGAAGTCGTCGAACAGGGAGTTGCGCGCGGCCGACTGCACCATGATCTGGGCCACGGCCGTCAGGCTGAATTGTTCGATGTAGAGCGTGCCCGACTGCTGGGGATAGAGCAGCGTTTCCTTGATGACGCGGGCGTCGTAGACTCTCCCGCCGAGGGTCTCGCGCTGCCAGCTGTAACCGTCCACGTTCAGGTCCTGGGCCCAGAAACCGTTGAAGGCCGGGTAGTTGATCGCTTCGATGCCGGCGAGCGGAACCCGCGAGTAGATTTTGAAGACCGCCTTGACGGGCTGTCCCTTGAAGACCCGGTTGCGGTTGACGCTCACCCTTACCAGCAGGTCTTCGGCGCCGATGCTGGCCGTCCGGGCCGGGGCGCTCCCCTGAGCACCGCCCTGGGCAGACGGCGAGGCGCCTTGGCCCGAGGGCTGTTGCATGGCGTCCGCTGCCACCGCCTCGATGGGCAGCGCCTGGGAGGAGTATTCCTTGCCCGCGACTTTGACGCGGGCTGCCCCCACGGTGAAGGTCCCGGCCGCACGGGCCCGGATAACATAGGTGTAGGTGAAATTGATCGACTGGCTGACTTTCCCGTTGACGATCGAGACCGACTGGCCCTGCGAGGTGGAGGGTCCGGCGATCACATCAAAGTCTCCGAAGGCGGGCGGAGTGAATTCTTCGGGCTTGGCGTTGAGCGAAAACTCGATCCGGAAGGCTTCGCCCACGGCGATCATCCGGGGCGCATCGGCCTCGAAGTGCACATCCTGGGCCCGCAGGGCCGGTGAAAGTCCGGTCAGGAGAAGCCCCAGAAAAAAGAATCTGATAAAACGCAGCATAACGACGCTAATTCCGTTTTATAACCTTGCAAATATACCTGAAATTTTATTCAAAGAAAAACATCTTACTCCCGAGTTTTTCCACATAAAAAAGAAACGGGAAAAAATCCCGTTTCTTGTGTCTGTTCAGCTGTATCCGGACTATTCTTCCGAATCGTCTTCCGATTCGCTCATATTGTGATAGACATTGACCACGTCTTCGTCGTCCTCGAAGCGTTCGATCAGCTTCTCGATCGAGGCCCGCTGCTCGTCGTCCACCTCCTTGGTGTCCATGGGCAGGCGGACGAATTCCCCGCTGATGAGCTCGTAGCCTTTCTCCTCGATGTAAGCCTGAATCTTGCCGTAGGCGTCGAAAGGCCCGTAGATGTGGATCTCCCCGCCGTCGGCGAAGAGCTCATCCACCCCGTAGTCGATCATCTCCAGTTCCAGTTCCTCGAGATCGATGCCCTCGGCGGCCGGAATCTTGAATACGCACTTGTGGTCGAACATAAAGTCCACCGAGCCCGAAGTGCCCAGCGAGCCGCCCGCCTTGTTGAAGTAGCTGCGCACGTTGGCCACGGTGCGGGTGGTGTTGTCGGTGGCTGTTTCGATGATCATCGCGATCCCGAAGGGGGCGTAGCCTTCGTAGACCATCTCCTTGTAGTCGGCCGTATCCTTCGAGACGGCGCGCTTGATGGCCCGTTCGACGTTCTCTTTGGGCATGTTGGCCGCCTTGGCGTTCTGGATCAATACCCTCAGGCGGGTGTTCCCCGTTGGGTCGGAACCGCCGGCCTTGACCGCGATCTCGATCTCTTTTCCCAGTTTGGTGAATGTGCGGGCCATGTTGCCCCAGCGTTTCATCTTGCGTGCCTTGCGGTATTCAAATGCTCTTCCCATACGAAGTAGGTTCTGTTTTCGGACTACAAAACTATATTCTTTTCTGTAAAAAGGCAAAAAAAACTACTTTTGTTCATCGATTAGTGAAATAACCATGGAAGAACAGATCACAGAAGCCCTCGCGGTGCTCCGCCGCGGAGGGATCATCCTCTACCCCACCGACACCGTTTGGGGGATCGGCTGCGACGCCACCAACGCCCAGGGGGTCGAACGCATCTACGCCCTCAAAAAGAGCAGCGAGAAGACCAGCATGCTCGTCCTGCTGGACCACCTCGACAAGGTGTCGCTCTACATCCAGAAGGTGCCCGAAGTGGCCTGGCAGCTCTACGAAGTGGCCGACAAGCCCCTGACGCTGATCCTGCCCGAGGCCCGTGGCGTGGCCGAGAACCTGATCCCCGAGGCGGGAACCCTGGGCATCCGCATCGCCCGCAATGAGTTCTGTCGCCGCTTGATCCACAAACTCAACCGTCCGTTGGTCTCCACCTCGGCCAATATTTCCGGTAATCCGGCCCCGGCCACCTTCTCCGAAATTTCCCGGGAAATCCTCGACGGCGTGGATTTTGTAGTCGATCCCTCCTGTGACACCGGCTCCACCCGCCAGGCCTCGTCCATCATCCAGGTGGGCGCCGGAGGTGAAATCAAAATCATCCGTCCCTAACGACTATGACCATAGAAACCCCCATACAAATGCGCTTCGCCGACGTGGACCTGTTGGGCCACGTCAACAACGTCAACCAGCAACATTACCTGGACGTCGGCAAGATCGACTTCTTCCACCAGGTCCTGGGCCTCGGCCCCTACTTCCGGGAGCGGGGCATGATCACCGTGGCGACGAGCTCGAACTTCATCACCCAGATCCGCCTGAACGAACCCATCGCCGTGCGCACCTGCGTCAAACGGATCGGAACCAAAAGTTTTACTTTATCCCAACAGCTTTTAAATTCTGAAACAAAGGAAATTAAAACTGACAGCGAAACCACCTTGGCTTGCTTCGACTTCGACGCCCAGCACTCCATCCCCCTGCCGGAGGAGTGGCGCAAGGCCTTGGAATAAAATTCCCTATTCTACCGTCTCTTTTTGGTATTTCGGAAAATAATTCGTAACTTCAAGTAAGTATCTTACTAATTGGAGTTATGAAATATTCCCACATTTTTAGAATCTGGGCGTTGCTCGCGGCCTTCCTGGTCGTGGGCTGTTCCAAGGACGAGCCGCCCGTCGAAGACCCCTTCCTGACGGTATCCACCCAATCGGTGGTTCTGACGCCGGTCGCTCTCACACAAAGTTTCGAGATCACTACCAACCGGACCTGGTCGATCCAGGGCGCTCCCGCCTGGCTGACCATCTCGCCCACCAATGGAGAAGGCGGCAAAACCCGCGTCGAGCTCTCCCTCCCGGAGGCTTCTTACGGGGATGCCTCGTGTGAACTCACGGTCAAGGGGGCGGGTGTTTCGATCCCTGTGACGGTCCAGAAAACGGGACTCTCCGCCCCCGCAGGCAGCGAACTGGCCGCATTGATCAGCTTTTACCAAACCTTCGACGGTCCCAACTGGACGAACAACACCAATTGGCTGACCGATAAACCGCTCAGCGAATGGAGGGGAATCCAGACGGACGAACAGGGCCACGTCACCTCCATCACCTTCTACCGGAACAAGCTCACGGGGCAACTCCCCCCGGAGATCGGCGATTTCCCCTACCTGGAAACCCTTTACCTCTCGGGCAACCAGATCACCGGGGCGATTCCCGAGGGAATCGGCCGCCTGAGCCGCCTGAAGAGCCTCGATCTGACCAACAACAAATTTTCCGGAAGCCTGCCCGAGGGCTTTTACCAGCTCAGGGCCCTGGAAGTGCTGGCCCTGGCCGGCAATCAGCTCAGCGGAACGCTGTCGGAGCAGTTCGGCAATTTATCGCGCCTTACTTCGCTGACACTGTCGACCAATAGATTTTCCGGACCGATTCCCGCGAGTATCGGAAATCTCACCCACTTGGAGGCTTCCTTAAACCTGGGTACCAATGAGTTTTCAGGAACGATTCCCGACGGGATCGGCAATTTACCCCTGCTCAAGCAGTTGAGATTGGAAGGAAACAGCCTCAGCGGAACGATTCCGGGTACGATCGGCCAATTGGGCGCCCTGGAGCTGATCACTATGCAGGAAAACAAGCTGGAAGGAGCTATCCCGGAAACGATCGGGCTACTCACCCATTTGACAACGATTAACTTATCCAAAAACAACCTGGACGGGGGTTTGCCGGAGAGCATGGCAAACCTTGCGAATCTGGTTACGCTGGATTTCACCTTCAATCGCTTTACCAGCGCCATACCCGCCTCGGTGATGGCGATGCCCCGTTTCGAAGACTGGGCCTTTATCCCGCAACAGTCCGGATTCAAATTTTCCAACCTGGATGCGCTCGAAAGCGACGATTACTCCCGGGACGGAGAGGTGATCCACTATCAGTCAAGAACAACTTCAGAGGGCATGATCCTGGTATTTATGGGAGACGGTTTCACCAGCCAGGAGATGGGGCCGGGAGGCCGCTACGAGCAGAAACTCACGGAAGGGATCGAAGGGATGTTCAGCTACGAGCCTTATAAAACCTACCGCTCTTATTTCGATATATATATCGTCAAAGCGGTATCTCCCCAGCAGGGCATCACCCTGCCCGGCTATTCCCGCAATACCGCCCTGGGATTTGGATTCCAATCGCTGAGCGATCGGATGGTATACGCCGATTTCGATAAGGTGCGTCAGTATGCCGGCCTGGTTCCCGGGTATGACGCCAATGGCTCCCGCCTCGAAATCGCGGTGGTCGCCAGTACGAATCGTTACGGCGGAACCTGCTACTACTGGAATAGCGACAGCCCGTCCATTGCCCTTCAAGGCCTCGGATCCTCTTACATCAGTACACTGATCCATGAAATGGGCGGTCATGCTATCGGGCGCCTGGGCGACGAATACGAGGAATACTCGGGACGTATCTCCGCGGAGGACTGGGGCAATTTATCCAGAAGGCAAGAAATTGGATACTTCCTGAATCTTTCGCTGAGCAACAATTTGACTACCATCAACTGGAGCCATTTTAGCGGACGTTCGGGCTACGAGGCGGTGGGCGCTTACGAAGGCGGCTATTATTACCGGCAGGGAGTCTGGCGTCCCGAACAGAACAGCATCATGCGGCAAAGTGGGTATCCCGACTTCAATGCCCCCAGCCGGGAGTTGATCGTCAAACGGATCAAGGAAGCGGCCGGAGAAGGCTATTCTTTCGCGGATTTTCTCTCCAGAGATGTCATTCCGCCGGTTACCAAGGCCCCCTATCGCTTCGAAGAGGAAGGGAAGTACACGGCTCCGCCGGTGTTTATGAAAGCGTATTAATCAGCCAAAGCATGCAGGCAAGTAAAGCGGCGACCTTGTAAGGATCGCCGCTTTTTTACCTCACACCACCAAGTCGCCCTCCTCACAAGGGTACCTGGATGCAGTCCGATGGAGGAGGATGGCTCCGAAGGTCACCACACCTATGCGCCCGACGATCATCATAGCCGTGAGGATGATCTTTCCCCCGACCGAAAGCTCGGGCGTGATGCCCCGGCTCAGGCCGACGGTTCCGATGGCCGAGATCGACTCGAAGAAAATGTCTGTGAGCGAATGGTCTTCGAGAAAACTCAGCAGGTAAGTGCCCAGGAACATCATGACCACATAGATCACAAACGACATCAGTGCGGTATTCACGCGAATATCGGGGATGGTGTGACCCAGCAGGGTTATCTTGTCGCGGTTGTTGATCCGACTCACCAGAAAGGCGAAGATGGCCGGGAAGGTGTTCGATTTCAGGCCGCCGCCCGTACCGGAAGGAGATGCGCCGACCAGCATAAGCATCAGCAGCGTCATCACCGCCGGGATGGCCAGGCTGCCGATGGGCACCGTATTGAATCCCACAGTGGTCATGGCCGACATGGTCTGGAACGAGGACGCCAGGAAGCGCTCCCAGGGTGCGTAGAGTTGCATAGTGGGTTCGCCGAAGTAGAGAACGGCCGTACCGAAGAGCGATAGGGTCACGGTAAGTGTGACGATCACCTTCGAGGTGAAGGTGATGCGGTAGCCGCGCTGCGTGATGCGTTTCCACAGGTCGAGCGCCACGATAAAGCCCATACCTCCCAGGTAGCACAGAATGCCGATCACGACATTGACTCCCGTGTTGTTCCGGAAGGCTTCGAGTCCGGTGTCGAACAGGCTGAATCCGGCGGTGCAGAACGACGACACGGAGTGGAACAGCCCCTGCCAGGCCGCATTGTCCACCCCGGCCCGGGCAAAGCAGATCCACAGGGCCACTGCCCCCGCCGCTTCGACGATAAACGAGAAAACGACAATGGTACGGATCAGTTCGGCCAGCGAGAAATGGGCCGGCCGCGCGAGGGTGATGTTGAGCAGATTGCTCTCGGTGCGATTCAGGTGGTGGAACGACGCCAGCAGGATGTATGAACTGAGGGTCATGAAGCCCACCCCGCCGATCTGGATCAACGCCAGCAATACCAATTGGCCGAAAAGGGTATAGGTCGCACCCACGGAGACGGTCGAAAGCCCGGTCGTGGAGAGCGCCGAAGAGGCGTTGAAGAGGTTGTCGACGAACGATAGTCCGTCCCGGGTGGCGAAAGGCAGGCACAGCAGCAGCGCGCCTGCCAGGGTGTAGACTAAGTAACCCAGAAGAATTTTCACTTCGGCGTTCTTCGCGCCCGTGCCCGAGAGCAGGATGCGCAGGAAGGAGAACTTTCGGATGTTTGGTTTCATCGTGCAATGTTTTGCACGACGGTCGGAGGGAGCGGCGTCCCGGGAGAAACTCCCGCGAGGCTTCGCGATCGTCGTCTGGTTAGCTCCGGGGCGGACGGGTAGGCCCCGAAGCGGAAGCGGTAATCGTGCGGTTGTTGCATCCGGACCGGCGCTTTCCGGCGGTAAATATATGGTTTTTCGGCTTCGGTTGTTCTGTTGCAGGGTGGCCCACCCCGGGGATGGGAACTTATACAAATGACTATGATCGGATTACTGGAAATATTTTTCACAGGCAACCCCGGAGTGTATAAAGAGACGCGGCGACCCTCAAACAGGTCGCCGCTTGGCTTTTATTGCCTACAGGAATTTAGCGCTCGAAAAGGATTTGCATCGAATTCGTCTTGGAATCCGCTTCCGGAAGCCAGGTGATCTCCGAGATGGGCGTCAGCCGGGTGCCGGTTTGCTGGTCGCGGTAGAGGCCCGCCCCGATGGGCTGGATGGAGGCCAGGGCGCCGAGCACGGCGTCGCCCCGGGAGGCGGCTCCCAGCAGCAGCGGGCCGTGGAAGAAGCGGCGGTAGTCGGCGTTCTGCGTTTGTTGGGTGCTTTCTTCGTGCAGCGGGAGCGTGTAGTCGAGCTCCAGCACGTCGCCCACCTCGAAGGTCCGTTCCAGAGTGATGAAGCGATTCTCCAAGGCAACCTGCTGCACTCCCCCATTGAGGGTGCATTGCACACTGCTTTCGTCGGCCCAGCTCGGGATAAAGAGTTGCAGTTGCTTGGCCTTTTTCAGCGAGCCGCCGAGGACTTCGATCTTGGTTTTTCCGCTATACGGGTAGTCGGTCGTCATGGCGAGCGTCAGTTCGCCGTCCGGGAAGCGGAGGTGGGCCTGGGCATTGTGGTAGAAGGGCACGACGATGCGGTCGCGGTCGTGGCAGAAGGTCGCCGAGAGGGTCTCGACCAGGGCTTCCGAGCCGCGCATCGTGCAGCACCAGGGCGCCTCGTAGATACGGGCCGGTTGCAGACACAACTGGCCTTCGGCGCCGGTGCAGTTGTTGCAGCCGAAGCCGCCGTTGGGACGCTGGTTGGGGTAAATGCCGTTGTAGAGGATCAGGTGCGCCAGGTGGAGGTCCGTCTCGTTGCCGCTCAGGCGCCACAGTTCGGTGGAGAGCATAAAGGCGTCCACCACGGCGCAGCCCTCGGTCCAGAGCGGGCGGTCGAACCAGTTGTAGTTTTCGAAGTTCTCGGTCATGGCCAGTTGCTGGTACTGGGCGAAGCGTTCGATGACCAGCTCGAGGTATTTGGCCTCCCCGGTGTGGCGGTACCACTTGAGGATGCCGCGCAGACAGCCCAGGAAGGAGTGGGTCTGGCCGCCGATCTCCGCGAAGTTGATCTCGGTGAATTTGTCGATCATCCCCCGGATCATGTGGTTGAGCTCCGGCGAGGGCAGGACCTCGTAAGTCTGGCTCAGGGCGTCCAGGGTCAGGAAGAACTGGCCGATGTCGGTCGAAAGTCCCTGCCAGTGCGAGGCGGCGGCCGCGTCGACCGTGTGGCCCACCTGTCCGCCCTCTTTCTGGGCTTTGAGTACCGACGAGGGGTATTCCTTCACCAGCTTCGCGCGCTTGAGGAAGAGGTTGTCTACGATCCGCTGGATCTGTGCGAGCGTGGCGGCATCCCCCGTCCAGAGGTAATATTCGTTGAGCCCGCGCAGCAGGCCGTTGTGGCCGGTGATCTGCCCCTCGTTGGCGATGGTGTCGGGACGCACCGGGCCGATGTAGCCCTGCTCGTTGAAGAGCGTGGGCAGGCTGTCGATCAACGTGACGAAGAGCGGGCTGCGGTCCCGGTGCAACACCTGGCAAAGGATGCTCTGCGAAAGGATGTCGCGACCGATCCAGTCCCCGGGGGCCTCACCCACGGTGAAGGCCGTACTCACCGAATCGAAGCTGAATAGGGGCGCCTGCAGGCGTTCGTAATTTTTGGACAGGCGGTTGAGCAGGTCGCCCGAGAGGGTCGTCACCTGTTTGTAAGGGGTCCGGACGAGTTCCTTGGAGGCCTCTCCTGCGCAGCCGGAGAGCAGCAGGGTTAGCGTGGCGAGAATGATCGTTGTATTCTTTTTCATTGGGATTGGAGGGTTGGTGAATTTCTAAAAAACGGGAGTGAAACTTATTGTTACACCCCCGTTATCGTGAAGAATTTCAATTAGTTTCTTTCTACCAGGCGAACAGTGGACGTCCGGCCATCAAGGCGCCCACTTCGGTACGCACCTGAGCCAGAACACTCTCATTCTCGGGATCGCTCAGCACCCGGTCGATCAGCGAGGCGATCTGTTCCATGTGTTGTTCCTTGAGTCCGCGGGTGGTGATGGCGGGCGTGCCCACGCGGATGCCGGAGGTCAGGAAGGGCGAGCGGCTGTCGAAGGGAACCATGTTCTTGTTGGTGGTGATGTCGGCTTTTTCGAGCACCTTTTCGGCCACCTTGCCCGTCAGTTCGGGGAACTTGGGACGCAGGTCGAGCAGCATCAGGTGGTTGTCCGTGCCGCCCGAAACGACCTTGTAACCCAGGGAGATAAAGGCGGCGGCCAGGGCGGCGGCATTTTTCTTCACCTGGGTCTGGTAGTCCTTGTACGTGGGGTCGAGGGCTTCGCCGAAGGCCACGGCCTTGGCGGCGATGATGTGCTCGAGCGGACCGCCCTGGATGCCGGGGAAAACGGCCGAATTGAGCAGGGCCGACATCTTCTTGATCTCGCCTTTGGGCGTGGTCAGGCCCCAGGGATTCTCGAAGTCCTTGCCCAGCAGGATGATCCCGCCGCGGGGTCCGCGCAGGGTCTTGTGGGTGGTCGAGGTGACGATGTGGGCGTATTTGACCGGGTTTTCCAGCAGACCCGCGGCGATCAGCCCGGCCGTGTGGGCCATGTCCACCATCAGCATCGCCCCTACCTTATCGGCGATCTCGCGCATGCGCTTGTAGTCCCACTCGCGGCTGTAGGCCGAGGCCCCGCCTACGATCAGCTTGGGCTTGTGTTCGACGGCCAGCGCCTCCATGGCGTCGTAATCGACGGTCTCCGTTTCAGCAGAGAGCTTGTAGCCCACGGCCTTGTAGAGAATCCCGGAGGTGTTCACCGGCGAGCCGTGCGAGAGGTGCCCCCCGTGCGAGAGGTCGAGCCCCAGGAAGGTATCGCCGGGTTTGAGAACGGCCATAAAAACAGCCATATTGGCCTGGGCGCCCGAATGGGGCTGCACGTTGGCGTACTCGGCCCCGTAGAGCTTGCAGAGGCGGTCGATGGCCAGCTGTTCCACCTGGTCGATAAACTGGCAGCCGCCGTAGTAGCGGGCGCCGGGGTAGCCTTCGGCGTATTTGTTGGTCAGCACCGATCCGGCGGCCTGCATCACCTGCTCGCTGACGAAATTCTCGGAGGCGATCAGCTCGATGCCGCGCGTCTGGCGTCCTTTTTCCTGCTCGATCAGGTCGAAAAGCTTGGTATCCCGTGTCATACTGTCGTATATAGGTTAGAATTAGAATAGACGAAATTGGAACCAAAAGGGCGGACCTGTCGGGGCCCGCCCTTTGGCGATTCAAAGGTAAAGAATTCTTGCGGATATCGAAAAGAACTTCCGCCTTTTATTTTTTCACAAAGATCAGCGTCGGGTCGAGCGGATAGCGTCCGAAATCCTGCCCGTAGATGGCCAGCCCGTGGGCGATCCCCTGCGGTACTTCGAGTCTCAGGACGATCTCTTCGCCTTCCTTGAGCGCCTCCAGCGGCAGCTCAGCGTCGATCAGGTAGCCGTAGGAGCCCGCTTCCGACATGCGGCGTTCACGCGGCTGGGAATGCCAGGAGAGAATGCCCCGGTGGTCGGCCGGGTCATCCGGCAGGCAGTACATCCCGGCCACGGTGCCGTTGACGCTTACCTGCACCCAGCTTTCGTACAGCTCTTCATCGGTCATGGCGTAGGAGTTGGGGCTCTTGCAATCGTCGTGGGTCCCGCCGCCCAGCATGTAGTCCAGGTCGACCTTTTCCTCCATGTCCTTGACGTCTTTGCCGAAGAGTTGCTTGGCCGAAGCCTCGAAGCGCAGTGTGGCCGAGGCCAGATCCGCCAGCTTGCAGCCCTGGGGCCAGGTGATGCGGTACTCGAAGTAGCCGTAGCCGAAGCCGTTCTCTTTGAGGCCGTCCAGCACGCTGGCGCGCTTGACGCTCCATTGGTCGGTGCGGTGGGAGTCGGCGCGGAAGGTCACCAGTTGGACCTTGTCCAGGACGGGATCGCTCCCCTCCTTGACCCGGAAGGTGACGAAGTTGCGCTGAAGGACCTGTCCCGCGGGATCGGTCAGGAACATCTGCAGCAGGTAGAGGCCCTTGGCTTCGGGCAGTTTGACCGTCAGCGGGTCGATCAGCCGGTTGAGCCAGGGGGCGAACGGCACGGCGCATTCGGCCGATTGCAAAGTCTCGTAGTCTCCCAGGGAGTTCCAGCCCACCAGTTGCGTTTTCAGGGTCAACTGGCCCGGATCGCGGTCGGTCATGAACGAGGCGAACAGGGGTACGCTCACCGTCTCGCCCGCCTTGGCGTCGGTGCAGAGGCCGATGCGGGGCGAAATGTAATAGGGCGCGTGGAAATCAGCCAGGCTCATGCCCGGGACCAACTCGCACAGCCCGTCGATCTTGGGCGAGCGATCGTACTTGACGTAGCCGTTCCACTCGTTGATCACGTCGTGGTGCTCGGTGTAGAGCCAGCCGCAGATCTTGGGGTGGGCGCGGAAACCGTTGATCAGGATGTGGTAGTCCCAGGTGTAGTCGCTGTTGCCCGCGCTACCGGTGTAGCCCCAGACGTTGCCGCACTCGCTGTTCATCATCGGCTCGCGGCCCTGTTTGTTGCCGCCGATGTAGTTGAAAGTCGAGCCCGGATAGGTTTCGTTGTCGTATTTGTCGAGGTACTCGTCCCAGAGCCAGCCCGGCAGGTAGTGGTGCCAGGAGTTGATGTCGGTCTGGACGTGATTGAGGTTGCACACCGAGTTGTCCTCCACCAGGCGGGTGGGGTCCAGTTTCTTGGTTTCGAAGTACATCTGGCGCACCCACTGCTGGGTCTCGGGCAGGTACTTGCGGTTCTGGTAGCCGGTGTTATCGGTCCAGAGGCCCCAGCTCTCGTTGAAGTCGACCCAGGAGAAGATGGAGGGGTGGTTGTAGTCGCGCTTGACCTGCTCTCTCATGCAGTATTCCCAGTCGCGGCGGGCCTCCTCCTTGGGCTCGCCCCAGAAGTTGGGCACGTCGGCCATGATCAGCAGGCCCAGTTTGTCGGCCCAGTAGAGTTTGCGGGGAAGCTCCACCTTGATGTGGATGCGGTTGCCGTTCAGGCCCAGTTTCTTGGAGATCAGAATTTCGTTTTTCATGAACTCGTCGCTCGGGAAGGTGTAGAAACCCTCGGGATGGTAGCTCTGGTCGAGGCACATTTCCAGATAGATGGGCTTGTTGTTCAGGGCGATGTAGGGGAATTCCAGCCCGGGGAGGTCCATCACGCTGATCTTGCGCTGGCCGAAGTAGCTGTCCACCTGGTCGCTCTTTGCCCCACCCTCTTTGAGCACGACGGTCGTTTCATACAGATAAGGGTCTTCCAGGCTCCAAAGGCGCTGGTTGGGGATGGGTACTTCGAAGGTCTGGGTCTTGGATTGGGCGGCTTTGCCGGCGATCTTGTGCGTGAAAACGGCCCGTTCGCCGTTCTTGAAGACCAGCTCCAGGGAGGCGTCCTTGGCGGGCTTTTCGCTCAGCGCCACCTCCACCTTCACCACCGCGCGGTCGATGTCGGGGCTGAAGTGCACGTGGTCGACGTAGTTCGTTCCCCGGGCTTCCAGGTAGACGGTCTGCCAGATGCCCCGGGCGTTACCGTAGCCCTGCTTGCCGCTGAGGTGTTGGTTATTGGGGGTATCGTCGGCCGAAATGATCAGCGTCTGGGGGCTGCCGCAGCGCATGCTCCCGGTCAATTCGAACTCGAAAGGCGTGTAGCCGCCCTGGTGAACGCCCAGGGGCTTGCCGTCGAGCCAGGCATTGGTTTCCCAGTCCGAGGCTCCGACCACCAGAAAGACCCGTTTGCCTTTCCACGACTCGGGGATGGTGATCTGGCGTCCGTAGGAAGCTTTGTCCCCGCCGTCGGCCACGCCCGAAAGCTTGGACCCCCAGGGGAAGGGCACCAGGATGCGCTCCTTGAAGCCGGAAAGGTCGCCGGAAGTCGTAGCTCCTACGGCTACCGCTTCGTCGAATGTAAACGCCCACTGTCCATTGAGATTAATCCACTCGGCGCGTTCGAAGTCGGGCCGGGGATGTTCGGGCAGGGGAATCGTCCCGGTGGCCCGCAGCGTCAACGCCGCCGATAAAAGCAAAGATAAAACGAGGAGTCTTTTCATGGATGAGAGGGTTGGGTTAATGAGAAACAAGTTTAACCATTATCGGCGAAAAAAACAAGCCGCCCCGGCGAAAAGTCCGCCGGACCTTTGCCTTTTTTCGAAAAACAGGACTCTCTCTATTGATATATCACAAAATAGAATTATTTTTATCCCAACGAGGAATGACCTCCTATATCCGAACGTTAATCCTTAATTCTCCCAACCATGAAAACAGGATTTTCCAGTCATCTTCCTGCCCGATCGCTTCCCGTCGTGTTTTTTTTCTTACTGTTGTTCACGCCCGGCGCAGGGGCCCAGAACACGCTCACTCCCGAGCAACAAATGGAGCGAGACAAAAACAGCGCGGCTATTCGCCAAAAAGCACTGAAAGATTACGAAGATCACCAGCTCCTGGCCGACATGAAAAAAGCCGAGGCGGGCGATGTCCAGGCGCAACTGACCGTCGGGCAATTCTACGCTCAAAAATCACTCCGGAACGACCTCCCTTCGGCGAATAGCAAACAAGAATACCGGGGGTTGGCCAGAATGTATCTGGAACAAGCGGCCAGGTCGAGCAATCCGCTCGAAGCCCGAAGCGCCCAGGAAAGCCTGGGGAATTATTACAAAACGCAGGAGTATGATGACTCCGCCGTGGAACATTTTAAGAAAGCGGCTGAGATGGGCTCCAATTACGCCAAGGTGCAACTGGGAGATATCTATCTTTCCTCCGACAACAAAGAGATCAAAGACCCCCGGAAAGCCTTCCAGCTTTTCAGTGAAGCCGACGCCCAGCATTACGACGGGGCCCGGACCCGCCTGGCGGATATGTACCTCAAGGGAGAGGGCGTCGAGCAGGACACGAAAAAAGCGATCACCCTGCTCGAAAGCGGAGACCAGGATGCCCGGGTACGCCTGGCAGACCTCTACCGCTGGGGCGGGGATGCCGATGGAAAGTACATCGAGCCGGACCCGCAAAAAGCCCTGGCCTGCTACACGGCCCTTCTCGAAGACAAGCAGACTGTCCCCGACCGGGGCGCCCGGCAGGCGGCCATGAGCTCCCTGAGCGAGATGTATCTCGAGGGGCGCGGAGTGCCGGTCGACACCCTGGCGGCGCTCAAGTGGCACGTGCTGGCCAACAAGGAGTATGCGCAAACCGCCAAGGAGTGGCAGAAAACATCCTTCCTGGAAGCGGATGAACTATACGCCCCCCGGGAATTCTACCCAAAAGGCGGGGCCACGGGCATCTGGGCCCAGGTGATCGACGGCGATCAGGACGCGACCCTGGAGTTGGCCCGGCGCTACCAGTACGGAGACGGGGTGGAGAAAAACCCCCAGAAGGCCGCCGAACTCTATAACCTGCTGGTCGAGGTCGATGATTTGTACGTGGAAAACACCGGCGCCCCCTCCTTGCAGGCAACCCAGGCGCGCGACCGGCTGACTCAACTCGAGCAGACAGGCTATGCGCCGCGCAGTCCGGGCGTGAGCGGCGGCACGGTCGTGGGTGACACCCCAAAAACCTTCACCACCGAAGAAGCCCGCGCCGTGGCTGGAAGCGGAAGCCTGGCCAAGGCGCCCGGCACACCGGCCATTTCGGCGGCCGGAGCGGCGCGTACGAATACCGATCCCGAGCTGCAGGGAGACCTCCTGGCGGCGGGACACACCATGTTCGAACAAAAAAAGTACAACGAGGCCCGGGAATTTTACCTCCAGGCTGCCGCTATGGGAGTCCCGGGGGCTATGAGCAGCCTTGGTTACATGTATAACCAAGGCCTGGGTGTGGCAACGGACAACACGGAAGCCGCCCGCTGGTACCGCCAGGCGGCCGAGGAGGGTCATCTAAACGCTATGAAAAATTTGGCCATTCTATACGAAAAGGGATGGGGTGTCCCAAAAGATATGGACGAATCGCTCCGCTGGTACAAAAAAGCGGCTGAGGCAGGCAACAAGGAGGTCATGAACACCCTGGGGTACATGTATGAACAAGGAGAGCTTATACCTAAAAACATGAAAGAAGCCGCCCGCTGGTACAAAATGGGGGCCGAAGCCAATAATACGGTCGCTATGCGCAACCTGGGCCGGTTATACCAAAGCGGGGATGGGGTGCCAAAAAAATCGGAGGAAGCCATACGCCTGTACCGCCAGGCGGCGGAGATGGGTTATGCCCGTGCGGCATACTCCTTGGGGACAGTCTATTACTTCGGCCAGGATGTGAAACAAGACTACGCCGAGGCTGCCCGCTGGTACCGTCAGGCGGCGGAAGGGGAGATTGATGGCGCAATGACCATGCTGGCGAAGATGTATAAAAACGGTGAGGGCGTAAAAAAAGACCTGAAGGAAGAGGAGAAATGGCTGCTCAAAGCGGCCGAAAAAGGAAACGCTACCGCCATGACCTACCTCGGGCAGATGTATATGTGGGGCCCGTTGAAAAATCTCATAGAATGCCTCAAATGGCTCTCGCTGGCCGCCGAGAAAGGCAACGGGATCGCCCTGTATGAACTCGGGACCATGTACCAGTGGGGACGCGGCGTGCCCAAGGACCAGGTAAAGGCCGCCCAACTCTACACCCTCTCCAAAGAGGCCGGTAGCTCCCTGGGCCAAAAAGGGCTGGACAACCTGGCCTATTGGGAGGATCTGGGCCAGGGCTTCAAAGAGGCTCTGCAAGCCGGCCTGACCGCAGGGATCAATTTTACCGTCAGTTCGATCCTGGGTACGCCGACTTCCGCCCCGGGTGCGTCCGGGCAATCGGGCGGCCAGTTCCGGATCAAGTGGAGCAACTACACGCTGGGCCTGTTGCGGGAGGCCGATGCCGCCGCGGGCGTATCTCAGCGCGGCCAGTATTTCGACCAGGAAACCTTTTCTTCCGAGCAGGCGGCCCAGAGTAAACTCCAAGAGCACCTCGGGTTTTTCATCTCCAACTGGCCGATGCATTTCGCCTCCGGCGACAGCCCGGATAAGGTGGGAACGGTCGAAAAAATCCAATGAGTCGCCCGGTCCTGAGATAGAAGCGGAAAAATTCCTATCTTTGGGACGGAAATTTTTGACAAAAACACATATATTATGAAATTACTGGAAGGAAAAACCGCTATCGTGACCGGCGCCGCCCGCGGCATCGGTAAAGCGATCGCCCTGAAATTCGCCAGCGAGGGAGCCTCCGTGGCCTTCACCGACCTGAAGGCGGATGAAAACTTCGAAAACACCGAAAAAGAACTCCTCGCCCTGGGCGTCAAAGCCAAAGGCTACGTCTCCAACGCCGCCGACTTTGAAGACACGGCCAAGGTGGTGGCCCAGATCGCCGCCGATTTCGGCCGCATCGACACTCTGGTCAACAACGCCGGGATTACCCGCGACGGGCTGATGATGCGCATGACCGAAGCCCAGTGGGATATGGTCATCAACGTCAATCTCAAGTCGGCCTTCAACTTCATCCACGCCGTCACCCCCGTCATGATGCGCCAGAAAAGCGGCAGCATCGTCAACATGTCCTCCGTGGTGGGCGTCTCGGGCAACGCCGCCCAGGCCAACTACTCCGCCTCGAAGGCCGGGATGATCGGCCTGGCCAAATCCATCGCCAAGGAAATGGGCTCGCGGGGCATCCGCGCCAACGCCATCGCTCCGGGCTTTATCCTCACCGAGATGACCGACGTGCTGCCCGAGGACGTGAAGGCCGAATGGTACAAACAAATCCCCCTGCGCCGCGGCGGCACCACCGAAGAAGTGGCCAAAGTGGCCCTTTTCCTGGCCAGCGACCTCTCCTCGTATGTCAGCGGCCAGGTGATCCAGGTTTGCGGAGCCATGAATACCTGATTTGATCCGTTTTATAGCCTAAAACCCCCTCTCGAGGGGGTTTTTTGTTTTTTTTGGACACTCCGGTTTCAACTTATTTCCAGGTTTTTACTGGAAGGCTGTTTCGAAAAATGCAAAAAAATAGCCCTCAGGCATTGCTTTGTCAAAGATTTTTTATTCCTTTGTGTTGAATACACTTAATTTTAACCCCTATGAAAGGTACAGTAAAATGGTTTGATTCGGCCAAAGGGTATGGCTTCATCACGACCGAAACCGGTAGCGACATCTTCGTTCACTACACCGGTATCAACAAAGAAGGCTTCCGTGGCCTCGAAGAAGGACAGAACGTCGAATTCGAAGTAAGCGAAGGCAAAAAAGGAGAGCAAGCTACTAACGTCGTCGTAGTTGAATAGTCAGTATTCCAAAAAAATACTTATATTTTCACTGCAAGTCTCTTAAAAAGAGCCGTACCCAAAAGGGTGCGGCTCTTTTTTCGTGGGGGCTGCTGCGCATATCGCACGCCATCTTTTCCTTATCCTCCTCTCTCCGGTGCTCACGTACCTTTAGTACGCTCCGCTCCTCGAACCGGACGATAAGAAAAATCTGACGCACGCTATGCACAGCGGCTTCCGGACCGTTGGGGTGCTAATTATGCGCGGCTATTTGAAAACTAAATAGACCGCCAGCATAAGGCATCCGAACGCGGCTACGTGGTTCCAGTGCAGGGACTCGTTCTTGAAAAACACCGTGGCGAAGACGACGAAGACCACCAGGGTGATCGCTTCCTGCAGCACTTTTAATTGCATGAGGGTGAACGGGCCTCCGTTGCCGACGAATCCGATGCGGTTGGCCGGGACCTGGGCGCAGTATTCGAACAGGGCTATCCCCCAGGAGAAGAGGATGATCCCGAATAGGGGCCAGGAGGAGATGAGTTTAGCCTCGGTCAACTTGAGGTGCCCGTACCAGGCGAATGTCATGAAAACGTTGGATACGACCAACAGGAGAATGGAGTAAAAACCTTGCACGGCGAAACTGAAAATTAGTTACTTTTGTGTTGTTATGGACGTCCTCGAATTCCGCGAATACTGCCTGAGCCTTCCGCTCTCCGAAGAATGCACCCCCTTCGACGAGACCACCCTGGTCTACAAGATCGGGGGCAAAATGTTCGCTTTCGCCGACATGGTCGATTTCGCACAGGGCTTCGGCCTCAAGTGTGAGCCCCAGCGGGCCGAGCAACTGCGCGAGCAGTACGCCGATGTACTGCCGGGCTACCACATGAACAAGCGCCACTGGAACACCATCCGTCCCGAGGGCGACCTGCCAGAGAGCCTGATCCGCGAGTGGATCAGGGATTCCTACCTCCTGGTGGTGCGAGGCTTGCCCCGTGCCCAACGGGAAAAAATTCTCCCCTTACTCGGCGATCTTTAGCCCCCTACTCGATCCAATCCTGCCACTTCAGGCCGTCCTCGTTGCCGGCCGTGATGATCGTCTCGATAAACTGCATGCCCCGCAGCCCGTCTTCGATGCCCGGGAAATCGAGCCATTCGGGCTGGGGTTGCTCTCCCCGCCGGCGGGCGTCCACCGTCCGGGCAAAATTACGGTAAATATTGGCAAAAGCCTCGATAAATCCTTCGGGGTGGCCGCTGGGTCCCCGGGTGTTGGCCTTGGCGTTCTCGCCCAGGTAGCCCATGCCCGCGCGGACCAACTCTTTGGGGCGGTCGGGCCATTTGAGGGTCAGGGTATTGGGGTCTTCCTGCTGCCATTCCAGGCCGCCTTTTTCGCCGTAGATGCGCAGCCTCAGGCAGTTTTCCTCGCCGCAGGCCACCTGGGAGGCCGACAACACCCCGGTCGCCCCGTTTTCGAAGCGCAGCAGGGCCGATCCGTCGTCGTCCAACAGGCGCCCCTCGAGGAAGGTGCTCACGTCGCCGCAAAGCGATGTCACGCGCAGACCCGAGACCATCTCGGCCATCTGCAGGGCATGCACCCCGATGTCCCCCATGCAGCCCGCCTTGCCCGAACGGGCCGGGTCGGTGCGCCATCCGGCGTTCGATCCCGCCTGCAACTCGGCACGCGTCGAGAGCCAGCCCTGGATGTATTCCACGTAGACCTTGCGGATCTTCCCGAAGTCACCCCGGGCGACGCGCATTTTGGCTTCCTTGATGATCGGATATCCGGCGTAAGTATGTGTCAGAGCGAACGTTCTTCCGGTCTGCTGAAGTTTCGCTTTAAGTTCGTGGGCTTCCTCCAGCGAGAAGGTCATGGGCTTGTCGAGCACCACGTCGAAGCCGTGGTCGAGGGCCATCATGGCCGGGCCGAAGTGCAGCATATTGGGCGTGACGATCGAGATAAAGTCCATGCGCCGGTCTTCCGGCAGGGCCGCCTCGCCCCGGATCATCTCCTCGTAGGTGTCGTAGATGCGCTCGTCGGGCAGGTAGAGCTCCCGGCCCGAGGCCAGGGAGACCTCCGGACGGCTGCTGAAGCAACCGCACACCAGTTCGATCTGTCCGTCCATCAAGGCGGCGGCGCGGTGGATGGCCCCGATAAAGGCCCCCTGCCCTCCCCCGTACATACCCATTCTGAGTTTGCGTTCCATAGTATCCAGTTTAGATTTTCGTACGTTTTATCGTAATTGCATCAAGTCCTTTTCCGTGATTTTCCGGAAAGAGAATCTATATCCCTCATAGATGGCAATCGCATAAAAGACCAGATCCATCGGGCTGAAAGTCTCTTTCATCACCATTGGTAGATAGCTGTAATCGAACTTGAACAAAAGTTCGATGTAGTCCATATTCAATTCATTGGCGAGCATACCGATGATGCTGAGAAAATTGCCGAGTGCGACACTGAGAAACGCCAGTCCGGCGCCCCAATACCCGAAGGCCAGGTCGACTCCTCGTCCGGAGGTTCGGACGGCCAAGCCCACGGCGGCCCCGATAGCAAGCGCCATATATCCAATCTGAAAAGAAGTGATCACCGAAATGGTTCCCCACAACACTGCGCCAATGATCCCGACAGTCAATCCGGAGATGATACCCTGGATAGGACGCTGTTCGAGCCTCAACCGCTCAAATTTGTCCGGAGAGAGTTTTTGACGGATATCGAAGAGCGACAACGCCGTTTTTCCATCTACGGGTATATCGGTAGATTCATCGTGCTTATAATCAATGCATTTCTGTTCGAAAGCGGCCTGTTCTCCGGTCAGACTGCAAACTACGCCTTGTTGCATGTCCATTTTACGATTCTGGCATTTTTGGCAAATCAGGACTTGTTCTTCTCGTGTCATAACAATAAGCTGGGGTTGGGTGAACGTTTTGTAAATATAGGAAAATAAATAAAGCGGATTATCTTTGCGGAAGATAAAAAATCAACATGGAATCGATCAGACAGATTTTCCGGATCGGACACGGTCCCTCCAGCAGCCACACCATGGGTCCCAAGCGGGCGGCGGAGATTTTCGCCGGGCGCCATCCCGAAGCCGCCAGCTTTAACATCACCCTCTACGGAAGCCTGGCCGCCACGGGCCGCGGGCACATGACCGACGTGGCCATCCTGCAGGTGCTGGAGCCCCTGGCCCCGGCTAAGATCACCTGGAAGCCCGACATTTTCCTCGATTTCCACCCCAACGGGATGCTGTTCGAATCCTTCGACGCTTCCGGCGCGGTGACCGAGGCCTGGACCGTCTACAGCATCGGGGGCGGCGCCCTCGCCTCGGACGACATCGACGCGCCCGTGCTCCCGCAGGTCTACGCCATGTCCACCATCGCCGAGATCCAGGCCTGGTGCGACCAGAACGGGGGCAGCTACTGGGAGTATGTAGAAGCCTGCGAAGGGCCCGAAATCTGGGACTTCCTCTCCGAGGTCTGGCAGGTGATGCGCGCCTCGGTAGTCCGGGGCCTCGAGTCCGAGGGGATCATCCCCGGCGGGCTGGGTATCCGCCGCAAGTCGGGCAACTACCTGATCCGGGCCAACAGCTACACCGGCACGATGAAAAGCCGCGGGCTGGTCTACGCCTACGCCCTGGCCGTCTCCGAAGAGAACGCCACGGGCGGGCTGATCGTCACCGCCCCCACCTGTGGTTCCTGCGGGGTGTTGCCCGCCGTGTTGTACCACATCCAGAACTCCCGAGATTTTCCGGAGTCCCGCATCCTCAAGGCCCTGGCCACGGCCGGACTATTCGGCAGCGTGGTGCGGACCAACGCCTCCATTTCGGGGGCCGAGGTGGGTTGCCAGGGCGAGATCGGCGTGGCCTGCGCCATGGCTGCGGCGGCTGCCTGTCAGCTCTTTGGAGGCGCTCCCTCCCAGATCGAATACGCGGCCGAAATGGGCCTCGAACACCACCTGGGCCTCACCTGCGACCCGGTCTGCGGCCTGGTGCAGATCCCCTGTATCGAGCGCAATGCCTTTGCCGCCGCCCGGGCCCTGGACGCCAATGCCTTCTCGACGTTCTCGGACGGCAAGCACCGGGTGAGCTTCGACAAGGTGGTCGAGGTGATGCGGGATACCGGGCATGATTTGCCCAGCCTCTATAAGGAGACTTCCACGGGGGGCTTGGCTAAACACCCTTTGAGTAAATAGGAAAACGACATAAAAATAAAGGAGGCGTTCTACTGAACGCCTCCTTATTTTTATAGGGATAGTTATTTCTTTTTCGCTTTGGCAGCTTGCTGGTTCTGCTGTTGCTTGACAGCCTGCTCCATACGCTCCTGCCACTTCGATTTTTTCTGCGGCTTCTTGGCGTTCGCCTTCATCCGGGCATGGAGTTTCTCATCGCTGACGCCGTAGCGGAAAGCGTACATCTGGATGATGGTGATCACGTTGCTCAGGAAGTAGTAGTAGCTCAGCCCGCTGGAGTAGTTGTTGAACCACACTACCATCATCAGGGGCATCATGTAGAGCATCATGAACTTCATCCCGGCCATCTGGGGCCCGGCCGAGGCGGTCTGGGCGTAGCTGATCTTGGAATAGGTGAACAGGGCCGCGGCCATCAGCAGGGTGAAGAGGCTGACGTGGTCGCCGTAGAAGGGGATTTCGAACGGCAGGTTCCAGATGCTGTCGTAGGACGAAAGGTCGTCCGCCCACAGGAAGCTCTGCCCGCGCAGTTCGATCGAGGCCGGGAAGAAGCGGAACATGGCGATCAGGATCGGGAACTGGATCAGCATCGGGATGCAGCCTCCCATCGGATTCACCCCGGCGCTCTTGTAGAGGGCCATGGTCGCCTGCTGTTTCTTCATGGCGTCCTCGGGCTTGGGGAACTTGGCGCTCAGCGCCTCCATCTCGGGCTTCAGCATGCGCATCTTGGCCGTCGAGAGGTAGGATTTATAGGTCAACGGGGCGATCAGCAGCTTGATGAGGATCGTCAGGATCAGGATGATGAGCCCGAAGCTGGCGATGTGCTGGCCCAGGATGTCGAAGGTCGGGATCACCAGCCAGCGGTTGACCCAACCGATGATCCAGCCACCCAGCGGGATCAGGCGCTCGAAGTGCAGGTCGTATTT
>JAVBNV010000026.1:0-16171 GCA_031551325.1 Alistipes sp.
ACGAAGTGGAAAAGAATTTAAAAAGATCAGATTACCGTGAGTTTCGTTTAAGAAACTCACATACCGTTGAGTCAAGGGCTCTATAGAGCCATTGGCAAAGTCCTCCCCTATCAGGGGAGGATTTAGGAGGGGTGGCAGGCCTTACGGCTTTTGAAAAAAGCCGTAAATTAACGTGTATTTCGGATAAGAATTATCACGTTAACGAGCTTGATCACCAAATTGTAAATAATAATTCTTATCCGAAATACACGTTAATTATGGGTAAAAAGAACCTGGTATCCATCAATGATTTCACCTGTAAGGAAATCTTGAAAATCACCGAGTTGGCCGCTCGTTTCGAAGCCGACCCCGGCCAGCAGCTCCTGGCCGGCAAGGTGATCGCTTCGCTCTTTTTCGAGCCTTCGACCCGCACCCGGCTCAGCTTCGAGAGCGCCATCAACCGCCTGGGGGGCCGCGTGATCGGCTTCTCGGAGGTCAGCAACACCAGCCTCTCCAAGGGAGAGACCCTGCACGACACGATCATGACCATCTCCAACTATTGCGACATGATCGTCATGCGCCACCACGTCGAGGGCGCGGCCCGCTACGCCGGGGAGATTTCGCGGGTGCCGGTGGTCAACGCCGGGGACGGCTCCAACCAGCACCCCAGCCAGACGCTGCTGGACATGTACTCGATCCAGAAGACCCAGGGGCGGCTCGAGAACATCAACATCATGATGGTGGGCGACCTCAAGTACGGCCGCACGGTGCATTCGCTCCTGCAGGCCCTCTCGCACTTCAATCCCACCTTCACCTTCGTGGCCCCCGAGGAGCTGAAGATGCCCGACGAATACAAGCGCTTCCTCGACAAAAAGGGAATCCCCTACACCGAAACCCGCGAAATCACCCCGGCCATCCGCGAGGCCGACATCGTCTACATGACCCGCGTGCAGCGCGAGCGCTTCTCAGATCCCATGGAGTACGAGCGGGTCAAGAACGTTTACGTCCTCAAGAACGACATGCTGGAGGGCACCAAGGAGAATATGCGCATCCTGCATCCGTTGCCCCGCGTGGGCGAGATCGACCCGGCGGTGGATGCCAATCCCAAGGCCTACTACTTTCAGCAGACCGAGAACGGGGTCTACACCCGCATGGCCATCATCTGTTACCTGCTTGGCGTGATTTAGTGTGTTCACTATGAAAGAGAAGACTATGGAAAAGAAATTTGAAGTTCGGGCCATCGAAAACGGCACGGTGATCGACCACCTGCCTTCCGATACGCTCTTTAAGATCATCGCCCTGCTGGACCTCGAGAACGACACCCACCGGATCACCTTCGGCAACAACCTCGAGAGCAAACGCTTGGGCACCAAGGCGATCATCAAGATCAACGACCGCATCTGCGAGCAAGAGGAGATCAACCGCATCGCCCTGTTCGCCCCCATGGCCTCGGTGAACATCATCCAGGACTACCAGGTGGTCGAAAAACGCCTGGTCGAGCTGCCCGAGACCATTTCGGGCTTCGTCCGCTGCGCCAACCCCAAGTGTGTGACCAACCTCGAGCCGGTGAAGACCGCCTTCACGGTGCAGGAAGAGGAGGGCGAAGTCTCCCTGCTGTGCCGCTACTGCGAGAAGATCACCCGCCGCGATACCATCAAGCTGATCAAATAGTTTGACCGCAGGATCGCTTATCCGGCAGCGGGAGGACAATCCCGGGCCGGATTTTTCCGTTCTATCGCTTTGATTCAAAAACAACGCATGAAAGAAATACTCGACGAGCACCGCTACATCCACGTAAAAGGGGCCCGGGTCCATAACCTCAAGAACATCGAAGTGCGCATCCCCCACAACCAACTGGTTGTGATCACGGGGCTCTCCGGCTCGGGCAAATCCACGCTGGCCTTCGACACCATCTTCGCCGAAGGCCAGCGGCGCTACGTCGAGAGCCTCTCGGCCTATGCCCGCCAGTTCCTGGGCCGGGTCAACAAGCCCGAAGTCGATTTCATCACCGGAATCGCCCCGGCCATCGCCATCGAACAGAAAGTCTCCACGCGCAACCCCCGCTCGACGATGGGGACCTCCACGGAACTCTACGACTACATCAAGCTGCTCTTCGCCCGCATCGGACGGACCTATTCTCCCGTCTCGGGAGACGAGGTCAAATCCCACAGCGTCAGCGACGTGGTGGACTTTATCGTCGCCCTTCCCGAAGGCACCCGGGTGCTGCTGACCGCCCCTTTGGGCCTGGAGCCGGGGCAGGGCCTGATCGAAAAGCTGACCCTGCTCTCCAAGGAAGGTTTTCAGCGGATCTACCTGGACGGAGAAATCCTTTTTGTCGAAGACATGGTGCAGCAGGCCGAAAAATACCCCGATCCGGAAAGGATGCGGGTGCTGATAGACCGCGCCCGCGCGGGCACCGACGAGGAGCTGCTCAGCCGCCTGGGCGACTCGGTGGGCACGGCTTTCAACCGCTTCGGGGGTGTCTGCGAAGTGGTGGTGCAGGAGGAGTCCGGAGAGCGGATCGAGACCTTTTCGTCCCGCTTCGAGCTGGACGGCATCACCTTCGAACACCCCTCGGAACACCTCTTCAGCTTCAACAACCCCATCGGGGCCTGCCCCCGCTGCGAGGGCTACGGCAAGGTGGTGGGCATCGACGAGGACCTGGTGGTGCCCGACAAGAGCAAAAGCATCTACGAGGACGCCATCGCCAGTTGGCGGGGCGACACCATGAAGGCCTGGAAGGAGGAACTGGTGATGAACGCCTCCAAGTTCGACTTCCCGATCCACCGTCCGTATTTCGACCTGAGTCCCGAGGAGCGCAAACTGCTCTGGACGGGGAACCGCTACTTCAAGGGCCTGAACGAGTTTTTCCGCTTCCTGGAGGCGGGACGCTATAAGATCCAATACCGCGTGATGCTCTCGCGCTACACGGGCAAGACCGTCTGCTCCGATTGCGGGGGCTCGCGGCTGCGCAAGGAGGCGCTCTATGTGAGGGTGGGGGGCCGGAACATCGCCGAACTGGTGGCCCTGCCCGTAAGCGGGTTGCAGGCCTTTTTCGGCGATCTGGCGCTCGAGCCGCAGGAGCGGGAAACGGTCGGAAGGGTACTCACGGAGATCACCTCGCGCCTGGACTACCTCGCCGAGGTGGGTCTCGACTACCTCACCCTGGACCGCCTCAGCTCGACGCTCTCCGGGGGCGAAAGCCAGCGCATCAACCTGGCTACCGCGCGGGGCAGCAGCCTGGTTGGGTCGCTCTACATCCTCGACGAGCCCAGCATCGGCCTCCATCCCCGGGACACCCACCGCCTGATCGGCGTGCTCCGGAAACTGCGCGACCTGGGCAACACGGTCATCGTGGTCGAACACGAGGAGGAGATCATCCGCGCCGCCGACACCATCGTCGACATCGGCCCCCTGGCCGGATACGAGGGTGGGGAAGTGGTCTTCGCCGGGCCCCTGGCGGAGCTGTTGAAGGACAAACATAGCCTGACGGCCCGCTACCTCACGGGGGCCGAACGGATCGAGGAGCCCAAGACCTACCGCCGCTGGAACAGCTACATCGAGATCAAAGGCGCCCGCGAGCACAACCTCCGGGGCATAGACGTCAAATTCCCGTTGGGAGTCATGACCTGCGTGACGGGGGTCAGCGGCAGCGGAAAATCCTCGCTGGTGCGCGACATCCTCTACCCGGCCGTGCGCCGCGAACTCTACGAAACAGGCCTCAAACCGGGCAGCTTTTCGGGGCTCGAAGGCGACCTGCACCGCATCAAGGGAGTGGAGATCATAGACCAGAATCCCATCGGAAAGTCCACCCGCTCCAACCCGGTGACCTACCTCAAGGCCTACGACGACATCCGGAAACTCTTTTCCGAGCTGCCCTACGCCCGCCACAACAACCTGACGCCCTCGTCGTTCTCCTTCAACATCGCCGGAGGCCGCTGCGAGGAGTGCCAGGGTGAGGGGGTGATCAAAGTTGGGATGCAGTTTATGGCCGACGTCGAGTTGGTGTGCGAAAGCTGCGGCGGCAAGCGCTTCAAGGACGATGTCCTGGAGGCCAAATACCACGGCCATTCCATCTACGACATCCTCGAAATGACCGTAGACACGGCCGTCGAGCTCTTCCGCACCCACCAGCAGAAGGACGCGGTCAACAAAAAGATCGTCGAAAAGCTGAAAACCCTGCAGGACGTGGGCTTGGGCTACATCAAGCTCGGCCAGTCCTCCTCGACCCTCTCCGGGGGAGAAAACCAGCGGGTCAAGCTGGCCTCCTTTTTAATCAAGGAGAACGCCTCGGCCCCGGTCCTGTTTATTTTCGACGAACCGACCACGGGCCTGCATTTCCACGACATCCGCAAGCTGTTGGACGCCTTCAACGCCCTGATCGCCAAGGGACACACGGTAGTGATCGTGGAGCACAACATGGAGGTGATCAAGAGCGCCGACTGGGTGATCGACCTGGGGCCCGAAGCGGGCGCCGGGGGCGGCAACCTGGTGTTTGAGGGAACCCCCGCCGACCTGAAAGCCTGCAAGGAGAGCTACACCGGGCAGTTTTTGGCCCTGAACGCCCAACAAAAGTAAAGATGGAAGAATTTAACCGCTATATCCTGCCCAACGGCATCCGCTGCCTGCACAAACAAGTGCGCTCGGCCGTGGCCCACTGCGCCCTGACCGTGGGCACGGGCAGCCGCGACGAACTCCCCACGGAGCACGGGCTGGCCCACCTGCTCGAGCACGCCTTTTTCAAGGGGACGGAGCACCGCAGGGCCTACCACATCAACTGCCGCCTCGAAAATCTGGGGGGCGAACTGAATGCCTACACGACTAAGGAGGAGACGGTTATCCACACCACGACCCTGCGCGGAGACGTGGGCAAGGCGGCTGAACTGATCGCCGACATCGTCTTCCACTCGGTCTTTCCCGCGGTGGAGATCACCCGCGAAAAGGAGATTATCGTCGACGAGATCAACGCCTACAAGGATTCCCCCTCGGACCGGATTTACGACGATTACGAGGACCTTGTTTTCGCCGGTTCCTCCCTGGGACACAATATTTTGGGTGATAAAAAATCCCTCGCCCACCACAGCCGCGAGACCCTGCAGGCGTTCGTCGCCCGCACCTACAACACCGACCAGATGGTCTTTTCGGTGATCGGAAACCTCTCCGAGAAGCGTTTTAGGGAACTCTGCGACCGCTATTTCTCCGACGTCCCCGCCAATCCCCGCGCCTTCACCCGAGACACACTTCCGCTTTATACGCCCTTCACGAAGACGATTAACCGTAATAACCACCAGGCCCACTGCGTGTTGGGTAACCGAGCCTACAGCCTCCAGGAGGAGAAGCGTGTCACGCTGGCCCTGCTGACCAACCTGCTGGGCGGTCCGGCGGCCAATTCACTGCTGAACCTGGCCGTCCGGGAAAGGGGAGGACTCTCCTACACGGTCGAAGCCAACTACAACCCCCTGAGTAACACGGGATACGCCTCGATCTATTTCAGCACGGACAAGGATAAGGTGGAACAGTGCATCCACCTGGTGGACCTGGAACTGCAAAAAATCCTCTCCGGAGAGCTGAGCGACCGCTACCTGGCGATGGCCAAAAAACAGTTTATCGGCCAGATGACCATCGGCATGGAAAGCAACGAGAATTACATGCTCGGAGCGGCCCGCAGCTATCTGTATTTCAATCGGATAGAGAGTGTAGAAGCCTCCCGGAAAAAGATCCTGGCCGTCTCGCGCGAGGCGCTGACCGAAGTGGCCCGCGAGGTGTACGGAGAGGGAATGTCTACTCTGATTTACAGATAAATAAGATGGATACGCTCGAACGTTATATCCTGGAAAATATGCCGCCCGAGGAGGAGCTCCTCCACGAGCTCGACCGCGAAACCCACCTGAGCATGGTGCAGCCCCGGATGATCTCGGGGCACGTGCAGGGCCGCCTCTTGAAGATGCTCGTGCAGATGATAGGCGCCCGCAAGGTGCTGGAAATCGGCACATTTACCGGATACTCAGCCATTTGCCTGGGCCAAGGCCTCGGAGAGGGTGGGGTGGTGCACACCATCGAGATCGACGACGAACTGGAAGAGGTGGCCGCCAAATACTTCCACCGCGCCGAGCAGAACATGCCCGGCCGCATCGTCCAGCACGTCGGCTCGGCCCTGGAGATCGCCCCGAAGCTGGGGGAGACGTTCGACCTGATCTTTATCGACGGCGACAAACGCGAGTACCCCCAGTACCTCCGCCTGGCGATGGAGTGCCTGGTGCACGAGGGGAGCTATATCTTGGCGGACAATATCTTATGGTACGGCAAGGTGACGCAGCTGCCCCCCGAAAGCGACCGCTTCACGGAGGGAATCCGCACCTTCAACCGCCTGGTGGCCGAAGACCCCCGCCTCGAAAATGTCATCCTGCCTCTGCGCGACGGCTTGAACCTGATCCGGGTCGCTGCGGCGACTCCGAATAAGCAGCCGGATTTTGCGTCCCGGAAGGGTTAGTTGTGCAGAAAATTTTTCCCATCCCCAAATTTCCGACGCGGCATTAGATGGTGGGTATCAAATTTCGAAAAGGGGAGCCCCGGCCTCTGATCGACACGCCTTGGATTTTTCTCGACATCAATTTTGTAGGTTACTATAGAGAGTTTTCTTTAAAACAAGTTATTTAACATAATATAAATTATATTTCAAACGAAATCGAGCCATTTCTGAGCCATTCAACCGAAATCTGAATCAAAAGAAGCATGACGAAAAAGCCGCCAACCCTAGGTATTGCAGGGGTTGGCGGCTTTGTTGAAACTTTTTCGGGGAAAATGCTTCGTGTTCCTTGCGGGGGATTCTCCAGCGTGGTGAAACCCGCTCCATTAAAGCAGGATCATTATGTTAAATACGTGAAGGCTTCAGTTTGCGGATTATTTCGGGCGGTAAGTGATAAAGGTGTTGTCCTTGAGAAAAAGGACAATCCGCTCGATCTGATCTTCCGGGACCTGGCGCATGGCCCGAAGCGCCGAAGAGGGCGTCGCCGAGACCGGCTCCCGGGGCGAAGTGGCCGGAGGTATACCGGGCGTGTTTTCTCGGGGCTGTCCGGCGGCTGTTGCGGCGGAGCTTGCCGAAATTCCGGAAACGATCGGCGTAGGTTGCGGCTCCGGCTCCGAGAAGAGCCCGGAAGATTCCATCGCACGGGACGGCTGCGCCTCTTCTTTTTCCGGATAGCGGACGGGGGCGGCATAGCTTTCCCCTTCCGGAGAACGGTACATGGTTCCTTTTCCCAGAAGCAGCCAATCGGGATTGATCTTTGGAAAACGCAGCAGCATCTTTTCGATAAAATCAAAACTAGGCTTGTTGCGCCCGCCGAGGATGTGCGAAATGCTGGAAGGCTGGACACCCATGATCTCGGCAAAGCGCGAAGGGGTCAATCCTTCTGTTTTGATGAATTTTTCGAGCCGTTCTCTCATTTTTCCGATTTTTTACAAAGTTAAATCAATTTACCGAAACCAACAAGAGGAATGTTACAAATGAGAGGTCGAAATACGTCAGTTTACATAATTACATTTGTAACAAACAAGAGTTGTCAAAGCCGCGGCTTTACATAACTTACAGATTATCGAAACTATTTATTTATATAATCGATACAAAAATCTGATAATATGGAATATCATCAACTGAAAAATCGACTTATAATCCCTGTAGAGGCGTATCCGGATTACACCCTCCCCTGTTACTTAATAATAACTTTAGTTAATAGTAAATATCGGCTAATATTCAGTCAATTATGAATAATTAAGTAAATGATTTAATTTGCCTTTGAGGGCTATTGCTTAAGAGTGTGAAACGGTTGATTACAAATGGCAATACAAATGTAAAAAATGAAGTTCTTTTAATATGTGTTACAAAAATGAATCATTCCATCGCGTCACATGGATGTTGATTTACAAAAGTGAATCAATAAGGCGATTTTCATCAATAAACGGATCGTTTTGCTCCCCTACTCTGCCAGGTAACCGTAGATTAAAATTTGTCGGAAACGTTTTCGCTCCATTATGTTAAATAAAAAAGCGTCCCCTACTCCGGGACGCTCATTAAGATTCAGTATGTTAGTATATTACAACTTAATCAATTCGGCAATTTCGTAAAATTCCTCGGGCGAAAATTTGAGCTTTTCCCGGTGGAAATCGACCTCTTTTTCGCTGTTTATGGGGATCAGGTGGATGTGTGCATGGGGCACCTCGAGCCCTAAAACCACCATAGCGACCCGTTTACAGGGTATCTTCTCCCCTATTTGGCGCGCGATGCGCTTCGAAAAAGTCATGAGTCCCTCGAGGGTCTTATCGTCCAGGTCGAAAATATAATCGACCTCCAGCTTGGGCACCACCAGCGTGTGGCCCTTCACCAGGGGGTTGATATCCAGAAATGCGTAGTAATTTTCATCCTCGGCCACCTTGTAGCAGGGAATCTCCCCCCGGATGATGCGGGTAAAAATGGATGCCATATTTTGTCGTATTAGGTTCTCGTATGGGGTTCCCCCCTATTTGTTTATTTTAAGCTCTTTTTGCAGGCGGCCAGCGTGAGCGCGTCGCGGAGATTGACCTCCCCGGTGATCTTCAGCGCGCAGGGGATCAGTAGCCCGATGGGTTTCTGGCTGAGAAAATCCGCCTTGACGGCCTCGGAAATATCCAGTGCACAGACCGTTTCGACGTATTTCTCCGTAAAATAGAAGCCAGTCAGGAAGTAGCCCTGCCAGACCGAAAGCCAGCAGACGGTCTTCTTTTTGTCGCAGATCTTGCAGAACCATGCTTTCCCGTCCTTGTAATACCTCCACTCGGGCGAAAGGCCCAGTGCGGCGATTCCGGCCAGAAAAGCCTCGTAAAGGGCGAAATCCCTTCCTAATGCTTCTTGCAGCACTTCCTCACTCGGAAATACGTCCGGATCGTTTAAAATGGGTTTTTCGGCCATTTCCAGGTGTATTATCGGTGGAACTTATAGTTTTCGGATCACCCGGCAGGGATTGCCCACGGCCAGCGCATCGGAGGGGATGTCTTTCGTCACGACGCTCCCGGCCCCGATGACCGTGCGGTCGCCGATGCTCACCCCGGGCAGGATGGAGCTCCCTGCCCCGATCCAGACGTCGCTGCCGATGGTGACGGGATAAGCGTATTCCAGGCCCGCGCGGCGCTGTCCGGCGTCCAGGGGGTGCCCGGCGGTGTAAATGCCGACGTTGGGCGCCAGAAAGACGTTGTCCCCGATCGTGATCCGGGCCCCGTCCAGCAGGACGCAGTTCACGTTGGCGTAGAAATTCCGCCCGAGGGTGATGTTGTAGCCGTAATCGCAGTGGAAAGGCGCCTCGATCAGACAACCCTCCGGGAGCGCTCCGAACAACTCGGCCAGCACCGCTTCGCGCTCGGGCCGGAGCTCCGGGGATAGGTGGTTGTATTTGTATAACAACCGTTTGGCCCGATCTCGTTCTTCGATTAACTCCCGGTCGCCGTTGGCGTCGTAGAGCTCTCCCTCGGCGGCTTTTTCTTTTTCGGTCATAACGTGAGTTGCGGATAAGAAATCGTTTTACTGTTTGCTTCTATGATCGTTGTCCCGCGATTTCTTATCCCCAACTCGCGTTAAGCGGCTTTTTCAAAGCCGCCAGGCTCGATCACCCCACCCTTACCCTCCCCTACCTCCGGGTGGGCTTGCAAACGGCCCCACAGGGCCGTTTGCCCAGAGGTAGATGAGTTGCTTAAACGCAACTCACGTTATCTATAAAAGCCGGCAAGCCAACCGCCTTTAAATAGCGGTTGGCTTGCCGGTAGTGAGTCTTATTCCAGTTTCAGCTCCTTCTTCATGCCCTCGATGCGCCCTTCCAGGGCCTTCATCGTGCCATCCAGCTGCTCCTTGGAGGCCAGAGGGCCCCGCACCCCGAAGTAGAATTTGATCTTGGGCTCCGTGCCCGAGGGACGCACCGAGACGATGGTGTGGTCCTCGGTCAGAAATTGCAGCACGTTGGACTGCTCCTGCTCGATGGGCGTGCTCTTTCCGGTTTTCAGGTCGGTGGATTGCAGGCTGTCGTAGTCCCGGATGGTGACGATGGGCGATCCTCCGAGCGTCCGGGGCGGATTTTTCCGGAAATCGGTCATCATCTGGCGGATTTCTTCGGCTCCTTCCTTGCCCTTGCGCACCACGGGGACCATCTGTTCGAGGAACAGCCCGTATTGCAGGTACATCTCCTGGAGCAGTCCGTAGAGGGTCGTGCCCTGCTGCTGGGCCCAGGCGGCGGCTTCGGCGGCCAGCGAGCAGGCGCTCACGGCGTCCTTGTCGCGCACGAAATCCCCGGCTAGGAAGCCGTAGCTCTCCTCCCCCCCGCAGATGTACTTGGTCTTGCCTTCCTGCTCGCGGATGATCTCGGCGATGTATTTGAATCCGGTGAGGCAGTCGTAGTACTTCACGCCGAAGGATTCGGCGATGCGGCCGATCATTTCGGTGGTTACGATGGTCTTGATAATGAATTGCTTGCCGGTAATCCGTCCCAGCTCCTTCCAGCGGCGCACGATGTAGTAGGTCAGCAGGGCGGCCGTCTGGTTGCCGTTGAGCAGGATAAACTCCCCTTTGTCGTCGCGCACGGCCACCCCGATGCGGTCGGCGTCGGGGTCGGTGGCCATCACCAGGGCGGCGCCTTGTTCCGTCCCTAAGTCGATGGCCATCTTCATGGTGGCCCGTTCCTCGGGGTTGGGCGAAGCTACCGTGGGGAAATCGCCGTCCGGGATGTTCTGCGCCTTCACGCTGATGACGTTGCGGAAGCCGTAGCGGCGCAGGGACTGGGGAACGAGCACCACCCCGGCTCCGTGCAGGGGCGTGTAGACGATCTTCAGGTCGGCGTGGTGGGCGACGGCCTCGGGCGAGAGGGAGAGCCCGTGCACGGCGTCGAGGTAGATCTGGTCGAATTTCTCGTCCAGGATGGTGACGCGGCCCGTGCCGCCCGAGATGAGTACCTGGTCGGGCGAGGTGATCTTCCCCACCTCGGCGATGATGTTGTTGTCGTGCGGGGGGGTCACCTGGGCGCCGTCGGCCCAGTAGGCCTTGTAGCCGTTGTATTCCTTGGGGTTGTGCGAGGCGGTGACCATCACCCCGCTCTTGCAGCCGAGCTGCCGGATGGCGAAACTCAGCTCGGGGGTCGGGCGCAGCGAATCGAAGAGGAAGGCCTCGAATCCGTTGGCGGCGAAGATGGCCGCCACCCGCTCCGAAAAGAGGCGGCTGTTGTGGCGGCTGTCGTGGGCGACGGCCACGCGGATGGCCTCTTTCGGGAAGGCCTTCTTGAGGTAGTTGGCCAGCCCCTGGGTGGCCATGCCGACCGTGTAGATGTTCATGCGGTTGGTGCCCACGCCCATGATGCCCCGCAGGCCGCCGGTGCCGAATTCGAGGTCTTTGTAGAAGCTTTCGGTCAGTTCTTTCGGATCGTTGTCCATCAAATCCTTAACCCGCTGCTTGGTCGCTTCGTCGTAGGGACCGTCGAGCCATTGTTGCGCTCTCTCGCGTATCAAATTTTCCAAATTTCCCGCCATAATCGCTATAGTTTTTATTTATATCCAGACGTAAATGTCTAAGAATGTTCTTATAAACAAAGATAAGAAAAATAATTGAGACTTCTATATCAACTCGTTAAAAATGAACACCTCGCAAACCCTTGTTTATCTATATAAATATTTATTAAACAAACAATACGGACTCCTATTTTTTTCTCCTAATTTATCTACAATTTTGTGGTGCGAAACAAACCCACAGTCACTTACATGTCACTCTCCCACCCAACATACGGCGACGTATGGCAACATTGTTTGTCCCTAATCAAAGAGCAGACCTCCGCTGAGGAGTTTGCCAAATGGTTCAAACCAATCGTGCCATTGGACTTCGACGGGACCACGCTCAAGCTGAAGGTGCCCAACGAGAGTTATGTGTATCACATTGAGAAGCACTTCATTCCGCTGCTCACCCCCATTATCCGAGAATCCTTCGGGATCAAAACCCGGCTGCGCTACGCCGTGCCCCAGGCCGAACACCCCGCCACGGTGGTGCAGGAAGCGGACATGACCCCCATCAACACCTTCGCCGCGCAGACCAATACGGCAAATATAAAGAATCCGTTCGTCATTCCGGGCATCCGCAAGCTGATTATCGACCCGCAGCTCAACCCGGGCTACACCTTCGAGACTTTCGTCGAGGGAGATTGCAACCGCCTGTGCCGTTCGGCGGGCTTCTCGGTGGCCGTCGATCCGGGCTCCACGCCTTTCAACCCCCTCTATATCTATGGGGATTCGGGCCTTGGAAAAACCCACATCGCCCAGGCCATCGGCATGGAGGTCAAACAACGCCGCCCGTCGATGCAGGTGCTCTACGTCTCGATGAACAAGTTCCAGGCCCAGTTCACCAACGCCGTGCGCTCGGGCGAGATCAACGACTTCATCCACTTCTACCAGATGCTGGACGTGCTGATCATCGACGACATCCAGGAACTCTCGGGCAAGGAGAAGACCCAGAACGCCTTCTTCAACATCTTCAACCACCTGCACCTCTCGGGCAAGCAGCTGATCATGACCTCCGACAAGCCCCCCGTGGAGCTCAAGGACATCGAGCAGCGCCTGATCACCCGCTTCAAGTGGGGACTCTCGGCCCAGTTGCAGCAGCCCGACTACGAGACCAAGGTGAAGATCATCCGCGGCAAGGCCCAGCGCATCGGCGCCGAGGTGCCCGAGGAAGTGATCGAATACCTGGCCCAGAACATTAACGCCAACATCCGTGAGATCGAGGGCGCTCTCTGCTCGCTGGTGGCCAACGCCTCCTTCCTGGGCAAGAAGATCACCCCCACCCTGGCCAAGGAGATTTTGAAAGTATACGTCCAGTTCAACCAGAAAGAGATCACCCTGGAGCACATCAAGAAGGTCGTGTGCGAGCACTTCAACCTGGACGCCGAAAAGTTCAACTCCCCGCGCCGTACCCGCGAGATCGCCCAGGCCCGCCAGGTGGCCATGTACCTGAGCAAGCAGCATACCAAGGCGCCGCTGACCATCATCGGGGCCGCCATCGGGGGCAAGAACCACGCGACGGTGCTGCACGCCTGCAAAGCCATCTCGAATCTGATGGAGACAGACAAACTATTCCGTCACCAGATTGAGGAGATTGAAAAGAAAGTGTTGGCAAAGTAAGGCCCGGTACCGGATACAGACAAAAACTCCCTCTTGAAAAAGAGGGAGTTTTTTATGGATAGTATGCTATTTCTTACCCAGCAGAATGCTGTCGATCAACTCCTTGAGCGCCTCCTTGGGCATGGCGCCCTGGGCCATCTGGGGTTGTCCGTCCAGGGGGATGAACAACAGACTCGGGATGCTGCGGATGGAGAACAGGCTTGCCAGTTCCTGCTCCTTCTCGGTGTTGATCTTGTGGACGTATATTTTGTCCGCGTACTCCCCGGCCAATTCCTCCAGCACTGGGGCCAGCGCCTTGCAGGGACCGCACCAGTCGGCGTAGAAGTCGATCAGGGCCGGTTTGTCGCCCAGGTATTCCCACTTGTCGGGATTCACTTCGTAATTGACCACCCGGGTCAGGAAGTCCGCTTTTGTCAGTTCGGTCGTTTTCATGGCTTCGGTAAGTTAGGTTGTTGCTTGTTTACTAACTACAAAGAGCAACATTTATGCCGAAGCACACGGACGATCAGGAATCCTGCGGTTTCCCGCGTTGCAGGGGCTTGATCAACACCCGCAGCGACTGGTCGTAGGTGAGGTAGCTCCACATCCAGTCGAAGAAGATCATCAGCCGGTTTTTGACCCCCAGGATGCTCATCAGGTGGATAAACAGCCAGATCACCCAGGCCCAGAAGCCGTGCATGCGCAGGGGACCCGCTTCCAGCACGGCGTGGTTGCGCCCGATGGTGGCCATCGACCCCCGGTTGCGGTAGCGGAAAGGTTTCGGGGAAAGGCCCCGGTTGAGGCGGTTGACGTTCTGCACCAGGTTGGCCGCCTGCTGGATGGCGGGTTGCACCACCTGGGGATGGCCCTCCGGATAACCGGGCGAGACCATCAGGGCCGTGTCGCCGAGGGCGAAAACCCCCTCGCAGTCCGGCACCCGGTTGAATTCGTCCACCCGGATTCGTCCCCGGGGGCCGTAAGCGGCTTCGGGCAATCCTTCCAGGGCGTTGGGGCGCACCCCGGCCACCCAGAATACGTTCTGAGCCGGGAGCTCGCTCCCCTCCCCTAACTTCAAAACTCCTTGTTCATAGTCTTTTACGTTGCAATTCAGCCGCACTTCGACCCCCATTTTCGTCAGCCGCTTGAGGGCGTATTCCGAGGAGGGCTCCGAGAAACCGCCCAGCAGCCTCGGTGAGGCGTTCAGTAGCAGGATGCGCATCTGCCGCACGTCCAGGTCGGGGTAATCGCGTGGCAGCACGAAGCGCCGCATCTCGGAGAGGGCCCCCGCCATCTCGATGCCGGTGGGCCCACCCCCCACGACGACGAAGGTCATCAGGGCCGCTCGCCGGACCTGGTCCGGGGTGTTGAGCGCCCGTTCGAGGTTTTCGATCAGGGTATTGCGGTCGAACAGGGCCTCGGCGGTGGTTTTCAGTTGTAGCGTGCGTTCCTCGAGGGCCGGGTTGCCGAAGAAGTTCGTCCCGCAGCCCGTGGCGATCACCAGGTAGTCGTAGCCGATGGGGCCGATTGAGGTCTCGAGTAGCTTCTGCGCGGGGACTACCCGCAAGGCCCGGCAGAGCCGGATGTGGAAGTTCTTGCGGGTCTTGAAGATGCGCCGGAAGGGGAAGGAGATGGCGCTCGGCTCGATGCCCGAGGTGGCCACCTGGTAGAGCAGCGGCTGGAAAATGTGGTGGTTGTTGCCGTCCAGCAGGATGACCTGGTAATGCCGGTCGCGTAGCGTGCGCGCGGTTTTCAACCCGGCGAAGCCCCCGCCCACGATCACCACCCGCTTTTTATCCCCCGGCAGGGGAATGTTGTTGAATGTTTCCATAAACCCGGATGCTTTGATTAACGAAGATACGGTAAAAGTCTCGTTTATTGACTCCCTGGGTGCATATTGCATGCCGTATTTTCCGGTGCCCCGACCCCTCCCCAAAAAAACGGGGCATTCCGCGCGACAGCGAAATGGCCCGTTTGGGGACTTGCTTTTGCTTATTCTCTTAGGGAGGCATCCCGCCCTTCCCGAAGCGGGGAAGGAGCGGGGATGCTACCAACATGAGGATCACATTTTCTTCCCGATATAAAACACATATCCGTAGAAGGTTTTGTATTTATCATACAATTCCGCTTCGCGGCGCTGGCCGGCGATCAGTTCTTCGGCGGTCTTGTTTCCTGCGTATTTTTTCAGGAAGGCCTCCTGCGCTATGAGGCAGGGGGCGAAGAAGTGCTCCGTCCAGCAATTTTCGGGCAGGATAAACGTGGCGACGGGAATGTAACCCGCGTCCTGCAGTTGGGCGACTTTGTGCGGAATGGTGTCGATTTCCGTGTAATGCGCCATCCAGAAGTCATGGATCTCGGCGGGACGCTGCGCGGTGAACCACGAGGCCTCCGAGGCGGTGACGTAGCCGCCCGGCTTCAGGTAGTCGCACCACTCGTTCAAGCCCCGCTCGAAGCCGATGTTGTAGATGGAGCCCTCCGACCAGATCAGGTCCAGGGACTCCTTCTCAAAGGGCAGCTTATCCATCGAGCCTGTGATGCCTCGCACCCGCTCGGAAAGACCGAGCCGCCGGGCATTCCGGTTGAAGATGTCGATAAATTCGGGGAAAAGGTCGAGCCCCGTGATCTGTCCGGGCGCGTTGCTGGCCAGCGTCATGGTCTGCCCGCCCGTCCCGCAGCCGAGGTCGGCGATGCGGGACTCCCCGGTCAGGTTATCGATAAAGCTCAGCGCTTTAAGGGTTACTTCCGGAGAACCCGGCCCCTGGCGTTCCACGCCGGTGAAATATTCGCAAATAAAACTGAAGTCGAAGTCGTGAATGGTTTTGGTTTTGTTACTCATGATGGTTGATTATAAGGGATATGAAACAGAACGCAATACGCCTGCTTGCACATCGTCGATGAATAAATGTAGGTACTGAAAACAACTCGGGCAAGAACATGCCAGAGCGTAAGCTAAGGGATAACCTCGACAGAACGTCAGAGGTTATTTACTTCACGGACTCCTTCCTAAATTTGAACATACAGAAACAAAGGTACTATTTTTTCT
>JAVBNV010000006.1:0-199620 GCA_031551325.1 Alistipes sp.
TTTGCCGGCGGGGATCTCGCAGTACATGTTCTGGATCGTGACGTTGTTCATCGTGCCCACGGGGCGGGTGTTGCGCTGGCCGATGCGCAGGTAGATGGCGTTGGCCGTGTTGAAGGCGTAGAGGCTGTCGATCAGGATGTCTTCGACTTGGCCGCCGTCGGGGGTGGCGATGGTGATGGCCGAGCGGTAGGTGTCGTACACCTTGTTATTGATGATCCGGATGTTCTTGTAGCCCCCGGCGGTGACCGTGCCGAACTTGATGCCGCTGGCGCTCGAGCGGGCCACGCAGTTGCGCACCTCGATGTTCTCGCAGCGCTTCGTGGCATCGTGCGACTTGAAGCAGATGGCGTCGTCCGTGGCGTCGATGAAGGAGTTGAGCACCTTCATGTCCTTGCAGTCGACGATGTCCAGGCCGTCGTTGTTCCAGAAGGCCTTGCTGTCCACGGTGATCCCGTCCAGGACGATGTCCGTGCACTGGTCGTAGGTCTGCACCCAGTCGGCGGTGTTTTTGATCAGGATGCCCTGAATCAACACCTTATCGCACTCGCGCAGGTAGATGCCCCGGGGGCGTCCGCCGGGACGGTCGTAGTTGAGGGGGTCCTTGAGGATGCCTTTGTGGACCTGGTCGGTCATCGAGGCGGCCAGGGCGCGGCCCTGCCCGTCGATCACCCCCTTGCCGGTGATGCCGATGTTATCGGCCTCCTTGGCATAGACCAGGGCGCAGAAGGGTTCTTTGAGGTTGTAGTCGTAGATGTTGGTCGAGCCTACGATCACCGCGCCCTCGTTGAGGTTGATGGTGACGTTGGGCTTCAGGTAAATCGTCCCGGTGAGGTAACGGCCCACGTAGAACTGCAGCGTGCCGCCCCCCTGTTCGCTGATCCAGTCGATGGCCTTCTGGATGGCGGTGGTGTTGAGGGTGGTACCGTTGGACTTGATTCCGAACAACGAGGCGTTGTAATCCTTGGCCGAGACCTGCACGAAGCAGAACGCCCCGAGGAGCAACGCGAAAAATTTGGTTTTAGTCATTTTTTTGAGTTTGGCGTAGGTTAGTACAACTCCACCGGACCGACCAGGCCCATCGGGCTGATGGGTTGGTTCTTGTTTTTGAGCACGGTGTATTTCTGGGCGGTTTCGTTGTCGGTGAGGGTCTTCATGTAGTTGACCATATTGGTGGTCACGCGTACCTCGATGAGGTTTTCTCCTCTCCGGAGGATGCCCGAGAGGTCGTAGACCCGGTTGCCGAACCACTTGACGCCGCAGTCCTGGCCGTTGACGAACAGTTGGCAGATGCCCCAGACCTTGCCCAGGTTGAGGATGTGCTGCGTGTCGGAGGCCTCCACGTTGAGCTTGGTGCGGTAGGTGACCGTCCCCGTGAAGTTCACGAAATCGGTGTCCTTGAGGTCCTGCAAGCGGTTCATGAAGGCCGTCTTGGTCCAGTTTTCACGGGCGTGCTTCAACTCGACGTCCCAGCCGGTGAGGTCCATCGCTCCGGCGCCCGAGGTGGGCAGCGGATTCCACTTGGGGCCTTTCTTGTTGCGGTCAAAGACGATGATGCGCGCCTCGCAGGGACCCAGGTCCAGGTCGTAGGAGCCGTCGGCGCCCACTTCGATGCGGTATTTCTCGCCCATGTCGGCGTCCCACACCCAGGCGTAGCGCTTGTCGGTGATCTCCTTCGAGAAGACGATGCGGCTGCGGCGGTGTTCGTTCAGGTGGGCGTTGAGCAGGAAGAAGATCTGGCCGCCCTCGTCGGTGACGTAGCGGTTCTGCATCAGGTAGCGGTCGGGCGTGTCGATCTGCATGTAGCGGGGCAGGTCGTACTTTTTCTGAACCTCCTGGTACCACTCCAGCACATGATCGTCCGGAGCGCGTTCGAGCAGCACGAAGCGCTCGGGCATGGTTTTCAGCTTTTCTACCCAGGCTTTCACCTCGGCGTCGCGGCGCTGGTAGTCGTGCAGCCCCAGCGAACGGTCGGGGTAGCATTCGATGCAGAAGACCCGGCCACCGGAGGCGACAAAATCGTAGAGCTTCGAGAGGGTCTCGGCGCTGGTGCTGCGCACGCTGGTCAGGAAAAGCGTCCCGTAGGCCTTGGGCCCATAGCAGAGTTTTCCGTTCTTGACGGTCGAGCGGCCGATCATAATTTCAGTGGTGATATCCACGCCGCCCCCGGTCTTGTGGATGGCTTCCCACAGCAGCGGGAAGTAGCTCACGCAGGGTTTTTCGGGGAAGGGGTCGGTCTGCACGCCGTCGTCGGTCCAGAGGTCGTACATGCAGCTCAGGACGGCCATGTCGGTGTACATGTCGGCGTTCTGCAACTGCGAAGAGACCCGGGCGCGGTAGCGGTTCAGGTACTTAAAGTAGGGCCACCAGGTGTTGTTCTCGTTGTAGTAGGAGCCGTACTGCACCCAGCCGGGGAACGGAGCCTCGGGGGGCGAGTAGTTGAAGCCGTGCCAGACGGAGTGGGTCACCCCGGAGATGGTGCTCATGTCCGAGCCCACCTTGATCAGCTCGGGCGTGGCGTCGAACACCCGGTAGGTGTTGGTCATCTCCTCGCAGCTCATGATGCGGCGTCCGGCCAGGTGGGCCCCCGAGGAGACGAACTTATTGATGTAGGTGTAACCCCGTCCGCGGCGGTAGTCCTCGTCGCCCATCTCCTCGCCCAAGCGGTGCTTGAGGTAGTTCATGGTCCAGGATTCGCCCTCGGGGTAGGTGTACAGCAGGCTGTTTTCGAGCTGGAACAGGCCGCGGCCGTAAGCCTGGGCCCGAGAGCCGACGCCCTTGTCGGCGCACCACTCCGTGAAGACCGTGATGAAGCGCTCGTAGAGCAGCTCGGCCTTGGTGAGTTCGAAGTCGAAGCGCATGCGGTTGAGCTCGGCCTGGAACTCGGGGCTCTTTTCGGCGCCCACGTTGCCGGGGATGTGGGAGCCCAGGCGGCCCGTCTTCAGGAGGATGAAGGGCAGGTAGGGCATCAGGTCGTAGCCGCGGCGCTTGAGGAATTCCTCGGGGAAATCCTGCGTCCAGTTGCAGCCTTCGAGCTCGACGCTGTCCGAGAAGAACGAGCGGAGATGGTCTTTCAGGGGCCCGGTCTTGCGCTCGATGGTGTCCGACATGCGGTCCAGGTAGCGGCGCACGGCCCCGGCGTCCATGTGGTTGAGGATGGTCCCGGCGGCGCCCGGAGCGCCGTTGATGACGCTGGCGAAGGCCGTGATCTTGACCATCGAGTAGAGCCAGTGCACCCCTTCGGGCACGTTTATCTTGATGAGTTCGTCGTTTCGTTTGTCCGAGCAATCGACCACCTCACTGAGCGAAGTCATCGTCTCGGGGGTCAGCTTCAGGGAGACGATCTCGAAGACCCGGGCGGGGTTGGGATCGGTCACCGCGGGGTCCACTTCTTTGTAGAGGGCCAGAGGGCTGACTTCGTAGGTGGTAGGGCCTTCGATCTTCTCGGCGGCGATGTATACCGCCTGGGCCCGGTCGTTGCCCGCAAGGTCTTCCGAGCCGAAGGGCCAGCCCGAGCCCACGATCAGGTCGCAGGTCATGTCCAGCTTCTTGGCCTCGTCGAAGGCCACCTGCAGCATGTCGACCCACTCGTCGCTGAGCCATTTGATGGACGGGATGCCCAGGTCGTCGCCCGTGGTGGGGAAGGCGATGGGGTTGATCTCCACGCCGCCGATGCCGGCCTCCTTGAGCAGGCGCAACTCGCGCACCAGTTCACCCGCCTCGACCTTGTCGCCGTTCCACCACCAACGCACGAAGGGGTGGTACTTGGATTCGGGGTTCTGAAATATCTTATAGAGGTCTCCGTCGAACGAGAGTTCGTTGTTTTTGGCTTTGAGGGCCACGTCGGCCAGGGCGGGCGATGCGGCCACAACCAGGGCGCCGCCCATGAGCATCGAGCTCCGTTTGAGAAATGTTCTTCTGTCCATTGTCGGGTTAGGGGTTTAGCGCTCAGGCACCCGCATTTGTAAACGATTTCAGCCCCGGTTTCCCGGAGGCCGAAAACAAGCGGTTGCGAAAAAAAAATATGTTACGAACATACGCATAATTTTCCGTATTTCCTCACTTTCGACCGAAGAATCGTTCTTTTTTACCGTTTTTGTAACCAATCGTCTGAATTTCGACACCACTGTAAATTCCGGGGCAAAATGCTTATATTTGTATTTTCCAGGTCTAAGAACGACCGGAGACCTCTTATAGTAAATTCACTGCATGAAAAAGTTCACCCTGCTCCTGCTCTTGGGCGCCGCGGGCATCGCCGCCGCCGGGGCCCAGGACAAATTCGCCGACATCGGAACGGCCCAGTACCAACTCCGCCTCAATCGGCTCATCGAGCCCCAACCGCCCGTGCTGCCCGACAAACTCCTGCCCACGGCCAACGACCCCTCGGCGGCCTTCCGTCCCATGGCCGTGATCTCCACCCCCGAGCAGTTGCGTGCCGAGGTCGAGAAGATGAAGGAGCGCTACATGCCCTTCACCCGCGACCTGGCTCCGGCCCTGAAAACCCTGCGCCAGACGCTCGACCTGAAAACATTCGACTGGAGGATAGAAACCCCCGCCGACAAAGGCAACTTCGCCGCCGTGGAGCGGGGCGAGGGCAAGTGGACCTCCGTGAACATCCCCCACTTCGGCCCCCCGCTGGGCCGGGCGGTGACCTACTACCGCAAGCAGATCGACCTGCCCCAGGCGATGCTGGGCACCGGGTCGCTCTACCTCTGCTTCAAGGGCGTGGACTACAAGGCCCAGGTCTACCTCAACGGCAACCTGGTGGGCACGCACACCGGCTTTTTCGCCCCCTTCGAGTGTGAAATTTCGAAGGCCGCGCGCCCCGGAAGCAACACCTTATTAATAAAGGTGGAAAACGACTACTCCACCACCGGCAGCAGCATCGCCCGCGAGAACGTCCGGGGCGACAAGATCTACGCCGCCACGGGCCTCGGCTACGACGAGCCCATCGAGGGCTGGCACCACTGCCCCCCGGGCATGGGCGTCTGGCAGGATTGCCGCATCGAGGCCCGCGCCGACATGCACGTCAACGACATTTTCGTCCGTCCGCTGCCCGCTTCAAAAAGCGTCGAAGCCTGGATCGAGATCAACAACCTCGACTCGGTACAACAACGCACCAAACTATTGATCTCGGTCTATGGGGAAAACTTCGAGCAGACCGTCGTCAAGGAATTCGAGTACACTCCCGTCTCGGTCCACGTCCCCGGCGTGGGCGACTTAGCGAAACCGACCGACAACAAGCGCATCGAACTGAAGATGGGCTACGGGGTCAACTACCTGAAAATTCCCATCCCCATGGGCGACTTCCGCACCTGGAGCCTCGAAGAGCCCTGGCTCTACCAGATCCAGGTGAGCGTGCTGGACAGCACGGGCCGCAAGCTGGACGCCGCGCGCACCACCTTCGGCATGCGCACCTTCACCATGGACACCCTCTCCACCCCCAAGGGGATGATGTACCTCAACGGCAAACCCATCCGCCTGCGGGGCGCCAACGGCATGGGCCACATGCAACAGTGCGTCTACAAGGGCGACACCACGCAGTTGATCGAAGACATCCTGCTGGCCAAGATCTGCAATATGAACTACCTGCGCTTAACGCAGCGCCCCGTGCAGCCCGAGATCTACGAGATGTGCGACCGCCTGGGCCTGCTCAACCAGACCGACCTGCCCCTGTTCGGGAGCCTGAGGCGCAACCTCTCCGCCGAAGCCTACAAGCAGGCCGGGGAGATGGAACGCCTGGTGCGCAACCACCCCAGCACCATCATGGTCTCCTACATCAACGAACGTTTCCCGAACGCCGAGGGCCAGCCCCAGCGCTCCTTCAGCGAGCTGGAAGAGTACGAACGCTTGTTCACCGCCTGGGACCAGGCCGTGCTTCTCTCAAACCCCGACCGGGTGATCAAGTCCGCCGACGGCGACTACGACCCGCCCTCCCCCGGCCTGCCCGACAACCACTGCTACAACGGCTGGTACAACGGACACGGCTTAGGGCTCGGAAAAATGCACAAGGGCTACTGGCAGATGGTCAAGCCGGGCTGGTACTACGCCTGCGGGGAGTTCGGGGCCGAGGGCCTCGACCCGGTGAGCGTCATGTACAAGTACTACCCCGAATCCTGGCTGCCCCAGACCAAGGCCGAGGAGCCGGCCTGGAACGCCAACCGCATCGCCGCGGCCCAGACCCACCGCTTCCACTACATGTGGTACAACACCCAGACCTCGTTGCAGGAGTGGGTGGACGCCTCCTGGGAGCACCAGGCCTGGGTGACGAAGTTCACCACGGAGGGCTTCCGCCGCGACAACCGCATGGTCTCGTTCGCCATCCACCTCTTTATCGACGCCTTCCCGGCCGGGTGGATGAAGACGATCATGGACGTGGACCGCAACCCCAAAAAGGCCTACTTCGCCTACCGCGACGCCCTGAGCCCACTGATGGCTTCGCTGAGGACCGACCGCTGGAAGTATTACGCCGGGGACAAGGTCGAGATGGAAGCCTGGGTGAGCAACGACCTGCCGGAGGCCCCCGCGGGCTACACGCTCAGCTACCAGTTGGAGCAGGGGTCGAAGGTGATTTTCGCCCACAAAGTCCCCGCTTCGCTGACTGTCTGCGCCTCGGCCTACCAGGGCCTGATCGCCTTCGAGGCCCCGAAAGTGAGCACCCGGACGAATTACACGCTGCGCATTTCGCTCAACGACGCTTCGGGAAAACCGGTGCACCAGAATGCGGAGACCTTCGAAGTCTTCCCGAAAGCCGCACCCACTCCCATCAAGGTCTACGCCCTGGGCGATAAGGCCACGGCGCTGGCCGAGGAACTGGGCTGCCCGCGCGTGGGCTCGCTCGCCGAAGCCGCCACGCTGCTCATCGGCAACATCGCCGACTACGAAGCCGGGCGCGCCGAGATCGACGCCTGGGTCCGGGCCGGAGGCCGGGCCGTGCTGCTGGAAGTACCCGCCGGGCAATACACCATCGGGGAGAGCCCCGTGCTGGTCGAAAACACCACCATGGGCCGCTACTACTTCGCTTCTCCGAAAGTGGCCTCGCCGCTGATGAAATCGTTCCGCCCCATGGACTTCTGGTTCTGGTACGATCCGGCGAAGGGCTACGTCGAGCCTCTGCTCGGGAATACCCTTTCGGCCCCCGACTGGACGCCCCTGCTGCTAAGCGGCAACTCGAGCTGGATCGAGGACAAGGGCCCCGTGATGGCCGCCTGCGAGCGCCCGCTGGGCAAGGGCCTGTTCCGCATCAGCGAGGTGACCCTCGCGGGACGGACGGGAACCAACCCTACCGCGAGGATGTTCGCCGAGTTGCTGATCCGAAGATAACCTTTCCATGAGAGTCTCTCTCAGTAAGATACTGTTGTTCGCGGGCCTGCTCCTCTGTGGGGCGGGCCTGCGTGCGCAATCCCCGGCACCAATCTCCCCGGAAGCGGGCGAACGCTTCGGACGGCTGTGGGTGCAAAGCCCCCAGGGGCGTCCCGAGCCGGTGGACACCTATTCGGGCGAGCTGCTGCGCAAGATCACCCGCCGGGGCCACTACGACAGCCTGGACGCCAACCGTTGGCTGCTGGGGCTGTTGGCCGAGCCGGACTACTGGAAAACCCCGCCGCTCGTCTACCTGGGCGACAAAGCCCTGCGGGAGCGGTTTTCCGCCGGGGACAAGCGCGCCCCTTTCGACGCCTTTTTCGACCGGGAGGGTCATTACCTGCTCTCCGGAGAGATCGAAGCGGCCTACGCCAAACCGGTCGCCGAGCGCAACAAAAGCGATAAGGAGCTGCTGAAAACCGACGAGCGGATCAACATCCTGCATGCCCTCACCTCCGGAAGAATGCTGCCCCTCTTCCCGGACGCCAACGCCCGGGGCTGGCACTCCGCCGGGGATTCCTCCGCGGCCCGGCCCGCCGAAGCGGCGCTGCTGAACGCCCTGCTCACGAGCCTGCGCGAGGGGCGCGGCGTGGAGACCGACACCTTATTCAGTATGATCGAGGCGTTCCAGAGCTCCCACGCCGCGGCGCTGCACCTGAGCGAGCGGAAAAAGGAGGCCGAATGTTTTTATAATCGGGCGGACTTTTTCCGGACTTCTTTCCGGGGCTACTTGCTTCTGGGTTTTCTGCTGGCACTCTGTTGCCTGCTGCCCGCCTCCCCTTCCCGCCGCAAACTGATCTTAGTATGGAGCCTAGGCATCGGGCTGCTCTTTCTGTGGCAGAGCGCGGGGATGGCCCTGCGGGGCTATATCTCGGGCCGGGCTCCCTGGGCCAACGCCTACGAGACGATGGTCTACGTGGGTTGGAGCACCGTGCTGGCGGGAGGACTGCTCTCGCGGCGGCAACCTTTGGTGCTGGCCCTCTCCGCGCTGATGGGCGGGGTGATTCTCTTCGTCTCCAACCTCAACTGGCTCGATCCTCAGATCACCCCCCTGGTGCCGGTGCTGCAATCGCCCTGGCTGATGATCCATGTTTCGGTCGTCACAGCCAGCTACGGCTTTTTCGGCATCGGAACACTCTGCGCCCTGGCCTCGCTCGCGGCCCTGGCCCTGCACCGGGAAAACCCCGCGCTGAGGCCGGTGGGCGAACTGGCCCTGTGGATCGGCCTGGTGCTGCTGACGGCCGGGATTTTTGCCGGGGCCGTCTGGGCCAACGAGTCCTGGGGGCGTTACTGGGGCTGGGACCCCAAGGAGACCTGGGCACTGATCACCATGCTCTACTATGCGCTGGTTCTTCACGCGAGATTTATCCCTAAGTTCAACAACGACTACGCCTTCAACCTGCTCACCATCGGGGGAATTTACCTCGTGCTGATGACCTTTTTCGGGGTCAACTACCTGCTCTCGGGCCTGCATGCCTACGGCCACAGCGGAGGCATCTCGCTCTGGCCCCTGGGCGTGGCGACGGTGTTGATCGCCGCCCTGGCCCTGGCCGCGGGGCTCCAACGCCGCAAACCGTAATGGCGGGCATCTACCTCCATATCCCCTTTTGCAAAAGCCGCTGTGTCTACTGCGACTTCTACTCGAGCACGGCGCTCGGACGCCGGGAGGCCCTGGTGGCGGCCCTGCGCGAAGAACTTACCGCAAGAAAGGATTTTCTCGGAAACGAACCGCTGAAAACCGTCTATTTCGGGGGCGGCACTCCCTCCCTTTGCTCCCCGGCACAGATCGCCTCCCTGATGGACACCATCCGGGAGCTATGGGACACCAGCGCCCTGGAAGAAGTGACCCTGGAAGCCAATCCCGACGACCTCGACGAAGCGTACCTGGCGGGGCTACACGAAACCGGGATCAACCGCCTGAGCCTGGGCATCCAATCCTTTTCCGAAAAAACCCTGCGCTGGATGAACCGCCGCCACACGGCCGCCGGAGCCATTCAAGCGGTGGAGGAAGCCCGAAAAGCCGGCTTCGACAATATTTCGATCGACCTGATCTACGGCCTGCCCGGAGAACCCTGGAAAGCCTGGGAAGAGAGCCTGCAACAGGCCATCGACCTGGAGGTTGAACACATTTCGGCCTACCACCTGACCATCGAGCCGGGTACCGAATTGGGCCGCCGGGCCGCCTCGGGAGCCCTCGATCCCGTGAGCGAGGAGGCCGGGCTGGAACAATTTTTGCTGCTTCACCGACGCCTCGTCGGAGCCGGAATGGAGCACTACGAAATCTCCAACTTCGCCCGGCCCGGACGCCGTTCGCGGCACAACGGCAGCTACTGGACGGGCAGTCCCTACCTGGGCGCGGGCCCCTCGGCCCACTCCTACGACGGGCATCGCCTGCGCCGCTGGAACGCCCCCGACCTGGAAAGCTACCTGGCCGCAGGACCCTCCGGGGGCGCTTTCGAACAGGAAGAACTGTTAGAAAGGGACCTTTACAACGAGTACCTGATGACGCGTCTGCGTACCGCCGAAGGGGTGGACGCCGGGGAGATCGGGGCCCGCTTCGGGAGGGACGTTTCGGATTATTTCACCGGCCGGGCCGCGCGGTTTGTCACGGGGGGCCTGCTGAAACAAGACAGAAGCCGCTACAGCATACCTCCGGAGCGCTTTTTTACCGCGGACGGCGTTATTTCGGACCTGTTCGACGTGGGCCCGGGGCTTTAAAAAACAATTACGTTTTGTAATTGGCGGGTGCTTCCCGGAAAAATGCCTATCTTTGCCCTTCGATCGCATTTTGAAAAACTTAACCATATCGATATGGCTACGACCAATACACCGAATCTACCCTCCGACTATCTATTTGAAACCAGTTGGGAGGTTTGCAACAAAGTGGGCGGCATCCACACCGTGATCGCCACCAAAGCCCTCTCGGTCGTCCAGCAACTGGGCGACAAATACATCCTCATCGGTCCGGACGTCCACCGCGAAGACGTCAACCTGGAGTTCGAGGAGGACGCCGAACTGCTCAAAGCCTGGCGGCAAACGCTCTACAACGAGGGCATCCGCATCAAGGTGGGCCGCTGGAAAATCGAGGGCAATCCCATCGCCGTGCTGGTGGACTTCAGCCCCTACTTCGCCGCCAAGGACGAGGTACTCAAATTCCTGTGGGAAAGCTACAAGGTCGACTCGATCAGCGGCCAGTGGGACTACATTGAGCCGGTGCTCTTCGGCTACGCCGCGGCCAAGGTGATCGAAAGCTACATCGCCAACTTCTGCTCGCTCAACGACAAGATCGTAGCCCATTTCCACGAGTGGATGACCTCCAGCGGGGGCCTCTACCTGCAAAAGGAGATGCCCTACGTGGCCACCGTCTTCACCACCCACGCCACCGTCATGGGCCGCTCGATCGCCGGCAACGGGCTACCCCTGTACGGCGACCTGACCACGCTCAACGCCGACGACCTGGCCCGCCGCTTCGGGGTGGTGGCCAAGCACTCGCTCGAAAAGACCGCCGCCAGCAGCTACGACTGCTTCGCCACGGTGAGCGACCTGACCGCCCGCGAGTGCCAGTACCTGCTGGGCACCGAGGTGGACATCGTCACCCCCAACGGCTTCGAGGACGACTTCGTGTGGCCCGAGGAGGAGTTGAAGAAAAAACGCGCCGATTCCCGCGCCCAGATGATCCGCGTGGCCGAAAACTGCCTGGGCATCAAGTACGAGCAGGAGCCCCTGATCGTGGGCACCAGCGGCCGCTACGAATTCAAGAACAAGGGACTCGACGTCTTCGTCGATTCGCTCATTTCCCTGGCCAATGCGCCAGTCCCGCCCAAGCGCCCCGTGCTGGCCTACATCACCGTCCCGGCGGGCAACGTCGGTCCCCGCAAGGACCTGCGCGAGCGGCTCGACAACCCCTCGGCCCCGATTGACCCCAGCGTCATCCGCCACATCACCCATTACCTCGAAGCGCCCCAGTGGGACCCGGTCATCAACAAGGTCCGGGGCAGCCGCCTCGAAGACCCCGCGAGCCCCGTGCAGCTGATCTTCGTGCCCTGCTACCTCAACGGCCAGGACGGCATCTTCGACAAGCACTACTACGAACTGCTCTGCGGGATGGACCTGACGGTCTACCCCTCCTACTACGAGCCCTGGGGCTACACCCCCCTGGAAAGCGTCGCCTTCAGCGTGCCCACGGTGACCACTTCGTTGGCCGGATTCGGCCTGTGGGTGGCCGAGAGCCTCAAGGAACACAAGGGCGTCGAGGTGATCGACCGCTCGGACACCAACGACGCGGAAGTGGTCGCCCACATCGCCGCCTCGCTCGAGCACTTCGCCGGGATGACCCCCAAGGAGTACGGCCACTACCGCAACTCGGCCCTCAATATTTCGCAGATCGCCCTCTGGGACAACCTGATCGCCTACTACCAGCAGGCCTACCAGACCGCCATCGAGAAGATGACCGCCCGCAGCAACCGCGCCCCCTACGAAGGCGGCGGGGCCTACAACGAGCAGATCACCTTCCTGCGCCAGCAGCTGGTGAGCAACCAGCCCACTTGGACGCGGCTGATGGTCGAACGGGCCTTACCCGAACGTCTCCATCCGCTCGAAGAAATTTCTAAAAATCTGTGGTGGTCGTGGACGCCCAGTGCCTACGAGCTCTGGGAATACATCGACAACGAGCTCTGGGTGCGCTGCGCCAAGAACCCCATCGACTTCCTGGACAAGCTGCCCTACTCGCGGATCAAGGAACTGGCCGAGGACGGGGTCTTCCTGGGTAAGATGGACGAGGTCTACCGCCAGTTCCACGAATACATGCAGGCCAAGGAACATTGCCAGGGCCCCAAGATCGGCTACTTCAGCATGGAATACGGCCTGCATTCGAGCCTGAAGATCTACTCGGGGGGCCTGGGCATCCTGGCCGGGGACTACCTCAAGGAGGCCAGCGACAAGAACGTACCCATGATCGCGGTAGGTTTGCTCTACCGCTACGGCTACTTCACCCAGAAACTCTCGGCCGCCGGGGATCAGGAGGCGGGCTACGAGGCCCAGAACTTCCAGAAGCTGCCCCTGACGCCCGCCCGCGACGGCAAGGGCAACTGGCTCTCGGTGCAGATCGCCTTCCCGGGCCGCATGATCACGGCGCGCATCTGGCGCTGCGACGTGGGCCGGACGGAGCTCTACCTGCTCGACACGGACCACGACCTCAACCAGGAGGGCGACCGCAGCATCACCTACCACCTCTACGGGGGTGATTGGGAAAACCGCCTCAAACAAGAAATCCTGCTGGGGATCGGGGGTATCCGCACGCTCAACACCCTGGGCGTCAAACCCAACGTCTTCCACTGCAACGAGGGCCACGCGGCCTTCATCGGCGTCGAACGCATCCGCAACCTGATCGAAAAGCGCAAACTCTCGTTCAGCGAGGCGATGGAAGTGGTGCGCTCCTCGTCGCTCTTCACGACCCACACTCCCGTGCCCGCCGGGCACGACGCCTTCCCCGAGTCGATGATCCGCCAGTACATGTCGCACTACCCCGACCGTCTGGAGATCACCTGGGAACAGTTCATCAACCTGGGCAAGACCCGCCCGCACGACCCCAACGAGAAGTTCTCGATGAGCGTGCTGGCCTGCAACCTCTCCCAGGAGGTCAACGGGGTGAGCTGGCTGCACGGCGAGGTGAGCAAGGACATCCTGGGCGGCATGTGGCCCGGTTACTTCAAGGACGAGCTGCACATCGGCTACGTCACCAACGGGGTGCACTACCCCACCTGGACGGCCGCCAACCTGCGCAGGCTCTACCAGAAATACTTCCCCGAAGGGACCGCCATCCCCGAGTACAACATCCCGGCCTGGCAGAAGGTGCACCAGATCGACGACCACGAGCTGTGGGGCGAACGCCTGATCCTCAAGAACAAGCTCATCAACCACGTCAAGCAGCGAGTGACCGATCCCAAGCAATTCCGCTTCGACTCCCCGCGGCAGATGATCCGCACGGTGGAGGCCCTCAAGCCGGACGTGCTGACCATCGGCTTCGCCCGCCGCTTCGCCACCTACAAGCGGGCCCACCTGCTCTTCACCAACCTCGAGCGCCTGGACCGCCTGGTCAACAACCCCGAGCGGCCCGTGCAGTTCCTCTTCGCGGGCAAGGCCCACCCGAACGACAAACCGGGCCAGGACCTCATCAAGCGCATCATCGAGGTGGCCGCCATGCCCCAGTTCACCGGCAAGATTCTCTTCCTGCAGAACTACGACATGGAGCTGGCCCGCCGCATGGTGCAGGGCGTGGACATCTGGCTGAACACCCCCACGCGTCCCCTGGAGGCTTCGGGGACCAGCGGCGAGAAAGCCGTTATGAACGGGGTGATGCACTTCAGCGTGCTGGACGGCTGGTGGGTCGAAGGCTACCACGAAGGCGGCGGCTGGAAGTTGCCCATGGAACGGACCTTCGAGGACCAGGGCGCCCAGAACGAGATCGACGCCGAGCTGATCTACTCGACCATCGAGGAGGAGATCGTCCCGATGTACTACGACCGGAGCGAAGACAACGTCCCGCACCGCTGGGTGCAGGCCATCAAGATCTGCGTGGCCGACATCGCCTCCAACTTCACCACCAACCGCATGCTCACCGACTACCAGGAGCGTTTCTACTCGAAGCTCTACGACCGCAACCGGCAGATGATCGCCTCGGACTACGCCATGGCCCGGGAGATCGCCGCCTGGAAGCGCCGGGTAAGCTCCGTGTGGGACCAGATCCGCGTGGTGAGCGTCAAGCAGTTCGACGTGGGCAAGCAGGCCATCCTGATCGGCCACAACTACCAGCTGGAAGTGGTGGTGGACACCGCGGGCCTCGATCCCAAGAGCCTGGGCGTGGAACTGATCATGGCCAACCAGATCCTCGACAACAACGTGCGGGTGGTAGCCCGGCGCGCCCTGACGCTCATCAAGCAGGAAGAGTCGCTGGCCTTCTACCACATCGAGATGGCTCCGGCCGCGACGGGTTCCTTCGACGTGGCCATCCGCCTCTACCCACAGAACGATAAACTGCCCCACCGCATGGACTTCGCCCTGGTCAAATGGGCCTGATGCGGCGCCCGGCAGCCCCGGTGCGTCCGGGTTGCTGCCCCGATACCCGACGCACCTGCCCCCGCAAGGGGCGGGTGTGTCTTTTTAAAATGTCATAGAAATCACTGAAACAAGCAGTTAGAAAAGAAAAATCTTTTTTCTTCCGGGACGCAATTTAAAGGGCATTTTAGTTGCACATCCGTAGAATTTTTTGTAGATTTACAGGAAAGAGAAAACGCACATGAAACAGGCTGTTTTACACTTCGATAAAAACGAACTGGGGAACCTAGAATACTCCCTCCAGCGCGAAATGCTCAGCACCAACCGGGCGGGCGGATACATGAGCACCACCATGGTCTGCTGCAACACCCGCAAGTACCACGGGCTGATCGTGACCCCCATCGCGGACGACGACGAGAACAACTACGTCCTGTTATCCTCGGTGGACGAGACCGTCACCCAGCACGAGCAGTCGTTCAACCTGGCGATCCACCGCTTCCCGGGCGTCTACGAGCCCCGGGGGCACAAGTACATCACCGACTTCCTCTACACCCCCACCCCGACGCTGATCTACCGCGTGGGCGGCGTGGTGCTCAAGAAGGAGCTGCTGTGGATCCACGCCCGCACCCAACTGCTCATCCGCTACACCCTACTCGAGGCCCGCAGCCGCACCACCTTGCAGCTGCGCCCCTTCCTGGCCTTCCGCAACAGCCACACCGTGGGCAAGGCCAACCTCTACGCCAACGGCCGCAGCGAGGAGATTCCCGGCGGGGTGCGCAACCGCCTCTACGAGGGTTTTCCCTACTTGCACATGCAGACTAATGCGCCGCAAGTAGAGTTCGTGCACGCCCCCGACTGGTACTACAACTTCGAATACCCCGAAGAGTTGCACCGCGGCTACCCCGCCCACGAGGACCTGCTGACGCCGGGCTTCTTCGAGTGCGAGATCGCCACCGGACAGAGCATCATCTTCTCGGGATCGACCGAACAGATCGACCCCGCACAGCTCGAAGAGACCTTCGCCGAGGAACTCTCGCGGCGCAGCGACAAGATCGACTTCCTCTCCTGCCTGCGCCACTCGGCCCGGCAGTTCATCGTCCGCCGCGGCGACCGCACGGAGGTCGTGGCCGGGTACCCCTGGTTCGGACGCTGGGGACGCGACACCTTCATCGCCCTGCCGGGCGTCACGCTCACCCGCGGGGACGTCGCTTCCTGCGAGCAGGTGATCGAGACCATGACCCGCGAGATGCAGGACGGACTTTTCCCCAACATGGGCTCGGCCTATAACTCCGTGGACTCCCCGCTCTGGTTCTTTTGGACCCTCCAGGCCCTGGCCGGACACCTCGAAGGGGGCGGCGTGGAAATTTGGAAGCGCTACGGCAGTCACATGAAATCCATCCTGGAGGCTTATCGCCGCGGGATCGGAGAATATATCCGCGTGGCGGAGAACTCCCTGGTGTGGGCCTCGAACCCCACCCTGGCCATGACCTGGATGGACGCCGTGGTGGACGGGCGGCCCGTGACCGGGCGCGACGGTTTCCAGGTGGAGATCAACGCCCTGTGGTACAATGCCGTGTGCTACACCCTGGAGTTGGCCGGCGCCGCGGGCGACACCGCCTTCACGGAAGCCTGGGGCGAGATGCCCGAGCGGATCAAAACGTCTTTCCTGGAAACCTTCTGGTACGAGAAAGAAGACTACCTCTCGGACTACGTGAACGAATGCGGGCAGAACGGCTTTATCCGCCCCAACCAGATCATCGCCTGCAGCCTGCCCTACACCATGCTCACCGAGAGCCAGAAGCTCCGGGTGATCGGGACGGTACGCCGCCACCTGCTCACGCCCAAGGGACTGAGGACCCTCTCGCCCCGCAACCCGCTCTACGAGGGCCGTTGCGAAGGCGACCAGCCCACGCGCGACCGGGCCTACCACCAGGGAACCGTATGGCCCTGGCTGCTGGAACACTACGTGAGGGCCAACTTCGACATCGCCGGGGAGGAATACCTGCGCGAGGCGCGGGAGATCCTCTCGCACTTCCACGAGGACATCTGCGACAGCGGCCTGGCCTCCATCTCGGAGATCTACGACGGCGACCCGCCCCACCACGCGCGGGGGACCATCTCCCAGGCCTGGAGCGTAGGAGCCATCCTGCGCATCCGCGAGATGATCGAAGCCTACAGCGGAGCCCACCACGTGGACGACGAGCCGGAGGAATAACCCGGAGGCCGGGGGCGAGAGAGGGAGCGATAGGAGAGTGAAGGGAAGCGCCGCGAACAAACAAAGAGAACACAAAGAGGACGGAGAAAAAAATAAAAAACAGAAGCAAGTATGAAAGTATTGATGTTCGGGTGGGAATTCCCGCCGCATATCGCGGGGGGACTGGGGACGGCCTGTTACGGCCTGACCCGCGGATTGGATAAGAACGGCGTCGGAGTCTACTTCGTGATGCCCAAGGCCTCGGGCGACGAGGACCAGCGCTTTGCGAAAATCGTCAACGCCAGCGACGTGGAGATCCCCTACGGGGAGATCGGCGGCAGCAACGACCTGTGGGAAAAGCTGACCTTCATCCACATCGACTCCAACCTGGTCCCCTACATAGGCCCCGAAGAATTTCAGAGCTACAGCGAAACAGAGCGCAAGACCGGTAGTATAGAAACCGGGGGCGACATCTGGAAACAACGCTATACTTTCTCCGGAAAATACGGCGCCACGCTCATGGAAGAAGTGGCCCGCTACGCCATGGTGGCCGCCCAGGTGGCCCGGAACCTCGAAGGCCAGTTCGACGTCATCCACGCCCACGACTGGCTGACCTACTACGCCGGCATCGCCGCCAAACGCGTCTCGGGCAAGCCCCTGGTGGTGCACATGCACGCCACGGAATTCGACCGCAGCGGCGAGAACGTCAACCAGGAAGTCTACAACATCGAGCGCACGGGCATGCATGCCGCCGACCGCGTGATCGCCGTGAGCAACCTCACCCGCAACATCGTCATCGACCGCTACGGCCTGCCCCCCGAAAAGGTGGTGGCCGTGCACAACGCCGTGCGCTTCGCCTCGAACGACACGGCCGAGGTCGAGCGCACCGTGGACGACAAGATCGTCACCTTCCTGGGGCGCATCACCTACCAGAAAGGCCCCGACTATTTCGTCGAGGCGGCCGCCAAGGTGCTCAAACGGGTGCCCGACGTGCGCTTCGTGATGGCCGGCAGCGGCGACATGATGAACCACGTCATCCGCCGGGTGGCCAAGCTGGGCATCGCCGACCGCTTCCACTTCACGGGCTTCCTCAAGGGGGACGACGTGAGCAAGATGTTCGCCCTGAGCGACGTCTACGTCATGCCCTCGGTCTCGGAGCCCTTCGGCATCTCGCCCCTCGAGGCGATGAAGTCGCACGTGCCGGTGATCATCTCCAAGCAATCGGGGGTGGCCGAGGTGCTGGACTACGCCATCAAGGTGGACTACTGGGACGTGGACGCCATGGCCGACGCCATCTACGGACTGATCAAGTACCCCGTGCTGGCCGAGATGTCCTCGCAGAAGGGCCTCAAGGAAGTGACCAACCTCAAGTGGGAGGACGCCGCCGCGGAAGTGGCCGCCGTCTACCGCGACGCCATCGAAAACAAGTTACCGTAAATTTTGTCCGAAGGCAAAATTTACGTTCTGAAGGATTTAATAGCTGCAAGATTATGAAAAAGACCGTCTGCCTATACTTCCAGGTGCACCAGCCCCTGCGGCTGAAGAAATACCGCTTCTTCAACCTGGGCAAGGACCACCACTACCTCGACGACCAGAGCAACCGCGCCATCCTCAAGAAGGTGGCCGAACGCTGCTACCTGCCGATGAACGCCCTGCTGCTCGAGCAGATCGGCAAGCACGGCAAGAAGTTCAAGGTGGGCTTCTCGATGTCGGGCGTGGCCATCGAACAATTCCGCACCTACGCCCCCGAGGTGCTGGACTCCTTCCGGGCCCTGGCCGAGACGGGTTGCGTGGAATTCCTGGGCGAGACCTACGCCCACTCGCTCGCTTCGCTGATCTCCACCGAGGAGTTCGTCGACCAGGTGCGCCTGCACAGCGAGACCATCCAACAGGAATTCGGGCAGACGCCCAAGGTCTTCCGCAATACCGAGCTGATCTACTCGGACGCCATCGGCGAGACGGTCGCCGAAATGGGCTTCCAGGCCATGCTGGCCGAAGGGGCCAAGCACCTGCTGGGCTGGAAGAGCCCCAACTTCGTCTACGCCAACGCCCTCAACCAGAAGCTCAAGCTGCTGCTGCGCAACTTCAAGCTCAGCGACGACATCGCCTTTCGCTTCTCGGACCGCAGCTGGAACGAATGGCCCCTGACGGTGGACAAATACGTCGACTGGCTCAAGGACGCCGAAACGACCGGTGAGGTGGTCAACCTCTTCATGGACTACGAGACCTTCGGCGAACACCAGGCGGCCTCGACCGGCATCTTCGAATTCATGAAATACCTGCCCGGAGGCATCCTCGACGGAGGCATGCACTTCGCCACCCCGGGCGAAGTGGCGGCCAAGCTGCAACCCGTCTCGGTACTGCACGTGCCCTACCCCAGCTCCTGGGCCGACGAGGAACGCGACGTGACCGCCTGGCTGGGCAACGACCTCCAGAACGAAGCCTTCCACACGCTCTACGCCCTGCGGGACAAGATCCTGGAGATCGACTCGCCCGACATGAACTACGTCTGGCGCTTCCTCCAGATCTCCGACCACTTCTACTACATGGCCACCAAATGGTTCTCGGACGGAGACGTGCACAGCTACTTCAACCCCTACGACTCGCCTTACGACGCCTTCATCAACTACATGAACGTGTTGAGCGACTTCCAGATGGAGGTGGACAAGCGTCTGGCGGAACCCCAATCCGCCGAGGCCGTATAAATTTTTCGCCTCCCAAAAACACTTACTCCCGCCGCAGGGTCCCCCCCGCGGCGGGATTTTTTATCCGAACTCCTACAGGCCCTTTCTTATTCGAAAATTTATCGTATTTTTGCTATTCAATGAATTTCATCTTCGCCCTATGAGAAACGCTTTCATCATCCTGACGACCGCAGCCCTGCTGGTCTCCTGCGCCGGAGGCAAACAGGCCCGCATCGGAGGAACCCTCTCCGGCCTCTCCAACGACACCCTCCTGCTCGAAGAGGTCACCACCAAGGAACGCCGGATCATCGACTCGGCTTTCACCAACGAACGGGGCGATTTCCGCTTCAAGGTCACGTTGCCCTCGAGCAACCCCACCTTCTACAACATCATCTGCAACAGCTGCACCATCCCCCTGCTGGTGAACCCCGGAGAACGCATCGAGGTCAACTCCCTGGGCGACCTGGCCCGCAACTACACCGTCGAAGGATCGCCCGACAGCCGCCTGCTCAAGGAATTCGTCTCGGCCTACCAGAGCGGAGTCACCACCATGGACTCCCTCTCGAAGCTCTACGCCCTGACCCGCCCCGGCGTCCAGTCCGACGACCGGCGCAAGGAGCTGCTCAAAGCCTATACCCAGGCCTACCTCAACTTCAAACGCCAGCACATCGCCTTCATCGTCAAGAACGCCAACTCGCTGGCCTCCATCTACGCCCTCTACCAGCGCCTGCCCAACGACGAGCCCCTCTTCAACGCCAGCACCGACTTCGTCTACTACCAACTGGTGGCCGACTCGCTCGCCCAACGCTACCCCAACTCGGGCCACGTAACCGCCCTGCAACGCGACATCGAGACCCAACAGCAACAGCTCGCCCTGGTCAACCGCATCAACGCCCTGGCCGCCGAACAGGACTTCCCCCTGCCCGAGATCGTCCTCAAAGACCTCTACGACAAGGAGCAGAAACTCTCGGCCTCCGCCGGAAAAGTCATCCTCATCGACTTCTGGACCATCAGCGACGCCCGATCCTCCGTGCTCAACGCCGAATACAAAGAACTCTACCAGGAATACGCCCCCGACGGATTCGAAATCTACCAGGTATCCATCGACAACAACAAAGCCAACTGGATCAGCGCCGTGCTCCAACAACGGCTCCCCTGGATCAGCGTCCTCGAACCCTCAGGCATGTCCGGAGCCGCACCCCTCAACTACCAGATCGAAGGCGTGCCCTCCAACATCCTCATCGACAAACAAGGAAAAATCATCGGCCGCAACTACTACGGAGCCGCCCTGAAAACCAAACTGAACGCCCTGACCAAGTAACACTTAGGCTGTAAAATAGCCTTAGAACTGGCGCTTTTGGTCGCCACGGCGACTCCGAATAAGCAGGCGGGTTCTGCACAGAATAAGGTTTTGTTGTGTAACATCCTTTCTGCTCTCTCCGGGTGTCGGTAGACACCGCCGCAAAACTTTCGGGCGATACCTCGTATCGCATGACTGACTTTGCTTGGATTTAAGTAGGTTTTATACAGAGACCCCCGCCTGCAACGCATTGCTTTTTCGTGCTGGCATTGAGAGCGGGGGTCTCTGTATAAAACCTATATAGGGCCTAACAAGCGAACCACGGGAAACGGAGTTTCCCCCCAAAATTTTTGGGGCCCCTTTTTATAAAAAGGGGCAGTCCCAAGACTACTTTACAACCCATGTATTACTTTGCTTCGGATGTTCATTTGGGTCTTCGGGGGGGGGTTCCTCCCCGGGAGCGGGAGCGTTTGTTTGTGCGGTGGTTGGAGGAGGCTTCGGGGACGGCCGAGGGTATTTTTTTGTTGGGGGATATTTTTGATTTTTGGTACGAGTATAAGCGGACTATTCCGCAGGGGTTTTCTCGTTTGCAGGGGAAACTTTCGGAGCTTTCGGACCGTGGGGTCTCCATTCATTTGTTTGTGGGCAACCATGACCTTTGGATGTTCCGGTACTTCCAGGAGGAGTGCGGAATTACGGTTCACCGGGCTCCTTACGAGGTGATGGATTTGGGGGGCCGGCGGGTTTGCCTGGGTCATGGGGATGTTTTGGGGCCCCGGAAGTGGTCGGCCCGTTTTTTGAGCTGGCTTTTTCGCAGCCGTCCGGTTCAGGCCGTTTTCGAGTGGTTGCATCCCGATATCAGCATCGGCCTGGGGCGTGCCTGGAGCCTTTCCAACCGGTACAGCAAGCCCATCGAGCATGCTTTCCGGGGGGAGGCGGAGCCTGCGGTGGCCTGGGCCCGGGCATTTTTGCAGACTCAGGCGGTGGACCTCTTTGTGTTCGGCCACACCCATGCCCCGGCCTATTACCCCCTGACGGAGAGCTCCGACATCGCTTTCCTGGGCGAGTGGCTCGAGCATCCGATGTACGGAGTGCTGGGTCCCGACGGATTTAAATTAAAAGAATACCCGCTATAATTTTATGAAAACTTATCTCGACCTGCTCCGCCACATCGAGGCCCGCGGCACCCGCAAGGAGGACCGCACGGGCACGGGCACGCTGAGCACCTTCGGTTACCAGATGCGTTTCGACCTGAGCGAGGGCTTTCCGCTGCTGACCACCAAGAAACTGCACCTGCGTTCGATCATCCACGAGTTGCTGTGGTTCCTCAAGGGGGACACCAACATCAAATACCTCCACGACAACAAGGTCACGATCTGGGACGAGTGGGCCGACGAGAACGGCGACCTGGGCCACGTCTACGGCTACCAGTGGCGCAGTTGGCCCACCCCGCACGGGGGCCACATCGACCAGATCGGCGCCGTGGTCGACTCGATCAAGAACAATCCCGACTCGCGCCGCCACATCGTCAGCGCCTGGAACGTGGCCGAGATCGACACGATGGCCCTGCCGCCCTGCCATGCCCTGTTTCAATTTTACGTCGCCGACGGCCGCCTCTCCTGCCAGTTGTACCAGCGCAGCGCGGACGTCTTTCTGGGCGTCCCTTTCAACATCGCCTCCTACGCTTTGCTGACGCTGATGATGGCCCAGGTGACGGGCCTTCGCCCCGGCGACTTCGTCCACACCCTGGGCGACGCCCACATCTACCTCAACCACACCGAGCAAGTGGCTCTGCAACTGACGCGTACGCCGCGGCCTCTGCCGGTGATGAAACTCAACGAGGAGGTAAAATCGATCTTTGATTTCCGGTATGAAGACTTTACTTTAGAGGGCTATGACCCCCATCCCGCAATAAAAGCGCCGATCGCGGTTTAATTTACATGATTTTTGCAATGCCTATTTTGCTTTTTTGCACTATTTTTGCATAAGTCAATTCAAAAAAAACCACCAACTCCCTAACGAATGATTTCATTGATTGCTGCCGTTGCCCGCAATGGCGTCATTGGGCACAGCAATAACTTGATCTGGCACATCTCCGAGGACCTGCGCCGTTTCAAAGCCATCACCCTCGGACACCCGGTCATCATGGGCCGGAAAACCTACGAATCCCTGGGCCACCCGCTTCCCGCCCGACTAAACGTGATCATTACCAGGCAAAAAGACTTCCGGGTGGAGGGCGCTACGGTCGTCCACTCGCTGGAGGAAGCCCTGGCCATGTCCCCTCCCGACATGGAGGTGTTCGTGATCGGCGGCGGCGAAATTTACGCCCAGGCCCTGCCCCTGGCCGAGCGGATGTACCTCACGGAGGTAGAGGCCGACTACGAGGGCGACACCGTCTTCCCGGCCTGGGACCCGGCCCAGTGGGACCTGATCGAAGAGTGCATCCATTCCCGGGGCCAGGTTTTCGAACATCCCTTCTCGTTCCTGACCTACGAGCGGAAAAAGTAGAAAGCCTGCTAATCAATCTAAAAAAAGACTCCCTTTCCGGGAGTCTTTTTTGTTGCCCTAAATTTATCGCTTTAAAGGTTACAATGTGTAAGGGTTTTCGTAAAAAAAAGTAACTTTGTCCTACTATACAATGTAAAAATCATAATCCATCGAAATATGTACGGAAAACTCAAGCAATTCCTCACCGAAGAGATCGCCTCGATCCGCCAGGCAGGCCTTTACAAAACCGAACGCATCATCACCTCGGCCCAACGCGCCGACATCACCGTCGAAGGCGGCAAGAGCGTCTTAAACTTCTGCGCCAACAACTACCTGGGCCTCTCGGACAACCCCCGCCTGGTGGAGGCGGCCAAGCGGGCGATGGACACCCACGGCTACGGCATGTCCTCGGTGCGCTTCATCTGCGGCACGCAGGACATCCACAAGCAGCTCGAGAAGGCAATCGCCGACTACTTCGGCACCGAGGACACGATCCTCTACGCCGCCTGCTTCGACGCCAACGGCGGGGTCTTCGAACCCCTGCTGGGCGAGCAGGACGCCATCATCTCCGACTCGCTCAACCACGCCTCGATCATCGACGGGGTACGCCTGTGCAAGGCCGTGCGCTACCGCTACGCCAACGCCGACATGGAAGACCTCGAAAAACAGCTTCAAGCGGCCCAGGCCCAACGCTTTAAGATCATCGTCACCGACGGAGTCTTCTCCATGGACGGCAACGTGGCCCCGATGGACCGCATCTGTGCCCTGGCCGAAAAATACGACGCCCTGGTGATGGTGGACGAGTGCCACAGCGCCGGCGTGGTGGGAGCCACGGGCCGCGGGGTGACCGAACAATTCAACGTACGGGGCCAGGTGGACATCATCACCGGCACGCTCGGCAAAGCCTTCGGCGGCGCCATCGGCGGTTTCACCACGGGCCGTCGCGAGATCATCGAGCTGCTGCGCCAGCGCTCGCGCCCCTACCTCTTCTCCAACTCGCTGCCCCCCGCGGTGGTGGGCGCCGGGATCGAGGTGTTCAAGATGCTCTCCGAAAGCGATGCCCTGCACGACAAACTGGTTAAAAACGTGGAATACTTCCGCAGCCGCATGATCGCCGCCGGATTCGACATCAAACCCACGGAGTCGGCCATCTGCGCCGTGATGCTCTACGACGCCAAGCTGTCGCAGGACATGGCCGCCAAGCTGCTGGACGAAGGCATCTACGTGACGGGCTTCTACTACCCGGTGGTTCCCAAGGACCAGGCCCGCATCCGGGTGCAGGTCTCGGCCGGGCACGAAACCGAACATCTCGATAGGTGCATCGCCGCCTTTACCAAGATCGGCCGTCAGTTGGGCGTCCTGAAAGCCTAGTTCCTACGATTCATTCCCGTGAGTTCCGCCTGAAAGCGGAACTCACGTTCACTTAAAAACTCTCCATCCCATGCCCAAATCCATCTTGGACGCCATCGACCGCAAGATTCTTTCATTCCTCGTCAAAAACGCCCGCACGCCCTACCTGGAGATCGCCCGCGAATGCGGCATCTCGGGAGCGGCCATCCACCAGCGGGTCAAAAAACTGGAAGACAACGGCGTGATCCTCGGATCGCGCCTGGAGGTCAACCCCAAAGCCCTCGGCTACGACGTCTGCGCCATCATCGGCATCCGGGTGGACGACCCCACGATGAACTACCAGACCGTCGAGGGACTCAAAAACATCCCCGAGATCGTCGAATGCCACTTCATCACCGGCAAGTACAACATTCTCATCAAGCTCTACTGCACCGACAACGAGCACCTGATGCACACCATCTTCGACCAGATCCTCCAGGTGCCGGGCATCTCCCAGACCGAGACCTTCATCTCGCTCTCGGACAGTTTCTCCCGGCAGGCGGACGTGCGGTCGGAACTATAACGATCGCTTAAAATCCCCCGCCATGCCGCGCATCCGTCTGACCAAGGAATTTTCGTTCGAAATGGCCCACGTCCTCGAGGGCTACGACGGCCCCTGCCGGGAATTCCACGGCCACTCCTACCGTCTCTTCGTAACGGTCATCGGAGAACCGGAGCAAAATTCTGAAAACCCCAAGCTGGGGATGGTGATGGACTTCGGGCAACTGAAGCGGATCGTGCGCGAGCGGATCGTGGAGCGCTACGACCACGCCCTGCTGATGCGCCGCAGCCCCCGCAGCCGGGAGCTGATGGCGAGCCTGGGCAAACACTTCGACCGCATCATCGAGACCCCCTACCAGCCCACCTGCGAAAACATGGTGGCCGACATGGCCCGGGAGATCGCCCCGCTGCTGCCCGAGGGAGTCGAGTTGCTGAGCATCAAGCTGCACGAAACAGCCACCTCGTTCGCCGAGTGGTTCCGCGACGACAATCCCGGTTTTAATAAAAAATAATTAGCACCCCTACTTTCCGGAACGCAGCTGTGCATAGCGTGCGTCAGATTTTTCTTATCGTCTGAGCATCAAACCGGAGCATACTAAAGTATGTGAGGATTTGAGCGGAAGAGGATAAGGAAAATCTGGCGTGTGATATGCGCAGCCTTCCCTGAAGCGAGACATTTTATGAAAAAACTTTTTTTGATCGACGCTTACGCGTTGATATTCCGGTCGTACTACGCCTTTATCAACCGTCCCATGCGCAACGGGGACGGTTTAAACACCTCGGCCATCTTCGGCTTCGTGAAATTCCTCAACGAGCTGATCCGGCGCGAAGAACCACACTACCTGGGCGTGGCCTTCGACCCCAAGGGGGGCAACTTCCGCCACGAACTCTACCCCGCCTACAAGGCCAACCGGGACGAGACTCCGGAGGACATCCGCAAGGCCGTGCCCTACATCAAGGATATCCTTGGGGCGATGCGCATCCCGGTGCTGGAAGTGCCCGGCTACGAGGCCGACGACGTGATCGGCACCCTCTCGCAGAAAGCCGCCCAGGCCGGATACGAGGTCTTTATGGTGACCCCCGACAAGGACTTCGGGCAGTTGATCCGCCCCACGGTCCACATCTACAAGCAGCGCAAGGGCGGCGAGGGCATCGAGGTGATCGGCTGCGAACAACTCTGCGAAAACTACGGCATCGCCGACCCGCGCCAGGTGATCGACATCCTGGCCCTGTGGGGCGACGCCTCGGACAACATCCCCGGCGTACCGGGCATCGGCGAAAAGAGCGCCACGAAGCTGGTGGCCGAATTCGGCAGCGTGGAAAATCTGCTGGAAAACACCGATAAACTCAAGGGCAAGCAGCGCGAAAACGTCGAGCAGAACGCCGACCAGATCCGCCTGGCCAAGCAACTGGCCACCATCGAGCTGAACGTCCCCGTGGAATTCGTGCCCGAGCACCTGGTCATGGAGACCCCCGACCTGGACGCCCTGGGCGAATTGTATAAAAACCTGGGCTTCCGCTCTATGCTGCTGGAATTGCAGGGGGGCAACCGCTTTGCTCAGGCGGCTCAGGCCCTCCCGGAAACCGCGCCTGCGGTTGCCGCCACGCCCCGGCCCGCTCCGAAGGCCGATCCGCTGCAGGGCGACCTGTTCGCCGCAGCTTCGGCTCCCGCCCCCGAGACTCCGGCACCCGCCACATCGGCGGAGGGATCGACCTACGAAACCATCGACACCGTCGAACACCTTTATCATACCGTCACCGAGCCGCAGGAACTCACCGCCCTGGTCGAAAAATTATCCCGGGCCGAGGTCTTTTGCTTCGACACCGAGACCACGGGCTTCGATATTTTCGGCGACCGCCTGGTGGGCATCTCCATTGCCTTGAAAGCGCACGAAGCCTGGTACATTCCCTGCACGACGGAGAATACGGCCGCGGTGCTGAACACGCTGCGCCCGGTTTTCGAAAACGAGCGCATTGCGAAAATCGGTCAGAATTTAAAATTCGACCTGATGGTCCTGCAGGCGGCTGGGGTGAGCGTCCGGGGCCGCTTCTACGACACGATGATCATCCACTACCTGCTCGACCCCGAGTCGCGGCACGGCATGGACCACCTCGCCCGCACTTACCTCAACTACAACCCCGTGCCCATCGAGGCGCTCATCGGCAAGGGCCCCCGCCAACTGACCATGGACCGCGTGGCCCTGGAGCAGGTCTCGGCCTACGCCTGCGAGGACGCCGACGTGACGCTGCAACTCTGGGAAAAACTCTGGCCGATGCTGGAGGCCGAGGGGCAGCAGGAGCTCTACCGGACCATCGAGGAGCCGCTGATCCGAGTGCTGGCCGACATCGAAATGGCGGGCGTGAAGATCGACACCCAGGCCCTGGCGGCCTCGGGCAGGGAGTTGACCGAAGAATTAAAGGAACTCGAAGAGCAGATCCGCGAAGCCACGGGCGACCCCACGCTGAACGTCAACTCGGCCAAACAACTGGGCGAAGCGCTCTTCGGACGCATGAAGCTCGACCCCAAGCCCCGGATGACTAAGACCAAGCAGTACCGCACGGACGAGGAGTACCTCCAGATGCTCTCCGATCGCCACCCAGTGATCGGAATGATCCTCGAATACCGCGGTTTGCGAAAACTGCTCTCCACGTATGTCGAGGCGTTGCCGCTGCTGGTAAATCCCCGCACGGACCGCATCCACACTTCTTTTAACCAGGCCGTCACCGCCACGGGACGCCTCAGTTCGACGAATCCCAACCTCCAGAATATCCCCATCCGCGAAGCCCGGGGCCGCGAAATCCGCAAGGCCTTTATCCCCTCGGACGGCGACCACCTGTTGCTCTCGGCCGACTATTCGCAGGTCGAACTCCGGCTGATGGCCCACCTGAGCGCCGACGAGGCGATGATCGAAGCCTTCGCGCAGGGAGAAGACATCCACGCCGCCACGGCCGCCCGCCTCTTCGGCGTCCCGCTCGCGGAAGTCACCCCCGAGCAGCGGCGCAAGGCCAAGACGGCCAACTTCGGGATTATCTACGGCATCTCGGCCTTCGGCCTCTCTCAGCGATTGGGAATTCCCCGCACCGAGGCCAAGGAGATCATCGACGGCTACTTCGCCTCCTACCCCGGCATCCGGGCCTACATGGAGCGGGTGATCGAACAGGCCCGGGAAACGAGTTTCGTCACCACGCTTTTCGGACGCAAGCGCTACCTGCCGGACATCCGCTCGGGCAACGCCGTGGTACGGGGCCTTTCGGAGCGCAACGCCATCAACGCCCCGATCCAGGGGGGCGCGGCCGACATCATGAAGCTGGCGATGATCGCCGTGCACGACGAATTGCAAAAAAAAAGGCTGCGCTCGCGGATCATCCTCCAGGTGCATGACGAACTGGTGGTGGACATGCTCCGCAGCGAGGAAACCGAAGTGCGCGAGCTGGTGGTGCGCTGCATGGAGGCCGCCGCGCAGTTGAAAGTAGCTTTGGTGGCCGAGTGCGGAGTGGGCGAAAATTGGATCGAAGCGCACTAAAATTTCCTTGGCTTCTTCTGAAATATATTTGTACATTTGTAAGACAACCCTTTTCGAAAAAACCTTCTAAAATATATAATAGTATGACTACCAAACGCTTTATCGGCTCCAACCCCAAAGTAGGCATCCGTCCCGTGATCGACGGCCGCCAGGGCGGAGTGCGCGAATCCCTCGAAGACCAAACCATGGACATGGCCCGGAACGTGGCCAAACTGCTCTCCTCGACGCTCAGGTATTCCGACGGCACGCCCGTGGAGTGCGTGATCGCCGACGGGACCATCGGCCGGGTGCCCGAAGCGGCCGCCTGCGCCGAAAAATTCCGCAAGGAAGGCGTCGGGCTGACCATCACCGTCACCCCCTGCTGGTGTTATGGCAGCGAAACGATCGATTACGACGACCGCCTGCCCAAGGCCATCTGGGGCTTCAACGGCACCGAACGCCCGGGGGCCGTCTACCTGGCCGCCGCCCTGGCCGGACACAACCAGAAGGGCATGCCCGCCTTCGGCATCTACGGCCGCGACGTGCAGGACCTCACGGACAAGACCATTCCGGACGACGTGCGCGAAAAGCTGCTGCGCTTCACCCGCGCCGGGATTGCCGTGGCCCAGATGCACGGCAAAAGCTACCTCTCGATCGGTTCCGTCTCAATGGGCATCGCCGGGTCGACCGTCAACCCCGACTTCTTCCAGGAATACTTGGGCATGCGCAACGAGTACGTCGACATGACCGAGATCACCCGCCGCATCGAAGAGGGCATCTACGACAAGGAGGAGTTCAAGAAGGCCATGGCCTGGACCGAGAAATACTGCAAGGTGAACGAGGGCAAGGACCTCAACCGCCCCGAACGCCAGCGCAACCGCGCCGAGAAGGACGCTGACTGGGAATTTGTGGTAAAGATGGCCCTCATCTTCCGCGACCTGATGGTCGGCAACCCCGAGCTACTCAAGGCCGGGTTCAAGGAGGAAGCCCTGGGCCACAACGCCATCGTTTCGGGCTTCCAGGGCCAGCGCCAGTGGACCGACCACTTCCCCAACGGGGACTTCGCCGAGGCCATCCTCAACTCCTCCTTCGACTGGAACGGCATCCGCGAGGCCTATGTGGTCGCCACCGAGAACGACTCGCTCAACGGAGCCGCCATGCTCTTCGGCAAGCTGCTGACCAACAGCGCCCAGGTCTTCGCCGACGTGCGCACCTATTGGAGCCCCGAAGCCGTCCAGCGCGTGACGGGCAAGCCGCTGACCGGAGAGGCCAAGAACGGCATCATCCACCTGATCAACTCTGGGGCCGCCAGCCTCGACGGCACGGGCGAGCAGACCGTGGGCGGCAAACCCGCTATGAAACCCTTCTGGGAAATCACCCCCGAAGAGGCCGACAAGTGCCTGAAGGCCACCACCTGGTTCCCGGCCAACCGCGACTACTTCCGCGGCAGCGGCTACTCCTCGAACTTCCTCTCGAAGGCCGGTATGCCGGTGACGATGAGCCGTCTGAACCTGGTCAAGGGCCTGGGCCCGGTGCTGCAAATCGCCGAAGGCTACACCGTGACGCTCGAAGAGGACATGCACAAGACCCTCAACGAACGTACCGACATGACCTGGCCGACGACCTGGTTCGCCCCCCGTTTGACGGGCGTGGGCGCCTTCAAGGACGTCTACTCGGTGATGAACAACTGGGGTGCCAACCACGGGGCTTTCAGCTACGGCCACATCGGCGCCGATTTGATCACCCTGGCCTCGATGCTGCGCATCCCGGTCTGCATGCACAACGTCGACACGGACGCGATCTTCCGGCCGAGCGCCTGGGCCGCCTTCGGGATGGACCCCGAGGGCGCCGACTACCGCGCCTGCGAAGCCTACAAGGGACTTTATAAATAGTCGCCCGGTCAACCCGGTTTGCGGCCCTGCGGAATATTTCTGCGGGGCCGTACTTTTTCGTACCTTTGAAATCCCAAGATTGAAAATTATGCAAAAAAAAGGATTCCGGCCCCTGCTGATCGCCTGCACCCTGCTGTGGACGGCGGGGGTGCTCTACGGCTCGCTGGCCCCGGGCGACGACCTGCCCACGGGCTGGTGGGCGGCAATCCCGTATTTCGATAAGATCGTCCATTTTATCTTTTACGCCGGCGAGGCAAGCTTATTGCTGCTGTGGTTCGAGCCGCGGGGTTGGCGCAAGGGGTGGGTAGTGGGGGCCGTAATCGCCGCCTCCGCCGGGATTGAATGGATACAGGGCGAGTACATCAACCGGGCGAACGAACCTATCGATCTGATTGCCAACACACTGGGAGCCTTTTCCGGCCTGGGGATCGCCCCGCTGCTGAGACGCTGGATCGTCACCCCGTTGTTCGGGGCGGACTCCCGGGAAACTTCCCGATAAAAGGGAGTTTCTTAACGAATTTTATCTTTTTTAATTTTTTTAAAGAACTTTGGATTGTTATTTGTATAACAATAAAATAATTTCGTATCTTTGTGACGTTTTCCGCCTGGGGGTTCTTTAGGGTCCGGGGTGGAAAGCAACCAAACAAGAGGTGTATTAATCTAAAATAAAAAACGTTATGAAAATCGATTTGAGCAAGTACGGCATCACGGGTGTGACCGAGATCGTACACAACCCCTCGTTCGACCAGCTGTTCACCGAGGAGACCAAACCGGGCCTGACGGGCTTTGAAAAAGGCACAGTAACGGACATGGGCGCTGTCAACGTGATGACCGGCGTTTACACGGGCCGCTCGCCCAAAGACAAATTCTTCGTGATGGACGACACCACCAAGGATACCATCTGGTGGACCTCCGAAGAGTACAAGAACGACAACAAACCCCTCAGCGAAAAGAGCTGGAAGGTCCTCAAAGACCTGGCCGTGAAGGAACTCTCCGGCAAACGCCTCTTCGTTGTGGACACTTTCTGCGGTGCCAACGAAAACACCCGCCTCAAGATCCGCTTCATCATGGAAGTGGCCTGGCAGGCTCACTTCGTGACCAACATGTTCATCCGCCCCACCGAAGCCGAACTGGCCTCGTACGGCGAACCCGACTTCGTGGTGATGAACGCCTCGAAAGCCAAGGTGGAAAACTACCAGGAGCTGGGTCTGAACTCGGAAACGGCCGTGGTTTTCAACCTGACCGAAAAGATCCAGGTTATCCTCAACACCAGGTACGGCGGTGAAATGACGAAAGGGAGGTTCTCCTACATGAACTACCTGCTCCCGCTCCAGGGCATCGCCTCGATGCACTGCTCGGCCAACACCGACATGGACAAAAAGAACACGGCCATCTTCTTCGGCCTCTCCGGCACCGGCAAGACCACCCTCTCGACCGACCCCAAGCGTCTGCTCATCGGCGACGACGAACACGGCTGGGACGACGAAGGCGTCTTCAACTTCGAAGGCGGCTGCTACGCCAAGGTGATCAACCTGAGCCAGGAAAACGAGCCCGACATCTGGGACGCCATCAAACGCGACGCCCTGTTGGAAAACGTGACGGTGAAAGAAGGCGGCGTGATCGACTTCAACGACAAGTCGGTGACCGAAAACACCCGTGTCTCCTACCCCATCGAGCACATCAAGAACATCGTTAAACCCGTCTCGAAGGCTCCCGCCGCCAAAAAGGTGATCTTCCTCTCGGCCGACGCTTTCGGCGTACTGCCTCCGGTTTCGATCCTGAGCCCCGAGCAGACCCAGTACTACTTCCTGTCTGGCTTCACCGCCAAACTGGCCGGTACCGAACGCGGTATCACCGAGCCCACGCCGACCTTCTCGGCTTGCTTCGGCGCCGCCTTCCTGTCGCTGCACCCCACCAAGTACGGCGAAGAACTGGTGAAGAAAATGCAGGCTTCCGGTGCCACGGCCTACCTGGTGAACACCGGTTGGAACGGCACGGGCAAGCGCATCTCGATCAAAGACACCCGTGGCATCATCGACGCCATCCTGGACGGCTCGATCGACAAGGCTCCCACCAAGGAAATGCCCTACTTCGGCTTCAAGGTGCCCACCGCCCTGCCCGGCGTGGACCCCAAGATCCTCGACCCGCGCGACACCTACGCCGCCGCTGCCCAGTGGGACACGAAGGCTCAGGACCTGGCCGGCCGTTTCGTGAAAAATTTCACGAAGTTCACCGGCACGGCTACCGGCAAGGCTCTCGTGGCCGCCGGTCCGAAGCTGTAATAACCTTCTGACTTTCATTCAGCGGGCCGCTCTTTCCCAAGGGCGGCCCGTTTTTCATCCGGTTTGGCACAAAAATCGCAAAAGTAGATACTATCGTTCCTGGCACCCTACGATAAGGAGCGCAGCTGTGCATAGCGTGCGTCAGATTTAACGGGCAAAAAGACGCCCGTTTTCCTCCTCCTTGCAAGGCATAGCCCGCAAGCGGACTCTGCGCCTGCTGCGTTCGTCGGTTTTCTTATCGTCTGAAGGTCCAGCCCGGAGCGTACTTAAGGTACGTGAGGACTGGAACGAAGAGGATAACTCAACTATGGCGTGCGATATGCGCAGCCCTTCCCCCAATTTATACAAACCTCTAAAAACTGCATTATGACCAGACATCTTCTTCTGGCAGGCCTGATCCTGCTGCTGGCCTCCTGCAAAGGGGCCGCCACCACCGAAAAACCCGTCTCGGCCCGTGAAGCCCTGGTCGTCCAGAAGGACCTGGGCCGGATCCAGGAACGCAACTACAGCGGGGTAGCCCCCTGTGAGGATTGCGACGGAATCCGTTACCAGTTGACGCTGTTCCACCAGCAGTTCAGCGGGGACGGCACCTACGACCTGATCGTCGAGCGCCTCCGGGAAGGCAAGCCCGTCGACATCCGGGTGAGTAGCGGCCTCTGGGGCACCCTGCGGGGCACGGACGAGGACCCCAATGACACGGTCATCCAGCTCAACCCGGGCAGCGACTCGACCCTGGATTTCCGGCAGAGCCGGGACCTCAAGAACCTCACCCTCATCAGCAAAAAAGGTCCTAAGCTGTTGCTGATCCTGGGTAAATAACGCTTCCGGCAGTGTGCCCGCCCGCAAAAAAAGGACTTTTTCGCAGGATGGAAATTCCGGTCGCGCGAAATTTTTTTTTATGCGCCCCCATCCCTTTTTAGGAGGAAAGCGTGCAGTCGCTCTCTTCTAAAATAGGGAATCCTTTTTTAATTTTTTCGGAGAATAATTACCTTTGGCCCCGGAAAGGGAATGTTGTATTAGCGCCCTACCTATGGGGAACGCCGCTGTGCATAGCGTGCGTCAGATTTAACGGACAACAAAGGCTGCCCGTTTTCCTCCTCCTCGTTCGATAAAGTTCAAGCAAGCTTGACTTTGCTCTCTCCTTCGTCGGTTTTCTTATCGTCCGAAGGGTCCAGTCCGGAGCGTACTTGAAGTACGTGAGGACTGGAACAAGGAGGATAAGGAAAATATGATGTGCGATATGTGCAGCCTCCCAAAAAGCGAGACAGATACAAAAAGATGCTGCTACGTAAATTCAAAAAGCCGATAATCGCCCTGTTGTTGGTACTCTTCGCCGGGTACTACGCCGGAATCACGCTTTTTTCCCACGTCCACGAGGTCAGGGGCGGCCGCATCGTCCACTCCCACCCCTACTCGGGAACCCCTTGCCAACCCGGCCATCAGCACAGCACCCTGCAACTGCAACTCATTGCGCACCTCTCGCTGCTGGCCTTCACCTTGTTGTTTTTCTGCGGCAGCGCCCCGCTGCTGCGCAAGGCTTCCCGCCTGGAATTTGCCCTCCCGGTTCTCCACGCGGAACAGCAGAAGCCCGGGACGCTCTGCCTGAGGGGCCCTCCTTCTCTTTAATTTCATGTCGTCCCCGCGAACCGAAATTCGCAGAACCCGGCCCTTCGCAGGCTCCTTTTGACAGTATAATTAAATCAAAAATCCCATGAAAATACTCCATACCGCAGCCGCTTGGCTGCTCTTGCTCCTCTGCCCGATGCTGCTGCACGCCGAGGGCGAAGTGGAAGACGATCAACCCCGCAAACCCCGCAGCGACGCCCACATTACCGGGCACGTCGAACACGCGCGCACGCTGGAACACCTCCCCTACATCAACATCACGATCAAAGGAACGACCCTTGGCACGGCCACCGACGGCACGGGCCACTACACCCTGCGCAACCTGCCCGCCGGGGAGTTCACCCTGGTGGCCTCGGCCCTGGGCTACAAGTCCGTCGAGCAGCCCATCAAGATCGTCGCGGGCAAGACCCAGGAGATCAACTTCCTGCTCGAGGACGAAAGCATCGAGATGGACCAGGTGGTCGTCTCGGCCACCCGCAACGAGACCAACAAGCGGGAGTCGGCGACTATCGTCAACGTATTATCTTCCAAACTATTCGAATCGACCGTTTCCAACTCGCTGGCCGAGACCCTCAACTTCCAGGCGGGCGTGCGCACCGAGTACACCTGCGCCAACTGCGGGGTGCCCCAGCTGCGCATCAACGGCCTCGAGGGCCAGTACACCCAGATCCTGCTCGACAGCCGCCCCATCTTCAGCTCCCTGGCGGGCGTCTACGGCCTCGAGCAACTGCCCACGGCCATGGTCGAACGGGTCGAGGTGATCCGGGGCGGCGGCTCGGCGCTCTTCGGGTCGAACGCCATCGCGGGCATCGTCAACGTCATCACCAAGGAACCCCTGCGCAACACGGTGAGCCTCTCCAACACCACGGCCGTCGGGGACAAGGGCAACGTCGACATGGCCACTTCCCTTAACGGGGCCTTCGTCTCGGACGACCACCGCGCCGGGGTCTACCTCTTCGGGATGATCCGCGACCGCGACCCCTACGACCGCAACGGGGACGGCTTCTCGGATACACCCAAGCTGAGCTCCGAGACCATCGGCTTCCGCAGCTACTACAAGACGGGCACCTACTCCAAGATCACGGCCGAGTACCACCACATCCGCGAATTCCGCCGGGGCGGCGACAAGATGGACCGCCCGCCCCACGAGGCCGATATCGCCGAACAACTGCGCCACAAGATCAACGGCGGGGGCCTGCGCTTCGACCTCTACACTCCCAACCAGAAGCACCGCGTGGGCCTCTACGCCTCGGGCCAGGGCATCGACCGCGACAGCTACTTCGGCACCAACCAGAACCTCGACGCCTACGGCAAGACCACCGACAAAACCGCCGTGGCCGGGGGCCAGTACGCCTACTCGATGGACCGGCTGTTGTTCTCTCCGGCGGAACTGACCGGCGGGGTGGAATTCAACTACAACGACCTGCACGACCAGATGCTCGGCTACAACCGCGACCTCAAGCAGGTGACCCGCATCTGGGGGGGATTCGTCCAGAACGAATGGAAAAGCAAGCAGGTGAGCTTCCTGCTGGGCGGACGCCTCGACAAGCACAACCTCATCGACCACGTCATCTTCAGCCCCCGGGCCAACCTGCGTTACACGCCCGCCGAATGGATCGGGCTGAGGGGCAGCTACTCGAGCGGCTACCGGGCCCCGCAGGCCTACGACGAGGACCTGCACGTGGCCGCCGTGGGCGGGGAAGTGATGCTGATCGAACTGGACCCCGACCTCAAGGAGGAGACTTCGCAAAGCTTCAGCCTCTCGGCCGACCTCTACCACAACTTCGGCAAGTGGCAGGGCAACCTGCTCATCGAGGGGTTCTACACCACCCTCAACGACGTCTTCACGCTGGTCGAAAACGGACACGACGACCAGGGCAACACCCTGATGCTGAAAACCAACGCCCCCGGGGCGACCGTCAAGGGCTTCAACTTCGAGGCCCGGGTGGGCCTGCCGGGCGTGGTGGACGTGCAACTGGGCTACACCCTGCAGCAGAGCCGCTACAAGGAGCCTTTCGCCTGGTCGTCCAATCCCGACCTGGCCCCGCAGCGCACGATGTTCCGCTCGCCCGGCCAGTACGGCTACCTGACGGCCAACTTCACGGTCACGCGGGCTCTAAAAGCCTCGCTCTTCGGCAACTACACCGGACGGATGCTGGTCCAGCACATGGCCGGCTACGTCCCCGAAGACACCGAGCGCTGGACGCCCGACTTCTTCGACATGGGCTTCAAGGCGGCCTATACCTTCCGCCTGGGCGGCCTGGTCAACCTCGAACTGCACGGCGGGATCAAGAACCTCTTCGACCAATTCCAGCCCGACCTTGACCGCGGAGCCCTCAAGGACGCCAGCTACATCTACGGCCCCGCCATGCCGCGGATGTACTTCTTCGGGGCTAAATTCTTCTTTTAGCGATTTTTCCGCACACCAAAAAAAGGGAGTGTTCACGGTTGTGAACGCTCCCTTTTCTTTATCCGGGTCGGCGCCTTAAAGTTCCAAATAAGTTGTTCCCTTCATCGCGGGGATCGGGTCGTCAAACTCCGGCGTTTCAAATTCCCGGCGATTGCCCAATGAAAATTGCAGGTAGGTGATCGGGATGCCCTGGGCCAGGAATTTTTCCTCATAGGCGGTTTTTACCGAGAGGCGTTCGTCGGCGTAGCCGCTGCCGTAGATGTCGGTTTGCACTTCCGCCACGGGCAGGGCGTTGGCCGCGATCACGGCGCGGGTGTAGTTGTGCAGGTAGAGGCTGTCGCTCTTGAGGTGGATAAAACCCTCCGGGCGCAGGAAACCCGCGTAGAGGGCCAGGAAGGGCGGGGCCGTGAGGCGTTTTTTCGCCCGGTTCTTGTGCAGCTGGGGGTCCGGGAAGGTGATCCAGCTCTCGGCCACCTCGCCCGGGGCGAAGAACGAGTCGATGAACTCGATGCGGGTGCGCAGGAAGGCCACGTTCGGGAGGGCCTCCTCGGTGGCCGTCTTGGCCCCCCGCCACATGCGGGCGCCCTTGATGTCCACACCGATGAAATTCCGTTCGGGGTAGCGCCTCCCCAGGGCCACCGTGTACTCGCCCCGGCCGCAGCCCAGTTCCAGGACGACCGGGTTTTGGTTGCCGAAGTACTCCTCCCGCCAGCGGCCTTTGAAAGGGTGGTCCCGGTGAAAAATTTCCTCAAATTCGGGCTGCACCATGCAGCGGAACGTCCGGTTTTCGGCGAAGCGCCGCAATTTATCTTTTCCTCTCGGCATGTGTATTTACCTATTTTTTAATGATGTATCGGATAAACAGATAACCCCCGAAGACCTGCAACAGCATGCCGGGGACCGCGATGCGAAAATCCTGCAGGGCCGCGGAAAAACTGCCCGTGATGGCCCACTCGGAGAGCGTGCCTACGATCTGGTAGGCCAGCACGACCCCCGCGAGGATCGGGATGGAAATCCGGCCGAAGCGCCGGGCGGCGTACCCGGCCGCCAGGGCCAGCAGGCCCGATTTCACCCAGATGGGTGCGAGCATCGCTGCCGGGGGCATACCGAACAGCAGGTGGTTGGCCAGCGGCGAGAGCAGAGACGTTAGCAGACCCACCTTCCAGCCGTATTTGTAGGCCCCGATCAGGGTGAAAAAATAGATCGGCAGCCAGGTCGGCCCGCCCCCCGGGACGAGGTGGAACAGCTGCGGCAGGGCGATGTTGCCCAGCACGAAGAGCGCGGCGGCGAGGTAGGTCCGGGCGTCCCGGTAATCCCATGCGTACAATCTGATCGTTGTCATTTTACTTGTTTTTTTGAGCTTTTATAAAGGTCTCGATAAGCGGGAAGATGGTTTCGGGCGAATTTTCCTCCACGCAGAGTTTTTCGAGCGGGCACCAGTCGCTGCGGTCCCGGTTCCAGATCACCGGCACTTCCTCCGCAAAGGTAACTCCCACGCCAGCCTTCTCCAACAAGGCACGGGCGGGAGCCGAGATCACACTGGCATACACCTCCCGCACGCCCCCCAGCGCCAGCAGGGCGGCCGCAGCCTTGCCCACGGCCTTGTCGGCGACGCGGGCTCCTTGTAGCTGGCAGGGCTCCTGGGTCAGCAGGCCGTAGAGGTCCGAGACCCCCCGGCCATGACAAGTCCTGACCTCCACCCCATTGTCGATCACGCAGGAATAATTTCCCTCACGCAACAACCTGATTAATTGCTCCATGACCAACTTCTAAAAATCGAGTTTTTGTTTGAGTTGTTCGGCATACTGGTCGACCCGGCGCATCTCGGTGGGGATCTTTATGCGCTGCGGGCAGCGGGCGAGGCATTCGTTGCACTCGGTGCAGTGGGCGGCCTGCCGGAGCTTGGGCACGCTGCGGTCGTAGCCCACGAGAAAGGCGCGGCGGGCCTGCTTGTAGCCCTCGTCGTTGGAGCTTTTTAAAATTTTCCCGGCGCTCACGCAGCGGTTGTAGTGGCCGAAGACCCCGGGGATGTCGATTCCGTAGGAGCAGGGCATGCAGTACTGGCACTCGGTGCACTGGATGTAATCCGAGTCGATGAGAATTCCGGTGATCTCCTCGAGCATGGCGTACTCGGGCCCGGTGAGCGGTTCGATCGGCGAATAGGTGCGGATGTTTTCCTGGAGGTGCTCCATATAGACCATGCCGCTGAGCACCGTCAGCACGTGCTCCGGCGTCCCGGCGTAGCGGAAGGCCCAGCGGGCCGGGGTGTCCTCGGGGCGCATTTCGCGCATGATCTTCTCGGCCTGGGCGTTCACCCGGGCCAGGCGTCCCCCGAGCAGGGGCTCCATGATGATGGCGGGAACGTTGTGCTTGACCAGCTCGCCGTAGAGGTACTCGGCGTTGACGTTGCGCCCGGTGGCGTGCTGCCAGTCCTGGTAGTTGAGCTGAATCTGGGCGAAGTCCCATTGGATATCCATAGCCAACAAGTGGTCGAAGACCTTCACGTCGCCGTGGAAGGACCAGCCCAGGTTGCGGATGCGTCCGGCTTTGCGCTCCCCGAGCAGGAAATCCAGCATGCCGTTGTCGACAAAACGTTGTTGAAACGTTTCGATCCCGTTTCCTCCTCCGACCCCATGCAGCAGGTAGTAGTCCAGGTAATCGACCTGCAGGTCGCGCAGCGAGTTGCGGTACAGAGTCATGGCCGTCTGCCGGCTCGTGTCGCCGTAGTTGGAGAGCTTGGTGGCGACGAAGAATTTGTCGCGCGGATGCCGTTTGAGGGCGATGCCGGTAGCCGTTTCCGACCAGCCGCGGATGTAGACGGGAGCCGTGTCGAAGTAGTTCACGCCGTGGGCGATAGCGTAGTCCACCAGCTCGTTGACGGCCTCCTGGTCCACTTCCTCGCCTTGGGCGGTCTTTCTCAGGGGCCAGCGCATGCAGCCGTAGCCCAGCAGGGAGACCTTATCACCGGTGTGGGGATTGGTGCGGAAGGTCATCCGGTCGGTGGGCACTTCTCCCAACGCGCCGCCTTCGGCCGAGACGCGGTTCGCGGGCTTGCACCCGGCCAGGGCAGCCCCGGTGACGACGGCGCCCGTGCCCATGACTTTCAGAAAATCGCGGCGGCTGATCGCTTTTTTATCTATTTTTCCCATGGTCGTTCGAGTTTAAACCGAGTGGTGCCTGGCGTGGCCCTCGACGTAGATCGCGCTGAACGGGCGGGCCGGGCAGTGGTACTCGCAGGCCCCGCAGCCGATGCACAGTTCCTTGTTCACGGCGGGGATTTTCAGCGAGCGGGGATCGGCGGAGTCGACGGCCACCAGCGTGATCGCCTGCGTGGGGCAATGCCGCTCGCAGGCCGTGCAGGCGAGGGAGTCGGTGTTCACCACGCAGTTGTCCTTGATCCAGATCGCCTGGCCGATCGAGAGGGCCGACTTGTCGGCGGGGGTGATTTCGCGGATCGCATCCGTGGGGCAGACCTGCGAACACTCGGTGCACTCCGGACGGCACCAGCCGCGCTCGAAGGTCAGCTCGGGCTGCATCAGGGTGGAGAGCTTGTTCGAGGGCCTCAGGATGCCGTTCGGGCAGACCGACACGCAGAGCTGGCAGGCCGTGCAGTGCTGTTTGAGGTGCGCCGCGCCTCCGGCTCCCGGGGGGACGACGGGCGTTTTGCGGTCGGGGACTTTTTTGTCTTCGATGTCGGCCAGGCCGCCGTCCACCTTCAGTTGCTGGGCTTTCAGGGTGTGGGTCGCCGCCAGGGTCCCGGCCAGGGCCAGGAAGCTGCGGCGCGAGAGGCCCTTCTTCTCTTCCCCGGATAGAGCGGCTTTGCGGGCTGCCGGGCGGGGGGCGTAGCGTACTGCTCCGGATTTGCAGGTATAGAGGCAGTTGAAGCAGGTCAGGCAGCGGCTCCGGTCGATCGTAAGGTTGGCCGAGTCGATGCACAGGGCCTTGCAATTTTGCTCGCAAAGCCCGCAGTGGGTGCACTTCTCTTCGTCGAACACCGGACGGAAGAGCGAGAAACGCGCCATCGATCCGAGAATAGTCCCGACGGGACAGATGCGGTTGCAGTAGGTCCGCCGGTTGCGCCAGGAAAGCAGACCCACGATCAGCAGGGTCGCCGCGCTCACGCCCAGCACGACCCCGCTTTTCACCCACACTTCGGTGGAATAGAAAGCGTAGCTGCCGACCCGCTCGGAGAGCCAGGCGAGCAGGTTGTTGCCCGAGCGGTAGACGGGTCCGAAGAGGTTGGTGGCGATGCGTCCGTAGGCCGCGTAGGGGTCCAGCAGCGAGGCGACGGAGCCGATTCCCGCCACGAGCGCGACCACGAACAGCAGCAGTATCCCGTAGCGCAGCCAGGGCTTCCCTTTCGTGTAGCGGAAGCGGCGGCGGTTTTTGCGGCGGCTCGAAACGTGCGAAACGCCGTCCTGCAAGACGCCCAGCGGACAGATCACCGAGCAGTAGAGTCTCCCGAAAACGAGCGTCAGCACGATCAGCAGAGCCAGCACGAGCCCGTTCACGGCCAGCAGGGCCGGAATGAACTGCACCTTGGCCAGCCATCCGAGCCACCCATGCAGCGTACCCGTGAAGTCGAGCAGCAGCAGCGTGATCAGCAGGCAGCATACGAGGGCGAGTATTTTCCGGATTTTACTCAGCATCGTTCCAGGGGGTTGAAAGTATTACCTCGCTCCCGGTCTGAGGGAGAGGGAGATGCCCACCGCGGCCACGTCGCTCACGCCGCCCGGAGGAATGCCCGGCATGTAGGGAAGAAATTCGAAAACGTAGAGCCCCTTCTGACCCAGCACGGCCCCTTGCCGGTAGGGCCCGGTGAGTTCGGTGAACAGCCCGATGTCCGAGAGGCGGCCTCGGGTCGGGAGATAGAGGGTGTCGCGCCAGCGGTAGCCGTCCGGGGTGACGGTGGTCACGCACAAGCCCAGGCGGTCGTAGCGGAAGAGGCTGCCCAGGCGGGCGATGACGTCGATGTTGTAGGCCGTAAGTGTATCGCGGTTGTCGTACTCCACCCTCAGGGGCTCCGTGGGGAGCCAGCCGGCGGGATCGGCGTCCGCCATACGCACCCCGTGCGGGTTGACGCAGGCGCCCAGCGTAAGCAGGCCCGCTAACAAACCGGCCCGGGAGAGAATGCAAAAACGGCTCACGGACATGGGGTTCTGAAGTTATTCGGAGGTGTTGCCGGAGGAACCTGCCGCCGGGGGCGTGCCGCCGCGTCCGGGGCCGCGTTCGTTGTTGCGCTCGCCGTTGCCGCTCCGTTCACCGCCGCCGGTACGACCACCCCGGCCCCGGTTGCGGCCCCCGCCTGCGCGGTTGTCGCGCTGGCCCTCGGGACGTTGGCCCCCTTCGGAGCGCTGGCGTTCGGGACGAGGTTCTCCGCCTTCGGCATTGCGGCGGTTGTCACGGCCTCCGCGGTTCTCCCGGTTGCCCTGGCCGCCGCCGTCGTTGCGTTCGCCGTTGCGTTCGCCGTTGCCGCCATTGGAGCCGCGGTTGCGGCCGCCCCGGTTACGTCCCGAAGAACGTCCCGAGCCGCCGCCCTGGCGGTCGAAGCGGGTGAGGCTCTCCTCGCCCACCACATTGGCGAAGGTGGGTTCCTCCACGGTGCGTATGGCGGAAACCTCCTCGAGGCGGTCGACCTTCGTGCCCTGCTGGTTGAGCCGGACGATCTCCTTGACCCGGTCCACGCTCAGGGCGTGCAGCGAGGCCATCGAATGGGGGTCGCTGCTGAAGAACATCGTGCGGCTGAGGATATCGGTCTTGACCAGGTGGTAGTCGCCGTCCAGGGCCCGCAGCGGCTCGCGCAGGCGCGGGAAATCCTTGCGGGCGTCGAGGTAGGTATCCAGCTCGTAGACCAGGCAGCACTTGAGCTTGCCGCACTGTCCGGCCAGCTTTTGGGGGTTGAGCGAAATCTCCTGGTGGCGGGCCGAGTTGGTGGTCACCGAGACAAAGCTCGACATCCAGGAAGCGCAGCAGAGTTCGCGGCCGCAGGAGCCCAGGCCCCCGATGCGGCCCGCCTCCTGGCGCGCCCCGATCTGCTTCATTTCGATGCGGATGTGGAACTCGGTGGCAAAAATTTTGATCAGTTCGCGGAAGTCGACCCGCTCGTCGGCGATGTAGTAGAAAATGGCCTTGATTTTGTCGCCCTGGTACTCCACGTCGCCGATCTTCATGTTGAGGCCCAGCTCGGCGGAGATCTGGCGCGAGCGGATCATCGTCGTGTGTTCCAGCGCGATGGCCTCCTGCCACTTTTCGATGTCGTAGGGTTTCGCCTTGCGGTATATCTTTTTGAATTCGCCGTTCTGGGGGTTGAAGCCCACGCGCCGCATCTGCCGGGCAACCAGGTCGCCGGTCATCGAGACGATGCCGATGTCGTGGCCCGGGCTGGCCTCCACGGCCACGATATCACCCTTTTGGAGGGGCAAAGCGTTGACATTGCGGAAGTAACTCTTGCGGGTATTTTTGAAGCGGACCTCGAAAATGTCGTCGGGGAACATCTCGGGCATGCCCTCCAGCCAATCCTGGGAGCCCAGTTTGTAGCAGCCGGGAGCGGCCGTGGCCGTCGTTTCGCCCTCCTTCTCGCAGAAGTCGCAGCCGCGGCCCAGGTCGCGGCGGCAGGAACAAGGGGGAATTATCGGGTTTTCGTCGTCGTTGTGCATGGTGAGAAATATGGGGTCGGCCCATTGGCCGGAAGGGTTTATACGATTTTACAAAGGTAATAAATTTTCACAGATTCCTTACCCCCTCTGAATCTGCAAGAAAAGCGAACAGGAGGTATGAAAAATGCTTAATTTTAGACATTTATAATAAAATGTTAAAAAATGTGTCGAAAAAGCTTACTTTTGCAGAAAAGCCACATCCCCCTAATCCCTTTTTTGCAGATACCATCATGAACGTCAAACAAATCATGGCCTCGCTGGAAGCCAAGCACCCCGGCGAAAGCGAATACCTCCAGGCGGTGTACGAAGTGCTCTCTTCGGTGGAGGAGGTCTACAACCAACACCCCGAATTCGAAAAGCTCCAGATCGCCGAGCGCCTGGTGGAGCCCGACCGCATTTTCACCTTCAAGGTGCCCTGGGTGGACGACCAGCACAACGTGCACGTCAACCTGGGCTACCGCATCCAGTATAACAACGCCATCGGCCCTTACAAAGGCGGCCTGCGCTTCCACCCCAGCGTAAACCTGAGTATCCTGAAATTCCTGGGGTTTGAGCAGACTTTCAAAAATGCGCTGACCACGCTGCCCATGGGTGGTGGTAAGGGGGGCTCGGACTTCGATCCCAAGGGGAAATCGCCCAACGAGGTGATGCGCTTCTGCCAGGCCTTTATGACCGAACTGTGGCGCTACATCGGCCCCGAGACCGACGTGCCCGCGGGCGACATCGGCGTGGGCAGCCGCGAGATCGGCTACCTCTACGGCATGTACCGCAAGCTGGCCCGCGAGAACACCGGGGTGCTCACCGGCAAGGGAGTCGCCTACGGGGGCTCGCTGATCCGCCCCGAGGCCACGGGCTATGGGGCCATCTACTTCGTCCAGCAGATGCTGGAACGCACAGGACAAAGCCTCGCGGGCAAGGTCGTGGGCCTCTCCGGCTTCGGCAACGTGGCCTGGGGCGCCGCCCTCAAGGCCACCGAAGTGGGGGCCAAGGTGGTGACCATCTCGGGCCCCGACGGCTACATCTACGACCCGGCGGGCCTCGATGCGGAAAAAATCGACTACATGCTCGAACTGCGGGCCTCCAACAACGACGTGGTCGAGCCCTACGCCACGCGCTTCCCCGGCTCCAAATTCGTCCCGGGCACCAAGCCCTGGGAGGTGAAGCTGGACGTGGCCCTGCCCTGCGCCACCCAGAACGAGCTCAACGAAGCGGATGCCAAGCTGCTGATCAAAAACGGCGTGCAATGCGTCTGCGAAGTCTCCAACATGGGTTGCACGACCGAGGCGACCGAAGCCTTCCTGCATGCCCGCCTGTTGTACGGACCGGGCAAGGCGGTCAACGCCGGGGGCGTGGCCACCTCGGGCCTCGAAATGACGCAGAACGCCATGAAGTTCAATTGGTCGAGCGAGGAGGTGGACCTGAGACTGCATGAGATTATGGGGTCGATCCATGATTCCTGTGTGAAGTATGGTACGCAACCCGACGGGTATATAGATTATGTGAAAGGCGCCAACATAGCCGGCTTCATGAAGGTAGCCAAGAGTATGGTGGAGCAAGGAATAGTCTAGGGTCGCTGCACATATCGCACGCCATCTTTCGTCCATCTTCCTCTCTGCGGTGCTCACGTACTCAAGTACGCTCCGCTCCTCGAACCGGACGATGAACAAAAGCTGACGCACGCTATGCACAGCGACGCCCGGACCGGTGGGGTGCTTGTTAGGTTTCTCCCAAATAATAGAGCCCGCGGAAAAATTTCCGCGGGCTCTATTGTGTTTTAGCTTTTAGCTTAGAAAGGGAGGTCGTCCACCTCGGCGGCCGATGAGCTCGGAGCCGCTCCCGATTCGGGCGCGAAGGCGTCCAGCGGCGGGAAAGAGTCCCCAGCGGGGGCTCCGGCCGAGGGGGCCGTGGCGCTTTGGCGGGTCATGCGCCAGGCGCGGACCTCGGTGTACCAGCGGCCGTTGAACTCGCGCGATTCTACGTTGGCGGCCACCGAGACCTTGTCGCCCGGTTGCAGCGCCCCGGCGTCCTGGGCCCTATCGCCCCAGAAGCCTACGCACACCTTGCGCCCGAACTCGCCGGGCTGCTCGAAAATCACTTCCTGCTTCATCCATTCGCCCCGGGCGCTGGTCCCCTTGACCACCGGCAGGACGGAAATTACGGTTCCTTCAAATTCCATATCGTTCTTTTGATTTAATGACTTAGTCCAAAAATGGGTTGGCGCATCCCGACCGTCCCACGCGGCTGTGCATAGCGTGCGTCAGATTTTGATTATCGTCCGAAGTTACAGCCCGGAGCGTACTTAAGTACGTGAGGACTGGAACTTCGGAGGATGATTAAAATATGGCGTGCGATATGTGCAGCCGCTTAGTCTTCTATGATTTTGATGCTTGTAATTTCGTCTCCCTGGCGGATCTGGTCGATCACGTCCAGGCCCTCGACCACCTGGCCGAAGCAGGTGTGCACGCCGTCCAGGTGGGCGGTGTTGGTGCGGCTGTGGCAGATGAAGAACTGCGAGCCCCCGGTGTCCTTGCCCCGGTGGGCCATCGACAGCACGCCCCGGTCGTGGTACTGGCGGGGAGCCGAGGTTTCGCACTTGATCGTATAGCCCGGACCGCCGGCCCCGGTGCCCTGCGGGCAGCCGCCCTGGATCACGAAGTCGGGAATGACCCGGTGGAAGTTGAGGCCGTCGTAGAAGCCGTGCTTGGCCAGGTCGGCGAAGTTGGCTACGGTCCCGGGGGTCTCCTGGGCGTAGAGTTCGACGGTCATATCGCCTTTTTCGGTGTGGATAATCGCTTTCATTTGAATGCTAAAAAATTGGTTACAAAAATTTTACACGGGCCAACAGGGCCAGGTGGTCCGAGGGATAGTAGGTGCTGTTGTTGTCGGTCAGCACGCCGTACTTGAGCACCTGGACGCCTTCGTTGACGAAGATGTAGTCGATCTCGACGCCCGGCACCTTGGGGTCGCTGCACACGTCGTGGCCCCGGCAGGTGACCGCGGCGTTGTAGGCGGGGGCCACGGAGACCTCCCGGGCGCAACTCAGGGAGCTCATCATCTGGCGGATCGGCTCGCTGCCGGGGAGCGAATTGAAGTCGCCCGTGCAGAGCACCGGCAGAGAGCTTTCGCCCGCGATGGCGGCGATCTGTGCGGTCAGCAGGCGGGCCGATTCTACCCTGGCCACTTCTCCCATGTGGTCGAAGTGGGTGTTGAAGAAGTAAAACTCCTGTCCGCCGACCTTGTCCCGGAACTTGGCCCAGGTGCAGATGCGGTTGTAGGCGGCGTCCCAGCCCAGGGAAATCTCGCCGGGCGTCTCCGACAGCCAGAAAGTGGCGCTGTCCAATAGCTCCAGGCGGTCGCGGCGGTAGAGGATGGTCATGTGCTCGCCCTCTCCGGGGCCTTCGCGGCCGGTGCCCAGCAGGTCGTACTCCTCCATCGTGCGGAACATAGCGATCTGCTCGGGGCGCACCTCCTGCATGCCCAGCAGGTCGTACTCGTAAAAGCGGATCTGGTCCCTCAGGCGCTCGAAGCGCTCTCTCCAGGGGTTTGGGCCCTCTTCGGAGACCCCGCACCAGATGTTGTAACTGCCCACGACGAGCGTGGAATCCTGGGTTTGTCCGCTCCGGCAGCAGGAACTCAGCACGCCGGCGAACAAGAGAGCCGCGGCCCAGAGAAAGGTTTTGCGCATGAAACTATTTTTTGAGGTCGTAAAAGCAGCGTTTGGGCGAGTAGATCTTGCCCTCGGCGGCCAGTTTTTTGATCGTTTTGTCGGCTTCGGCCTTTTCGACTCCGGCGACTGCGGCGATTTCGCCGGGACGCATGGCGCCCTTCTCCGCGAGCGCTTTTAGAATTTTTTCTTCCATGGTTTTGCTAACTTACAGATGTTTGTCAAAGGTAGGAATTTCGGCGGGGCTCTCCAAATTTTTTCGCAGGGCCCCCCGGAGCAACTCCGCCGAGCCGGGGCCCTCGCAAAAGAGCAGGTCCACCACCGAGAGGTTGGGCGCGAAGGGCAGGCGCTCGGTAAAGACCTGGTAATAAACGGGCGGCGTGAACGCCTCGTCCGGACGGTGCAGCCGGGCTTTTTGGGAGAGGGCGTTGCGCAGGTCCTGCTCCGGGGGAATTCCTTCCTCGTAGCGTTCGCTGAAAAGTACGGGCTCCCGGTGCCCCAACAGCCCCAGGAGGGTTTCCTGCAAACCGAGGTTCAACTCGATCAGGAAATCGTAGGGCTTATGGAAAAAAGGCGCGAAAATTCCCTCGTAATGGTCGAAATAGGGAGCGCTGCGGTAGGCCGAGACCAGGGCCTGCCAGTGGCGGTGCTGCCAGCGCTTGGAGTTGTCGATGCGGATCTCCCGCGTGGGCGTCTTGACACTGCCCCGGTTGTGCACGGGGACGACCAACGGGATGACCCCCTGGGCCGAGAGTATCTCGCAGCGGTTGCGAAAACTCTGCTTGAGGTAGTGCTCGTACAGGTCCACCCGCGTCCCGGGGGCGAGCAGGTGGGCGTAGTATTGCTGGTTTCCCAGGTAGGTCGAGGAGAGGATCATCCGCGCGGATTCTTCTGGAACAGGTCGAGTTCGCCCCGCTCGGCGCGGTGGAAGGCCGAAGCCAGTTCGGAGACCACGGGGGAGATCAGGCCCAGCACGTCGCCGATGTAGCCCCTCGCTTCCTTCTCGCCCTTGAGCCTCAGCAGCACCACCGAGTAGAGGGCGCGGAAAAAGAGTTCCACGTCGCCCATCTCGGGTTCCCCGATCCGGCTTTTGAGGGCGGGGAGCTCGGGGGCCACGGCAGCGTACAGGGTCCGGTATTTCTCGCCCGCAGGCAGTTCCATCAGGCGGTTGTGGAGTTCCTGCAGGTCTCCGATCAGGTGCAGGGTGTGGGTGAGGTGGCCCTTTTGCTCCTTGCCCTCCTGGCGCAGGAGATTTGCTAATTCCATGTACCACAACAACAGTTCATTGCGCTGCTCCTCGTCCATCTCCCGGGGTTGCACCAGGGAGGCGTAGATTTTTTCAGGACTAAGGCCGAGGGCCCTCAGCAGGTCTTCCAACTGCCAGAGGTAGAGGATGTATTCGGCGATGTTGTCGCGGCGCAGGTTCCGGGCGGTGTGCATAGGTCGATGGTTATAATACGATTTCGATTTCTTTGAACAGGTAGCGACGGGTGGGGCCGTCGGGCAGGCGGTGCACTTCGAGTTCGCCCGTGGGCAATACGCCGGTGATAATGGCCCGGAAATATTCCCCGCTCCCGCCCTCCTTGAACGTCCACGGGAGGTTGAGCAGGTAGAGGCGGCGCAGGTAGTCTTCGTCGAGGACTTCCCAGGCCCCCTCGCCGAGTTGACCGTAGCGCGTACCCAGGTGGGCGTAGAGTCTGAAAAGCACCTCGGCCCGGTCGAAGGCGTGGCCTGCCTCCCGGGCCAGGGAGGTGGGGTTGGGCAGCTCCGGCGAAAATTCCGTCTGGTTGACGTTCAGGCCGATGCCGACGATGGAGCGGGCGATGCAGCTTCCCGCGAGGTCGTGCTCGATCAGCAGCCCGGCCACCTTGCGCGAGGCGATGTAGAGGTCGTTGGGCCATTTGACGCAGGTCGCCGCCGGGTCCAGCCCCAGCTCGTCCAGGGTGTCGGAGAGGGCCAGGCAGACGGCTTTGGAGAGGTAGAACTGGCGCTCGGGAGGCAGGAAATCGGGGTGCAGAACCACCGAGAAGGTGAGGTTTTCGCCCGTCGCGCTGCTCCAGCTGTTGCCCCGCTGGCCCCGCCCGGCGGTTTGTTTTTCGGCCAGGACGATAGCCCCGTTGGGGTACTGCTTTTCGCGGGCGCTGAGGTTGGTCGAGGCCGCCTCGGGCAGGTATTCCAGCGGAATGCCGTGCCCGGCGGCCCAGGCTTGCAGGCGATCGGCGAAGGAGAACGTCATTGTTTCCGGCTAAAGTGGGCTGTTTCCAAAAATAGCTCTCCGGAAGAAGTCACTTCCAGGATCAATTCCGCGGGGCCCGCAGGCACCTCCCGCAAGACGACCGAGGTGCCGGAGCCGGAGCCGATGGAGCGGCCTCCGGCCAGCACGTTCACCGAGGTGATCTTTTCGAGCCCTTCGCCCTGCAAGAGAAGCGATGTCTCCTGCCCGGTCAGGGCTACATAGCGAAAACCGATCTCGGCGGAGCCTTCCACCCTCACGCGGCCGTAGCGCCCCCCGGTATCGGGGGTATAGCCGCTGCCGTTCACGGCGGTGTTGAACCAGAGCGGCTTGGAGGTATCGAGCCCTGCGGCCACGCCGCTGCTGCTGGGCGTGACCTGGCGGATCAGCCCGTCGGTATCGAATTCGATCCGTTCGACGCAGAGCGCGCGGCGGTTCCACACCCCGTTGAGGGCCCGGTGGTAGAAGACGTACCACTGCCCGTCCAACTGTTCGATCGAGCCCTGGATGTTGGAGTTGCCCGGCAGGTGCTCGATGGTGAGGATGGTGCCCCGGTAGGTGTAGGGGCCGAGGATATGGCGGCTGGTGGCGTAGGAGAGCCGGGCGGGCACCCGGTTGGTCTCGGTGATGGGCCCGCAGTTTTCGGCGTAGACGAAGTAGTAGGTGTCTCCCCGCTTGCGCAGGGAAGGTCCTTCGTAAAAATCCCGTACCCAGGGGCCGACGTTCGTCCGGCTGCTTTCGGCGATCGTGTGCCCGTCGGTGAGGCGGGCGATCACGGGATAATTTTCCTCGACGGGCTGTTGCGTGGGGGCGTAGGTGATGTAGCGCTCGCCGTCGTCATCCGTAAACACCTCGGCCGAGATGCCGTCTATGCGCTTGCCGGAGCGGTCCCCGACGATCCAGCGGAAATCGCGGAAGGGGCCCATCGGGTCGTCGCCCTCGAGCACGAACATGTAATTCTCCCGCGAGGGGTCCCACTCGTAAAAGCCGTACAGGTAGTATTTCTCGTTGTGAAAATGCCCGTCCGAATCCCAGAGCCATTTTCCGGGACAGGGCGAATCGGGCTCCGAGGAGGTCCAACTGTACCCCCGGCTCTCCCAATGGCGCAGGTCGGGCGTCATCAAGGAAATGTACTGGGGCGCGCAGTACTTGCGGCTGGCGTCCAGCGAACCGTAGACGTAGAGTTTTCCGCCGAAATTGTGCACTTCGCTGTCGGGCACGTGCATGTTCCAGGTGTAGGGCAGCACGGGGTTCTGCACTCCCCAGCCGACGGTCAGGTGGGCGAACTCGGCGCGCCCGGATTCCGAGACGAGGTAGATCAGGCAGTCGCCGTCGGCCCGGGCCGTGATGGTCGTCCCCTCGGCCGTGGCGACCCGGGGGTCGGAGGATTCGTACCGCGCCCCGGCGGGGAGTTTGCGCACCTCTCCCGGGTCCAGCATGTAATAGTGCTTGTCGTGGCCGGAGTCCGCCTGGGCGCGGAGTGCGACCGGCAGCAGGAAAAACGCCGAGAGCAAAAGGAGCCGGATCATAGCGGTTTATTTTTGCTGTGTATTCTGAAAGAAAAAGGAGAGCACGTCGGCCGCCTCGTCGATCTTCTTGGCGGTGGGTTTTCCGGCCCCGTGCCCGGCGTCGACGTCGATGCGGATCAGGGTGGGGTTCTTACAGCCCTGGGCCGCCTGCAAGGTGGCCGCGAACTTGAACGAATGGGCCGGCACCACCCTATCGTCGTGGTCGGCCGTGGTGATCAGCGTGGCCGGGTAGCAGGTCCCCTTGCGGATGTTGTGCAGGGGAGAATAGCGGTAGAGGTAGGGAAAATCGGCGGCCTTGTCGCTGCTGCCGTACTCGACCACCCAGCCCCAGCCGACGGTGAATTTCTGGAAGCGCAGCATGTCCATCACCCCCACGGCAGGCAGGGCCACGGCGAACAGGTCGGGCCGCTGCGTCATGCAGGCCCCCACCAGCAGCCCCCCGTTGGAGCCCCCGGCGATGCCCAGGTGCTCGGGCGAGGTATACCCCTCGGCGACGAGGTACTCCGCGGCGGCGATCATATCGTCGAAGACGTTCTGCTTTTTTTCCAGCATCCCGGCCCGGTGCCAGGCTTCGCCGTACTCGCCCCCGCCCCGCAGGTTCGGGAGGGCGTAGATACCGCCGCGCTCGAGCAGCAGGATGTTCTGGGGCGAAAATTCGGGGGTGCGGCTGATGTTGAAGCCGCCGTAGCCGTAGAGGTAGACCGGGTTCTTGCCGTCACGCTTGAGGTCGCGGCGATGCACCAGGAACATGGGCACCTCGGTGCCGTCCTTGCTCTTGAAAAAGACCTGGTCGGTGGTGTAGAGCGACGGATCGAAGGGCAGTTCGGGCTGCTTGACCAGCGTCGAGGTGCCTTTGCGGATGTCGTACTTGTAGATCGCGGGCGGTGCCGTGAAGCTGCGGTAGGCGTAGAAAGTGGTCAGCTCGTCCACCTTCGACTTGAAGCCGCTGACGGTGCCCTTGCCGGGCAGGGTCACGGTGCGGATGTGGCGTCCCAGCAGGTCGTATTGCTCCACCACGCTGCAGGCCTTGTCCAGGTAGTTGAGGAAGAGGTTGTCGCCCGCGAAGGTCGCTTCCAGCAGCACCCGGTTGGGGTCCTCGGGAACCAACACCCGGGGCTGGAGTTCGAGTTGGACCATGTCCACCACCTCGAGGCGGTAGTTGGGGGAGTCGCGGTTGGTGAGGAAAATGGCCCGGCCGTCCAGGTGGTCCACCAGTTCGTAGTTGTAGTCGAAGCCCGGGTAGACCACGACGAAAGGCTCACCGATATGCCCCAGGTCGGTGCAGATCACTTCCGTGCCGTCGGTGCCCTCGGAGATGAAGATCATCAGGTAGCTCCGGTCGCGGCCCACCGAGATGTTGAAGTAGCGCAGCGGATGCTCCGGGTCCTCATAGACGATCTGGTCCTTGGACTGGGGGTTGCCGATGCGGTGGTAGCGCAGTTTTTGAGATTGGGTTTGTGCGGAAAACATCCGTTCAACGTCGGGCTCGTCGTAGCCGCTGTAATAGAATCCCTCGCCGCGCCAGATGGCCCCCGAGAATTTCACCCAGCGCACCGTGTCGGAGGTGTGGCGGCCCGTGGCGGTCTCCATCACCCGGATCTCGACCCAGTCCGACCCGGCCTGGGCCGCGGCGTAGGCCATGTATTTGTTGTCCAGCGAGAACGAAATGTCCACCAGCGCCAGGGTCCCGTCCTTTGAAAGGGTATTGGGGTCGAGGAAGACCTCGCGCTCACCTCCCTCCACCGGTTGGCGGTAGACGACGCTCTGGTTCTGCAAACCGTCGTTTTCCAGGAAAAAATAGTATTTCCCCACCTGCTGCGGAATGCCGTATTTGGGGTAATTCCACAGGCCCGTAAGGCGCTCGCGGATCGAATCCCGGCCGGGGATACGCGAGAGATAGTCCTGTGTCAGAGTATTCTGTGCCGCCACCCAGGCGGCGGTCTCGGGACTGCGGTCGTCCTCGAGCCAGCGGTAGGGGTCGTCTACGCGGGTGCCGAAATAGTCGTCCGAGACGGCCTCGGTGCGGGTTTCGGGGTAGGGTTTCGCTTCCATAGTCGTAGGGGCGGGCATAAAACTGAGTTGAAGGGCGGCCGGCAGCAGGGCCCCCAGGAAAAGTAATTTTCTCATCACGGAGTTTTTATGCAAGAATCTTTTTTATTTTTCGGGTTCGATCCTGACAAAGATAGCCAAATTCACGAAGTGGGAAAGGGATTCTTGGAAAATAGGTTTTTTTACTACCTTTGTATGAAATTCAGGAACAAGACATGAATTTGGGCTTATTCGTTATCGGTGCGTTCCTTTTGTCGGCTTGCCTCGGCTGGTTGACGATCCCCCGCATCGTACTCATTTCCAAGAAGAAAAAACTTTTCGACGACCTTTCCGCACGCAAATCCCACTCGGGGGCCATTCCCCGGCTGGGCGGTGTGGCCTTTATGCCCGCGTTCCTGTTCGCGTTCTGCCTGATGGTGGGGCTGCGCTATTTCTACGGGATGGACATCTCCCCGCTGTTCGAGATCGTTGCTTTCAAAGAACTTATGTTCCTGGTCAGCGGAGCCATCATCCTCTTCCTGATCGGCCTGGCCGACGATCTCTCGGGGTTGCCCTACCGCCATAAACTGCTGGCCCAGTTCGTCGCCGCGGTGCTGCTGATCTACGCCGGGGTGGGCATCACCGACCTCTGCGGCCTCTTCGGCATCCACCAGGTCCCGCCCATGCTGGGGGCCCTGTTCTCGATCATGGTCATCCTGCTGCTGACCAACGCCTACAACCTCATCGACGGCATCGACGGGCTCTGCTCGGGGCTGTCGATGCTGGCCCTGTTCACCTTCGGGGGCTGGTTCTGGATCCACCACATCTACATCTACGCCATGATGTCCATGGCCATGGCGGGGGTCGTGAGCGTCTTTTTCTTCTACAACGTGATGGGCAACCGCCTGCGCATCTTCATGGGGGACACCGGCTCACTGATGCTGGGCTACCTGATCGCCTTCCTGGGGCTGAAATTCTACGCCCTGAACGTCGACGTTGGCTACTACCAGATCCAGGCCGCCCCGGCCGTCTTCCTGGGCATCGTCTTCGTCCCGGCCTTCGACACCATCCGGGTCTTCTGCGTGAGGATGTCCCAGGGCCTCTCGCCCTTCTACCCCGACCGGCGCCACATCCACCACAAGCTGCTCACCCTGGGCCTGACCCACATCCAGAGCACGCTGATCCTGATCGCCATCCAGGCCTTTTTTATCTTTTTGAACCTGACCCTGAAAAACATCAACATCAACCTGCTCTTCGGCCTGGACATCCTGCTGGGGGTTGGATTGATCCTCCTGCTGAACCAACTGGCCAAGCGCCGATCGAAAAAATAATGCCGCCCATGAACCGTTTCCGCCGCATCCTCTTTCCCCTGCTCTGCCTTCCGGCCGCCTGCCTGTGGCTCACCTCGGCCGGGGCCCAGCAAGTCGACCCCGCCATGTTGCAAAAGGCCAAGTCGATGGGCTTTTCCCCCACGGAGATCGAAGCCCTCAAGGCGACCCAGCAAAGCCAGACCGGTACCTCCGCCCGCCCGGGCACGCAGTCCCGTCCCGGGCTGGACACCTCCCGCCGCTGGAACCTGACCCCCGAGCAATTGGATCAAATCAACCCCGCCCAGTTGGAGAAACTGATCTCGGACAAGATCGACCAGCAGGGCCAGGTGCAGGATGTGCGCGGCAAGCGCCCCCAGGCCCAGCCGGGCACCGCCAACCTGACCCAGGACGTGGGTGAGTTCGTGGACGTCAAAGAACTGCCCTACGAAAAACAGCAACCCATCGAATACGAGATCGTCCTCAAGGACGGGCAATACATCAAGCGGGCCCTGCCCGTGGTCTTCGGCCGGGAGGTCTTCTCGAGCCGCAACCTCACCTTCGCCCCCAACTACAACCTGGCCACCCCGGTCGATTACGTGCTGGGGCCCGGCGACGAGGTGATCGTGGAAGCCTGGGGCGCCTCGGAAACCTACTCCAAGCAAAAAGTGACCCCCGACGGGACGATCACCCTGCAGGGCATCGGCCCGGTCACCGTGGCGGGGCTGACGATGGCCGAGGCGGGAGGGCGCATCGGCGGGAAGGTCTCCCAGATCATGGGCGGAACTCAGAGCCGGGTCACCCTGGGCCAGATCCGCAGCATCAAGGTCAACATCGCCGGGGAGGTGATGGTGCCGGGCACCTACACCCTGCCCTCGCTGGCGACGGTCTTCAACGCCATCTACTCGGCGGGCGGGGTTAACAAAATCGGTTCGCTGCGCGACATCAAGGTTTACCGCAACAACCGGCAGATCGCCACGCTGGACGTCTACGACTACCTGATCCACGGCCGCTACACGGCCAACGTGCGGCTCGAGGACAACGACATGATCATCGTCCCGCCCTACGAGAGCTACGTCACGATGACCGGCAAGATCAAGCGCGAACGGGTCTATGAGCTGAAAAAGGGCGAAAGCCTCTCCCAGGCGATCGAATACGCCGGGGGATTCACCGGGGATTCCTACACCGACAACATCAACGTCCGCCGCAAAACGGGCCGCCAATACAGCATCCTGACGGTGGAAGAGGCCGACTACAGCTCCTTCCCGATGTACGACGGGGACAGCGTGGTGGTGGACAAGATCATCGCCGACTACGCCAACCGCCTGACCATCTCGGGGGCCGTCTGGCGTCCCGGCGACTACCAGCTCTCCGAAAGCCTCTCCACGCTGACCGAGCTGATCGCCAAGGCCGAGGGCTTGCGGGGCGACGAATTCGGCTCGCGCGGGCAGATCACCCGCCGCAAGAGCGACTTCACCTACGAGGTGATCCCCTTCGACGTGCGGACCGCCGCCACGGGCGCGCAACAGATCGAATTGATGAAGGAGGATTCGGTCTACATCCCCAACATCCTGGAACTGCGCGAGGATTTCCGCATCGTCGTCAAGGGGGAGGTCAACCGCCCCGACACCATCGCCTACCGGGACGGGATGACCGTCGAGGACGCCATCCTGCGCACCGGGGGGCTCAAGGAATCGGCCTCCTACGCCAAGATCGAGGTGGCCCGCCGCATCAAGGACCCCAATTCGACCACCTACACCAGCCGCACGGCCGACCTCCAGGTCTTCAGCATCACGGGTGACCTGGCCATCGCTCCGGCGGCCCAGCGCTTCGTGTTGCAACCCTTCGACGAGATCTTTATCCGCCGCTCGCCGGGCTACAACGAGCAGCAGAACGTCACCCTCAACGGGGAAGTGCTCTACCCCGGGGAATACGTCCTGGCCACGGCCGGGGACCGCATTTCGGATGTGATCCTCAAGGCGGGGGGGATCACTCCCGAGGCCTATGTGAAGGGAGCCAGCGTTAAGCGTAAAATGACCGAGGACGAACAGGCCCGGATGGAATCCCTGCTGAGGATCGCCCGCAGCGACCGTGGCCGCGACTCGCTCTCGAGCAGCCTGCTCTCCTCCAGCACGGAGGCCGTCTATCCGATCGGGGTGAACGTGGAACAGGCCCTGATGAAGCCCGGTTGCAACGAGGACATCATCCTCCACGACGGCGACCAGGTGTTCGTACCCAAGTACAACAGCACGGTCCGCATCTCGGGCAGCGTGCTCTATCCCAACTCGGTCACCTTCAACAAAAGCAGCGTAAAAAGCTACATCATCCAGGCCGGGGGCTACACCGACATGGCCCGCAAGCGTCCCTTCGTGATCTACATGAACGGGAAGGTGGCGGCGACCCGGGCCGGATTGTTCGGCAAGAGTTACCCCAAGGTCGAGCCCGGCAGCGAGGTGGTGGTCCCCATGAAGGTCCCCCGCAACGGCAACACGCTCTCCGCAGTCATGGGCATGATGTCCTCCACGGCTTCGATGGCCGCCATGGTCGCCTCGATCATCAACCTGACCAAGTAGTAACGTAACCCGATAAAAAGAGGCGCACCCCTTTCGCGGGGTGCGCCTCTTTTGCGTGTGGCCGGTCCGCTACTCGGCGGCGGTGATCCGGATATCGTCGACCAGGGCGTCGGAAGTGTGTCCGACAAATTGGAAGGTCAGCGAAGCGGCGGCCGGAATGCCTGCCGTGACCCGGGCCAGGGACCAATGCTCGAAGGGGGTCAGGGCGTAGGTGAGCGGGGAGAACGAATTGCCGTCGGTGCTGACATTCACCGTCAGATCGCCCGTGGAAATGGCCGTGCCTGCATCGTTGGAGAGGCCGAAGGTCAGCTCCAGGGAAGTGGCCCCGAGGGTGTTGATTCCGCTGATGGTCATCATGCGGCTGTTATCCCAGTTGAACCGGACGGCATTGCCTCCCGAGGCGTTGGGATATCCGCCCGAAGGCCGCTGAGGGACGACGATGCTGATTCCGTTGTTGCCGTTGGTATACGTAATCCCGGAAGCCAACCAGCCTTCATAGCCCGAGAGGGCGGACTGCCCTTCCACGGGGGTGGCGCCGACCGTTTCGGTGTACACAACCCGTACATCGCCCCCTTCTCCGGGTTCGTCGCCGGGATCGTCACCGGGTTCATCACCCTCATCGGCCGGAAAGAAAACGTCGACATCCTCGTCCGTGCAGTCGCCGTCGACGCTGACGCTCACCCCGAAGGAGAGGGAGCCCGGAGCCTCGTCCTGCACGTTCACCGTGTAGACCCGCTGGGGGAATAACTGGAGTTGCTGGGAGTGGGTTTCGCCGTCCACAATCAGTTGCAGGGTAACGTAGCCGGTGGCGAAATAACCGGTTCGCCCGGCGTCCGCCCCGCTGTAGGAGAGGCTCTGCTGGTTTTGGGTCACCGTGGCCGTATAATCGGTATGGGCCGCCCTGAATGCGTCGGAGTAGACGATCTTCACCCCGGCGTTGCTCTGCACGCAGGCGAGCGTGGCCGAGGCCGTCGCTCCCTCCGCGACGCTTACCTGGGTCTCGGCCGAGTAGACCGGCATATCGAAGGCCGGGGCTTCGAACAGGGCGGAATAGGCCAGCAGGGTATAGTCGCCCGCCTCGACCGAAATCTCTTTCTCGCCCGCTCCCAAGGGAGAAAAGCAATGGATCCGGGTCTGCCCGCTGAGGACCTCCAGGATCAGTTCGGAAGCCAGGGGAGGAGCCCCGGCCCGGGTGAGGTAGGAGATCCGGTCGTCGACCGAGGCGCTGATCGTCAGGCGGCCTTCCCCTTTGGAAGGCGGTTCGGGTGCGTTTTTGCGGCAGCCCCAACAGAGAGGAAGAAGCAAAGCCAGCAGGATAATTCTGATTTTCATAACCAAACAAACTATTTCTAAAATTTTCTACTTATAAAATAGCAAAAAAAGACGCTCCCTTTGTCTGCGAAACCCAGCACCCACAAGCAAAACGACACACCTTGCAGCATGGAAAGTTAACTAAAATTCCCCTTGTAAACAATAATTTGCGATTTTAAAAACCTTATTTTTCTATTTATTATTCATTTATAGGTAAATAAACCGCCCGAATGTGGAATTTTTTAAGAAAAATCGGTTCTCCGGTTTTTTACCCTGGCCGGAAAGCATAAAGGAAAAAACTTTGGTATATCTTTTGCATAAGTGATTATCAGAATTCATTTTTATTCAATCAAATAACTTAATCTAAAACCGTTATGAAAACAAATTTCTTCCGGAGCCTTCTCTCCCTGGCAGGCCTCCTGGTCGCCGGATCGGCAGCCGCTCAGACTCCCAGTGCGCACGATATGGCCGTGATGGCATTGAAAAACCAGAGTTTCGTGTTGGAAGCCAACACGATCGAATATCCCAACGGCCGTGTCGACAACACCACCAGCACCGACAACTTCGTCCTGATGGACGGCAAGACCGGCCTGGTGCAGTTGACCAACATCACTTCGCGTCCCGGCCAGAACTACGCCGGAGGCGTGACCATCGGCGGGGACGTGACCGGTGTGAAAAGCAAAGCCAACAAAAAGGGCAACATCGTCTACCAGTATGACATCCAGGGCGACGGCGTTTCGGCCCACGTCACCATCTCGCTGCCCCACAACAGCAATTACGCCAGCGCCTACATCGACGCGACCTTCAACAGCATGCAGGTGACCCTGCGGGGCAAACTCCTCATCGGCGAACAGTCCGACGTCTTCAAGGCACACCCCCTGAACAAAGTGCCTGTCGGGATCGTCCACTAAGCGGCGGATTTCAAACCGACATGCAATCGTTTACTAATCAAGGAGCCTTCGGGCTCCTTGATTTTTTTAACAGATCCGGAAAAATTTGTTTATTCAAAAAATTTTATTATATTTATATAAACGAAACACTTATTCATCCAAATAGATCTCCCACCCTAAGAGTTTGTCTAAATTTTATTTATATAAAAGATTATGAGTCAATTTTTTGATGATTTTTTTGCCCACCGAAGAAAGCGTGGCGGTGTCCCACGGTGCCTGAGGTGGGTGAAAAAAGCACAAAAAGGGGCCATGAGATTTTGTGTAAATAAATTTTAGACAAACTCTAATACCATCTATCATGAAAAAGATGATTTTATGGAGCCTGGTCTGCCTCCTGGGGGCAGCGGCTCCCACGGCGCTCTCCGCCGGAGAAAATGCACCGGACGCCAAGCAAGAAAAGAAGCAAGCCGAGCAGACGGAAAAACAGTTGCTCTTCGAGCAGGCGCTCCAAGCCCTCCAGAATAAAGATTTCGTCCTGGAGACCGATTGGCTGGAATATGCCAACGGACGAACGGACCGGGTGCTGGCCAACAACAATTTCGTGCTGATGAACGGAGCGGAAGGGCAGATGCAGTTCCACTATTCGGGCATGGAAAAGGCTCTGCAGAAAGTGAGCTTCGGATTGGCCATTACCGGCGAGATCCTCGGCCTCAAAACCAAAACCAAAAAGAACGGCGACGTGGTGCTCACCTACGACATCATCGGCCGGGGGCTCTCCTCTTCGGTGGTCCTCACCCTGGCTTACGGCACCAACAGAGCCACCGCCACCATCTCCGCCACCCATGCCAATGCCCGGGTAACTTGTCAGGGAACGTTGTGGCCGCGCGAACTCTCCTCGGTATACAAAGCCCAGTTCGGTTTCACTCCTTAAACACCCATCTCATCTTACCATACCTCTAAGTACAAATCGGGAGACCTTCGGGTCTCCTGATTTTTTCAGAAAAATTCGTTCATTGGACCCATTTTTGTATATTTATCGAACCGATTCCCGTTTCTATAGCTACAGGGACACTACCATTTTTCTTTCAAAAATCAGAACGATGAAAAAAATGATCTTATGGAGCCTGGTTTGCCTGCTGGGGGCAGCGGCTCCCCAAGGGCTCGCCGCCCAGAAAAAATCCCCGGAAGCCAAGCAGGAGCAGAGGCAGGAGCAAAAGCAGGCCGAACAGGAGCAAAACCAGTTGCTCTTCGAGCAGGCAGCCAAAGCCCTCGAGAACCGCAATTTCGTGCTGGAAGCCACCCGGGTCCAGTACGGCAACGGGAAGACGGACAACGTCGTGGCCAACAACAACTTCGTACTGATGTCCGATGACCAGGGCATGATGCAGCTCAACTATTCGGCGGCGCGCAACACGCTGACCATCGCCGGAACGGTGCTCGGCCTCAAGAGCAAGACCAACAAAAAGGGCGACGTGACCGTCTCCTACGACATCGAAGGCAAGGGCATGTCCGCCGCGATCGTGATCACCCTGGCCCACGGCAGCAACTTCGCCACGGCCATGGTCACCTCGACCTACAACGGCACCCGGGTGAATTTCCTGGGCACCTTGCTGCCGGGCGAACAGTCCTCGGTCTTCAAGAACCACCCCATGGAGAAAGTACCCAGAGGGTTGCGTTAAGCGGATGCATTTCCTCCTAAAGTAAACGAGCCGCCTCTTTCGAGGCGGCTCGTTTGCTATTCAGTAAATTTCCAATTACTTAACAGAAACCTGCAAGGGAGCTCCCAGTTCGGCAGCCGTGGTGGCCACATAGGAAAACCACTTGGCGGCGTCGGTCATTTCGCGTTTGCTGGTGGCGCCTCCGGCGTAGTAGGTCATCGGCTCGCCGGCCTTGACCTGCACCAGGCGGGCCATCGTGCCGTCTACGGTAGCTCCCTGGCTGCCCAGGGCGATCACGGCGCCGCCGATGGAACCGTCACCCGTCGGGGTGTGCGAATCCGAAGCGGGTTCGTACAAGGCGCTGTAGTTGTCGCCTGTGGCCAGTTCGGCATCGTCGTGGATCACGACCCCGGCGGCGATGGTCAGGTTTTCGAAGTCACCGTCGTAGCGGTCGGTGATGCGGTTGAGGTGGGTGTTGGCGTCCAGGGAGATCACCTTCACGAGGGATACCCGGGGGCCTTTTTCGCCCACCGCGAAGGGGATGTAGGTCAGTTCCACCGAGGTGCGCACCGGACCGTTGTCCAGCGTGCGCCACGAGGCGTAATTGCTCGTGCAGTAGAGCTTGCCGTCGAACACCGGAGCCGAAGCACCCATGCCCACGGTGGGGCCCACCTTGTAGCAGTCGCTGCCCTCACCGGCGTCGACGTGGTAGCTGCCCTTGCCGCTCAGGTCGCGTTCGTACCAGGCGTCGATGACCAGTTCGGGGGTGCTCTTCGACCAGTAGTCGAAGCCGCCCGAGATCATTTCGGCGGAGAGCGCGGGACCGTAGGCGCGGTAGGCGACCACATTGTTTTCCCAGGCGTAGTCGTCCTTGCGCTCGGGCACGAAGCGGCCGAAGGTCTCGGCCTTGTAGGTTTTGCGTTCGCCGAGGGCCACGCCGTAGTCGGCGCTCTGGCCGCCCGCGAGGGTCACCTGGAAGATCAGCGAAACGGGAGCTTCCCCACCCTGGTAGATCACCTGGGAGGGAATCTGAACGCCCTGGGCGTCGGTCACCACCACATTCTCGGCGGTCAGACCGGTCAATTTGGCCGTCAAAGTTTCCCAAGCCACCTCAACCGTTTGGTTAGAGTAGGTCGTTGCGCCCGGATTGGCCACCGTCACGGTCGCCTGGGGCTGGCTGCAAGCGCACAAAGCAACCGCCGCCAATAGAAACAAAAGTTTTTTCATCGTCTTTTTCAAATTTTCAAGTTTTCAGAAAGCCTACCGTCCCCAGCGCGGGGACCGCGGCTGTGCATAGCGTGCGTCTATTTTTTCTTATCGTCCGAGCATCCAACCGGAGCGTACTAAAAGTACGTGAGGATTGGAGCACAGGAGGATAAGGAAAAAGAGATGTGCGATATGTGCAGCCGCTCAACCCTCTAGGGTTGTTTGCCGATATAGGCTAAGATACCTCCGTCTACGTATAGGACGTGCCCATTGACAAAATCCGACGCTTTGCTGGCCAGGAAAACGGCCGGGCCCGACAGGTCCTCGGGAGTCCCCCAGCGTTCGGCCGGAGTCTTGGCGATAATAAACGAGTCGAAGGGATGGCGAGAGCCGTCGGCCTGCTTTTCACGCAGGGGAGCGGTCTGCGGAGTGGCGATGTACCCCGGGCCGATGCCATTACACTGGATATTGTACTGCCCGTATTCGGAGGCAATGTTGCGGGTAAGCATCTTGAGGCCCCCCTTGGCGGCGGCGTAGGCCGAGACCGTTTCGCGGCCCAGTTCGCTCATCATCGAGCAAATGTTGATGATCTTGCCGGAGCGTTTTTTCATCATGGCGGGCAGCACGGCCTTGGCCACGATAAAGGGCCCATTGAGGTCGATGTCGATGACCTGGCGGAATTCGGCGGCGCTCATCTCGTGCATCGGGATGCGCTTGATGATCCCGGCGTTGTTGACCAGGATGTCCACCGAACCCACTTCCTTCTCGATCTGGGCGACCATGGCGTTCACCTGATCCTCGGAAGTCACGTCGCAGACGTAGCCTTTGGCCTCGATGCCCAGTTCCTTGTAGGCGGCCAGGCCTTTATCGACCAACTCCTGCTTGATGTCGTTGAAGACGACCTTGGCGCCGGCCTGGGCAAAAGCCGTGGCCAGGGCGAAGCCGATTCCGTAGGAGGCGCCCGTCACCAGGGCCACTTTGCCTTCGAGGCAAAACTGATTGCATGTCTTTTCCATTATCTTTTCGAAGTTTTTTAGAAATTTCTTTTCAAATGCTGCCTATTGCAGGTCCGTTACCTTGGCGCCGTCCATATCCCCGTAGTCGAGGTTCTCGCCGGCCATCCCCCAGATGAAGGTGTAGTTCATCGTGGCGCAGGCCGAGTGGATCGACCAGGAGGGCGAAATAACGGCCTGGTCCTTCTTCATCCAGATGTGGCGGGTTTCGTCCATCGTGCCCATGAAGTGGCAGACGGCCTGCGTTTCGGGCAGGTCGAAGTAGAAGTAGGCCTCCATGCGGCGGTCGTGGGTGTGCGGGGGCATGGTGTTCCAGACGCTCCCGGTCTGCAGTTCGGTCATCCCCATCTGCAGCTGGCAGGTCTGCACCACTTCCTGCACGATCATGCGGTTGATCACGCGGTGGTTGCACTCTTCCATCGAGCCCAGTTCGAGGACCACGGCGTTGGCCTTGGTGACCTTGACGGTCGGATAGGCGGTGTGGGCCGGGGCCGAGTTGAAGTAGAACTTGGCGGGATTTTTGGCGTCTTTGCTTTCGAAGATCACCTCCTTATTTCCGCGGCCGATGTAGAGGCCCTCCTTGGGCTCGAGGTCGTAGCGGGTGCCTTCCACGACGACGGTCCCGGCGGCGCCGACGTTGATGATCCCGATTTCGCGGCGCTGGGTGAAGTACTCGGCCCTCAGGATGTCCACCGGTTCGAGTTTGAGTTTTTCACCGGCGGGCATGGCCCCACCCACGATCAGACGGTCGTACATCGAATAAGTGATGCTGATCTCGTTCGCTACCAACACGTTTTCGACCAGGAAGTCCTGGCGCAAACGGGCGGTGTCGTAACTCTTGGCGTCCACGGGGTTGGACCCGTAACGCAAACTGAAATTCGTTTTCATCGTATACTGTTTTTAAGGATTTCCGTAAAATGCGAAAGCCCGGACAACTTCAGTCAGTCGTCCGTGGCCAACGCAGGGTATTCGTCGTCCGCGCGAGGCGAACGAGGGGCTTACTTCTTGATAAAATCGTGGCGGATCGGCGTGAAGCTGTCGATCAGCAGCAGGCGCGGGCCGAGGGCCTGCACCGTGTGGGGCACGTTGGCGGGCACGCAGAAGATGTCCCCGGCCTTGAGTTGCTTGGATTCGGTCCCGATGGTCACGATGACGTCCCCTTCGGCGATGTAGCTCATTTGCTCGGCCACGTGCGAGTGCACGGGATCGGCCTTGGCCTGCGGGCCTTTGATGTCCACGATGCAGATCATCAGGTCGTTGAGGTAGGCCATTTTGCGGGTGACGGTGGGGCTCACCTGGGTCAGCTCGGCCTTGTCGGCTTCAAAAAACAACGGCATATCTTTCAGGTTAAAGGATTGCGGATCGTAGACTTCATACGATTTCGCGGCCACGCAGGCGGCCACGTCGCAGGGGCACTTGGCTTCCACGCAGCAGGCGGTGCTGTCGGCGCAGGCTTTTTCGCTGCATTTGGTGTTCTTTCCGCAGCAGGCTACGGCGGCGGCAGCTACGGCTACCAGCAACAGGGATTTGAGAGTTTTCATATCGCTCTTTTTAAAGTTTTCGATTTTTCCCTTCAGGGAGTTCCAAAGGTAGGGATTTTCCCCCACCCCTCCAAATTGGTTTTTTCGATGGTTCTATAAATTATTTTTGGGAGCACCCTGACGGTTCGGAACGCAGCTGTGCATAGCGTGCACCAGATTTTGATTATCGTCCGAAGTTACAGCCCGGAGCGTACTTAATGTACGTGAGGACTGGAACAAGGAGGATAATTAAAATATGGTGTGCGATATGTGCAGCCAACCCACAAGCGAGACCTATCCGCTATTTATCGAAAGCCAGTTCGAAGGTTCTGCCCTGGGCTCCCTTGACGTCCACTTTAATTTTGAGCGGCGAGAGCGACATCACCGTCACGCCGGGGTTTTCGGCGACGAGGCCCTTCACATTGCGGGCGAGTTCCAGCGTAATGGCCTCCTCGCGCAGCATGGTGGGGTCCGAAAGGCCGATCACCAGCCGCGAGTCGTTCTCGCGCAGGGTCACCGACGCGGGTGCATCCACGCTCACTCCGGCCACGGGCAGGTTGCCCGCTTCCCAGAAGTTGATCCCCGTCACGCCCTCGGCGCTCTGGGCAGCCTGGATGGCGGGAGTGTTCGAGAGCACCTGGATGCCGGGAGCGGCGGCGTACTGCTTCAACCCTTCGGCGCTGACGCCCGGCAGGACCACGTAGGCGTAGGTCGAGCCCTGGGGATTTTTGCCGTGGTCCACCCAGATCGTAACGTAATCACGGGTGACGGGCGTGGGATCGCCGTACTTCGAGAAATCGCGCCACGAGCCCGTGCGGCTCTCGCGCAACGCACGGATGGGCTGAGCCTGCGGGAAGTAGTAGCCCACGGAGGTGTTTTCAAGGGTCGAAGAAGCCCAGATCCACTGCGGGGCGGCGAGGCTCAACGAGGCGTTGACGCCCAGCATCTCCCCGTCCGAAGCCATCAGGATGGCTTCCCCGGCCAGTTTGCGGTTCTCGACGATGGTCTCGATGGGGCGGTTGTCGCTGCTGGTGACTCCCGCGCCCAGGCACAGGACGGCGTCGCCGGACATCATCCAGGTTTTTTTGGCCTGGAGGGTGCTCTTCTCGTCCTGGAACCACATGCCCGAGATGCCGTACAGCCCCTCGATCTGGCTGCCACCCACCCAGGAGTGGGGGCTCTTGTAGCCGTCGGCGTAGAGCACGCCCTTGCCGAAGACGAGCGACTTGACCTCGTGCTTCTGAGCGGCGTCCACGGTGATGCCCGGGAGGCGGTACCAGTCCACCGTCGACCAGAAGTGGTCGGTGTACTGGGCCTGGTCGCCGTTGTAGAGGTAGGTCACCCCGTCGCCCGTGTGCCAGGCCATCATGTTCTCGGTGTCGATCGACTCGTAGTTCTCGATGCGGCTCGAGGACATCGCCAGCGAGAAGGCGAACGAGGGACGCACGTACATCACACGGTCGGCCATCGAGAATTGTTTCAAATACGGTGCCGGAGCGGCGGCCTGCACGGCAGGAGAGGTCAAAAATTCGCGCAGTTCGGTCAACTGCCAGGTCGGGGCGTCCACGGCCAGGAAGTTACGCTGATGGTCGGAAAGGATTTCGTATTTCACGCGGGAAAGGATGCGCTGCTTGACGTCGGGGGCCGAAAGCATCCCCACATTATAGGAACTCAGCAGGATGCTGTGGCCGGTGGCCCGGTCCGAAGCCGCCTGGCGGGCGATCTCGCGGCCGCGTACGGTCTCCATCATGGCACCCTGGTAGATCAGCGGCAGGTAGGAGTTTTCGACCCACTCGCCCATCATCGTCACGTGGGCCGGGTCGACCGCCCACTCGGAGCCGTCCACCAACTGGATCACCGTGACCAGGTAGGAGAGCATGCCCGCGCCGTAGCCCCCGGTGTAGGGGTGCCATTGGTGCTGGAGGAAGGAGCCGTCGCGGTAGAAGCCGTCGTGGGTGGTGACGTACTTGAACTCGGTGTTCAGCCCGTCGATGCCCATGCGGATCTTGGCCCCGTCGTGGGCGATGATCCCCCTGAGGGCCATCGAGTAGCACTGCCAGATCTTGTTGGCTCCGGTCGAGGCGCCTTCGTAGGTCACGTCGGGGGCGTAGTAGTCGAGCGCTTCGACGTACTTGGCCCGCTGCTCGGGGGTCAGTTCGTCGTACATGGTCACCAGGAAGTTGTTCACCGACCAGGTCATGCCGATGATCCAGTCCCACCAGTTGCCGTACATGGGGTGTTTGGGGCTCCATTTGTTGGCGTAGAGCCACTCCATCCCGGCGATCACGTCCGTCTTGAGCGCATCGTTGTGGTAATAGGCCGAGCCGGGGGTGGCCCAGGCCACGGACAGGGCGCTCAGGCGGCCGATGGCCGAGGTGATCGAGGCGGGACGGAAGGGCGAGATGCTGTCGTCCTGGGCGTCGCGGTCGTTCCACAGGTAGTCCCTGTCGGCGGCCTTGTTGAGCGTCTCCCAGCTTTTGAGGACGCCCTCGTCCATGGTCTTGAGCCGCGCGATGACCAGCGAGTCGGTCAAGTCGGTGCCCTGGCCCGTCAGGCGATCGAAGTAGCGCAGGCGCAACTGGTCGTAGTCGAGGTTTTTTTGGCCGCAGCCGAAGCCCAGCACCAGCAGCGCGGCGGCGAGCACCCCTTTGGAAAGGGAACGGAGCAAATTCTTTTTCATGATCTATTGGGTTTTTTATGTGTTATTTCGTGAATTTGACGGACAGCGTTTGGCCCAGGGTTTCCGAGACGGAAAAACGCAGGCGCAGCGGAGCGAGCGAGAGTACTTCCACCTTCGGGTTTTCGGAGAGCACGGCCGAGACCGTCCGGCCGGTCTCCAGGGTGATCGTCCCGGCGTGAAGCTGGGTCGGGTCGCTCAGGCCTACGGTAAGTTCCTTTTCCGTTTCGCGTAGCAGCACCGAGGCGGGGGCGTCCACGCTCAGGTTTTCCAACGCCCCCGGAGCCCAGAAATTGGCCCCGGTGAGGCCCTCCGCCGCGTGGTGCACGGCCTGCAGGGCGGGAGTATTCGAAAGGATGTTCACGCCCGGCTCCGAGGCATAGTCCTTGGTCCGCCCGAGGTTAGCCCCCGGCAGCAGCACATAGGCGTAGGTCGCCCCGGACGGGTTGCGGCCGTGGTCGAACCACATCGTGAAGTAGTCCTTTTGGATGGGGGTCTTGTCCCCGTAGGGCTGGCTGATCTCGTACCACGAGCCGGTGCGGGTCTCGCGAAGCAGGTTGAGCGGCCCCCGCTCGGGGAAGTAATACCCCATGGAAGTCCCCTCGTCCGTCCCCTCGAAGTGGACCCAGGCCGGGGAGACCGGGCCCAGGTTGCCTTTTTCGGAGAGCACGGGAAGCCCCTCGATATCGATGTTGTAACGGCAGGGGGCGTTGAGCTTGCGATTCTCGACGATGGTCTCGACCCCGCGGCTATCCGAACTGGTAATACCAGCCCCCAGGCAGACGATCTCGTCCCCCGCCATAAACCAGGATTTGCGGGCCTCCAGCGGGCTTTCGAAGGCTTTCAGATGCATGCCAGCCATCCCATAAAGCCCATCCAAAGAAGCGCCTCCCACCCAGCTCTCGGGACTCTTGTAGCCGTCGGCGTAGAGCAGCCCCTCGGCGAAGGGCAGGGTCTCGGCCTTGCGGGGGCGGGTATCCACCGTGGTCCCGGGCATGCGGTAGGCGTCGACCGTGGGCCAGAAATCCTGGGTGTATTGGTTGAGGTCGTTGTCGTAGAGGTACATCATCCCGTCGCCGGAGTACCAGGCCTTGAGGTTTTCGCCGTTGATGGTCTCGTAGTTCTCGATGCGGCTCGAGGACATCGCCAGGCCCAGGGCGAAGCCGGGGCGCACATGCACCGCGCGGTCCATCGAGGAGTAAATTTTATTGAGCGTATGCAGTTCTTCCGGAGCGACCTCCGGGTCGGAGAGCAGGCTACGCGCCTCGCCCAGCAGGAAAGTGGGCATATCGAGCAGCAAGCTGCGGGCCGTGTCGGCCAACATGTGGGCCTTGACCACCGAGCGTAGGTGAGCGCGCTCCCCGGCCGGGGCGGCCTTCGAAAGTTTGAGCAGCGACACCAGGACACTGTGCCCCGAGGAGCGGTCGCCGTTGCCCTTGCGCGAGACCTCGCGCCCGCGCACCATGTCCATCATGGCGCCCCGGTAGAGCAGCGGCTCGTAGCCCTGGTGGATCCAGTCGAAGAGCATCTCCTGGTACTCCTTGGGCACTTCCCAGGGGGAGCCCTGCACCAAAGGGATCATATTAGAAAGGTGGGCGAGCATCGAGCAGCCGTAGCCCCCGTTGTAGGGGTGCCACTGGTGCTGTACGAAGGAGCCGTCCCGGTAAAAACCGTCCTTGGAAGTGACGTAGACGAATTCGGTGCTCAGGCCCTCGACGGCCATCTGAACCTGCTCCGGGCGCTGGGCGATGATCCCTCTCAAGGCCATGTTACCGCACTGCCAGATCTTGTTGGCCCCGGTCGAGGCGCCCTCGAAGGTGACGTTGGGAGCATAGTAATCCATGGCCGAGAGGTAATCGGTGCGCTGAGAGGGCGTCAACTCGTCGTAGAGCAACACCAGGGTATTGTTCAGCGACATGGGTACCCCGATCACCCACTCCCACCAGTTGTGGTAGAGGGGCGTCCGGGGGTTATACCGGTTGGCGAACATCCAGTCCAGACCCGCGATAGCGTCCGCGAGCAGGGCTTTATCCTGATAATAGGTCGAGCCCGGCGTGCAGTAGGCCTGGGCCATACCCTGCAGGCGGCCGTAGTCCATGCTCAGCGACTGGGCCTCGGCGAAGCGTTTGTAGGAATCTTCCCAGAGGTAGGCACGGCCGGAATCCCGGTTCATCGTAGCCCAGGCTTTTTGAACGCTCTCGTCGGCCGCGCGGGTGCGGGCGTTCAGGAGGCTGTCGGTGGGATCGACGTTCGCGCTCAGGAGGGTTTCGCGGTAGCGCAACCGCAACTGGTCGAAGGAGAGGGGCTTGGGTTGGCAGGACGCCAGGAGAAGCCCGGTGCACAGCACCAGGACGGAAGTCCGCACGCAGGAAAAGGTTTTCATAAATTTTAACAATCCGTGTGTGATGTCACAAATATAGTGAAAGCCGAGGGGCAAGCCAAGCTTGCTTGAGCTTGTCCGAGGCGCATCCCATATTCTACAAACATACGGTTTTTTTGCGGTTTTTCGGCATATACACGGCAATCAAACAAAAACGGGCCACCTTTTGGGTGGCCCGTCCTATTGCTTAACAGCTAATGCTATTTGCTCAACTCGGCGATTTGTGCCTTGGCGGTAGCCACATTGGCCCCGGCAGTCACCTTCTTGTACATTTCGATGGCCTTGGCCTTGTTCTGGGTGTTCTGGTAAGCGGCACCCAGCAGGAAGTAAGCACTCGAACGTTCTTCGTCGGTAGACTGAGCCTCGGCGGCGGCTTCGCCGAAGCCGATGGCGGCGCTATAGTTCTTCACGTTGATGGCCGTGCTCAGGCGCATCAGGTTGGCCGGACCGTTGGTCGGGTCGAAGGCCAACACGGCGTCGGTGGCTTTCACCACACCGTCCAGGTCCTTGGCTTCGGAAGCCTTCTGGGCGTCCACCAGCAGGTAGTTGGCCAGGTCCCCTTTGGCCTCGGTGGCCGCAGCGGCATACTTATCGTGGGTGCCGCCCAGGGCGATGATGCTCTTGTAGATCTCCTCGGCCTTGGTCATGTCGCCCGATTCGGCGTAGCTCTTGGCCAGCAGCATCGACATCTTGGTGTCGTTGGGGAAGCGGGTGTAAGCCTGCGAGAATATCTCGATGGCCTTGGCGTAGTCCTTGTTGTTGAAGAAGGTACCCCCGTAGGCGGTGTAGATCTTCGGGAACATGTTGTCCACCTTGGCGGTCACCGCCGTGACGGAATACTTGTCCGCCAGGGCGTCGGCCTGGTTCATGGCGGCGATAGCACCCTCAAAGTCGCCTTTGGAGGCGGCGGCTCCCGCTTTGCGGAAGTAACACTCGGGCAGCAGGTTCTTGGACTGGGAGATTACTTCGGACTCGGGATCGGCCGCTTCGCCCTCGCTCAGTACGCTTTCGAGCAGGGGAATGGCTTCCACGAATTGTTTCTGGTTGATCATTTCGGCGGCCTGGTTGAATTTCTCAGCCACCCCGTCCGGCAACTGGGCAAACGCCGTACCGGCAAAAAACAAGGCGCAGCCAAGCGCCAGGGCCATTTTTTGAATCGTCTTCATCGTTTTCGTATAAATTGAATAAAATTGGTTGTCAACTCGGTAATTTCACCCCATCACGGACAGGGAATTACACAAATATAGCCTTCTTCCAGGAAAAATACAAGCGATTTTAGAAAAAAAAGGCCGGATTCTAACGCAATTGCTTGAAGAACAAGTCCATCAATTCGCTGCATTCGTCCTCCAGGACGCCCCCCCGCACCCGGGTCTTGGGGTGGAAGAGCGAAACCCCCAGCCGACCCGCGCCCCGCTTGGGATCTGCGGCCCCGTAGACCACCTCCCCGAGCTGCGCCCAGAAGCAGGCCCCGGCGCACATCACGCAGGGCTCGACGGTCACGTAGAGGCGGCACTGGGGCAGGTATTTCCCCCCCACAGCCGAGGTGGCCGCCGTGATGGCCTGCATCTCGGCGTGGGCCGTCGGATCGCGCAGCGTCTCGACCAGGTTGTGGCCCCGGGCCACGACGCGGTCGTTCCAGACCACCACGGCCCCGATGGGCACCTCCTCCTTTTCCAACGCCCGGCGGGCCTCGGAAATCGCCTGGCGCATAAAAATTTCATCCGGGTTTTTCGCGTCGTTCATGTTTTTTATACCTTTGGACTTTATTCTCCGACAAAAATAATACTTTTCCGCATATGTACCGTACCCATACCTGTGGCCAACTGCGCCCCGAACACATTTCCCAAACCGTCACCCTGGCGGGCTGGGTCCAGAAAGTGCGCAACCTGGGCGCCATGACCTTCATCGACATCCGCGACCGCTACGGCCTGACCCAGCTGGTCGTCGAGGAACACAGCGCCGAAGCCGTGCGCGAGGCCGCCGCCGCCCTGGGCCGCGAATTCGTTATCCGCGCCACGGGCCGGGTAGTCGAACGCAGCGCCAAAAATCCGAAGCTCCCCACCGGGGAGATCGAGGTGCTGCTCGATGAACTCCAGGTACTCAACGCCTCCCTCACCCCGCCCTTCACCATCGAGGACCAGAGCGACGGCGGCGACGAACTGCGGATGAAATACCGCTTCCTGGATTTGCGGCGCAACCCCCTCAAGCAAAACCTGATCCTGCGCCACAAACTCACCCAGCAGGTGCGCAGCTACCTCAGCGCCCAGGATTTTTTGGAGATCGAGACCCCCTATTTAATCAAATCCACGCCCGAGGGCGCCCGCGACTTCGTCGTCCCCTCGCGCATGAACCCCGGAGAGTTCTACGCCCTGCCCCAGTCCCCCCAGACCTTCAAGCAGTTGCTGATGGTCTCGGGCTACGACCGCTACTTCCAGATCGTGCGCTGCTTCCGGGACGAGGACCTCAGGGCCGACCGCCAACCCGAATTCACCCAGATCGACTGCGAAATGGCCTTCGTTGAGCAGGAAGACGTGCTGAACACCTTCGAGGGCTTGGCCAAAAACCTCTTTAAGAATATACTGGGCGTCGAGCTCTCCGGAGACTTCCCCCGCATGAGCTGGGCCGAGGCCATGGAAAAATACGGCTCCGACAAACCGGACATCCGCTTCGGAATGACCTTCAACGACCTGACCGCCGCCGCCCAGGGCAAGGGCTTCGGGGTCTTCGACTCGGCCGAATACGTGGGAGCCATCTGCGCCCCGGGCTGCGCCGTCTACACCCGCAAGCAACTCGACGAACTGACCGATTGGGTCAAACGGCCCCAGATCGGAGCCAAAGGCCTGGTCTACGTGCGCTGCGAAGCGGACGGCAGCTTCAAATCGAGCGTCGATAAATTTTACTCCCCGGAAGACCTCGCCGCCTGGGCCGCCAGCTGCGGAGCCTCGGCGGGAGACCTGCTGCTGCTGCTGAGCGGACCCCGCAAGCACACCCTCGGGGCCCTGGGAGACCTGCGCCTCGAAATGGGCAACCGCTTAGGGCTTCGCGACCGCACGAAGTTCGCCCCCCTCTGGGTCGTCGACTTCCCCCTGCTCGAATGGGACGAGGAAACCCAGCGTTTCTACGCCATGCACCACCCCTTCACCTCCCCCAAACCCGAAGACATCGCTCTCTTCGAGACCGATCCGGGAGCCGTGCGGGCCAACGCCTACGACTTCGTGGTCAACGGAGTGGAGGTCGGAGGAGGCTCCATCCGGATCTTCGACTCGGAACTCCAGAGCCGGATGTTCCAGGTCCTGGGCTTCACCCCCGAACAGGCCCAAAGCCAGTTCGGATTCCTGCTCGGAGCCTTCCAGTACGGCGCCCCACCCCACGGCGGCATCGCCTTCGGCCTGGACCGCTGGTGCTCGCTCTTCGGCGGCGCCGACTCCATCCGCGACTTCATCGCCTTCCCCAAAAACAACGCCGGACGAGACATGATGATCGACGCCCCAGCCCCCATCGCGGACGAACAACTCCAGGAACTCTCCCTGGCCCTCGACCTCCCGAAGGAAGGGTAGTTTAAACGAGGCTAAGAACTGCCCCTTTTTACAAAAGCGCCAGTTTCCGGCTCGTACAAAACACCTTCCACTTTGGGAAAAAGGGAGGAAAAATTTGGAGGTAATTATTTTTTCTCTATCTTTGCACTCGCAATCTCAAAAAGGGATTGTCACCCGAAAGGGAGCTTAGCTCAGCTGGTTCAGAGCGTCTGCCTTACAAGCAGAGGGTCGGGGGTTCGAATCCCTCAGCTCCCACAAAGCGAAATGCACAGAAAACCACTCGATTAGGGTGGTTTTTTCTTTTTAGGGGAGTACTGGCAAATGTCTTTCTATTTGTCAGTACTCCCCTAAAAAGAAAAAGTATCTATCTGATTTTCTGTGCATTTTGCTTTGCAAAATTGACAGGACATAAAGGGAAAAACGAGCGCAGCGAAGTTAATCCCTCGATTTTACCAAGAAAATCAAGTGCTTACAAAAACGCAGATGCTTTTCTTGTGCGCTTATCGGTCGTGGTTTCTGTTGGTTTAAACGGGGTGTGTAAACCAATGTGTAAACCAAAATCACACGATTAATATTTGTGTTTGAGACGTTTTATACGGGATTGTTTAAATGAGGACCGTATATTTTCGTATTTTTGGACGATAAATCCCGATTGATCCTACCTTATGACCAGAAGATTATCCCTGCTGACCCTTTTGACTTGCGTATGCCTGAGTTCGTTGTCGGCCCAGGACGAAGTGACCAATGCCTTTTTTGATTTGAAGGTCAAAGGTACGTTTACCGAAGAGCGTTCCGAGATGCAAAATCCGGCTTCCGCGTCGGATGTGCAGGCGTTGCTGGCCGAGCGCCCGAAGGAGAATTTCTTTTGCTTTACCGAGGACCGCCGGCATGACATCCGGATGATGGATGCGCTTCCGGAGCGTTGGATGTCGCGGAGCGCGGCGGAGCGCAGGATCTTTCGCGGGCAGTGCGCCCCCGGGGAATATTATCCCTGGCAGATCGGCGTGTGGGCCCCCTACACCGGGCTGAAAAAGATAATGGTCGGCTTTTCGGATTTCAAAAGTCCGGAGGGAAAAGTGATCCCGAAAAGCGCACTGGGCTGTGTAAATCGGGGCGGGGTGAACAAGGACGGCATCGGTTTCTCGAAGGAAATTTCCGTCGGGAAAGATTCGGTGAAGGCCCTGTGGATTCTGATGAATATCCCTCAAACGGCGCGGGGCACTTACCGGGGCGTCGTCACCGTACAAGCGGAAAACACACCGGCTATGGCCATCGAGGCCGAAATTACGGTCACCGGCGATCCGATCCCCAATCACGGGACGGACGAGGCCTGGCGCAAAGCCCGCTTGGGTTGGCTGGATTCGCGGATCGGCCTCGAGCCTGCGGTCACCCGGCCCTATATTCCCGTTTCGGTCAACGGCAGTACGCTCTCTTACCTCGGCGGCACGATGGAATTGTCCGCCTCCACGGGGCTGCCCAGGCGGATTTCCACCCACTATACTCTCAGCAATCAGTTGCAAGAAGGGGTGTCGAATCCCGTTTTGGGGGACGAGATCCTTCTGGTGATCGAGACCCCCGAGGGGGAAGAGCGGTTGCCGGGCGGGAAGATCCGCATCCTTGAACAGGACGGCTCGAAGGTCGTGTGGCAAACGACCCGGAAAAGCAAACGCTTTGAGGTGGTTTGCCGGGGGACGTTTGAATTCGACGGCACGACGGCCTATCAAATAGCGGTGAAAGCCTTGTCGGACGTGCCGGTGGAAGACATCCGGCTGGAGGTGCCTTATACGGGGTATGCCTCCCGGTATGCGATGGGCCTCGGCCGCAAGGGAGGCCTTCGTCCCGATTCGGCGTTCCACTGGCAGTGGGACGTCGACAAGCACCAGGATAAGATCTGGATGGGCAATGTGAATGCGGGATTGAATTTCGTGTTCAAAGGCGGGAATTACAAACGCCCGCTGGTCAATATCTATTACAACCTGGGCAAACTGGAAATGCCCGATTCCTGGGGAAATGCCGGAGCGGGCGGGATCGAAATTTCCACGCTTTCGGAGCAGGGCCAGGTCCGACTGAGGGCCTACAGCGGCAAGCGTTCGATGAAAAAAGGGGAAGCCTTGCAGTTCGATTTCGACATGACCATCACCCCCCTGAAGCCCTTGAACCTGGCGATGATGGCCACCGAGCACTTCTACCACGCCAACAGCGACGTCAGCGCCCCCTACATTGACATTGCCCAGCAGTCCGGGGCTACCATGATCAACATCCACCACAAAAAAGACATTTACCCCTACATCAACTACCCCTACCACGACAATTCCATTCAGGATTTCAAGGCCTACGTCGAGGCGGCGCACCTCCAACACCTGATGGTCCGCCCCTACTACACCACCCGGGAGCTGACCGTGAAAACGCCGGAGTTATGGGCCCTGAGAAGCCTCGACAACGAGATCATCTGCGACGGTCCCGGGAAGGACACCCGGACCATGATCCACAAGAGCGGCCCCCAGCCCTGGCTGATCGAGAACCTGAAATCCAATTTTATCCCGGCCTGGTATTGTGCCTTTCAGGAGGGCAAATACAAGGGCGACATGGACATATCGGTCATCACGACGCCGGATTCGCGCTGGAACAACTATTACCTCGAAGGGCTGGACTGGATGGTGCAGAACATCGGCATCGACGGCATGTACATCGACGACAGCGCCCTGGACCACAAAACGCTGCAACGCGCCCGCCGGATACTGGACCGGGACGGCAAGCACCGGGTGGTGGACATCCACACCTGGAACCACATGAATCCCTTTGCCGGGTTCGCCAATTCGATCCAGCTGTACATAAACCTCTTGCCTTACGTCGACCGGCTGTGGATCGGGGAGAGTTTCTGGGCCGAAAACACCCCTGATTTTTGGTTGGTCGAGATGTCCGGCATTCCCTTCGGGCTGATGAGCGAAACGCTGGACGCCCGCAACACCTACCGCGGGATGGTCTTCGGCATGCTTCCCCGCCTGCCCTGGAGCGGCAATCCGATCGCCATGTGGAAGCTGTGGGACGAGTTCGGGATGAAAGAGGCCAACCTCCTGGGATTCTGGGACGAGCGTTGTCCGGTCAAATCGGACAACGGGAACCTCGTGGCCTCGGTATTCATCGGGGAAGGCAAGGCCCTGATCGCCGTAGCCAACTGGACGGAGCTGCCCCAGAGCGGAAAGCTGGAATTGGATGAAGAACTACTGGGTTTCACCCCCTCGAAGATCTGGCTGCCGGAAGTGAGGGACCTGCAATGGGGCAAAACCCATTTTTCGGACCGCAACGGATTGGCCAACGCGCCGTTCTCCCTGGAAAAACCGTTCGATATCCTGGGCCGGGAAGGGATGTTTATCCTGGTGGAAGAATAGGGTCAAAAAATTTACTTGCCTTTTTATCCGATTCCCGAATCCTCCGACCTCTCCCCCATGGAAAATTCATTATACGACATCACGTTATTCTCCCACCTGCCTGCGTTTACCGCCCTGGTGTTCGCCTTATTGCTTTTGTTCAAGAAAGAGAAGCATGGGGTTTCGGCCAAGATCATGGGGGTCACGCTGCTGGTTTGGACGGTCATTTCCGGCTCCTATTTGATCGACCCCGGGACGGATTATGCCATGATGTACAAGGGGGACATCCTCTATAATTCGCTGGTGCTGTTGGTGATCCCGCTGCACGCCGTTTACTTCAGCTTTCTCACCCAGAACCGCCTGCGGTTGCGCACGGCCGTCTGGTTGTTTGTCCCTCCGCTCATAGCCACCCTTGTTTTCATCGTCGCCTACGCCTTGGCGGGCGAGGAGAACGCCTTCGTGTTTATCCGCAATTACCTGGCCGGAGCCGGGCTCCCTCTGCCCGACGACTGGCGTTACCGCGTACTGACAACGACCTACGCGTTTATCAACCCGCTCATCATCCTGGAAAGCGTCGCCGCCATGACCTATATATATAGATTGCTGAAACAATACGACCGGCGGCTGGAGGACTACTACTCCAACATGGACGACAAAAATAAACCGGACAACTATTTCGTCTTCTACGCCACCCTGGTCCTGTTGGCGGTGTGTACCATCTACACGCTGATCGTGGAAATCGACAGCACCACCGAGCGGGCGATGCTGGAAACAGGCCTGATCACGGTCGCCGTGCTGTTCTTCCTGATCGGGCAGAGCGTGCTGAGCAACCATTTCTCGGCGGCCGACATGGACTATGAATTGGCCCGGACCGGACGGGAGGAGCTTCCCGAAGAGACCGGCGCGAGCGAAAGCCCGGCCAAAGGGGCGGCACAAAACAACCTCGAATCGCTGGACAAACGGCTGCAGGAGGTATTGGCCTCCGAGAAACTGCACCTGCAGGCCGACCTGACCCTCGACGCCCTGGCGACCCGCCTCTACACCAACCGCACTTACCTGTCCCAGTTGTTCAACCAGGTATACGGCGTGCATTTCTACGAATACATCAACATCCTCCGGGTCAAACACGCCGAAGAGTTGCTGTCCGATCCGGACAGCGGGCTCTCGCTCGATGAAATTTACATGGCTTCGGGCTTCTCGGCCAAATCCTCCTTCTACCGGATCTTCAAGCAGGCAAACGACTGCACGCCCACCGCCTGGCGCAAAAATTTACAGGATAGGACAAATTTTTGATAACTTGGAACCGCTCGTGTTCCAAGCACATCTACCTTTGTCATAATAAACTACGTGGAACCATCGCCGGTCAGGGCGATGGGCATATCTTCCCGTCTGTTAGCGTTGCTTCTTATCCTTAAAATTATAACCGTATCCTATGAAAAAAATGATCTCTTATTTCCTGCTGCCGCTCCTGTATGTATCGGTAACCAGCTGTCAGAAAGATCCCGTCGAACCGGGAAGCGATGATCCCAACGGCAAATGGCAGGTTGTCTTTGGAGCCAGCGACATACCGCCGGTCGGCGGGCACCCCAATCTGGAGTTTATCAAGGATTGGGAAAATGCCACAACGATTCTGCGCGCCGAGAAAAACAAACTTTACCCCGAGTCCGTGCCCTGGTACACCGGGAGTCCGGGCGAGCTGCCGAGTTCCATTCGCAACGACGTAAAAAAAGAGGACGGCTGGACGATGGCCTTTTGCATGATGGGAGTGCCGAAGATGCCGAGGATCAATTATTTCGGGCTGTACAACAAGTATACGGGCATCTTGCGCATTTTCTACTTCAACGACACCTCGACCGTCGGCGGGGGCAACGAGTGGGAAATGCTCACCCAGTGGAACCTCAAGGGGCATGAGCAACCGGCCACGTTGTACCACAACCTGCCCATGGGACTGGCGAATGACCCGGAGGTAAAAAAGAAAAATTTCCACTTACTCACCGACGCGTTTTACAAATCGACCGAAGACTTCGCGGTGCTTGCCACACCCTGGCACGCCGCCGAAACCGCCATGCCCTGCGTCGGGTGGACGGCCGCGGATCTGGACCTGAGCTGCTACCGCAACGGACGGCAGAAGCTGTCGGATAAAGGCGTGGAACTTTATATCGGATTCCGCACCTCCGCCCATGCCTCGATAACGCTCAAGCAAGTGCTCTCGGATGGGAAGAAACCCGCGGCGGGTGAGTCCGTCTCCACCGCAGCCGGTATCGCTACGATACAAAAAATGAACGATTACAGCTGGAAGTTCGGGGATGTGATAAAAGACATTCTCGACGGTAAATTCTACTCCGCCTTCAAAACCGGATTCGGCACGCTGTTTTCCTTGCTGGGGATCATTCACAACGATGACGTCCACGCCATAAAGAATACCCCGCTGGAATTTACCGGTACATTCGAGGCGAAAGTGCCCAACGACATGCCTTACACCTCCCTGTCGCTGCAAAACTTCACGGTCATCGACAATGCTTTCGAAGAGGGCTGCTGGGGACTGGAACAAGCTCCTGTGATGTACTTTTTCAAACAAGGATTCCCACACAGCGGTTACTACGATGAGTGGTTGTGGGACAGAAGGTATTGGGACGGCGAGCAGCAGGGATGGAATATCACGAAAAGAGAATCCTGGGCGCAGGAGGACCGGTTTGAGAAGCGCTTCTATGGGTATATCCCTTTATTCTTAGATCCGACCTCCATCCTGCCGGTAATCAATACCGACGTATTCAAAAACGTGACCAACGCAACGGTCGCCTACCATTGGGGACTCTATGCGCATAACGATGGCGGCGGGCACAAAAACTACAAAAAGGACTACACGAAACCCTACAGCGACCTGATGGGCTACGGCCGGGTGCCGTTGCTGAGAAGAGGCTCAGGGAACGACGAGGTCTTCGGATACCGCTGGGCTTACGGGGAAAACGGCAGTCAATGCGTGTACCACCTGGGCTTCAACGACAATAGCGGCAAACCGGCCGATGACCCCTTTAAGGAGATGAGGTACGAGCACCGGAGAGCCCCCTGGGACGATACCAAGTATCCGGATGAAAAAAGTACCTCCAGGAATTATTTCTGTGACCCGCAGTTCCTCAACGGGAGGTGCACGGAGGCTGACGAGGACGCGGTATTCTTCGTGAATCCCGACATGGAGTATCCGTCGTATTGCAACATCCACCACAGCGGGACTTTTTCTATGCACCGCAACTACAGAACGGTTCTTGAAAATCAGGTGGCCCCGGAACCGGTGGTGGTGGTAACCGTTTCATTCAAGTATACGGATGATTTCGGGAAACAACGCAATGCCTTATTTACCAAGCGCTTTGTTCCGCAGGTAATCCCCATAGCGATGAATATCGTTTCTGACAGCCACCTGGCCAAGGCGGCCTCTTTAAGAGAGGCGAGCCGGAAAAAGGAAGCGTGGAAGAATTCCGCGGGAACCGGACAGCCTTTCTTCCACACCACGGGCGACTTTATGGGTTGCGTGTTCGAGGGATGGATGCAGTGGGGCAAAGAAGTGCATCAAAGACAGTGGTAGTCCCGCTCGCGGCGCAGAAGCGGCGCGCAAAACGACAAAAAACACCTATTCAATACCAAGTATCGGATAGTTAGACACACCTTACAGCAAGTAAAGACGACGTTGGGAGAAAGCCTTTTCTCTCAACGTCATCTTTTTAACGGACGAGGCCTTCCGCCCGGGCGACATTTTCTCCGAAACATCCCCCGCCCCATTGACTTTTCGACGAAAAATCATTATCTTTCGTTTGATTACCCTCCCTACTGAATCCGTATCGCTTATGAAAGCAATCTTCCTGGTTCCGGCGCTGCTCGCCTTCTGCCTCGGCGCTTCGTACACGCGCGCTCAAACGACGCAGGCCCCCTCCGACCCGATCCTTCTGACAACGAAGTACGACGAGGAAAAAGACGAGTTCCTGTTCCTCATCAACAAACGGGTACTGGGCAACTACTCCCTGGCCGTCGATTTCCTCAATCCGGGCAACATCGCCCCGCCCAGCCAGTACCGCACGTCGGTACGTTCGAGCGGCGTACTGATGCGGCTCAAGCCCCTCCAGCCCCACCTTTCCGCGGGCTGCGGCCTGCGCTACGTCTTCATCCTGGGGGACAACCAGGCCCGGCCCGACAGCCTGTTCGCCTACCGCCTGCCGTTCAGCCCCCTCAAGGGGGACGTCCCGTTCCAGAGCTCGGAGAGCTATGACTCCGAATTTTTCAAGTTCGCCGTCCCCAAGGTGCGCAGAGCCTGCCATTTCGAACTCGCCCCGGGCGACACCGTCTACGCCGCGCGCAAAGGGCGGGTCGTGGATCTCGAGAACGACAACATCGATCCCGGCCGCAACGTCATCCGCATCGAACAACCCGACGGCACCATCGCCAACTACTCCGGATTGGCCCGGGGGTCGGCACTGGTGAAAAAAGACGAGATGGTCTTCCCGGAGACCCCCCTGGCCTGCATGCCCGCGGAGGGCGAAAAGGCCATGCTCTCTTTCTTCGTATACTACATCGAGAACACGGTCTTCACCAAGGGAAACGCCTACAACTCGAGCCGGGCCTTCACCAGCGCGTTCATCGATCCGGTCTTCACGACCGCCTGGGGCAGCGTCAAGCTGGAGTCCGGGCGCTCCTACACGGCCAAGATCACGCCGGAGATGCAGCAACTGGAGATGACCAAAAAGGAATTGAAGTCGGTGGCCGCCAAATAAGCCGCCCCCTGCGGAGGTCGGAAACTCAGCTCCCGGGGCGGCATAGAGATCAAAGGCCTCCCTCCTGAGGCCTTTGATTGCGCGGGACTACAATTACACCTTGCGGAAATCGTAGCATTTTCGCCGGACAGAGGCTTTTTTCGCCCCCCCTTTCGGGCGAAAATCAAAATTCGCCATTTGGCAAGAAACTTGCTAAAATTTAGATAACCAGTCATTAATTCTTTTAAAAAATAAATGCGACGTAGGTGTTTATCAATCAAAATTAATTACATTTGCGCAACCATTTATTTTAGCGCCCGGATTCGCTTACTTTCAGTCTCTTCCGGGCCTATAAAATAGAATATACAAGCAAAAGAAACATAGCCGGAACGCCTAATGTCGCGCCCTCCTATGTTTTTTTGTTTGTTATACAATCTGAACGTACCCTTTTCCGTACGTTATCTATCAAATCTTTCGGCTATATTATTAAGACTAAAAACTGAATGAACGAAGTTTTATTTGGATTAGATTTTTTGACGTACTACTTTTACCTGGCGTACTTCAAATTCATCGGATACCCGCTTATTCTCAGGATCTGCATCCTGGTCGTCATTCTGTGTATCGTAGCGTACATCCTGCTGACGATCTACCTGCTCTACGGGATACTCCGGCGCAGAAACGAGAAACGGCGCTACCAACGGCTCCACCAGCGCTATTACCAGCATATGCTGGCCATCTCGGCCGACCCGGTCACCTGGAAAGACAACGAAATCGGCGACCGCCTCAGCCTGGACCGCGCCAAACGCCTCAAGCACGAAGAGATGCGCGGGGTGACCCAGCTCTTCGTCGAGGCCAAGCTCGAGCTGGAAGACCGGGTCAACGAACTGAACTTCCAGGGCATCCAGTCGGCCTTCCGCATCGCCCGCTTCTTCGAACGCGAGATCCAGTTCGGCCGGACGACGAATAAAGTACAGGCCCTCAAGGCCATCCAGTCCATCAACTGTTACGTCTCGGAGGCGGTGCTGGTGCGTTTCCTCTACCACCGTAAGTTGGAACTGCGCAACGCCGCCCGTTTCGCCTACATGTGGCTGAGCCAGAGCGACCCGTTCCGCTTTTTCGACGAGGACACCACCATGCGCCTGCGTAAGTGGGACATGGCCGAGTTGCACACGATCATGCAATACCGTCAGCACACGGAATACCCCATGCCCAGCTTTATGAAATGGGTCAACGGGCAGGTCGAGGACGACGTGAAGATATTCTTCGTCAACGAGATCAAGTATTTCAAACAAACGGACTCCTGCCCCCCGCTGGCCGAGCAGCTCAACACCCGCAACATCGCCCTGCGCAGCGAGATCATCCACACCCTGGCGGCCATGAAGTACCGCCCGGCGGAGAAGAAAATGGTGGACAGCTACGACATCCAGCCCGAGCAGATCAAGTGGGACATCATCGAGGCGGTCTCCACGCTCAAAACGGGTAACGGCGTCTCCTTCCTCTGGCAGGCCTACGAGGAAGCCGACGACACGGTCACCCGACTGATGACCATCAAGGCCCTGTATGAATACAACGACGTCAGCCGCGAAGCCTTCGACGCCCTCGAGGCCCAGGCCACGGGCTTCAACAAGCAGATGTTCGCCCACGTCCGTAATCCTTTAATCAACCGGGGATGAAAGAATTCTTACTAGACTTTTTCAATTACTTCGTATTTTTCTATACGAGTTTCGTGATCATCAGCTTTATCCTGCTGATGTTCCTCTCTTTTATTTCCCTGAAAATCAGGAAGAACTACTACAGTGGAAACTACACGCTGAGCGTGCTCGAGAAATCGCCCTACACACCGGGCATCTCGATCATCGCCCCGGCCTACAACGAGGAGGTGACCATCATCGACAACGTCACCTCGATGCTGGGGGTGGACTACCCGCTCTTCGAGGTGGTGATCGTCAACGACGGGAGTACGGACTCGACGCTCGACAAGCTCATCGAGAACTTCAACCTGGTGGAGGTGCCCTTCGCCTACATCGAACGCATCAAGACCGAGCCCTTCAAACGGGTCTTCAAGTCCACGAATCCCCTGTACGAACGCCTGCTGGTGGTGGACAAGGACAACGGGGGGACCAAGGCCGACGCCTCGAACGCCGGGATCAACGCGGCCAGCTACCCCTACTTCATCTGCACCGACGTGGACTGCATCCTGCGCCGCGACGCCCTCTACCGGGTGATCTGGCCGGTGCTCTCCTCGGACAAGCAGGTGATCGCCGTGAGCGGTACGATGCGTATGGCCAACGGCTGTAAGATCAAGGACGGACGCGTGGTGGAAGTGCGCCCGCCGCACTCGCCCATCCCCCTGTTTCAGAACCTGGAGTACATGCGCTCGTTCCTGGTGGGGAAAATGGGCTGGTCGGCCATCAACGCCATGCCCAACGTCTCGGGGGGCTTCGGGCTCTTCGACCGTTCGATCGCCATCGCCGCCGGGGGCTACGACAAGACCTCCTTCGCCGAGGACATGGACCTGATCACCCGCATGGTGGGGTATATGTGCGACTTCTCGCGCCCCTACCGCATCGTGCAGATCCCCGAGACCTGCTGCTGGACCGAGGGTCCCCCGACCCTGACCATCCTCAACCGCCAGCGCACGCGCTGGGGACGCGGACTGCTCCAGGCCCTGATGATCCACCGAAGGATGATCTTCAACCGCAGCTACAAGCAATTTGGGATGATCACCCTGCCCTACCTGGTGGTGTTCGAGTTCATGGCGCCCATCATCGAGGTGACGGGCTTCGCGACCTTCATTTTCCTGGCCCTCACGGGGGCGGTCAACTGGCAGACGATGTGGGTGATCTTCCTGACGATCTATCTGTTCTGCCAGTTCATGTCCCTGGTCGTGGTCACCTACGACTACTACATCGGGACGCTTTACAAGCGGGGGTACGAGTACCTCTGGATCATTCTCGCCTCGATCCTGGAGCCCTTCTTTTTCCACCCGTTCATCACCTTCTTCTCGCTGAAAGGCTACGCAAGTTACCTGTTCACCCGAAACTTCAAGTGGGGTACGATGACCCGGCGGGGCTTCCGCAAGAACGAGCCCCAAGGGGAATTCGTGGACGAGGTCAACTCGCAAACGCTGCCTTTCGGCAATTAAACGAACAAATATACCAGCCATGCCTACCAAGCTGATTAGACTAACCCTCCTGACCCTCCTGACGATCTGTTGCCTGGCCACGGCCCGGTTGCAGGCCCAGAACACCCGGCTGCCCGAATACTACTCCCAAACCACCCGGGAATATTTCAACGAAGACCAGTGGGAGACGGGGAAAAAACTCCTGGACGAAGGCCTGCAAAAATACCCCGCGGCCTCGGACCTGCAGATGCTCATGGGCAAGTACTGGTATCACCGCCAGAACTTCGACCAGGCGCGTTTCCACCTGGTCAAGGCCGTCGACCTGGAGTACGACAACGTGGAGGCCAAGCACCTGCTGGTGGACGTGGAGGATGAAACGGGCCACTATTCGAGCGCCATCTGCTACGTCAACGAGCTGCTCGAGGTGAGTCCCTACTGGCAGGGGTTGTGGCGGCGCAAGATCGAGCTCTACCGCAAGCAGGGCAACGAGGAGGAGGCCCAGCGCCTGCTCAAGCGCATCAACCAGATCTACCCCAGCGACTCGCTGCTGCGCAAGGACTTCATCTACAACACCGAGCTCAACTATCAGCGGCTCAAGCGGGAAGGCAACCGCCAGGGGGCGATCGAAGCGCTCGTCGAGTTGCTCAAGCAGGACCCCCAGAACGAACAATACTACCTCGACCTGACGAACCTCTACCTCCAGGAGGGCGAGAGCGAGCGGGCGCTCAACTGCGCCGGCAACGGCCTGGCCGCCATCCCGGGCAGTGCGGCGCTCATCAACAAGAAAGCCAGCATCCTGGCCGATCTGGCCCGCTACAGCGAGGCGCTGGCCTTCATGCGCACCCAGAACCGGGGAGGCACCAACAGCCCCCTCTACAACGAGTTGCTGCTGGAAGCCGCCCGGGCCGAGAAGCAGCGCGACCCCTACGTCCTCTACGGCATGCTCTACGAGGCACGCAAGGACCGGGAAGCGCTCGACTACCTGCTCGCCACCTCCATCACGCGGGGCTACAACGACGAGGCGCTCTACTACCTGCGCGAGGCCAAGAAAATGTACGGGGAAAACCGCTCGCTATTATATAAGGAGTACCTGGTGTACCGGAGCATGGGCGAACAGACCCAAGCCTACGCCACCCTGGAAAAACTCTACGACCTCTATCCCGAGGATTACGACATCATGCTGGCCATGTGCACCGAACGGATGAGCCGGGCGCAGAAGCTCTACGAAGCGGGTTCCTACATCGAGGCGCTTCCCTACGCCCGTTTCGTGGCCTCCAAAGAGCCCGATGCCGAAATGACCCGGGCGGCTTGGGACAGGATCTTCGGGTGCTACGCCAACACGAAGCGCTATCCGGAGGCGATCGCCGTGCTCGATTCCATCGCAGCACGTTACCCGGGCGAATCGAACTACGTCGGCAAGAAAGCCGACTTGTACGACAAAATGGGCCGGACGCCCGAGGCCCTGGCCCTCTACCGCACGGCCATCGAGCAGAGCCAGGGCGACACCCGGGCCCTCTACGTGGCCGAGTATGAGGAGATGGCCATCCCCTACATCAAACGCTGCATCGAAGCGGGCTCCACGCGCCAGGCCCACAAGGCCTCCGTCGAGCTGCTGAGCCTCAACCCCGCGAGCGACGCGGGCCTGCGCTACGCCATCAATACGGCGGGGATGCTGGGAGACACCGAAAGCTTCCGGGACTACACCGCCCAGGGGCTCTACCACTACCCCGAGGAACCGTTCTACTGGATCAAGCAGGCGACGGTCCTCGACCTGGACGGGGAGCACGAATCGGCCATCGCGATGCTGCTGCCCGAGATGAACCGCTACCCGGACAACGCCGAGCTGATCGGAGCCCTCTCGCAGAGCAGCGAATACCGCGCCCTGGGACTCACCAAGGAGGGCCGGACGACCCTGGCCCGGGAAGTGATCGACACGGCCCTGGTCTACGACTCGCGCAACCCCTCGCTGCTCTACACCAAGGGGCTGATCTTCGAGAAAGAGAAACGATACGACTCGGCCTACTACTACCAGAGCTTCTACATCCCCGCGGAGGGCGAGCGCTACATGTTCAAGCGCACGCTGATGGGCCTCAAGAACCGCACCCTGAAAAACGAGCTGGGCTTCGAATACCTCCAGAGCCGCTACGGAGAATCCGACAAGATCACCTCCACGGCCACGATGGAGTACATCCGCAAGCAACCCCGCAACACCTACACCGCCCGGATCAACTACGCCGGACGCGACGGGAGCACCGACGAGGATATCCAGAACGGGGAAGAGATCGTCAAGGGCGGCCTCGGGGTGCAGATCCTGGGCGAATGGGCCCACCTGTTCACGCCCCACTTCCAGACGACCCTCAACGCAGCCTGGTCGAACCGCTACTTCCCGGAACTGATGGCCAACCTCATGCTGACCGCCTTCCTGCCCAAGAACTGGGAGGTGGAGCTCCACGGCGGCTTCCGGCGCCTGGCCGACTCGCGCAACCTGATCTCCTTCGGGCCGGGGATTTCCAAGATCTGGGGCCAATTCTGGGTCAACGCCAAGGGGGACGTACTGCTGATGGAATCCAAGTTCTACTACAACGTCATGCTCCAGAGCCGCTACTTCCCGCTCAACGACGGGCGCACCTACCTCACGGCCATGGCCGGGGTCGGCTCGGCCCCCGAGCTGAACATCATCGACTACGCGCTCATCAACGGCGGTTTCTCGGGCACCAACACCATGGTAGGCCTCGGCGGGCACTACATGTGGACGCCCAACATCACCCTGGGCCTGCTGGGCACCTGGAATACCTACTACGAACAATTCCAGTATAAAGCAGACGGCATTCCGGACCCCTTAATCGGAACTCGATATAGAAATCTCTTCAACATTTATGTTCAAGCGTATATCTCATTTTAAGAGCTACATCACCTGCCTGCTCACCCTGGCCTGCTGCTCCCTGCCGGGCGGATGCCGTCCCGCCACGGGCGAGAGACCGCTCCCGGACGCGGAGGGCTACCTGGTGTTGGTGGACAAAGAAGCCACGGATGAGGATATCTTCTGGGCCCGCTACCTGTACGACCACCTCGTCCCCCGCTCGTCGGACCCCGAGGCGGTAGCCTACGGGATCGCCAGCCGGGACATGTTCCCGATCCTGGTGGACCTGAACCCGGAATTGGAATACGACTTTAAGATCGAAAACCGCCCGGAGGGGCTGCGCCTGAGCGCCCCGGACAAGGTGCGGATGCTCTGGCTGCAATACCAGTTCATAAGCGCCCTGGGAAGCCTCGACGAGCGCATCTCCGTGAATGACCTGCCCCCGGCCGTGCTGTCGCTGCGGGACACCGCGGGCTCGTTCGCCTTCGAATACCGGGGCCTCTACTCGCCGACCAACCTGGACCCCGACTACCCGGGCCTGGCAGCGTTGGACAACGCCGACGCCTGGGGCCTCTGGGGCCACAACCTCGCCCGGGCCGTCGGCAAGAACCCCTCCGGGGAGGTCTACGCGACGGTGGACGGAGAGAAGACCGAGGAGCAGTTCTGCTTCTCCTCCGAAGCGCTCTACCTCTGCCTGGAAAACTACGTCGTGGACAATTACGGCGAGGAGGAGGGGAAGCCCGCCCGCTTCGTGATCGCCCCGAACGACAACGCCATCGCCTGCACCTGCAAGCGCTGCCTCAAGGCGGGCAACACCCCCGGGAACGCCACTCCGGCGGTCACCAAGCTGGTCACCCGCCTGGCCAAGCGCTTCCCCACCCACTACTTCTTCACCACGGCCTACCTCTCCACCCGGGAGGCCCCCAAAGCGAGCCTGCCCGAAAACGCCGGGGTGATCCTCAGCGCCATCGACCTCCCGCTGCGCATTCCGCTCCGGAATGAACCGGCCGAAAAGGCCTTCGTCAAGCAGCTCGAGGCGTGGAAAAAAGTGACCAAACGGATCTATGTCTGGGATTACATCAACAACTTCGACGACTACCTGACCCCCTTCCCCGTGCTGGAAATCGCCGCGGAGCGGCTGCGCTTCTTCCGCCGCGAAGGGGTTCGCGGGCTCTTCCTCAACGGCAGCGGGTACGACTACAGCTCCTTCGACGACCTGAAGACCTACGTCCTGGGGGCCCTGCTGCTCAACCCCGATTTCGAGGCGGCCGACCTGGCCCGCGCCTTCTTCCACCGGAATTACCCGGCCTCGGAGCGGTTTTTGTACGACTACTACATGAGCCTTGAAAACAAGGCCCGGACGACAAAGAAGGGGCTGAACCTCTACGCCGGAATCGGGCAGGCGGAAAACGCCTTCCTGGACGCCAGGGAGTTCGTCGCCTTCTACGACCGCCTGATCGACCTTCCTCCCAAAAGCAGCGGCCCGGAGCGCAAAAAACTGGAAGCCCTGCTGACGGCCCTGAGCTTCACGCGGCTGGAGATCGCACGCACGCACGGCGCCGACTCGCTGGGCTACGCCTCGCGGCAGGGCAACGCCCTGGAGCCGAAAGCCGGGACGAAAAACTGGCTCACCCAACTGGGTGAATACAAGGCCTTCCCCACCCTCGAGCGCTACCGCGAAAGCGGCGGGGAGATCGGCACCTACCTCCTGGAATGGGAAAAATACATCCTGGAGGGGAGCCACGAAAACCTGCTGCTGGGAAAGGCCCCGCAGGCGGTCTCGGCCCTGGACGAGGGCTACGGGGACCTCTCGGTGCTGACTGACGGCGTGCCGGGCCTGCCGGACAACTACCACTGCGGCTGGCACATCAGCTCGGCCCAGACCCTGGAGATCGGCCTCCCGCTGGCGGGCGTCTCCGGAGCCCGGACCTTCCGGATGACCTTCCTGCACGATAGCCGGCACGGCATCCTGCCCCCCGAGAAGGTGGACCTCTACAAGGACGGCGCCTTCTACAAAAGTTGCCCGGTAACGGACGGGGACTCCGTGGCCACGGCCCAGGAGACGGTCGAGCTGTCGGGCACAAACCTGCTGACGATCAAAGCAACCCGCCCCGAAGGGAAAAAGGTCCAACTGGGCGTGGACGAAATTCGCTTACTGCCTTAAGTTATGAAAAGTCTTACAAAATACTTCCGGATCGCTCTCTTCTCGGGCCTGCTGTTGCTGGGGGCCTGCAGCAAGAACGTCGAGCCGACCTCGGTCGAGATCCGGCATCCCGACCGGCATTACTACCCGATCCTGCAGGGGCAGCAACTGGACGTCTCCTTCTGGCTGACCAACACGGGCGAGAACCCGCTGATCATCACCGACATCCAGCCCTCCTGCGGCTGCATCCTCCCCAGCAATAAATCGCGGCGCATCATCGTGCCCAAGGGTGGCACCGAATTCATCCGGCTGACCTACAACAGCACCAAAAACGTGGGCTACGCCGAGCATGTCATCCGCATCTACGGCAACATCCTCCCCCACGGCCGCGCGGAGATGACCTTCGACGTGAACGTGGTGCCCGACGCCGACTACACCCGCGACTACGAGGAACTCTACCGCGAATACAACCTCAAAACGGGCGCCGTCAAGGAGATGGTCGACGGCAAGGAGTCCGAACGGGGCTATTACATCGGCGAACCTTAGAATTTGTTTGTCATTCAAGCACAAAGCGCCTCCCTCGGGGGCGTTTTTTCGTAAATAATATGTACTTTTGCAACTTAAGTATATAAGGTCCTTTTATTCAATATTCATTTATAAGATCATCCATGCCGGCCACGCGCGACTTTACGCAGGGTAGCATCACCAAATCCATTTTCCTGTTCGGACTCCCGATCTTCATCGGTATGTTCCTCCAGCAAGCCTACCAGATGGTGGACAGCATCGTCGTGGGGCGTTTCCTGGGGCACGAGGCGCTGGCGGCGGTGAGCGTCAGCAACACGGTGGTCATGGTGGTGGTGATCCTCATGAACGGGCTGGCCTCGGGGATCGGCATCTCGGTGGCCCAGCTCTTCGGCGCCCGGCGCACCTCCGAGATCAAGGACCTGGTCTATTCGGTGAGCCTGCCCCTGGCGGGGCTTTCGGTGCTCGTATCGGTGAGCCTGGTGGTTTTCGCCGAGCCTTTTCTGCGGCATGTTATGGGGGCCCCGGAGGAAGTGATGCCCGAAGCGGTCAGCTACTTCCGCATCTACATGGCCAGCCTGGTTTTCGTCTGCCTCTACAATGTCCTCACGTTCAGCCTCCGGGCCCTGGGCAACTCCAAGGTCCCGGTCTACTTCCTGGCCCTGTTCTCGGTGCTCAACGCCTTGCTGGACCTGCTTTTCGTCCCGGTGCTGGGTCTGGGGATCGCGGGGGCCGGATGGGCCACCTTCATCTCCCAGGGACTGGCCACGGTACTGACCTTCCGGTATGCCGTCCGCAAGGTCCCCGAGTTGAACCTGCTCTCACGCTCCTGCCGCTTCGACCGGGGGCTTTTCTCGCTGGCCATGCGCTACGGCCTGCCCAACGCCTTGCAGCAGATGGCCCTGGGGGCTTCTTCGATCTTTATGTCGCGGCTCATCAACTCCTTCGGGGCGATGACCATGGCGGCCAACGGGGCCGTGGAACGCATGGCGGCCATCAACGGCCAGTGCGCCCAGAGCTTTTCCTCCTCGCTCTCCTCCTTCGCCGCCCAGAACGCCGGGGCGGGCAACTACCGCCGCATCGCCCGGGGCCTGCGCGTCACGCTGGCGCTGGGCACGGCCATCGGGGCGGGGATCACGCTCCTCTCGCTGCTCTTTCCCGAAGCCTGGATCCGGCTGTTTATCAGCGTCGACGAGGCGGGTGGCGCGGAGACCGTCCGGCAGGGGGTTTCCCTGCTCCGGATGACGGCCTGCAGCTTCGTGTTTATCTTCATCAACTACATCGCCATGGGGATGCTGCGCGGGGCCGGGGACACGGCCTTCACCTCGGCGGGCACGGTGGCGGCGGTGGCCCTGCGCATCGTGGCGGCCTACATGCTGGCGGCCTGGACCCGGTTGGATTACCTGTCGATCGGCGCTTCGGCCGTGGTCATGGGCCTGGTGGGGGCCGCGGGAATGCTCTGGCGCTGCCGCAGCGGGCGCTGGCGCAGCAAGTCGATTGCCGGGAAACGGCCTTCGGAAGCAGCACTGGAAACGGAATTATAACCTATACTATACAACTATGAACGGCTGGTTACTCGTGGGCGGTCTCTTCGACGAAGCCCTCAACACCCTGCTCGGGAAACTGAACATCCCCGGCGGGCAACTCATCCCGGTCAATTACGACGAAATCACCTACCTGGTCGAGGACGGCCTGCCCGCGCGCCTGTGGCTGCAGGGGGCTCCGGTCGACCCGCCCGATTTCTTCATGATCGTCGACGGCGGGGGCGAGCAACTCAGGGGCGTGGCCAACCAGTTGGAAAAACTGGGTGCGGTGTGCATCAACCGATTCGAAGCCAAACAGATCGCCCGCAGCAAGCTGGCCACCTACCAGGTGTTGGCCGCCGCCGGGGTACCCATCGTCAGGACCCTGGTCTGCGACGAGTACACCACTCCGGAGCAGGTGGTCGCGCAGCTCGGCCTGCCCTGCGTCGTCAAGCCCGACGACGGCTTCGGGGGTGAGGGGGTAATCTTGATCTCCTCCAAGGAGGAACTCGACACGCAGTTAGAAAAAATTAAGAAAAGTCCCGAGCGGATGCTCATTCAGCAGTACATCTCCACCTCCAAAGGCCGCGACGTGCGGGTGATCACCATCGGGGGCGAGGCGGTCTTCGCCGCCTGCCGCCAGGCCACCGACCCCGCGGAATTCCGATCCAACCTCAAGGTGGGGGGCCAGGCGCTCGACTACTCCCTGACCGACGAGATCCGCACGCTCTGCGCGAAGGTCAGCCGCGCCATCGGCCTCGACTTCTCGGGCATCGACCTGCTGTTCGGCCCCGAGGGCTTCGTCGTGGGCGAGGTCAATTCGGTGCCGGGCTACGGCTCCTGGGTGGGCAAGGCCGACCTGGCGGCGGTCTTTATGAAGATGATCGCCTCCAAGCTGCGCCAGAGCCCCTACCCCCGCTGGCGCGCCGACGCCCTGCTCGAAAACTCCCGCCGCAAACCCCTGGCGGAGTTGCTCTGCGGGATGGAAAACCCCGAATTCGTGAAGGCTACCGAGGCGGTGTTCGGCCGCTGCGAGCAGGTGCAGAGAACCGTCCTGATGGAGATCGTCGAACGCTGCGCCGATACCGAGTGGGGCCGCGAGCACGGTTTCTTGAACATTCATACCCTGGAAGAATTCCGCGCCACCCAACCCCTGACTTCCTGGGAGGACTACCGCGCCTACAGCGAGCGTATCCGGGAGGGCGAGGAAAATCTGCTCTTCCCGGGCCGGGCCGACTTTATCTGCATCACCTCGGGCACCACAGGCCAGTTCAAGTACATCCCCGAAAGCAAACTCTACGGCTTCGCCCGCAAGGCCCTGGGCCGTGCCCGGATGATTCCCCGCGTGAAGGCGCTCGGAGGAAAGCCCATCTCGGCCATCCTGGCCTTCTCGAACGCCTCGCGCATGGAAGAACTGCCCTCGGGCATCCCCTGCGGGACCGCTTCGGGCCGCTCGGGGGAGATGATCGACCAGGAATCGAGGGACCGGGTGGCCTACCCGCTCGAACTGGCCAACCACTTCGCGGGGGACGACCTCAACTACATCATGCTGCGCTGCGCGCTGACGCACCGGGACATGACCGGCATCTCGGGCAACAACGCCCTGCGCTTCACCCGCTTCGTAGAGTACGGCATCGAGCACGCCCAGGAATTAATCGGAGAAATCCGCCGGGGCTCCTGCCGCTACGCCTTTCCCCCGGAACTGGAGGCCGACATGGCCCGCTACCTCACCCCCGACCCCGGGCGGGCCGATGAACTGCAGGCGCTGCTGGAGGCCGGGAAATTCATCCCGAAATACTACTGGCCCGGGCTCTCTCTGGCCGGGTTCTGGCTGGGCGGATCGCTGGGGGCCTACGTCGCCGGGGCCCGGGCCTTGCTGCCCGAGATCACCCGCTTCACCGACATCGGCTACGGGGCTTCGGAGGTCAAGATCAACATCCCGATGCGGCCCGAGACCCCGGCCGGAGCGTTGGCCAGCTTCTGCGGCTTTTTCGAATTTATCCCCGAGGCCGGGGGCTCTCCCCTGCTGGCGCACGAGCTGACGGACGGAGAGCGCTACGAACTGGTGGTGACCACCTACAACGGCCTGTACCGCTACCAAATGCATGATCTGGTGCAGGTCGAAGGCTTTACGGGCACCACCCCCAACATCTACTTCGTCTCCAAAACGGGCGACATGGCCAACATGGCCCAGGAGAAAATCCCGGGGGCGATCCTGGCCGAACAGGTCCGCCGGGCGGCTTCGGAGCTGGGTCTCACGGTGGATTTCCTGCAAATTCACACCGACAGCGAAGCGATCCGCTACCGGATCTGCGCGGAAGCGTCCGGGGACATTTCAGAAACGTTGCGGGAGCGCTTCGAGGAAAAAATCGAAGAGACCCTGCGCCGGGAGAATGCCGCCTACGACTACGTCCGCTCGATCGGCCAACTGGGCGCTCCCGCCGTGCAATGGATGAAGCGCGGGTGGCAGGACCACCTGCTCGCGCTGGGGGCCCGCAAGACGGGCTCGATCTCGCAGGTCAAGCTGCCGGTCGTCGTCGCGGTGGCGCCGGAAAAAGAATGGGTTTTATAACGGTATAAAACAGCAAGAGGTATGATAACCGGATGGTTTTTGATCGGAGGCTCCTTCGACGAGGGTATACAAAATTTTCTGAATCACGCGAATATCCCGGGGGTAACGCTCTCTGCAGTAAAGATCCGCCAGGTGAGCTACCTGGTGGAAAGCGGCCTGCCTGCCCGCCTGTGGTACCAGGGGAAACCGGTCGAGGCGCCCGATTTTTTCTTCCCCATCGAGGGAGATGAGGAGCTCTGCGATCTGGCCCGCCAGCTCGAAAAACTGGGCTCGTTCTGCTACAACTCCATCGAGGCCAAACGCACGGCCATCAGCAAACTGGCCACCTACCAGGCCCTCGCCGCGGCCGGGGTACCGACCATCAAAACGATGGTCTACAACCCCTCGATCTCCCTGGAAACGCTCGTCGAGCGGATCGGCCTGCCCTGCGTCATCAAGCCCGACGACGGCTTCGGGGGCGAGGGGGTGATGTTGGCGCACGACCGGGCCGAGCTGGCCGCCTGCCTCGAGACACTCCGGGAGAGCCCCTCGCCGGTGCTCGTGCAGGAGTACATCGCCACCTCCAAAGGGCGCGACGTGCGGGTGATGACCATCTCCCACCGGGCCGTGGCGGCCATCTCCCGGACGGCTTCCCGCGAGGAGGAGTTCCGCTCGAACGTCAAGGTCGGCGGCCGGGACGCCCTGTATGAACTGACCGACGAGATCCGCTCGATCAGCGAGCGGACCAGCCGGGCCGTGGGGCTGGACCTGGCGGGCATCGACCTGCTTTTCGGCGCCGACGGATTCGTGGTGGGCGAGGTCAACTCGGTGCCGGGATTTCCCGCCTTCCTCGACCAATATAATATAAAGGGCCTGCTGGCCAAGGACATGATGGCGAAACTCATGCGCCATCCCTACCCCCGCTGGCGCACGGACGCCCTGCTCGAACAGGCCGCCGAGACCCCCCTGCCGGGCCTGCTGCTGGGGCTCGACGACCTCTCCCTGTTCAAGGCCCACCGGGCCCTGCTGGGCCGTTGCCAGCAGGTGCAGGAGAGGGTTCTGACGGAGATCGTGCAGCTCTGCGCCTCCACCCGCTGGGGCCGCGAACACGGTTTTGCGAACATCCGCTCGCTCGAAGAATTCCGGGCCTCCCAACCCCTGACCGACTGGGAGGACTACATTCCCTACGCCGAGCGCATGCAGGTGGGCGGCGAGGACGAGCTCTTCCCCGGAAAGACGGCCTTTTTCTACCGCACCTCGGGCACGACCTCCGACTTCAAGTACATTCCCGAAAGCCGGGCCGACCAGGTTTCCAGGGGGCTGATCACCCGCCTCCGGAATATGGAACTGATGAGCAAGCTGCCCAAAGGCGTCGCACCCAAGGTGTTGATGTTCACCAATCCCTCCCGGGTGGAAAAGACCCCGGGCGGCATTCCCGTGGGTACGGCCTCGGGCCACCTGGGCGAAATGCTCTCCCCCGAGGTATTGCAGATGATGGCCTATCCGCCCCAGTTGGTCAATCACTTCAGCGGGGAAGCGCTCAGCTACATGATGCTGCGCTGCGCCCTGGGTTGCGAAGAACTCACCGGCATCCTCGGAAACAACGCCCTGAGTTTTACGCGTTTGGTGCGCTTCTCTCAACAGCATGCGGCCGAACTATCCGAAGATATCCGCAGCGGAAATTGCCGCTACCCCGTCCCGGAAGAGTTGCAGGAAGCGCTGGCGCCCTGCCTGGCCCCCAAGCCCGCGCGGGGGGAAGCCCTGGCCGCCCTGGCCGCTTCCGGAAACTTCACCCCGGTGCACTACTGGCCGCAACTGAAACTGGCCGGCTTCTGGCTGGGCGGTTCCCTGGGGGCCCACGTGGCCGAGGCCCGGAAATTGTTGCCCGCGGACATCGCCTACATGGACGTGGGCTACGGAGCCTCGGAGATCAAGATCAACGTCCCGATGCGCCCCGGGACCCCGGCCGGAGCCCTGGCCATCGCCTGCGGCTTTTTCGAATTCATCCCCGAGGAGGGCGGAGAACCCCTTCTGGCGCACGAACTGACCGACGGCGCACGCTACGAGCTGGTGGTGACCACCTACAGCGGACTGTACCGCTACCGCATGCACGACCTGGTACAGGTCGAAGGATTCACCGGGACCACCCCCAACATCTACTTCGTGGCCAAGCTGCAGGACATCGCCAACCTCTCCCAGGAAAAAATCCCCGGCACGCTGCTCGCCGAGTGCATCCGCACGGCCTTCCGGGAACATGGCCTGAACTTCGTGGGAGCCCAGCTCTTCCCCGACCCGGAGACCATGCGCTACCGCATCTGCGCCGAGTGGGAAGGAGCTGAAACAGATGTAGAAACACTCGCCGGGCATCTCGAAAAAGTGCTCTGCCGCGACAGCGCCAACTACGCCTTCCGCCGCACGTCAGGCCTGCTGGGCCCCATCTCGCTGCACCCCATGAGGCGGGGCTGGAGCGAGGCGCTGCTGGAACGCTACGCCCGGGGCCAGGCTTCGTTGGTCCAGGTAAAAATCCCGGTGGTGATCGACTCTCTTCCGGACCATGAATGGCATATAAAATAGAAAAGTATGATGCAACGACTATTTTACCTCCTGCTCTCCCTGAAAGGCAAACGCATCCTGCGCCGCCTCGGGCGGACCGCCGCCGATCCCGCGGCCGCCAACCTGGAACTGCTGCAAGGCATCCTCCGGGACAACGCCGGCACGGAGTACGGCCGCAAATACGGTTTTTCACAGATCCGCACCCTCGACGAGTTCAAGGCCCGGCTGCCCATGACCACCTACGACGACTACAGCCTCTACGTCGAACGCCTCAAGGCGGGGGAAAAGAACCTGCTGACCAAGGCCCCCGTGGTCTACTTCGCCGCCACCTCGGGCAGCGTGGCCAACCCCAAGGCGATCCCCGTGACCGCCCGGGGCCGCAAGCTCTTCAAGGAGCACTCGATCCTGGTGATCTTCAACATCCTGGGCGGCATGGGCAAGAAGTGGACCCGCCACCGCCTGATGAACCTGGTCTCGCACTCCAAGGTCAAACGGACCCCCTGCGGCATCGAGTACGGCACCGTCTCGGGCATGGGAGTCAAGAGCCTGCGCACGTCGCTCAAATGGCTCTCGACCACCCCAGCCTGCAGCGTCTTCGCCACCGAGAGCCACGATGCCTCCTACGTCAACCTGCGCACGGCGCTCGTTTACAAGAAACTGAGCCTGATCGCCTCGGCCTTTATGACCGCCCCGGTCGACCTGGCGGTCTACCTGTTCAAGCACCACGAGCTGCTGATCGACGACATCGAAAAGGGAACCATCCACCCGGACGTCAAGGTCCCGGAGGCCATGCGCCGCGAACTGCTCCGGAGCATCAAGCCCGAGCCCGAGCGGGCCGCCGAACTGCGGGCCATTTTCGCCGAGGGCAACGAGGAGGGAATCATCCGCCGCATCTGGCCCGAGCTCTCGGCCGTGACGGCCATCGGGGCGGCGGCCTTCGCCCCCTACACCGAGAAGATGCAGCGCTACGCCGGGCAGGAGGTCTCGTTCTACCACATGTCCTACTCGGCCTCCGAGGCGGTCATGGCGCTCTGCACCGGCCTCGACTCGACGCGCTACGCACTGATCCCCTACGCCCTGTTCTACGAGTTCATCCCCATCGAGCACTCGGACGAGGCGCATCCCGACACCCTCACCCTGAACCAGTTGAAAGAGGATCATGAGTACGAGATCGTGCTGACGACCGTCTCGGGCTTCTACCGCTACCGCATCAAGGACGTCGTCCGGGTGGTGGGCTTCCACGGCCGGATTCCCGAGATCCGCTTCTCGTACCGGATCAACCAGATGATCTCCCTGGCCGGGGAGAAGACCAACGACGAACACCTGCGCTGGGCCATCGCCCGCTGCGGAGAGGCGTTCGGCTGTTCGATCTACGACTACGCCATCTTCGCCGACACGTCTCAAGCGGTCGGCCGCTACATCATCCTGATCGAGACGGAGAAAACCGAACTGCTGGGCCGCTTGGACAAGGTTTCCCAAACCATGCAGACCCTGCTCTCCGAAGCCAACCCCTCGCTGGTCGAAAAATTCACCAAAGGGATCATCGGCCCCGTGGAGGTGAAGATGGTGCAGGTCGAGACCTTCGCCCTGTACCGCGACCTGCAGGCCCTGCGCGGCATCTCGGCCAACCAACTCAAACCGGTGCGCGTGATCGACACCCCCGAGAAGGAGCGTTTCTTCTTCGCGCTGCTCGAACGGCCGTAGAAAAAAAGCCGGAAAAAACGTATCTTTGTTAAACCTGTCCGTCCAACTCCCCGAGCATGACCCCAACCTGGAATCCAAAAGCCTTCCTCGGCCAGATCAACCGTTCGTTCTCCACGCGCCTGAGCGCGGCAATTCTGCTGTTCACGATGGTGATCTTCGTGGCGGCTTTCTCGCTCTTCTACCACTTCACCTCCCAGTCGACCGAGCAGGACGAACGCGAAAACGCCGACGACCTGCTGCACATCACCAACCTGGAGATCGAAAAGGTGCTCGGGCGGGTGGAAACGGTCCCCGAAAACCTCACCTGGATCATCGGCAACGGCCACATCCACCCCGACTCGCTCTACAAGATCACCGATCGGGTGGTGCGCGAGAATCCGGACATCTACGGCTGCGCCATCGCCTTCGAGCCCTACTACTTCCCCGAGAAAGGCTACTACTACTCGCCCTACTCCTACCTGGAAAACGGCGATATCCACCGCAAGCAACTGGGCACCGAGAACTACGACTACTTCAACTGGGAGTGGTACACACAGTGCAAAACCCTGCTGGAGCCGTGCTGGAGCGAGCCCTACTTCGACGAAGGGGGCGGCCAGATGCTCATGTGCACCTACTCGGCGCCCATTTTCGACAAAAACGGGACCTTCATCGGGGTGTTCACTTCGGACATCTCGCTGGACTGGCTGGCCGACATGCTCGACCGCCAGAAAAAGAACGACCAGACCTACAACTTCATGCTCAGCCGCGGGGGCATGTACATCGCCCACTTCCTGCGCGAGCGCATCCTCAACGAGACCATCTTCACGGCCACCAGCAGCATGACCGACACGACCATCCTGACCCTGGGCAAGAACATGATCGAGGGCAAGAAAGGCGAGGCGGTGATCGACAACGACGGGGTAAAATCCTACGTCTACTACGGCCCCATCTCGCGCACGGGCTGGTCGCTGGCCGTGGTGCTGCCCGAGGAGGAGATCTTCGGGGCCTTGCACCGCATCCGCAGCATGGTCATCGTGATCACGGTGCTGGGGCTGCTGCTGCTGTTCTTCTTCTGCTGGAGGATCGTCCACCGGATCGCCCGCCCGCTGCACACCTTCGCCCATTCGGCCCGGGCCATCGCCCACGGCGATTTCAGCGCCCAACTCCCCGAGATCACCTCCCGGGACGAGATGAAGGAGCTGAGCGACTCGTTCGGCTACATGCAGCGCGAGCTGGTCAACTACATCGGCGAACTGCAGGACACCACCTCGGCCAAGGAAAAGATCGAGAGCGAGCTGCGCATCGCCCGGGAGATCCAGATGGGCATGATCCCCAAGATCTTCCCGCCCATCCCCAACCGCAGCGAATTCGACCTGTACGCCGTGCTGCACCCCGCCAAGGAGGTGGGCGGCGACCTCTACGACTTCTTCATGGACGGCGACGAACTCTACTTCGCCATCGGGGACGTCTCGGGCAAGGGGGTCCCGGCCTCGCTGTTCATGGCCGTCACGCGCAGCCTCTTCCGCTCGATTTCGAACCACACCCACGAGCCCGCACAGATCATCGCCCAGCTCAACAACGCCGTCTCGGAGAACAACGAGGCCAACATGTTCGTCACCTTGTTCGTAGGGGTGCTCGAGACCAAGACCGGACACTTAAGCTTCTGCAACGCCGGGCACAACCCCCCGGTGCTGGCCCTGCCGGGCGAGCCCTGCCGCTTCATGGAGACCCTGCCCAACATCCCCATCGGAGTGATGGAGGATTTCCCCTTCCGCCAGCAGGAATGCACGCTGCCGGACGGCACCATGTGGCTGGGCTACACGGACGGGGTGACCGAGGCCGAAAACTGCACCGACGTCCTCTACGGCGAGCCGCGCCTGCTGGCGACCGCCGAGACGCTCCGGGAGCGCTCGCCCCGGGAGATCGTCGCGGCGGTGGTCGCCGACGTCGACGCCCACGTCCTGGACAACCCGCCCTCGGACGACATCACCCTGCTGGTCATCGCCTTCGACCGGAACAAAGAGAAGAAGGAGCCTGCGCTGCAGGAAAGCATCACCCTGAAAAACGAAACCCCGGAACTGGAACGCCTCGCCGGATTTATCGAAACTTGCTCCGAGCGGATGGATCTCCCAATGCCCCTGGCCATGAAGCTCGACCTGGCGCTCGAAGAAGCGGTGGCCAACGTGATCCTTTACGCCTACCCCGGGCAGACGGACCAGTCCGTGGAGATCGACCTCGAGCGACGCGGCGAGCTGCTCACGCTCCGGATCACCGACTCGGGCATTCCCTTCGACCCCACGGCCCGCGAAGAGCCCGACCTGAGCCTGGGGGCCGAGGAGCGTCCCATCGGGGGGCTGGGCATCTTCCTGGTGCGCCAGTTGATGGACTCCGTGGAATACGAACGCCGGGACAACCGGAATATATTAACTATGCAAAAAACTCTCTCCTAAAATAAGAAACTATCATGGATGTAAAAATCACAAACGACGGACCGGTACAGGTCATCACCATCGCGGGACGCCTCGACACGGTCAGCTCCTCGGACTTCGAAAGCGCCATCGCCCCCGTGCTCGATTCGGCCATGGAAAACGTGGCGATAGATTGCAGCGCCCTGAGCTACATCAGTTCTTCGGGCCTGCGCCTGTTCCTGAAATTACAGAAAGCCTCCGGGGCCAAGGGCGGCAAGCTCGCCATCCGGGGTATCCTGCCCGAGATCAAGGAAATCTTCGACATGACGGGCTTTACCGCGCTGTTTCTATTCGAATAAACCGATGCTGAGAACGATCCGCAGGACACTGAGCCGGGGGTTGGCCCCGGTTCTGGGTCTCTGGCTCCTATCCTGCCAGGGACCCGGAAAGGGACCCGGTGTGATGAGCTCGCTGGAGGACATCCACGACAAGCGCATCGGCCTGGTCGTGGGCACCATCCACGACCAGTACGCCCAGGCCAATTTCCCCGAAGCCAAGCTGGTCTACGTGGACTACACGCCCGACCTGGCCGCGGCGCTCGAGAACAACAAGTGCGACGTCTTCATCCACAACGAGGAGGCGGTGGCCTACTTCATGAAGACCCACCCCGACATCGGCATCCTGGTCAAGGCGATCCGCTCCGAGGACCTGGGCTTCGGCTTCAACCCCAACAACCCCGCCCTGCGCGAATCGTTCAACCAATTCCTCGCCGAACTGCGCGAAAGCGGCCAGCTGGCCGCCATCTGCCGCAAGTGGCGCGAGGACTTCGACAACACCCCGGCCCCCGAACTGACCGGGGACGGCAGCGGAGGGGTGCTGCACTTCGGCACCTCGGGGGTGGACATCCCCTGCTCCTCGATCAAAGACGGACGGCCCGCGGGCTACGACGTGGAGATCCTCTACCGCTTCGCTTCGAAGCACAATATGAAAGTGGACCTGCAGCGCATTCCCTTCGGCGGGCTGATCGCGGCCCTCTCCTCGGGCAAGGTGGACGTCATCGCCAACGGCATGGTCATCACCCCCGAGCGCTCCAAGCAGGTGGCCTTCTCGGACACCTACCTGACCAAGACGATCGACGTGGCGGCCCTCAAGAAGAACATCGCCGCCTACCAGAAACCCGCCGGAAAGAATTTTCGGAGCGTGGACGACATCGGACAGAGCCGCATCGGGGTGTGGACGGGCTCGGTCTACGACAAGTACACGGCCGAGCATTTTCCGGAGGCTCAAGTCGTCTACATCGACGCCTCTCCGGATTTGGTCGTCTCGCTGGTCAACGAGAAGTGCGACGTCTTCATGATCCACAGCGAGCTGGCCGCCCACTTCCTGGCCCAGTACCCCGAGGTGGGCCTGCTGCAACAGTACCCCGACACGGACACCCTGGGCTACGGCTTCAACCTGCGCAACACGGCCCTCAGGGACTCCTTCGACGCCTTCCTGGCGCGCACGGGCTACGACACCCTGCAAGCCATCTGCGACAAGTGGGCCCACGGCTTCAACGACACCCCGCCCCCGGCCCTGGGCGGCACCGGAAAAAAAGGCGTGCTGCGCCTGGGCACCACCGGCACCGACGTGCCCTGCTCCTCGACCAAAGACGGCAAGCCCGCCGGGTACGACATCGAGATCGTCTACCGCTACGCCGCGGAGCACGACCTGCGGGTAGAAGTTGACAAAATGCCCTTCAGCGCCCTGATCGCCTCGCTCTCCTCGGGCAAAACGGACCTGATCGGCAGCGGGGTGATGATCACCCCCGAACGGCAGAAGCAGATCCTCTTCTCGACCCCCTACCGCACCCGCTCGCTCTGCTTCCTGGCCCTCAAGAAAAATATCGCGGCCTACAACGACGTCACCGGCGCGGCGAAGCAACCCGGAAAAAAATTCAAAAATGCGGACGACGTGGCCAAGCGGCACGTGGGCGTGCTAATCGGCTCGCTGCACGACATCTACGCCACGAAGCACCTGCCCAAGGCCAAGTTCTTCCGCTCCCCGGGCCCGGTCGAACTGGTCACGGCCCTGCAGAGCCACAAGGTCGACGCCATCCTGTTGAACGACGTCTCGACGCGTTTCTACCGCCAGAAGCACCCCGAGATCGGCATCCTCCAGGAGCACTTCTGCGAGGACAGCATCGCCTTCGGCTTCAGCTACCAGAACCCGGCCCTGCGGGAGAAATTCAACCGTTTCCTCTCCGGACTCAAAGAGAGCGGAGAGCTGGACCGCATCCTCGACAAGTGGTACTACGACTTCGACAACACGCCACCGCCCACCTTCACCGGAGAGGGCAGCGCCGGGGTGTTGCGCATCGGCAATACGGGTCAGGACCTTCCCTACACCGTCATCAAGGAAAACCGCCCGGCGGGCAGCGAGATCGAAATCCTCTACCGCTTCGCCGAGGCCGAAAACCTCCGCCCGCAGATCGTGCAGATGGACTTCGGGGCCCTGATCCCCTCCCTGCAGACGGGCAAGGTGGACGTGATCGCCTCGAGCCTGGGCATGACCCCCGAGCGCAGCAAGGAGGTGGCCTTCAGCCATTCCTACCAGCGAATCCCGGTGCATGTGCTGGCCCTGAGCGAAAACATCCTGAGCGGCAAAAAGGACGGCTTCAGGAACCTGGACGACGTCCGGGAGAAGACCATCGCCGTGCTCATGGGCTCGACCCACGACCAGTTCGTGCGGGACAGCCTGCCCAAGGCCCAGCCGCTGCGCCTGGACGCGATCCCGGACCTGATCGTGGCCCTGCAAGCCAGGAAAGCCGACGCGGCCCTGATGGTCGCAAAGGCCGGACGCCTTTACCTCAAGCAGTACCCCGAGCTGGCCGTGCTCGACGAGAACGTCTTCACGGAAAACGTCGCCGCGGGCTTCAACTACAACAACCCGGCCCTGCTCAAGCAATTCAACGCCTTCCTCGAACGCACCCGCCAGAGCGGCGAACTGGACGAGATCCAACGCAAGTGGGAGGAAGACTTCGACAACCAGCCCCCGCCCGCGTTCACCGGAAAGAGCGGCCAAGGCACCCTGCGCATCGGCACCACGGGCATGAGCGCCCCCTACTCGGTCATCAAGGAGGGCCTCCCGGCGGGCAGCGACGTCGAAATCCTCTACCGCTTCGCCTCGGAGCAGAACCTCACCCCCCAGGTGCAGTACATGGCCTTCGGGAGCCTGCTTTCGGCCCTGCAATCGGGCAAGGTGGACGTGATCGTCAACAGCATCGCCATCACGCCCGAACGGGCCAAGCAGGTCGCCTTCTCGGAACCCTACCAACGCCTCGCGGTCTACATGCTGACGCTCAAGTCCAGCCTGGCCTCGGACGGGAGCGCGGAAGAAGCCGCTGTGGCACACCCGCGCAAAGGCCTCTGGGCGGGCATCAAGGAAGGTTTTCAGAACAACCTGATCGCCGAGAAGCGCTACACCCTCATTCTGAAAGGCCTGCGGACGACGCTGGTCATCACCCTCTGCTCGGTGCTCTTCGGGACCTTCCTGGGCGCACTGATCTGCTTCTGGCGCATGAGCCGCCGGCGCTTCTGGCGCGCCGTGGGCAACACCTACCTCTCGATCCTTTCGGGCACCCCGGTGTTGGTCTTTCTGATGATCATGTTCTACGTGGTCTTCGCCAAGGTCCCCGTGAGCCCCACCGTGGTGGCGACCATCGCCCTGGCCATGGCCTTCGGGGCCTTCGTCTCGAGCATCTACAAGACCTCCATCGAGACCATCCCCCCCGGGCAGACCGAGGCGGGGATCGCCATGGGCTTCACCCCCGTGCAGACCTTCCTCCACATCGTGATGCCCCAGGCCGTGCGGGTGGCCCTGCCGCTCTACAAGGGCGAGGTGATCTCCATGCTCAAGACCACGGCCATCGTGGGCTACATTGCCGTGGAGGACCTCACCAAGGCGGGGGACATCATCCGCAGCCGCACCTTCGACGCCTTCTTCCCGCTGATCATGGTGGCGCTGATCTACTTCGCCCTGGCCCGGCTGATGGCCATCGGACTCGACCGCCTGGCCCGGCGCACCGACCCGCGCTACCGCCAGATGAAGGAGGAAAAACGAACCGCTAAAAACCTGGCCCGATGATACGCGTAGAACATTTGAAAAAAAGCTACGGGACGACGCACGTGCTCCGGGACCTGAACGCCGAAATCCACAAAGGAGAAGCGATCTCCATCATCGGCCCCTCGGGCACGGGCAAGAGCACCTTCCTGCGCTGCCTCAACCTGCTCGACCAGCCCACGGGAGGCAGCATCTTCATCGACGGGGAGGACATCCTGGCCCCGGGGACCAACGTGCCCCTGCTCCGTCGCAAGATGGGCATGGTCTTTCAGAATTTTAACTTATTCGAACACCTAACCGTACTCGAAAACCTGACCATCGGCCCGGTCAAACTGCTGGGCCGCCCGGCTGAACAAGCCCGGGAGCGGGGACGTGAGTTATTGAAAATGGTGGGCCTCTCGGAGAAGGAGAACGCCTTCCCCAGCGAGCTTTCCGGCGGACAAAAGCAACGCATCGCCATCGCCCGCTGCCTGTCGATGGACCCCGAGATCATCCTCTTCGACGAGCCCACCTCGGCCCTCGACCCGACCATGGTCAGCGAGGTGCTGGGCGTTATCCGCCGCCTCAAGAAGGAGGGCATGACGATGGCCATCGTCACCCACGAAATGAAATTTGCAAGGGACGTCTCGAGCCGGATTTTCTACATGGACCAGGGCGTCGTGTACGAAGAAGGGACCCCCGAGCAGATTTTCGACCACCCGCAAAGGGAACTCACCAAGGCCTTTATCAACCGCATCCGCAGCTTCTCGTTCCACATCCCCGGCCCGGAGTACGACCTATACGCCATGAACGCCGAGATCGAAACGTTCTGCGAGAAACACCTGTTCAGCCCGCGGCGTACCAACAACCTGCTGCTGCTGGTGGAAGAAATCCTGCAGCTGTGCTTCGCGGCCGAGCAAGGCCCCGAAGCGGGAGCCGCCCGCACGGAATTGCTGCGCGAGCGGGGCGGGCTCGACCTGGAGATCGACTATTCGGAAAACACCGATTCCACCCAGGTGAGCCTCACGGGCGACGCCGCCCTGGAAAGCCTGCTGGGTGGAGGCGGCGAGGCCGACCCGCTGAGCCTCTCGATCGTGCAGGGCCTGACCGCCTCGCTCGAAGAAACGCGGGACGGCAGCCGCCTGCGGCTCTCCGCCGAGGTCAAGCCGGGTTGATCCCTCTGCTCCCTAGACACAATAAGGGCGGGCCAATACAGGCCCGCCCTTATTGTGTTGTGTAGCGATCTTTGCTACTTTATTCTGAATAAAACGATATCTCCCTGTTTATTTTCTATGATGGGTTGCTGCTTGCCCCCCGTCTCGCGCTTGACCTCGTCGCTGATATACGTCTGCAGGCGGTAGACCGAAATCTCCCCCTCGGCATTGGCCGCCTTGCCCTGCAATCCGGACAGCAGCGCCTTGGTGAAGACCCCGTTGGAACCGTCCGCAGGCTCCTTGGATTGCTGGTCGCGGGTGCTCGAGTAGAAGCCGACCACCCCCGGATTCGAGAGGCTGATGTCGTCGCCCACCCCCTTGGAGCCCATCGAGCCCGAGTAGCAGGCGTCCATAAAGACCACCACCTTGCACTGTTTGGCCACCAGCCGCTGGACTGCCTTGTTGATGATGTCGAAGTCGACCGCCGTACTGAAGAGGTCTTTCTTGTCGGCGTCCACCGAGAGGAAATAGGTCTCGTTGCCCTCCTTCTCGCCGTGGCCCGAAAAGAACAGCATGACCACGTCGCCGGGGTTGGTGTTCACGTCCAGTTGGCGGAGCGCCTGCACGATCCCCTTTTCGGTGGCCGCCTTGTCGGTCAGCACCGCCGGGGTGTTCAAGCGGCTGTAAGAGGAAAGGTCGCTCTGAGAAATCACTCCGGCGAAGTCGCGGGCGTCCTTGGCGGCCTGAAAGAGTTTCAGGTCGGCCTGGTCGTAGTCGCTCACCCCGACGGCCAGGAGGTTGAGCGCCGGCTTGGGTTTATCCCCGGTGAACGTCAGCACCAGTTGTTCCATCTGCACGCCGCCGTGTTCGTCCGAGACCTGCATGATCACGTAGCATTCGCCCGGCTCCTGGGGCAGTTCCAACGGCAGTTCCTCCCCCACGCGCTTGACTCCCTTGGCTTGTTGCGCCGCGGGCAGCGGGTAGGGCTTGCCGTTGATCCACACCTCGATCGTGGGCGCGGTTCCATCCCCTGTGGTGGCCTCGTAGCGAATCACCACCTCACGGCCATCGTAGGAGGAACCTGTAGCCGGGGAGAGGATTTTCAGGGTCGGTTTGGCTGCCGCCACAGCGCCGGGCGAGGTCTGCACCCGGACGGTCTCGTAGGTGCTCTGCCCCGAGGCGCTAGTTACCGGAGCGATCTCGATGGGGGCGAAATCGTACTTCCCTAGGTCCACCTCGTAGGTGTTGTAGGTGAGGGCCTGCTGGTTGCTGTACGCATAGGATTTCCCCTGAGGCGAGCGCATCTTGAACTCGAGCAGCCCGATGCGGTCGTTGTTGACGTAGTAGCGTTGATCCACCATCGTGTAGTTCGAAAATTCCTGCTTGAAGGCGGGGGCTTCGCTGCGGGGAACGGCCAGCAGCAGATCCCCGAACACGGGCGAAGTGAGCTTGTAGACCCCGTTGTCGGCGTCGTAGGTTCCCAGCGAGAGCCTCTGCCCGGCCTGCAACTTGGCGTGCTCCTGCAGGAAGAGCGTCCGGGCCTCCTCGCTCAGGGCGTTGATCTTGGCCGCCCGGCTGGTCCCCGTCACGCGCTGCTTGTATTCGTCGGTCGTTTCGAACTCGTCCTTGCGCTGCCAGCTATCGATGCGCGGCTCGACATAAGCCTTGGCGTAGGTGGTGAACGAAGCGAGTTCCGCCTCCTTGCGGTTGCGCTCCTCGGCGGCCTGCTTCTGCTGCGCCTCTTTGGCTTCTTTCTCGGCATACTGGGCCAGTATCTTGTCGCGGTGGGCCATCATTTCGGGGTTGGGATAGACCCTGTATTTCTCCTGTCCGCCGCCCGAAGCGTTCTCCTCCCACCAGGCGATGCTGGTCCCCGAAGGCACGGACTTGATACTCATGTACTCGTAATTGACGATCACGTGCCCGGCAAAATCGACGATGCCCCATTTCCCATCCACCTTCACGGCGGCCATCTTCAGGTCGGGGTCCAACAACGTTACATTGTCATAAGCGATGGGGATGATCATCTCGGCCCGGGAGTTGTACACCCCCCATTTGTTGTCGTATTTGGCGTAAAAAAAGCCATCCCGGGCGCGCTGCACCTCGTCCAGTTCGGGTTTGACGACCCATTTTCCCGTGCGGTCCTGGAAGCCCCAATAGGCATGGGAACCCCGGTATTCGCTCTGGGGCTCCACCTGCGCGCGGAGTCCCGTCCAGGCCATCAGAAACAAAACACTCAGCAGTAACGATCGTTTCATAGGTTTTTTAAAATTATTTATTTGTACAAATTTACCGTCAGGTCGCTCTTGCCCACCGCTTCCTCCCCGCTGTCGGGGGCGGCCCCCGACTGCCAGAGGAAGATCACCCGCCGCAGGTCGAAGGGCTTCTGGGCGGCCAGCAGCACGAAACGCTGGGCCCCGGCCGGTTCGGTCATCTCCAGGGGATAGGCCGAAAAATCGACCGTCGAGCCCGCGGGCACCTGCAGGTGCAGCATCGTCAGGGCCTCGTCCACGGGCAGGCAATCGTAGAGCTCCCCACCCGAGTCGATGCCCAGCACGTTGACCAGCAGGGCCTCGGAGGCATGGTTCGTGACCCGGAAGATAAAGCGCTGGCCCAAGGGGCATTTCCTCCCCAGGACGGCCCCCGTGGCCGGGTCGACCAGCTCGAGAGAGAGCAGGTAGCCCGAGCGGAAGTCCGCTTGTTTCAGGGCGGCGTACACCTCCCCGTTGGCCGTGATGCCGCGGTAGATCACGTTGGCGTCGAGGCTGATCTGTTCGGCCGAGCCGTTTTTCAGCGAGGTTTTTACGTAGTCCACAAAGCGCTTGAGCACGGAGGTTTTCGTTCCGCCCACCACCTGGGCGAGCGTGGCGGAGCCCGGACGCCCGTAGGCGTAGAGCTGGTCCGTGCGGTTGTCGATCACCGAGAGAGAAGTGTTTCCCGTCAGGCGGACGCTGTCGCCCGCCGAGAGCAGTTCGCGGCGCGAGAGCGGCTTCCAGCCCTCCGCGCTGCGGTACTCCACCCCCGGACCGGCGTAGGAGACCTCGTAGACTTTCTGGGCCTGCAACGCGGGCAGGGCCAGGCAAACCAGTAAAAGGGTCAGCAGTTTTTTCATGATTTCTTCTTTCGGCTAAAGATCACATCGTACAATTCCATCGACAACCCGGCAATCCCGACCCCAACCATGGTGTAAACCAGATTGATGACGTAGCCACCCGCCGAGAAGACCCAATAGCCCCCGAACCACAGCAACAGGATCAGCGCCACCTGCCCCAGCCGGGTGAGCAGCGAGCCGTACTTCCGGCCGTTGAGGGCACGCGCGCCCAGCACAAAGAGCCAGTTGAGCACAAAGGCGATCAGCAGGCACCACCCGTCGGGCATCTTGCGCACCCAGTCGCCGCTCAGCACCGTCGAGACACCGTAGGCGAGCACCTTCACCCCCGGCGCCCGGTGCGAGCCGTTCAACCGGAAAGGCATGTCCTCGAAGTCGCGCAGGTCCTCCACATCGCCCACCAGCACGGTCTTGCCCCCCAAGTCGGCCTCCGTGAGCGAATCCTCCGTGGCGGAAAGCGTGCGGAAATGGCGGTTTTTGAAATTGGTGTAGACCCGCTTGGGGGGTAGCTGGCCGCCCCCCAGCAAGGCGGCCAGGGAGGGGAGGGTATCGTTTTCGAGGCGGTAGAGGCTGCGAAATCCCCCCAGGGTGCCGTTGGCGGCCCCGTAGGGAATCCCAAGAGGCAGGGTGTAGAAGGAGTGTTCGACGCTGTAGCCGTCGGTGCGCGGCACGATCCGGCAGGCGGTCACCACGTTCGGGAGCGAGGCCATCACCCGACTGAGGCTATCGTACTGGGCAGGGTCCACCGAGGGGGTCTTTTTGAAAATGATGTCCAGGCCGATCATCCGGGGCGAGCAGGCCGCCGCGCGGGCGATGGCCCCGGCGATGGCGGCCACGTTTTCACAGCCCGAGACGTCGAGGATCACCACCCGGGGATCGACGTCGATCCGGTCGGTACGCTGGTTTTCGATGGAATAGAAAAAATGGACGACGTCCGCTTCGCTGTCCCGCTTGGAGAGCGAGCCCCCCAGCAGGGAGACGTCGAAAAGAAAGAAGCCCACATAGCCCAGCAGCGCCGAAATCACCGTCACCCCCGCCGCCGCCAGTGCGCGTTTGCCGAATCCTTGCATCCCGAAAAAATTTTTATCCGTCACAAAGATAGCATTTTCAGCGAAAATTTAGAACTTGTAAGGACGCGATTCGACCTTCCAGAACGGAGCTGTGCAAAAAAGAAGTGGAGAAAAGCAATGTGCTTTTCTCCACTTCCATTTGTAGCGTTAAACTCTTACAATTCCTTCACGCGGATGTTGCGGTACCAGACATTATCGCCGTGGTCCTGCAGGCCGATGTAGCCCTGCTTGGCGTCGCCGCCGCAGTTCATCAGCAGGTCGTAGGCCTTGGCGTTCTTCTCCTGGCTGAACTTGCTCTTGTCGAGCAGCTCTTTCCATTCGGGGGTCCAGAGGTGGTATTCCAGGACGGCTTCGCCGTTCTGGTAGTGCACCACGGTGCCCTTGTAGATCATGATCTTGGTGGTGTTCCACTCGCCGTAGGGCTTGGAGTTCTGCGGCTTGGCGGGGATCATGTCGTACAGGGAGGCCGACATGCGGTTGCCGTCCACGCCCAGCTTGGCGTCGGGATGGTTCTCGTTGTCGAGGATCTGGTACTCGGGCGAGGAGTAGTAGATGGGGGTTTCGGGAATTTCCTGGGCCAGGTAGAAAATACCGCTGTTGGAGCCCTTGTCCACTTTCCATTCGAGTTCCAGTTCGAAGTTGCCGAACTGCTTCGCGGCGTAGATCAGGTCGCCCCCGTTGCGGGCACCGGCCTCGCCGGCTCCCGAGCCGTTGATCTTGATGGCCCCGTCCTCGATGGTCCAGGCCGCGGGTACGGTGTCTTTGTTGTAGCCGCGCCATCCGTCGAAGGTCTTGCCGTCGAAGATCGTCGTCCAGCCTTCTTCTTCAGCGGCTTTGTCGGCTTTCTTGCTTCCGGCGCCGCCGCAGGAGGCCAGCAAGGCCACTGCCCCGAGGGCGCTCATCAGATAAGATACTGTTTTCATGGTTCTATTTTTTGAATTTAGTTAAACTTACTTAAGGTCTGTCATGTTGATTAGCACCCCAAAGGTCCGGAACGCGGCTGTGCATAGCGTGCGTCAGATTTAAGTGATCGTCCGGTTCGAGGAGCGGAGCGTACTTGAAGTACGTGAGCACCGCAGAGAGGAGGATCGCTTAAAGGTGACGTGCGATATGCGCAGCTACTTAGGGCATGTCTACCAGCTTCCACCCCTCCCGGTAGTTGTGCTTGATGAGTTGCTGGGCAAACTGCTGGGCGTTGATCGGGTCCGTGAAGGTCTTCTTGAAGGTCGGGTGCCCGTCGTTGAGCGAGAAGCCGTCTTCGATCATGATCTTGAGGGTCTCGTCGGCACCGATGTTCGTGAAGCGCATGTTGTCGCCGTCCCATTCGAGGATCTTGTTGAGGGCCTGCAGGCGCACGGCCAGCACTCCCATCACGACCATTTCGTTGAACGGACCGGCTTCGCTGAAGTCCGAGGCGGTCTTCACGCGCGTGGCGGGCGACTCCTTGCAGGCGCGAATCCAGTCTTCCTGGTGGCTGATGTCGTTGACCCGCAGCGTCCCGTCGTCCCGGGTTTCGTTCACGGTCACCAGGGGTACTTCGCGGTTGAGCTTGGGCGCGTTGGGCGTGCGGCCCGAGACCAACCAGGGATCGCGGCCGTAGCAACCGCACACCAGGATGTCCTTGGTGCCGTAGAAGATCACGCCGCCGCCGTTGTTGTTGAGGTCCTTCCCGGCGGGAATGCCTTCGGGACGGGGAGGCAGCAGGCCGCCGTCGTACCAGGTCACTTCCACCTCGGGCAGGTTGAGGTTGTGGATCTTGCCGCGCTGGGGGAAGGTCATCTTGGCGATCTGGGCCGAGGGGGCGCAGTCGGTCAGCAGGGCCGTCGAGCTACCCTGGGCCTTGGTGGGATAACCCAGCTTGAGGCCTTTGAACACGGGGTGCAGGATGTGGCAGGCCATATCGCCCAGGGCGCCGGTGCCGAAGTCCCACCAGCCGCGCCAGTTCCAGGGCTGGTAAATTTCGTTGTAGGGGCGCATGGGGGCCGAGCCGATAAAGAGGTCCCAGTTGAGGGTGTTGGGGATGGCGTCCACGCGGGTGGGCTTCATCAGGCCCTGGGGCCAGATGGGGCGGTCGGTGAAGGCGTCCACGCGGGTCACCTCGCCGATCTCGCCGTTCCACAGCCAGTCGCACACCTGGCGCACACCTTTGTCCGACGAACCCTGGTTGCCCATCTGGGTGGCCAGTTGGTACTTGTCGGCCAGCTTGGTGAGCAGGCGGGATTCGTAAACGGTGTGGGTCAACGGTTTTTCGACATAGACGTGCTTGCCCAGCGTCATGGCGTCCGAAGCGGCCAGGGCGTGGGTATGGTCGGGGGTGGCCACGACCACGGCGTCGATGTCCTTGCCCATCTGCTCGTACATGGTGCGGAAGTCCCAGAAGCGGCGGGCGTCCGGGTAGCGTTCGAAGGTCTTCTTGGAGTATTTCCAGTCGGTATCGCACAGGGCGACGATGTTCTGGCTTTCGCAGCCCTTGAGCACACCGGCCCCGCGGCCGCCGACACCCACGCCGGCGATGTTGAGTTTGTCACTGGGAGCGGTCTTGCCGGCTTTCTTGCCGAGCACGCTCGAGGGAACGACGGTCATCGCTGCCAGGGCGGCCGACGTGGCGGCGCCTTTTTTCAGAAAATCGCGGCGGGTTATTTTGTCTGCCATTTTTATAATTTTTAGGTTTTACAGGATCAATGGGTTAGCGCACGAAGGGGGCGTTGTTGAGGTAGGTAAAGCTGGCCTGAACATCCTTTTCGGGAGAGGAGGTGTAGCGTTCCACTTCCACGAAGTAGGATTCCACGCCGTTGGCGTAACCCGCGTCGAAGATCGCTTTGAAATCGACCGTGCCACTGGCGCCGATGACCGTTTCGTCCTTGATGTGGAGCAGGGGAATGCGGCCGGCGTACTTGTTGATGTAATCCACCGGATCGACCCCGCCTTTGACGGCCCAGTAGACGTCCAGTTCGAACATCACGTTGTTGGGGTCGGTGTTGGCCAACATGTAGTCGAAGATCACCTGGCCGTTGATTTTCTCAAATTCCTTGGCGTGATTGTGGAAGCCGAAGCGCAGGCCGCGGGCCTTGGCCAGCTCGCCCACTTTGGTGAAGTAGTCGCAGTAGAGTTTGATGTCGTCCAGGGTGGTCCCGATGGGGAACGAGGGCTGCACGGCGTAGGAGCAACCGGCCTCGGCCTGGGCGTCCAGGGCGGTGCGCCACCAGTCGAGCACCTCTTTTTCGGTCGCCTTGGTGTAATCGCGGCCCAGGTGGGCGCCCGTGACCTGCATGCCGAGGTCGGCGGCCATCTTCTTGAACTCGGCGGGGGCGTAGCCGTAGAGCTTGCCGTCGCCGTACCCGGCCGTTTCGAGGATGGAGTAGCCCATGGCCCCGACTTTTTTCATCGTTCCGGGAACGTTCTTGCCCATGGCATCACGCAGCGAGTAGAGTTGCAGGCCGACGATCTTCTCGCCCCGTTGGCGGGCGCTGAGTTCGTCCATCAAGAGGCTGCCCCCCACCAGCGCACCGGCGCCGGCCATCAGGGAACGTTTCAAAAATTCTCTTCTGTCCATAAGTTAGGTATTAAATTATCATTGATTAGTTTTAGGTATCGGCTCACGCGCGGCCCTGGGACCACAGCTAACAAAATTATAAAAAAATTTCTTAGAAACGGCCCCTTTCCGGGTTAAAAAATCGGCGGCGGGGCATAAAAGCACCGGCGGCCCCTTTTTCCTGGGGCCGCCGGTGGTAAACTTTCCAAACATAAGTTAGTCTCCGGGGACCACATACAACCCCGTTGCCGAGGAAGAACCGGCAGTCCTTCCCGGAAGGGAAACCGGCTCCCCGTTTTTCCACAGGGCGACCGTCTGCCCCTCTGTTCCGGCGGCATAGACATTCTCCCCGACAACAAAGACCCGGGAGACCCAAGAGGCTTTCTGCCCGTCGCCGAGCGTCTGCTTCGTGCCGTTTTTCCACACGGCAGCCACCTCTACGCCCGCCTTCACCTCGCATCCCGCCAGGTAAACGTCCCCGTCCGAAACAAAGATCGAGGAGACACGCACTTCCTCATTGCCTCCGTCCCAGAGCGTTTTGACCCCGTTTTTCCAAAACAGGAGTTGCGTGGCGTTGTCGGAAGAGCTTCCGAGCACATAGAGGTCCGTACCGTCCACGGACAGGCCGCCCGCCCGGGCGTTATCGCCGCCGTCCAGCAGCGTTTTGATGCCGTTGACCCACAAAACCGCCTGATCGAGCGTACCGTTGTTCATATACCCGGTCACATAGACGTCCGAACCCCGGACCGCGACCGCAGCGGCGTCCGAAAAAGACTGTTCGTCGCACAGGGGGTGCTTCTCCCCGTTCTTCCAGTAGGTCGCTATGGGGACCCAAGAAGAAGTCTGCTCATTCCCGGCGACATACACATCCTGCCCGGTGACACATACCCCGTTGGCCTGGGAGAAGTTGGGAGCCGAGCCCAGGTAGGTCCTCTCCCCGTTCTTCCACAGGGTAGCCACCGTACAACTGCCCAGGGAGGCAGAACCTACCGCATAGACGTTCGAATTAACCACGACCAGATCGGAAAGACTCGGAGGGACCGGCACGCTTCCCGCTTCATCCACGAGAAGCCGCTGCCCGTTCCCCCAGCAAATGAGGTCCCGGGAGTCAGAACCCCCCACGTAGACCCAATCGCCCCGCAGAAAAGTAAAGGGACTATAGGCCGTATAGCTCCGCCCGCCGACGGTGACCGTCAGGGGCCCCGAGCAGGCGATGTTGTCGGGCACGACGATTTCCAACTCGTTCTCCGAGGCCGCAACCACCGAAACCGGAATTTCATTGATCGTCACCTTATTATCCGCAGGATCAGCCCCGAAATGGGAGCCGGAAATAACCACCGTCTCCCCGGCCCGGGCCGAAAGCGGGTGGAAGCGGCTAACCGAAAGGGATACTTCGGGAGGGGAAGCCTCCTTGTCGCAAGAGACCGCCAGACCGGCTATCGAAACCAGCAAGGCGAAAAAACAAATCATTGATTTTTTCATAATCGTCCTCTATTATTGGCGTTATTCTCCACACACAAACTAAACCATTCTGTGAGCAACACAAATGTCAATACCTCTGAAAATTATTGCCCGGGGACGACATACAATGCACGGGCGGAGGAGCCTCCCCGCATCCCCAGAACGCTTTTCTGTCCGTTCTTCCACAAAACGGCCGTCTGCTCCTCCGTTCCGGCCACGTACACATTCTCCCCGACGACCACAACCTGATCGGCCCTGGAGTCTGACTGCCCTAATGTCTGTTTCGTACCGTTCTTCCACAATACGGCCGTCGAAGCATAATATCCTGCCTGCCACTCATACCCACTCATATAAACATTTCCGTTCGAAACAAAAAGCGAGGTCGGATAAGCATGCTCTGAGTCTCCGCTCACCCAGATTTTCACTCCGTTTTTCCAGAGCACGATCTTCATCGGGTTGTCCAGGGATTGCCATCCGGCCACATACACATCCGAACCGTCGACAAACAGGTCTACCACGTCGATTTTATCGCCATCGCCCAGGAGGGTTTTGGTCCCATTGACCCACAAAACGGCTTGATTGACCACCCCGACAACCATTCCCTGATCGAAGATGACATCGTATTCATTCCCGGCGACGCATACATCTCCGCCCCGAACTCCGACTGCAACAGCATTCGATGAAAACACCCCTGGACTCAGTGGATGCTTCGTCCCATTCTTCCAATAGGTGGCTACGATATTCCAGGAGGAAGGATCCGGATGTGAAGTCATAAACCGCTCGTTACCGGCAACATACACATCTCCCCCGGAAACAAAAATCCCGTTGGCTGCGGAGGTTCTCCGGGGAAAGTCGCTCAAGAATGTTTTTGTCCCGTTCTTCCATAAGGCGGCTGTCAGGATGCTTTCCGCATAAGAATTCCCCACCGCATAAACATCCGAATTGGAGACAAAAAGATCGTTCAATTCAATCAAATCCAACTCGGTATCCAAAACAAACGGGATTCCGTTCTGCCAGCAAACGAGCGAGCGGGAAGTCCCTCTTTCCTCGTATCCGCCCACATACACGATATCGCCCTGCATAAAAACAAACGGAACAGGGGTCGTAAAGCTCTTGCCTCCGACCGTAACCTTCAGCGAGCCGGAACAATTGAGGTTGTCCGGCACGACGATCCGCAGTTCATTGGCTGAGGCCGAGACCACCGAGGCCGGAATATTATTGAGCGTCACGCTATTCTCCGCCGGAGTCGTGCCGAAATGAGCCCCGGAAATCACCACCGTCTCTCCGGGACGGGCCGAAAGCGGGTAGAACTCCGTGACCGTCAGAGAAGATTCGGGAGGAGGGGTGGAGTCTTTTCCGCAGGAGATCGCCAAGCCTGCCACAGAAACCAGCAAAACGAAAAAACCGATCATTTTCTTTTTCATCATTTCACCTTTATTATTGAGTTTAACCTGACAAAGCTACACGCTCCGTAACCTCCGGAGCGATTCAATATTGCCCGGGGACAACATACAAGTCGCTCACCGTGGTAGTCCCGGCCTCGCTCAGGTAGGTCTTCTCCCCGTTCTTCCACAAAACAGCCCGCTGCCACTCCTGTCCGACCACATACACATTCGATCCGGCGACAAAAACCCGGGAGGCCCAGGAAATCTGTCCGCCGCCCAGCGTCTGCTTGGTACCGTTCTTCCACAAGGTGGCCACCTGCCCGGTCACAGTATATTCGGAGCCAGCCTGGTAAATATCGTCCCCCGAAACATAGACCGAGGAGACATAATAAGTTGCATCGTTCGTGCTCAGCACGGTCTTGACATTGTTTTTCCAGAGCACATTGGTCACTCCGTCCTGAACACCTACTACATACACATCATTCCCCTCGATAAACAGGTCGCTGACCCAGGTATTATCGCCGTCGCTCAACACCGTCTTCGTCCCGTTGACCCACAGAACCGCCTGGGTAACGCCGCCGTTCTCTTCATACCCGGCCACGTAGACATCCGTGCCCCGAACCGTCACGACAGAGGCACTCGACGCGTTCACGTCATCGCCCAGGGCCTGCTTATTGCCATCCTTCCAATAGGTCGCCACGGAAGTCAACGAGGTGGGATACTCCGTTCCGGCTACGTACACATGCCCCCCGGAGACAAAAACACTGCTGGCCAGGGAGGTCCTGGGACCACTACCCAAAAGCGTCTTTGTTCCGTTCACCCACAAAGCGGCCATAGTGACACTCTCCGAAACGGCCGTCCCGGCAATATAAACATTGGAATTGGAAACGAAAATATCCCTGAGAGTCCCCGCCCCCACAAGAACCGAGATCCCGTTCCTCCAGTAGACCATCGAGCCGGCTTCAAAGCCGCCCGCATAAACCACATCGCCCTGCAGGAACGTAAAGCGGGGGGTGTAGTATGTATAACTCTCCCCTCCGGCGGTCACTGTCACCGTGCCCGTGCTGGCGGGATCGTCCGGCACGACAACCTGAAGTTCGCTCTCCGTGGCCGACACCACCGGAACCGAGACCGTGTTCAGCATCACGCTGTTCTCGGCCGGAGTGGGCCGGAAGCACCTGCCGGAAATCACCAGCGTCTCCCCGGCCCGGGCCGAGAGCGGAGCGAATCCCGTAATCGTGAGCGAGGGGTCGGGGTCGGGAGGAGGAGTGGAGCCGTTTCCGCAAGAGACCGCCAGTAGGGCTATCGTAGCCGACAAAGCGAGAAAGCCGATTATTGATTTTTTCATACTACAACTTTTTCATAAATTTATTCGGTTGGAAACTAAACCTTTTCGACAACCGCTATAACCAAATTTAATCTATCTAAACTTATTTTCCAAATTTTCAGGCAGGCGAAATTTGCTATTTCCAAAAAAAGTTTTTTACCTTTGCCCCAGGAGGATTTTCTTCCGATCGAACTAATGAACGCATTGATGAACCTGTTTTCGGCCAATTCTTGGTGGTGGCGCCTCTCTCTTTCACAGGGTGAGTAACCGACCTATTGCCGTAAACCGATTCCACGATATCGAAGGGCTGTCGAACTCACCGACAGCTCTTTTTTTTGATGGATAAAGCAACCGAACATGAACCGAATCGCAACCTACAAAAATGACGCACCTGCCCCTGGCATAGCCCGGGGCGGGGCTTGGGAGGCCCTCTCCGCAGAGGCCTAACCCCCTCCCCCTTGTTCAGAAAACCGAAAAAGTCCAAAAAATCATAAAAATCAAGATCATGAGTATCAAACAGAAACGCTTCATGCTGCCCGAATCGCAGATCCCGACCCGCTGGTACAACATCGCGGCCGACATGAAAACCAAGCCCATGCCCCCGCTCAATCCCGCCACGCGCGAGCCCCTCAAGGCCGAGGACCTCTACCCCATCTTCGCCGAGGAACTGGCCCGCCAGGAGATGAACCAGACGGACGCCTGGATCGACATCCCCGAGCCCGTGCGCGAGCTTTACAAAAACTACCGCTGCACCCCCCTGGTGCGGGCCTACGGCCTGGAAGAGGCCCTGGGCACCCCGGCCCACATCTACTTCAAGAACGAGAGCGTCAGCCCGATCGGCTCCCACAAGCTCAACTCGGCCCTGGCCCAGGCCTACTACTGCAAAGCCGAGGGACTCACCAACATCACCACCGAGACCGGGGCCGGGCAGTGGGGCGCCGCGCTCTCCTACGCCGCCAAGGCCTTCGACCTGGAACTGGCCATCTACATGGTCAAGATCAGCTACGACCAGAAGCCCTACCGCCGCTCGATCATGCAGACTTTCGGGGCCCAGGTGACCGCCTCTCCGTCGATGTCCACCAAGGCCGGGCGCAAGATACTGACCGAGCACCCCAACTACCAGGGCTCGCTGGGCACGGCCATTTCGGAGGCCATCGAACTGGCCACCACCGTGCCGGGCTGCAAGTACACCCTCGGCTCGGTGCTCAACCACGTGGCCCTGCACCAGACCATCATCGGCCTCGAAGCCGAGGAACAAATGAAGCTCACCGGGGAATACCCCGACGTGGTGATCGGCTGCTTCGGCGGCGGGTCGAACTTCGGGGGAATCAGCTTCCCCTTCATGCGCCACACCATCCTCGAAGGCCGCAAAACGCGCTACGTGGCCGCTGAACCGGCCTCCTGCCCCAAACTCACCCGCGGGAAGTTCTGCTACGACTTCGGAGATGAAGCCGGGTACACCCCCCTGCTGCCGATGTACTCCCTGGGCCACAACTTCTCCCCGGCCCACATCCACGCCGGGGGCCTGCGCTACCACGGCGCCGGGGTCATCATCTCGCAACTGATGAAGGACGGCTACATGGAAGCCGTGGACATCGACCAGCTGGACAGCTTCGAGGCCGGGGTGCTCTTCGCCCGCACCGAGGGCATCATTCCCGCCCCCGAATCCTCGCACGCCATCGCCGCGACCATCCGCGAAGCCAACCGCTGCAAGGAGACCGGCGAAGAGAAGGTGATCCTGTTCAACCTCTCGGGCCACGGCCTCATCGACATGGCCTCCTACGACAAGTTCTTCTCGGGAGACCTCCAGAACTACACGCTCACGGACGAACAGATCGCCGAGAACCTCAAGGATCTCTAGACTTACGAATCCTTAACAACGAAGAGGGGGAAAGCCATGATGGCTTTCCCCCTCTTTCGTTTGCCTTACCGACAAACAAAAATGCGATTCATTTCTTATGCTTCAATGCCTTCTTTTTTTCGGACTCAAGCCAGCGCTCTACTTTTTTTACATCTTCGGCAGGGGGCATCTATTCGGGTTGTATCCCTCTCTCAATAAGCATCTTGCGGACAGCAAGATTATTGTCAATGTGTTCCTGCTCAATTGGATTGAGTCCTTTCAAATCCCTGGCCTGCACGTTAGTACTTGTCATTTCAGCAGCCAGGTCCTTGGCTTTAATGCCAATGGTCGGCATAAAATCTGCAACGGGGCGTGTTTCGGGAGCACCGAACTTACGCTTCAGTTGGGCTGTGGAAAGGTGAAACAAGGCTTGATCCCCTTTGGAGCGAATGATTGCAAAACCCCTGTTGTCAACACCCCGTTCATACAAAACACCGGATAATTTGCGTTCGGTTTCCACGAGCTTAGCGCGTGCCTTCACTCGCTCACCTTCCATCAATCGCTGGGTGATCAATTCGGCTCTGCGGGTTTGAACGGCAAAATAGTTCTGGGCGAAAGAAATTTGCTCTTTGCGGCTATCCCCGTTTTGAGCGGTGAGATAGCAGGCATAGCGAGTCAGCAACATATCGTCGATAGCCCGGTCCGCTCCGGATCCGATAGGAACCATTTTCCCGACGTCGGGAAAATGGTCATGAATATTTTCTCCGGCATTCACACAAGCCTCTTTAGCCTTGTCGATCACGTTCGAGAATGTGTCCCATTTCGAATAACCGAGTAAGGGTTGTAATTCCCGTGCACTCCAACACTCGACCCCTTGATATTCAGAGGCTGCCGCTTCAAATAACTCGAACAGGGCAGTTATTTCATTTGCTTTCATGGTGAAATATTTATCAAATACAAAATTATAAATTATTCGTTCCCTGCCATGCACTCCTAACGAAAAGGAGGGGGAAAGCCACGATGGCTTTCCCCCTCCTTTTTTACTTGTATGCGCAGCAGCCTAAAACTCCAGGGAGAATTCGTCTACGTAGAGCGTCGAGCTGGTCGAGCCCGTAAAGTAGTCGCCATACTTGCTGGCGGCGGCCACGATGACGATGTACTTGGGTTTGCGGGTGAGGCTGCGGTAGACCAGTTCGATGTCGAAGGCCTCGTAGCCGTTGGTGTTGCGGTCGGTCTTGAGTCCCCCGTAGGCGATGATGTTGCGGTCGTTCTCGAAGTCGATGAAGTTTTCGGTATTGGTGTTGATGATGAACGGCTCGGCCCAGTCGGTCAGCAGGCAGTAGATGTTGCAGCTGTCGCGCTTGCCCATCAGGCTGGTATGGGGAGCCTTGGCGTAGTCGATGATCCCGGGCGTGTAGTTGTAGTAGCCTTTCATGCGCAGCGGCCGCGAGGTGTAGGGACGCCCGAAGGAGAGCTTGGCCCCGAAGCCCACCCGTTCCAGAAAGTAACCGGTGTAGATGCTCCCGGCAGCGAAGACGCTGAGCACCTTGGTCGAGCCCAGGCGGGCGGCCTTGCCCTTGATGACCACCGATTCCTCGGGCTCGGTGGGGTTTTTCTCGGCCAGGGTGTTGGCGCCCCGGTTGCCCGAGTCCCACCAGTAGTTGGCGTCCGTGAGGTCGGTGTTGGGGTACCAGGATTTGCCGTCCTTGATCCAGTTGTCGAAACTCATGTTGGGCACCTGCATCGCCTCCTCGGTCTGGAAAAAGACTTCGTCGCCATGCTCCCCGCCCAGGTAGGCGCGGCAGGCGTAGGCCGTCCCGGCGTCCGTGGCGATCAGGGCGCTCATCTGGGAGCCGTCCGTGACGATGTTCGCCTGGGGGACCTTGGTCCAGGCGGCGACGTTCTGTTTGCGGTACTCGAAGCCGTGTTCCTCCGGGGAGTCGCTCTGGAAGCTCCCGCTCAGGGTGGCCCGGGTGGCCCAGATGTCGGCCGCGGCGGGGGTGTTGGTCTCGACCACCACCTCGGTGTGCAGGATATAGACCTGCCAGTACTCCTCGCGGCCGTGGCTGACGACCTTGAAGGTCTGGGGCTCGGTGAAATCGGTGACCGTGGCCGGATCGGGGGTCATCACGCAGTTCAAGGGGCCCAGTTTGAGGGCGTCGATGGCAATGTCGTCGAGCGCCTTGGAATAGGGCGCGTAGGCCACGACGATGCGGTTGTCCGTGTCGAAGGAGGTGGTTCCCGACTGTCCCGCAAACTTGAACTCGCGGGAAATATCCTGCGTGGCCTTCACCGTCCAGACATAGCTCTGGTAAGTCGAGAGGGTGTACTCCAGCGGAGAGGAGAGGTCGAGCGTGGCCCCCAGCTCGGGCGAGCAGGTGGCCCCCGCGGTGATGCGGACATCCTTGATCTCCACGTTGTAGGGGTCGGCGGTTTCGTTGAGCGTCACGCGCACTTCGCGCAGGGTCTCATCGATGATCGCGGCCTCCTTCTGGTCGTAGACCTCGAAGGCGATGAAGCGGGCCTTGACCACCGGATAGGGGACGTCGTTCTTGATGCACGCGCTGAGCATCAGCAGGGCGCCGAGCGCCGCGAAACGAGATAACTTATTGGAATACCGTAACATACTATATTATTTGTCTTTGTATTTTGCGTTCACGTTGGCCTTGCGGCCGTTGAAATAGCCCGTGATGCCCAGCTTGATGGAGAAAATATCCACCCCGAAGCGGGCGGCGGTCTTGCGGCGGCTGCCCTTCTCCACCTGGTTGGTCAACTGGTCGGTGAAGGTCATGTGCAGGCCGATCATTTCGGCCGAGCCTTCGAAGGCGAGGTTGTTGGCCACGAAGACGATCAGCCCCGGACAGAAGCCCATTTCGAACTTCCGGACCTTCTGGAACATCCCCTCCAGGGACTCCCCCACTCCGTTGACCGTCTTGCCGGTCCCCTGGCCGTAGCGCAGTTCCAGGTCGTTGAACAGGGCGAAGCGGCGGCTCTTGAAGAGACTCAGATAGTTTCGCATAAACACCGTCCCGGAGTACATCTGCGAGAGGGTGAAGTAGTCGCTGATATCGAAGTTGAGGTCCTCGCCCAAGTCGATGTCGGCCGAGGCCAGGTCCACCCGGGTGCGGGTGTATCCCGCCTTGAAACCCAAGCTCATGTTGTCCATCACGGAGTAGCCCGCCATCAACTGGAAATTGGCCGTGTAGCCCCGTCCCGAAGCGTTCTCGAGCACCACGAAGCGGTAGTCCGAGAGGTTGTGGGCGCTGTAGGAGAGCGATCCCCCGACGAGCCACTGCCCCTTGGGCATGAAGATGTGTTCCTCCTTGGGCACCCGGACGAAAGGCACCTTTTGGAGGGGCGGCTCGGGCGCCTTCCCGTCGGGCCAGATCACCAGGGTCGTCTGCGCGGCCTGGGCCTGGCGGACGGAATCCCCCTCGATCGTTCCGCGGGGCACCACCCCCTCCGGGGTGATGAAGTAGGAGCGGGGCGCGACGGACTGCGCCCAGGTTGCACCCAGGCCCAGCGCCAGGCCGAGGCCCAGTCCGAATATGAATTTTGTGAAGGTCATCACTTCCCGCCGCCCGAGTATTTCTTAGTATCGAAATGCTTACTATTCAAATAGAAAGCAATCCCCATGCGGATCGAGAACAGGTCGATCTTGAAGTTCCCCGTACTGGACTGCCGGCTGCCTTTCTCCACCTGGTTGGTGACCTGGTTGATCCAGGTCGAGGTGAAGCCCAGCACGCCCACCGAGACCTCCAGGGCCACGTTGTTGGTGGCGAAGACCGTCATCCCGGGAACGATCCCGACATCGAAGCGGACGATCTTCTCGTAGGTCCCTTCCAGCTCCTCGCCCTCGCCGTTGATGATGCGGCCCTGCCCTCCGCCCAGGGTGATCTGGGTGTCGTTGAAGAGGCCGAAGCGGCGACTTTTGAACAGAGGAATGTAATTGCGCATGAACACCGTCCCGTGGTAGGTCTGGCGCAGGTTGTGGTAGTCGCTGATCTCGAAGTTCAGGTCGTCGCCCAGATCCAGGTCCAGGGCGTCGATCTGCAGCAGGGTCCTCACGTAGGAGAAACGCCCCCCGATGACCATGTTGTCCTTGACGGCGAAGCCGCCGAAGAGGGTCGGGGTGATCGAATAGCCCTGGCTGCTCCAGCCGTCCACCACCAGGAACTTGTAGTTGTCGTTGGAGTGCTCGCTGTAGGAGGCCGTTCCCCCGACCATCCACTGGCCCCGGGGTACGAAAACCGTTTCATCTTTCTCCACGCGGCGGAACTGCGCTTCCCCCCAGGAGGGTTTTTCGGGTTTGGGGGCCTTGGTTTTTTTGTCCCCTTTCGTCCCGGCCTCCGGGGCGGCCAGCACCACGGAAAGAGTGTCGGCCGGGGTCGCCGAGGCGAGGCTGTCGGGAGCGGCGGCACGCACCGCGCCCGGACCGGCCAAGAGGAGAACACTGCTTAAAAGAACGTGTTTTATACGGATCATTATGCGCTTATTCATAAGAGAGTTCCACTTCGTCCAGCAGCAGGCAAGCGCCCTTTCCGCCGGTCATGTAATCGCCGTTCTTGCTGGCCGAGAAGATCACCACGATGTAAACGGGCTTCTTGGTCTGGTTGGCCTCGAAATAGGTCAACGGTATCTCGAAGGTCTCGTACTGGCTCATCGCGCAGGCCGGGGTTACGTCATTACCACCGGAGATCACCTCATTGGTGAACTGCCCGAAGGCGATGGCGGTGATCCCGCCGCCAGAGCCCGTGGCACGGATCGACTCGACATCGAATGGAGCGGTATTCTTGGTATTGAGCAGCTTGGGCATGTTGTCACCCGTGGTGAGGATCACCATCATGTTGAAGCAGTCGTTCTTGCCGATCTTTGCGCTCAGCCCGTTGTCGATCACCTTCGAGTTGTACTTGTAGTACCCCTTCAGGCTGGTGGGACGGCCTGTAAACGGACGCCCGAAGGTCATCTTGGGGGTCGTACTCAGGAGATCGACGCTGATAAACTCCCCGGCGAAAAGGTTCCCGGCGGCAAAGTTGCTCATGATGACCTTGGATGTCAGGCTGGCGGCACCCCCGGCAACGATGTCACCCGATTCGGGTTCGGTGGGATTGTCCGAACCGACGGTCGTGGCCCCCTTGTTGCCCGAGTCCCAGAACTCCGTTCCACCACTGGGGCGCAGGTACCAGGCACTGCCCGATTTGGCCCAATAGCCGGTGTCGAAGTTGCTGTACGGCAGCTGGGGAGCTGCTTCGGTAGTAGCCGTGACGGTGTTCCCCTTCTGGGCGCCCACGGCGCGGATCGAGTAGGTGGTCGTGGGATTGAGGCCCGTGATGGTCATCGTGAAGGTCTTGGTCGGGACGTCCACGATGGGCGTTCCCACCGCACGCGTCCAGGTGCCGTCGCCGATGCGGTACTCGAAGCCCAGCGAGACGGGCTGCACGTCCCTGGTCCAGCGGCCGCTGGCGGTGATCTTCTTGGCCCAGATGTCGTACGAGCGGACGTTGCGGGTCTCGACGTCCGAGTCCAGTTTATTGAATGTGAAGGTCTTCGTAATCACCGAGCCGTCCTCGTCGGTCAGCTCGAAGGTGAAGCTGTAAGGCACGTCGGACTCGCCGGTGACCGGCAGCGCGACATTGCCCACCAGCCGCGAAATATCGAAGCGGATGGCGTTTTCGGCGTGTTCGATGGTGGCTGCCTCCAGGTCGATGAACATTTCGCCCAGGTCGTTCTTCAGGGCTTCGCTCGACATGGCGCGCACCAGGTCGAAGGCAGTCATGTCCGGATCGTAAATGAAATCACAGTGGTAGGTCACCCGGGCGCTGCGCAGCGCCGGAAAACCCGAGAGCGTCACCACCACGGAGGGCGTAGTCCCCACCATGTAGTTCTGTACCTCGTCGATGTCGAAGTCCACCCCGAGGATCTCGGGATAGCGCTTGACGCCCACCGGGAGAGGAGTGTCCCCCTGGGGGTCGAGGGTCTCGTTGACCACCACGGCCACGACCCTCAGGCCGCCGCTCTGGTACTCGCCCTGCTCGATCTTGAAGGTGATCTTGTAGTGGTCGTTGGGCGAGACGTTCTGGATCTGGCCCGTCGCGGTGTAGGGTTTGCCGCCGAAGGCGGTCATATCGAGGTTCCAATCGAAGGTCCGGTTCTCCTGGTGGTAGCGGAAGTATCCGCTGCGGGCCTCGGTCTGCCCGAAGGTCAGCGACTTAAATCCGTTGGAGACGCGGGCGCTGTAGTCCGTGAAGTAGTCAGCCAAGCCTTCGTCGTAGACCACGCTCACCTTCACCCCCACCAGGGCGGTGTTCAGGGTGAGCGCCGTGCTCTGGTTGGCGACCACGGCAAAGTCCTTGGTCCCCAGCAGGTAGGGGGCGGCGAACTCGGCCTCGGCGTCCTTGCCGCAGACGGCCTCGACCCGGTAGTTGCCCGCCAGCAGCCACATGGGATCCGTGGGGATGGTGGTGTGGTCGGCGAAATACTTCACCGCCCGGTCCTGGTCGTCGTAGATGGTCACCTTGTAGATGTTCTCCGAAGCGTCCGAGCGGACGATCACGTTCTCCTGGTTCGGAGCGAGGCTCAGTTTGAGGTAACCTCCTCCCTCTTCCCCGGTGACGGGGTCCTTGGAACAGCCTCCCGAGCCGAGCAGCAGCAGGGAAAGGGCCAGTAGTTTACAAACAGAAAGTATCGTTGTTTTCATGGGATCAAACGGTTAAGGGATCGCAATCCGGTATTCGCGGTAGGCGGCAATGCCCTCTTCGGCAGCCGCCCCAGCCTGCGGGGCGATTTCCCCGGCGCGGGTGTAGACGAAATTCGCGCTGATGAGCAGGTTGTGGTGGTAGGCCGGACCGACGTTGTCGATGGTGGTCTCGAAGACCTTCTCCACCTCGTCGTCGGGCATTTCGAGGCGGTTGCCCCAGAAGCTCACCGTCAGGGGGGCCACCTGGAAGTAGCCCGCCTCAACCGTGGCGGCCGTGTAGGTCAACTCCCCGGTGCCGTTGGAAACGGTCACTTCGTAGTTTTCGAAGCGCTCGGCCACCGAGGGATCGAACTCGACGGTCACCTTCATGTTCTGCATCGTGGCCTCGATGCTAGCCACGCGGGTGATCTCGTTGAGATAAATCTCCACCGGGAAGTCCGGATCGGTCGTACCCAGGAACTGGGGCTGGCTGAAAGCGGCCGCGTCCCAGAGCTCGGGGTAGAAAGCCTCGACCACGTAAGTGCCCACCTGCAACTCGATCAGGTCGGCCACAGTGCTTTTCTGGGCCTGGAAAACCGAGGCTTCGGTGGAAGAATTCTTGATCTTGATCCAGAAATCCTCGGGGCTCACGGCCCGGGTAGCGGGACCTCCGGCGCGGGTTTCGGCGCCGTTGAACCCGAAATCCGAAGAGAGGTAACCGGTCTCGGCCCCGGGCTCCTCGCCGCCGCCCTGCGAGCAGCCCGGCAGGGCCGCCCACGCGAGGAGCGAGAGCCCCAGTGCGACGATCTTATGTGTCTTTTTCATACGCGTTCTCATCTGCGTTCAATCGTTAGAAAGTAACCACGATGGTCAGGGTTTCGGAGGCCGTCGCTCCGGTGCTGTCCGTGAGGTCCACTTTGAACTTGTGGGTCCCGACGGGCAACAGCGGCATGAAGCTCCCGATGGAGAAGGTGAAGTCCTCTTCCCCGACGATGGGGGCGTCCGTGATCAGGCCCAGTTCCTTGAGCATCGCCTTATCGGAGGCGCTCGGGTTGGTCAGATCGAGGGTTGTGCCCAGGCCGATACCGACCAACAGGGGAGCCAGCGTAGGCGAGTCGATCACCACCTTGAGACTCTGGATGCCGCCTTCGGGAGCCAACACATTGACGTCCACCGTCCGTTCGGTGCCTTCGGAGAAGGTCATCGTCTGGGCGATGTCGAAGCCCACCCCGGCGATGGTCGGAGCCACCGGATCGGGCTCGTCGTCGCCACCGGGATTGTCGGGATCCTCGGGATCGGGATCGACGATGGTGTTGTCATCGGTGATCACCACGTCCACCGGCTTGTCGTTGGTGGTCATGTCCACGGTCACGTCCAGGGTGGCCGTACCGGTGGAAGTCAGGTTAAAGTTCACCACATGGGCATAACCCGCAGCCACGTCCGAAATAACGACCTTGCGGACGATCTGCTCGCCGTCCTCGCGCACGCCCGACATCAGCACGGTCAGGGTCACCGGATCGAAATAACCCAGGCGGGTTTCCGCGGCCGGAATGGGCAGGTTGCCCCGCGAGCTGGAGACCATCACCCCGTAGGAGGTCATCTCGTTCTTGAAGGCATCGCCGTAGCACACCTGAATGCTCATGTTCTGCTGGGTGCAGACAATCGTCCCCACCAGGGTGGTCAGGTTCTCGGAGATCGTAAAATTCTGCGATCCCAGGTAGTGGGGCTGCTCGAAGACCCCGCTGCGGGGCGAGAGCAGGTTGGTGGCCGTCACGGTGTAGGTGCCCGAGTAGAGCTCCAGGGTGGCGGGCATTTCGGATTTCTTCCACTGCCCGGCCTGTACGCCGGTCTTAGCGTTGACCACCGTGATGAAGAAGCCGTCGGTGGAGATGTCGGCCTTGGTCTGGGCCTGGGGATTGACGGCCGTTTGCAGATCGAGGTTCAGCATGGCGAACGAGGCCACGCCTTTGGTGAGCACTTCGCCGCCGGGTCCGATCTCGGGATAGTCGGGGTTGTCGTCTTTGCAAGCTGCCAGGGCCGAGACGGCGCACAGCAAAACCAGAACTTTTCTAAACATTTTCATGGGATTCTATTTTTCTTGTTTTTTATCCGGTTAAAATACCCTAGTACACCAGGGAGACCTCGTCGATGTCGAGCATGCTGCCCACGGCGACGCAGTTTTCGCGGTCGTTGGTATTGAGAGGGATGTTGCCTTCGTTTTTGACGGTACTGAAGAGTATCTTCATGCGCGCCACCTTATTCTGGCTGGAGTAGTTGATCACCACGGTCTGGTCCTTCCATTCGAGCTGTTCGTCGGTGATGCTCAACTCGCCGCGGCCCACTTCATTGCCGCTGGCGTCCAGCAGCAGGATCAGCGCGTAGCCCGGCTCCGAGCCGTAGGGCGTAAAGCGGTACTGGAAGTTCAGGGCCGTGGGCTTCGAGCGCAGGGGCAGGCCCGTGTCGTTGACCGTCTCGCTGGAGAGGCCGCCCGCACCGTTGTGGACATAACTGTAGGTGCCCAGGTAGAGTTTGCCCGGGGCTTTGTAGCGCACCGAGGGGGGTGTCGCATCGGCCAAAGTAGCCGTGGTGGTATTGGTTCCCAGATAACCGGGTTTGGGCGGATCGGCAGGCAGCACATCGGCCAGGGCAGGCCCGGCATTGTCCCAGGCCACCGAACTCAGGCGCACTCCGTAGCCGCTCGTTCCGGAGACCTGTGCCGTCGAAGGCGCGACATACCAGGAGTTTTTGTTCGTAAAGGTACTCAGGGCGGTTTTCGCGCCGGTCGTGCACCAGTACGTGTCGTTCAGGCCCTGGACGATCACGCTGGTCGATACCGTACTATAAGTGGTCGTCGTCTTATCCTGGTTAAGGATATTCACATTCCGGGATTTCGTTCCCAACCGGGGTCCTTTCTGCAAGGAGACGGTCGTGGGCGAGCCCCAGCCTTCGAAGGAGAAGCCGGCCGTCTGGAAAATAGCCTCGGTCTCGGCGTCATAGCGGCCGTCGTAGCGGCTGCGCATGCGGTATTTCTCGCTGGGGGTCAGCCCTTCGATGCGGTAGACGACCTTGCGCTCGCCCGGGTCGAAGCTCTCCTGGATCTTGTCGATCGCCTCCCAGGAACCCTGGTTGCGCACCACGATGCTCATGCTGGCGGGATTAAAAGTCTCCGTTCCACTTACCTGCTCCACTTCGAGGCGCACCGTGTTGAGCGTGCTGCTCAGGAAGGTGGTGTGGAAGACCGGAGCGTTCAGGTCGCCGACCACCGTCTCGCTCTGGCGTTCGATGCTCAGCGGGGCGGGGGTTTTATGCACCAGGCGCAGCGGAAACTCGGTCTGGGTGTTCACCAGACCGGTGATCTGGATGGTCGCCAGGGTCGGGTCGTCCACATCCTCGGTCAGGGACCAGTTGCCCGCGGGGACGTTCACCCAGGTGAAGCCCTGCTGGTAGCGGACGCCAATGAGGTCGGCCCAGCGGCCGTTTTCGAGCGAGGCTGTCAGGTCGATCTCGACGGCGGTCCCGCCGATGTTGTCGGCCACCCGGGTGATGTTCTTGATCTCGGGATGGGGCTGGAGGATGATCATCTTGAGGGGAAGGGCCGCGGTCTTACGGCCGTAGGTGTCCTCCACGGTGATGGTGAGGGTGTGCTCGCCGGGCTTGGCGGCCAGGGCGGGCAGTTGTTCGATCACCCCGCTGAAGTCGATCTCAGCCATGGTGCTGCCCAACATGCCGGGCGACCAGACCAGGCCGACGGCCTCGAGCGCGGATTGCAGGGCGGCGTTGCCGGAGGTGGCCGCCAGGTCGAACGTGGCGGGTACCCCCTTGCCGATGAGGTGGCCCGAGGAGACCGTCACCAGGCAGCTTTTGATGCCCCCGCGGGCTTTGACCAACAGGCTGAGTTCCTTTTCGTAGGACTCGGGGGAGGTGACCACGGGATGTTCCAGGTCGAAGCCCTCGGCCACGAAATAGGGCGGCGCGTTGGAGGCGGCCTCCAGGGGAATGATCTTTTCGACCACCACTTCGTTGGTGGCTGTCTCGATCAGGGTGAACACGATGGCCCCGGCCCCGTCGTTGACGTCCAGCGTGAGGGTGTAATGCTCGGCCGAGAGGGTCTGTTCGATCTCGGGCATCGAGGCGTCGAACTTGCTGTCGTCCTGGCGGGTAACCTTCACCTTGGCCTTGAGTTTGCCGTTGGCGAAGTAGCCCGGACGGGTCTCGCCCTTAACGAAGACGGTGGGGGTGGTGGAGGTGGTGGATACCTCGGTCGAGAAATCCTTGTAGTAGTTCGCAAATCCCTCCTTGGGCTCGACGCTCACCAGGGTTTTGCTGTAGGTGCACACCACCGGGACCGACTTGCTGTCCCCGTAGGCGACGGCGACCGACTGCTTGCCGAAGAAGGCGGGCAGTTCGAAGCCGCTCTTGGTCGAGTCGCCGTAGGAGGCCTTGACGACGTAGTTGCCCACGGCGAAGCGGATCGTGGCGGGCACGTCGGCGTAGGAATCCCAGCGTTTGAGTTCCTGACCCTTGGTGTTTTCGATCCACACCGCGAAGTCGGCCAGGTCGGGGCCCCCGCTTTTGGTGGCGATGACGTTCTCATCGGCGCTCAGGGCCAGGGAGAACTCTCCTTCGAGTCCCTGTGTCTGGGTGTCGTCCTTCACACAAGAGAAGGCGAGCAGCCCTGCCGATAGACATAACAGGAGGTAGTAAATTTTTCTCATAAGCATTTCTGTTCGGGATCGCGGCCGCCCCGTATCGGGCATATCGTCCTCCGTATCGGTTTAATCGTGGAACGCGAACCTCCTGATCAAAGAGGCCCACGTTATGTATAAGAAGGGCCAGGCAGCTCAACAAGCCTCCGGGCCCTCTCTTTTCTAACTATTTCTTACCCAGCGTGTAGCTGTACCCGATGAAGACGGTCCCCGCACCGATGCGGTTTTGGCCGTGGAGGGCGCTGCGCTGCAATTTGACGAAACCGTACTGGCCGCCCCCTTCGATGAAGACGGTGTTGCGGTCGAAGGTGTAGGAGAAGCCCAGATGGCCGATGAGGCCGTAGTTGAACTGTTGGATGTCGCGGGTGATGTTCTGCTCGCCGGTGAAATCGGTCGGCTGGTCCACCCCGGCGTATACGTTACCGAGCAGGGTACCCAGGGCCGCGCTGGCCGTCGGGTCGGTCACGATGTGCCCGGCCATCGGGTTGAGCACCTCCTGGATGGCCGTGCCCAGGGTGCCGCCACCCTGGCTCACACGCATCGTGCTCGAGCCGGAGGAGATCCGCTTGGCGTTGAGCAGGCAGGAGACGAACATACCGCCGCTGACGTAGAAGCGGAAGGGAGAGCTCTTGCCGAGGTTCCAACCGAATTTCATCTCCACGGGCAACATCAGGTAGTTGAAGACGGCCTTGCTGTTGTAATCGGCGTAAAGGTAATCGGGCAGGACACCGCCCATGCTGCCGATCGATCCGGCCAGGGCCGTTCCGAACTGGCCGATCTGGGCCGCACCGGCGTAGTTGCCCGCCGTGGCCAGCTGGGTAGCCAGCGTCGTGAGGCTGGTGTTGAGTTGACCGCCCATGCCGGAGATCATGCCGGGGATGACCTGATCGCTGGGAATGGCCTGGGTGCCGTCTTTCTTGCCGCCCTGGCCGCTGTACTCGAGGCCGATCTGCAAGGAGGTGGTTTTGGTGAATTTGAGTTCGGCGAAAGCGCCTGCGCCCCAAGCCATGCGCGACTTGTAGCCTTCGCTCAGGACCGTGGAGTTGCCCCCGCCGTTGGTGATGTTGGGGATATTGAGCCCGCCGCGGACGCCGATGGCGACCTGTTGGGCATTTGCGGGGAGCTGGAAAGCGGCCAGGCCGAAGATTGCGGAGAGAATCGAGTAGCGAATTTTCATTATTTTAATCGTTTTTGGGGGCGTCCTTATCGTTCACTCTTGCCCTTAAGTTAAATAGAGGGCATAATGAAAAGCGACGCCGGATATATAACGGCGTCGTCGGAGAATAGTTACAGAAAAAAAGTGAAAAAGAATAGAATTTTAGAAAGAAATTCCAATCAAAGGAAGCAAATTGTAGAGCAGGACAAGCCCCAGCAAAACCAGGTAGACCGTGTTGGCTATCCAGCCCCCGAAGCGGGTCAGACCGATGGGCATCAGCAGGGCAGGAGCCATCCCCAGCAGGGGCAGGTCGCTCCAGGAGGCTCCGGGCGAGAGGGAGAGGGCCAGCGAGAAAAGAAAAACCCAGACGAAGTAGAGGCAGCTTTTGTAGGGCCGGGTGCGCATGGTGCCCACCCGCGAAAAAAAGAGCGCCAGCGAAACGAGTGTGGCGAGAATCACCAGCCCCCCGAAAGCCGCCAGCAACGGATCGGGCCGCTGAGCCCAGAAGAACGCGCCTTCGAGCCGGCCCGAGAGGGCTTCGGAAAGGGTCTGCCAGCTCCGGGAAAAAGAACCGCCCAGCCCCCAGGCCACGTAAGAGTAGGCCAGCATGGGCAGCAGCAGGGCCACGGAGGTGGAAACCCACTCGCGCCAGCCCTTTTTAAAGATCACCAGCGCGCACAGCAGCAGCGGCACATAGACCACCGCCGGAGCGTAGACCAGCACCGCAAGGCCCATAAGCAGGGCGGCATCGAAACTTTTCGAATAGATGATCACCCGCCGGAAAGAGTCGATCATCAGGTTGTGGGCGCTCACCAGCAGGGTCGCGGCCATGTAGGGGGCCAGCGACACGGACGAAAACGCGGGCCCGCAGGCGATCAACAGGTAAAGGATATAGGGCAGGTAGGAGCGCTCCAGCAGGATCATGTTGCGGCTCAGGATGCGCGTGAGCAGGGTCCCGTTCCAGAAAACCAGCAACAGCACCAGCCCCCGCGAAAGCCAGGCGGGCAAACCGCCGCCCAGGGAGTCGACCCACACGCCCAGGGGCATCTGGGCGGGGATTTCGGCGGGCTCCGCCCCGGGGGCCACCGCCGCGCGCAGGCAGAAGAGCGCGCCCAGCAGGGCGAACAACACCAGGGTCCAGCTCGAACTATGTCGCGTCAGGTCGACAGACATGGGGGCAAAGAGTTGGAATTTAAGATAAACGGCGGCGGGTAATATACGCAGCTACGCCCAACGCTTTAGTTTGGGGAAATATTGGCGCATTTGCTCGATGGCCTCCTCGCGGGAAAACGTCCTTCCGTCGGCCGTATGGAACGACTCGGCGAACTGGGCGCAGTGCTCGATCATCTCCTCCAGGGTCAGGTCCTCCGTGAACTCGCCCTCGTTGTAGCAGTAGTGGCAGTAATCGGGGTTGTACGTCCCGTCGGCGTTGCTGCCGTGGTCGGCCTGCCCCATGGGCATGCCGCAACTTTGACAATACTGTGCTTCCATACTATTATATAATAAGGCGTTTTTTTCCTTAATCCGTTACCCCGAAGCAGCCGAGCAGGTCCTGCCCGATGTCGCCGCGGAATTGTTTGCCTTCGTAATCGATCCCGTGGATCGTTTCGAGCGAGGCACCCACGGCCTCGGCGATCGTCTCTCCCAGGGAGGTCACGGCCAGCACCCGGCCCCCGGCGGTCAGCACCTGCCGGCCCTTGGCGGAGGTCCCGGCGTGGAAGACCAGGCTCTCCGTGGGGGTATCCAGGCCCGTGACGGGCTTGCCCTTTTCGTAGTCGCCCGGGTAGCCGCCCGAGACGCAGACCACCGTGGCGGCGGTCTTCGGCGAAATTTGCAGTTCGTGTTTGTCCAACTCTCCGTAGGCGATCCCTTCGAAGAGATCGATCAAATCGGACTCGATGCGGGGCAGCACGGCCTCGGTCTCGGGGTCGCCCATGCGGACGTTGTATTCGATGACGTAGGGTTTTCCGGCGACGTTCATCAAGCCGATAAAAATAAAGCCCCGGTAGTCGATCTTTTCGGCGCGCAGCCCCTCGACGGTGGGCCGGGCGATGGTCTCGAGGACCTGCTCCATAAAGGCCGCGTCGGCGAACGGCACGGGCGAGATGGCCCCCATGCCTCCGGTATTGGGCCCGGTGTCGCCCTCGCCGATGCGCTTGTAGTCCTTGGCTTCGGGCAGGATTTTGAACGACTTACCGTCCGTGGCCACAAAGACCGAGCATTCGATCCCTTTGAGAAATTCCTCGATGACGACGGTGTTGCCCGCCGCGCCGAATTTTCCGTCCAGCATTTCCTTGAGTTCGGCCTTGGCTTCCTCGAGGGTCTGCGGAATAACCACCCCCTTGCCTGCGGCCAGGCCGTCGGCTTTCAGCACGTAAGGGGCCTGGAGGGTTTCCAGAAAGGCATAGCCCTCCTCGAGGGTGGCCTTCGTAAAGCTTTGGTAGGCGGCCGTGGGGATGTTGTGGCGGCTCATAAAGGCCTTGGCGAACTCCTTGCTCCCTTCGAGGCGCGCTCCGGCGGCCGTGGGGCCGATCACGGGGATGTTGCTGATGGCATCGTCGTCCCGGAAGAAGTCGACGATCCCCTTGACGAGGGGCTCCTCGGGGCCCACCACCACCAGGTTGATGTGGTTGGTGAGGACGAACTGCTTGAGGACGGCCAGGTTGCTGAGGTTGATCTCGACGTTGGTGCCCAGCGAGGCCGTTCCGGCATTTCCGGGCGCGATGAAGAGGCGACCCACCCGCTTGCTTTGGGCGATTTTCCAGGCGAAGGCGTGCTCGCGGCCGCCGGAGCCCAGCAGCAGGACGTTCAGTGCAGAAGGGAATTTCATGGGTAAAACGAGGTCTTTAAGTTTGTTGAAAAAGCAAAGGTAAGCAGATTTTTCGAGGATTTTTCGAGGTGGGGCTCAAGATTCAATAAAGGGTCCCAATAGACCGTCCAATAATTCGTACTCCACCAAAAAGCCGTCGTGCCCAAAGGCCGAGTCGATCACCTCGAAACGGCTGTCCGGGAGGTTTTCGTGCAGGTACTGCTGCTCCCCGGGTGGGAAAAGCAGGTCGGAGGTGATGCCCGCCACCAGGCAGCGCGCGCGGATCTCCCCGAGGGCCGCCTCCACCCCGCCGCGCCCGCGGCCCACGTTGTGCGAGTCGAAAGCCTGCGAGATGCGGTAGTAGGAGTAGGCGTCGAAGCGGCGCATCAGCTTTTCGCCCTGGTAGCGCTGGTAAGAGCATACCCTAAAGCCCGACGTGCGGTCCGGGTCCTCTCGTTCCTGTTGGGTGGCGTTGTAGGCCGCCGGGCCCCGGTAGCTGATCAGGCCCATCGAGCGGGCCACGCCCATGCCCTGCAGGCCCGCCTCGGGAGATCGCTCGCCCCAAGTGGCGTCGGCCTCGATGGCCATGCGCTGGGATTCGTTCCAGGCCACGGTCCAGGGGGTGTTGCGGGCGGCGGTGGCGATCAGGATCAGTTTCTCGGCGAAATCCGGGCGCAGCAGGGCCATCTCCAGGGCCTGGTAGCCCCCGATCGAGGAGCCCATCATCGCGCGCACCCGGGTGATGCCCAGGTGGTCGGCCAGCAGCAAGTTCACCCGGGCCACGTCGCGCAGGGTGAACTCCGGGAAGTCCCCATAATACGGTTCTCCGGTCTCCGGATTTTCGCTCAGAGGTCCCGTCGTCCCGTAGTGCGAGCCGAGGATATTGGCGCAAACCGTGTAGTAGCGCTCCGGATCGAGGAAGCGCCCCCGCTCGACGGTGTGGGGCCACCAGTCGGCGACGTCCGAATTGGCCGTCAGGGCGTGGCAGACCCACAGCACGTTGTCCGCTCGCCGCTGCCCGAAGGTGTGGTAGGCGATGGTCAGGCGCGGCAGCGTGCTGCCGTTTTCGAGGACGAAGGGTTTGTCGTGGTCGTAGTATTGGATCGGCATGAGACTCAAATTAGAAAGGTAGGGGCGCGTTTTTGTGGTAGCCGTTGCCGTTGAACAGGGCCACCAACTCCCCGGCCTCGTCCAGCACGCGCACCTCGTAGTGGCACAGCCGCGTGTGTTCGTAGACCTCCCGGGCCTCGGCCCGGAGCAACCCCGAGGAGACGGCCTTGAAGAAATTGACGCTCGCGTTGGTCAGCAGGGTCAGCCGCCCGTGGCTGTTGCAGGCTCCGGCGCAAGCCAGGTCGGCCAGGGTGAACAGCGCGCCCCCCTGGCATACCCCGCCGGCGTTGAGGTGCTGCGGACCCACTTCCATGGTGGCCACGGCATAACCCTCCCCCACTTCCACGAGCTCGGCCCCGGCGGCCTCGGCGAAGCGGTCATTTTTGAAGAATTCCAAAATATCCATAACTATCCCTTAACGTAAGCAAACGCTTGTTCAAAGTCTGCGATAATATCGTCGATGTGCTCGATCCCCGCCGAAATGCGCAGCGAGGTGGGAGCCACCCCGGCGGCGGCCTGCTCGGCCTCGCTCAGCTGCGAGTGGGTGGTGGCCGCGGGCTGGATGATCAGCGTGCGGTTGTCGCCCACGTTGGCCAGGTGGGAGACCAATTCGAGGTGTTCGACGAAGGCGGCCGTATCCTCCTTGCTGCCGCGCAGTTCCACCGAAAGCACGCCCCCGAAGCCGTTGCGCAGATATTTCACCGCGTTGCCGTGCTGGGGATCGCCCTCGAGGCCCGGGTAACTCACCGCGCGCACCTTGGGATGGGCTTGCAGATAGCGGGCCAGGGCCAAAGCGTTCTCACCCTGCCGGGTGGCGCGCAGCGAGAGGGTTTCGAGCCCCTCGAGGATCATGTAGGAGTTGAAGGGCGAGGCCGCGGGCCCCAGGTCGCGCATGGCCTCGGTGCGGCAATTGACGATAAAGGCCAGGTTTCCAAAAGCCTCGGTGAAGACCAGGCCATGGTAACTGGGCGAGGGTTCGCTCAGGCGGGGGAATTTTCCGTTGTTCCAGCTGTAAGTACCGGCATCTACGATCACGCCGCCCAGGGAAGTGGCGTGTCCGCCGATCCACTTGGTGGTCGATTCCACCAGCAGGTCGGCCCCGTAGGCGATCGGGCGGCAGAAGTAGCCCCCCGCCCCGAAGGTGTTGTCCACGACCAGGGGCAGGTCATATTTTTTAGCCAGAGCGCTCAACGCCTCGAAATCGGGCACGGCGAAGCTGGGGTTGCCGATGGTTTCCACATAGATCGCCTTGGTGCGGGAGTCGATCAACTTTTCCAGGGCGGCGGGATCGTTGCTTGCGGCGAAGCGGGCCTCGAAGCCCATGTTGGCGAAAGCGACCTTGAACTGGTTGTAGGTCCCCCCATATAAAAAAGGAGAGGTCACGAAATTGTCGCCCGGGGAGAGCAGTGTGGCGAAGAGGGTCAGCTGGGCGGCGTGGCCCGAGGCCGTCACCAGGGCCGCCAGGCCGCCTTCGAGGGCGGCGATGCGTTTTTCCAGGATGTCGTTGGTGGGATTCTGCAGGCGGGTGTAGATGTTGCCGCCCTCCTGCAGGGCGAAGAGCCGGGCCCCGTGCTCCGCATTGTCGAAGACGTAGGAGGTGGTCTGGTAGAGGGGCACGGTCCGCGAATGGGTGTGGTCGGGGGTATAGCCCGCATGCACCTGGAGTGTTTCGAATTTCATACTGGTCGGTTTATCAATTCGGGAAAGGGCTGCACATATCGCACGCCATATTTTCCTTATCCTCTTTGTTCCAGTCCTCACGTACTTCAAGTACGCTCCGGGCTGTAACTTCAGACGATAAGAAAACCGACGAACGCAGCAGGCGCAGAGTCCGCTTGCGGGCTATGCCCTGCAAGGAGGAGGAAAACGGGCGTCTTTTTGCCCGTTAAATCTGACGCACGCTATGCACAGCGGCGTACTGAACGGTAGAAGTACTAATCGTCTTTTTTATCTGGTTCAAAAATAGGGAAAAAGTCGGTCAAAAAAAAGGGCCGCCTCGAGTGAGGCGGCCCTTCGTTTATCGTAGGTATACGACACGGCGCAGGGGCTCACTCTTTCGGAGGTAAGCTACGCATGCACATGATGGCCGTATACAGATTCGTCGTGTTCATTATTCGCAAAGGTAATTATTTTTTGAAAAAAGCAACATCACAAGTTATTTTCCTCGGTCCCACCCGCGAGACCCCGGCTGTGCATAGCGTGCGTCTATTTTTTCTTATCGTCCGGTTCGAGGAGCGGAGCGTACTTAAGGTACGTGAGCACCGCAGAGAGGAGGATAAGGAAAAGATGGCGTGCGATATGTGCAGCCGCCTAGTTTATGCCGTGATGCAAATGATCGGATGCAATTTCTATTTCGGCGTAGTCTATTCCCGCATCGCTTCTCGCCTCCAGGCTATTGATTCCCTCTGAGAAGGTTAAGCCGCTCCACGTAAACGTCCCGTCGACCCCCTCGCGGGTGCCCTGGGATTGCCCGTTGACAAACAGCTCCACCTGCGTGGCATTCGAAAAGACCACGATCTCCTGCACGGGATTGACCCGCCGCTCGCGCCGTTTCTCGGAGATATACACAAAGGGGTCGGTCTTGTTCCAGTTGGCCTTGTAAAAGTAGAAGGCGTCCTTGCGGTACTTGCGGTCGAAGGTCACCACCCCCATGTCGTCCACCCCGCGGCCCTCGCCCGAGGTGTTGCCCGAGGCCCCCGAGTCGAAGAGGTTGGCCACGAAACGGCCCCAGAGGTAGGAGGCGTCCTTGGTGTACGAAAAATATTCGCGGTGCAGGTGGGTCTGCCAGCGTTCGGGGTGCCAGTTGCCCAGGTAGGCGGGCCGGTAGAGCGAGTCCTCCTGGTGGTAGATCGAAGCCCCGGCGCCGTAGCTGAGCCCCGAGCAGAGGCTGCCCCAGTTGGCCTTGAGCTGGTCGAGCCAGATCTTGATGTCCGAGGGCAGGCCCTCGCGCCAACCCAGGATCTGGTCCCAGACGATCAGGTCCGTCACGAAGTTGATCCGCCCGTCCTGGTTGCTGGTGCCCACCGTCAACCGCGAGTTGTCCAGCTCGTGGGCGAGCGTGTTGAGTTCCTCGATGTAGGCCGTGGGGTCGTCGCCCCGGGCGTTCTGGTTGACGAACAGGCCCCACATCACCACCGAGGGGTTGTTGAAGCGCTGGTAGATCATCTCGCGGAGTTGCTGCTTGCCGTTCTCGTGGAAGGCCGGGGTGCCGATGTAGCCCCGGTCGGTCAAATACGCCGGGCCCAGGAAGGGCAAATCGGTCCAGACCAGCATCCCGCGGCGGTCGCAGGCCTCATAGAAGTCGGCGTTGTGGGGGTAGTCGGCGGCGCGCACGGCCGTCAGGCCCATCTCCATCATCATGTCGACGTCCTCACGCACCTGGTAGGGCGTGATGGCCGGGCCCACCGAGGCGCGGTCCTCGAAGTAGACCGCCCCCTGGATGGGGTAGCTCTGGCCGTTGAGCGAGAATCCGGCGGCGGGGTCGACGCTGAAGTAACGCAGCCCCAGGGGTACGCTCAGCGAATCGAGGGTGCGGCCCCCCTCGGAGAGCTTCACGACGACGGTGTAGAGGAAGGGGTTGTCGGTGCCGTTCCAGAGCGTGGGCCGCTCCAGGGTGATGGGGATGGTGATCTGTCCCTGGCCCTGGGGAGGCATGTGGAACTTGGAGGCCTGGAACGAGACGGTGTCCCGGCGGGGGGTGGTCACAGCCAGCGAGACGATCAGGTTCTGGTCGCGGCGGCCGTCGATCTTGACCACGGCGTCCACCTCGGCCCGCTCGGCGGAGACCTCCTTCTGGTAGAGGTAGACCCCGTCCGAGGAGTAGTCGGTCAGCGAGACGAGGGTCTGCTCGGTGACGATCAGCTCGACGTCGCGGTAGATGCCCCCGTAGATGTTGATCTCCCCGGCCGTGGGCAGCACGTCCATCATGGGGGAGTTATTGACAATGACCCAAAGCGAGTTGTCCTGCCCGTATTTCAAAAAGCGGGTCAGCTCGAAGGTGAAGGCCGTGTAGCCCCCCCGGTGCTCGCCCACGTGCATGCCGTTGACCATCAGCGTGGCCACCGAGGCGGCGCCCCCGAAGCGGATGAAGATGCGCTTGCCCTCCCACTGGGCGGGGACCTTGATCTCCTTCATGTAGTTGCCCACGCCGCGGAAGTAGTCTTTTTTGCCGCTCAGCGCGTCGGTGTTCCAGGTGTGGGGGAGGTTGACCGTGGCGGCCCGGTCGCTGGTGCCTTCGCTGTCGCTGAAGAAACGCCAGTTGCGGTTGATGTTCACCACTTCGCGGGCCGAGGCCCCTGCTGCGGCCAGAATGAGGGCCAGTATAAGAATCAGTCTTTTCATCATGGTCGGAAGTATTTCTCCGGCAAAATTAATAAAAATTAATGACACCTCCCCGCCGATGTAACTAATGAAAGAAGCAAGCGTTATAAAAATACGTTGAAATTACTACCTTTGTAATCTATGTTCTCGCACGAAAAATACCTCCGCCTGCGGGTCCTGCTTTCGGGCGGCCCCAAAAAGATCGCCCTGCTGGCCCACACCAACCCCGACGGGGACGCCATCGGCGCGGCCCTGGCCTGCCGGGCCTTTCTCGAAGCCCTGGGCCACTTTCCCCGTTGCATCGCGCCCAACCGCTACCCCTATTTCCTGGAGTGGATGACCGACATCGCCTACTTCGACGTCTTCAAGGAGGACACCGACGGTTCGCAGGCCCGTTTCGTGGAGGAGGCCGACCTGATTTTCGCCATCGACTTCAACCAGATCGGCCGGCTCGATAGGCTGACCGACACGGTGATGGCCAACAAGAAGGCCAAGTGGGTACTGATCGACCACCACCTGCACCCCCCCCTGGAGGAGTACGCGCTGAGCTTCTCGGACCCCACGGCCTGCTCGACCTGCTACATCATCTACGAGATGATCGTCGCCCTGGGCGGCATGGACTCCATCACCCCCGCCATCGCCGAGTCGCTCTACGTGGGCATGATGACCGACACGGGCAACTTCTCGTTCAGCACCCTCACCTCGGGGGTCTTCCGGGCCGCCGCCACGCTGATCGACAAGGGAGTCAACGTCCCCTACATCAACTCCTCGGTCTACAACAATTTTTCGGAAAGCCGCATGCGCCTGCTGGGCTACGTGCTCAACGACAAGATGGTCACCCTCTACCCCTACGGGGCGGCCTACGTGGGGCTGACCGAGGCCGAGATGCGCCGCTTCGATTTTAAACAGGGCGACAGCGAAGGTTTCGTCAATTTTCCGCTCTCGATCCGCAGCATCCGCCTTTCGGCCATGTTTATCGAGACCAAGCACAGCATCCGCGTCTCGCTTCGCTCGCGCGGGGAAATCGACGTGAACGTCTTCGCCCGCCGCTACTTCAACGGGGGCGGCCACCGCAACGCCGCGGGGGGCAAGTCCTTCGTGCCGATGAACGAGACGATCGCCCGCTTCAAGGAGGCCATTGCCGAGTACTTCGGGGAAGTTTCCCCGGTGACTCCCGCCCGCTCTTTCGAAGGGGATGATCACGATCACGGGGGCATGCCCGGAGAATAGAGCTATGCACAGCCTGGTCCCGACCGTCATCGGGGGCCACTCATTTTCGAATACCGTCCCGGAGAACAGCCGTCGTCGCTCTCCTCCGGGGCGGTTCTTTTTTGCGCTGCAAAATTTTATTATCTTTGCCTGAACACCCCAACTGATGACAGGCGCTAAAAGGAATTACTCTTTTTATGCGGTGATGATGCTCACCTTCGGCGTCCTCACCTGGGGGGTCTTTTTGCTGGGCCGCAGCCTCAACCCCTCCGTCCCGCCGCCGGTCAGCGTCCACGTACACCAGGACGCTTCCCCCACCCTCTCCCAGGGGGCCGACGCCTCCACTCCCTCCACCGCTTTCGACCTCTTCCGGGACACCTTCCTGGAGCACCTCACCCACCCGCTGCCCATGCTGCTGCTGCAGATCATCGCCATCCTGGCCGTGGTGCGGCTCTTTTCCTACATTTTTAAGCTGCTGGGCCAGCCCGGGGTGATCGGGGAGATCTGCGCGGGCATCGCCCTGGGGCCCTCGCTGCTGGGGCACTTCTTTCCGGAGACCTTTTCGTTTCTCTTCTCGCCCGAATCGCTGATCCCGCTGAATATCATCAGCCAGATCGGGCTGGTGCTCTTTATGTTCATCATCGGCATGGAGCTGGACCTGTCGATCATCCGCAAGAAGGCCAGCGAAACGCTCGTTATCAGCCACGCCAGCATCATCGTTCCCTTCTTTATGGGCGTCGTGCTGGCGTACTTCGTCTTTCCGGAATTCGGGGCCGGGCACACCACCTTCCTGCCCTTCGCCCTGTTCGTGGGCATCTCGGTGAGTATCACGGCCTTCCCGGTTCTTGCCCGCATCATCCAGGAACGCAACCTCGGAAAAACCCCCATGGGGATGCTGGCCATCGCCAGCGCCGCGAGCAACGACATCACGGCCTGGTGCATGCTGGCGGCCATCATCGCCATCGCCAAGGCGGGCAGCGTGGCCAGCGCGGGCTTTACCCTGCTCTTTTCAGCCCTCTACGTACTGGTGATGTTCTACGTGGTCAAGCCCTTTATGAAGCGGATCGGGGAGATTTACAACAACCAGGAGGTGGTCAGCATGGCCCTCGTCTCGTTCATCTTCCTGGTGTTGATCGGTTCGTCCTACATTTCCGAGGCGCTGGGCATCCACGCCCTGTTCGGGGCCTTCCTGGCCGGGGTGATCATGCCCGACAACCTCAGCTTCCGCCGCGTGATGACCGAGAAGATCGAGGACGTGGCCATGGTGCTGTTCCTGCCCCTGTTCTTCGTCTTCACGGGGCTGCGCACCGAGATCGGGCTGCTCAACAACTCCCACCTGTGGGCCATCTGCGGGATTTTCATCGCCGTCTCCATCCTCGGCAAGCTGCTCGGGGCGGCCCTCTCGGCCCGCTTCGTGGGCGAATCCTGGAAGGACAGCCTCTCGATCGGGGTGCTGATGAACACCCGCGGGCTGATGGAGCTGATCGTGCTCAACATCGGCTACGAAATGGGCATCCTGCCCTCGTCGATCTACGTGATCTTCGTGATCATGGCCCTCTTCACCACCTTTATGGCCACCCCCTCGCTGGTGGTGATCGAAAAACTCTTCGGACGGCGCTCGCGCCGGAAGATGCCCAAGCGCGAGTTCATGCACCCCCGCGTGCTGATCTCTTTCGCCCGGCCCTCGAGCGCCCCGGTCTTCCTGCGCATCGTCCATCTGCTCTGCGGCCGCTACGCCTCCGGGGCCCAGGTGACGGCCCTGCACTTCACCATCGGCACCGAGACCAACCCCATGTACGCCTCGAGCTTCTCGACCCAGAGTTTCAAGGCGGTGCTGGAAGAATCCAAGCGGCTGAAATTCCCCATCGAGACCCGCTACGGGGTGACCGACCACTTTATGAAGGAGCTGCTGGAGGTGGTCCGCGAGGGCAATTACGGCTTCGTGCTGGTGGGCGCGGGCCCCAACTTCGTCAGCGACTACCTCACCCCCCGGCGCCGCCGCAGCCTGCTGCTGCCCGCCCAACTGAACCGCCAGTTGAACCAGCACCTCAACCCCAACCAGTGGTACTTCCCGGGCGAATCGGCCCGCGACAAGGCCAAGCGGCTGTTCGCCCACATGCCCACCACCTTCGGGGTCTTCGTCGACCGGGGATTCCGCAATGCCCGCCACATCGGGGTGATGCTCACCGACCGCCGGGACAGCCCCCTCTTTTCCTTCGCCACCTCCGTGGCCGGGAACGCCACGGTAACCGTGCGGGTCTCGGACTCCTCGATGCGGCCCGAACTCGAAGAACTCTTCGCCTCGCTGCCTTCGCCCGAGCGCGAACACTGCGCGCTGGACCCCCACGAAAACCCCTTCGCCGACTTTATCAAGGGCAAAGACCTCATCATCATCAGCTACTCCCGCTGGCTGGTGCTCACCCGCAACCAGCCCGACCGCCTGGGCCTGCTGCCCTCCTTCCTGGTCATCAAGCCCAAGGACGAATCGGGAACGCTTCCGGAGCCGGAGCCGGAATCGGAGAACGAATAGTTTTCATAAGAAAAGCCGCCCCACCGGGGCGGCTTTCTTTATGGAATGCCAGTTACTTCGACCTCACAAACAAGCGGACCAAAAACAGCAAGGCCAACAGCCCCACCCCGCCCAACAGCCAGAAAAGGTCGACCGACCAGCCAAAAGAGATCATCCGGTTTTTCAGCAACGAAAGCAACAGCAGGACCGGCAAACAGCCCGACCAGTCGCGCAGGGCCCGCGCCAGGGCCCGGGAGAGCGAAAAGCGGTTTTCCGAAGGAAGCCACGCGCGCCAGCGGGGCAGCAGGGCATTGCTCCCCGCGGCATAGTCTCCGTAGGCGGCCCCGAAGCGTTCGCCCAAGGCGGCCTCTTCGGCCAGCAGGATCTTCTCGAGGCTCCATCCGTAGAGCAGCAGCGCGCAGAGGGTCCAGCCCGCCAGGCCCGTGTACGAAAAAACCCCCAGCCAGATCAGCCCACCGCCCAGTTCCGCCGGATGGCGGCAGAGCGAGTACATCTCGCGGGTGCGCAAGCCGCCCCCCGGGCAGGCGTAGCCCGCCGTCAGCGCCCGAAGCACGATGCCTGCCGACAAAGCGAGCAGGCAGGGAACGTCGAGCCAAAGGCTGTCGGGAGTGATCCGGAAAGGGGTCGAGAAAAGCAGGGCCAGGACCGAAAGAAGCGTCCACACCAGGGGCAGGCGTCCCCGCCGGGCGCAGAGCCTGCCGCCCAGGGCGGCGTTCATTTCCGAAAGCCTCATGCCCGGCGGCGTTTATACCACCACGCGTAGACCCGGTAGGAAGCCCAGCCCAGGGTCAGGCCCAGCAGCGTGCCGAAGGTAATGTCCAGGGGGAAGTGCACCCCCAGGTAGATGCGGCTGTAGGCCACCACGGCGGCCCAGAAGAAGATGAAGATGGTGTACCAGCGGCAGCGGAAAAACAAGCTGGTGAACATGGCGATGGTGAAACTGATGGCCGCGTGGCCCGAGACCGTGCCGTAGAGGCCGCCCCGGTAGCCCCTCACGGTGTGGACCCACTCGCGGATATCGGGGTTCTGCGTGGGCCGGAACTTGGGCAGGTTGCTTTTAAAGAAGTTGCAGGTCTGGTCGGCCAGGCCGATGGTGATCCCCAGGCAGATCAGCACCAGGAGAACCCCCCGCCAGCCGGCCTTGCGCCACACGCCGTAGACCATGGCCAGGTAGAGCGGTATCCAGATCAATTTGTTGGACATCCAGAAGAAAAACGTGTCCCATCCCGGGCCCCAACTTCCGTTGAGCGCTAGCAACAACTGCTGATCCCCATGCAAAATACTCTCCCACATAACGTTTAACATTTTGGTTAGCTGTGCATAGCGCACGCCATTTTCAAACTATCCCACGGTACAGCCGTTGGGCAGAGCCGTCCCCGGAGCCAGCAACTCCAGCTTACCGCCAGGCCCTTCGGCCATGAGGATCATCCCCTGCGAGAGCACCCCCTTGAGTTCGCGGGGCTCGAGGTTGACCAGCACCAGGATTTGTTTTCCGACCAGTTCCTCGGGCGAAAAATACTCGGCGATACCCGAGACGATCGTCCGGCGGTCGATGCCCGTGTCGACGGTCAGTTTCAGTAATTTTTTTGTCTTGGCAATTTTCTCGGCTTCGAGAACCGTGGAGACCCGGATGTCCATTTTCCCAAAATCGTCGAAGGAAACCGCCTCCTTCTGGGGGGCGCAGGGCGCCTCGGCGGCGGCCTCGTTGGCTTGCTTGGTGGCCGCCAGCTTTTCGAGCTGGGCCTCGATCACCGAGTCCTCGATCTTTTCGAAGAGCAGTTCGGCGGTGCCCAGTTGGTGCCCCGGGGCGATCAGCTCCACAGCCCCCAGACGATCCCACTCCGGACGCTCCATGGCTAGCATGCTCCAGAGCTTGGGCGCCGTAAAGGGCAGGAAGGGCTCGATGGCCAGGGCCAGGTTGGCCGTGATCTGCAGGGCCACGTAGAGGATGGTCTTTACGCGCTCAGGGTCCTCCTTGATGACCTTCCAGGGCTCGGTGTCGGCCAGGTACTTGTTGCCCAGGCGCGCGAAGTTCATCGCCTCCTTGAGCGCTTCGCGGAAGCGGTAGTGCTCGATGTTTTCCTCGAGGGCCTTGCGGTAGCAGGGCAACTCTTCGAGGGCCTCACGGTCGTAGTCGGTCAGGGTGCCGGGCGCGGGCACCACGCCCTCGTAGTACTTGCCGGTAAGCACCAGGGCCCGGTTGACAAAATTGCCCAGCACGGCCACCAGTTCGTTGTTGTTGCGGGCCTGGAAATCGCGCCAGGTGAAGTCGTTGTCCTTGGTCTCGGGAGCGTTGGCGCACAGCACGTAACGCAGCACGTCCTGCTTGCCGGGAAACTCGGCGAGGTATTCGTGCAGCCAGACGGCCCAGTTGCGCGAAGTGGATATCTTGTCGTTTTCGAGATTCAGAAATTCGTTGGCAGGAACATTATCCGGCAGGATATAGCCTCCGTGGGCGCGCAGCATGGCAGGAAAAACGATGCAGTGGAAAACGATGTTGTCCTTGCCGATAAAGTGGACCATCTTGGTCTCCTCGTCCTTCCAGTAGCGCTCCCAGTCGGGGGTCAGCTCCTTGGTGGCCGAGATGTAGCCGATGGGGGCGTCGAACCAGACGTAGAGCACCTTGCCCTCGGCACCCTCGACGGGCACGGGAATGCCCCAGTCCAGGTCGCGGCTCACGGCCCGGGGCTGGAGGCCCTGGTCGAGCCAGCTTTTGCACTGCCCGTAGACGTTGGTCTTCCACTCCTTATGCTCTTCGAGAATCCATTTTTTCAGAAAGGCCTCGTGCTTGTCCAGGGGCAGGAACCAGTGCTTGGTCTCGCGCAGCACGGGCGTCGAGCCGCTGAGCGTACTGCGGGGCGAGATCAGATCGGTGGCGTTGAGCGTGCTGCCGCACTGCTCGCACTGGTCGCCGTAGGCCCGCTCGTTGCCGCAGCGGGGGCAGGTGCCGGTGATGTAACGGTCGGCCAGGAACTGCCCGGCCTCCTCGTCGTAGTATTGCTGGGAGGTCTGCTCGATAAACTCGCCCTTGTCGTAGAGCGTCCGGAAGAAATCCGAGGCCGTGGCGTGGTGGGTCGGAGAGCTCGTGCGCGAGTAGATGTCGAAGGCGATCCCCAGTCCGGCGAAGGCTTCCTTGATGATGCCGTGGTATTTGTCGACGATGTCCTGGGGGGTGACTCCCTCCTGGCGGGCCTTGATGGTGATGGGCACCCCGTGCTCGTCCGATCCGCAGACCGAAATGACGTCGGCGCCCTGCAGACGCAGGTAGCGGACGTAGATATCCGAGGGGATGTAGACCCCGGCCAGGTGGCCGATGTGTACGGGACCGTTGGCGTAGGGGAGGGCCGAAGTGACCAGGTAACGTTTGTAGTTTTTCATCGGGTGAAAGTTGGAAACAGGGCAAAGATACGATTTTTCCCAGAATCCGGGAGGTCCTGTTCCGCAAGAGTTTCCGGGGGCCGGGTTTTCCCTTTCCACAGCAAGATTATCCGGTATTTTCGGCCGGGCATCTTCTTGTCGGAGAAATATTTGCCGAAAAAACATCTGCCGAACACAATTTTTGGCGTTATTTTTGAAAGGGATAAGGCGAAGGCCGGAACTCCCTGAGGGACACGGGCAAGGAGGCGAAAACTCGCAAAAACCGCCCCTGAGGAGCCCCAGAGACCGCCTTCCGCACAAAAAAGTGCTTTTACGGGGCTAAATGCCTCTTCTCCCCGGCGATCCCACCACCGCCAAAAAGCCCCGTTACAAGCACCTGGGAAATAGAAGTTTTCGGAAATTCCCATCGCCGTGAAAAAGGTGTCATTTATGTGAAGTGCTGTTATTTTTTGAGCAATAAAATCGCTTGTAGTAGCGTAGAACGTTTTTTTTTCAAAAAAGATGTTTATCTTTGCAGCTACGCCGAGCAATTTTAGCTTTAAATGCCGGCGGCAGCCCATTAACTTAATTGATATTTGATCTTGTGTGAGCGGATTTGTGAATTTCCTTTTTTAATAACAATTAATCTAAAATATTTCAATTATGACAAAGGCGGATATCGTTAGCGAAATTTCGAAGAGCACAGGCGTTGAAAAAGCCCAGGTTCAGCAGATCGTAGAATCCTTCATGGAATCGATCAAAGATTCGTTGATCTCCAACAACAATGTGTACCTGCGCGGATTCGGCAGCTTCATCGTAAAGCGCAGAGCAGAAAAGGTGGCCCGGACCATTTCCAAAAACACCACCATTACCATCCCGGCGCATAACATCCCGGCGTTCAAACCGGCCAAGAGCTTCTCGGGGAAAGTAAAAACGAGCACCAAATAATTAACCCTACTAAAAACAACCGTTATGCCAAGTGGTAAGAAAAGAAAACGGCATAAGATGGCTACTCACAAGCGCAAGAAACGTCTGCGCAAGAATCGTCACAAGAAGAAAAAGTAAGTAGCCGGATTATGTTTACGACAGCAATGAACCTAAAGTCACAAACGGCTTTAGGTTCGTTGTATTAGATCGGTCTCGCTCGTGGGCAGGCTGCGCATATCGCACACCATCTTTTATCCATCCTCCTCTCTGCGGTGCTCACGTACTTCAAGTACGCTCCGCTCCTCGAACCGGACGATGAATAAAAGCTGACGCACGCTATGCACAGCGAAGCTCCCGACCGGGAAGGGTGTCATTATTATTTTCCCCGACTGATCCCCTTACTGCCGCCAGGCCGATATCACCCTGGCCCAGACATTATGAATAAAGAGTTAATAATCAATGTAACCTCCAGCGAAATCACCATCGCCTTGTTCGAGGACAAGCAGTTGGTCGAGCTCAACAAGGAGAAAGGCAAGACGGGCTACGCCGTCGGCGACATCTACCTGGGCAAGGTCAAGAAGATCATGCCGGGCCTCAACGCCGCCTTCGTCAACGTGGGCCACGAGAAGGACGGCTTCATCCACTACCTCGACCTGGGGCCCCAGTTCACCACGCTGCACAAGCTGCTGGGCCCCCTGATGAGCCGCAAGAAGGTCACGCCCTTCTCCTCGCTCAAGCTGGACAAGCCGCTCTCGAAGACCGGCAAGATCTCCTCCCACATCGCCTCGGGCCAGAGCATCGTCGTCCAGGTGGCCAAGGAAGCCATCTCGACCAAGGGCCCGCGCCTGACGGCCGACGTCTCCCTGGCCGGACGCAACGTCGTGTTGATCCCCCTCTCGAACAAGATCTCCATCTCCCAGAAGATCCGCTCCAACGAGGAGCGCAACCGCCTCAAGAAGATCGCCACGGGCGTACTGCCCCACAACTACGGGGTGATCATCCGCACGGCCGCCGTGGGCAAGGGAGTCGAGGACCTCGAGCAGGACATCACCTCCCTGGTAGAGAAATGGGAACAGGCCCTGCAGAACATCCGCACGCTCACTCCCCCGGCCCTGCTGCTGGGCGAGATGAACCGCACGACCACCATCATCCGTGACCTGCTGAGCGGCTCGTTCAGCAGCATCTACGTCGACGATCCCGCCGTCTTCGAGGAGGTGCGCGACTACATCGCCACCATCGCCCCCGAGAAGACCAAGATCGTCAAGCTCTACAAGGGCAACGTGCCCATCTTCGACAACTTCGACGTCTCGAAGCAGATCATGTCCCTGTTCAGCAAGTACGTCTCGCTGCGCAAAGGGGCCTACCTGATCATCGAGCACACCGAGGCCCTGCACGTGATCGACGTCAACAGCGGCAACCGCGCCAAGGTCGAGGACGACCAGGAGCGCACGGCCATGGACGTCAACCTCTCCGCCGCCGCCGAGATCGCCCGTCAGTTGCGCCTCCGCGACATGGGCGGAATCATCGTCATCGACTTCATCGACCTGCACAAGGGCGAGAACCGCACGGCCCTGGTCGAGGAGATGACCAAGCTGATGGCTCCCGATAGGGCCAAACACACCATCCTGCCGCTGTCGAAATTCGGCCTCATGCAGATCACCCGCCAGCGGGTGCGCCCCGAGACCCACATCGACATGCACGAGGTCTGCCCGGCCTGCCACGGAACGGGCCAGGTGAGCCCCTCGGCCCTGCTCGACGAGCAGATCGAGAACCAGATCGCCTACTTCACCCGCGACCGGGGGGAGAATTTTATCAAGCTGCGGGTGAGCCCCGTGGTGGGCGCCTTCCTGCAAAAGGGCTTTCCCTCGCTGCGCCTGCGCTGGATGCTCAAGTACCGCTGCCGCCTCCAGGTGCTCAGCGACACCCACACGGGCATCGTCGAGACGAAATTTTTCAACCGCTACGACGAGGAATTGTTGTAATCCCACTAAAACAGACCGCCATGAAAAAGATCGTTCTTTTGGCCCTCCTGGGAAACCTGATTCTCTTGGCGGGCTGCACTTCGAAAAACAGCAAGTCCGGCACCGCCGCCGCCGACACTACCGCCACGGCGCAGATGGTCGGGAACGACCGCGACGACCACGACTGCATCGGCTCGGCGGGTTACCTCTGGAGCGAGGTGCTGAGCGAGTGCGTCCGCATCTTCGAGCGTGGGGTCCAGCTGAGCTCGGCCACCGACCCCGCGGCCACGCAGGCCTGCTTCGTGCTCTTCAGCGCCGACTCCCTGCGCGCCGAAGCCTTTATCCCGCAGGAAGCCATGCCTACCTTGCTGGATAAAAAAGGCGATGGCCTCTGGAAAAACGACGAGGGCCTGAGCCTTAGCCGCCAGGGCCAAAGCTGGCAACTGCTGCGCGCCGAAGAAGTGATTTACAAGAAGTAACGCCCCGGCTTTAAGCCGAAAAACGATACGAATTTACCTGTACGCCGATTCACGGACACCCCCTGTCCGTTGAATTCGGCGTTCAGCACATTGCTCCCATGAACGCCAACGACCTCTTATCGCTATTTTTCAGCCAAAAACCCTGTGAGGAATTCCTGAAGGCCGCCGCAAAAAAGGCCACCATTCAGGCCACGGCCCTGGCCGGCTCCTCGGCTTCGTTGCTGGTGGCCGGGACTATCCGCTCTCAGGGTGGGCTGCATGTGCTGATCCTCGAAGACCGCGATGCGGCAGGCTACCTCTACAACGACCTGAGCCCTTATTTTACCGAGCAGGAGTTGCTCTTTTTCCCCACCGCCTACAAGCGTTCGATCCAGTTCGGACAGGAGGACCCCTCGGGCATCGTCCAGCGCACGGCCGCCCTGGGGGCCATGCAGACCTTCAGTAACGGCACCCTCGTGCTGTGCACCTACCCCGAGGCCCTGGCCGAAAAGGTCGTGGGCCGGGAGCAGCTCTCCGAGAGCAGCCTGGAGATCACCGTGGGCGAGACCCTCTCGACGGGATTCGTCGAGGAGGTGCTGCGCGAAAACGGCTTCGAGCGGGTGGAGTTCGTCTACGAGCCCGGCCAGTACTCCCTGCGCGGGGGGATCGTGGACGTCTTTTCGTTCGCCGACAACCGCCCCTACCGCCTCGACTTCTTCGGGGACGAGGTCGACTCGATCCGCTACTTCGAAGTAGGTTCGCAGCTCTCGGTCGAAAAACTCGAACGGGCCCGCATCGTCCCCAACCTCAAGGAGCAGGCCCGGGAAAGGGTCTCCTTCGCGCGCTACGCCACTGGGGCGACCTACTGGTTCACCGATGCCGAATATACCCTGAAACGCTTCGACGACATCCGCTCGCGCATCCTGGGCGAGCTGGAAGACCCCCGCACGATCGACGAGCAGGTCACCAGCCGCAAGGCCTTTTTGGAGGACACCGCCGAAGCCCGCTTCCTCCTGTTGCACAGCGCCCTGGCGGCACGCCCTTCGGAAAGCCTCATCACGTTCGACACGTCTCCCCAGCCCTCCTTCAACAAAAAGTTCGAACTTTTAGGAGAAGACATCCGCACGCGCCGCGAGATGGGCTACACCACCTGCCTGCTGACCGAAAACAAGGCCCAGATCGAGCGCCTGCAAAACATCTTCCACTCGATGGGCGAGCGGGACCTCTCGTTCGAGCCCGTGGAAACGACCCTCCACCAGGGTTTCATCGACCACACCCTCCGCCGCTGCTTCTACACCGACCATCAGCTCTTCGAACGCTACCAGCGCTACCGCATCCGGGGCGAGATCGACCGCTCGGAAAGCCTCTCGGTCCAGGAGCTCAACGCCTTGCAGATCGGCGACTACGTCGTGCACATCGACCACGGGGTGGGCCGCTTCGGAGGCCTCACGCGCACGGTCGAGAACGGCAAGGTGCACGAGGCCATCAAGCTGGTCTACCGCGACGGGGACGTGCTGCTGGTCAACGTCCACGCCCTGCACCGCATTTCCAAGTACAAGGACAAAGAGAGCGAACCACCCAAAATCTATAAACTGGGCTCCGGGGCCTGGCAACGCCTCAAGCAGAACACCAAGAAGGCCGTCAAGGACATCGCCCGCGAGCTGATCGCCCTCTACGCCCGGCGCAAGAGCGCCGAGGGTTTTCCGTTTTCGGCAGACACCTTTATGCAACATGAGTTAGAGGCCTCGTTCATCTACGAGGACACCCCCGACCAACAGAGCGCCACGGCCTCCGTCAAGGCCGACATGGAGTCCCCGATGCCGATGGACCGGCTCGTCTGCGGGGACGTGGGCTTCGGCAAGACCGAGATCGCCATCCGGGCGGCCTTCAAGGCCGTGGCCGACTCCAAGCAGGTGGCCGTGCTGGTGCCCACCACCATCCTGGCCCTGCAGCATTACCGCACCTTCAACGACCGCCTCAAGGAGTTTCCCGTGCGCATCGAGCAGCTCAGCCGGGTCAAATCGGCCGCCGAGACGCGTCACCTGCTGGGCGAACTCGCCGAAGGGAAGATCGACATCCTCATCGGTACCCACAAGATCCTGGGCAAAGATGTCTCCTTCAAAGACCTTGGACTGCTGATCATCGACGAGGAACAAAAATTCGGCGTGGCGGCCAAGGAAAAACTGCGTCAGATGCGCGTGGCCGTGGACACACTCACCCTGACGGCCACCCCCATCCCGCGCACCCTGCAATTTTCGCTGATGGGCTCCCGCGACCTCTCGGTGATCTCCACCCCGCCGCCCAACCGCCAGCCCGTGGCCACCGAGAGCCACCTCTTCGACGAGGAGCTGATCCGCGAGGCCGTCGACTTCGAACTCTCGCGGGGCGGGCAGGTCTACTTCGTGCACAACCGCGTGGAGGACATCGAGCGCATCGCCTCCCTGGTACAGAGCCTCTGCCCCGCGGCCCGGGTCGCCGTGGGCCACGGGCGCATGGCCGGGCCCCAGCTCGAAAAACTGATGATGGACTTCATCTACGGCGAGTACGACGTGCTGGTGGCCACCACCATCATCGAGTCGGGCGTGGACGTACCCAACGCCAACACCATCATCATCAACAACGCCCAGCGCTTCGGCCTGAGCGACCTGCACCAGCTCCGGGGCCGCGTGGGCCGCTCCAACCGCAAGGCCTACTGCTACCTGCTCTCCCCGCCCGAGGAGCTGCTGGCCTCGGACGCCCGGCGGCGCCTGAGGGCCATCGAAGATTTTTCGGAGCTGGGGGCGGGCTTCAACATCGCCATGCAGGACCTCGACATCCGGGGGGCGGGCAACCTCTTAGGCGGCGAACAGAGCGGATTTATCGCCGACATCGGCTTCGAGACCTACCAGAAGATCCTCACCGAGGCCATGGCCGAGCTGCGCGAGGAGGAACACGCCTCCGGCGCTCCTCAAGCGCCCGCCGCAGGAACCTCCCCCCTGCCCGAAGCGGCCTGGATCACCGACGCCCAGATCGAGACCGACCGCGAGGCCTTCATCCCGGACGCCTACATCGGCAGCCCGGCCGAAAAACTGCGGCTCTACCGCGAACTGGACGGAACGGCCGACGAGGAAAGCCTCGATCGCTTCCGCAGCCAGCTGATCGACCGCTTCGGGGAGATCCCCACCCCCACCGAAGAACTGTTCGACATCGTGCGCCTGCGGTGGCTCTGCATCTCCCTGGGCTTCGAGAAGGCCATCGTCAAGAACGGCATCCTCATCCTGCAATTCGTCCACAACCCCCAGAGCGCCTACTACAAGAGCGACCGCTTCGGGAAAATCCTGGCCGTCTGTTCGCAGAGAGGCAGCAAATTTATTTTTCGCCAGAACAATAATAAGCTCTCGGTCGTAGTTAGGAATATGAAAGACGTCGCCGCAGCCACCGCCACCCTGCGTACCCTGGCCCAGGCGACGCTGTAACGAACGCCCGAGCCCACCGTTATATGGATAAACAAACCTCGCTTCCGGCATGAACCTGGCCATCGACATCGGCAACAGCCGCGCAAAACTGACCCTCCTGGACAACGGGAAGGTGGTCGACGTGCTGCAAACGCCCCACCTGGACATTCCGTACCTGGAAGAAGTACTCTCGGCCCGCCCCGGGGTGGAGGCCGTTGCCCTGCTCTCCTCGCGGGGCCCGGAGACCGGGCTGGAAGAGTGGTTGCGCGCGCGCGCAAAACGCGTCCTGCGCTTCGACTCCACGGTGGAGACCCCCCTGAAAAACGCCTACCGCACCCCCGAAACCCTGGGGCCCGACCGCCTGGCGGCGGCCGTGGGGGCCTACACGCTCTACCCCGGAGAACCGCTGCTGGTGGCGGATTTCGGCACGGCCATCACCATCGACCTGGTCTCGGCCGAAGGGGTCTTCCTGGGCGGCAACATCTCGCCCGGGGCCGCGACCCGCTTCAGGGCCCTGCATGAGTTCACGGGACGCCTTCCGCTGCGGGAACTCTCCGAGCGGGAGCAATGGCTGGGAACGGACACCGACGGCGCCGTCGAAAACGGCGTGATCCGGGGCATCGTTTACGAGATCGAAGGCTATATTCGTGATTCAGAACAAAAATATCCCGGTTTACGCACAATTTTTACCGGCGGCGACGGGATTTTTTTTGCAAAAAGATTAAAAAATCCCATCTTTGCAACCTATGACCTGGTTGCATACGGGTTAAATTGCATTTTAGAGTACCATGCTCAGAAGTAACCGGCTAACCCACATTGTCATCCTGATCCTTGCGGCGCTTCCCGCGTCGGCACTGGGACAGCTCAGCAGCCTGAACGCGTTTTCGCCCTACACCTTTTACGGGATCGGGGATTTCGGCACCCAAGGACCTGCTTACCAACGCTCGATGGGGGGCGTAGGGGTCGCCTTTTCGGACCCCAAACGGGCCAACTACCTCAACCCGGCCTCCTACTCCTCGGTGAATCCCCAGTCGGTGCTCTTCAGCGTGGGCTTGCAAGGCGGCGGGGTGTACGCCAAGACGGCCACCCAGAAAAGCAGCCAGAACCTGTTCAACTTCTCCGACGTCGGGCTGCAACTTCCCCTCTGGGGCGGCAAGGTGGGCATGGGGGTCAACGTCACCCCGATGAGCAGCGTGGGCTACCGGGTCAAGATGTACGAGACCGACCCCTACCTGCTCGCCAACGTGGGCAGCATCCGCTACGACTACCTGGGCGACGGCAACATCACTCAGTTCAAGGTGGGCGTGGGGGCCAAGCTGTTCAAGGGGTTTTCGCTGGGAGCGAACTTTATCTACTACCACGGGAGCATCGAGCGGGACTTCAACACCGAGATCACCCCGACGATCGGCAACCCCGTCCAGCGCATCCAGACCGGGACCGCCGCCTCGGATTACTCGGCGGCCTGGTTCAACGCCGGGATCCGCTACGAGTTGATCTCCAAGCCGACGCGGATACTGAGCGTCGGGGCCACGTTCAGCCCCCGGGCGAACCTCCGGCCGAAGGTCTACCGCGAGGTATACGCCACGAACGTCTACCAGGACCTGGTCCAGGACACGAGCTACCGGGCCGACTATTACCTGCCGGCCAACGTGACGGCCGGGGTTTTCTTCCGGACCACCAAGTGGGGCGCCGGGCTGGACTATACCTTCCAGAAATGGACGGGACTGAACGCCGACGACGCGACCAACAACATAAAGTTCACCAACAGCCACTACATCAAGGCCGGGATCGAATACACCCCCAACTCGATGGACGTGCGCAGCTACCTCAAGCGCTGCACCTACCGGCTGGGCTACCGCTTCAACAGCTACTACATGCAGATCAACGGGCAGCCCATCCGCGACAACGCCATCACCTTCGGGGTGGGCGCCCCGCTCCGCCAGGGGCTCACGAACATCGACGTGGGCGTGGAACTGGGCATGCGGGGCAACACGACCGTCGGGACCAGCGGGACCAAACAGTTCCAGATGGTCCAGGAAAAGTACTTCAACATCGTCGTGGGCCTGAGCCTCTTCGGGGAAGACTACTGGTTTACCAAGCATAAATACGATTAATTTCGTACAGATAAAGCACCTAACTACAAACTGTTTCTATAAAGTTCAAACCCATGAAAAAGATGATTTACCGCACGGCATTATTGACGGTGGCGGCCGTAGCCTTTTCGTTTTCGGCACGTGCCCAGGCTTATCTGCAGGATCCCAAGTACGGCAACTCTCCCGAGCAACGCCAGGAAACCGTCCTGAACATCAACTATTTCAACGACAACTACAAGGCCAAGAACTACGACGCCGCCACCTACTACATGCGCAAGGTGATCGAAGTAGCCCCCAAGGCCTCGCAGAACATCTACATCAACGGGATCAACATCTACCGCACCAAGGCCGCCGAAACGACCGACCAGGCCAAACGCCAGGTCTACGTGGACAGCCTGCTGGTGCTCTACGACATGCGCTCCGAGAACTTCGGCCACATAGCCGGCCGCGGAACGGCTTACCTGATGGGCCTCAAAGCGCGCGACTACCTGACGCTCAACCCCGACAAGAAGGAAGAGATCCAGAAGCTCTTCAAGGAAGCCATGGACGCCGCCGGCCCCGACGCCGATCCCGAGTTGATCAACATCTACTTCAACTCGCTGGCCGAAGCCTACAAGAAAGACGAGATCAAGACCGACCTGTTCATGGCCGAGTACGACCGCCTCTCGAAAATCTACGACGGGAGCACCGCCGAAGACAAGGACGAGCAGAAACGCCTCTTCGACCAGATCTTCGTCACCAGCGGCGCAGCCAACTGCGAGAACCTCGAAAAGGTCTTCAAGCCCGCCGTCGACGCCGGTGCCGACTTGGAAACCCTCAAGAAGGTCTTCCGCCTGCTGGCCACGGCCGAGTGCAAGACCGACTTCCAGATCCAGGTGAGCGAGCAGCTCTACAAGCTGGAACCCTCCTCGGCCATCGCCCTGCTGATCGCCTCGGCCTACGAAGACAAGAAAGACTTCGCCAACGCCCGCAACTACCTCAACGAAGCCATCGCCACGGAAACCGACCCCAAAACGAAGGCTAACCTGGCCGTGCGCATCGCCAGCGGCGAACTGGGCCAGAACCACGGCCGCGAAGCCGCCGATTTCGCCCGCCAGGCCATCGAGATCGACCCCGAAAACGGCTACGCCTACATGATCCTCGGCAACGCCTACGCCCTGGGCGCCCAGGGTTGCTCGGGCTTCGACCGCCAGACCGCCTGCTGGTTGATCGTGGACGTACTCACCAAAGCCAAGGAACTGCTCGGTAGCGACCCCGCCGCCGAATCGCTCAACGCCCAGATCTCCGGCTACCGCGCCGGGTTCCCCTCCAGCGAGGAAGCCTTCTTCCGCGGCATGGAGAACGGCCAGGGCTACACGGTCAACTGCGGCTGGGTATCGGGACGCACCATCGTCCGCCTGAACAAATAGGTCGCTGCGGCGACTCCGAATGGGCGGGATTAATACCGCTCTTTGGAAACTTGTGATGCGCAATCCGCGCACTGCAACTATCTAAAACTCTACATTCCGCTGCAATTATGCTTCGGTCTATGGACATACGCATCCGGGTAGCACTCCTTTTGGGGGGTGCTACCTTGTTTATGTCTTGCCACCGGACCCAGCCGCCCGCGGGCGACGAGCAGATGCAGGACGTGATCACCCAGCAGAGCGAGGACCTGAAGATCGTCTACTCCAAGGAAGGGAACCTCTCCTACCGCTTCTCCACCCCGCTCATGGAGCGCTACGAGATGGCCCGGGAGCCCTACATGGAGTTCCGCAAGGGGGTCGAGATCACCACCTACAACGACTCGACCCACACCGTGGAATCGACCCTGACGGCCAACTACGCCATCTTCCTCGAAAAACAGGAGCTCTGGGAGGCCAAGGGCAACGTGGTGGCCACCAAGGCCGGGGGCCAGAAACTGGAGACCGAACAGCTCTTCTGGAACCAGAAGACCAAGCGGGTCTACTCGAACGTCGACTCGAAAGTCACCCAGGGCCGCGACGTGATCCTGGGCGAGGGCTTCGACTCGGACGAGGAGTTCGAGGACTACATCATCCGCCGCCCCAAAGGCCGGGTCTCGGTGGACGTGGCCCCGAAAGAACCGGCCCCGGACTCGGCCGCGCAAGCACAGCCTTAATTACCCATGAACCCCGCCCCACATACTCGTATTCGCTACCGCGACATTCTTTATAGGATGTTGATTGTGGCCACCAAGCGCCTCACCGAGAAGCAACTGATGATGCTCCTGGCGGTGGTCGTGGGCCTGGTCGCGGGGCTGGCTACTTACATCTTCGAGGGGGCCCTCTACGGCGTTCGTCTCGCGCTGACCAGCTGGTTCGCCATCGACGAGGCCAGCGTCTTCTACCTGCTCTACCCCATCGTCGGGGTGATCCTGGCCTCGCTGTTCGTGCGCTACCTGATCCGCGACGACATCAACGAGGGGGTCACCAGAGTGTTGTACGCCATGAGCAAACGGGGCTCTCGCCTCAAACCCCACAACATGTACTCCTCGGTGGTGGCCAGCGCGGCGACCATCGGCTTCGGGGGTTCCGTCGGGCCCGAGGCCCCCATCGTGCTGACGGGCTCGGCCATCGGCTCCAACATCGGCAAGTTTATGCGCCTCAACTACCGCCAGATCACCCTGCTGCTCAGTTGCGGGGCGGCCTCGGCCCTGGCGGCGGTCTTTAAAGCACCTATCACGGGGGTCATCTTCGTCCTCGAAGTGTTGATGCTCGACATCACCATCGCGTCGATCATCCCGCTGCTGATCTCGGCGGTGACGGCCACCACGATGATGTTCTTCCTCAACGGCTTCGAGCCGGTCTTTAACATCCAACTCAAAAACGTCTTCGAGTTGGGCCACATCCCCTTCTACATCCTGCTGGCCTCGCTCTGCGGGGTGATTTCCTACTACTTCACCCGCATCAACACGGCCATCGGCAACCGCTTCGCGCGGCTCGACAAAATGTACAAAAAGTGGCTCTGGGGCGGCCTGCTGATCGGGGGGCTGATTTTCCTCTTCCCGCCTTTGTACGGGGAAGGCTACGAATCGCTGTTCGATCTGATGCACGGCAACATCGAGGCGCTGTTCAACAACTCCCTGTTTTTCAATTATAGAAACATCGCCTGGGTGGTGGCCCTCTACCTGGTGGCCCTGCTCTTTTTCAAGGTCGTGGCCATGGCGGCGACCCTGGCTGCCGGGGGCATCGGGGGGACCTTCGCCCCCTCGCTGTTCGTGGGCGCCTTCACGGGGGCCTCGATGGCCTACATCCTCAACTCTTTCGTGGGCTGCAGCCTGCCGCTGATCCCCTTCACGCTGGTGGGCATGGCCGGGGTGATGTCGGGGGTGATGAAGGCCCCGCTGACCTCGATCTTCCTGATCGCCGAGATCACCAACGGCTACTCCCTGTTCGTGCCCCTGATGCTGGTCTCGGCCATCGCCTTCGGGATCGGATACTACCTCGAGCCCTACTCGATCTACACCAAAAAACTCTCCCAGCGGGGCGAGCTGCTCACCCACAACAAGGACCGCTCGGTGATGGTCTTTCTGGACCTTAAGTCACTTATGGAAACCGACTTTCACCCCATCACCATGGACACCACGCTGGGCGACGTGGTGGGCCTGATCTCCCAGGTGCGCCGCAACATCTTCCCGGTGATCGGCCCCCAGGGCGTCCTCCTGGGCGTGGTACAACTGGACGATTTGCGGGCCGATATGTTCGATCCAGAGAAGTACAAGTACAAGATTGACAACTACATGGTTCCTCCCCCCGACCTGATCTATCCCACCGAGTCGATCGCCAGCGTGCTGGATTCTTTTGAGCAGTCGAAGGCATGGATGCTGCCTGTGGTGGATAAGGATAATAAGTACCTGGGGTTTATTTCAAAATCACAAATCCTAGCAGCCTACCGAAAGCAATTAGTAGCCATCAGCGAAGAGTAGGGGCGGGTGCGCATATCGCACGCCATATTTTCCTTATCCTCCTGGCTTCAGTCCTCACGTACTTTAAGTACGCTCCGGGCTGAATCTTCAGACGATAAGAAAACCGACGAAGGAGTGAGTGCAAAGTCAAGCTTGCTTGAACTTTGCCGAGCGAGGAGGAGGAAAACGGGCGTCTTTTTGCCCGTTAAATCTGACGCACGCTATGCACACCCGCTGTAGAGACCTCTGTGGGGTTCTCATCGTTTTCTAAAAATAGAAATTTATGGACGTCAAGATTGCCGCTCCCTGGAAAGAACTTTTGATGGACGAGTTCGAAAAACCTTATTTCGCTTCCCTGACGGATTTTGTTCGCCGGGAGTACTCCTGCGGAAAGGTGTTTCCGGCGGGTCGTAATATTTTCCGGGCCTTCGACAAGTGTTTGCCGGAGGACATCCGGGTGGTGATCATCGGGCAGGACCCCTACCACGGAGACAACCAGGCCAACGGGCTTTGCTTTTCGGTCAACGACGGGGTGACGTTTCCTCCCTCGCTGGTCAATATCTTCAAGGAAGTCTGCGACGACACGGGGGCTCCCTACCCCCTCAGCGGCAACCTCGACCGCTGGGCCGAACAAGGGGTGCTGCTGCTCAACGCCGTGCTGACGGTGCGCGCCCACGAGGCCGCCTCGCACGCCGGGCGCGGCTGGGAGACCTTTACGGACGCCGTGGTGCAGGCCATCGCCCGCGAACGACAGGGCGTGGTCTATATGCTCTGGGGCTCCTACGCCCAGCGCAAGGGGGCCATCGTCGACCCCGGACGCAACCTTATTCTCAAGAGCGTCCACCCCTCCCCCCTGTCGGCCTACCGGGGCTTCCTGGGCTGCCGCCACTTCTCGCAGGCCAACGCCTACCTAACCGCGCAGGGAACCGGGCCGATCGCCTGGTAAAGAGCCCTCCCCCAAAAAAAACAAAAACCGCCCCGGAAGCGCCAAGGCTTCCGGGGCGGTTCTGATTTACGATTATCAGTCGGCGAGCACTACGCTATTGTTCGCGGAACGGCTCGCCAAAGTGGAGTTCCAATACGCCTTCTGGTTGTTGCGCAGGGTCAGCGTCAGCGTCTGAGGGTCATCATTCCCGTCGACCTGTCTGCCGCAAGTGAGCGTGTATTTCATCTCTTCATTGAACGCCATCGCCGAGGCGTCGAGCACCGTCAGGGAGTTCTGGCTACAGTCGAGCTCGGTCAGCGCCGGATTCCCGCTCACATCGAGGCTCGTCAGGGAGTTCTGGTGACAGTAGAGCTCGGTCAGCGCCGGATTCCCGCTCACATCGAGGCTCGTCAGGGAATTGCTATAACAGTAGAGCACCTTCAGCGCTGGATTCTGGCTCATATCGAGGCTCGTCAGGGAATTGCTACTACAGTCGAGGTGGATCAGCGCCGGATTCCCGCTCACATCGAGGCTGCCCAGGGAGTTATAGCGACAGTTGAGGGTATCCAACTCCGGATTCTGGCTCACATCCAGGCTACTCAAAGAGTTGCCGTTACAGCCGAGGTAGGTCAGCGCCGGATTCTGGCTCACATCGAGGCTCGTCAGGGAATTTTCGCTACAGTAGAGGAGGGTCAGCGCCGGATTCCCGCTCACATCCAGGCTGCCCAGGGGGTTGTCGCCACAGCCGAGTTCGGTCAGCGCCGGATTCCCGCTTACATCGAGGCTCGTCAGGGAATTGCTACCGCAGTCGAGGAAGGTGAGCGCCGGATTCCCGCTCACATCGAGGCTGCCCAGGAGGTTACCAGCACACGCGAGGTAGGTCAGTGCCTGATTCTGGCTCACATCGATGTTGCCCAGGGGATTGCTACCACAGTCGAGGAAGGTGAGCGCCGGATTCCCGCTCACATCGAGGCTGCCCAGATCATTGCCAGCGCAGTTGAGGTGTGTCAGCGCCGGATTCCCGCTCACATCGAGACTGCCCAGGGAATTGCTACTGCAGTCGAGGTCGGTCAGCGCCGGATTCCCGCTCACATCCAGGCTCGTCAGGGAGTTGGTGTTGCAGAGAAGCTTCCGGAGCCCCGTGAACTGTTCGAGACCGGCCATCGAGGCCACCTCCGTCCCGTCAAAGCCGCTATTCATGCTGATGTATGCAACCGCGGCAGCCTCCTGGGGCGAGAGTTCGCCGTCGCCGTCGGTGTCCCAGAGGGGGTAGGTCACCTCATCACAGACCTCATCATGGGTCATCCGGTACTGGGCGTAGGCCTTGAACGTCAGGTCGGTGATCAGCGTCAGGCCGTCGGTCTGCTTCTCAAACTCCGCCTTGATCGTCACCGCCTCGTCCGGCATGGTGAAGGTGGCGGGAGAGGTGGTGGCGTCGGGCGAGAAAGTCACCCCGCTGCCGCTGACCACGACCCATTGCTTGAAGGCGTAGTTCCCCGTCGGGGTGGCCGTCAGGGTCACCTCCGTTCCCGCCTCGGCGTTTTCCGGGCTGGCCGTGGCCGTACCGTGGCCGTCGTTGGTCATCGTGATGGCGTTGATGGCCGTTTCGAACTCGGCCTTGATCGCCAGCTCGCCCTCGGGACGGGTGAAGACGGCCGGATTAGCCGTGGCGTCCGCGAGCACCAGCGTGCCCGTCTCCACCACCCAACGCACGAAGCGGTAATGTTCGTTCGCCGTGGCGGTTAGGGCCATCTCAGTGCCCGGCTCGGCGTCTTCCGGGCTGGCCTCGGCCGTACCGTGGCCGTCGTCGGTCAGGACAACGCCGTTGGGAATCACTTCGAACTCCGCCTTGATCGCCAGCGGGCCGTCGGGACGGGTGAAGACGGCCGGGTTGGCCGTCTCGTCCGCGAGGCTCAGGTCGCCCGTCTCCACCACCCACCGCACGAAGCGGTAGTGCTCGTCGGCCGTGGCGGTGATCGTCACCTCGGTGCCGGCCTCGGCGTCCGCCGGATCGGCCTCGGCCGTGCCGTTGCCCTCGAAGGTAAAGCCCACCCCGATCTGCGGGGCCGCCGTCTGTGTGGCGCTGAAGGTGATGGGCGTCGCCTTGCCCGCCGAGACGGTGATCGTCGCCGCGGGCGGGGCCTCCGTGGAGGTGTTGGCCTGCGCCGTGACGGTGAACGTTCTCCCGTCGGTGTTTTTGGTGACGACGCACCAACTCTGGTTGGAGGTCGCACTCCACGAGCTCTGGTTGGTCGTGACGGTGTAGACGTAGCTCACAATGCCCTGGGCATCGAAGATGATCGCCGTCGTCTGCGGGCTTACCGTCAATTCCGGATCGGGTTCGGGGTCCTTGGAGCAGCCCGTCGACAATACCGCCGCGCAGGCAAGTATCGAGAGAAGAAGTTTTTTGATTTTCATACGAAATGAGTTCGGATTCTACAATGGATCATAGCTGACACAAAGGTACAAAGCCGAACCGGGGACTTTCTTCCCAAAACTTAAAAATCGGCGTCGGGTTTTGGGAATTTTTCAAAATTCCGGAGCGGAAGGGGGAGGGACCGGTTAGTTGCCCCGGGGGCGATTCCGGTACTCGGCGGGGGTCATCCCCGTCACGGAGGAGAACTGGCGGTAGAAGGTACTGGTGCTGGAGATGCCGACCCGTTCGGCCACCTCGGCCAGCGGCATGTCGGGATGCCCGTCGATCAACCGCAGCGACTCCCCGATGCGCAGCGAGCCGATCCACGAACGGAAATTTTGCCCGTAGCGGCTGTTGATGTGGCGCGAGAGGTAGACCGGATTCGAGGAGAACTCCTTGGCAAGCCCTTCGAGGGTGAGCTCCTCGGCGATAAACCCCCGGGCGGCGATCCACCCCTCGAGCGCCTCGCCCAGTTGTTCCCCGCCGGAAGAGTCGCCGTTCTCCGTCCGGAAATCCGCGGCGTCCACCGCCGGGGCCATGCGGTGGAACAGGGTGAGGTAATTGATGAACCGGATGGCGAAGTAGATGTAAAAAACCGTATAGGCCACCGTGAAGGCGATGTAGGCGGACTCGCTCAGAAAGAGCGACCCCACGGCAGCCAGGCCGACGCAGAAGGCCAGGTAGAAGAGCTGGCGGATCCAGGTCAGGCGGCGGTACTCCTCCCCGGCGAAAAAATTGTCGGAGCGGTGGCGGTAGCGGCCATACTCGCGCTCGAACAACACGATGTAATAACCCAGCTGAAAACAGTAGAGCACCAGCGTCGCATAGAACACGGGGAGGAGGTCCTCCGGAGCGAAGAACAGGACGCCCAGCAGGACGCCCGCCAGGAGGAGGATGGGAAGCAGGTTGCTCCACATGCGCCGGGCGGTGATGTAGCGCATGTTGATGAGCGTGATGACGGAAAAGGTGAACAGCAAGGCCTGGAGCGAAGCGGCGATCAGGGTAAAGGCCAGCACCTCGGCCGAGGTCACGGTGCCCTCCTCCCCGAAGGCCTCCCACAAGCCGACGGCCACCAGGGCCAGGTAAGCCACCGCCAAGAAGCGCCGCGAGAGGCGGTAATTGTGCAGGGAGACCTCCCGGGGCACCGAGACCACCAGCAGCGAGATGCCCAGGACCAGGACCATCGCCGCCGAGAGCAGCGTAATCAAGATATAGGGGGTGAATTGAAACACGTTCCGTCGGGGATTAGCATCCATAAAGGTACGAAAAATTTGACCGCGTCCCCAAGTTTTCCACCGCCCCGGCCGCATTTTATGGGAATAAAAGAGCGGATTCTGAGATTTTTATTATCTTTGACCCTTAAACTCTCCCGGAGGGTTTGGATAAACGACGAGTAACTAAATAGATACCTGACTTTAATATGGCAACACTGAACACCCTGAGAACCAAAGGCGGCATCATCGTTTCGATCGTGATCGGGATCGCCCTGCTGGCCTTTTTGCTGGGCGACCTTTCGCGCGCCGACGGCATGATGAACTCGCGCAAAATGCGCGTGGGCGAAATCAACGGCACCAACATCGGTTACCTCGAGTACAGCAACCTGGTGGAACGCCTCACCTCCATCGAACAAGCGATGGCCGGCAAGGACGCCCTCACGGCCGAAGAACAGGACCGCGTGCGTGAAAACGCCTGGGACTACCTCATCAACCAGTACGCCCTGGCGCCCGGCTTCGAAAGCCTGGGTCTGCGGGTGGCCGAAGGCGAGCAGATCGACATGGTCAGCGGCGCCTACCTCTCGCCCATCATCGGGCAGGTCTTCATCAACCCCAACACCGGGATGTTCGATCCGGCCATCCTGCAGAGTTTCGTGGCCAACGCCGCCCAGGACGCCTCGGGCAGAACGCAGATGATCTGGGAATACCTCAAGGAACAGATGAACCGCCAACGCCAGATGGTCAAATACATCGACCTGGTGAGCGCCGGGCTCTACGTCACGGACCTCGAGGTGAAGCAGGCCGTCTCGCTGGCCAACACCTCCAGCGACATCGCCTTCGTCGCACGCGACTACGACCGGATCGCCGACTCGCTGGTGGCCGTCTCCGAATCGGAAGTGCGCGAATATTACCACAAGCACTCCCGCCTGTTCCACCAGAGCGCTAGCCGCGACATCGAGTACGTGGTCTTCGACGTGCTGCCCTCGGAGCAGGACTACGCCGACGCCGAGAAATACATCAACGACCTGGCCGCGGAGTTCGAAGCCTCGGAAAGCCCGTTCCAATACGCCCTGCTCAACTCGCAGGTGCAACCCACCAAGAGCTACCTGGGTGAAAACCAGGTGCCCGCCGCCCTGGTCGGCTTCGCCTTCGGCCCCAACGCCTCCGGGATATACGGTCCCGTGCTCAACGGCGAGACCTACACTCTGGCCCGCGTGGCCGACACCCGCCTGCTGCCCGACTCGATCGGCGCCCGCCACATCCTGGTGGAACCCGGCGCCACGGCCCTGGCCGACAGCCTCGAACAGGCCCTCAAGGGCGGTGCCGACTTCGCCACCCTGGCCGCGGAATTCTCCCTCGACCAGCAGGCCAACCTGCGCGGGGGCGACCTGGGCGTTTTTCCGCCCGAAATGATGATCCCGGCCTTCTCGGACGCCGCCCTGGCCGTTAATCAAGGCCAGTATTTCCGGGTGACCAGCCCCTACGGCATCCACGTCGGCCAGCTCACCTACAAGAGCAAGCCCGTCAAGAAAGTACAACTGGCCACGATCACCTACCAGGTCGAGCCCAGCGAAATGACCCAGCAGGTCATCTACGGCAAGGCCAGCCAGTTCCTCAGCGAAGCCACCCCCTCCTACGACAACTTCAAGAAAGCGGTCTCGAACAACGCCCTGGCCGGCCGTGTGGTCCGCCTGCGTTCCACCGACCGGGAGATCAGCGGCCTGACCGGCTCGCGCGAAGCGGTCCGCTGGGCCTTCAACGCCAAGAAAGGGGAAGTTTCGCAGATCATCGAAGTGGACGGCAACTACCTGATCGCCGCCCTGGACGCCGTCACCGAAGACGGCACCACGCCCCTGCCCCAGGTGTCGAAAGAGATCGCCCAGGTGATCCGCGTGGAGAAAAAGGGCCAGATGGTCAGCGACAGCCTCGCCGGGTATAGCTCCCTGGCCGAAGCGGCCGAGCGCCTGGGTGTCCAGGTCTCCGAAGCGTCGGGCGTCGAGTTCAACGGCTTCTACATCGACGGCGTGGGCGTCGAGCCCGGCCTGATCGGAGCCGTGACGGCTTCCCCGACGGGCAAACTTGCCAAGCCGACCGTAGGCTACAACGGCGTCTTCCTCTTCGAGGTGACCGCCCGCGAAGAGAACCCGACCACCACCCCCGAGAGCGAAAAAGCCCGCCTCCAGGCCATGGGCACCTCGTACATCGGCGAGCGGATTTCGCAATCCCTGCTCGAAGGCAGCGAGATCGTCGACAAACGCGTGAAGTTCTTCTAGTCTTTTACAAAAACGCTATAGTCATGAGCTGCCCGTGCGGGCAGCTCATGCCATTTTATCGGTCTTACATCTGGGTCGGCTGCACATATAGCACGCCATATTTCGCTTATCCTCTTCCGCTCAAATCCTCACGTACTTCCAGTACGCTCCGGTTTGATGCTCAGACGATAAACAAAATCTGACGCACTCTATGCACAGCGAACTTCCGGACAGCTGAAATTAAATTTCCACTCATCTTTATGACCCCCGAAGAAATTGCCAGTCAATTAAAATTTGACAGAGAACACCTCTGGCACCCCTACACTTCGATGAACCACCCCCTGCCCGTGCAGCACGCCGCCCGGGCCGAGGGGGTGTGGATCACCCTCTCGGACGGCCGCCGCCTCATCGACGGCATGTCCTCCTGGTGGGCGGCCATCCACGGCTACAACCACCCCCGCCTCAACGCCGCCGTGGAGGAGCAGTTGCACCGCATGGCCCACGTGATGTTCGGGGGCCTCACCCACGCCCCGGCCATCGAGCTGGGAAAGCGCTTGCTGGAGGTGGTCCCGCCGGGGCTCGAAAAGATCTTTTACTGCGATTCGGGCTCCGTCTCGGTGGAGGTGGCGGCCAAGATCGCCCTCCAGACTATGCACGCCCGGGGCCTTTCGCACAAAAACAAGCTGGCCACGCTGCGCGGCGGCTACCACGGCGACACCTGGCACGCCATGTCGGTCTGCGACCCGATCACGGGCATGCACTCGATCTTCACGGGACGCCTGCCGATCCAACATTTTTCCGAACGGCCCTCTGTGCGCTTCGGGGAGAGCTGGGATCCGGCCGACTTCGCCCCGATGGCCGAGTTGCTGGAAAAACACCACGGGGAACTGGCCGCCGTGATCCTCGAACCCGTCGTACAGGGCGCCGGGGGAATGTGGTTCTACCATCCTGAATACCTCCGTGCCTTACGAGAAGCCTGCAACCGCTACGACGTCCTGCTCGTGGCCGACGAGGTGGCCACCGGCTTCGGCCGCACGGGCCGGATGTTCGCCTGCGACTGGGCGGCCGTCACCCCCGACATTATGTGTGTCGGAAAAGCCCTCACGGGCGGCTACCTGAGCTTCGCCGCCGTGCTCACCACCGCGGCCCTCTCCGAAGCTCTCTCGGCGGGCACGCCCTCCGAACTGATGCACGGCCCCACCTTTATGGGCAACCCCTTATGCTGCGCCGTGGCCTGCGCCTCGCTCGACCTGCTGCGCGAAACCCCGCTCGAAAACCGCATCCTCCCCATCGAGAACGGCCTGCGCCGGGGCCTCGAAGCGGCCCGGAAGCTGCCGGGCGTCTCGGACGTACGCATCCTGGGAGCCATCGGGGTGGTGGAGATGAAGCAGCCCGTGGACGGCGCCCGGGCCCAGAAACTCTGCCTCGAAGAGGGCATCTGGCTGAGGCCCTTCGGACGGCTGGTCTACACCATGCCCCCCTTCGTCATCTCGGAAGAAGAACTCGAACGCCTCTGCACGGGCATGCTCCGGGTGATCCGGGGTCTGGGCGGAGAGTTTGCCCGGTAGTTTTGCAAAAACAAAATAATATATATCTTTGCACCTCAGTTTGACCCATGGTGTAATGGTAACACTGCAGATTTTGGTTCTGTCATTCCAGGTTCGAGTCCTGGTGGGTCAACAATTTAAGTTGATTATCCGCAGATAATCATTCAAAGGGACTAAAACAGGGACCACTTTTAAAAAGTAGTCCCTGTTGCTTTTTTCTCACCTTGTCCGACTTTCCGTCTTCCCACTTTTTCAAATCTCCCTAAAATCCTCTTTTCGCCAAGATCTGGCCAAAATCTGCATTTTCACATAACGCTGTGTATTTGCGCATTGTGATTTTGTACCCCCAATTGTACCCATCTGTACCCTGCAGATCATCACAAAGCCCCGTATTTCTCTATAAAGACCCCATACTCTGCCCGGTCTACAACAAGGACAAAAGAATACGCATGATGAATCGTGACAGCCCCTTATTTACTTTAAGCATTTCGCAGTTTCTGGAACTGTTGGACGAGCACTACAGGATGAAACCCGAACACTTCAATTCTACGACCTATTCAGAATGCCCTTCTGAAACTTACGTCTACGGTCTTCGAGGCATCCGTGATCTATTCGGGGTTTCCCACGACACGGCCCAACGCTATAAGAATACCTTCCTTCGCCCGGCTGTTCGCCAAAACGGCCGGAAGATCCTCGTCGACCGGGCCCGGGCCTTGGAATTATTCGATAAATACAAACAGCGTAACGTATGAACTGTACTATAAATCTCAGATGTATGAAAACGAAATCAATGACTTTGTCGACTATAGGTAGCGACTGGCAAGACGGAAATGTGTTGAGCCGTAACAACCACACCCCTAAATCAAACATAGGAAAAAATAATAGGAAGAGTAATAATGATAGATTATGTTTGATTCCGGAGGAAAGTGTAGAGCGTATTCCGCGCGACGCCGAAGTGGCGGGCGATTTGGGCGTGGGGGAGTCCCCGGGCGATCATCCCGGCGATTTCGGGGGCGTGCTCCTGGAGGTGCTGCTGGCGGACGCAAGAGTTTTTGGGGCGGCCGAGGATGACGCCTTGTTCTTTTCGCAGGGCGAGGGCTTCGCGGGTACGCATGGAGATGAGGTTGCGTTCGATCTCGGCCGAGATGCCGAAGGCGAAGCCCATGATCTTGCTGTTCATCGTGTTGCCGAATTCGTATCCCTCCTTGATGCTGTAGAGGGTGATCTCCTTTTCGATACAGGTGTTGAAAATCGCCATGATCTCGAGCATCTTGCGGCTCAGGCGGGAGATTTCGGAGACGACGATCACGTCGTTCCGGCGCACCCGCTTGAGCACGCCGCCCAGGGCCCGGTTGGCCTTGGCGCAGGTCCCGCTGACGGTTTCCATTTCCCACTTATTAATTGTAAGTCCTTTGGTCTTTGCAAATTGGCGGATTTCATGACGCTGATTTTCAAGACTTTGCTTTTGTGTGCTGACCCGCAGGTAGGCGATTGTCATCGTTCTTCGAATTTAGGGTTAACAAAACACGAAGAAAGACTATTCCGCTGAAAGGGAAGAAGGAAGAAGGGAAAAAGTGCGGTAGGACGTTCAGAAAAACGTTCCTTTAATCGAACACAAAGTAGAAACGATTTTCCAATAATTCATGCAATAATTAAATACACTTATAAATGAATCTAAATAAAGTATTTTAGTTATTCGATTGCATTATTATTCTGCCTATAAACCGGAAAACGAGGCTGTTCAATTAAAGGAACATTTAATTGAACAATCCGCTTATGAAACGTTTTTCCTCCCGTCGCCTGCGGGCGTTTTCACTTCCTGAAATGCTTGTCGTTCTGGTCATCATCGGCATTCTGGTCCTGATTGCTCTCCCCAACCTGATGCCGCTGATCGCCAAGGCCAAGGCCTCTGAAGCGCAGCAACAACTCGTCTTTTTGCACACACTCCAAAAGAATCATTTTTACACCTATTCGCGGTACAGCTCTTCGTTGGAAGAGCTGGGTTTCGAACAGCAAAAACTGACCACGGAGGGGGGCAATGCCAACTACCTGATCGAGATCCCGGAGACCTCCGAGAAAGGCTTCAAGGCGACCGCCACGGCCGTGGTGGATTTCGACGGGGACGGGGTGTACAACGTCTGGGAGATCGATCAGGAGAAGCACCTGCGGGAAACGGTCAAGGATTAAGGCCATGGGTGCATTCGTCTATTTCCCCTGGGTGGCGGCCGTGGTGCTCTCCTGGCAGGATTTTCAGAAACGGAGCGTGCAGGCTCCCTGGCTGGGCGTTTTCACGCTGCTGGTGTTGCTGAGCGCCCTGGCGGATTGCGGCTGGCAGCAGACCCTGTGGCGCATCGCCTTCAACGGTGTGGTGCTGGGGCTGATGTACGGAAGTTTACCGCTTTCGCTGAGTCTCTGGTACCGGAAAAAAATAAACCCGTGGCGCGGCTGGTTCGGCAGCGGGGATTTCTGGATGCTGGCGGCCCTCGCCCCGGCTTTCGACCTGCGGAGCTACACCTGGTTTGTGACACTCTCGCTGATCATGACCCTTTCTCTTTACGGGCTTTACCGCCTGCTGGACGGCCGGCGCCGGAGCATTCCCCTGGTCTCGGCCCTGAGCATAGCCTACATACTTTATACGGCTTTGAAGCATTGGCTATGAACCTGCCTGAACGCATCCCCACCGAAATTCTGCAACTGCTCTCGGCTGCCGAAGCCCGGCAGTACCGGCTGCTGCCCTACGGGGTGGAAAACTCTCTGCTGCTGTGCTGCGGGGAGGCGGGGCGCGACTACGGGGGCATCCTGCCCGAATTGGAAGTGCTTACGGGCAAGAAACTGAAGATCGAGGGGATCGAGGCGGAGCGGCTGCAAAAATTGCTCGGGCAGTATTACCGTTCGGGGGCAAACTCCCCGGGAGGCAGCTCCGCCCGGATCTCTGCTTCAGGCGGGAATTTCCTCCAGGAGTTGATCGGGGAAGCCTTCTCGGCCTATGCCAGCGACATCCACTTCGAGCCTTACGAGGAGCGCTGCCGGGTGCGACTGCGCATCGACGGGAAGCTGATCGAGCGCTACGTGATCGAGCGGAGCAATTACGCCTCGCTGGTCAACCAGGTGAAGATTCTCGCGGGGCTGGATATTTCCGAGAAGCGTTTGCCTCAGGATGGCCGGATTTTCTTTCAGCGCGGGGAGACGAAGTTCGACCTTCGGGTCTCCACCCTGCCGACGCTTTATGGAGAAAAGGTGGTGCTGCGCCTGCTTACGCGGCATGTCGAGTTGCTGGAGCTGGCCAACCTGGGTTTTTCGGAGCGCCAGCGGGCGGATTACCTGGAGGCTATCGGGCGGCCGCACGGGTTGATCCTGATCACGGGGCCCACGGGCTCGGGCAAGAGTACGACGTTGTATGCCACGCTTCGCAAGCTCAACCGGGAGCAGGCGAATTTGCTGACCATCGAGGACCCGGTGGAGTATACCCTCGAAGGGGTGAACCAGGTGCAGCTCAAGGAGGAGATCGGACTGGGGTTTACGGCGGCCCTGCGGACATTTTTGCGCCAGGACCCGGACATCATTATGCTGGGGGAAATCCGGGATGCGGAGACGGCCCAGATGGCGATCCGGAGTGCGCTGACGGGGCACCTTATCTTTTCGACGATCCATACCAACAGTGCCTGGGGGAGTGTGGCTCGCTTGACGGATATGGGGGTTCCTGCCTATTTGCTTTCCAATACGCTGGTTATGTGCATTGCCCAGCGGCTGGTTCGCACGCTTTGTCCGGAGTGCAAGAAGAAGGCTTCTCTGAGTGAGGCGGAGCGGCGGCTTTCGGGGGGCGGGCCACACGAGGCCTGGGCCCCGGTGGGCTGTGAGAAGTGTTACTACACGGGCTACCGGGGGCGTCAGGCGCTGTATGAGGCGATCCCGGTGGACGGGGAGTTGGTGGATGCGATCCGCACGGGAAGGGGGGATGTCTCGGAGCACCTGAAGAAGCAAGGGATCGCGACCCTCAGGGAGGCGGCGATGGAATTACTGAAAGCAGGCAAGACCTCCCTCGAAGAAATAGTACCCATGCTCAACCAGGGCTAAACAAATGGCCCTCTAAAAGTTTTTGCGGCGCTTTTTCCAAAAAGCGCCAGTACCCAGGCTAATTACCCGGCCGCCCGCCAAAGCCAAAGGCTTTGAAAAACAACCGGCAGGCAAGAAAAAATCCTGCAAAGAAAGAACACACACCCGACTTACAACTATGAAATACTTCTTCAGTTGCCTATGCCTCCTGGTCTGGCTATTCCCGGCCCAAGCCCAATCCGGAGCAGACTCCTCCCAGATCGACCGCTTGGGAAAAATCCGCTCCGACCTGGACGAGCTGGTGGACCGGGACCCCGCCTTCGGGGCCGAGGTGGACATCTCCGTGGGCCAGTTCCCCCTGGACGAGCTGCTGCGTAACATAGCCAAGCTCCACAAGGTAAGCCTGAGCGTCAAGGACGCCGGAAGCCTGACGATCTCCTGCAATTTCGCAAGAGCCCGCATCGATGACCTGCTCTACTACCTCTGCCAGCAATACAACCTAGAGGTGAGCATAGTGGGCAACATCGTCTCGATCTTCCCGCACAAGAAGCCCGTCCCCGAGCCCATAAAACCGGTGATCGATTACAGCCTCGCGGACTCCACCCTCTCCTACGACATCATAGCGGCCCCGCTGATCGACGTGGCCAAGCAGATCACCCAACGCACGGGGGTCAACCTGGTCGTGCCCCAGAGCCTGTACACGAAGCCCGTCTCGGGCTACGCCTCACGAATGCCCCTGGGAGATGCCCTCTACGCGTTAGGAGAAGTGAACGCCCTGGATCTGGTGCGGGGCCCGGGCGAGCGGACCTGGACGATCGCCGACGGCACCCCCGCCGAGGTGGGAAAAGCGGCCGGTCCAGCCCCGGCCTACACCCGGCGGCGGCAGTTCGCCCCGGCCCAACTGAGCATAGACTCGACAGGGCTGGTGAGCGCCACCATCGACCGGGGCAACATCTACGACATCGTGCTGGACGTCTGCACCCAACTGGGGCTGAACTACTTTTTCATCAAGCCCGTCAGCGCCCAGACCAGCATTTACCTGAGGGACGCTCCGGTCAAGACCCTCTTCAAGGTGCTCTTCACCGGCACCCCCTATTCCTACTACGAGGAGGACGGCATCTTCATGTTCGGCGAGTCGCAGGACAAGGAACTCTTCGCCACGCAGGTCATCCCGATGAAATACCGCACGGTGGAAAAACTGGCGGAGGTCGTACCGGAAAACCTCAAGACCGGCATCCAGGTGCAGGCCTTTCCGGACCTGAACGCCATCATCGCCAGCGGTGACCAGCGCAAGGTCTCGCGGGTCGAGCAATTCCTGAAATCGATCGACCGCTCGGTGCCCCTCATTACGATCGACGTGTTGATCGTGGACGTCACCAAGCGGCGCACGGACGAGGCGGGCATCGAATCGGGCCTGGCCCCGGCGCCCGTGGCCACCTCCGGGACGCTCAGCCCGGGGATCAACCTGACCCTGGGGGCCGGGAGCATCAACAACCTGATCAACAGTTTTAATGGGTTCGGGGTGGTCAAGCTGGGCAAAGTATCGCCCAACTTTTACATGAACCTGAAATTCCTCGAGGAGACGGGCCACCTGGTGATGCAATCCACCCCCAAGCTCTCGACCCTCAACGGGCACGAAGCCCAGCTCAAAAGCGGGCAGACCATGTACTACAAAGAGGTGCAGAACAGCTACATCGGCACCCAGAATCCGGTGCAGAACAACTCCTACACCTGGAAAAGCGTCGAGGCCAACCTGACGGTCAAGATCAAGCCCTACGTGAGCGAGGACCGGCAGATCACCCTCGAGATCGAGATCGAGCAGAGCGAATTCACGGAGCGCATCGAGCCCGAGGCGCCTCCGGGCCTCTCGAGCCGCAGCTTCAAGTCCCTGGTGAGGGTGGCCAACGAGGAGATGGTGCTGCTGGGGGGCATCGAGCGCAATACCCACGAGAAAAGTTCCTCGGGTGTGCCGGGCCTCTCGCGGGTGCCGGTGCTCAAGTGGCTCTTCGGCTCCGCCAAGGACAACAAGAGCGAGAACAAACTGAATGTATTTATTAAACCCACCGTCTGGGACTGATTATGAGCTTGTTTTCTGTCCGGCTGTTTTCAAGAGTCTCGGTGCTGCTGGTCCGCTTCGGCGAGAACGGGAGCTACCGGGCATCTCTCTATCCCATCGGCCTCAGCCGGGATGCGGGCGCTGTGCGGGAATGGACAGAAGAAGAAAAGCCCGACATCCCCGGCAAGGACCCCCTGTTGCTGCTCGTCTGCGGGCAGGGGGTGATCTGCAAGGGCGCCGAAGGGGCCGAGGGAGTGATCGCCCGCGTGGAGGCCGATGCGGAACGTTTTGCCTGGAGCCGCCACCGGGAAGAAAGCGGAGAGTTTTTCTGCTTCGTCCAGCGGGCGCAGGTGGCCCCCCTGCTCGAGAGCCTGGAGAATGTTCCGTTGGTGGACGCACGCTACGTCCCGGAGCCGGAGGAGGCTGAAAAAGCCGCCTCGGAGCGGGCGGAGGAGGTCTTTCGAAAAGACCTCTCCTGGCGGGGCGTACTAAGTCCCACGCCCCGCGGGACCCTGCTCTGCGGGATGCTCGTCCGGCGCCTGCGCCTGCCCCTGTTGGCCGGGACGTTGCTGCTGCTCTCGGGCAACTACATCGTGGGCGGCAGCCTCGGAGAGCGACGGGGAGAGTTGCAGCAGCAAGTCGCCGGGCTCGAAAAGCGCAGGGGCCAGCAGCAGCAACTCGGCGAGCAGAAACGGAAGCTACTCACCGATTTCGCCCGGGGCCTCCCCTGCCGCTACAGCCTGCTGTGCGACCGGATCGGGGCGGCGGTGCCCGCCGAAGTGACCCTTCTGGCGCTGGAGGTGCAGCCCCTGCGCAAAGAGCCCGCCGAGGGCGCCCCGCTCGAGCTCTCCGAACGCAGGGTCCGCATCACGGGGGTCTGCCTGAAGGCCGAGGCGGCCAATGAACTCTCCGAACGCCTGCGCCGGGAGTCTTTCACGCAGGAGCTCTCGCTGAGCCGCCTCGAACCCGACGGCCGGGAGGGGTTGTTGCACTTCACGATCACCCTGGGCCTATGAAACGACTGGACAACTACCGGGGTGTGGCGGTGCTCGCGGGCCTTGTGGTCGGGCTGCCCCTGCTGATCTGGACGCTGGCCCTGCGGCGGACGGTGTCGGATTACCGCCAGGTGGTCAGTCTGGAGCAGCGGATCGAACTCCTGCGCGCCGAGGCCCCCGCAGCGGACAGCCTCCCGGAAGTTCCTGACGAACAGCCCGGCGGGGAGGGAAGTCTGCTCAAAGAGGTGCTCGCCCTGGCCGCAGAGCAGGGAGCGACGGCGGAACGATACATCCCCCGGACGACCCGCAGCGAGGGCTCTCTCCGGGTAATGACCCACGAGTTCGTCTTCGGGGGCGCCTACATCCCCCTGCTGCGGATCGTCGAGGGGATCGAACGCGGGCTGCCCGGGGGCAAGATCGTCTCGCTGGCTTTCCGCGGGATTCCGGCCCGGCGGCCCGGAGAAACACCCCAACTGAAACTGACCCTGCTGCTTCAGGAAATCGTAGAAACAAATTGATTATGAAAAAGATAATACTCTTGTTTTTCGTAGCCGCCGGCTGCTTCGCCGGCTGCCGGGACATCTTCGAAAAGGACATCTCCCACCGGACTGTCCCCGTGATCGCCCCGGTGGACGGGGTCGAAACCACGCCCGGGGAGATCACCTTCCTCTGGCAGGCGGTCCCCTTCGCCGAGGCCTACCGCCTCAGGGTGGTTTCTCCAAACTTCGCCCAGGCGGCCCGGGTGCTGGCCGACAGCCTGGTACCCGGGACTTCTTACGTCCTGGAAATGCCCGAGGGCGAATACCAATGGTCGATCCAGGCCTGGAACTTCGGCTACAACGGGGTGCAGAGCATCTACTCCCTGCGGGTAGCCGAACCGCCCGAACCTGAGCCTGAACCCGACCCCGACGAAGAACCCGGCGAGGAACCTGAAACGGAATAACTCCCATGGCTTCGAAAAAGACGACTTATCCGCTGCTGGCGGCCGTACTGGTGATCTGGGGGATCATCGGCTACCGCCTGTTGGCCCCGAAGCCCACCGAGCGCACCGCTCCCGAAAGTCCCGCACCCGCTCCCGCCCGGCTCCCCGAAGCGGACAGCCTGCTGGCCAACTACCGCGATCCCTTCCTGGGAGGCATGCCCCGGAGTCAGCGCCCGGCGGCGGCCTCCCCGGTGAGGGCGCTGCCCCCCTCCCCTGCGCCCCGCGAAGCGGTCAAGGTGGCCTTCTACGGCAGCCTGGCCGAAGGCAGCAAAACCTATTACCTGGTCTCGATCGACGGCCGCCGCCACATGCTCGCATCGGGCGAATCCGCCGAAGGCTTTTCCTTGGCTCAGGTCGCCGCCGACTCGGTCGTACTACTGAAAAACGGACAACACTACACCGCCAAACAACCATGACCCGCCATCCATCCATCCTCCGTCTGCGCGCCGGCGTGCTCTCGACCGTGCTGGTCGCCGCCTCGCTCATGCTGCTCACCGTACTGGGCCTGATGGCGTTGTGGGACGCCGATTTCAGGTTATTCTCCCGCTCGGCCTACGAGCGGAACCAGCGCGCCAACCTGGAATCGGCTTTTTTGCTCTGGCAGCACGTCCCCGAATTGGAAAATTTCCTGGATAAGGATAGCTCCCTGCTGCTTTACGACAGCCTGCCCCACAGCCGGGTCTATTTTGAGAGTCGGCCCTGGGGCTTATACGAAGTAGTTTCTGTCGCCAACCACGACCGGAGAACGAGGGCCCTGCGCTTTATGGGCGCCGCCGGGGCCTGGAAAGATGCCGGGGTGTTCTACTACCCCGGCCGCAACTTCTCGTTCACCCTTTCCGGAAAAAGTTTTCTGAAGGGGCCGGTGCGCCTGCCCAAGACCGGGATTCAGTACGGCCAGTTCGAATCCCGCTTTTTCGAGGGCGAAAAACTGCCCCCCGGGAGGATCTCCCTGAGTGCCGACAGCCTGCCCCCGCCGGGCGAAAAAGCCCGGGAAACGGTCAGCGGCCTGCTGGCCCTGCTCTCCACAGAGACCGGGGAACTCCTGGAAGCGGACAGCCTCTCGGAGTTGTTTTACGGCCAGGAACCCCGCCTGCTGCGCATGGGCAGCGGCCTGCTCACGCAGTGCATCCTGAGCGGAAACCTGATCCTGCTGGCCGACAAGCTCCACCTCGATCCCTCCTGCCGCCTCGAAAACATCCTGGTCGTCGCCCGGGAGATCACCCTGAGGGAGGGATTCCGGGGACGCGCCCAACTGTTCGCCACGGACAGCATCCACCTGGGCCGGGACGCGGTGCTGGAATATCCTTCCGGAATTTTTCTCGGCAAAACCGGGGAGCGCAACCGGATCGCCCTGGAGGCCGGGAGCGAGGTGAACGGCTATGTGATCGTGAACGGCACGTCCCTCAAGGCGGGCGAGAGGCCCTCCGTCGCGCACTACCGCCAGGACCCCACGGCCATCGTCCGCGGGCTGCTTTATGTGAAAGGCGTCGCCCAGTGGCAAGGCCTGGTCTCGGGAGCGGTCTTTCTCGACAAGGCGCTCCACATCTCCCCCTTCGGCCGGTACGAGGACTTCGTCGTGGGGGCCACGGTGCTCGAAAACAGGGCCTTCGGATACCCTTTTTGGCTGGAAACCCCGCCGCAGAAAACAGAACTCGCATGGGTGCATTGACTCGACATACCCGCCTGCGGGGAGCTTCGCTGTTGGAAGCCCTGGTGGCCTCGGTACTCTTCCTGGGGGTGTTCTGCATCTGCCTGGAAACGCTCGCGCACCTGGCCGTCACGGACAGCGGACCCGCCATCCAGGCCGCCCTGGACAACGCCGTCAGCCTCTGTGAAAAGCGTTGCCTCGAGGAGCCCCAACAGCCCGGTACCACTCACGAAGAATTCCCCTGGGGAGAGCTCACCCTGCGGGTAAGTCCTTACGGAGAAGAACCCGATCTGCAAGAAATCGTGATCACCGCCCGGGCCGAGCGCACCCGAAAGCGCCTCGAACTGCGCCGGATCGTATACCACCCGCAAAACACGCCAGCCGATGAAATGCGATAAACGCCTCAAAGCCTCCACCCTGCCCGAAGTGCTGGTGCTGCTGGTCATCGGCGGCATCCTCCTGCTGGGCGTCACGGACGGGCTGAACCTGTTTTCCCGCCTGGGCAACGCCCTCTCGGGACGCATCTCCGCGGGATCGGAATTTCAAACAAATTACGAGCACCTGAGCCTATTGACCGCTTCGGCCGACAGCCTCCTAAGCCGCCGCGGAGTTCTCGAAGTCTACCGGACCGGTCTTCCCACAGCCACTCTCCGCAGGGAGGACTCGCTCTTGCTGCTGCACCTGGAGAGCTTTACAGACACGCTTTTCCGAAGCCTTACCGCCTGGGATACCCTGCGCGCGGAGCCTTCCGGAGAGGGAATCGATACCCTATTAGTAAACCTCGCCACCCCGGACGATTCGGTCATAACCCTGCGCTTCAGCCGCCGCAGGAGCTCTCCGGAGCCTCTGCTACAGTTGTTGGAAGCCGAAACCGATTACCGCTATGACCGATAAAAAACAGACCCGCGGCAAACTCAAAGACGCCCGCAAGGAAGCCCTCTTCGCCGAGCTGCATTCGCTGCTCTCGGCCGGGCTCGACTTCAGCCGCTCCTTCGAGCTGCTGATCGCCGGCGAGCAAGAACCCGCCACCCGCGCGTTACTAAAAGACCTGTACGGAGACGTGATCCGGGGCGAGTCCCTGGGCGCGGCCTTCGAAGGCAGCCGGAGGTTTTCACCCCTCGACTGCGGGGTGCTGCGCATCGGCGAGGAGACCGGACGCCTGGACGAATGCCTGGCCTTTCTGGGGGATTACTACCGCAAAAAAATAGAACAACGACGCATGGTCTCCTCGGCCCTGAGCTACCCGCTGATCGTGCTCTGCACGGCCGTGGCCGTGGTCGCCTTCATGGTGCTGGTGATCGTGCCCATGTTCGAGCAGGTCTACGCCCGCATGGGCGGCGAACTGCCCGCCATCACCCGGGCCATCATCCGTTTTTCGAAGCATTTTCCGGCGTATCTGGTCGGAACGCTGCTGGCGCTGGGAGCCCTGGGCGCGGTACTGATAGCCGGAAAAGAAAACCCCACGCAACAACGGATGCTGTCAAGCCTGTTGCTACGCCTCCCCCTACTGGGAAACATCCTGCGAAAAAACATCCAGGCCCGCTTTTGCAAACTACTCTACCTGCTGGTAGGCTCGGGCGTCCCCCTGCTCCGGAGCATGGAAATGCTCAGCGGAATAGTCCGCTTCTACCCCTACCGCAAATCGTTCGGAGAAATCTGCCGGGGCCTCAACCGCGGCGAACGCTTCGCCGAAGGCATGGCCCGCCACGAAGAGCTCTACGGCATCAAATTCATCACCCTGGCCCGCGTGGGCGAAGAAACCGGCCGCCTGAGCGAAATGCTCCGAAACCAGGGCAACGAACTAACCCGCGAGCTCGAACACCGTCTAAAGCTGCTCGGGAGCCTGCTAGAACCCATCCTGATCCTCGGAATCGGCATCCTCGTGGCCACCATCCTCATCGCCATGTACCTCCCCATGTTCAAACTCGGCAGTGTCATGTACTAAGAAATCCAACTTAACCCTAAATCAATATGCCTATGAAAACAACCCTCTTCTCCCATTCTCCGTCAAAGCAACGGAGCAAGCAATTTCCCTTTTAACCCAACTTAATACTTAAACAAAACCTTTGATTATGAAAAATAGATTGTCAGCACTGCGGACAATAGGACTTTCGATGGCGATTCTGCTGTTCGGTTCCCAGATACAAGGACAACCGACTTTCACCCCGCCATCCCCGGAAGGCTCGGCTCTGATCCGCAGCATCAACATCCCGGTCAACCATTACACCGGAACCGCATCCATCAACATCCCCCTGTATGGCGTGCAAAGCCGCGATATACAAATCCCCATTACATTAACCTACCAGGCTTCGGGAAACAAAGTAGACGACGTCGCCACCTGGGTCGGCCTGGGCTGGCGGCTCTCGGCCGGGGGGCAGATTACCCGCATGGTGCGGGGAAAAGCCGATGAAAGCGGCTATAGCAAGGTTCAGGGACCGAATGACGGGCTGATCGCTTCGGATATGAGTCTGTGGAAAAAATCGGTCTTTGAAAAGAGGGATACAACCCATTTCGATGGTGAGCCCGATATTTTCTATTTCGAAGTCCCTGGCCACTCCGGTTCTTTTGTCGTTGATTACGACGGTGGCATTCACACCATACCTAGTCAAAACGTCCGGATCGAATGGCTGAATAAAAAATATTATGGCCTAAATAATTCCGAGTTTCTGATTACGGATGATGCCGGAAACCGCTATTATTTCAAGGAACGCGAATACACCCATTCCTCCATTAAAAACGGAACGGACGATCCTACGCAAGAGAGGTTTTGTTCCTCCTGGCTGTTGACCAAAATCGTCAGCAACCGGGGGGATTGCGTGACGCTGGAGTATGAAACCGGGCAGGAATATTCCTATACAATCCGAAACATCTTAACTCTTATAAATGCTCATCGTGAGGGCCTGGATCCCTTTACGCCTACCGTAAAGTATGACTCCATCAAAGATAAAACCAATACCATCACTTTCAGAGAACCGAAATACCTCTCTAAAATCAGTTGGAATAACGGCCATGTAGAATTTATTTCGACAAACGACCGTCAGGATCTGGCCGGTGGCCGGAGACTCAATGAGATTAAAATTTTCAACAACGACTCCTTCCTCAAATCCTACAAACTCGGTTATGGGAATTTCTCAAACAAGAATCTGCAGCTTTTCCGAATCGACGAAACGGACGGAGTGAAGACGGACCTCGTATGCAACTTCTTTTACGAACAAGAGTATGTTCTGCCGGCGCGCAATACTCCGAGTTTCGACCATTTCGGGTATTACAATCGATCTGAGCTTGGCGGTGGTGACTATCCCTCGCTTTCAATCATGACTGACCGGATTCCGGGACGCAATTATGCTCCCAAGTGGCCTTACACCAAAGCGGATATCCTAACCGAGATCCGATACAAGGGAGGGGGCCGGAAAACATTCGAATATGAAGCCAATGATTATTATGAGGTAAATACGCATTGGGATTATGAGACCAATGCAATCACTCACACCGGATCATGGGCCGGAGTACGGATTAAAAGCATTTCGGAATATGCCGACGAGAACGTCATCCCTTACACAACCGAATACCGGTATGAAAAGAAGCTCGATGACACCCATACCGTCTCGAGTGGGGAGATCTATCAACATACCATCCTGTATGCAGATCGCTCGTTGTCGGATGATGTCTTTAATACTCAATCCGGAAATTATAACATAGACTTCTATGTTTCCAATAAAAACCACAATTACATCTACGATGTCAATGGCTCGGCGATTGTCTATTCGCAGGTCACGGAAATTCTTCCGAATAAATCGTCCAACATCTACTATTTTACCTCTTTTAAGGATCCTATCTGTAAGGATTATCCCGCCAAAATTTATTACGTGGAAGATTCCAAAGCCTCTTTGCAAGAGTATTTTTTGGGCGACAACATCCTTGTCCCCCGAAGCTCCCAGGCATGGAAACGGGGATTGCTGACAGCCCAGGAGGGTTATGATGCAGATGGACGGCTAATTTCCCGGCAACGAAACCATTACAAGCTGGATGCTCCCAGTAAAAAGAAGGTGTTGGGGTATGCCATGACCAGCGGAAATTATTCAAGGCTTTCCCTAAATGCGCATCTGATATTAGGTGTCTATGAATGGGATATCCAACCCCTCTACCTGGACAGCACGATTGTGGAAAAGGGTCCGTATAACCTGTTCTCATCGACAGCGTACAGCTACGACACAACCTATTTCGGCGTGAAAGAAGTGGTCAACCGGGATGTGGAAGGCAACCGGTACAAAACCGTGATGCGCTACCCCTACGATTATACGGGCATTTCCCCGACTACCACCGATCCGATGGGGCAGGCCCTGAACATCATGCGGCAAAAAAATATCGTGAATGTCCCGGTGGAAACGATCCATTACAAAAACGATCTCGTGACCGGAGCCGAGTTGAATACATTCAAGCTCAACAATCCGGCGGACAGCACCATCGTGGGGCACGAATCCCGAGCACTCCCCCTGAAAGAGCCTGTTTCCTGGAACCAGCCTGAGTCCGCGGAAAATTTCATGCCATCCCAGATACAGGGAACGGGAGCGATGACAGTTGATCCCCGCTACGAACTCGGAGCCATCCATGAAGTGTATGATCCGCAAAACAACCTGATCTATACCCGCGACGCCTATGGACGGAATAAGACGTTTCTATACGGCTACAACCACAGCCTGCCTATCGCTGAAATTCAGAATGCGGTTGGCGGAGCCCCTTATTCCTCCGAGCAGAACCGAAATTACAGTTATTCGGGCAATTCTTCACCCCTCTCTTGCGGAAACATTGAGGTGGCGATGGCCCAAGACATCGAGTTTACCGTCAACCTGAGTATACAGGACACTATCTGCGATAATTACCCCGCCGATGTGTATCCCGCTGCGCTGAACGTCACGGGCTCCGGGGGCAGCTATTCGGCCACCTTATTATCGACTACCGGAAGAGAAAGTAATTTCGTCCTGAGTTACAAAATTCATCTCAATCCGGGCTCCTATTCGCCTCAGTTTGTTGTACAATCGGCACCCGGTTACGGCCTCTGGAGTGCCACGGTCTCTTATGCCGTGCATGAGGGAGAAACGACCTCCAGCCGTAGCGGCCAGGTGTTCCACACCAGTTTTGAAGACCCGGATGAAGGCGTTAAAGTGTCTCTGGCAAAAACCGGCGGGAAGGTCCACCAAGGCAGTTACCAAATCGATCTTCGGCCCTTCCTGGAAGGAAGATACCGGCTGACCTATTGGCAAAGCGCGGACCAGGGGAATTCCTGGGAAATGGCAGACGCCATGATCACTGTGTCGAATACCTCGACCAGCTATTCCATCAACCCCGGCAGTCATTGGATCGACGAAGTGCGTGTTTTCCCGGCGGGGGCCACCATGACAACTTACACCTACCTGCCTGGAGTCGGAATGACCTCCAAGATGGACACCAACGGCAAGGCCATCTATTACGAATACGACGGCTTCGGGCGGCTCTCGGCCATCCGGGACAACGACCGCAACCTGGTCGAAAGCTACGAATACAAATAACCGGTTGATTTCAAACCACTAACAACGCACATACCATGAAACGATATATACTACTCTGTCTGGCCTTGGTTTGCTGCACGTTCTGGGCGCAGGCGCAAAGCCTGCGGGTTTCCCCGAGCAGCATCAGCGTGCCCCAGGGGGGAGGAACGTACAATTTCTCCGTCAGCATAGACACCATGATTTCCATGAGCTACGCCGGGTGTACCGGCGGCGGCTCGTCCAATTCCGGGAACAGCAACGGCTTCTCGGTGACCTTTGGGGCCAACAACAACCCCACGACCTCCGGCACCCTCCGGGTCACGTACAACACGGAGATCGGGCCCCTGACCGCCTCGGTTTCCTACACCCAGACGGGTGTCACCAAGAATTACAGCATCCAGGCTACGCCGGCCGCACTGAACGCCCCGGCGGCCGGAGGAAATGTAAGTACCTCGATCTATTTCAAAGAACGCACCGGATTGGCCACTACGACTTGTTCCCAGGTGGTGAATCCCCATTCGAGTTGGTGTACGGTCACCTACTCGGGTGCCATCGTCACCGTCAATTGCAAGAAGAATCAAACCGGAGGGACACGCACCGGGACGATCACCGTCAAGTACACCAATCCGTTGAACGCATCGAGCCTGGAACCGGCTACGTTTACGGTTACGCAGCCCTCGCAGGTCGGTTCCGTGACCATCTCTCCCAAATCAACGACCGCCCCGGCAGCAGGCGGGAGTGTGAATTTTTCTACCACGTTCTCCGGGGTCGATACCATGGGAAACCTACCCTACCGGAGTTACGAAAATCCCACCGGCCAAATTACCGCGGCCACAGGAAGCACGGCCACCTTCCGCCCCAACCTGGGGAATACCACGCTCAGCGGAACGGCTACGATCTATTTCGGGGGAGGAATTTACCCCCTCGTTTCGGATGATTTCACGTACACCCAGGCCCCGGTGGCTTATACGCTCGTCGCTTCGCGATCCGTCACCCTGGCGGCAGCGGGCGGCAGCGCCAAGGCGACCATGAATTACAGCGTATCCCCACGCACTTCCGAGACCGTCAACATGAGCGGAGGCACGGCCTCCATCTCGTCGAGCGGCTCGGGCTGGTGTACGGCCAGCGTCGGAGCGGGCGGCGTGATCACGGTCAACGGCACCGCCAACCTCACTTCCGCCACCCGGACGGCGAATGTGACCGTCAGCTACACCAATCCGATTTCCGGTGGCACACGGCCCAGCAGTGTCATCACGGTCACCCAGCAGCCCGTGGATTACAGCATCCAGGCCACGCCGGCTTCAATGACCGCCCCGGCCACCGGAGGAAACGTGAGCACATCCATCTACTTCAAGTCCCGCAGCGGATTGGCCACCACGACTTGTTCCCAGGTAACGAACCCCCATACGGGTTGGTGTACCGTCACCTACTCGGGTTCCACCGTCACCGTCAATTGCAAGGCAAACCAAACCGGAGCCACGCGGACCGGGACTATTACCGTTGGGTATACCAATCCGATCAATACGGCCTCTCCTCAAAAAGCCACGTTTACGATCACCCAACCTTCCGAAAACAAATCCTTGGCCCTCAGCTCTAAAACAATGACGGCCCCGGCCACAGGCGGAACCGTAGGTTACTCGGTCACTTACACCGGAATGGACACCATCGGCACCCCGCCCTTCTTGAGGTACGAGAACCCTACGGGCCAGATCACCTCGGCCACGGGAAGCAACGTTACTTTCCGGGCCAACACCGGCAGTACGACGCTGACAGGAACATGTACCGTCTATTTCGGGGGAGGAGTTTATCCTACCCTTTCCGATAACTTCACGTACACCCAGGCACCGGTGCCTTATACGCTCGTTTCTCCCAAAACTGTCACCCTCCAACCTTTGAGCGGCAGCAGTGCACAGGTAACCATGACTTACAGCGAAAGCCTGCGTGCTTCGACGGCCGTCACCCTGAGCGGAGGCACGGCATCCGTCTCCTCAAACGCTACCTCCTGGTGTACGGCCAGCGTCGGCGCAGGCGGCGTGATAACGGTCAAGGCCACTTCCATCAATACGGAAGTAGGCATCCGGACAGCAGATGTGACCGTCAGCTACACCAATCCGATCACCGGCGCCGCAAAGCCCTCCTGCGTGATCAAAGTCAGCCAACTGCCCGACTACAGCATCACATCGGACAATCCGGTCATCCTGACCCCTGAGGGAGGCTTCCATACCACAACCCTGCGTTATGTCAACCGTTCGGGGAGCGTAAACCTTGCCGTCGCCTCGATACCCACCTGGCCCACCTGGTGTGCCAGCGTCGTGCCCAACAACGACGGAACCGTGACCATCCGAACTGGCACTAACCTTTTTCCCTCGACCAATACAGGAGAGATTACCGTAACCTATATCCATCCTTACGGCGGCCCCAACCCGAGCTGTACCCTCACCCTCAGTCAGGATCCGGTGCCTTACACAATCAAGCCGGCATCGAGCAGCCTAACATTCACCCCGGGCGGTGAAAGCAAAACACAACAGATCAGCTTCCAGGAACGCCCAGGAGCGGCAACCACGGACTACAAAAGCGTATCGGGCCTGCCCGACTGGTGTACCCTCTCGGCCGGATCCAACGGCCTGCTGACCCTCACGGCCCAGCCCAATCAAACCACAGGCCCCCGCGAGGCCACCGTTACGGTTTTTTACAACAACCCCGTCAACACCAGCGACCCGGAGAGCACCTCTTTCACCATCAGCCAGCAGCCGGTGGATTACTCTTTCCGCTTTTCTGTCCCCAACTTGAGGATGCCTGCGATCGGAGATACCCAGATTGTAACGCTTGAATACGTAAATCGGCCCGGCGCAGTCTCCCTGACGAATCCTTCAGTCTCTTCTTCAGCCGATTGGCTGAAAGTAACTCATTTGGGAGAGGGCCGGTTCCAGGTGAAATGCGAGGAAAACACCGCCACTTCAGCCCGCGATGGCTCCATCACCGTCTCGCACCCCAACCCCCAAGGCTCTCCGGCGACCCTTTCCACCACCCTGTACGTCACCCAGGCCATACGCGACGAAGTCCTTTACCTGGACAAGCAACACCTGACCATTCCGGCCGGCGGAAGCGCCCAGCAGATCGGCTTCGAATTGATTCTCAATCCGGATGACACCGCGGATGAGCAGTTCTTCTTCACCTCGGGAGCGCCGGATAACTGTACCGTCACCCGCAGCAGCGCGCACTCGTCCCCCTATGCGATCGACGTGACGTTCCTTGCCAATCCGGATTACACGGCACGCGAAGGACAAATTTCCGTCGGTTTCAAGAATGGCGATTTCATCTATTCGGCATCGTTCACCTATTACCAGGCGGCCGTGGAGACGGTCACCGACCAGAGCCTCACCAAGCGCCTCTACCGCGACGAAACGGGCCAGAATTACAACACCACGGTCACCTACTACGACGGCCTCTCCCGCCCCACCCAGACCATCCAGGTGGCGGCCTCACCCACGGGCCATGACCTCGTCAGCTTCCTCCAATACGACGGCATGGGCCGTGCCGACTCGGTCAGTTACATGCCCTACGTCGCCTCGACCTCCTCGGGGGCCAAGGCATCCAATCCCCTGGCGGCGCAGACGGCCTTCTACAACGACCTCTTCCCGGGCCAGGGCAGCTACGCCCGTTCCTTCAAGGAGTACAATTCCGTGGGATTGGTAACCCGCCAAAACTCGCCGGGCGAAGAATACACCCTCGAAAACGGGTATATAACTCATACCAACGCCCGCCTCAACACGGATAACGATGGCATCCGCCGCTACCGGCTCGTGAACGGCCGCGACCTCCGCTTCGACGACTGCTATCCCGCCGAAACGCTCACGGTGGAAGAGGTGATCCAGAAGAAGGACGGCCTCACCGACAATGCCGCCTATCCCGAAAAACGGACCCTCCAGTACAAAAACGCCCAGGGCCAGTTGATCGCTTCGGAGATCTACATTTCGGCCACCGACCGCCGCATGACCTACTACGTCTACGACGAAATGGGCCGCCAGCGCTACATGCTGCCCCCGGCCCAACACGACGACCTGGCCGCCGGCGCGACCTACTCGCCCGCCGCCGTAGCGACCTACAGCTACTACACCGAGTACGACGAAAAGGGCCGCACCTACCGCCAGCACGTCCCGGGCTCCGAGTACACGATCAGCCTCTACGACTCCCGCGGACGCCTGGCCATGTCCCAGTCGGGCAACCTGCGGGCCCGGAACCAGTGGGTCTACACCAAGTACGACGAGTTCGACCGTCCGGTGCTCACGGGCATCGCCACCGGCGCCGAAAAGGACCACCAGGCAGCCCTGGACAACCAACCGGCATTCTTCGAAACCCGCAGCACCGCCGCCGGCAACGTCCACGGCTACACCAACCTCACCTATCCCCAGGTGAACAACCCGGACGACTGCCTGAGCATCACCTACTACGACGACTACGACTGGTGCGGGCAGGCTCATGCCTTCCGGCCCGAAGAGGCCCTGGACGGTCAAAGCACCTACAGCACCCGCGTGATCGGCCAGACCACCGGTACCAAGACCAAGGTCCTGGGCATCGACGAGACCCGCTACCTCACCACGGCGGTCTATTTCGACAGCGACTACCAGACCATCCAGTCCGTCTCCGATCTCTACAACGCCGGAGCATTCGGCACTGAGATCGTCTCCAATGCCCACGACTTCCTGGGCACGGTCACCGACACCAAGGTCAAACAGACTGTGGGTACAACGGTCACGGAGTACACCAAAGCCTTCGCCCACGACAACCAGGGCCGCCTGCAGAACGTGAAAATGAAGGTCACGGGCGACAACGCCAACAACCAGGTCACCCTGGCCTCGTACACCTACAACGAGCTGGGGCAGACGGTTACAAAAGCCATCCACGACTCCACCGAGACCACCCGCTACACCTACGACCTCCAGGGCCGTACTGTCGGCTCCGTCTCGCCCTCCTTCTCCTGGTGGCTCGACTTCGAGCACACGAGCGTGGACCGAGTTCAGGCTCGCGGTGACGGACAGATCTCCGTGGCCCGCTGGAAAACCGGACTGGACAACGAAAAAGCCTACATCTATACCTACGATCCGCAGAACCAACTGCTGGACGCCCAGTTCGCCGAAAAAACAGGCTCCGCCTGGACCTCCAGCGAAAAACTCCGCGAAGGTGAAATCACCTACGACATCAACGGCAATATCCTGGGCATCACCCGTAAGAGCAGCACCGGGAATGTTTTGCAAACGGTTTCCGATATGAAGTACAACGGGTATAAACTCCAAAAGCTCACTTTCAACGGCACAGAATCAGCGGATTACCGATACGACGCCAATGGAAATATGATCTTCGACGCCCGTGTCGGAAACTCCATCGAATACAATCTTTTAAATTTACCGAGAAAAGTTAGCAAAGAATCAGATTCTATTGTCTATATTTATAGCGCCTCTGGAGCAAAATTAGCCTCCAAGACGCAAAGTTCTTTGACTTACTACCGCTCGGTGATGATCTATGACGGCAGCAACGCCTTGTCGTTGATCTTCCAACCCGAAGGCTCGATCACCAAATCGCAAAGCCCGACCCCCGTCTTTACCTACAACTACTTCAAGACTGACCATGTAGGCAGTACGAGGGTTATGATGAGCGCCATATCCAATGGTTCGACCATCGACTGGCACCAAGCCCAGGCCAACGATTTCTATCCGTTCGGTGTGGTGCATGACGACCTGTTCAATAACCTTTCCGCCAACAAGTACCTCTTCAACGGAAAGGAAATTCAGGATGCCAGCATCTATGGAAATATGCTGGGCATATATGACTACGGCGCGAGGTATTACGATCCCGTTCTCGGCAGATGGTTTACCCATGACCCGAAACTCCAGGTGCCCAATCCCTATTTGTTCTGCGGCAACAGCCCCGGAATGTATATCGATCCGGATGGACAAATGTGGATGCTGGCTGCAGGGCTCTTCCTCTCGTGGATGGGCATTATACACAAAGCCACCAAAAATCAGTTCGGAAATTTCTGGGATTTTTCCAAAGCATTTTTCCCAGGAGTAGCAGCTACTGCAACGGGCTATGGTGTAGGATATTGGGTTAAGGAAGGATTAGGTGTTGCTAAAACGCTAACGGAGGCAATCGCAAACGGCGCCAAAATTGGTGCTGCCAGTGGTGCTGCCGCGGGCTTTGTCGAAGGAGCTTCCAGTGCATGGGCCAATGGCGCAGGATTTGGACGAGGACTGGCTGAAGGATTTATGGGTGGAGGAATTGGTGCTGCTACCGGGTTTATTACTGGTAGATGGGCCGGAGCCGCGGGATTCAACAAACAAACGAAGGAATTTTATCGACTGGCAGCAAGTGATCCAACGGGAGCAGATGGAGTGTTGATTCCTGGTAATAAAGAACTCGCAGATTTCTCTGATCACTATTTGGGGGAGGCCACATTCAAGGATGATGCAAATGATATCTATGATGACAATCGGGTAAAATCTAGTAAAAAGAAAAATGCAATTGCATATACAGATCCCAACAAAACTTCGGATGGGAAGTATAATATATATTATTCAACGGCTGCATTCAAGGATAAATTAACATTATTTCTGACAATGACGCATGAGTATCTACATGTAGCTCAACTCGCTTCAAATCTTCATCATCTTAACAATATGGAATATGCAGCCTATGATTTGGAAGCGGATATGCTTAAGAAAGCAGGACTCCAGGATTCACATCATTATAAATCTGCTGTAATAGAGCGAAATAACCTCAGGAATTTGCGCGTCAAAACGCTTAAACACTATTTTAAATCGCCTAAATGGGGCCTTCCTTCTGCGATACCTGCAAGTTGCTTACCGTAAACCTTAATAGGAATGATTATGAAAAAGATTTTTTTGTTATTAATAAATACTTTTTTGCTGGGGTGTTTACACCCCGGCAAAAAAGTAACGGTTCATTTGTCTCAACAAGATACTTCCATTGGTGCAAAGCATTATGTAAAGTTCACTTTAATTAACCATTCAAACGAAGATCTTTATGTTACAACATTTGAACCAGCTATTAGAATTTATGAAAACGAGACAGATATCACAACCGATTACGATGCACAGGAACTACATATTTTAGTTAATCCTCCGTTGGTAGATCCTTTGGAAAATGCGTTTAATGAGGGTATTTTACCAAATGGGCTTACACTTAGGCAATTACAAGATAGGTTCAAAGCGGCTGCAAGGGAATATGAATGGGAAAAAATGACGACATTAAACCCTGTAGACTCCACAGAAAACCCTGATCGTTGGTGGGAGATAGAGAGTATGTTTGATGTGATGATGAAGATAAAGTACCAAGGTGTTCCGATTAAAGCAGGAGATACAACCTATGTATATACTGCCATTTCTGGATTATTCGATGAGTCTGGACGGCCGAGAGGAACATATATAATAAAGTTAGACGAATCGAACGACATACAATGGACATTTAGACGGAAAAAAGTTAGATTTGACGACATTCGCTATTATACTCCCCGTATGAATCTTACTGTAGATAGGTATAAATTATATGCAGAAAAAATTCATGTTGAAAATTCGTTAAAAATTGGTGGTAATGTTGGTAATGTTTCAGATTAGTTGGCGGATAATTTTTGATCCTCAACTTGCTGAGAACAAGCCATAAATAATTTTTCTCTTGATAGCAGGGGCGGCCATTTCGGTCGCCCTCGCTATTTGCATCACCTACTACGACGATTACGACTGGTGCGGGCAGGCTCACGCCTTCCGGCCCGAAGAGGCCCTGGACGGCCAAAGCACCTACAGCACCCGCGTGATCGGCCAGACCACCGGCACCAAGACCAAGGTCCTGGGCATCGACGATACCCGCTACCTCACCACGGCCATCTACTTCGACAGCGACTACCAGACCATCCAGTCCGTAGCCGACCTCTACAACGCCGGAGCATTCGGCACCGAGGTCGTCTCCAACGCCCACGACTTCCTGGGCACGGTCACCGACACCAAGGTCAAACAAACCGTGGGATCGACCGCGACGGAGTACACCAAGACTTTCGCTCACGACAACCAGGGCCGCGTGCAAAACGTGAAGATGAAGGTCACGGGCGACAACACCAACAATCAGGTCACCCTGGCCTCGTACACCTACAACGAACTGGGCCAGACGACCACCAAAGCCATCCACAACGGCACCGAGACCACCGCCTACACCTACGACCTCCAAGGTCGTACCATAGGCTCTGAGTCGCCCTCCTTCTCCTGGTGGCTCGACTTCGAGCACACAAACGTAGACGGGGTCCTGGCCCGGGGCGACGGACAACTCTCCGTGGCGCGCTGGAAAACCGGACTGGACAACGAGAAAGCCTACGTCTACACCTACGATCCGCAGAACCAACTGCTGGACGCCCAGTTCACCGAAAAATCCGGATCAACCTGGACCTCCAGCGAAAAGCTCCGCGAAGGGGGGATCACCTACGACATCAACGGCAATATCCTGGGAGTCACCCGAAAGAGTAGTACGGGAGAGATTCTGCAGAGCATTTCCGATATGGCCTACAATGGGTATAAACTCCAAAAGCTCACTTTCAACGGCACAGAATCAGGGGATTACCGATACGACGCCAACGGGAATATGATCTTTGACGCCCGTGTCGGAAACTCCATCGAATACAATCTTTTAAATTTACCGAGAAAAGTTAGTCAGGAATCAGATTCTATTGTCTATATTTATAGCGCGGCCGGAGAGAAACTGGCCTCGAAGACCCAAAGTTCTTTGACTTACTACCGCTCGGTGATGATCTATGACGGCAGCAATGCCCTGTCGTTGATCTTCCAACCCGAAGGCTCGATCACCAAATCCTCCGGGGCCTACACCTACAACTACTTCAGGACCGACCATGTAGGCTCCACAAGGGTAATGCTTTCGGCCGATGGAGGGACATTACGGTGTGCCCAGGCCAACGACTTCTACCCCTTCGGTCTGGTGCACGACGACATCTTCAACAACCTTTCCGCCAACAAGTACCTCTTCAACGGAAAGGAAGTGCAGGATGCCAGCATCTATGGAAATATGCTGGGGATCTACGACTACGGTGCTCGTTACTACGATCCCGTACTCGGACGTTGGTTTACGCATGACCCCAAACTCCAGGTGGCTAATCCCTATCTTTTCTGTGGAAATAGTCCTGGGGTGTATGTCGATCCGGATGGACAGTTTTTCTGGCTGGCTGCGGCAATATTCGCAGGATGGGGGGCGGTTATGCAAAAAGCCGTCAAGGGAAAAATCAATAACTTTTGGGATTTTTCCAAAACCTTTTTCCCGGGAGTAGCCGCCTCTGCAGCGGGCTATGGTGCCGCCTATTGGGTTAAGGCAGGATTAAATGCTGCTACAAATCTAGCAAAGGCAATTGCAAATGGCGCCAAAATTGGCGCTGCCAGTGGTGCCGCCGCAGGCTTTGTCGGAGGAGCTTCCAGTGCATGGGCCAATGGCGCAGGATTCGGACGAGGACTGGCTGCCGGATTTATGAGTGGAGGAATTGGTGCTGCAACTGGATTTATTACCGGCAGATGGGCCGGTAAGGCAGCATTCAATAAACAAGTAGCCGCATTTACTCGTCTATCGGCAAATGATCCAACAGGAGCAGATGGAATTTTGACCCCAGGTAATAGAGAACTCGCCGATTTCGCGGAATACTATTATGCTGATGCCACATTTCGAGATAATGCACATCATATTTACGATGACAATGCGGTAAAATCTCTTGACATAGAAGATGCCGTTGCATATACAGATAGAAATAAACTTTCGGATGGGACTTATAATGTATACTATTCGACAGCTGCGTTTAAAGATAAATTGACATTATTTTTAACGATGGGTCATGAGTATATACATGTTTCTCAACTATGTGCAGGTCTTGGCTATAATCCTGCTATGGAATATGGCGGCTATGCATGGGAAATGGATGTGCTTGAAGCATCAGATCTCAAAGATTCATTTCATTATGAATCTGCAAGAATACAGATAAAAGATCTTGGGGATCCACAATCCCTAAATGGGCGATTTTATAAGGCTCGGCCCCAATGGGGACTCCCGTCTAGGATACCTATAGGTTGCTTGCCGTAAACCTCAAGAGGAATGATTATGAAAAAATTGTTTTTGTTATTAATGAATGCTTTTTTGTTGGGATGTTTACACCCCAACAAAAAAGTAACGGTTCACTTGTCTCTACAAGATACCACCATTGGGACAATGCATTATGTAAAGTTCGCGCTGATTAACCATTCGAGCGAAGATCTTTATGTTACAACATTTAACCCCGCCATTATCATCTATGAAAACGGGAAAGATATCACAGAGGATTATTACATACACGAAACACCGGTTTTATCTAATCCGCCATTCAAGGATCCCATGGAACATGCGTTTAAAAATGACCTTTTACCAAGTGGGCTGACTGTTCGTCAATTAAGAATCAAATTCGAGGCAGCAGCGGTGGAAACCGAGCGGGCAAAAATGTTTGAACTAAATCCTGCTGACTCCACAGAAAACCATGATCGTTGGAGGGATATAGAGTTTATGTTCCATATCCTGATGATAAAAAAATATCAGGGGATTCCGATTAAAGCAGGGGATACGACCTATCTATATTCTAGTATCTCCGGATTATTCGACGATTTCGGACAACCGAAAGGGACATATGAAATAAAGCTAGACCAATCGAACGAGGTACAATGGATATATAAACGGGAAGTAGTCAAAATTGACGATATTCGCTATTATACACCCCGCATGGATCTTACTGTAGACGGTTATAAATTATACGCAGAAAAAGTTTATGTTGAAAACTCGTTGAAGGTTGGTAATGTTTCAGATTAGTTGGTGGATATTTTTTGACCCTCAACTTACTGAGAACAAGCCATAACTATTTTTCTCTTGATAGCAGGGGCGGCCATTTCGGTCGCCCTCGCTATTTTTGTTTTACAAGAATAGCCCCAGGAATCAGATTCTATTGTCTATATTTATAGCGCGGCCGGAGAGAAATTAGCCTCGAAGACCCAGAGTTCTTTGACTTACTACCGCTCCGTGATGATCTATGACGGAAGCAATGCTTTGTCGTTGATCTTCCAACCTGAAGGCTCAATCACCAAATCCTCCGGGGCTTACACCTACAACTACTTCAAGACCGACCATGTAGGCTCGACCCGGGTAATGATGAGCGCCATATCCAATGGCTCGACCATTGACTGGCACCAAGCCCAGGCCAACGATTTCTACCCCTTCGGTGTGGTGCACGACGACATCTTCAACAACCTTTCCGCCAACAAGTACCTCTTCAACGGAAAGGAAATTCAGGATGCCAGCATCTATGGAAATATGTTGGGGATCTACGACTATGGCGCTCGTTACTACGATCCCGTTCTCGGCAGATGGTTTACCCATGACCCGAAGCTCCAGGTGCCCAATCCCTATTTGTTCTGCGGCAACAGCCCCGGAATGTATATCGATCCGGATGGACAGTTTTTCTTCCTGGCAGGTCTGATTCCCGCCTTGCTCTCAACGGCGAGCTTGATTCACAAACTCACATCAGGACAGATTAAAAACTTCTGGGATTTTGCTAAATTTTGGGCTGTAAATGCGATTACCAGTTTAGCCGGAGCCGGAATTGGCAATGTGATTGGAGAAGGGCTCAAGGCAAGTCTTTCTCTGGGTGGTGGCTTTATCAATGGAGCGCTTGTAGCCGGAGGCTCCGGAGCTGCATCCGGTTTTGCCGGAGGTGCCGCCAATACTTGGCTAAGCGGAGGGAGCCTCGGACAAGGTTTAAGAGCAGGCTTCAAGGGTGCTGTCATCGGAGGAGGTGTCGGAGCTTTGACCGGAGGCCTGATCAAAGGTATCCAGGATGCAAAGAATGGATATAGCTTCTTGAATGGGACAAAGACTGTCGATTTTGAATGGGATGCTTCCGGAAGCGCTGCCGATTATAGCCATGATGAGTTAACCGGGCAATTAAAATCACTCACAAAAGAGCGTTTTCGCGCCGAAGAAGGCGATTTTGGCATGCAAGAAATCACTACACAGTCGGACAATGGTTATAGTATGTTAGAAAACGGAAAGTATTGGAATATTGAGAAAGAAACCGGCGCTTTGGGTTTTGCAAGATTAAGCAGTGGTGGCGCCTCATCTGTGCATATATCCCCGTACGTCGTTAAGAGCGGTGATATGGTTTTGTTTGATGCGGTTGTGGGGCATGAACTTACTCATGTGCGCCATAATTTAGATGCGGTTTATGCCAACATTAGAACTCATTTTGGTAAAGACGCATATGACAATCAATCTGAAGCGGGAGCATGGACATATTCATATCGGGTCTTTTATGGGAATGGTCATCTCAAGAGGGCTGAAGAGGCGGCGGATATGATAAAAAAATTTGCAAATCCTCTCCTCCCCAGTTTTAAAAGCACTTATTATTAATCCTTGCGTATGGGTACTATGAAAAAACTAAAGTTATTACTGATTTTTGTGTTGCAATGCATTGCCCTTCATGCGCAGAATAATGATAGTGGGCAGAAAAAATATGCTGATATAGCATATCGCCAGACAGTTAATTTTCCCGACTCTTACCCTGAACGTTTTTTAACATTTTTGCTCCTCCTGTCAAATGACGGTGAGTATCAAATAATAAGCGTGCATAGAGGCAGCGGGTTAACCATAAGCAGTGGTGAAACCTATGGATCATACGTTGTTTCTGCCGATTCCATTATTTTCACTGATGGGCGATTGGGTTGGGAAATGATTGGAAAATGTTCAGGAACGACACTTACGCTTCACCATAACTATGATCTTTTCGTGTCTTTAAATGGTCTCGTCTTAGAGCGTCAGGAGATAGATAAAGATGATATAGATATGGTAATGTATCCTATCAAATACTTCTGGCCGAATATTTTTGATGACGGCACTGTTTCAAAAGGTAATGTTTCAGATTAGTTGGCGGATAATTTTTGACCCTCAACTTACTGAGAACAAGCCATAAATATTTTTTCTCTTGATAGCAGGGGCGGCCATTTCGGTCGCCCTCGCTATTTGTATCACCTACTACTACGACTGGTGCGGGCAGCCTTCCCACGCCTTCCGGCCCGAAGAGGCCCTGGACGGCCAAAGCACCTACGGCACGCGCGTGATCGGCCAGACCACCGGCACCAAGATCAAGGTCCTGGGCATCCCCGAGACCCGCTACCTCACCACGGCGGTCTACTTCGACAGCGACTACCAGACCATCCAGTCCGTAGCCGATCTCTACAACGCCGGAACATTCGGCACCGAGGTCGTCTCCAACGCCCACGACTTCCTGGGCACGGTCACCGACACCAAGGTCAAACAGAGCGTCAGCTCCACCGTTACGGAATACACCAAAGTATTCGCTCACGACAACCAGGGCCGCCTGCGGAACGTGAAAATGAAGGTCACGGGAGACAACGCCAACAATCAAGTCACCCTGGCCTCGTACACCTACAACGAACTGGGGCAGACAACCACCAAGTCCATCCACAACGGAGCCGAAGAAACAACCTACACCTACGACCTCCAGGGGCGCACCATCGGCTCCGAGTCGCCGAGTTTCTCCTGGTGGCTCGACTTCGACAAAAACACCACGGGCCTGGCCAATGGCTCCCGCTACGACGGCAATATCCAGACGGCCATCTGGCAGCATGCCGGGGAAGCCAAGCGGGCCTATTACTATGCCTACAACGCCTTGGGACAGATCACCTCGGGAGCCTACCGCCAAAAAGGCACCCTCCAGAATCCCAACGGAACATGGAGCACCACCAATGCCTACAAGGAAAGTTACATCTACGACAAATCCGGAAGCGGAAACGGAAACGGGGCGGACAACATCACCTCGATGAACCGCTGCGACAAAGACGGAGTCCTCACGAGCATCATCCTCGGCTACACCGGATACCGGCTCAAGGATGTCAAAATCAACGGCGTCACCACCCAGTATGCCTACGACGCCAACGGGAACCTGACCTTCGACGCCCGCGTCGGAAATACGATCGAATACAATCTTTTAAATTTACCGTTAAAAGTTAGTAACGGTTCGGATTATATTTCGTATGTTTATAGCGCGTCCGGGGAGAAACTGGCCTCGGACGCAAAAGGTTCTTTGACTTACTACCGCTCGGTGATGATCTACGACGGCAGCAATAGCCTCTCTGTGATCTTCCAACCCGAAGGAACGATCTCGAAAACGGGTACGACTTACACGTACAACTACTTCAAGACCGACCATGTGGGGAGTACGAGAGCAATGCTTTCCGCCCTGGGCAACACTTTAGTAGAAAACCAACGGACGGATTTTTATCCTTTCGGCCTGGCCTGGGAGTACAGCAACCTCCATTTGAACAAGTATTTATTCAACGGCAAGGAAATACAGGATGCTTCGATCAACGGCAGCCTATTGGGTATCTATGATTACGGCGCGAGATACTACGATCCGGTAATCGGACGCTGGTTCACTCACGACCCGAAACTCCAGTTTGCCAATCCCTACATGTTCTGCGCCAATAGTCCCGGAATGTACATAGATCCGGATGGGCAAATCTTGTGGTTCATACCGGTTATTATTGGTGCCGTAGTTGGTGGCGCCACCAACGCGATTGTTCACAGAAAGGACATCGGTAATTTTTGGGATGGACTGAAGCATTTCGGGATCGGGGCTGCTGTTGGAGCCGCATCTGGAGCCGCAGCATTCGGCGGAGGAGCACTTGTGAGCGGCTTATTCGCCACACAAGCCCAAGCCGGGGCCTTATTCGGAATGGCTGTAGGAGCTGGTAGCGGCGTGGCTGGTGGTTTTGTCGGCGGAGCCGGTTTGGCCGCAGCATACGGAGCACCGATCTCCAAGGTTTTAATGGCCGGATTACAGGGAGCTGCGGTAGGAGGCATAGGAGGTGCAATTGTTGGTGGAGCTACCGAAGGCATCCGGGCTCTTGCTAACAAGAGTAATTTTTGGTCTGGAAAACCTAACCAGCTTTCGCCTCAACCTGTAGGTACCGAATTGCCTAAAAGCTCACTTGATAGTCCGGAACCAAACAATGCTCGGGTTGATGGTGCGCAAAAGAATCCGACCCCAACTCCGCCTGAGACCCCAACTCCTCAAACGGATCCGGCAAAATTATTGAAGGAACACATTGAGTATCCTCCTAACAATGGATTTGAAGGCGTTCCTCAGGATGGACATTTAATGCCAGGAGATAAGGTAATTCGATATGGAACCGATCCAGGGCAATTCGTAGCTCCAGAAGGAACTCCTCCTGCACAATTATCATTGCCTCCTTCAACAAATCCTAATGTGATTAATAAATTTGAGATTTTGAAACCTATCCCTATGCATCATGGTCCCGCCTCTCCAGCATTTATGCAACCAGGGGGAGGAACTCAATATTATTTACCAAAACCTACTGACATGTTGCAGGACTTGAAATATATTAAACCCGCTCGATGATTATGAAAAAAGAAGAACTAATTCAGAAATTAACGGATTTTGGGGTCTTGGACAAATATTCGTTGAATGGATATATAGGGCCCTCTTTACGAGTTTTATATCCTTCGGGCACTTTATGGGAATTGTTTTTTGTTAATGAAAGAATGGAACGAGAACAACGCCCTTTAAGATTTTCTTCAGCAGAAGAAGCCTATGATTACATTTACGATTATGAATTCAAGGCTCGTGAAAACATAAAGTCGGTGGAAGAAAGGGACCGAAATATGCATACTATCGTATCCCAGGTCCAAGGTGACGATTTTATGATGACTAAAACAGAACGGGTCTACATTCCACCCGATCCAGAGAAAGATGGTAATGGGGGTAATGTTTCAGATTAGTTGGTGAATATTTTTTGATCCTCAACTTGCTGAGAACAAGCCATAAATATTTTTTCTCTTGATAGCAGGGGCGGCCATTTCGGTCGCCCTCGCTATTTGCATCACCTACTACGACGATTACGCCTGGCCCGGGCAGCCTTCCCACGCCTTCCGGCCCGAAGAGGCCCTGG